>NZ_JBIAME010000005.1:0-688096 GCF_042873935.1 Streptomyces sp. NPDC004327 | reverse complement strand
CTGAGGACGCCTCTCCGCCGTCGCCCTGACGGCGGCGGCGCGGCCCCGCCCCCCCCCCCCCCCCCCCCCCCCCCCCCCCCCCCCCCCGCGGCCCCCCCCCCCCCCCCCCCCCCCCCCCCCCCCCCCCGGCGGGGGGGGGGGCCCGGCCCCCCCCCCGGCCCCGCCCCCCCCCCCCCCCGCCCCAAGGGATGTCAGGACTCGGCGCCGCCGGTCTCCCGGCGCACCGAGAGCAGGTCCTCCAGCTGCTCCTCGCGCGCCTGCGTGGCCACGAACAGCAGCTCGTCGCCGGCCTCCAGGGTCTCCTCCGCGCTCGGCGTGAGGACCCGGGAGCCGCGGATGATCGTGACCAGGGAGGTGTCCTGCGGCCAGGCCACGTCGCCGACCTGCGTGCCCGCGATCGCGGACTCCGGCGGGAGCGTCAGCTCCACCAGGTTGGCGTCGCCGTGGCTGAAGCGCAGCAGCCGGACCAGGTCGCCGACGCTCACCGCCTCCTCGACCAGGGCCGACATCAGGCGCGGCGTCGAGACGGCGACGTCCACGCCCCACGCCTCGGTGAACAGCCACTCGTTCTTCGGGTTGTTGACCCGGGCGACCACGCGCGGCACGCCGTACTCGGTCTTGGCGAGCAGCGAGACGACCAGGTTCACCTTGTCGTCGCCGGTCGCCGCGATGACGACGTTGCAGCGCTGCAGCGCGGCCTCGTCGAGCGAGGTGATCTCGCAGGCGTCGGCGAGCAGCCACTCCGCCTGCGGCACCCGCTCCACCGAGATGGCGGTCGGCGCCTTGTCGATGAGGAGGACCTCGTGCCCGTTCTCCAGCAGCTCGCCCGCGATGGAACGGCCCACCGCGCCCGCGCCGGCAATAGCGACACGCATCAGTGACCGCCCTCCTCGGGACCCTCGGCGAACGCCGCCTCGACCTTGCCGATCTCGTCCGTACGCATCATCACGTGCACGAGGTCGCCCTCCTGCAGCACCGTCTGCGACGTCGGCAGAATCGCTTCGCCCAGTCGGGTGAGAAACGCCACCCGCACTCCGGTCTCCTCCTGGAGCCGGCTGATCTTGTGGCCGATCCAGGCGGGGGAGGTGTGCACCTCGGCGAGCTGCACACCGCCGCTCGGGTCACGCCACAGCGGCTCCGCGCCCGACGGCAGCAGTCGCCGCAGCATCTGGTCGGCGGTCCAGCGGACGGTCGCGACCGTCGGAATGCCCAGGCGCTGGTAGACCTCGGCGCGCCGCGGGTCGTAGATCCGGGCGGCCACGTTCTCGATGCCGAACATCTCGCGCGCGACCCGCGCGGCGATGATGTTCGAGTTGTCGCCGCTGCTCACCGCGGCGAAGGCACCGGCCTCCTCGATGCCGGCCTCACGCAGCGTGTCCTGGTCGAAGCCCACGCCCGTGACCCGGCGCCCGCCGAAGCCCGAGCCCAGACGGCGGAAAGCCGTCGGGTCCTGGTCCACGACCGCGACCGTGTGGCCCTGCTGCTCCAGGGTCTGCGCGAGAGCGGCGCCCACTCGCCCGCAGCCCATGATGACGATGTGCACGTCCCCTTACCCCGCACTCCTGATCGCCCTGCTGACCTGCGAAAACACCCTGATCACAACTTTCCTCGCCCGACTGCCCGGGCTGCGGCGGACAACGCACACGCGTGCTGTCCGGTCCGAGCTTATGCGGCGACGCTGGCCGGGACCTCATCCGAGGTGGTAACCAGGGAGATTCGGTGCGGATCGGGGTGGGGGGTCACGCGGCTCATTTCGAACGCTTACGATCCTCTGTTGTGTCCAAACTGACCGACGTGCCCAAACGGATCCTGATCGGGCGGGCCCTGCGCAGCGACAAGCTGGGCGAGACCCTGCTCCCCAAGCGGATCGCCCTTCCCGTGTTCGCCTCCGACCCGCTGTCCTCGGTGGCGTACGCGCCCGGTGAGGTGCTCCTCGTCCTCTCCGTGGCGGGCCTGTCGGCCTACCACTTCAGCCCCTGGATCGCGCTCGCGGTCGTGGTGCTGATGTTCACGGTCGTCGCCTCGTACCGGCAGAACGTGCACGCGTACCCCAGCGGCGGCGGCGACTACGAGGTCGCGACCGTCAACCTCGGGCCGAAGGCCGGACTCACCGTCGCGAGCGCCCTGCTCGTCGACTACGTGCTGACCGTCGCCGTCTCGATCGCCTCCGGCATCGAGAACCTCGGCTCCGCCGTCCCGTTCGTCGTCGAGCACAAGGTGGCCTCCGCCGTCGCGGTCATCGTGCTGCTGACGCTGATGAACCTGCGCGGCGTCAAGGAGTCCGGCGGCCTCTTCGCCATCCCGACGTACATCTTCGTCTTCGGCGTCTTCGTCATGATCGCCTGGGGCGCCTGGCGCGGCCTCGTCCTCGGCGACACCATGAGCGCCCCGACCGCGGACTTCGAGATCAAGGCGGAGAAGGGCGGGCTCGCCGGCTTCGCGCTGATCTTCCTGCTGCTGCGGGCCTTCTCCTCCGGCTGTGCGGCCCTCACCGGTGTCGAGGCCATCTCCAACGGTGTGCCCGCCTTCCGCAAGCCCAAGTCGAAGAACGCCGCCACCACGCTCGCGCTCATGGGCGGCCTGGCCGTCACCATGTTCTGCGGCATCATCTTCCTGGCCATGGCGACGAACGTGCGGATGGCCGAGAACCCGGCCACCGACCTCCTGCACAACGGTCAGCCGGTCGGCGAGTCCTACGTCCAGGACCCGGTCATCTCGCAGGTCGCCGCCGCCGTCTTCGGCGACGGGACGTTCTTCTTCGTCCTGCTCGCCGCGGCCACCGCGCTCGTCCTCTTCCTGGCCGCCAACACGGCGTACAACGGCTTCCCGCTCCTCGGCTCGATCCTCGCCCAGGACCGCTACCTGCCGCGCCAGCTGCACACCCGCGGCGACCGCCTCGCCTTCTCCAACGGCATCGTGCTGCTCGCCGGCGCCGCCGCCCTCCTCGTCTGGATCTACGGCGCCGACTCGACCCGGCTGATCCAGCTCTACATCGTCGGCGTCTTCGTCTCCTTCACCCTCAGCCAGACCGGCATGGTCCGGCACTGGAACCGCCACCTGGCGACGGAGACCGACCCGGCCAAGCGCCGCCACATGATCCGCTCCCGCGCGATCAACGCCTTCGGCGCCTTCTTCACCGGCCTCGTCCTGGTCGTCGTCCTCGCCACCAAGTTCACCCACGGCGCCTGGGTCGCCCTGCTCGGCATGGTGATCTTCTACGTGACGATGACCGCGATCCGCCGGCACTACGACTCCGTCGCGGCCGAGATCGCGGCCGCCGAGGAGCGCCCCGACGAGTACGTGCGGCCTTCCCAGGTCCACTCCGTCGTCCTGGTCTCCAAGCTCCACAAGCCCACCCTGCGCGCCCTGGCCTACGCCAAGCTGATGCACCCGAGCGGCCTCGAGGCGCTCACCGTGAGCGTCGACCCGACCGAGACGAAGGCGCTCAAGGAGGAGTGGGAGCGGCGCGGCATCAACGTACCGCTGAAGATCCTCGACTCGCCGTACCGCGAGATCACCCGGCCGATCATCGAGTACGTCAAGAACCTGCGCCAGGAGAGCCCGCGCGACGCCGTCTCCATCTACATCCCGGAGTACGTCGTCGGCCACTGGTACGAGCACATCCTGCACAACCAGAGCGCCCTGCGCCTCAAGGGCCGGCTGCTGTTCACGCCGGGCGTGATGGTCACCTCCGTGCCCTACCAGCTCCGGTCCTCCGAGGCCGCGAAGAAGCGGGCCCGCAGGCGCCAGGAGTGGAGCGCGCCGGGCGCGGTGCGCCGCGGCCCCGTGGAGAAGGGGCACAAGGAACCGGCGGGCAAGAGCAAGTAGAGCAAGTAGACTGGTGGGCTGCTGTTGGACGGCAGCCCACCTTTCTTTCCCCCACGTCTTTCTTTCCCTCACATCTTTCTTTCCCCCACGTCCTCACCCACCGTCTCGCCCGTACCTTCCTGGAGCTTCCGGTCATGCAGAACACCCCTGTCACCTCGCTGGTCGGGGAGGAGTACGAGGTCGAGGTCGGCCCGGTGGCCCACGGCGGCCACTGCATCGCCCGTACCGAGGAGGGCCGCGTCCTCTTCGTCCGGCACGCCCTGCCGGGCGAGCGGGTCCGGGCCCGGGTGACCGAGGGCGAGGAGACCTCCCGCTTCCTGCGCGCCGACGCCGTCGAGATCCTGCAGGCGTCCAAGGACCGGATCGAGGCCCCGTGCCCCTTCTCCGGCCCCGGCAAGTGCGGCGGCTGCGACTGGCAGCACGCCAAGCCCGGCGCCCAGCGCCGCCTCAAGGGCGAGGTCATCGCCGAGCAGCTCAAGCGGCTCGCGGGCCTCACCCCGGAGGAGGCCGGCTGGGACGGCACCGTCGTCCCCGCCGAGGGCGACAAGCTGCCCGCCGGCGAGGTGCCGCAGTGGCGCACCCGCGTCCAGTACGCGGTCGACGCCGAGGGCCACGCGGGCCTGCGCAAGCACCGCTCGCACGAGGTCGAGGTCGTCGACCACTGCATGATCGCCGCCCCCGGCGTCACCGAGCTCGGCATCGAGAAGCGCACGTGGGAGGGCATGGCCTCGATCGAGGCCATCGCCGCCACCGGCTCCCAGGACCGCCAGGTCATCCTGACCCCGCGCCCCGGCGCCCGCCTGCCCATCGTCGAGCTGGACAAGCCGGTCTCGGTCATGCGCGTCGGCGAGAAGGACGGCGGCGTCCACCGCGTCCACGGCCGCCCCTTCGTCCGCGAGCGCGCCGACGACCGCACCCACCGCGTCGGCAACGGCGGCTTCTGGCAGGTCCACCCGAAGGCCGCCGACACCCTCGTCCGCGCCGTCATGCAGGGCCTCCTCCCGCGCAAGGGCGAGATGGCCCTCGACCTCTACTGCGGCGTCGGCCTCTTCGCCGGCGCCCTCGCCGACCGCCTCGGCGACAACGGCGCCGTCCTCGGCATCGAGTCCGGCAAGCGCGCCGTCGAGGACGCCCGCCACAACCTCGCCGACTTCCCGCGCGTCCGCATCGAACAGGGCAAGGTCGAATCCGTCCTCCCGCGCACCGGCATCACCGACGTCGACCTCATCGTCCTCGACCCGCCCCGCGCCGGCGCCGGCAAGGACACCGTCCACCACCTCGCCGCCCTCGGCGCCCGCCGCATCGCCTACGTGGCGTGCGACCCGGCGGCGCTGGCGCGGGACCTCGGGTACTTCATGGAGGGCGGCTACAGGGTGCGGACGCTGAGGGCGTTCGACCTGTTCCCGATGACGCACCACGTGGAGTGCGTGGCGATCCTTGAGCCCGCCGAAAAGGGCCGCTGACCTGGCGTTTCTCCGAGTGTGCGTTATGGGCGTTACGTGCGTAATCTTGACGCATATTCGACGCACGTGACGCACGTTTGACGCACGCACGGCGCGGTTTCTGATTGGTCGTCATGCGCGATGGGTGGCCGCCGAGTGGAGCCCCCCAGCTGCGTGGTTGTAGGCACCTTAAGGCGTCTGGGGCACGGGCTGCCGAGCTGTTGGCGGCCCCTGCCCCGTCCGCTTCTCGGTAGTGACGTTCCGTGAGGCTAGGGTGTCCGGCGTGTGGTGTCACGGGCCGTACGGGCTCCAGTGCCCGAGAAAGGGCCTGAGATCGTCGGCTCGTGGTTCGGGGATGTCGGGCAGTCGCGGCGGTGTGTTCAGCGGGTCGAGGCGCTCCACGCGTGCTGTCGCCCAGCCGATCCACGCTTCGGCTTGGGTCCCGGCCTGACCTGGGGGCATGGCCTCGACCCGGGTGCGTACGGCGCTCACGTACTCCGCGAGTCGGGTGGCGTGGCGCCATGCCGCCTCCTGCGCCTCGAAGCGCCGGACGCGATACGCCTCGGCGTACTGGACGCGCGCTTCTTCCATGGCGGCTTCCCAGCGGATGCGCTTCTGACGCGCCGCTTCAATCTCGTCGAGACGTCTGCGCTCGGCGGCTTCGCCGCGAAGCGTGACCTTTTGCGCGGCCTCGGCGAGCTGGTCTTCGAGGGAGCGTGCGGGGGTGTCGGCCCATTCGCTCGCCCGGTGCGGCTGGCCGCCGCTGAGGACGAAACGGAGGCGTTCGGACGGGGTGTAGTCGAAGCGGGGGATCCTGATCCAGGAGTTCTTCTTGGCCTCGGCGAGTTCCTTCTCGGTAGCGACGTGCTCGGTCCTGCTCCTGGAGGACAGGGAACCCCACTGCCTGGCCCTGTGTCGTGATGGTGAAGTGAGGATCTGCCCTGCGGCAGTGATGATCAGCGCCTGGATAAGCCTGAGGGCGCGTCCTTGGGCGGACTTGGTGAGGCTCAGCGGCTGGGGTTCGTTCTGCATGGCCCGGACCACGGTGTGCGGCCGCGCGAGCCGGGAGGGCACGGGGACGGGTTCGAGGACGACGAGGCGCCAGGCGGGGACGTCGACGAGTTGGATCTCGTACCCGCCACGGCGCCAGCCCCCGTACAGCTCCTTCGTCTCAGGGACCCTTCCGGACCTGCGTGCCGCGGCGACGCGGGACGGCCACTTCTCCAAGCCCGGACCGCTGCCGCTCTTGACGATCCTGCCGCCGGCCTCCGCGAGCTCTTGCAGCAACTGCTCCGTGAACGTCACGCGAGGCTGTGGGGGGAGGGCTTGTCTTTCGCTCGGCTGTCGGAGTCTCCAGGGCTCGGGTGGGCGGCGGTTGCGGAGTGACGACCTGGGTCTTCCGTGGGCGGGTAGGTGCCGTGCGCCAGGTAAATGCTGGCCAGCAGCTGTCAGGGCGGCGCTCCACTGGCCACCCTTCCGGGAGGCCGTGACCAGGCCCTGGTTCTGCAGCGCCTGACACGTGGTCTTGTAGGAGCTGGTCTCCCAGACGTCAGTAGGGCACCGGGCTGCCACCCACTCAAGTACCGCAAGTTGACGTTCATTGACTG
This sequence comes from Streptomyces sp. NPDC004327, assembly GCF_042873935.1. Classification (NCBI taxonomy): domain Bacteria; kingdom Bacillati; phylum Actinomycetota; class Actinomycetes; order Kitasatosporales; family Streptomycetaceae; genus Streptomyces; species Streptomyces sp. NPDC004327. Next base: position 681,219 of record NZ_JBIAME010000005.1, on the reverse strand, counting down.
GCCCGTTCCAATGGTCTGCCCTCGACTTATGGCTGTCATGACGGGGTGGATGGTGTCAGTGATCGTGGTGCAGGGCAGGTGCTGCGTGGAGGGTTCACCTGAAGCAGTATCCGATGTCGCCTTTGCCCCGGCAGAATTCGATCCTGTGCACACAGTTCCGGAGGCCGTCGTGGCATTCGATGGTTTCCCAGGTCGGCGGGATATCTGATGTCATGTTAGGGGCTCCGGCTCGCGCATGTCCCGTGAAAAGAGAATGCCCTATTCGACCATTTCGCGCTTTCCCGCCTTGTGTTGAGAGCCTGGCGCGACGTGGCGGATGCTGTGGGGCGTCGGCGGGTGCAGGGGTGCGCGCATCGGGCTTCGAACCGAACGAGTGGGCGGTCGGGGTGCGTGCGGCTGAGTGCCTCCGACCTCCGGGAACATAGCGGCCCTCGGTAGCCGTAGGGTCGTGTGCCGGTCGAGTGTCGAGTGCGCCCGAGGGTGTGCGTGACCGTCGGGCGCTATTTCCGAGCGGGGGTCCATTTCATGCCGAGCCGGTACGCGCGGGAGATCACGCCCTGGACACCGGGACCGTCCGCCGGGGTGAACCACCGCACCTCGCGCCCGACGACGAGTTCGCCCTTCTGGCGCTTGATGAGGGCGATGGCGCACGCGTGCGCCTGCGGCGGGCATTCGTCCAGAACCACCCGGAAGCGGTCGCCGCGGTCGGAGGTCAGGGTCACCACCGCGTCGAGGCCGCGGAAGTCTCCGGACCCTTCGTAGATGTAGACGAATAGCAGGAGCTTCTGGAACTCGGCCTGGTGGTCCAGGTTGATGACGAGGTTCTCTCCCGTCTCCCGGGCCCCGGTCCGGTCGTCCGAGTCGAGGGCGACATACGGGAAGCGGTCCACCGCGCCGAACGCGTTGCCCAGGGCCTGCACCACGGCCTTGGAGCCGTCGGTACAGCGGATCTTGCAGCCGAGGTCGAGATCCACCGTCCTGGCCGCGGCCGACCGCAGTGACGCACGGAGCCGGCCGAACAGGCCACGAGCCTCGCCGGTCGCCTGCTGGGCGACGGCCTGCGGCGAGGTCCAGTTGAGGTTGACCTTGATCAGTCCCGAGGTCACTCCGTGCTTGTCCAGGGAGACCGAGGGCGAGGCCTTTGTCAGGTTCACAGTGGCGGGCTCGGTCATGCGACACCTTTCGGGGAAGGCCCGGGGAGCCGGGGTGGTCGACGACCATACAGGCGGGGTGTGAGGCACCGCAGGGAACCGGTTGTTGACGGCCTGACACGAGGATGAGCCCGTCAGCCGGGCAGCCGTTAGTGTGAGGGCCGTTGGGGGAGTCCGAGCTGGAGCGGAGCGCGGAGAGTCGTGGGCGGTCTTACGGAAGCGAAGCTGAGGGCGCTGGCCGGGGAGCGTTCGTTCGAGCGCGGGCTCGCTTACGTCGACGCGGTGTCCGGGGTGGAGTTCGGCGACGGCTGGATCAGGGCATCGGTAAGCGGCACGGAGCGGTACCAGGTGGAGCTGCTCCTGGGCGGGCGCGGGAAGCCGGCGGGCACGTGCGGTTGCCCGTACGGCCAGGAGGGCAACTTCTGCAAGCATCTGGTCGCGCTCGGTCTGACGGCCATGCTCAGGAGGCCGACCTGCCTCGTCGGCGGAAGGAGGCCCGGGACCGGACCCGAGGCTTCGACGCCTGGCTGACCGGCATGTCACGGGACGATCTGCTCGCTCTTGTACGGGAAGAGATGGCCGAGGACCGGAACCTGCGGAGGCGTCTGGAACTGCGGGCGGCGAGCGCCCTCGGCGACGTGGCCGGGATCCGTTCTCGTATCCGCGAGTTGCTCGACAGCGGCCCTTTTGCCCAGTACAGCTACGTCGAGTACGCCGACGTTCACGCCTACGCCGACCAGGCTGCGCAGGCGGTCAACGCGATCCGGTCACTGACGGCCTCCGGCCGGGCGGCCGACTCGATGGCCTTGTCCCGGGAGGCGATCGGGATGCTGGCCGCTGTGGTCGAAAGCGTCGATGACTCCGACGGCCGACTCGGGGAGATCGGCGCCGGCCTGGCCGACGCCCACCATGACGCCTGCCGCGCGGCCCGCCCCGACCCGGAGGAACTCGCCCACTGGCTCGTGACGCACGCGCTCGACGACGCGGCCGAACTGGCGGACATCGACCCGCTCGACTACGAGGACCTGCTCGGTGAGCGGGGGATGGCTGCCCTGCGTCGGTACGCGGTCGAGGCATGGCAGGCGAACCGCACCGGCTGGGCCGAGAAGTACCTGATGCAGCGCCTCGCGAAGTCGGGGCGGGATATCGACACGGTGATCGCCGTGCACGCCGCCGGCCTCGCGCCGAACGGTCACACCCACCTGCTCATCGCCCGCGAACTCGACACCGTCGGCCGTACCGCCGAAGCCCTGGAATGGGCCGAGCGCGGCATCCAAGAGACCGGGGACCTCGCCACCGTCGACATCGCCCTGATCGACCACCTCGCCGACCGCTACACCCGGACCGGCCGGCCCGCCGACGCCGTCACCCTGCGCCGGGACCACTTCGCAGCCCGCCGCACCCTGCTCGCCTACCAGCAGCTGCGTGCCGCGGCCATTGCCGCCGCGTGCTGGCCGACCGAGCGCGAGAAGGCACTGGCGCCTCTCCGCGCCGATGCCGAACGGGCGGATACGCACGGTGGCCGGGTCCTCGTCGACATCCTGCTGGACGACAAGGACGTCGACGCCGCCTGGCGGACAGCCGGCGAGCACGGCGCTCACGACGGCCAGTGGCTCACCCTCGCCGACCAGTCCCGCTCCACCCGCCCCGCGGATGCCCTCGCCGTCTACCTCCGCCTGGCCGCCCGCCTCACCCCCGAGACCGGCAACCGCGCCTACGAACAGCTCGTCAGCCTGCTCCTGGGCATCCGCGACTGTCACCGCCGCCTCGGCACACCGGACGATTTCACCGCGTACATCACCGACCTGCGCGCCGCCCAAAAGCAGAAGCGGAACCTGATGCGATTGATGAACGACCACGGGCTGTGAGTTGCCGCGTCCACAGGACCAGCTCAGATGCCGGATCTACGCCAACGCCGGCTACTTCAAGGAGGATCCTTGCCGCTCAGGACGAGGGGGAAGGAAGCTGCTGCCCTTGCCGCTGAAGGAGACGTACAGCTCCTCCCGGGCGCGTGTACAAGCGACGAACACCAGACACCGCTCAGTCAACATGTCCGTCTCGTGTTGCAGCTGGTCCACCTCGGCCGGTGTGACCGCCGGCGGAAAGGGAAAGGCGCCCGCTGACACGCCGAGAACTGCCACGTTCCGGAACTCCAGTCCCTTCATCGCGTGCAGCGTCGCGAGACGTACTCCAGCGTCCTTCGCATCGGGGCCGTCCTTGACGAACACCGTTGGTACGCCGGCACTCTCCAGCCGATTCCTGACCTTGTCGAGCGTCTGGTGAAACCGGGCCGCCACAGCCATCTCCGCTGATGGCACCCCGCTCTTCACCCAACCGCCGATCTTCTCCACGAGGGCAGTCAATTCGGCGTTTTCACTGCCGAAATCCTCGAGGGTCGGCCTGCGGCCGTGCAGGAGGGAGTGGTAGCCGGCAAGGGAGTCAGTGCCTTCGCCCGACAGTGACTCGACGGGCTCATTCTCCATCAGATGGGCGGCCCAGCGGAGGATCTCCTCCGTGCTGCGGTAGTTGATACGCAAGCGGCTCGACCGTCCCGTCACCGAGATGCCGAGTGCAGCGAGCGAGACGCGGGAGTCGTAGATCCGCTGATGTGGATCGCCGGTGATGAACAGGTCGTCTGGGCCCGGAGCGACGGCACCCCGCAGAACGCGCCACTGGGCCGGGTGCAGGTCCTGGGCCTCGTCGACCACGACGTGTGCGTACGGGGCGTCTCCCGCATCAGGGCCACTCAGAAGTCGGGCCGCATCCGCGCACAGCTGCAGATACGTACGCTTTCCGTCCTTGCGCAGCCCCTGCTCGAACATCTGCATCGCCCGCCACAGCTGGACGCGCTTGACCGGCCCGAGCGCCGACCCCCTGCCACGCCGCACGGCACGCAGGTACTCGTCCTCCGAGGTGAGGGACTGGGCCAGGACGACGTGCCGGTATTCCTGGGAGAGGAACTGCTCGCTCCAGGGGAGACGGAGCTGCTCCCGGATCTTGCGCCAGCGAAACCGTTCGTCCGCGTCGTCACACAGTCTGGGCACGAACCCGCGCCGGCGGCGGAAGATGTCCCGGGCCAGAGCGTCGACCGTGGTCACGTCGACGCGTCGCAGCAGTTCCTTGTCCTCCACCAGGAGCGTCAGGCTCTCCCGGAGAGTCCTGGCCAACGCCGTGGTGTAGGTCGTGAGCAGGATTCTCCGGTTCTCGGGCGGCCTCTGGAGCAGGTGCTTGACGCGATGCAGGGCGACCACGGTCTTTCCCGTGCCGGGACCGCCGCTGACCTGGGCGGAGCCGCCGAAGGTCGCCCTATAGGCGACGCGTCGTTGGGCGGGGTGGAGGAAGACGCGCCACGCGGCGAAGGGCTTGGTGAGGATGTCCTCCAGCTCCTCTGCCCCGGTGACGACGGTAATGCGGCTGTGGGTGTTGGCGATGGCCGTGGACAGGTCGTCGGGGTCGTAGGGGCCAGGGTCCGTGGGGCGCCTCAGGACGACGACCTCGCGCCAGACGGTGTCCTCGTCAAATCCTTCCGCAAGGTATTGCAGGACCTCGAACTGGTCCTCGGGGAAGAGCGAGGCGAACGCTTCCAGCTGCGGTTTGTCGAGGATCGTCCGTGCCGCACGCAGGGTGCGCTCGTCAATCCCGAGTCGGGTCAGCGACGAGTCGGAGAAGGCGTCGAAGAGCCGTGCGGATGCCTGCGCCGCCGTCTCCTCCAGCACGGGTGTGAGCTGATCGATCACGACGACATTGCGGACTTCGAGACCGCGCGTGGCGGTGTTGACGGTGTAGAGGCGCTTGGCCGCCCAGTCGTAGGCCTTGTCGTGCGGGACCACATTGACCAGGAGGAAGGTGTCGCCGCCGTCATCCGGAGCGAGAACCACGCCTCGCCAGAAGTCCGTGATCCTGATCGTCCGCATCCGGCGGTCGGCCGCGTTCTCCACGGACTCGAGGTGGAGGCCCTTGTCGGCGTGGAGTTCCGCGACCGTCAGCTGCTGGAACTTCTTCATCGCCTTCCGTACGCCTGCGCGGACGGGTTTCTCCAACTGCTCGAACTTGTCCCAGAAGGTATTGGCGAACGCCAGCTGCGGCAACGGACCGTCCCTCCCCGTGCGGTACGACGCGGCCCACCCTACTCGTGAGGCGCGGGATCGTGCGGCTCGCTCTGCTCGGTGAGGCCGTGGCCCATGAGGATCTGGCGCAGTCGCGTGGACGCCGCCGATCCGGGCAGCCTTCCGTCCGCGATCGCGCGAATGATCCGGGCGCCCTGCGGTCCTGCACGGTGGTCGAGCGCTGCACGCCCGAGGCCGGCAACCATCCGCTGGGCGGCCAAGGCCAGTCCCCACGCGGAATGCTCGTCTTCGTTCTCGGTGGCGGACTGTTGGGCGGTCGGCCGGAGGACGTGGTGTGGGCGGGTGGGGCGAGGTGCGGTCGCCGCAGCTGAGTGTGCCTGCCGTTCCTCGACGAGCAGCTCCTTCACCCGGTTGCGGGCCTTGGTCTCGATCTGCCGGATGCGTTCTCTTGTGACTCCATAGTCCGATCCAATGGCTTCGAGGGTCTGGACTTGCTGATCGATCAGGCCGGAACGCCGCCGCAGGATGTCCGCCGACTTGGCGTCGAGCCTTGCCAGGAGACGCTGCTCGACATCGTCGCGCGACCACTGGAAGCGCAGCTGCTCCTCGGGACCTTCTGAGGGCAGTTCAAGGGAGAGGACATCCGCCAGATTCGCGCCCTCGAACAGTTCACGGTCGAGCGAGTCGGTCACCCTGCTGATGCGTCGGATCTCCTCGACTCGCGTCACCGTGAGCCCTGTGGCCAAGGCGACAGCCGCCGGCGACGCCGACTGTCCGCATGCGCGAAGCCGAGCTTCTGCGGCGGCTGCTTTGTGCATCTCCTCATGGAGATGTACGGGGATGCGAATCGCACTGCCGTAATCGGCGACGGCGCGGCTCATCGCCTGACGGATCCAATGGTAGGCGTAGGTGGAGAACTTGAATCCCCGGTTCAGATCGAATTTGCAAACGGCGTGCATCAGCCCCAGCACGCCGTAGTGCACCAGATCCTCGTCCTCCACACCTTGGCCCGTGTACTTCTTCCGTACCTCGTGGACGAGGCCCATGTTGTGTTCCACCATGGCGTCGTACGCTCGCCTGCGGACGTCCTCCCAGGAAAGAACGGCGAGATCCCGTTCGGTCAGTGGTGTCCGCGCCGCGTGACCGCGTTGCCCGCGCATCAGCAGGGCGAGGCCCACCTCCTCTTGGGCACTGAGGAGGCGTTTGGCCGGGCGACGGAGGAATCGACGCTGCTCCAGCAGGGCAGTTGCAGCGGCGATTTCCGCCGAGTACTTCCCCTTCAGGGTTGGGGAGGCCGGTGCGGGCAAGGGCGAGGGTGCCTCCTGCGCACGTTCCGCCCGACGCCCTTCGGGAGGATTCGTCAGGTCTTGCGCAGGCTGCGTACGAACGGTGGGAGGTTCCGGCTGCTGGGCTGTCATGGCCGTCGCCAGGAGCTGCGTCTCCCCGATGTCGAGCCCGCACAGACAGCCCACGCCCTGCGCCAAGCGGTCTGCTGCAAGCCCCGTGCCCATGTATCGCCGGGCCAGTTCAAGCGCGGTCGTCACTCTCGGGCTGAGGCGAACGGCACGCTGTTCGGAGGTGCCCGGTGGTCGGGTTGTGGTCGGAGGCGAGGGAGTTGGGTGCAGGGTGGTGCTGGTGACCCGTCGGGACGGGGCGGCTGTTTTGCCGGCGACCTTGAGGCCGAGTGACGTCAACTGCTGTGCCAAGCGATCGAGCTCTTCGTCGCGCAGTCCAAGTCTTGACGTCGCGGCAAGGAAGTCATCGCGCTTCACCACCCCATCCGTCGACAACTCGCGCAGCCGCCGTACGAGCGTCCCCAGCGCTGCCCTCAGTCCCTGTTCCCTGTCGTCACGGGACCCTGGTGTGATGCCTGCCATGGGACGACTGTGGCACGTGACTCGGACAATCGTCGGCTGATGGTTGCGAATGCGCGCTACGATCACGGGACTTGGGGTGTGGGTCCGGTGTCCTCGCACAGACACGGGCCGATGGGGAGGGCACGAGTTGGAGCCGCGTGACGAGCTGACCGCCTACCTGAGCCGACAGCTGATGGGGCCCGCGGAGGGGGAGCGCGAGGTTCTGCTGTTTCCTCCGGACCGGCAGTATCTGGTCGGCACTCTGTACCCCCAAGACGCCGACCTGCACCGTCAGCTTCATCAGTCCGGCGACATCGCGGACGATAGTCACGATACCGACCGAGCCCGCGAGGACAGCAGCCCGGCGGACGATCCGCTGCCGGCCGCCAACGCCTGGCTTCCCTCCTCGCTCGGCATCAGTTTCTACACCGACGTGAGCGCAGTGCGGATCGTGTGCTCAGCGGCCCGCTATGTGACCGAACAGGGCGAGCGAACCCGCCAATGGCGGCGAGATCCGCTGCCGGAAGAGACGAGGATTGTGCGGCCTAACGATGTGCGGCCGATCCCCATTTTTGGCGGAAGAGCGGAAATCCGGCCGGTCTGGCGCCCGTTCAAGGAAGGCCACCTCGTCACGATCGGTATCGTCAACGCGGCCCGCTCCGATGAGGGGCGCGACACCCCTGCCTGGGACCGGATGCTGTTCCAGGTCGGCCTGCACATCGCGGTTCCGGGCGGGCACATCCGCCAGTATCCGAGTTCCACCCTGACCAGCCGGGACGAGGAGGAGCAGGAGCTGCGCCTGCAGTACCGCCACGTTCGCACTCATGCCATCGGTCATGGTTGCGCGGTCCGCGAGCTGACCGTCGGCGACGAAGTGGTGGGGGTGAAAGCTGACGTACTGCCGGAAGTCGACGTGCCGGCGGTCCGGGCGGCCGGCCCCTCCGGCCTGCCCGTCCTCACTCTGGCGCACCTCTCTGACGAGCGGGTTCCGCTCGCTGCACTGCGAAAAGACCTGAAGGAGTTCGCTGCCGGCTACCGCACCTGGTACGAGCAGCAGCAGGCCGCCGATGTCCCGCCGTGGGGGCGGAAGGCAGCCGATCGGATCCTGAAACGCATTCACGCCGCCGTGATTCGTATCGAATCCGGGATCGAGACGCTCTGTGACGCCGACCGCCCCGAGATCCTCACCGCCTTCCGCATGGCCAACCGAGCGATGGCGCTTCAAATGCGGCACGGCAAGCGTGATCAGGCCGGCGAACGCCGGGAACGCCGGACGCCGATGTTCATCGAGCCGGAGCCGGACCCCGCGTACTCCTGGCGCCCGTTCCAGCTCGCCTTCTTCCTGCTGGCACTGGACGGCGCCGTGGACGAGCGCCATCCCGACCGGGACACCGTCGACCTGATCTGGTTCCCGACCGGCGGTGGCAAGACAGAGGCCTACCTGTTGCTTGCCGCCTTCGTCATGGTGCTGCGTCGCTTCCGGGCGGAAGGGGACGGCGGCGGCACGGCCGTCCTCAGCCGGTACACGCTGAGCCTGCTCACGACTCAGCAGTTCCAGCGCGCCGCCACGATGGTCTGCGCCCTCGAACGGCTTCGCCGTCCGGACCAGGAACGACTGGGCGGAGAACCGTTCTCCATCGGCCTGTGGGTCGGCGACACCACAGTCGCCAACAGCTATGCCGATGCGCACAAGCGGTTCCAGGACCTGCGTGACGCCGCCCATCCCGAGGAAGCCTTCATCCTCGATCGCTGCCCCTGGTGCGGGACGCGCATCCTGCCGCGGGCCAGGTCCGCCGACATCGGGGACTACGGCATCCGCGCCACCGAAGCCTCCTTCGCGTTCTACTGCCCGCGCGACGAGTGCGAATTCCACGACGTCCTTCCCGTCGCCGTCGTCGACGACCACCTCTACGAGCGCCCGCCGACGTTCGTCCTCGGCACGGTCGACAAGTTCGCCCGTCTCGCCTGGGAGCCTCGGGCGGGCGCTCTGTTCGGTGCAGGTACGGAGAACCGCCCGCCCAGCCTGGTCATCCAGGACGAACTGCACCTGCTCACCGGCCCGCTGGGCTCGTTGACCGGACTGTACGAGTCGGCCGTCCTCTCTTTGTGCTCGTCCGGAGGACGAGGGCCCAAGGTGGTGGCGTCCACGGCGACGATCCGCCGCTCGGGAGAACAGGTGCGCCGCCTGTACGGCAGGGACGTCCAGCTCTTTCCCTCTGCCGGGCTCGACGCACGCCATTCCTACTTCGCCGAACCGGACACGAGCCGGCCGGGCCGCCGCTACCTGGGTGTCATGGCTCAGGGACACACGGCGGGCCGTGCCGCAGTCGCCACCGGGGCGGCCATGCTGCAGGGGGCGTACGAACTCCCGGAGGAGCACCGCGACGCGTACTGGACCCTGGTCGCGTACCACCACAGTCTGCGGGAACTGGGCCGCACCGTCACCGCGGCAGGTGATGACATCCCCGCGCAGCTCACGGGACTTGCGGCGGGGAAGGGTGCCCGAGAGCTCACCGACCGACAGGTGCAGGAGCTGACCAGCAACCTGCCGCGCGCCGAACAGCCGGTCCTGCTGGACCGGTTGGAGAAGACGTGGGACCAGTCCGACGCCATCTCGTTCCTGGCCTGCACCAACATGCTGTCGGTCGGAGTCGACGTGAAGCGGCTGGCGCTCATGCTCATGCTCGGCCAGCCCAAGACGACCGCGGAGTACATCCAGGCCAGCAGCCGCGTAGGCCGTGACAAGGTACCCGGTCTCGTCGTCACGTTCTTCAACGCCACCCGTCCACGGGACCGCTCTCACTATGAGACCTTCGGCGTTTATCACCGTTCGCTGTACCGGCATGTCGAGCCGACCAGTGTCACTCCGTGGTCCGTTCCGGCCCGGCGCCGGGCGCTGCATGCCGCCCTGGTCGTGCTCATCCGGCACCGTCTCGGTCTGGCCGCCGAGAACCAGGCGGGCGAACTCCTCGATCACCTGCCCCGCGCCGTCGCGCTGGCGGAGGAACTCGTCGCGTGGGTGAAGGAGAGCGACCCGCGTGCCGAGGACGCTGTACGGGACGACCTGGACGAGCTGCTCGCCGCATGGCAGGAGCACGCCCAGCAGGCCCGTGACGCCGGTGCTCCGCTCTACTACCGCAGCCAGGGGAAGGGCCACCTGAACCTGCTGAAGAACTTCGAGCAGTACGGCGGGCTCTGGGAGACCCCGCATTCGCTGCGCACGGTGGACCGCGAGTGCCAGATCACGGTGAAGGGAGCCGACCGGTGACCCGCAAACTGCGCGTCCGCCAGGCCCAGACGGTTCTGCCCTTCGGGGTCGGCGCCGTTCTCGACATTCAGGGAGAGTCGTTCGTCGCCACAGGCATCGGGGACTGGCCGCACAAGCGTCAGCCCGTCGACTCGCCCCGGCTGGCCGCACGGCTGCGGGTGAGCGGCTTCTTCGCGGCTCCGGCGACACTCAACGACCGCTATGACAACCCCGACGCGCCCGGAGCCCCCTACATCCGCTTCCCCACCTGGCTGTTCTGCGGCACATGCCGTCGGATGCGACGCTGGCGTATCGCGGACGAGACCCCGGGTACGCCGCCGCGGTGCCCTCAGTGTGCGCCCAGGCGGCCGCTCGTCCCCATGCGGTTCGTGCAGATCTGCAAAGCGGGACATCTCTCCGACGTCGACTGGTGGTTCTGGGCGCACTCTCCGCTGGCTCCCGAAGAACGTCAGGCCTGCTCGTCCAGGGAACACCTGAGCTTCCGCGTCTCCGGGCGAGCCGCAGGCCTCGAAGCCCTCTCGATCGTGTGCACGGCGCCGAAGTGCCCTGGTGCCTCCAGGGACCTTCTCTCCGTCCTCGGCACGCATGGCCTGCGCTGCTCAGGCCGCAATCCCTGGCAACGAGCGTCGGAGAGCGCGGACTGCCGCGAAGCCGTGCAGGTCGTCCAGCGCACTGCGGGCAACCTCTACTACCCGGTGGTGCACTCCGCCCTCGACATCCCTGAAGCAGACGGAACGGCGGCTGTGGAGAGCGAGGCAGCGGAAAAGGTACGCGCCAGTGCTCTCTGGCTCGCCCTGTGCACCGCCCCGGACGGTCCCAACGCGCCGGCCCTGCGCGACATGATCAAGCAGGAGACCCAGGCCGAGGACGCCCTGATCGACACCCTCCTGGGCGAGGAGACCGGCGCCGCCGTCGCCCCCGGGGCCGCACTCGACCGCCCGGTGTACCCCGATCTCTCCAGTGAGGAGTGGGCCGCGCTCACCGCGCCCACTCCGGAGGCCACCCGCGACTTCGTGGTCCGACGCACCGACCTCGGGTTGGCAGGGGAGACCGAAGCCCCCTGGTCCACGCTGCGCGATCGGGTCGGCGAGGTGGTCCTCGTCGACCGACTGCGGGAGGTCCGAGCCCTCCAGGGCTTCACCCGGGTCGCCCCCGACGCGACCTTCGTCCCGGCCGACACCTCGCGCCGCCTGCGGTGGCTGCCGGCGGTGGAGGTGTACGGCGAGGGGGTCTTCCTCACGCTCGACGCGCGGCGCCTCGCGGCCTGGGAGCGTGAAGAGGCTGTTGTGAAGCGGGTCCGTGACATGCGGGGCGACCTGGAGCGCAGCTTCCAGAGGGACCGTCTTGAAGCGCACACCGGAACGGTCATGGCCCCCCGCTTCGTCCTGCTCCACACTCTCGCCCACCTCCTCATCCGCCAGATGTCCTTCGAGTCCGGCTATACGACGGCCAGCCTGCGCGAGCGGGTCTACGCCCGCGCCGACAGAGACCAGGCCGGTCTGCTCGTCTACACGGCGGCGGGCGATGCCGCCGGCACTCTCGGCGGCCTGGTCCAGCAGGGTGAAGCTCCGCACCTCGCCGAGACGCTGCTGCACATGATCGAGACGGCGGCCTGGTGCTCGGCCGACCCGTTGTGCGCCGAGCATTCCGGTCAGGGCTTCGGGAACCTCAACCGGGGCGCGTGCCACGCCTGCGCCCTGTTGCCCGAGACCAGCTGCGAAACAGGCAACACTCTCCTGGACCGCGTGCTCGTCGTCGGCGGAGGGGGCGTACCAGGCTACTTCGAGGACGTGATCAGTGCGGCCCGGGCGACCGCCGCGGGGATGGGGGATTGAACGGGTGACGCTGGACTTCCTGTCCCTCGCACCGGACCAGCGGGACCTGCTGTCCGGACTCCCGTTCGAGGGGTGTCACCTGGTCACCGGCCCGCCGGGGTCCGGCAAGAGCGTCCTCGCGGTGCAGCGCGCGGTCATGCTCGCGCTGACCGGTGAGCCGGTCGCCATGCTGACCCGCTCCAATCTCCTGCGCCAGTCGCTCGAACCGCTGGCGGCGGCCCTGGGCCCGGGCGAAGGCCTTCAGGTGTCGACGGTCCACCGCTGGCTGCACGCCTGGCACCGTGCTAGTACGGGCAGCGCCGCTCCTCAGGCCGACGACGGTTGGTTCGACTGGGCGGCAGTCATCCAGCAGGCCGCGTTGACGCCCACGACGACGCAGCCGTTCCTCGTGATCGACGAGGGGCAGGACATGCCGGTGGACTTCTACCGGCTGTGCCGTCTGATCGGTGCACGGACGACCGTCTTCGCCGACGAGTGTCAGCGCATCACGGACACGCAGTCCACACTGGCCGAGATCGGCACCATCCTCAGCGGCCCGAACCGTCACGACCTGACGGTCACGCACCGCACCACCCACCAGGTCGCCGGGCTGGCCGCCCGCTTCCACGTGGGCGGCTCCCCGCCTGCGCGACCGGACAGGCAGGGCCCGATGCCCTCGCTGCACCGCTATGACAGCGCCCAGCAGGTGGCCGCGCACATCGCCGAGTACGCCGGCACCCACCCAGCACACCGCGTCGGTGTGGTCCTGCGCCACACCCGCCACCAGATGGATCTGGTCGGCCGTCTGGAACGCCTTCTCCCGCCCGCGCGCCTCCAGGCATACGTGGGCGAGGCGACCGGCCGCTACCGCACCCTCGACCTCGATCGTCCGGGGGTGACGGTCCTGAACCGGGCGAGCGCCAAGGGTCTCGGATTCGACGCGGTCTTCGTGCCCGACACCCACCTGGACGCCGGCGAGGACCCCACCGCGGCCGACCTGCGGATGCGGTATTACGTCCTGATCACTCGCGCCGCCACCCACCTGTTCCTGGGGTACGCGGGAGAGGCGGAGCCTCCGATTCTCGCGACGGTCCCGCGTGCCGAGCTGGTCCGCTCGTAGCTCGCCTCACCGACGCGGGAGGGCGTAGTCCCCGACGACGTCCTTGTACGGCTTGAGCAGCGGCTGCAGTTCACGCTTGACGAGCGCCGCGTCGGCCTCGGGCAGCTTCAGGGAGGCCCTGCGCATCCGGATGCTCCAGTTGCGGGGCTCTGGAAACACCTGGAGGTGGTCGACCAGGTCCCTCAGCACCACGCCCTCCCTGAAGGGTGTCAGGCCGTGAACGCGGAGACGGCAGCCTTCCGTGAACCGGCGCTCGTGGAACGTCACCGGCCGGTCCAGTGTGCTCACTTCGCTGGTGAGCGTGGCCAGGCCGGCGACCCGGCCGAGGTCCCGGGTCGGGTTACCGAAACAGCCGCGGGTTGTGTAGAGCAACACCTCATCACCCTTGCTCACGGCGAGCGACTCGCGGGTCCGGCCTGCGGGGAAGGCCATGCGCTGGCTCTCCAGGACCCAGGCGAGGGGCTCGTGGTCGCTGATGATCAGCAGGTGGGTGGCGGGGGCGTCCTGTGGGGTCATGGGTGTGCGCATCCTTTCGGTGGATCGACGGGCGCGAGGTGCGGGAACGTGGCGGTTCACACGCTCCGCGGCGGCCTGCGCAGGGACTTCAGCTCCTCGCCGGTGCGCGTGACGCGCCAGAAGGACCAGCCGTTCACGCTCGGGTTGCGGTCGGGGTTGATGGCGTGGATCACGGCCATGGCCGCCGCACTGGGGGAGGAGTGGGTCTTTCCGGCACCGGGTCCGGCGGTGACCGTCAGCGCTCGGGTGGCCGGATCGAAGAGACCGGAGACGCGCTCCCCGCGGTATACGGCGTGCACACGGACCTCCTCCGGCTCGGTGCCGGCCTCCTCCGCCGAGCTCCACGACTCCACCAGCCGGCTGACCACCTCCGAGGGGCTGCATCCCATGACGCGGGCCGCGAAGATGACCTTGCTATGTGTGAGTTCATCCAGCTCAATAGTCGGCATAGTGCTATTTAGCGCTGAAGGCGTCTTCGTTGTCAACCTTTGGAAGCGTGTCGTGCGGAAGATCCCTAGGATTCCGTCAGAAGCATGCGGATCGCGGGGGTGGGGATGTGACGGAGACGGTCGAGACGTACGAGGACGACCTGGACCGGGGGCTGCGCAACGTCGAGCTGGCCGTACGAGCTGTGCAGCGGGCGTTCGGCGAGATCGGGCGCTGCAACGACCTGCTCGACCGGGCGCAGGAGACCGGTGGGGAAGTTGCTCGCGAACTCGAAGCCCTGCTACGGCAGCGTGACCGAGGCGCCGTTCTCGCTGTGCTCGACCGACTTGGCGTACTCGCCGCCGAAGTGGCTCGCTCGGAAGCCGATCGGGCCGTGGTGACCCGCATCCTCGACGGTGAGGACGACGGTATCGGCGACGACCTCGACGACTGGTCCGTTCCGACCCTGGCCGAACATGACCTGCCGCGTGTTCCTACGGTCCACGACGCGGAAAGCCCCCGGGACGTGACACTGGAGGACATGTGGGAGCGGGACCGCGCGCTCACCGCCGAACGGCAGCACGTCGGACAGGAGCGGATCCGGATCACCTCGGAGCACCTGCGCACGGTGGTGGGCCGGGCGGTGGAGTCCTTCGGGACGCCGGACGCCACCGCCGAGCTGCTCTCGGAGGCACGGCGCGCCTACATCTTGTGGGCCTCCTGCGTGCGGTGAGCGCCGGAAAGGTGGATTCCGGCACTCGGATTCCTCACTGCGCCCCGTCCAGGATGCGCCAGACCCTCCGGTAGGCGGGACCCTTCGGGCCCAGCACCGACCGCCAGGCCGCCGTGGGTAGTGCGCTCAGTCGGGCGCGGGCCTCGGCCAGAGCGACGTGACTCTCCTCGCCCGCGACCGCCACGGCCATACGCGCCGCCGCCGACCGGGGAACCCCCGCGAGACGCATGGCGATCGCGTCCTCTGTCCGCACGCCGTAGAAGGCATACGACGGGATGTTCCGCAGCTCGCGCTGCGTGTCCGCGTGCAGCTCGGCGAACTCCCGCCCCAGCGTGAGGGACTGGAGGGCGGACAGCCCCCAGGAGACCGTGGGCGCCAGGTCGCCGAAGAGTCGTTGGCAGCACTTGGTGATCGCCTTGAGGTTGTCGGACTCGCCGGCCTTCCGGAAATGGTCGGCGGCCAGCTGTGGCACGGACGCGCCGTTCACCCAGTCCTGTATGACCCGGGCGATGAAGTCGCCGGAGCGGCCCTCGTGTTCATCCGTGATCTCGGCCAGATGATTCCTGAGTTCGGGGACCTCCAGCATCACACCGACGAGCTGTGAGAGTGGTCGTCGATCCCCCTGGAAGAGCGGCAGCTCCCACACGTCGGGGGCGATCCTCGTCTCGCTCAACCGGCCGAGCGTGGCTGCCACGCTCTCCCAGGAGAAACCCGTACTGTCGACAAGCCCCAGGGCCTTCCCGGACAGCCGCTCCGCGTAGGCCCGCACGCTGCGCGTCAGCTCCGTCGCCCAGCCGCGGTTCCTGCGCCGCAGATCCTGGAAGCCCAGGGTGCCGCGGAGAATCTGCTCGGCTTCCTCGGCGAACTCCTCGTGGTCTCCGATCTGCCGGTACGTGTGGGCCAGATACTGGACGAAGGCGGACCACTGGGGGAGATGCGCCAGTGTGTGTAGGTCGAGGTGGCCGTACGTGGTCAGGGCGGATGACACCATGTCGATGAGGGTGGAGTTCAGGTCGTCCACCTTGCGGTCGACGAAGTCCCTCAGCTTTCCGGCCCTTGTCTCGTCCGTGGCGGCGAGTGCGATCAGACCCACTTCGCCTTGCTCGACCCGCCCCGCGCGCCCGGCCAGATTCCAGAAGTCCGGTGCCGGGATGTCGACCCCGTAAGGGAACTGGTGGGAGGCGAGGACGACATTCGCCACCGGGAAATTGACGCCCTGAGCGATGGTCGTGGTGGAGACCAGGTGGGTCAGGTCCCCTGCCTCCACCAGGTACTCGGTGAGGGTCCGGATGTCGTCCGGCAGCCCTCGATGATGGATGCCGATGCCTTTGGCGAGCAGTCCCGCCAGAGGGAAGTTCGCACCGAATTCCGCCCCGACGACATCCTGAACCGCTCGGAGGTCCTCGCCCACGTCCGTCAGGTCCGCACGCCCGCCGGCGATGGTCTTGGCGATCGACCAGGCATGGTCCGGTCGCTGCGCGAGCGTGATGGTCTGCCCCCGCTCGGCCAGGACCGTCGCAGTGGCCGCCGCGAGCTTCCCGGGGCTGCTCGCCTGCGACCACGAGAGCCCGAGCGGGCGGAATCCGTCCAGGGGCAGCATGTCCGAGACGCTGAGTGTCCTCCGGCTGGTGACGAGAGTTTCCAGAGCCACGCGGAAGCCGCCCGCCCCAGGAGTGTGCTCGCGCCGCGCCAGGGCCAGGATGCGGTCGTTGGGCGTCCAGTCCACCGAGAGGCCGACCGACTGCCGGCTCTCGCTGTCCAGCCACTCGGCGATCACGTCTCCGTTGTCGATGAAGGGCGTCAGGAGCAGGAAGCCCGCGTCCTGGGTCTCCCGGTTGACGGTGGCGAGCAGCAGCTCCAGCTTGATGCCCCGCTCGTCCACGCCCAGATGGTGGGCTTCGTCGGCGACGACCAGACACAACGGGCGCCCGATCTTCTCCTGCCACCCCGACCGCAACAGCAGGTCCAGCTTCTCAGGGGTGGACACCAGCACCCGGAAGCGCCGCTCGCTCCGGTCCGTGAGCATGTCCGCTTCCAGACCGTCGAACTCCAGGGCGGGGCTGACCCGCTCCACCCCAATTCCCAGACCGGTGAAGTCGCGGCGCAACCGACGGGTCACTTGGTTGACGAGCGCCCGGTTCGGTGCGATGTAGGCGACCCAGCCCTGCTGCTTGTCGTACGCGTTCAGGGCCTGGAGGATCCGGAACTGGGCGATCAGCGTCTTGCCGGCGCTCGTGGGCAGGCTTACCACCACGCTCCGGTGCGCCGACCTGATCAGGCCCTGTTCGGCGAGGGCCACGCGTTGCGGCGGCAGCACCTCGAAGATCGGGCGCGGCCGCCCCCGGTCGACGAGCGACGCCACGAAGGCATTCACCTCGGGGCTGACGGCCCGCGCCACCGTCCACAGACTGTTGTCGATGATCTGGTCGGCCGTGGCGGTCAGCAGTCGTACGAGTACTTCCAGATCGGGATCGGCCGATGCGGTGGCCGCTTCCAGCGCGCGGTCGCAGTGCGACTCGACGCGCTCGCGGACACCGTAGTGGCGGCTCTGCCGGCGCTGGCGCAGCAGACTGCCGGTCGCCAGGTACTCGGCGAGCAGCTCCGCCGTCTTCAGCAGGTGGTAGTGAGCGGCCAGTGCCCAGGCGGCGGGCCGGGCGTCGTCACCCGCTGCCGAGAGGTACGACTCCTCGGACCCCGCCTGCTCGCTCCGAAGCCGTGCCAGGAGCTGGTCCAAGGCGTCGAGGTCGTCCCACCCGCGCTTGCGCAGCAACAGCAGCCACGCGTCGGCTGTGCCACGCCGGACGTGTGACTCCCAGTCCTCCTCCGCATCCGGTACGGAGGGCAGCTCGATGTCCGCGAGCAGCCGGGCCGCGAGCGGTGTCTCGTCGGCGATCCAGCCCAGGCAGACCGTACGCAGCAGTTCGAACCGCGCCTCCAGGGAATGGGGCTCCCGAAGCCGGGCCCGCGCCAGCGCGAACATCTGCCCGCACAACCGCCGCGTGGAATCCGCCTTCGGATCCTCCGCGATCGCGTCCCACGCCAGCAGATCCAGGGCGTCCACGGCGAAGTCGACCGCTTCGCGCTCCTCCGGTGGGCCCTCTGGAACCTCACCGTGCACGGCCCGCAGCGCGGAATCGATGAGAACGCGGTGCGCCCGCTCGCCGGCCTCGTCCACGAGAGCGGGATCCAGGGCGTCTTCCAGCCAGCCGAGGTCAGCCAACGTCGAGCACCCCCACGTGCTGGGGCCACGTCGTCATGGCCACAGGGAGGTACCAGGCGGTCAGCAAGGCGTGCATCGGCTCCACGACCGTCTTCGCCAGGACCGCGGCACGGTCGCTCAGGTCCTTCGGTTCCGGTGTGGTGTCACGCACCAGACAGCCGAAGAGCTGGATGTCCTTGCCCTTCGACTTCACCCAGCGACCGGCCGCGGTCTGGTAGGCGGCCCTGTGCTCGGGGGTGCTGCAGCGGGAGCGCAGCCACTTCATGAGGGTGAGGTGGTCGTCCGGTCCGGACAACCGCTTGAGCTGCTCGATCATCCCGTCCGAGCCCGTCATCACACCGGGCGGGCTCGCCTCCTGGGACGAGGACTTGACCTCACCGAACAGCAGCCGCGCCGAGCCGTCCGCCACACACAGACCGACCAGATCGGCCCCAGGCAGGCTCGCTTTGCGCGTACGGCGGTCACGGGCCCCGTCCCACACCCACAGCGCCCCGTGCCAGTGTTCAAGCAGCACCTCGGCGAGGGCTTCGCCGACCTGCCAGGGCAGCGGCTGCGGCTCACTCTCCAGCAGGGTGCTGATGAACTCCGTCTCCATGTCCGTCGTGGCCAGGGAGCGCAGCTCCGTAACGAGGTCCCGGGTGGCCTCCAGGTCCCCGACCCGCTCAGCCCACGGCCCCGCACTCAGGCTCTGCATCACGGCGGGCGTCAACTCCACACCCCTCCATGACACGGCTTCGTGCGCGCCGCCGCCGTACATCTCGATCCCCTGCGGAATGTGCGGTACCGCGCCCATGGCGCTGCCTTCCCCCACCCGTACGTCCTTCCCCCACGCGGCACCCCTGTGCCGCCGCCCCACCACCGGCCGACGGCCGGCCCGGCCCGGATGCGGGCGGGCATCGGGCCGCGTGGTCCCACCACTTCCGGGCCTGACGGTGTGACCAGAATTCTCTCCACCTCCCCTGCGTGTTGTCCACGTGGCGTGTTCGCCTGTGGACGGACTGTCTCGTATGCGACCTCAGATGAGTGGGAGACATGCCCAAACCGTCTTGCCGGAGGGCGGGTACGGGGCGGCGCCCCAGCGGGTGGCGAGCGCGTCCACGAGCAGCAGTCCGCGGCCTGTCTCGGCGAGGGGTGCCGGGGGCGGGCCCAGGGGAGGGAGCTGGGGTGTCCGGTCGCCTCGCGGGTCGGTGACCTCGATACGGAGCGTGCCCGCGTCGGTCTCGGTCACGGCGAGCGTGAGCCGGAAGCCACGGCCCCTGATGCGGCCGTGAGTCACCGCGTTCGCGGCGAGTTCGGCGACGACCAGCGCGGCGGACTCGGCGGTCGCGCAGGCCGGCGGCCAGCCCCACGCGGTCAGTTGGTGGACGGCCAGCAGGCGGGCGAGGCGGGCGCCGCGCGGGGTGGCGCTGAGGAGTTGGGTGAAGTGGAGGGCGGACGAGGCGTGCGGGGTGGCTCGGTGGGTGGAGACCTGTGCATTCATGTCACCGAGCGTGGTCGGGCCGCTCTACCCTGACCAGAGGAGCCCTCGGTACGGAGGGTGGTTGTACGGGTGCGGGCCGTGTCCTGTACGGGGTGTCGGCCGTGACGTCAGGGGGTGCGGGTGCCGGAGCCGGCGGAGTCGTACGAGGAGGAAGAGCAGAGCAGTGCTCTGAACCGGGCGATCGGGAAACAGCTGAAGTTGCTGCGGGAGCGGGCTGGGCTGACGCAGAGGGAGTTGGGCGATCGGCTCGGGTACAGCAAGGACCTGATCTCGTCGGTCGAGAGGGGGAGGCGGACGCCGCAACGGGAGTTCCTGGAGGCGGCGGATGAGTTGTTGGGGGCCGGGGGGCTGCTGAAGGCCGCGATCGAGGACGTGGAGGAGGCCAAGGCGCAGGCGAGGGTGAGGCATCCGGCGTGGTTGGGGGTATGCGCGGCTGGAGCGAGAGGCTGTTGAGATCAACGACTACAACTGCCAGGACATCCCGGGGCTGTTTCAGACCATGCCGCGGATCCGAGCCCTGTACGAGATGCGTAAGCCACTCTTGGATGAGGAAACCATCGAGCAGCGGGTGGTCTCTCGACTGGCCCGGCAGGAGATCCTCTCGAAGTGGCCTCCGCCGATGATCTCTTCTGTCATCGAGGAGTCGGTTTTGCGGCGCCCTCTGGGAGGGCGGGATGTCCACCGGGAGCAGTTGGAGCAGTTGCTTCGGCTCGCCAGGATGCGCAACGTGGAACTCCAGGTGATGCCGAACGACCGCTCCGAGCACGCTGGGATGGGCGGATCCTTCATCTTGCTGACGCCGAAAGGGAAGTCTCAACTGGGCTATACCGAGGCGCAGAGCTCCAGCAAACTGATCACTGATCCGGAGGAAGTTCGCATCCTGGCCGCGCAGTACGGCAGCATCAGGGCGCAGGCACTTACGATGCAGGAGTCCCTCGCCTTGATCGAAAAGTTGGTGGCAGAACTATGAGCACTGCGGAACCCGCACACCTGGCTTGGTTCAAGAGCAGCTACAGCGGCAACGAGGGCGGCGCCTGCCTGGAGGCCGCTGTGGCGCCCGACACCATCCACGTCCGTGACTCCAAGGCGCCCGCCCGTGCCCAACTGGCGTTCGGCGCCTCGGAGTGGACCGCGTTCGTACGGTTCGCCGTCACACGCTGACGGTCACGTCTGCGTGTTGTCCGGGTGCGGGCCGATGTACCCTACGTACACGAGTCCCGTGCCCGGACCGTCGTCGTGGAAGTACAGCCGGGGTGACACAGTGTTGCCGCCACCGATGCGCAGGTGGGCCTGCATGAACAGCTTCCCCTCCCCGGCGACCGTCGTGGGCACGGGGAAGGTGCGCTGGCGGCGCCAGTCGGTGTTGTTCCCGACCGTCTCCGACTCCTTCATCTTCACCTTGCCGGACGGGAAGGGGTTCTCGCAGTCGTCGGGCAGGTTGTCGCACCAGTGGCGGAAGTCGCCGCCGGTGGTGCCGGAGGCGGATGCGGCGGCGTAGTCGTTCAGGGCGTGCAGGGCGTCCCAGGCGACGGTCACCCAGTTGCCGATGCACTGGGCGTCGAGGTCCTTGGTCTTCTTCACGTTCCCGGTGAACCGCAGGTGGGGGAACTCGTCCATACGGTTCAGGATCTCGGAGAACGCACCGGGCTGGTCGGTCGGCTCGGGAGCCGGGGTGTGCGCGAGGGCGTGGAGGCCGGCCTCTTCGAGCTGCTTCTGCAGGAAGCGGACCTTGCGCTGGGCGTCCTGGAGGTCGCCGTAGAGCTGGTCGTTCTCGACGATCTGGTCGAAGTCCCGGTCCTCCGCCTGCTTGAGCCGCTTCCGGAATTCCCGGAGTTCCACTGCCCGGGACTCCTCCTGCCCCTCGGCGTCCTTCAGCAGTCCGTTGGCGGCCTTGAGCTCCTTCTGGAGCTCTTGAAGGCTGGCACTGTCGGTGGCCGGCCGAGGCCGGGTGCGCTGGATGGGAAGGGTGTCCAACGGCTCGGGGAGGGGGTGGCTCAGAGCCAGCTGCTGAGGCAGGGAGGCGAGGATCGCCGCCGCGCGCCTGAGGTTCGCCTCGATGGTGGTCCGGGACATCACCGGGTGGCGCTGGGCGTCGGGCCGCCATGCCGGGTCGACGCCGGGACGGTAGGTGCGGATACCGCCGCCGAAGACGGGGTGGTGTTCGAGAGCGGTGTTGAAGGCCGCTTGGGCCTCCGGCCGGAGGACGTACGTGACGGCCAGGCCGGTGAGGTGCCGGAAGACCGGTTCGACGACCTGTGCCGTCCATGCCTCGGCGTCGCGCCCGTAGGGGACACTCGCGACGATGATCGGGAGCCTACGGTTCTGCTCGCAGAGTTCTTCGATGACCTCGTCCACGTCGTCCGGCTCGATGAACTTCGGCACCGTGCCGACGTCCGCGAGTCCGTCCTGGGCGGGGAGTGCGTCGAGCAGGAGCTTGGCTATGCCGGGCGTGTTGGCTCGGATGTACGGCTGGTCCGGCGCGGGCTGATGCTCGATGTCGACCTGGAGCCAGGTCCGGCGGGCTTCATGACGGCTGCCGGAGCGGACGACGACCGTGGACTGCCACGTGCCGTCCTTCTCGTTGCGGGTCTCGCGCAGACGCCAGCGCGAGTACGAGCCGTGTCGGCCGGCTGCGGCGTCGTGGTCGAGGGTGACGCCCTCGGCTATCTCGTTGCGGCCCTCGTCGAGTGCGGACGTGTCGTACCGCTTCATGTCACCTAACCAGAGGTGCAGCTGGCGGTCGGCCTCCGCGGAGACGGTGACGAAGTCCTTCTCGGTCGAGACGACCATGCGGTAGTTACGGGGGTTCATGGGCGGCTACCTGTGCGGGTGTCGTGGGCGGGCGAATGGCGAATGGAGACGGCGAGTACGCCGCGCTGCCCGTCCGGGTTCGCGGACGGGCAGCGCGGCGACGGCTACGCGGGGTGGCGGGGGCCCTGGCCGGGCGGCGGGTCGAGGAGGGTCTGGTAGGGAGTGCCGGTCCGCTGGGCCTCGGCCATACGGTCGTAGATGTCGAGGATGAGGTCCTTGGTGCGGTAGGTGCCGTGTGCGGCCTCGTCCGTGCGCTTGACGACCGGGAACGTTTCCATGACGTGGGCTGCCTCGTTGCGATCGAGGCCATAGAGATGGAAGAGGGCAGCATCCAGTTCTGCGCGCAGCCAGTTGCGGCGCTCCTCATCCCAGCGGAACGGGGCGCCGTGGTCACCTAGGTCCCTTGCCAGTGGGGCCATATCAGTGGCCGAGTAGCTGAGCTCCAGAACACGCGCGGTGAGCCAGTCGCCAATCTTCTGATCGGTCCGCCAGGGAACTGCCGATTCCCGCTGCTCTGGGCCAAGGATCGGCAGCTGACGCATCACAAAATACTTGAGGTGCGTGCCGCCCACCTTCTGGCGAGCGATGTAGTCCACGACGAACGAGGCCATTGCCGCCAGCAGCGCTACGGCTGCCGGAGCGCCGGCAACTGGCAGGGCCAGCAATGTACCTCCCTCGAATGCCGCCGTGATGCGTGTGGCAGTGGCGATTAGAGTGCGGGCATCCGTGCCTCTGCAGATGTCACGCCACCCGATGAACCACTCGTGATGCCAGTCCTTCTGCGCCAGCCGTGATGCCACTCCCGGTTCCTTGACTGGATCGCCCTTCCGGTCCTTCCTTCCCGCGTCCACATCGAACTCCGGCACCCAGTACCGAGGCATCGGCACAACCCCTGGATCGTCATGCTGTTCCGGCGTCAACCTCGGTAGGGTCCCCATGTTGGCTTGAGCCTCGGTCTGGCCCTCGTACGTGCCGAGGCGGTGGTCGAAGTGGTGGAGCATCTTCGCCTCGTACAGCGGGAGGTACCGCTGGCCGTTCCGCTCGAAGACGTTGCCATCCAGGGTCCACCCGTCGGCCGACAGCTGTTCCTGCGTACGGAACAGGTGGGAGTCGTTCGACATGTCGAACATTCTCATGAAGGACAACCCCCACGGGTTGCCGTCCGGATCGCCCTCCCTGATAAGGACCGGCACCCGCCGGTAGATCCCCAGCGTGATCTCCGCGTCCCGCCGCGACCGGAACACCGGCAACGTCCCCGTGTTCGGGTTGACCAGCAGGATCTCCTCTGGCGGCATCGCGAAGCGGCGGCTCGGCAGGTCCTCCATGTAGCGGGTGCCGAAGGCGAAGGACGCCTCCCGCACCCGCTCCTCGCGTCCCGCCACCGTCAGGAGGCAGAAGCGGACCCGGTGGTCTACGTCCCGGCTCAGCAGGAACGCCTCGTTCTCGAAGTCCAGGAAGGACGCAAGCCGCGTACTGCGCACCAGACTGGAGAAGAACGGGGCCGTCGTGGCGTCCGTCGCGATGCCGGTCGGCAGGACCAGGCCGAAGCGCCCGTGCGGGGCGATGCCCAGGGACGCCGTCTCGGCGAACACGGCGTACGTGTTCACGTCACCCCGGCCGGCCAACGGGAAACGCCCGGAGTCCCGCAGGAGGTGGCTCACGCCTTCGGACTGGCGCTTGGCCGCGGCGAAATCCTCGAACAGGGCGCGCTCGGTGGGCTCCTCGCTCGTGGCCAGCGCCTTGATCAGCCGCTCCCGCGCCGCCTTGTTCTTTGCCGTCGCGATTTTCTCGCTCCGCGTGGCGAAGAACTCCTGCTCCTGGAGCTTGACCCGCTCCCACGGCGGATTCCCCAGCACACAGCTGAAGCCCCCACCCCATCCGGTCCTCTCGTCCACCCCCACGGCCGAGCCGTCCGCGTCCTCCGGCACCGAGAACACCTCGGGGAACTCCAGGTGCCAGTGGAAGAACCGGTACTCCTCCCGCAGGCGTTCGACCTCGTCCTGCGTGCCCTGCGGCAGCTTGGCCCAGCCGCCCTCCCGCAGGTCGAGCAGGCCCTGGAGCGTCAGGGCCGGCGGGCGGGCCTCCTTCGTCTTCTCCCAGACGAACGCCGCGCACCACGCGTCCGCGAGGTCCCGCTCCCGTACGTACTCCGAGTCGGGGTCCTCGGTCAGCGACAGGTACGCGTCCCGCTGCCGGTGGACGTACTCCAGTGAGTCGTCCCGGGCGTTGGTGATGTCCGACGCGGCCCGTGCGATCGTCGCGTTCGACGCGGTCAGCGCGGTCGACGTCGAGAACAGTTCGACCTGGTCGATGCCCTTCTGCCGGTCCTCCCAGGCCTCCCGCTCCGTCTTGTTGCGCTTACGCAGCCCCGTCACGAACGTCTTGTCGTCGCCCTCGATCACCGTGAAGGCGCCGTCCGGCAGGCCCTCCGCCAGCAGCTTCGGCGTGGCGCCCACTAGCCCGTTGCCGTGCTTCAGGTGCGCGTCGAGGAAGCTGAGCGGCTTGCCGGGTTCCAGGGACTCGATCCAGAGGGAGACCTTGGCCAGCTCCACGGCCATCGGGTTGAGGTCGACGCCGTAGATGCATCGGCCGATGACATCGCGCAGCGCCGACCGGGTCGCCTCAGCGCTGGGCTCGGGTGAGTCCGTCTGTACCGCTGCGAGGCGCTTGGCGATGCGGCGGGCCGCCGCCACGAGGAAGTGGCCGGAGCCGCACGCCGGGTCGCAGACCGTCAGGCGGAGCAGTGCCGCCTCCTGCTCCTCCCTCGTCGTGCCCGACTTGACCGCGTCGTCTATCACCGGGTCGAGGGTGGAGTCGAGCAGGCAGTCGATGAGCGACGACGGGGTGTAGTACGAGCCGGTCGTCTTGCGCTCGTTGCCGGCGAGGGTGCGCAGCTCGAAGGTGTTCGCCGCCGGGTTGAAGCGCGGAACGAGTTCCAGCAGGGACTCGTAGATGGAGCCCAGTTCCTCCGCGCCCAGGTGGCGGTAGTCCACCCGGCGGGGGCGGTTCAGCTTCGGGTCGCGGACCACCGACAGCGCCTTGACGGCCGTGAACAGGGCCTCGTTGGACAGCTCCAGGCCGTCCAGGACCCTGTCCTCCTCCGTATGCTCGAAGAGGCCGCCGAGGCCCGGCAGGCCGAGCTCCGGGACGCCGCCCTCCGAGCCCAGGCCCTTCAGGACCAGGCTCAGCGCCTGCCACTGATCGCCGTGCGGTCCGCCGGTGCGGCGGATGGCCGTGCGGCGGAGGCGGGTGGTCGAGAAGTACTTCTCGTAGCGCTCGCGGACCTCGTCCTCGGCGTCGTCGGGGATCAACAGCCCCCGGTCCTCGGCGACGAAGAGGAAGAGCAACCTGTACACCAGGTGCAGCAGCGCCGGATGCATGGTCCGGACCGTGACCTCGGACTCGTGCAGTTTCTCGCGGAGCGCGGTGTTCGCCGGGTGGGCGATGAAGCCGCTGCCCAGGGTCACCAGCGCCTTCTCGACGCCCAGGCGGAGCTGGGCCAGCGCCCGGGTGCCGCTCGCGATCGCTTCCGTACGCCACTTCTCCAGCCAGCAGCCGGCCGGGCCCTGCTCGCCGTGCGGTTCGAAGCGGGAGCGGTGGGTCAGGCGCCACAGGAGGAGGAAGTCGGCGAAGCGGTCGCCCTCGAAGATCGCCTCCAGGTCGAACTCGACGTGCGCCGAGCCGACCATCGACGTCGAGTCGCGCAGCAACCGGAGCAGCCGCCCGTTGGAGATCAGACCCCACAAGGCCTGGTCACCGCTGCGGTTGAGGTACTCCTGGAGCAGAGACTGGGGGACGGGGCCGGGCAGGGACGCCGTCTTGCCGTCCAGCTCGACGTTCCAGCCCGCCAGATGGACCGGAACACCCTGCCAGACATGGCTGACGGCGAAGCTCTTCTCGCCGTCACCCGACGGCAGTCCGTCCGCGGGTGCGTCCGGCAGCCGCCCGTACCCCAGCTGCTCGAACAGCGGAAGCAGCCAGCGCTCGACGGTCACGCCCACCGCGGCGATGGACGCGCTGTCGAGCGCGCCGTCCCTGGCGAGAGCGTCCTGGTAGGCCGTCCACACGCCCTTCAGGTACGCCCACGAACGCTCGGCCGCGTCGCGGACCGTGTCGTTGGCCGCGAACAGGCCGTAGTCGGAGGGCCGGGCCCCCGGGATGTCCTTGCCGTCCCGGATCCGAGTCAGCATGTCCGGCGGAAGGAGGCCGCCGACTGTGAGGACGGAGTCGGTGACGATGGTCTTCGCGAGGCTCATCAGCGTGCTTCCCCGTTCGTGTCGGCGCCGTTCGTGCCGGCTCCGGTCGTGCTGGTGTCGCTCGCGGCCGTACCGTCCGTACTGCCGAGGGAGGCGACCGGCAGATAGTGGTACACGCCGAGTACGTCGGGACGGCCCTGGACCTCCACGCGCAGACCGCGCCGGGCCGGGCCGGTCGCGCCGCGTACGTCCCGGAAGGCGCCGCGTACCCGGCGGTGCGAGTCGAGGAGGCGGTCGGCCAGCTCCTCTCCGCGCTGCTCCAGGACAGGCATCAGGGACTCCAGCGAGCTCAGGATTCCCTCGATGCGCTCCTGCGCGAACTCCCTCTTGGTGTTCCCCGCGGCGCGCGTGTCCAGGAGGGCGATGGCCTCCTCCTCCGGCAGCCAGTCGGGGTTCGCGGCCCCGCCGCGGAACGCCATCAGGCGGGCGTCCTCGGCCAGTTGCTGACGATTCACGCCATCGCGGCCCGGCAGAGTGATCTGGAAGCGGTAGCGGACCAGGAGCAGGGTGGTGCGCTTGGGGACCGCGGTCGTACGGACCACGCCGCAGCGTCGGGCCGGACGCTGCCACACGGGCATCTGGTCGTCGAGCGCCGCGTCGAGGACGAAGCGGGCGACCGAGGCCACCACCGGGTCGGTGCGGGTGAGGGCCACCTCGCCGCGCGGGGCGGTCGGCGCGTCGTGGAAGACCACCGGGCGCGGGTGGCGCGGGCCCAGCGAGGAGCTGAACGCGTCCCGCAGCGGCGCCGGCAGCGCCTCGGAATTCATGGTGAAGCCGTCGGCCTGGCCGCGCAGCGGGCCCGCCACACCGCGCAGGGCGGTGAGCGCGTGGCGAGTGAAGCGGCGCACCTCGTCGCCGGTGCCGAGCGAGGCCCGCACCTCGGCGACCTCCTTCGCCACCTCGTCCTTCTTCACCGCGTTCTGCGCGTACCGGGAGCGGGAGGCCGTTTCCCGCTCAGCGGCGCTCTGCCAGGCGTCGTGCAGCTCGGCCGTCTGCTTGCCGGCCGCCGACTCCACCGTGAACAGGCCCTCCTGCTCGTACGCCGGCCGTTCGCCGCGCAGGATCAGGCCCTCCAGGACCGCCTGCATCACGTTCTCGGAAGAGTCCGGGACGGGGACGGAGATGCCGGTCGCCTTGCGGATGCGGGCGTGCTTGCGCAGCAGGACATCCAGGACGATGCCGTCGATCGCATTGTCGGAGCCGTACAGAGTGATCGCCTTGACGATGTCCCGGCGCTGGCCGAAGCGGTCGACGCGGCCCTCGCGCTGCTCGTGACGGGTGGGGTTCCAGGCGAGGTCGTAGTGGATGACCGCGTCGAAGCTCTCCTGGAGGTTCACGCCCTCGGAGAGGCAGTCGGTGGCCACGAGGACGCGACGCTCCGGGGGTGCCTGGCCGTCCTCGCTCTCCTCCGTCAGCTCGGCGATGCGGGTGACGCGCTGGTCCGGGGAGAGCTCACCGGTGACGGCCTCGATCGCGTACGTCGTCTGCTGGGCGCCCTTCTTGCCCTTGCCGCCCTTGTTCAGGGCGGCGTCGAGGTGAGTCTTGACGTACTCGGCGGTGGAGATGAAGCGGCAGAAGACGATCGGGTTGTAGCCCTCGTCCAGAAGTTCCTTCACCGCGGTGATCAGCTGCTTCAGCTTGCGGTCCCTGGCTGGGCCGGCGAGCTCCTTCGCGGCCTCGGCCATGGCCAGCAGTCGCGCCTGGTCCGCCTCGTCCAGGCCTTCGGCGCCCGGATCCGTGGCGCCCGGCGCGAGCAGCGCGCCGGGGACGGCGTCCGCCGACTCGGCGGACTCGTCGTCGGCGGGGTCGGTGACGGTCCGGATGCCGATCGCGTCGGCCTCGGTGACCGAGTCGGCGTCCTGCACGCCCGCCCGGGTGTGCAGGGTCTTGCGCAGGGCGGCGGGCGAGGAGCCCAGGGCGCGCAGGAGGGCGAGCGCCGACCACCAGCGGACGCGCTGCTGGAGGGCGCCGTCCGCGCTGCGGACCGTCTCCCGGGCGTAGGAGATGACCTGGTCCAGGAGCTGCCGGTAGTCGGCGTGCAGGGTGTAGTCGACCTCGGCGGAGAGGCGGTCGCTGGGGAAGTTCGCGTCGTCGCGGAAGTCGTCCCGGATGTCCGCGCGGCGGCGCTGCACGAAGTGCCGGGCCAGCAGGTCACGGCCCGCGTCGCGGTCGAGGCTCACCGATTCCAGCCGCTTGTCGAGCAGGCCGAGGAGGTTGCGGAACGG
Source organism: Streptomyces sp. NPDC004327 (assembly GCF_042873935.1). NCBI lineage: Bacteria > Bacillati > Actinomycetota > Actinomycetes > Kitasatosporales > Streptomycetaceae > Streptomyces > Streptomyces sp. NPDC004327. The sequence goes on along the minus strand of NZ_JBIAME010000005.1, from coordinate 652,276 downwards.
CTCTTCCTTGCCGCTGTGCGGGGTCGCAGTGACCAGCAGCAGATGGCGCTCCGGCTGGTCGGCGAGGGCACGCAGAAGGGTGTAGCGCTGCTGGCGCTGCTGCTTGCCGCCGCCCTGGGCCGCGGTGTCCGCGACGCACGTGTGGGCCTCGTCCACGATGACGAGGTCGGGACAGTTCTTGATGAAGTCGTCCCGGTGGCGCGGGGACTTGATGAAGTCGGTCGAGACGACGTAGTTGCGGTCCGGGCGGAACACCGAATGCCCGTACATCCGGCTGCGCTCCAGCCGTCCGATCGTCGAGGACAGCACCAGCTCGGACTCGATGCCGAACTTGCCACGCAGCTCCGCACGCCACTGTTCGGCCAGTGCCGGACTGCACAGGACGACAAGGCCGCGGGCGTCGCCCTGGGCCAGCAGCTCGGCCGCGATCAGGCCGGACTCGACCGTTTTGCCGATGCCGACGTCGTCGGCGATCAGCAGCCGCACGGTCTCCTGGCGCAGCGCCATCAGCAGCGGCACCAGTTGGTAGGGGCGCGGTTCCACGGAGATGCCGGCGAGGGAGCGGAACGGGCCCGCGCTGGAACGGAACCCGATCCGCAGGGCGCTGCGCAGCAGCCCGGCCGCCGACTGGTCGCCCAGGTCCGCCGGGCTGGGCGGGGCGAAGCGGGCGTGCTCCACCGGCTCCAGGGCGGTCAGCACGCCGGCGATGTCGTCATCGGTGCCGCCCAGCGGTCGCAGCACCAGCAGCTCGGGCGTCGACTCGGGCAGCACGACCCATTCGCGGCCGCGGGCGCGCACCAGCGAACCGACCGCGAATCGTGCTCCGGCCGCCTCCTCGCGCGCTGTGGTGGTGGGCGGCGTCATCGATGGGACCTTTCAGGCGAAGTGGTGGGGCGGGGGAGTGGGGTACGCGGCTCAGTCACCGGCACCGAACACCGAACCGTACCTGTGGACGACCTCGGACCAGTCGTCGTCGTGGCGGAAGCGGATGACCTCCCACCCGTCGTCGTACAAGCGCTCCTGGGCGTCCTCGTCACGCTGGGCCTGCAGTTCGTCGTCGTGGTGCGGACCGTCGATGAAGACCGCGACCGGGCCCATCTTCGTGTCGTACACGAAGTCCGGGCGGGAGAGCGCACTGGAGACGAAGAACTGCTGCTTGTCCGGCAGCCGCAGACCGTTGTCGGCCAGGAACGACACGAACCGCTTCTCCAGCCTGCTGTCGGCACCGTCGATCAGCGTCTGCGTGTGCTCGTTCCGCGTGATGCCGGGGCCGGCGTCGGTCACCCGGGACCCGGCGAAGCGCAGCAGCAGGTCCTTGACCAACTGGCGGTCGATGACCTGGTGGTGGCGCTGGTTGCCGAACGACAGCAGGCAGTCGTAGCAGCCCATCTCGCAGGCGGGACCGTCCTCGCGGCCCCCCGTGTCGCTGCCGTCCGGGCGGAAGTGCGCGATCTCCAGGGCGCGGGCGGCGGCCCGCCGCAGCGCGCCGGGTTCGGCCTGGAGGCGGCGTAGAACGCCTGCCCCGCCCTCGGCGCTCTCGATGAACAGAATGCGGTCGCGCGCCCCGTCCAGCGGCGGCAGTTGCTCGGTGTCCAGCTCGCCGTCCTCCAGCTGGAACTCGGCCTCGATGCCACGCTCCAGGGCGTACTGGAGTGTGATCGCCACATCCGGGGCGACCGGTTCGGCGAGCTTGAGCACCAGGATGTTGCGGGTGTCCTGGACGTACGGGATCACCGGGACCTTGCGGTCCGCCTTCTCCGCGCTCTCCAGGCCGTCCTGCTCCTCGGAGGTCAGCTTGCCCGGCTTGTCCTGGTCCTTCTTGGCGTCCAGCCACTTGCCCTCGATGGGGTCGAGCCAGAAGCCCGAGCGCTGCTTGCTGCGGCGGTAGCCGAGGTTGGTGAGGCGGACCGTGGCGCTGTCGCCGTACGTCAGCTCGGCGAGCGCGGCTCCCCCCGCTTCCGTGGCTGCCGCGCCCAGCGAGCCGTCACGGGAGCCGTGCTTGTTGAACTTGTACGACACCTCGACGAAGTAGCCCGTCCGCTGGCGCTCCTCCTCGTCGGATGAGATCCGGTCACGGCGCTTGGTGAAGACCGTGCGCAGTGGAAGGAGGTTGTAGCGCGCGTCGGAGAGTTCCGCCTTGCAGAAGTCGCAGGTGTTCTCCAGCTCCTCGCCCACGTGCAGATAGCCGCAGTGCTCGCACACCTTGGCCTCCTCGGTCTGCAGATCGCCCGAGGCGCTGGTGGGCAGCTGGACGCGGTCCACCTGGAAGCGGCTGCCCTCGTGGTAGATGAAGGCCCCGGGGCCGAATTCCCGGATCGCGATGAAACGCGAGCGCTGGAGGTAGTCGCCGTCACGGCCGCCCCGCGCGGCCCGGCCCGTGCCCGGGATGAACGCGGCCAGCGGCAGCCGGGGGAAGGAGTAGCCGGGCAGGAAGCCCTCGGAGGCCAGGTAGCGGTACGGCGTGAAGTCCGATAGCAGCGTGCTGCCGTTCCGGTCCTCGTTCTTCAGGAGCTTCAGCTGCGTCTCCGCCTGGTGGCGGCGGCGCTCGGCCTGAGCCGAGGCGTCCTTGCCCAGAGTGTTGTCGAGGATCCGCCGGTGCTGGGTCTCCCGCTCCTTCAGTGCCTTGCGCAGCAGCTCACGCCACCGGCCGAGCGCATGGTCGAATCCGCCCGGTGCCATCCGGACGGTCCGCTCCAGCCAATGCTCGTCCCACCAGGAGGTGGCGGTCAGCCGATCCATCGAATCCTTGAGTACGGCGGTGGCCCGGCGCAGCGCACGCCGCTGCGCTGCGGGGTCCTGGACCTTTTCGACGTACTGCGGGTAAATCCGCAGCGAGGGCGCGTCGCCGTCGGCGTCCACGAAGTGCGGAATGCGCCTGCCCAGCTCGACATTCGTCTCGGCCAGCCATATGGCGTGAATGTGCGAGCGCACCAGATCCTCGTTGGCGAGGTCCAATCGGGGCGGGGCGACCGCACCCGCAACCATCTGGTCCGAGCGGCGGAAGTAGTACTGGTCGTGGCTGTTGCCCGTGGCGCAGTACGTGGTCACCAGGGCGGGCTGCCCCGAGCGGCCCGCCCGGCCGCTGCGCTGGGCGTAGTTGGCGGGCGTGGGCGGAACGTTCCGCATCGCGACCGTGTTCAGGCTGGCGATGTCGACGCCCAGCTCCATCGTCGGGGAGCAGTAGAGCACCGGCAGGGGCGTACCGAGACGGAAGTCGGCCTCACGGTCCTCACGGACCGGCGCCGGCACCTGCGCGGTGTGCTCCTTGGCCACCAGTCCGGCCAGTGCGGAGCCGACGTTCTGATAGAGGTTCTTGAAGAACGGGTTCACACGCGGGCCCTGGCCCTTGCCGTATGTACGGCGCAGCCGGTCCACGGCACCGAACTCGTCGTCCCGAGCCGTCCACACCACGGTGGTGTGGTTGATGCGGTAACCGGGCGCCTCACCTCGTCCGGTGGGGACCTCGGTCAGGAGACCCGCCTCCGCCAGGACACCCGCCAGATCGACGATCAGCTCCTGCGCCTCTGCCATGTCCAGTGGCCGCCCCAGCGCCGGGAACTGGCCCGGCCTGCGCAAGAACCGGCCGAAGCCGGACCGGGCGGTCAGGTTGATCTCTCCACGCGGCCGCCCCGGCCGGCCGGGGCGAACGTACGCGGTACCGGGCGGGGGCGGGGTGCGCTCCGTCTCGGCGAGCCCCCACGTGTCGTTGAGCAGGTACGACAGCCTGCGCAGCTCGTCGTACTCGGACTGCTCGAAGTACGGGAAGTCCACGGCCCGCACGCGCCGAAGCTCGTCCAGGAGGATGCGGGAGAGCTCGGCCCGCTTGCCCGGATCTGCCGATCGCAGCGGGGAGCAGGCCCCGGCCCAGCGCTCCTCGTCCTCGGAGATCTCCTCCAGATCCGCGTACTCCAGGCGCAGCAGGCCGGTCTGCTCCAGGTTGGGCATGGTGACCCGCCAGCCGCGTTCCAGGTCCAGGTACAGCCGGTACTCGACGACCTTGGCCAGGGCCCGCAGGGTGCGTCCCGCCTGCCTGGACGGCTCCTTCGGGTTCTGTGAGTAATCCTGCGGCGTCAGGCCCAGCTTGGCGACCACCGCGGGAGCCACGTCCTCGTGCAGCAGTCCCTCTTCGCCGGCGTCGACCATGGCTTGGTAGAGCCCGCCGCGCAGCTGGGTGACGAGAACGAAGTCGTTGAAGTGGCCCGCCTGGAGGCTGGCGTCCTGACGGTTGTCGACGAAGGTGAGCAGCTTGCGCGCGTCCTCGTCGAGTTCGGAGGGCGGGAGCTCCTTGAGGTGGCGGACGATGCTGGAGCTGATGAGGGAGGTAGCAGTCGAGCGGCCCTCGCGGTCCATCGTCATCAGCTTGGCGAAGTCGTTTCCGCGCGCGGACTCGTAGCTCACGCCGCAGTTGAGGCAGAACATGAACGGCATCGGGATGTAGGCGGCGTACAGGCCTTGTCCGCGGTCGACCACCGATCCGTCGGGCTTCACCCAGACCTGCTGCGGGACGCGTTTGCGCCGGCTGTCGGCGAGTACCTGGACGCTCTTCTTGTCGTCCGTCACCACCCAGCTGTCCGGGAAGCGCTGCTCCTCGATGGCCTTGCCCGTCTCCTCGGGCCACGGGTTCTCGGCGCTGACGTACAGGTAGCCGTTGTCCTCGTCGTCCTCGGTACGGGGCCGGAAGGCGAACGAGCCGTCCTTGCGTTCCTCTCGGGCCACTGTCAGATACTCCTGGCCGCACTCGCGGCAGAAGGACAGCGGCAGCAGGATCTTCTCCTTGGCACCCGGTACGCGGAGCTGGTAGGTGCGGCTGATGTGCCGGGTGTTCTCGTCCTCCAGCGACACGTGCACCGAGTTGCCCTTGGACAGGAACTGGTGCAGCCGGAACGCGAACAGCGGCCGGCCCGCCTTGTTCTTGGCCTGCGAACCGGCGTGCAAGGTGTCGCGGATGGCGGTGACGCACGCCTCCTCCGGCTCGCCCGTGCGGGCGGCGAGCTTCTTGGAGGCGGCCTTGACGGTCGTGGGATCGGCTCGGACGAGAGCGCCCTTGTCCGGGCCCTCGGTGAGCGTGCGCAGACCGAACTCGGTCTCGATCCAGGAGGCGAGCGGGTCGTCCTTGAGTTCCGGGTAGGAGGTCGAGGGGGTGTTGGCCCGTACCCGGTCGGCGAGTTCGGCGTCGGTCGGCTCGTGCTCGGAGGTGGCGCGGACCAGGGTCTCGCCGACCACATGGTCCGGGGTGACGGGGGTGGAGAAGAGGGTGGTCGCCACCTCGGCGACGGCCTGGCGCCGGTCTTCCAGAGTGCCCTCGGTGGACATGGTGGCCGAGGTGCCCACGCACTGCAGGTCGTCCGCGGCCAGGGCGTCACGCACGCGGCGGACAAGGAGGCCCACGTCCGCGCCCTGGCGGCCGCGGTAGGTGTGCAGCTCGTCCAGGACCAGGAACTTCAGCCCCTTGGCAGCACGCATCAGCGCCTTGCGCTCGCGGGGCCGGGTGAGCATCAGCTCCAGCATGACGTAGTTGGTGAGGAGGATATCCGGCATGCTGTCCAGGATCCTGTCGCGCTCCTCCTCCTTCTCCTGGCCGGTGTAGCGCTCGAAGGTGACCGGTTCCCGGCCCTCGCCGTAACCGTGGCGCAGGAACTTCTCCAGCTCGAACTTCTGGCTGTTGGCCAGGGCGTTCATCGGGTAGACGATGATGGCCTTGACGCCGGAGGCCGCGCCCTCCTGATTGGCCCGCAGCACTCGGTCCACGATCGGGACGATGTAGCCGAGGCTCTTTCCGGAGCCCGTGCCCGTGGTCAGGACGTAGCTGCTGCCAGAGCGGGCGGCCTGCACGGCGTCCCGCTGGTGCCGGTGGAAGGTGATCGGCAGGCCCTGCTGCGGTGAGCCGTCCCTCTCCTTGCCGACGCGGAAGATCCGCTCGCACTCCGGGTGCAGCAGACCCTCCTGTACGAGCTGGGTCACCGTGCCGCCGGGCTCGAAACTGGGGTTGAGCGACAGCCACGGGTGGGGCCACTGGTCGCCCTGCACAAGAGCCTCGTCGACCGTGCTCTTGATCCGGTCGTTCTTCAGGACGACCGAACTTGTGGTGAAGGAGCGGTAGTCGGCGATCAGTTGCTCGTGCACCTTGAAGACGTCCACAAAACCCTCACTCGTTCCCGCGCCGACCTGCGACTTTCACCGTAACGGGTGGGGCGGGGCGGCGGGCTGGAATGGTCGAGTCTCCATCACATCACCGTCTGTGAACTAAGTCAATGCATTGAATGGGCTGGTGTGTTTTCACGCTGCGGGTTCTGGGGTGCGATTCCTCGCCGTGCATGACAGTGGCACACTCGGTCACCTATGGACATCGGAACACTCATCGCCAAGCGCTATCGCATCAAGAGCGCCATCGGTCGAGGCGGCATGGGACAGGTGTGGATGGCGGACGACGAACACCTGGGCCGAGGCGTCGCCGTCAAGACGATGACACCGCTCGTCGGCCTCACGGTCGCCCAGATCGCCCAGGACGCCGCGCGCTTCGAGCGAGAGGCCAAGGCGGTCGCCAAACTCGACCACACCGGGCTCGCGGCCGTGTACGACCTGGGTGTCGAAACCGGTACGCACTACCTGGTCATGCAGTATGTCCAAGGCCTTGACCTGGGGGACTACATCGCGGAGCGCGAGCCGCTCTCCGTGGCGGAAGCCGCTGCGGTGGGCGTGCAGATCTGTTCCACCCTGGCCGCGGCCCACGCCCGCGGCGTCGTCCACAGGGACCTCAAGCCAGGCAATGTCCGCATCCGCACAGACGGCGTCGTGAAGGTGCTCGACTTCGGTGTGGCCGCGATCCTCGACGCGGACACCAAGAAGCTCACCACGACCGGGGAACGGCTGGGCAGCTTTCTGTACATGGCCCCGGAACAGGTGATGGGTGAACCCGTCGACCGGCGCACCGACCTCTATGCCCTCGGCTGCCTCATCCACGAGATGCTCACCGGCAGGCCGGTGTTCGAGCACGAGTCCCCGCTTGTCGTGCCGAGTCTGCACACGGGGACCGAGCCGGAGCCGCTGAGATCCCTGCGACCGGACGTGCCGGAGGAGATCGAAACCCTGGTCCTGGACATGCTGGCGAAGAAGCCGGCCGACCGGCCTGCTCACGCGGGCGAGGTGTTCCGGCGCCTGGCCGCACACCTGCCCGCGCCGGGAACCCCGGAAGACGCCCTGGTGCCCTGGGCGGAGGCCGATCCCCGCCGGCCCTTCCTCCACCCCATGGCACCCGACGCGCGGCCCGTCCGGCAATGGGCGAGAGAGTCGGACGGGCCGCACTAGCCGACTTCTCAGCGCGGCTCGGCTCCCCTACTCTCCTCGGCAGGGCCCGGCTGCAGCGGGATGTCCAGGGTGAGCTGCTCCGGCCCGGGGGCGGTCTCGACCCCCGGCGCCGCCGCCGTGTCCGGATCGGCGTCGGCCGCCGCGTCGGCCCCGGAGCCGGCCGGGTCCTCGTCGTCCTCGTTGCGGGTCGGCAGCACGTACTCCTGGGCCAGACCGGCAAGGTGCAGGGGCAGCGGCAGGCTCAGTGCGTCCGGCAGATCGGGGGCCTGCCGGAGCTGATGGACGGCGACGGCCAGTGCCTCCGGTACGTCGCCGTCGCCGGGGTGACACCCGAGTACGGCCAGCTCCACCAGGCCGGGGTTCCACGCGGCCTTGTCGGTGTCCACGGTCACGTTGCCCTTGGAGTTGACGCGCGGAGCCAGCTTGTCGGCCGCCACCGACAGCTTGAAGGTGCGCGCCTTGGGCGTCGTCGACCAGAACACCCGGGCGGACTCGGCGTCCGCCGTCGGGTCCGTCCACAGATGGGCGGCCAGACCGTTCGCGCCGTCGGGGTTCATGGCCCACCACTGCGCGGTCTCCCGGTTGCGCGCCGTACGCACCCGCACGAGCCGCAGGTCCGGATCCAGGCGCCGCGCGGGGGCGTGACCGTCGCGGAACTTGTCCACCACTACGGTGCCGTCCTGCAGCCACGTCCAGTGAGAGCGCATGTTCTGCCCGTGAGCCAGCAGGAGGGTCGGCGTCCCCCGCAGCGTGCGGCGGACCCGCTGCAGCCATTCCTCGGTCGCCTGTCGCTGCTCGGTCATGTCCGCCCACCAGGACAGCCGGGCGACCGGGGCCTCCCCGTCACGCGGGACGGGCACCGTGCCGGTCGGCACCTCGGCCCGCTTGGTCAGCCGAAGGAGCATCACCGGGTACGGAACCCAGGCGCGCGCCTCGTCGTCCCAGCCCTCCACCCTCGCCAGACCCGTACCGGACGGGTCCGGCGTGACCAGCACGGCGACAGGCACGTACCCGGCCCACCTGGTGCGACTGCGCCGGTTCTTGCGCACCATCCACACCGCCGCGTACCGCATGCCCTCCGGCAGCTGGTCGCCCAGGCTATGCTCCGGGTGGACGCGCACACCCAGCTGGCGCAGCCCGTCGTCCCAGGCCTTCGCCGCGCGGAACTCCTTGTTCTTCTCGCTGTTGTAGCCCTTGGCCTTCTTGGGCACGGCCATGAACTGGGTCAGGATTCCCGCGTCGGCGCAGCCCAGCCGCAGTGCGAACTTGGCGTCGTGGTCGCCGGACGTGAAGTCCTTGGCCCGGTCGATCTCCACCAGCGCGAGCGTCGGCAGGGGCGCCGTTCCCGCGGGCGCCTGAGCGTCGTCCTTCGCGAGGAAGGCCGCCACCTCGCGGCGGCGGTCCCGGATCGCGGTGGTGACGGCTTCCCGCGAGTGCCGGCTGCCCTCCGGCAGGGCGAGGTCGTGGCCGAGGTCATGCGTCAGCCTGCGACAGCGCAGGCGCACGGTGAGTTCGGGGGACTGCCATTCCAGGTCCACGGTGCCGTTGTAGGCATCCGTCGAGGTCGGCATACCTCCGTCGCCCTTGAGGTCCAGGTGCGCGACCAGTGCGGCGATCGCGGTGTCCCGCATCTCCGCCGTCTGCCACAGCAGCCGCGTCTCCAGGATGGGCACCTCACCCGTGCCCAGCGGCTGGGACATCTGCCGCAGCGCGTATGCGGCGCCGACGCGGCGTGCCTCCGCGCGCACGCACTCCGCCTCGGTCTTGGCCGGCTCCTTCGACGGCTCCCTGCGCGGGTTCGCCGGCGCACTGCCGGACAGGCGGGTGCGCACCAGGGCGGGCACCGGTCGCAGCTGGTCCGGGAGGGCCTGCAGGGCCCACTCCACGATCTTCGACCGCTGGTCCGTCATCAGGCCGGGGCCGACCTCGTGCGAGCCCATGGCCGTGCTGTACAGGACGGCCGCCCGCATGTCGTCCTTCAGCCATGCCGCCGGGTCGGTCAGGATGGCCGCGGCGTCCGGGAACGCCTCCCGGAGGGACATGCCGCGCAGCATCCCGGCGGGACCGCCTCCGGCCCAGTCGTAACCGCCCTGGCTCCAGGCCAGCCGCGCCACCGCGAACCGGTCGCTCGCCGGGGCCCCCGGCAGCCAGGGCACCCGCGGCCGCAGCAGAACCGTGGTCTTGCGCCCGAACGGCAGGAACAGTCGGCCGGTCTTGGCGCTCACCCTGCTCGCGTACCGGCGGATGTGCGTGTGCACGTGGAAGCGGGGCAGCGGATCGAAGGGCACGGTGTGGAGCGTGATGTTGATGACGACGGAGTACCACTCGGTGCCCCGGAACCCCTCGAACTCCAGTGCCTGGGAGACCAGCTCGGCACCCCGGTCCATGGGGCCGCGAGGCATGGCGCGGAAGCGGAGTCGGCCACCCTCGTAGTCATAGGGCTCCAGGGCGAGGATCCTCCGGGCCAGCCAGTCGGTGGCCAGCTGGAACTGGCGGGAATCGGGCGCCGCCGTTCCGCCATCAGTGGGTCGCTCGTACCGCAGCAGTTCCACCGAGACGTCTTCCTGCCACCGGGGAGGCCGTTCCAGCAGCACCGACCGCGTTTCCGAGAGCAGGGCGCGGTACTCGGGCTCCGGGCGCAGATCCTTCAGCCACGCACCGAAGAGCCCCTTCAGAGCGGCATCGGGCAGCGGATCGGGGACGTCCTCGGGGACGTAGAGCCAGAAGTCCCGGCTGTCGCCGCGGGCCCGGTTCGGGCGAGGCCTCACCAGGACGTCCGGGGCGAGCGCCTGCACCACCTGGTCCATACGGAACGTGGGGACCGTCTCCAGCGGCTTGTCACGCCCCGCGTTGCAGAGCGTGAGCAGGGCGCTGGTCCACTCCTCGGGGAACGGCAGCGCACGGTACCTCTCGACGGCGGAGGCCTCGATGGAGACGGGGCGAGCGGCGGCGGTGCGGATGGAATCGTAGGGGCGTGCCAAGGCCGTGTCCTTTCGCGGGGTGTACTGCGGGTCGAGAGGTTCAGGAGGTGTGGTGGGTGATCTCGCGCAGCGCCTTGTACAGCGGCGTGTACAGGAGCCGGGCGACCACCGGGTCTGCCGGATCGGGGCAGTCAGAGGGTGGGGCGGCGTCATCGAAGTACGGGGCGAGAACGTCCCGAAGGCCGGTGAGCAGGCCGTCCTCATGGGGAACGGGCGCCGATGCGGCCGCCGGCGAGAGCAGCCTGGCCGTGCGCGGGGCGAACCGGGCGTCGACGAAGACCACCCGGGCCGGTACGCCACCGCGCACCAGACGGCCGATGACCTGCCAGAGCGTCACGAGCTGGTCCCAGGTGAAGGACGTCTTCTCCTTGCCGGACAGGCGGGAGTAGATGTACCGGCGCGACAACAGTCGCCGCCACTCACCTCGTGCCACATGCCGGAAGGCCAGGCCGGCCTCGTCCAGCTGCGCCGCCGCCATGGCCAGCTCGGTGAAGGTGCCCTGAGGCACCCCGGGTTCGTCGCGGGTGAAGCGTGCCGCCCAGTCGTTGATCGCGAACACCGCGAGGGAAAGATCGTCGGGGCGCGGGTGCGGCCGGGCGAGGAACAGTGCCGTGCCGAAGGCCGCGTTGCGCTGGGCGTTGAGAATGTTGTGTCCACGCTCCACGGCCATCAGCGGCGCGACGAGGATCTCCGCCGTGGGGTCCTGGGCGAAGGTGGCGAGGTCACCACGGCGCAGGACGGTGGCCCGCTCCTGCTCCGGCCGGACCGGTCCCGAGCCTCGTACGGCCTGCTCCAGGTCGGCATCGTCGGCGGCCAGGACGCGGACCCGACCCTGCCAGCGCTCGATGTCATGCAGGGCGTCCGCCGCGGTGTTCGCCTCCTTGTAGCTGCCGACCAGGAGAATCGCCCTGCGCCGACGGCTGTCGGTGACCTTGGCCAGCTCCTGCTCCAACGGGCTGGGGGCACCGCCCCGGCCGGGCAGGCCGAGCCGTCGGACCATGGCCCTGCAGGCCGCCGGCCGGGCCTTGGGCTCCGTACCGGACAGGCTGAGGGGCCGGCCTTCGTCGTCGTACAGGAAGTGCGTGGTGAAGACCGACTGCTTCACGGCCTCGAGCGAGCGGGCGGAGGGGGTCAGTACCGCGCCCACGGGCGCGACGAGGTGCGCGCGGGTGGAGGTGCCGGCCCAGCTGGTGCCGGACATCAGCACGACATGCGGCCCCCTCCTGCCTCGGCCCGGGTCGGCTCCCACGTCGGGGAGGGTGAGCAGGAGCTCACGGCCCACTCCGGCGCACCGGAAGAAGCGCAACGTGCCGCTGTGCCGCCCTTCGACGTCGCGCTCCCGCTCGTCGGGCAGGTACTGGAAGCCCAGGACGTTGCCCATGGGGGCCTCCGGCACCAGCGGGGCATAGTCGACAGGCGGGCGGCGGGAGAGCTCGTTGCCCGTCGAGTCGAGGTGCAGGGCGGCCTCGACCTGCGGCCACAGATAGACCAGCCGGTCCAGTCGCTGGTTGAGGGCGCTCAGGAGCAGGGTGAACTCCAGACGGCGGGCGGCCAGATCCAGCCACTCCTCGTCCTTGGCCCGATCCGCCGCGGGAGTGCTGGCCAGCAGGGGGCGCAGCACCGCGAGCACGCGCGCCCGCGTGTCGGACGAGGACAGCGTGGTGAGCAGGTCCTGAGAGAGACGCACGAGGTCGTCGGTCGTGTTGCCGTACGGGCCCTGGCCGCCGAGCGGGTCGTCGCGGAAGTCATCGAAGCGCTCGGTCAGTTCGGCGCGGCGCGCATCCGCTTCAGGGCCCGGGGACGCGGGCTCGGGCGCGTCGTCCTCGTACGCCTCGTACAGTTCCGATTCGTCGGGCACACCATCGGGCACGCCGGGGACCGCGTCCTGCGCGAACCATGAACGCAGCAGCTTCTCCTGCAGCGTCCACGGGCTGAAGTACTCGATGTCGGCCCACTCGCGCAGCTCCGCGTCGGAGATCAGCAGCTTGTAGAGGCGGTCCGTCGCGGCGTGGACCACGGTCAGGGACGCGGACCACCGTTCGACCTCCTGGTCGGTCAGTGGCAGTCGGCCCTGCCGGGAGAGCTCTTCGACGCGATGCGCCTGCACCTGGTCGAGCCACGACTCGGGGCCGGGGGAGACGAGTGTCGCCGAGGGAGCGAAGATCTCGTCCAGCTTCATCTGGACCGAGTCGGCCTCGTCCACGATGATGATGTCGCTGCGCAGGCAGGCCAGTTCCAGGTGGCGCAGGCGCTCGTCCCCGAGATGGCGGGGCACGGCGGACTGGACGAGGCTCGCCGGATTCGCCACCCAGATCAGGGAGTCGACGAGTTCGCGGGCGGTGCTGTGGCGGGGGCAGGCGGCCCAGGCCGGACAGCCGTGCGGGGTGCCCTTGGCCTCCGGGGCGCCGCCCTGATCCGATGCGGAGCGCCGCTGTCCCGGCTGATACGGCTCGGGCAGCCCGTCGGACGCGGGTGGCGTCTCGCCTTCCTTCCTCGGCTTCTCCGGGTAGAGCGAGGTACACGGCGCGTCCGCGAACCGCAGCGGTTGGGCGGCTTCCGTACCCCGCAGAGCATCCACGACGCACACCGTGCTGAGGTGATCGAAGCCGGGGTCGTCGTGGTCCAGGAGGTTGTGCAGGCCGCGGGAGCCGAGCCGGCGGTGCAGCCGCTGGACATGGGTCTCCCGTGTGGTCAGCCCCAGCACGGGGGCCGCCGTCAGACCGAGATCGCGCAGAAGAGCGGTGATCCGGAGCTGCTCGGCGACGTCGCCCACCATCAGTGTGATGCGCAGCTGGGGAGTGCGACGAGTCCCCCAGACCGCGAGCAGGGTCATGAGAGTCGACTTGCCCGCTCCGACCATGCCGACGAGGTGCAGAAGCCCGTCGAGGCGGAGATCACCTTCCTCGGAGAATCCGAGTCCGTCGGCGTCGCGCGGGAAGACGTGCAGCTCGGCGAGGCGATCCTCCCAGTGGCCCGGACTCGCCACCTCGTTCTGCTGCTCGGTCGCGTCCATCCAGCGTGCGGTTTCGGCCAGCTCGGCCCGGCTGATCACGAGAGGAGCGCCGTCCCCGGGCCGCCCGTCCTCGGGTGCGTGGCCGGCAGCCGGCTCCGGCCGGAGCCAGGCCGGCAAGGTGACGGACGTCGGCCGTCGCCGTTCGACGAAGGTGGCGCGGCCCGCGGGGGCGAGGGGGAGGGGCTTGCGAGCGAGCGGGGGCAATGCGGCGAGGGCGGTGTCGTAGACCATGAAGCGATCGGACGCGACTACTGCTTCACGACGCCGCGCGGACCGGTGGAACTCGGGAACGTCGTAGGCGCGAAGCCGGTCGGGGAGGGACAGATAGGTCTCCAGCGCCTGCTGCCAGGTACGCCGCCGACGCAGATGCCACAGCAGGTGGCGACCGGAGGCGAGCATCACCTCGTGGGTTGGGGAGGTGACACAGCCGCGGGAGCGGGCGAATTCGTAACCCCCGAACAGGGTGTACGCGCCGGATGCGGGCTCCTCGGGGGCGATGCGCTCCAGGAGCCGCAGAGCCAGCTCCACCTGGCACAGCAGGCTCGGTTTCACCGTGCCCAGCTCGGGCGGCACCTCGCCCCACAGCCGCGCGAGTTCCTTGCTGACGGGCTTGTGCCAGCTCTCGCGGTCACGCATCGCCGGCCTCCTTTCGACGCGTGGTCTTCCCCGTGCGCGTGAGCCGTTCCCGCGCGCGGGCGATCAGTTCCGTGTCGGTGAGCAAGGGCACGTGCCGCGCTGCGGCCGGACGGTGGCGCTCGAACACGGCGACGTACCCGGGCCGGTCGTCGACCCGGTCCTGCGGGACCACCCAGAAGGCCTCGTCGTACGGGGGCTGCTGCGGCACCGAGCGGGCCGCCCGCCCGAGGAACGCGGGATGAGCCCAGTCCTTGACGTCGACGGCCCATACGTGGTCGTCGGGGAAGGTGATGTGCACGTCGTAGGCGTCGTACGCCGGCCACATCCGTACCTTCAGCCCCAGCGCGGTCAGTCGCGCCTCCAGGTCGGCCTCGGCCCGTCCGGGGCCGGTGACGAACTGACGCAGCGGACGAGCCAGCTGCAGAAGCTCGCCGACCTCCTCCCGCGGGTAGCGGCGGCCTACCGGAGGCTTGCCCCGACGGCGGCACCGATCCCGCTCGCACCACCAGCCTCCGTCGCGCAGTGGGGTGAGCAACGTCAGGCAGCGGCCACACGCGGCGTACCCGCCACCCCGGAGATAGCTGTCCGGGACGGGGCGGTAGATCCTGCTGAGCAGCTCCTTCACCGGGTCGAGCACGTGATCCATCGAGAGGGCGAAGTCCTCGGCGGAGGTGAGCACGGGCCGTGTGACGAGGAGCCGGCGGAATTCGGTGTACGCGTCCTCTTCCCCGTACTCACGGCAGAGCCGGAGAGCGGTACGGATGACCTCGCGGTCGTACAGGACCAGCGCGCTGTCCGACGACTGCTCGGCCCACTCGTAGCAGAGTTCGGTGGGCCGGGAGGAGTCGGGATCGAGCAGCAGGTCGTGCGGGCCCACGGTCTCGGGCGGCAGATCGATCGGCCAATCGGCCACCGGCCGCTCGCGGCACCAGAACAGCAGGTCGGGCAGGCACGCCGGGGGCTCGGCGCCGCGTTCCAGACACGCGAGCACCGTCCGGTCCAGCGCACGCTGGACCTCAGGGGGATAGGGCAGGATGAAGACTTCGGGTCCGGTCGATGCATCCAGCACCGTGAGCGCGGTGGCCAGGGTGCGCATCAAAGGGACGCCGCGGTGAGCGGACCAGTCGTCGCCCGGGGAGGGTGGCCTGCCGGGGGCCGGCGTGGTGTTCATCGGGGCTCCAGGTGGGTGCGGCCCGCCGCGCAGTGCGCCAGTACGTCGCAGCCGTCGCAGTGCTCGTCAGGGCGGGGGGCGTACGTCTCGTCGACGGCCCACGGTCCGGCGAGGCCGGCGATGATGCGGCGGGCTTCAGCCTGGGTGTCCGGATCGCCGGGGTCGATCTCCTCGCAGCGCGATCCGTCGTCGTACAGCACTTCGAGTTCGATCAGGGAACGGCGCGGATCTCCGTCGAGGACCCCCGCGGCCATCATCAGCACCGCGAAGGCGAGCTGCGGGTACGACTCCATCAGGGCCCGTCCCTCCCAGGGACGCTTCGCGGCCGTCTTCGTCTCGTGCCAGATCCAGCCACCAGCGCGGGTGTAGAGGAGGTCTGGGTCGGCGATCAGGACGACGTCGAGCTCCGGATCGTACGCCGTGAGCCGGTGCTGCACTCGAACGTGCTCCGAGGGCGGGAGCCCGTCGAGCGGGCATGCTCGCTGGTGCTCGGACAGCATGGCCAGCGCTGTCGGCGACTCGGATGCGGTCAGCCCGGGGAGGACGTCCGGCATTGGGGCGTCACGGCAGCATCCCTCCTCGTGACGGAGGTTGAGCCACTCGTCCACGGCGCGCCCCCTGCGGATCGGCAGGCTCTCGGGCGCTCCGGATTTCAGGTGGAGGACACGGGTGAGGTGGAATTGAGCCGGGCACCGGCTGTGGACGCGGAGATCTGTCGCCGAGACCGAACGCCGTGCCCGGGGGCGGCGCGAGGCGGGCACGCCGAGAATGCCAGGAGTGCGGTGGGGCAGTTCGCAGCCCGTCAGCCCCTCGCAGCGGACACAACTGGAACCGGGCGTGAGCCGGTCGGCCTCGACCACTCGGGCCAGCACGGGCTTGGCGTGCGCGGCGAACCGTCGATCGGCCTCATCGGCGTCCCAGTCGGCCAGCACCTCGTGCTCGCCGGATCCGCAGCCGATGCCGATGATCCGGACGCGCCTCGGCCGGACGTGGTCCGCGACGGGGCGGAAGACATCCCGAGGTGCCGACTGCGAGGGGACACCGCTCACCATCACGGCGGCTGCCTCCGCGATCTCGGCCGGCGGCCGGTCCGACTTGACAGAGTTGATGGACAGCAGCCAGAGCTCTCGCTCCGCGCCGTCGGCGGACGCGTAACGCCGACCCCATGCGGTGCGCTCGTAGCGAGTCGCTCCCCGTGGGTCCGGGGACTCGCTCCAGGTGATGGCGGTCCACTGAGCACCTACCGGCAGGGTCGCAGGGCGCCCGAGCGCATGCCGCTGCGCCTCGTGGGCGGCGCGTGCCGAGACATAGGCGCGCACCGCCTTCTCGGCCCAACTCGAGTGACCGACGTGGTTCTTGCGGCTCGCCCGGAGCTGTGACAGCGCGCTCTCCAGGTCCGTCTTGTCGTGCTCGATCGCATCTAGAGCCTTCATGACAGGGCCGAGGGCGAACTCCTCGAGGGGTGTCCACCGAGAACGCGGTGGAGCCTGCCGGACGAACGGCCGGGCGCGCAGAGCGTTGCCGCGGGGGCAGTCCTCGGGGCTCTCGCGCAGCAGCGGCAGGGATGTGCGGATGAGCCGGATGTCGCCGTCCGTTCCGGGCGGAGGCAGATGGAGCGACACGATGCACCCCCTTGTGGGCGTGATGATGGGATCGCTGGCAGCCTCAGAGAAGCGCAGATCTGTGAACTAAGTCAAGCGATTCTCTTCATGTGGCGCGTGAACGACTACAGTGTGGCGCGCGCAGTGTCATCGAAGGGGGTGAGGTGTGGACGCAGGGGAAGACCTCGACGGTCGCTTCCGCGTCGAGGAGGCGCTTGACCAGGGCGGCATGGGAAGCATCTGGTCGGCGACCGAACGAGGGACCGGTCGCAAGGTCGCTGTGAAGGTGCTCCGCCTCGATGCCTACACGCAGGGCGGATTCAGCCCGGCCGAGCGGGCGCGGCGACACGTCGAACTGCTGAAGCGGTTCGAACGTGAGGGCGTCATCCTTGAAGAGCTCGATCATCCCGGCATTCCACGCCTGCTGCACCGTGGCTACGTGAACGAGGAGCCCTACCTCGTCATGGAGTACGTCGACGGGATCGACCTGCGTGAATTCCTTGACCTGCGCCGCCCCTTCCCGCCCGACGCGGCGATGGCCATCGCCGTGCGGATTGCCGAAGCCCTCGAACACGCGCATGCGTGCGGCGTCGTGCACCGGGACCTTAAGCCCGGCAATGTGGTGGTGTCGTGGGTCGGTGGTGTGGTGAAGCTGCTCGACTTCGGTATCGCCCACCTCACCGACCCGGACGCGACCCGTTACACGGCCCTCGGAGCCACACCGGGCAGTTCCGGCTATATGGCTCCCGAACAGCTGCGTGGCCGCCAGGATATTTCCGCCTCGGCGGACCTTTACGCGTTCGGCTGTCTTCTCTTCGAACTGCTCACAGGTGAGAAGCCGTTCGAAGATCTGCCTGACAGGAACAAGGACGCCCAACACCTCGAAGATCTACCCCCGCGCCTGCGAAGCATCAACATCGGCATTCCCGAGGAGCTCGACGAGCTCGTCTGGGATCTGCTGGCAAAGGTGCCGGCCGATCGGCCAAGGTCCATCACGGACGTCCTTGCGGTACTGCGGCCCTTCCTGCCGAAGCCCGGAGCTCCGGCTCCGGACCCGGAGCTGACCCCTGACCCGACAGCGTCCTACCGCCGGTGCGATTCGGCCGCCGAGAAGCAGGGCATGTCTCCCGTCCGGCCCCCCGCGCCCCGTCGGCCGGCCCGCCGCAGTGGTGGCTGGCTGCGGCGGGATCAATTCGCCGAGCGAGTCGATCTGGCCCAGGCGGAGCTGCTTGCCGACGGGCCGGGCGAACGGTGTGCGGACCTTGTCGACCTGTTGCCCAAGGCGGTGTCGGACTGGGGCGCCCGCGAACCGATCATCCTGAAGGCGAGGTTGCGGTGCGCCGATGCCGCTCGGCTGGACGGTCGTACGCGCGATGCCGTGGAGCAGTACGCCGAAGTGGCCCAAGGTGGAGCGCCACTGGATTTCCTCGTGTGGGAAGCCAGCCTCGGTCTCGCGGAATGTCTGATGCCCGAGGGAGATGTTGACGAGGCGTTCCGTGGCTGGAGCGCGGTGATGCGCGGACTTCTCGGCCTCACGCCCATTCCGGCCGAGTTGATGGGGCGATGCCGTGAGGTCGCCCTTGAACTGAGCGAATCAGGTTATGAGGCGGAAGTAGCCGAACTCCTGAACCGGCTGACCGGGTCCTGATTGGTCAACTGCGAGGGAGCTGCCCCGCAGCCAGCAGGTCTCCCAGGGACCGGCTCAGCTCGGCGCCCACTTGCTTCATGTCCTGCAATGCATTTTCAAAAGTGAGGATCGTTCGGTAGATCTTCCCGTAATGCTGTTGATCCACGAGGGAAAGCCGGGGAATCTGTAGGCGACGCACATCAATGCGCGACGTCGTCGATGCATGTGTGCCTGCCTGCTGCACATTGGCCGGGGCGCGAAGACAGCCGGCCAAGAACCAGGGGTCGAGGATGGCGGGGTTCACCCGGAGTGCTGAGAGCTGGGGCCCAAGGACGGAGGAGGCCTCGCCCTCAACTCGTACGTCGAAGGCGCGGGCCAGCACCGAGACGATCACGTCGTGAGTCGCTGTGACGGTGAGGGAACCGTCCCGCTCACCCGCTGTGACGGCGGAGGCCGGAAGCCAGAACCGTTCCGGTCCAGGCGTGGGCGTACCTGTCAGGACACGAACCTCGCCCGCGGGGCGCTCCCCGCGGCGTACCAGATCATCAGGGATCCCTTGCCCGGGCCGGATCTCCAGTGCTCCGGCCCGTTCCAGTTCACCAATGCCGATCAGTGACACGGATCCGTCAAGGCTGCTGAGATCTAGGTTTGACAAGGCAGTGGCGGCACGCCGCGTGTCACTCGCATGGGCGTCGAACTGAACCCACATACGTTGGAGGTCGGTGGCAGTCGCGGCTTGTGTGCGGGGAATGTGGCGTGCTGGTGTGAGGTCCACCTGGTCGTCCAGCAAGTCAACCACAGGAAGGGACACGCTCCCCATGGTGCTCCTGCCACTGAGAACATCCAGAACGTGCGTGGTGACCGTCGGCCAGTCGATCCCATTCCTCTCGACAGTCGTGGGCGACGTGTCGTGTGCGGCGTCCACGAGCACGAGCTCGATTTGCCCGGGCCCACTGGGCTGCGTAGCCCCCTCGGCCTGAAGAACCCAAAGATGCAGTCCGACCCCGTAAGGGGGAGCGGCACCCGGAGGCAGGGCGATCACCGCGCGGAGTACTCCGGCGCGCAGCAGCCCAGCCCGGATCCGGCGGCCGGCACGGCGTGCCGCCACCGCGGGCGGGAGTACCAGCACCGCCACTCCTCCGGGAGCCAGAGCCGCCACGGCGTGCTGAACCCAGGCCAGCTCCGGTTCGGTGCGCGGCGGTTGTCCGTAAAGCCAGCGAGGGTCCGTGGCCAGCTCGGCATGGCCCCAGTCACGTTCATTGGACGGAGGGTTACACAGGACGGCATCCGCCCGGACATCAGGGTGGGCATCGGCACGCAGGGTGTCACCGGCTACGGACGAGACATTCGACAGGCCCGCCTCCGAGAACCCGCTGATCGCCAGGCGTGCCCGGGTCAGTTCTGCCAGGGCCGGGTCGGCGTCCTGGCCCAGGAATCGGATGAACGATCGTTGCCCGGCACCCCACCGCCGTCCGGCGGCGAGGAGCAACGTTCCCGCACCGCACGCGGGATCGAGTACGGATCGCATCTCGCCCGGATGCAGGGCGGCCGTGATTTGGGCCATGAGGTCAGCCAGGGGAGGTGGCGTAGTCGCCACTTGCCGAACGTGGGTTCGGAGCCATCGTTCCAGAAGGAATTGGAACACGGCCCGGCGATCCCCGCTGGAGGCCAGCTCGAGAGTGGTCTCCATGAGCTGGGCCTGACGTCGATCGACAGCAGGATCGTGTTGTGCTCCGACCGCCTGCTCACCGCTGAGCCGCAGTCCCACATGGGCGATGAAGAGCCCTGTCGCTTCCCTGTCGCCCAGGGATTCGTACTCGGGCCACAGTCGATCGAGTGGGTTCGCCTTGTCGTTGAGCTTGTCCTCTCGCTCGAGCCAGGCCTCGACCTCGGACAGCGAGAACTGTGGGCTGGTATCCGTACCTCCGATAGGTGACGGAAAGTTGCCGTATCGACGCCGCCAGTTGCTGACAGCGGCGCGCCCGACTCCTGCGATGCGGGCGATCTCGGCCAGAGTGACTCCAACACGGGCCGCCCCTGTATTCGCGGGCATGATCTCCTCCGGAGCTTGCGGTGGTCTTCGCTCGGCGCGGATCGATCGGGTGTGCCTCGTTGATCTCACCGTTCATCGCTTAACTGAGTTTACGTATGCATTGACTCGTCGACTACCTGCATACTCTGAAGCCGTCGCTGTGCTGCTCGGACGCGCCCATCAGTTCGCGGCGTGTGTCGCCGCCCCGGCTTGCCGGCTGGAAAACCACGCGGAACGCTGTGCCGTTGGTGTCGATCGCTGCTGCGGGCGACTGTCGGGCCTGGTCCCCTTCGGCTCCGCCGCTTCCGTGCCGCTTGGGTCAGACCTATATGACGCAGGAACCACGCTCCGCGACCACCTCGGCCTGGCCCACCCCGACGCACCCGGACGCCCGCCCCGATGCCCGTGCGGAGCGGCCGGAGATCCGGCGGGTGGCGTCGTGAAGTTCCTGGCCATCACCCTCATCGTGCATGCCCCCGATCCGGTGACGGGCGTACGGAAGTCCACCAACGAGCGCTTTCGCGAGGTGATCGACAACGCGCTGCTGGCCGAGGAACTCGGCTTCGGCGTCGGCGAGTGCCATGAGCGGCCGTTCATCTCCTCCTCGCCGCCGGTCGTGCTCAGCCACATCGCCGCGCTCACCTCGCGCATCCGGCTCTTCACCGCCGTCACCACCCTCAGCCTGCTCGACCCGGTGCGGGCGTACGAGGACTACGCGACCCTGGACCACCTGTCCGCGGGCCGCCTCGATCTGATCATCGGCAAGGGCAACGGCGCCGCCCAGCGCGAGCTGTTCCACGTCACGCCCGAGGACCAATGGGACCGCAACGCCGAGAGCTACGAGCTGTTCCGCCGCATCTGGCGGCAGGACAAGGTGAGCGCCTCCCCGCGCTTCCGCCCCGGGCTGACCGACGCGGAGGTGTGGCCGAGGCCGCTTCAGCAGCCCGTACGGGTGTGGCACGGCAGCGCGACCAGCCGGGAGTCGGTCGATCTCGCCGCCCGCTACGGAGACCCCCTCTTCTCGGCCAACGTCACCCACCCGATCGAGCCGTACGCCGAACTCATCCGCTACTACTGGGAGTGCTGGGAGCACTACGGCCACGACCCGGCCCGGGCCGTCGTCGGCGCGGGAACGGCCGGCTACTACGCGGCCCGCACCTCACAGGAAGCCGTCGCCGCGTACCGGCCGGTGTTCGAGGGCCAACTCGCCTTCCAGAAGAGCCTGGGCCTGGAACCGGTGTTCACCACCCTGGAGGACTTCGTCGAACGCAGCTCGGCGCTGATCGGTAGCCCGCAGCAGATCATCGACAAGGTGCACCGCTACCACGAGCGGTTCGGGCACAGCGTGCTCCACCTGCAGGCCGACGCGAGCGGACTCCTCCCCGCCCAGCACCGGGCCTCGCTCGAATTGTTCCAGTCCGAGATCGCGCCGGTGCTGCGACGCGAGGTCCCCGACCCGCCGTTCCCCTGGGCCCCGGTCATCGCGGCACCCGCGCCCGCCAACCGCTGAGGAGCACCACCCGACCATGTCCGGCATACCTCTCGGGGTCCTCGACCTCGTACCGATCCCGTCCGGTTCGAGCGCCGCCCAAGCGCTGCGCAACACCATCGACCTGGCCCAGCAGACCGAGCGTTTCGGCTACGTCCGCTACTGGTTCGCCGAGCACCACCTCAACCCGGGTGTGGCCGGGGCCTCTCCCGCCGTGGTGCTGGCCCTGACCACCTCCGCGACGTCCACCATCAGAATCGGCTCCGGCGCCGTACAGCTCGGTCACCGCACGGCCCTGTCCACCGTCGAGGAGTTCGGCCTGATCGACGCCCTGCATCCAGGGCGACTCGACCTGGGCCTCGGCCGGCGGCCCGTGGTTCCGCAGCATCCGCACCGCCGAGGGCGCCATCCCCTTCCCGACCTCGGTCCAGGCCCGCGCCCACGCCTGGACCGAAGCGGACCGCGCCCTGGTCCGCCGACCGCGTCGACACCCAGTTCATCGGCTCGCCCGGGCGGGTCGCGGACCAGCTCGAACAACTTCAGGAGGCCACCGGTGCCGACGAACTGATCATCACCACCATCACCCACGACCACGCCGACCGGGTCCGCTCCTACCAACTCCTCGCGGAGGAGTGGCAACGCCGATGAGCCGATCGGGGAGTATCGGGACACTCTCGACGGCTGCGGGAGAGGCCGATGCGGTGGCGCGGGTCAGATCCACTCGGCGGTGACGCGTGGATGGTCGGTGGTGAGCAGGGTGATGTCCTCGACGTCAGACGTCAGGATCGTGATCCGGCCCGGCTGAGCGAGGGCGATGGCGCAGAGCATGGCGTCGATGGCGTACTTGTGGCCGTGCAGCCCGGCCGTACGCAGCAAGGTGGCGGCGGACTGGGCGAGGGCCTGGGTGACCGGCTCGACGCGAAGCCGGGACAGCGTCCATTTGAACGCAGCGTCGTTGATCCGGGGGTGGATCACCTCGACGAGAACTGCGGCCGAGGTGATCACCGGAAGGTCGGCGTCGCGGGCGGCGGTGAGCCACTCATGGACCTCGCGGTCGCGTTGCACGGCTTTGGCCAGACCCTCGCTGTCCAGGATGAGCGCGCCGCTCACGTGGCCGCCCCGGCTCCGGAGGAGGGGCGACCGGTGAGCTTGGCCCGCTTGGCGGCCACAGCCTCGGGGTCGGCGGGGCCGTGGGTCTTGTCGAAGTCGGCGATCAGCTCGTCCAGGTTGTCGCGCTCGATCTGCCGCTGCGCGGCCTTCTCCAGGTACGCGGAGACGCCTCGCTTGCCGACCCGGTCGCGGATTGCTTGCAGGGTGCCGGCGGTCAGGGAGACGGAGATGCCGCTGGTGGGGCCATCGCCGGGCGAGAAGTCGGTGTCGTCGTCAGCCACGACATGAGTATGGCATTTCGAATGCCATACAGTGACCCCTTGCCTGTGGAGGCCTGGCGTCGCTCCCGAAGTGCGTCAGAGGTCGCACGTAGCGCCCATAGCGCACACAACGCACATTGATCTTGAGTCCGTTTTGTGTCTCACGCGCCGCTGGCCTGCGGTTCTCTTTGACCTGTTTTGGCTCTACATGTTTCCGATGACGCACCACGTGGAGTGCGTGGCGATTCTGGAGCCGGTGAAGAAGGACGCCTGACCTGCGGTTTCGACCGTGCGCATGATGTGCGGTGTGGGCGTTACGGGCGATGACGCTCATGTGACGCTCGTTCTGATAGGTCGTCAACTGTCGGATCGTGCAGGTCATGCTGGGTGGGAGGCGCGCTCCTGAGGGCTGGTTTTGCCGGAACTCGGAGAAAAATTCGGCCGGGTTCCGGCGCCGCTGATTGCGGCGGCAGGCGCGCTGCCGCCGTACTTCGGCGGGCCGGACGTCCGGCGCAGCAGGTGCTCAGTAGGTGGGGCCGTAGGC
Source organism: Streptomyces sp. NPDC004327 (assembly GCF_042873935.1). Taxonomy (NCBI): domain Bacteria; kingdom Bacillati; phylum Actinomycetota; class Actinomycetes; order Kitasatosporales; family Streptomycetaceae; genus Streptomyces; species Streptomyces sp. NPDC004327. The sequence goes on along the minus strand of NZ_JBIAME010000005.1, from coordinate 628,507 downwards.
TTGCACGGGCCGTCCACGAGTCGGCCGCCTGCCACCCGAACGCACCTGTGGTACCGGGCCCTTCGAGCCGGCACGGGCCGGCCCGCCCACCCAGGGCGCAGGCTTTGGCCGTACACCTTTGCCGACGCTAGGGTGTGCCGCCGTACTCGGCGGAACGCTCCCCTGGGGAAGGTGGGAATGGGGCTCATTGATGCAGACCACGTGGGGCTGGTTCTCGCGGCGCAGGCCGGTGACGATCGGGCGCGCGAGGAGCTGATCGCCGCGTACCTGCCGTTGGTCTACAACATCGTCGGGCGAGCGCTGAGCGGACATGCCGACGTCGACGACGTCGTCCAGGAGACCCTGCTGCGCGTGGTGCGTGACCTGCCCGCCCTGCGTGCCCCGGAGAGTTTCCGGTCCTGGCTGGTGTCGATCACGCTCCGCCAGATCAACACCCACAGGCACCGGCAGCACGCCCTCGCCGACCGGACCACGGTCATCGACGAGGCGCGCCGGATACCGGACGCCGGCGCCGAGCCCGTGGACGTGACGATCCTGCGGCTGCACGTGTCGGACGAGCGGCGCCGGGTCGTCGAAGCCGGCCGGTGGCTCGACCCGGACCACCGGGTGCTGCTGTCGCTGTGGTGGCAGGAATGCGCCGGCCTGCTCAGCCGGGAGGACATGGCCGCCGCGACGGGGCTCACGGTCGCGCACGTCGGAGTGCGCCTGCAACGCATGCGCGAGCAGCTGGAATTGTGCCGGACGATCGTCGCCGCGTTGGAGGCCGACCCGCGCTGTCCGCAGCTGGACGGGACAGTCGTCGGCTGGAACGGTGACCATGCATCGGTGTGGCGCAAGCGGATCGCGCGGCACACACGTGACTGCCCGGTCTGCATGGCGACGTCGGCAGAACGGGTTCCGGCCGAACTGCTGCCCCTCAGCCTCACGACGCTGGCCGTCCCGGCCGCACTGCTCGCCGCGCTGGCCGCCAAGGGCTTGCTGTCGGGTACGGCAGTGAGCGCCGCCGGGCTGGCCGCGGCCCCCGTCGCCGTCGGCACGGCGACGGGGGGAAGTGGACTGCACGGCGCTCTGATCGGCAAACTCCAGACGGTGACCGCTCATCCGCTGCTGAGCCTCGCGACCGGCGCGGTGCTCATCGCCGGGACCGTCACCTACGCGACCTGGCCCGAACCGGCGCCTCGAGTGCCCGGCGCCACCGCCGCTCCCACGGTCGGCACTCCCACGCCCCTTCCCTCGCGCACCACCACCTCGGCCGGACCCTCGCCGGTGAGCCCGTCCCCGGTGAGTCCGTCCCCGGTGAGTCCGTCCCGGGTGAGCCCGCCCTCGGTCGGCCCGTCCGCCGTCGCGGGCACCGTTCCGCTGGGCGCACAGTCGCTGGAGTCCGCGGACAGTCCCGGCCTGTTCGTCACTTACACGGGCGATTTCGCGACGCTCGGCCCAATCGCCGCGTCCAGCAGCGCGCAGGCACGTCAGCGGGTCACCTTCACGGTCGTCGGGGGACTGGCCGACATGCGGTGCGTCACCTTCCGCGCCGCGGACGGCCGGTATCTTCGCCACCAGTACCTGCGGCTGCGGCTGAGCACCGACGACGGCAGCGCACTGTTCCGTGAAGACGCCACCTTCTGTCCCCGTCCCGGGGCGGTCGCCGGGTCCGTAACCCTGCACGCGCACAACTATCCGGGATCGGTCCTCCGCCACCGCGACGGCGACATTTGGCTCGACGGCTCCGACGGCACGCGGGCCTTCGCCGGCCAGGCTTCTTTCATCGTGCGCAGCCCCCGGGCCTGAGCACCGCTCCTCGGGCGATCCCGACCGAGTCGCACCGTCGCAGCTGGTGTCCTCCAGCCTGATCCCCCACGGTTCCTGTCCCACGCCGTGACCGGCGTTCACCGCAGATCGGTGCGGCGCCCCTCTTCCACGGGCGCGACCAGGCCACGGCGTCCGGCATAACGCTTTCTGCCTGCGAGATGCCTCACTGGGCGATCCTGCGGACGGCGCGACTTTTCTGTTACGAGACCGCGAGCTCGGAAGCCTCCACTTCAGGGGTGTCCTTCCCGCCGCCCGTCATGACGTGCCGGCGCGGCAGGGTCCCGACTTCCCCCACTGACGCATCCCCTGAAGAAAGCCCCTCACATGACGCAACACACCTACGAACCCAGGGCGACCGGTACGCAGGGCCCCCGAGGAGAATCATGAAGGGCCTCCACCGGCTCCGCCGGCGACGCCGGACATGGGCGATAGGACTGTCGGCCACAGCGCTGGTGGCCGGCGTCGTGACGCTCCTCCCCAGCTCCGCCGGAGCCGCGGGCCTGGGCACCCAGGCCGCCCCTTCGGGCAGGTACTTCGGCACGGCCGTGGCCGCCGGCAGGCTCGGCGACTCCGCGTACACCGCGATCGCGGACCGGGAGTTCAACATGGTCACCCCGGAGAACGAGATGAAGTGGGACGCCATCGAACCGTCCCGCGGCCGTTTCGACTTCGGCCCCGCAGACCGGATCGTCGATCGTGCCCTGGCGCGCGGCCAGCGCCTGCGCGGCCACACCACGGTCTGGCACTCGCAGCTCCCCTCCTGGGTCGGCTCCATCCGCGACGCGAGCACACTGCGCGGCGTGATGAACCACCACATCACCACCGAGATGACCCACTACCAGGGCAAGATCTACGCCTGGGACGTGGTCAACGAGGCGTTCGCCGACGGCGGCAGCGGCCGGCTCCGCGACTCGGTCTTCCAGCAGGTGCTGGGCAACGGCTTCATCGAGGAAGCGTTCCGCACCGCCCACGCGGCCGACCCCTCGGCCAAGCTCTGCTACAACGACTACAACATCGAGAACTGGTCGGACGCCAAGACCCAGGGCGTCTACCGCATGGTCAGGGACTTCAAGTCCCGCGGCGTGCCCATCGACTGCGTCGGGTTCCAGAGCCACTTCGGGGCGGGCGGCCCGCCGGCGAGCTTCAAGACCACCTTGGCCGGCTTCGCCGCCCTGGGCGTCGACGTCCAGATCACCGAGCTGGACATCGCCCAGGCGTCACCCGTCCAGTACGCGAACGCGGTCAGCACCTGCCTGTCCGTGGCCCGGTGCACCGGCATCACGGTGTGGGGCGTCCGTGACAGCGACTCCTGGCGCAGCGGCGAGAGCCCGCTGTTGTTCGACAGCGGTGGCAAGCCCAAGCCCGCGTACACCGCCGTCATGAGCGCTCTCCATTCCAGCTCCGGTACCACCCCGGGCAAGCCGACCGACGGTACGGGGGAGATCAAGGGCGTCGCCTCCGGCCGCTGTGTCGGCATCCCCGACTCCGCCACCGCCAACGGCACCCGGGCCCGATTGTGGGACTGCAGCGGACAGACCGACCAGCGCTGGACCTACACCGCCGCCAAGCAGCTGAAGGTCCACGACCACAAGTGCCTGGACGCCAAGGGCAAGGGCACCACCAACGGCACCCCGGTGGTCATCTGGGACTGCAACGGCGGCGCCAACCAGCAGTGGACCCTCAACACCGACGGCTCGATCACCGGCGTCCAGTCCGGGCTGTGCCTCGACGCCGTTGGCGCCGCCACCGCGAACGGCACCACGATCCAGCTGTACGCCTGCGCGTCCGTCGGCAACCAGAAGTGGGCCGGCCCCTCCCTGACGGGCAGCGGCACGTGCGCCCTTCCGTCGACGTACAAGTGGAGTTCGACGGGTCCCCTCGCACAGCCGTCGAACGGGTGGGACGCGGTGAAGGACTTCACCCACGTGGTGCTGGGCGGCAAGCACCTGGTCTACGCGTCGAGCGCGTCGGGAACCTCGTACGGCTCGATGGCGTTCAGCCCCTTCACGGACTGGTCGGACATGGCGTCGGCCGGCCAGACCAGGATGAGCCAGAACGCGGTGGCGCCGACGCTGTTCTACTTCGCGCCCAAGAAGATCTGGGTCCTTGCGTACCAGTGGGGTGCATCGCCCTTCAGCTACCGCACGTCGAGCGACCCCATCAACCCCAACGGCTGGTCCGCGCCGCAGCCGCTGTTCACCGGAAGCCTCCCCGACTCCGGCACCGGCCCGATCGACCAGACCCTGATCGCCGACGAGAAGAACATGTACCTGTTCTTCGCCGGTGACAACGGCAAGATCTACCGGGCGAGCATGCCGATCGGGAACTTCCCGGGCAACTTCGGCTCGTCGTACACGACGGTCATGAGCGACACGGCGAAGAACCTCTTCGAGGCGCCGCAGGTCTACAAGGTCCAGGGCCGGAACCAGTACCTCATGATCGTCGAGGCTCGGGGCGCGAACGAGCAGCGTTACTTCCGCTCGTTCACGGCCTCCAGCCTGAGCGGTGCGTGGACCCCGCAGGCCGGCAGCGAGAGCAGCCCCTTCGCGGGCAAGGCCAACAGCGGTGCCACCTGGACCAACGACATCAGCCACGGTGATCTGGTCCGCGACAACCCCGACCAGACCATGACCATCGACCCCTGCAACCTGCAGTTCCTGTACCAGGGCAGGTCCCCCACCGCGGGCGGACCCTACGACCGACTGCCGTACCGGCCGGGTGTCCTCACCCTGCAGCGCTGACCCGCCCGATCCACGGTTACGCAAGGAGAACACCCCCCATGAAGAACCCCACGAACGGCGGGCGCCGCGGGCGTCACCGCCGTCGCCACACCGCGACCGGACTGCTGCTCGGTGTGCCCGCCGTCCTCGTGCCGTATCTCCTGTTCGTGCAGGATGACTCCCAGGCCGCGACGGTCGACGGCAATGCCTACTACCGGTTGGTCTCCGTACGCAGCGGCAAGGCGCTGGACGTCAACGCCTTCTCCACCGCCGACGGCACCCGCATCCAGCAGTGGACCGACCAGAACACCGCCAACCAGCAGTGGCGGCTGCGACCCACCGGCGACGGCTACTACGAGCTGGTGAACCGCAACAGCGGCAAAGTGCTGGGCATAGCGGGCGATTCGACCGCCCAGGCGGCTGCCGCCGAGCAGCAGACCGACAGCTCCTCCACCTCCCAGGAGTGGCGGATCGACGACGTGAGCGGTTCCGGCGCCGTCACCTTCACCTCCCGCAGGAGTGGCCAGGTCCTCGACGTCTCCGGAGGCTCCACGGCCGACGGCGCGGTCGTCATCCAGTATCCCGGCCACGGCAGCACCAACCAGCAGTGGAAGCTGGTGAGGACGGACGGGACCCAGGCACCCGGGACCGGGCCGTATGCGTGGAACAACGCCCAGGTGGTGGGCGGTGGTTACGTCACCGGGCTGGTGTTCAACCCGCGGGAGAAGGGGTTGCTGTACGCGCGTACCGACATGGGCGGCGCCTACCGCTGGGACAGCGCGGCCGAGCAGTGGATTCCGCTGACCGACTGGCTCGGCGAGAAGGATTGGAACCTGCTGGGCATCGACGCGCTGGCCACCGACCCCGTCGACCCCGACCGGCTCTACCTTGCGGCCGGCACCTACACCAACGACTGGGCCGGCAACGGCGCGATCCTGCGCTCCGCCGACCGGGGCCGCACCTTCCAGCGCACCGATCTGCCGTTCAAGCTGGGCGGCAACGAACCGGGCCGGGGGGCGGGCGAGCGGCTCGTGATCGACCCCGCCGACCACGCCACCCTGCTGCTGGGGACCCGCAAGAACGGCCTGTGGCGCAGCACCGACTACGGTGTGACATGGCGTCAGGTCTCGTCGTTCCCCGTCAGGGACGGGGCGGGCAGTGGCGCGGGCATCTCCTTCGTGACGTACGGCCCGGCCGGCAGCAACACGGTCTACGTCGGCGTCAACGACAAGTCCACGTCTTTGTACCGCTCCACCGATGGCGGCAGCAGCTGGCAAGCGGTTTCCGGGCAGCCCACCGGCCAGATGCCGCAGCACGGTGTGGTCACCGTTGACGGGTCGCTGTACCTGTCCTACAGCAACAGCATCGGCCCCATGGACGCGACGGCGGGCTCGGTGTGGAAGTACGCCCCGGCCGGCCGCGCGTGGAAGAACGTCTCCCCCTCGCAGGGCGGTTACGGGTTCTCCGGTCTGGCCGTCGATCCGCAGAAGCCGTCCACGGTGATGGTCACCACCTTGGACCGGTGGTGGCCCGAGGACGAGATCTACCGGACCACCGACGGCGGCACGACCTGGAAGGCCCTGGCCGACAAGTCGCAGCGTGATGCCTCCGGCGCTCCGTATGCCGGCACCCACACCGGGCACTGGATGACCGCGCTGGCCATCGACCCCTTCGACTCCGGGCACGTGCTGTACGGCACCGGCAACGCCATCTGGCGCAGCAAGGACGCCAATGCCTCCGACAGCGGTGGCACCAGCCACTGGGCCTCCGGGGCCCGCGGGCTGGAGGAGACCTCGCTGGCGGACGCGATCGCCCCTCCCGGCGGTGCCACCGTCATCACCTCCATGGGCGACCAGGGCGGCTTCCGCCACGACTCCCTGACCCACGTGCCCGCCGGACGGCTGACGAACCCGCTGATGAGCAGCAGCACCGACATCGACTTCGCCCAGTCCGCTCCTGCGGTGATGGTCCGTGTCGGCACCGGCGGCGCGCAGGACGGCGCCTACTCCACCGACGGCGGCAGCAGCTGGAACGGCTTCACCGCAGAACCGGTCCCCAGCGCGAACAGTGGCCATGTCGCCCTCTCGGCGGACGGCTCCACCATCGTATGGGCCGAAGCAGGCCAGGCCCCTTATCGCTCGACCGACAAGGGAGCGCACTGGTCGAAGGTCAGCGGCCTGGGCACCGACGCCGTGGTCGTCGCCGACCGCTCCTCGGCCGGCACCTTCTACTCACTCACCGGCGGCACGCTCCACGCCAGCACCGACGGCGGCGCGACCTTCACCCCCCGCGCCACCAGCCTCCCCGGCGGCCGACTCACCGCCGTCCCCGGCATCAACGGGGACCTGTGGATCGCCGGCGGCGGCAACGGGCTGCTGCACTCCACCGACGGCGGCCGCACCTTCACCACACTCAAGACAGTGCAGTCCGCCTCCGCCCTCGGCTTCGGCAAGGCCGCACCCGGCGCCAACTACCAGGCCCTCTACCTGATCGGCACCGTCGACAACGTCACCGGAGCCTTCCGCTCCACCGACAAGGGCACCACCTGGCTCCGCATCAACGATGTCGCCCACCAGTGGGGCGCCATCGGCAGCCTCGGCGTCATCACCGGAGACCCCGACACCTACGGACGCGTCTACATCGGCACCAACGGACGCGGCCTCCAGTACGGCGACCCGTCCTGACCCCGACACCGGAGCGGACGTACGTCCGCGCATGAGCCGGCGTGTCGTCAGCAAGAGAAGTCGCCCTCCTGACCGGTGAGACATCTTGGTCGGAGGGCGGCTTTCCACTCTCTCCTCAGTGCTTACGTGCGGCTTCCACTGCGCAAGTCCCCGGCCTCCGTCCAGGCGTCCCCGCCACCTCCTTCACCGGCTTCGTTGTTCTGGTCGCACTGCGTGCGGGCAGCTCCAGCCACTTGGCGGGGGTGCACCCGACGATCGCCGGATGGCCGACGGAGCGCCCGAGACGCTGAGGCGGCTGGCCGCCTTTGGTGCATCCGGGGCGTGGTGTGTCGGGGAACTGGTGGTGCAGGAGCGTGGCTCCTGCGTGCCGGTGACGTACGCGCCGGCCGGCCGAGCAGGGAGGGCGCGATGACCGTCTCCGTCGTTCTGTACACCGCTGATCTCAGGGTTCACGACCACCCGCCGCTGAGGGCGGCGCTCGAAGCGGCGGAGGAGGTGGTGCCGGTGTTCGTCCGGGACCCGGCCGTGGACCGGGCCGGGTTCGTGGTGCCGAATCGGTTGGCGTTTCTCGCCGACTGCCTCGTCGATCTGGACCGGGGGCTGAGGGAGCGTGGCGGCCGGCTGGTGGTGCGCGAAGGGGACACCGTGGCCGAGGTGCGGGCCCTGGTGCGGCAGGCCGGGGCGGATGAGGTGCACATGGCCGCGGGGGCGACGGGTTTCGCCAGGGCGCGGGAGGCGCGGCTGCGCAAGGCGCTGGAGGCGGACGGCTGCCGGCTGTACGTGCACGACGGCGTGGTCGACGTCGTGGCGCCCGGCGACGTCACCCCGTACGGATCGGATCACTTCGCCGTGTTCACGCCCTACTACAAGCGCTGGGCCGGTGAGCCCGTCCGCGCACCGCTGGCCGCTCCGAGGGCGGTGCGCGTGCCGTCGGGGGTGCGGTCGGAGCGGATCCCGCGGCGCCCGGGGATCGCGGACGTGTCGCCGGGGCTCGCGACGGGAGGGGAGAGCGAGGGGCGCAGGCGGCTCGTCTCCTGGCTGTCGGACCGGGTCGACGCGTACGAGGAGAGCCACGACGACCTGGCGGGGGACGGCACGTCCCGGCTCTCGCCGTATCTCCACTTCGGTGCCGTCTCCGCCGTCGAGGCCGTGTTCCTGGCGAGGGAGCGTGGCGGCGCCGGGGCCGAGGCGTTCGTGCGGCAGCTGTGCTGGCGCGACTTCCACCATCAGGTGCTGGCCGCCCGGCCGGAGGCGGCCACGGCCGACTACCGCCCTCGGCACGACCGCTGGCGTCGCGGCGCCGACGCCGAGGAGGACCTCGCGGCCTGGCGGGAGGGCCGTACCGGCTACCCCGTGGTGGACGCCGCCATGCGGCAGCTCGCCCACGAGGGCTGGATGCACAATCGCGGCCGGATGATCGCCGCCTCCTTCCTCACCAAGACGCTCTACATCGACTGGCGCGAGGGCGCCCGCCACTTCCTCGGTCTGCTCGTGGACGGCGACGTGGCGAACAACCAGCTCAACTGGCAGTGGGTCGCCGGCACGGGCACGGACACCCGGCCGCAACGCGTCCTGAACCCGGTGCGGCAGGGCAAGCGGTACGACCCCGACGGCAGCTACGTACGGCGCTGGGTCCCGGAACTCGCCGGCCTCGACGGACCGGCGATCCACGAGCCGTGGCGGCTCACCGGGCTCGACCGGGCGGCCTTCGACTACCCCGACCCGCTGATCGAGCTCTCCGACGGCCTGGCGCGTTTCCGCCGGGCTCGGGGCATCGTCTGAACCCCTCTGAACCCGTCTGAGCCTTCTCCTCTGCTGTGCGCGCCTGGGACGTCGGCTCATTTCAATGCGCAAGCGATGCGACTTGCTCCATCGGGCTCGTCGGCCGGACGGTGAGGTGTGGGGAACGCGGGATCACCGCTCTTCTCACCGTGGTCGACAGGCTCGGTGGGTGCCCGCGCCGGCACCCGGAGGAGGAACCGTCATGAGCACGCGCATGATGACCGGAGGCCTTCACCGTGCTCCGCTCGACGACGCTACGGAAGGCCGCGACGGCGACGACGACCGCGACGACCGGATCGCCCGCGGACTCGCCCAGGGCGACGAGCGCTGCCTCGACGCGGCGTACCGGCGCTGGGGCCCGCTGGTCCACACCCTCGCCGCCCGAACGCTCGGGGACCCCCGCGAGGCGGAGGACGTCACCCAGCAGGTGTTCGTCGCCGCGTGGCGCGGGAGGGCCACCTACCGCTCCGAGCGGGGCAGCCTGCCGGCGTGGCTCACCGGCATCACCTGCCGGAAGGTCGCCGACGCGCTGACCGCCCGCACCCGCCGTACCGAACTCGCCTCGGCGCTCCGTTCCGGCCTGGAACACGAAGGCGCGACGATCGGCGAGCCCGAGCGGGCCCTGGACCGCATCCTCGACCGGATCGTCGTCACCGAGGAACTCGCGAGGCTGCCCCGTGTCCAGCGCGACGTCCTGGAACTCGCCTACTTCGGCGATCTGACCCAGACACAGATCGCCGACCACACCGGCATGCCGCTCGGCACCGTCAAGAGCCACGCCCGCCGCGGGCTGCAGCGCCTGCGGCACAATCTCGACCACGATGCGGCGATGGCCCCGACCGGTGGGTGATCCGGGCCTTCCTGCCTCTCCGCACAACCCGTCCGGCCTGTCCCCCTGCGCGGTTCGCACGAGCGCTCGGTCCCGTGCCCGCTGTCCGTCGTCTCAGCTCTCGGTGGACGGCGCCCGGTCCCCGTAGAAGCGCGAGATCACGTCAATGGCCTCGCGCAGTCCGGCAGGCCGGACCATGCCCGGATCCGGCGTCCGGCCGAGCCAGCCGGGACCGGCGAGCAGGACGAGTGGAGCGGTGCGCGCGCCCCGCATCCCGAACGCCGTCCCCGCGACGTGCCGGGCCAGGGAGTGGTTCGCCGTGGATCTGGCCTGCGACCAGAGCGCCACGACGGCCGGACCCGACCGGCGAACCGCCGCGTCAAGGGCCTCGGCCGGCACCGCCGCGCCGAACATCCTGGTCGGCAGGCCCTGTTCGGCCAGCCCTGCCGCGAGCGCCTCCAGCGGCAGCGTGTGCTGCTCCGCCGGGACGCACGCCAGTACGACGGGAGCCACCGGGGCAGCCGGGACCACCGGAGCGGGCGGGGAGGATGGGGCAGTCGAGGCCGGCGGGGAGGCTGGGTGCGCCGCCGCCGGGCCGGTGACGGCGGCCCGCCGCAGCGCGGTGGAGACGTGCCAGGACAGCAGGTGCTCCACCTCGACGTAACGGTCGCCGGAGGACTCCCACTTGCGGCCCACCGCGTGCAGGGTCGGCCCCATCACCTCCTCCCACGCGGTGACCAGCCCGTACCGGGTCAGTACCTCCTCAAGGAGCGCGTCCATGGCCGGACCGTCGAGACGCACCGCGGCGCGGGCCAGCCCCCGGCACTCCCGCCGTACGGCGCCGAGGGGCAGCCCGTCGCCGAAGGGAAGCCCGCCGCCCGGCTCCGTGCGGTGGCCCTTGCGCGACGGCTCGTCGTCGGCCGCGGGCGCGGCCGGTCTCACCTGCTCGGCCGGCCGAGCAGCGCCCACTCCTCCGGTCCCGGCCTCGGCTCCTCCGGTCCCGGCCCCCACTCCCGCGGTCCCGGTCTTCGCTCCGAGGGCCCCGGTCCCCGCCCCGGCCCGTACGTCCCTGGCGGCGCGTGCCGCCTCCGCGGGCGGGACGCCGGATGCCGTGAGGCGGCACATCTCCTCCAGCATCGCCACGTCCGCCGGGCTCCACCTGCGGTGCCGCCCGTTCGCGCGCACGGCGGGGCCGATGCCGTACCGCTGGTCCCAGGAGCGCACCGTGGTCGGCGAGACGCCCAGGCGCCGTGCCACCGCACCCGTCGTGATCCCGAGTGGCGTGTCGGACATGCCATCCACCATACGCTGCGGAAACGATGCGTTCAGGTGGTCGCCGACCGTGCCCGCATCCGTCGGCGCGGTCCCGGACGAAGAACTCTCAGAAGGAAGCAGAAGGAGAGGAATCAGAAGGAATCAGTGGCCTCACGACAGGCCGGTGATCTCGAAGCGGATCAGTGAAACAGATCGGTGAAACGGACCAGTGAACCGACGAACGGATCGGCGCATGGCTACTTCCACACCCGGCACGGGCACCCGCTGCCTGGTCACGGGCGCGAGCGGCTACATCGGCGGCCGCCTCGTACCCGAGCTGCTCGACAACGGCTACCGCGTGCGCTGCCTCGCTCGGCACCCGGACAGGCTCCGCGACCACCCCTGGGTCGACCGTACGGAGATCGTGCGCGGCGACGTGACCGATGCCGCGAGCCTGCGCGAGGCCCTCGCCGGTGTCGACGTCGCCTACTACCTGGTCCATTCCATGTCCTCGACCGCCGAGTTCGAGGACACGGACCGGCTCGCCGCCCGCACGTTCGCCCACGAGGCGCGCTCCGCGGGAGTGCGGCGGATCGTCTATCTGGGCGGTCTGACTCCGCGCGGAGTGGCGGAGGACCGGCTTTCGCCGCACCTGCGTTCCCGCACCGAGGTGGGCCGCGTCTTCCTCGAGTCGGGCGTCCCCACCACCGTGCTGCGCGCCGCCGTCGTCATCGGATCGGGTTCGGCGTCCTTCGAGATGCTTCGATATCTGACGGAACGGCTGCCCGTCATGGTCACGCCGAGCTGGGTCGGCAGCCTGGTCCAGCCGATCGCCGTCCGTGACGTGCTGAGGTACCTGGTGGCCGGCGCGGGCATGCCGCGGGACGTCAACCGGACCTTCGACGTCGGCGGCCCCGACGTGCTCACGTATCGGGACATGATGGTGCGGTACGCGGCCGTCGCCGGGCTCCGCCGCCGCCTCATCGTTCCCGTGCCCGTCCTCACCCCGCGGCTGTCCAGCCACTGGATCGGCCTGGTCACCCCTGTCCCCGCAGCCTTGGCCCGGCCGCTCGCCGAGTCGCTCCGGCACGAGGTGATCTGCACCGAGAACGACATCACGCGCTACGCCCCGGACGGCCCCCAGTCGCCGATCCCGTTCGACACCTCCCTCCGGCTCGCCCTGCGCCGGGTGCGAGACGCGCAGGTCGCCACCCGCTGGTCCTCCGCCTCGCTGCCCGGGGCGCCGAGCGATCCCCTGCCGACCGACCCCGACTGGGCCGGCGGCAGCCTCTACAGCGACGAGCGCACCCGTACCGTCGACGCGAGCCCGGCATCGCTGTGGCGGGTCATCGAGGGCGTGGGAGGCGAGAACGGCTGGTACTCCTTCCCGCTCGCCTGGGCCGTCCGCGGGTGGGCCGACCGGCTCGTCGGGGGAGTGGGATTGCGCCGTGGACGCCGGGACGCGCAGCGCCTCAGGGCCGGCGACGCGCTCGACTTCTGGAGGGTCGAGGAGATCGACCGCGGACGCCTGCTCCGCCTCCGGGCGGAGATGCGCCTGCCGGGTCTCGCCTGGCTGGAGATGGCCGTTGAACGGGACGAGCACGGCCGCACCTCGTACCGGCAGCGGGCGCTCTTCCACCCACGGGGACTTGCGGGTCATGCGTACTGGTGGAGCGTGGCGCCGTTCCACGCCGTCGTCTTCGGCGGCATGGCAAGGAACATCGCCCGGACGGCAGAGGCGGAGAGCACTCGGGCGGCAGAGGCGGAGAGCGCTCGGGTGGCAGAGACGGAGGGCACCCGGGCGGACGGGAGGGAGAGCAGCCGACGATCCCGCTCGTGAGGTACGCGTACCTCACCGGTATCCGCGCCCCCCAATAACCGCGCCGCACCGGTAACCGCAACGAACACCCCGCCACCGGCTGCTTCCCCGCCTCCGTGCACCAGCGGCGGGTCAGCCCTCCGCACCCGGTGACACCGGACGCTCGAAGAACGTCTCAAGGACCACCGTCGCCTGCGTCCCGCTCACGCCCTCGATCGCGTAGATCCGGCGCAGCACGTCCTGCAGTTGCTCGGTCGTCGAGGTCCTGACCTTCACGAGCACGGAGGCGCTGCCCGCGATGACGTGCGCCTCCAGGATCTCGGGGATCGCGGCGAAGTGCGGGGCGGAATCGCCCATCCAGGCGGTCGAGTCGACCATCACGTAGGCCAGGACGCCGCTGCCCACCGCGGCGGGGTCGACGTCGACCGTCGTGCGGCGGATGACGCCGCGTTCGCGGAGCTTGCGTACGCGGTCGTGCGCCGCGCCGGCGGAGAGGCCGACGGCCTGGCCGAGGGCGGCGTAGGGCTGGGCGGCGTCCTGTTGGAGCAGGGCCAGTAGCGCACGGTCTATGTGATCCACGACTCTCCATTCGGGAAGAACTTGCAGTGACCGTATCTCATCCACCAGTCTCCCTCTCAGGCCGAACAAGGTTCGGTCGCTGGGCTCTTGGTGACGGAGGGGATCATGACCGGTACGCGTCCCGAGTTCTACGAGGTGTTCGACGACAGGTTCGTCACCGGCCGTTGCACGTACGGCGACGGGCGCCTGGAGGTGCTCTACAGCGGTTGCCGCTGGGCCGAGGGGCCCGTCTACCTGCCGGCGTGGCGGCAGGTGGTGTGGAGCGACATCCCGAACGACCGGATGCTGCGCTGGGACGAGGAGACCGGCGCGGTCGGCGTCTTCCGCCGTTCCGCGGGGCACACCAACGGCAACACCCTCGACCGCGAGGGCCGGCTGATCACCTGTGAGCAGGGCAACCGCCGGGTGACGCGGACCGAACACGACGGCACGGTCACGGTCCTCGCCGACCGCTGGCAGGGCAAGCGGCTCAACAGCCCGAACGACGCCACCGTGAAGTCGGACGGCTCGATCTGGTTCTCCGACCCGGACTTCGGCATCATCAGCGACTACGAGGGCCATCGCGCCGACAGCGAGATCGGCGCCAACAACGTCTATCGGATCGACCCGCGCACCGGCGAGGTCCGCCTCGTCGCCGACTGCTTCGCGGCCCCCAACGGCCTGGTCTTCTCGGCGGACGAACGGCAGCTCTTCGTCTCCGACACCCGCGCCGGCTTCGTCCGCGTCTTCGACGTGCGCGACGACGGCACGCTCTCCGACGGCAAGGTCTTCGCCGAGGCCGCCGGCCGCCCCGAAGCCCGTTTCGACAACCTGCGGTTCGACGCCGACGGCCGGCTGTGGGTGGCCGCGATGAACGACGGGGTGCACTGCTACGACCCCGACGGCACTCTGATCGGCCGGCTCGACATCCCCGAGGCGGTGGCCAACATCTCCTGGGGCGGCGCCAAGCGCAACCGCCTCTTCATCGCCGCCGAGACCAGCCTCTACTCGCTCGTCACCTCCGTCACGGGCACCCACCCGACGGGCCCGGGGCACCGCCCCTGGGCCTCCACGCGCTAGACGCCGCGGCGCAACAGCCAGAGCCAGCGGCGGCGTTCCGTCACCGTGGTCGCCGCGGCCAGCACGGAGACGACGACCGCCGCCCACACGGGCCACACGGCCCAGGCGGCGGTCACGGCCGCCGCGAGCTGGAGGAGCACCAGCAGGATCGTGACCGGGCCCGGGACGGCGACCATCACCTGGGCCTTGTCTCCGGGCGTGGAGAAGACGGTCGGCAGCCCGATGAGCACCACCACGGAGAGTACGGCGAGCACCCAGGAGTACGAGGCCAGCGCCCAGGGGGTCGCCACCCACGCGATCAGCTCCGTCGTGAAGCGCAACACGGAGGCGACGCGGTCGTCCGGCCGGTCGTCCGGCCGGTCCACCGGGCGCCCCGTCGCCCGTGCCCCTGCCCCCGCCCGTGCCTCCGCCTGTGCCCCTGCCTCCGCCTGTGCCCCTGCCCCGGCGCTTGCCCCCGCCCCTGTAACGTCTCCCATCCCGTCACCCATCTCCGCACTCACTCCGTCCTCCGCTCTCATCCCGTCCTCCGTTCCCGCGGTGCGGTGTCCATGCCGCCCCTCACGGGCGGGAGATCATAGGGCGTCAGCCGTGTCGGTGTTGGGCCGAACGGGTGAGTAACGGGAGGATGGGCGCATGAGTAGGTACGAGAGGTACGACGTCACCGACGAGCAGTGGGAGGGCCTGGCCCAGGTCGTCCCCCTGCGCGGCCGGGACGAATGGCCGTCAAGGGTGGACCACCGCACGATCCCCGACCAGTACGAATCCGCCGAACAGCGCCGGATGGTCGTGCTCCGCGTCCAGGTCTTCGCCGACGCCCGCGAGGTCGCCGAGTACCTCATCGCCCAGATCCCCGTGCTGCTCGACCTCACGAGCGCCGACACCGAGGTCGCCAAGCGCATCCTCGACTTCAGCAGCGGCGTCGTCTTCGGCCTCGGCAGCGGGATGCACCGCGTCGACCGCAACGTCTTCCTGCTGGCGCCGGCCGGTACGGAGGTCGAGGGCGCCGAGGACGGTAGCGCGGCGGAGGCCGGCGAGGGCGCGATCCCTCGTTCGTAGGAAGTTGATCAGGCGTAACGGTTCGTCGCGCGGAGGGCTGCGTACCTTCCGATCATGACCACCACCGGCGGTACCGCCCCCGACCGCACCCTGTCGCCGGGCCTCGTGCCCCCACAGGGACGCCCTCGCACGTACGACCACGGGCCGGGCCCGACGGTCACCCGGCCCGCCGTCACCGAGTTACGGCTCTCGGCGTTCGGGGCGCACCGCGGAACCGTGGTGCCACTCGGGCCCGTGACGCTGCTCAGAGGGCCGAGCGGCAGCGGCAAGTCGACCGTCCTGCGGGCGTACGAGGCGCTCGCGCGGCTCGGCGCGGGGGCGGGGCTCGCCGAGGCGCTTCCGGACGCGGCCGGTCACGTGCCGGACCGAGCGCGGCCCGACGCCCAGGGGAGGCGGGGCTTCCGGATCGGCTGCACGGTTGACGGCCCGGCCGGGCCGGTCCAGCTCGACCTCGCCGTCCAGGCCGACCCCGAGCTCCGGATCGTCGGCGAACGGCTCACCTGGCAGGGCCGCACCCTCCTCGCCACCGCCCTGCGCGATCCCGGCCGCGGCACCGTGCAGGCCGAGTGGCACACCGCCGGCACCACCCCCGTCACCCGCGCCCCGTTCCCCGACGACGCGCTCGGTACGGCTCTGCTCCCGCTGCGCGTCGCCGGCAAGACGCAGGGGCAGCGTGACGTCCTGGCCGCCGCCGAGCAGGTGGTCGTGGGACTCCGCTCGGTCTTCGCGTGCGATCCGGCGCCGGGCCGGATGCGGGCGCCGGTCCCGGTGGGCGAAGGACGGCTGCGGCGCGACTGTCGCAACCTCGCCGAGGTGCTGCACCGCACCGCGACGGAATGCCCCCGCCGCCACGCCCGGCTCGCGGCCTTCGCGGGCGCCGGGTGCGTCGGGTCGGTGGCGGCCCTCGGGCTACGGGAATGGGCCGACGCCGGCACGGTCGAGGCGGTCCTGGAGCGCGCCGGGCGCCCGGCGACGCCGCTCGGTCGGCTCGGGGACGGCGAACTGCGCTATCTCGCGCTCGGGCTCGTCCTGCTCACCGGCCCCGGTGTGCTCGCCGTCGACCCGGTCGCGGAGGTGCCCCAGGCCATGCAGACGCTGACCGTCCTGGCCGACGGACTCGACCGAGGACTCGACGCCCGGCAACTGCGCGCCCTCCTCGGGCTCGCCGCCGAGATCTGCGGGAGCGGACATCTGCGTCTCGTCGCGACGGTGGGGGAGGGGGCGAAGGTCATGCAGGCAGCACAGGAAGCACAGGAAGCACGGGAGGCACGGGAAGCACGGGAGGCACAGGAAGTACCGGGGGCGCAGGGAGCGGTGGGAGTGCCGGGAACGGTGGGTGCGCCGGAAGCGGTGGGAGTGGTGGGAGCGTTGGGGGCGACGGCCCTCGAAGCGGCGCAGGTGACAGAAGTGCCGGGGGTGGCGTTCGTGGACCTGCCGCCTGGTAGATCTGAGGCGTGACTGAACTCGATGTGACGGGCCTGCGGCGCCGCCTCGCGGAATTCGCCGCGGCCAGGGACTGGCAGCCGTACCACACGCCCAAGAACCTGGCCTCGGCGCTCAGCGTCGAGGCCGCCGAACTCCTGGAGATCTTCCAGTGGTTGACGCCTGAGGAGTCGGGCCGGGTGATGGCGGATCCGGACACGGCGCACCGGGTGACGGACGAGGTCGCGGACGTGCTCGCGTATCTGCTCCAGTTCTGCGAGGTCTTGGGGATCGATCCGCTGGCGGCACTGGCGGCGAAGATCGACCGGAACGAGATCCGTTTCCCGCCACCTGGACGTCGGGCACCTGATCGTCACTCTTCGGAGTGACCGAGTTTTCCCCAACGAGCTTCCTGTCCACAGATTTCCGAATTCCTCTGGTGTTTGGGCTCAGTCGGCCTCACGCTGGGTAATGGAATGAGTGAGCGGTAAGTCATCAGAACGGGGGCGGCGTTGATGGAAGCGGAGCGATTGATCGCGAGCGGTCGGCACGCACTGGCCGAGAGCCGCACGGCGCTGGACATCGTGGCGGAAGCCTGGCAGGCCCAGGCCCTCGCCCAGGCGATAGGGAGTCATCTCGCGCTCGGCGGGCCGCTGGAGTTGCGCGGCGAGGCCCGGGGGCTCGGTGAGACGGTCGGGGGACGTGGTGCGCTGGACCACCCCGCGCTGCGCACCGGCGGGCTGCGCGCCGTGCAGCTCACCGCCGTCGGCGACGCGCGCACGGCACTGACCGCGCTCGGCGCGCTCCTCGGCGAGGTGGGCATCGCCCTCGTCGGCGTGGCCTGCGCGACGGACGAGGAAGGGCTCTACTGGCAGTGCATCGAGGCCATGGACGCTGCCGACGAGGCCAACGACCGTGTCCGCGCCATGCTCCGCCGGCTCTCCCTCCGCGACCACGACCCGCATCGCCCACCCGACACGGCCCGCGGCCGCGCGGGCCCGGGGTAGGGGTGGGGGAGGGGTGAGGAGCAGAGGAAGCGAGTAGCGGCTGCTCCGGCGCAAGGCGCCGGCCGGTCAGACGACGGCTGCTGTCCGTCCAGTGCGTGCCGTGCGTGCTGTCCGTGGTGTCCGTGCCGCCCGTGGTGCCCGCGCCGTTCGTGCCGTCGGGCCGGCTGCTCCCGTGCTGGGCGACGGGCGCCGGTCGTCAGGCGTCAGGCGGTCGTCGTGCCGTCCGTCCGGTCGGCGGCGGAGGACGGGCCGGCCTCACCAGGGACCTGGGCTGTGCCCTCGCCGGAGCCCTGTCCCGGGCCTTGCGCAGGGGCCGGAGCAGGGGCCTCGCGCAGGGACCGACCGGGGGCGGCCGGGCGGTCGGACGAGGACTGGAAGTCGGCGTCGAGCTGGGAGAGGTCGGCGGTCAGGGCCGCCATCAGCTCCTCCATCTGCTGCAGCAGGCCCTTGGGAGCGCCACCGGCCGGCTGCGGGGGCACGGGAGGAACCGGCGGGAGCGGCGGCTGGGCGGGCTGCTCGGACACGGACCGCTCCGGTGCGGCTTCCTGGGACATGGCGGCCTCCTCGGCCCGGGCCCTTTGGTGAGGAAGGGCCCACAAGAGAGAGGGGACGCACCGGCAGCGGCCGCCGGCACGCGGGCCGGGCGGTCCGGCTCCGCCCGAGCCAACGACAGGTCACCGGCCCCGGTCACTGGCCTGGTGGGAGGCCGCCCGCCGGGAGGTGGATGTTCACCCGGCCGAGCCGGTGGGGCTCGCCCGCTGACGAAACGGTTGACGCGCACCCGACGGTGCAGGATGGAGGTATGGATCTTCGAATCTTCACGGAACCCCAGCAAGGCGCCTCGTACGACACCCTGCTCACGGTCGCCAAGGCCACGGAGGACCTGGGCTTCGACGCCTTCTTCCGCTCGGACCACTATCTGCGCATGGGCTCCGCCGACGGCCTGCCCGGACCGACGGACGCCTGGATCACCCTGGCCGGTCTCGCGCGGGAGACCCGGCGGATCCGGCTCGGCACGCTCATGACCGCCGGCACCTTCCGGCTCCCCGGCGTCCTCGCGATCCAGGTCGCGCAGGTCGACCGGATGTCCGGCGGGCGCGTCGAGCTGGGCCTCGGCGCGGGCTGGTTCGAGGAGGAGCACCGGGCGTACGGGATCCCGTTCCCGAAGGAGAAGTTCGGGCGCCTGGAGGAGCAGCTGGAGATCGTCACCGGGCTGTGGGGCACCGAGGTCGGCAAGACGTTCTCGTACGAGGGCGAGTACTACCAGCTGACCGACTCGCCCGCGCTGCCCAAGCCGGCCCAGGCACGGATCCCGCTGCTCGTCGGCGGGCACGGCGCGCGCCGCACCCCGCGGCTCGCGGCGCGGTTCGCCGACGAGTTCAACATCCCGTTCGCCTCGCTGGAGGACACCGAGCGGCAGTTCGGCCGGGTGCGGGAGGCGGCAGCGGAGGCCGGGCGGCCCGCCGGGGCGCTCGTGTACTCCAACGCGCTGGTGGTCTGCGTCGGCCGCGACGACGCGGAGGTCGCCCGCCGGGCGGCCGCCATCGGGCGGGACGTCGACGAACTGAAGGCCAACGGCCTGGCGGGGTCACCCGCCGAGGTCGTGGACAAGATCGGCCGGTACGGTGCACTGGGCTCCACCCGGATCTACCTCCAGGTCCTCGACCTGGACGATCTGGACCACCTGGAGCTGATCTCCGCACAGGTACAGACGCAGCTGGGGTGACCCGATGAAACCCGACCGCACGCTCGCCACCGCCCTCGCCGAAGGGGTGCTCGTGCTCGACGGCGGGCTCTCCAACCAGCTGGAGGCCCAGGGCTGCGACCTCTCCGACGCGCTCTGGTCCGCGCGGCTGCTCGCCGACGGACCCGAGCAGATCGAGGCGGCCCACGCGGCCTACGCACGCGCCGGCGCGCAGGTGCTGATCACGTCCAGCTACCAGGCCACCTACGAGGGCTTCGCCCGGCGGGGCACCGGGCGGGCGGAGGCCGCGCGGCTGCTCGCGCGCAGCGTGGAGCTGGCCCGGGCGGCGGGCGAGCGGGTGGAGCGGGAGATCTGGGTCGCGGCCTCCGTCGGGCCGTACGGGGCGATGCTCGCGGACGGCAGCGAGTACCGCGGTCGGTACGGGCTGTCGGTGGGCGAGCTCGAGCGGTTCCACCGGCCCCGGATCGAGGTCCTGGCCGAGGCCGGGCCCGACGTCCTGGCCCTGGAGACGGTGCCCGACGCCGACGAGGCCGAGGGGCTGCTGCGGGCGGCCGAGGGCTGTGGGGTGCCGGTGTGGCTCTCGTACACGGTCGAGGGCGAGCGGACCCGGGCCGGTCAGCCGCTGGCGGACGCCTTCGGGCTGGCCGCGGGCAACGACCAGGTCGTCGCGGTCGGCGTCAACTGCTGCGACCCGGACGACGCCGGGCCCGCCGCGGAGATCGCCGCCGCGGTGACCGGTAAGCCGGTCGTCGTCTACCCCAACAGCGGCGAGCTGTGGGACGCGGCGGCGCGCGGCTGGCACGGCGGTGCCACCTTCGACCCGGCCAGGACCGACCGCTGGCGTGCCGCCGGCGCCCGCCTCGTCGGAGGCTGCTGCCGCGTCGGCCCGGAGGCCATCGCCGAACTGGCGGCGAACCTGAGGTCGTAGCGGTCGCCCCCCCGGGGCCGGTCCCGGGCCGGGGCCGGCCTGCGACCCCAGCTCTGGGCTCGGGCCGGCCTTCGCCCTCGGCCCCCGGGCGGGCCCGGGGGGCGGCTCTCGGACTGAAAATCGTTGTGACGGAGCGGCGGGAAAGGTCATCCTTGAACGCATGTTCCTGACCATCAGCACCACCGGTACGGCTGAGAAACCCGCCACCGACCTGGGCTTTCTCCTGCACAAGCATCCCGAGAGGGCGCAGGCGTTCGGCACTGCGCACGGCACCGCGCATGTCGTCTACCCCGAGGCGAGCGCGGAGCGGTGCACGGCCGCGCTGCTGCTTGAGGTGGACCCCGTGGCGCTGGTGCGGAAGGGCAGGGGCAAGGGACGGGGCGGGGCGCCCGACGCGGCGCTCGCGCAGTACGTGAACGACCGGCCGTATGCCGCGTCCTCGCTGCTCGCCGTCGCCCTCGCGAAGGTCTTCAAGAGCGCGCTGCACGGAAGTTGTGCGGCGCTGCCGGAGCGGGCCGCCGCGCCGCTGCCGCTGCGGATCGAGATCCCGGCGCTGCCGGCGCGCGGCGGGGCCGGGCTGGTGACGCGGCTCTTCTCCCCGCTGGGCTGGGCGGACGTGACGGCGGAACCGGTCGCGCTCGACCCGGAGTTCCCCGAGTGGGGCGACTCGCGCTATGTGCGGCTCGTCCTGGAGGGCGAGCTGCGGCTCGCCGACGCGCTCAACCAGCTCTACGTGCTGCTCCCGGTGCTCGACGACGCCAAGCACTACTGGGTGGCGCCGGACGAGGTCGACAAGCTGCTGCGCGCCGGTGACGGCTGGCTCGCCGACCACCCCGAGCGGCAGCTCATCACCAGCCGCTACCTGTCCCGCCGCTGGAGCCTTACCCGCGAGGCCACCGAGCGCCTCGAACTGGTCCGGCTCGCCGAGGCCGACGGCCTGGACGTCGACGACGTCGACAACGCCGTCGACGAGACGACCGACACCGAGGAACGCCCGGTGCCGCTCGCCGAGCAGCGCCGCGAGGCGATCCTCGGTGCGCTGCGCGCCGCCGACGCCGCCCGGGTGCTGGATCTCGGCTGCGGCCAGGGCCAGTTGGTGCAGGCGCTGCTCAAGGACGTGCGGTTCACCGAGATCGTCGGCGTGGACGTGTCCGCCCGCGCGCTGTCCGTGGCAGCCCGCCGGCTGCGCCTGGAGCGGATGGGCGAGCGGCAGGCAGGCCGCGTGAAGCTGCTCCAGGGCTCGCTCACGTACACCGACAAGCGGCTGACCGGCTACGACGCCGCCGTGCTCAGCGAGGTCATCGAGCACCTCGACCTGCCGCGGCTGCCCGCGCTCGAGTACGCGGTGTTCGGTTCCGCCCGGCCGCGCACGGTCGTGGTGACGACGCCGAACGTCGAGTACAACGTGCGCTGGGAATCGCTGCCGGCCGGTCATGTCCGCCACGGGGACCACCGCTTCGAGTGGACCCGCGAGGAGTTCCGCGGCTGGGCGGAGGCCGTCGCCGACCGTCACGGATACGCGGTCGGCTTCGCCCCCGTCGGCCCGGACGACCCCGAGGTCGGCCCGCCCACCCAGCTCGCCCACTTCACCCGTATCGACCCGACTGACACGACCGACCTCACAGCCAACGACCCGACCGCCCACGACACGACCGACACCACGAAGGAGGACGCGGCATGACCGACGACGCCATCACCAGCCAGAAGACCGGGCGCACGCTGCCCGTCACCGACCTCTCCCTCGTGGTCCTGATCGGTGCGACCGGCTCCGGCAAGTCGACCTTCGCCCGGCGGCACTTCAAGCCGACCGAGATCGTGTCGTCCGACTTCTGCCGCGGCCTCGTGGCCGACGACGAGAACGACCAGAGCGCCAGCAAGGACGCCTTCGACGTCCTGCACTACATCGCGGGCAAGCGGCTCGCCGCCGGCCGGCTGACCGTCGTCGACGCCACCAGCGTGCAGCGCGAGGCGCGCCGCCAGCTCGTCCAGCTCGCCCGCGAGCACGACGTGCTGCCGATCGCGATCGTCCTCGACCTGCCCGAGGAGGTGTGCGCGGCGCGCAACGCGGCCCGCGCCGACCGGGCGCACCTGCCGCGGCACGTGATCCAGCGGCACCGCCGCGAACTGCGCCGTTCGCTCAAGGGACTCGAACGCGAGGGCTTCCGCAAGGTGCACGTGCTGCGCAGCGTGGAGGAGGTGGAGTCGGCCGAGGTCGTCCTGGAGAAGCGGTTCAACGACCTGCGGCACCTGACCGGCCCGTTCGACATCATCGGCGACGTCCACGGCTGCCGCTCCGAGCTGGAGACGCTGCTCGCGCGGCTCGGCTACGTCGACGGGCACCACCCGGAGGGCCGGACCGCCGTCTTCGTCGGCGACCTCGTCGACCGCGGGCCGGACAGCCCGGGTGTGCTGCGCCGCGTCATGGGCATGGTGGCCGCCGGGGACGCGCTGTGCGTGCCCGGAAACCACGAGAACAAGCTGGGCCGCTGGCTGCGCGGCCGCAAGGTGCAGCAGACCCACGGCCTCGCCGAGACGATCGAGCAGCTGGAGCGCGAGCCGGAGGAGTTCCGGGCGCGGGTCGCGGAGTTCATCGACGGCCTCGTCAGCCACTACGTGCTCGACGAGGGCAAGCTGGTGGTCTGCCACGCCGGTCTGCCGGAGAAGTACCACGGCCGCACGTCCGGGCGGGTGCGTTCGCACGCGCTGTACGGGGACACGACCGGCGAGACCGACGAGTTCGGCCTGCCGGTGCGCTACCCGTGGGCCGAGGAGTACCGCGGCCGGGCGACCGTCGTCTACGGGCACACGCCCGTGCCGACCACGTCCTGGATCAACAACACCCTCTGCCTCGACACCGGCGCGGTGTTCGGCGGGAAGATGTCCGCGCTGCGCTGGCCGGAGCGCGAGCTCGTCGACGTACCGGCCGAGCGGGTCTGGTACGAGCCGGCCAGGCCGCTCGCGGCCGAGGCGCCCGGCGGGCACCAGGGGCGGCCGCTCGACCTGGCCGACGTGCACGGGCGGCGGATCGTCGAGACGCGGCTGATGGGCAACGTCGCGGTCCGCGAGGAGAACGCGGCCGCCGCCCTGGAGGTCATGAGCCGCTTCGCGGTCGACCCGCGGCTGCTCGCCTACCTCCCGCCGACGATGGCGCCGACCGCGACTGCGAAGGCGGAGGCCCGCGGCGGAGCCGCTGATGAGCACTTCCTGGAGCACCCGGCCGAGGCGTTCAAGCAGTACGCGGCGGACGAGGTCGGGAAGGTCGTGTGCGAGGAGAAGCACATGGGCTCGCGGGCCGTCGCGCTCGTCTGCAAGGACGCGGCGGTGGCGGCGGAACGGTTCGGCGTGGCCGCGGCGGACGGTGTGACGGGCGCGCTGCACACCCGTACCGGACGCCCGTTCTTCGACGATCCCGCCGTCACCGAGCAGGTCCTCGGCCGGCTGCGGGCGGCGATCGGCGCGGCCGGGCTCTGGGAGGAGCTCGACACCGACTGGCTGCTGCTCGACGGCGAGCTGATGCCGTGGTCGCTGAAGTCCGCAGGACTGCTGCGCTCGCAGTACGCGGCGGTCGGCGCGGCCTCCCGGGCGGTCTTCCCCGGCGCGCTCGGCGCGCTCGAACAGGCTTCGGCGCGCGGGGTGGACGGGCTCGGCGAGCTGCTCGGCCGGCAGCGGGAACGGGCGGCGGACGCGGCCGCGTTCACCGACGCCTACCGGCGCTACTGCTGGCCGACGGACGGTCTGGAGGGCGTGCGGTTCGCGCCGTTCCAGGTGCTGGCCGCGCGCGGCCGTTCGCTGGCCGCCGTACCGCACGACGAGCAGCTGGCCTGGCTCGACCGGCTGGTGGAGCACGATCCGACCGGCCTGCTCCAGGTGACGCGGCGGCTCGTCGTCGATCCGGCCGACGAGGCGTCCGTGCGCGCCGGCATCGACTGGTGGCTCGAACTGACCGCGGCCGGCGGCGAGGGCATGGTCGTCAAGCCGCTCGCGGCCGTGGCCCTCGGCAAGGACGGGCGCCCGGTGCAGCCGGGCGTGAAGGTCCGCGGGCGCGAGTACCTGCGGATCATCTACGGACCGGAGTACACGCGTCCGGACAACCTGGAGCGGCTGCGCCAGCGCTTCCTCGGCCACAAGCGTTCGCTGGCGCTGCGCGAGTACGCGCTCGGCCTGGAAGCCCTCGACCGGCTGGCGGCCGGCGAGCCGCTGTGGCGGGTCCACGAGGCCGTCTTCGCGGTCCTCGCCCTGGAGTCGGAGCCGGTCGACCCGAGGCTCTGACGCGAACACGGCGACAGGAAGGCCACGAGGGGGGCGGCGGGAAGCCCACGAGGGGCGGCGAGGTGGGGTCCCGACCCCGCCCCGTCGCCCGCGTGACACGCGGAGTACTACGCGCGGGCCGCTCCGCTCGGCCAGGATGGGGCGCATGGGATTCCATGTCGATTCCGAGACCGGGCGGCTGCGCCGCGTCATACTGCACCGGCCCGATCTGGAGCTGAAGCGGCTCACCCCGACCAACAAGGACGCGTTGCTCTTCGACGACGTGCTGTGGGTGCGCAGGGCGCGCCAGGAGCACGACGGTTTCGCGGACGTGCTGCGGGACCGGGGGGTGGAGGTGCACCTCTTCGGTGATCTGCTGGGCGAGACCCTGGAGCTGCCGGCGGCGCGGCGGCTGGTGCTCGACCGGGTCTTCCACGAGAAGGAGTACGGTCCGCTCGCCACGGACCATCTGCGGGCGGCGTTCGACTCGCTGGACTCGCCGGCCCTGGTGGAGGCGCTCGTCGGCGGCATGACCAAGCGGGAGTTCCTGGCGGCGCACCGGGAGCCGACCTCGGTGCGCTTCCACGCCCTGGACCTGGATGAGTTCGTCGTCGGGCCGCTGCCGAACCACATCTTCACCCGGGACACCTCCGCCTGGATCTACGACGGGGTGTCGATCAACGCGATGCGCTGGCCGGCCCGGCAGCGCGAGACCGTCCACTTCGAGGCGATCTACAAGCACCACCCGCTCTTCACCGGCCCCGAGGCGGGGAGCTTCCACCACTGGTCGGAGGGGCAGTCCGACTACCCGTCGACGATCGAGGGCGGCGACGTCCTCGTCATCGGCAACGGCGCCGTCCTCATCGGCATGAGCGAGCGCACCACCCCGCAGGCCGTGGAGATGCTGGCGCGCGGCCTGTTCGCGGCGGGTTCGGCGCGCACCATCGTCGCCCTGGACATGCCGAAGCGGCGGGCGTTCATGCACCTGGACACGGTCATGACGATGGTGGACGCCGACACCTTCACCCAGTACGCGGGCCTCGGCATGCTGCGCTCGTACACGATCGAGCCGGGCGACGAGGGCCAGTCCCTGCGGGTCACCGACCATCCGCCGGAGCAGATGCACAGCGCGATCGCCGCCGCCCTCGGCCTCCAGGACATTCGGGTGCTCACGGCCACCCAGGACGTCCACGCGGCGGAGCGGGAGCAGTGGGACGACGGGTGCAACGTGCTCGCCGTCGAGCCGGGCGTGGTCGTCGCGTACGAGAGGAACGTCACCACCAACACGCATCTACGCAAGCAGGGCATCGAGGTGATCGAGATCCCCGGCAGCGAGCTGGGGCGGGGGCGGGGCGGTCCGCGCTGTATGAGCTGTCCGGTGGAGCGGGACGCGGTGTGAGACGCGGCGCGGTGTGACGGCGGGGCGCCTCTGCGCGGCGGGCCGGGACGGAGGGGGGCGAGGGCGGGGTCTGTATAAGAATGCTGAATTACGTATACACTTCCAACGTCCTCGTCCCTCGACGTCCCCGACCGTAACCCAGGAGCGCCCCATGGCCACCGACCTCATCGGCCGCCACTTCCTCAAGGAGCTGGACTTCACCGCCGAGGAGTTCCGCGGCCTGATCGCGCTCGCCGCCGAACTCAAGGCGGCGAAGAAGGCGGGCGCCGAGGTCCAGCGGCTGCGGGGCCGGAACATCGCGCTGATCTTCGAGAAGACCTCCACCCGCACCCGCTGCGCCTTCGAGGTCGCCGCCGCCGACCAGGGCGCCTCCACCACCTACCTCGACCCCGTCAGCTCGCAGATGGGGCACAAGGAGTCGGTCAAGGACACCGCCCGGGTGCTCGGCCGGATGTTCGACGCGATCGAGTACCGGGGCGACGGACAGGTCGTCGTCGAGGAGCTCGCCGCCCACGCCGGGGTGCCGGTCTACAACGGGCTCACCGACGACTGGCACCCCACCCAGATGCTGGCCGACGTGCTCACCATGACCGAGCACTGCGCCAAGCCGCTCGACGAGATGGCCTTCGCCTACCTCGGCGACGCCCGCTTCAACATGGGCAACTCCTACCTGATCACCGGCGCCCTGCTCGGCATGGACGTCCGGATCGTGGCCCCGGAGGCCTACTGGCCCGCCGAGGAGGTCGTCGCCGAGGCCCGCCGGCTCGCCGAGACGAGCGGCGCGGTGATCACGCTCACCGAGGACGTCACCGAGGGCGTGCGCGGCACCGACTTCGTCGCCACCGACGTGTGGGTGTCGATGGGCGAGCCCAAGGAGGTCTGGGACGAGCGGATCGGTGTCCTCGCCCCGTATTCCGTGACCATGGACGTCCTGGCGGCCACCGGCAACCCGGACGTGAAGTTCCTGCACTGCCTGCCCGCCTTCCACGACCTCGGCACCGCCGTCGGCCGCGACCTCCACGCCCGGCACGGGCTGACCGAGCTGGAGGTCTCCGACGAGGTCTTCGAGTCGGCGCACTCGGTCGTCTTCGACGAGGCGGAGAACCGGATGCACACCATCAAGGCGGTCATGGTCGCCACGCTCGCGGGGCCCGCCTGATCGTCGGACGGCCCGTTGTCAGACCCCCCTGTTACGTTCGTGAGTGTCAGGAGACGTGACGAACAGGGGGACTTGATGAGCGAGACCAGCAGGACAAGCGGCGGCGACCTGCGACGCCTCGGTGTCGACATCTACGCGCAGTGGACGGCCATGTGGAACGGTGAGCTGGCGCTCGCCGAGAAGATCATGGCCCCGGACTTCACCCTCCGCTACACCCAGGCGAACACGGAAGCCTTCGACGGCATCCGCACCCCGGCCGGACTCGCCGCCGTCATCGACGCGTGGCGCCGCAGCCGCACCGAGCTGCGCTTCGCGGCCGAGGGTGAGGCGGTGGTGGACCTCGCCCTGGTGGACGGTGCGCCGACCGGTCTGGTGGCCCGGCCCTATCGCGCGAGCTTCACGGGCGAGGACGGCGAGACCGTCGCCCGCAGCGGGACCGATACGCTCCGGATCACCGGCGGGCTGATAACCGAGGTGTGGTCGGTGTCCTCCGGCGCCGCCGGCCGGACCTTCTACCGCTGAGGGACGTCAAGGGGCGGTCGCCGGCGGCACGTTGCCGACCGCCCGCTTGAAGTCGGGGCAGTCGACGATCGGCTCGTGCTCGCAGACGGCCGCATGGCGGAGGCTGTCGCGCAGCCGGGTGAGCCGGCCGATCTGTTCGTCGAGGTCGTCGGCCTTGGCGCCCATCCGGACCCGCAGGTCCGCGTCGGACGGCCGCGCCACCACGAAGCGGCTCACCTCGGCGATCGAGAAGCCCGCGCTGCGTGCGCAGGTGATCAGGGCGAGACGCTCCAGGACGTCCGGGCGGTAGGTGCGGCGCAGGCCGTTGCGGCCGGCCGGGGCGATCAAGCCCTTCTTCTCGTAGAAGCGCAGCGCCGACGGCGCGAGGCCGCTGCGCTCCGCGACCTCGGCGATGTCCAGCAGCCCCTCGCCGACCAGCCCCGGGTTGAGCAGTCCCCGGCCGGGCAGCCTCGGGCCGAGCGCTCCCTGCCCCGGCAGTCCCTCGCCGGCCAGCCCCGGGGCGAGCACTCCCTGCCCCGGCAGTCCCTCGCCGACCAGTCCCCGGCCCGGCAGTCCGTCGCCCCGCAGTCCGTCGCCCTGCAGTCTCTCGTCCGTCGGCGCCTCGGTCGGCAGTCCCTCGTTCACGGTCGATCCCCCGTCCACCGCCACCCCCGGAGCCGCCCCTGAAACCGGTCCCTTGACTTGAAGCGCGGTTCAAGTCGCAGCCTACTCGTCATGAACGTGACGAAGGTCCATCACCTCAACTGCGGCTCGGTCCGCACCATCGACCCCACCTACGAGGGCCCGGCTCCCGCGCCGGCCGTCAACCACTGCCTCCTCGTGGAGACCGACTCCGCCGGGCTCGTCCTGGTCGAGACCGGACTCGGCCTCGACGACGTCCGCGATCCCGACGCCACCCTGGGCGCCGACTGGGTGGCGATGGCGGCGCCCGCGCTCGACGAGGAGGAGACGGCCGTCCGCCAGGTCGCCCGCCTCGGGTACGCGCCCGCCGACGTGCGCCACGTCATCGTGACCCACCTGGACGTGGATCACTGCGGAGGGCTGCCCGACTTCCCCGGCGCCAAGGTGCACCTGCTCGCGCCGGAACTCGCGGCCGCGCGCGCCGAGGCCCCGAGCTACCGCTACCGCCCGGCGCACTGGGCGCACGAGCCCGACTGGGTCACCTACGCGCCGGACGGGGCGGACGCCGCCGACGACTGGTTCGGCTTCGGGGCGGTGCGCCTGGACGGGCTGCCGTCCGGGATCCGGCTCGTCCCGCTCGGCGGCCACACCGCCGGCCACACCGGGGTCGCCGTGTACGACGAGGGGCGCGCCGGCGCGGCCGGGCGCTGGCTGCTGCACTGCGGGGACGCGTACTACTACCACCGTGAGATGGCGGACGCGAAGGAGCCGCATCCGCTGATGGACGTCGTGCAGACGCGTTCCGAGGTCCACCGGGACCTGCGTCTCGGCACCCAGGCGCGGCTGCGCGAGCTGGTCCGCGACCACGGGGACGAGGTGGAGGTGTTCTCGGCGCACGACCCGTGGGAGTTCGCCCGCTACGTGTCGTAGGCATGGGAATGCCGCCGATTGGGTGAATATGCGCGAGGGGCCTTACCATCGGCTTATCAAGGGGGGTCCGGGTGCGCAGCGTCCGGGCCCCCCTCTCGCATGCACGACCAGAGATGAGAACCACCCCATGTCCTCGCGGATCGACTCCCGCCGGATCAAGTCCCCGCAGCGGCTGCTCGCCGAGTCCGGTGCCGACCTCGAAGGCCACGGCCTCAAGCGCACCATGGGGCTGTTCCAGCTGGTGTGCTTCGGCATCGGCGCCATCGTCGGCACCGGCATCTTCGTCGGGCTCTCCGACAGCGTCGCCGAGGCCGGGCCCGCCGTCGTGGTCTCCTTCGTGCTCGCCGCGCTCACCTGCGTCTTCACCGCCTTCTCCTTCGCGGAGCTGGGCGACGCGATCCCGGTGTCCGGCTCGTCGTACTCCTTCGCCTACGCGAGCCTCGGCGAGCGGGTCGCCTTCCTCGTCGGCTGGTGCCTGCTCCTGGAGTACGGCGTGTCCGTCTCCGCCGTCGCGGTCGGCTGGAGCCAGTACCTGAACGAGCTGCTCGACAGCCTGGTCGGCTGGCACCTGCCCGCCGCGCTCTCCGCCGGTCCCGCCGACGGCGGCGTGGTCAACCTGCCGGCCGTGGTCGTGATCCTGCTCGCCGCCGTGCTGCTGGTCCGCGGGGTGCGCGAGAGCGCCCGGGCGACCGCCGCCATGGCCGTGCTCAAGATCGCGATCCTGATCGTCTTCTGCGCGATCGGCTTCAGCGCCTTCCGGGCCGGTCACCTCTCCCCGTTCGCGACCCACGGCACGGCCGGGATCACCGCCGGAGCGTCCGTCGCCTTCTTCTCGTACATCGGTTTCGACGCCATCACCACCGCCGGCGAGGAGGTGAAGAACCCGCGCCGCACCATCCCGCTCGCGATCCTCATCTGCATCGGCGTGGTCACCCTGCTCTACGGCGCCGTCGCGCTCTCCGCGATCGGGGCGCTCGGCGCGGACGCCGTCGGCGACAAGCCGGCCGCGCTCTCGCTCGTCGTCAACCAGGTCACCCACTCGACGGTCGGCGGCGGGATCATCGCCTTCGGCGCGGTCGTCGCCATCGCGTCCGTCGTGCTCGCCGTGATGTACGGACAGACCCGGATCCTGCTGTCGATGTCCCGCGACGGCCTCGTGCCCCGGACCTTCGAGAAGGTCTCGCCGCGCAGCGCCACGCCCGTCGCCAACACCTGGATCGTGGCCGCGGTCTTCGCGGTCCCGGCGGCGTTCGCCTCGCTCGACGCCGTCGTCAACCTCACCACCATCGGCACGCTCGCCGTCATGGCCGTCGTCAACATCGCGGTGATCGCGCTGCGCCGCCGCAACCCGGAGCTGCAGCGATCGTTCCGCGTCCCGCTGTACCCGCTCAGCCCGCTGCTCGGCGTCGGCTTCTGCGCGTACCTGATCTGGGGGACCGGCTGGACGACCTGGCTGGAGTTCGCGGCCTTCCTGGTCGTCGGCGCGCTCGTCTACGTGGGGTACGGCCGCCGCCACTCGCGGCTCTTCACGACCACGGCTCCCGAGGCCGCCACGCTCCCGGCTCCCGAGGCCGCCACGGAGACGGTCACGGCTCCTGAGGCCGGGGCGGAAGCGGTACGGCCGGGAGCGTGAACCAGACCGCCTTGCCGTGCGCGGTGGGGCGGTGTCCGCAGTCGCTGCTCAGCGCGCGGATCAGGAGCAGGCCGCGGCCGTGCTCCTGCCAGGGGTCGACCGGGACGGCCGGATCGGGGCAGACCAGGTCGCCGGGGGCGGCAGGGCGGCCGTCGTGGACCTCGATCTGGCAGCCGCCGGGGGCCGGGAGCAGCTCGACGACCAGCTCGATCGGGCCGTGGCCCGGGGTGTGCTCGACGGCGTTGGCGACCAGCTCGGCGGTGAGCAGTTCGGCCGTGTAGCAGTCGGCGGCGGCCTGCTCGGGGCCCTCGATCTCGGTGAGGGCGGTACGGACGAGGGCGCGCGCGAGCGGCACGGCGGCGGTGGTGTGGGGGAGCGATAGCCGCCACGAGGCGGCGGCCGGGGCGGCCGCGGGTGAGGGCGCGAGGGCGGTTGCGGGGGCGGGGACTTCGAACACGGCGGTGGGGTCCGTTCGAGCTCGGTGTGGGGGCGGTCGGGGGTGATGTCCTGGTTTCAACCTTACGGAGCCACGCGTCCCGGACCAGAGGCGGTCGCCGGTTCGGGCCGGGACCAGGGTCCGGGACCTTGGTCCGGGGGTCATACGCGGGGCTTATTGCGCACTCGTGACGATGGTCACAGATGAGTGATACCCTCTGGTGGTGATGCCGTACCCGTACGCGCACACACTCAGGGAGGTCCTCCCGAAATGAGCCCCTTCACCGGCTCCGCGACCCGCACCGAACGCTGGCGGCACCTGCGCCTCACGATCGACGACGGCGTCGCCACGATCACCCTCGCCCGCCCCGAGAAGCTGAACGCCCTCACCTTCGGCGCCTACGCCGACCTGCGCGACCTGCTCGCCGAGCTGTCCAGGGAGCGGGCCGTCCGCGCCCTGGTGCTCGGCGGCGAGGGCCGCGGCTTCTGCTCCGGCGGCGACGTCGACGAGATCATCGGCGCCACGCTCTCCATGGACACCGCCCAGCTGCTCGACTTCAACCGGATGACCGGGCAGACCGTGCGGGCGCTGCGCGAATGCCCCTTCCCGGTGATCGCCGCCGTCCACGGCGTCGCCGCCGGCGCCGGGGCGGTCCTCGCCCTCGCCGCCGACTTCCGCGTCGCCGACCCCACCGCCCGCTTCGCCTTCCTCTTCACCCGCGTCGGCCTCTCCGGCGGCGACATGGGCGCGGCCTATCTCCTTCCGCGCGTCGTCGGCCTCGGCCACGCCACCCGGCTCCTCATGCTCGGCGACCCCGTCGGCGCCGCCGAGGCCGAGCGCATCGGTCTCATCAGCGAACTCACCGAGGAAGGCGCCGCCGACACCCGCGCCGCCGCCCTCGCCCACCGCCTCGCCGAGGGCCCGGCCCTGGCGCACGCCCAGACGAAGGCGCTGCTCACCGCCGAGCTGGACATGCCGCTGGCCGCCTCCGTCGAGATGGACGCGGCCACCCAGGCTCTGCTCATGCACGGCGAGGACTACGCCGAGTTCCACGCCGCCTTCACCGAGAAGCGCCCGGCGAAATGGCGCGGGCGATGAGCGCGAGGCCGATCGACGCGGGGCTGATCGACGCGGGGCCGGTCGACGCGAGGCCGGTCCACGCGAGGCCGATGGACATGGGAGAGACGAACGCGGGGGCGACGGGCTCCGGGGCGGCGAGGGGGCGCGGGGCGCCCGGGCCGGCCCGGGACCTGGCCCCGGCGCTGCCCGGGCGGCCGCCCGCGGCGCCCCCCGGCCCCCGTACCGCGCCGGGCGGCACCGGCGCGGTACGGTCCACCCCCGCGGCCGCCCCGCTGAGCCCGGCCGCCCCCCTCGCCGAGGCCGCGCGCCCCGACGTCCCCCGCCCCGGAGCCGCACCGCTGCGCATCGCCGTCATCGGCGGCGGTCCCGGCGGGCTGTACGCCGCCGCGCTGCTCAAGCGCGGCGACCCGGCCCGCGAGGTCACCGTCTGGGAGCGGAACGCGCCCACCGACACCTTCGGCTTCGGCGTCGTGCTGTCCGACGAGACGCTCGGCGGCATCGAGAGCGCCGACCCCGTCGTCCACGCCGCCCTGCGCGAGGAGCTGGTCCACTGGGACGACGTGGAGATCGTGCACCGCGGCCATCTGCACACCTCCACCGGCCACGGCTTCGCCGCGCTCGGCCGCCGCCGGCTCCTGGAGCTGCTCCAGGCGCGCTGCGCCGAACTCGGCGTCCGGCTCCGCTTCCGTACCGAGGCCCCGCCGGCCGCACGGCTCGCCGCCACCCACGACCTCGTCGTCGCCGCCGACGGTGTGCACAGCCGTACGCGCGAGGAGAGGGCCGACGTCTTCGGGCCGGTGATCACCACGCACCGCTGCCGCTACATCTGGCTCGCCACCGACTTCGCGCTCGACGCCTTCCGCTTCGAGACAGCCGAGACCGAGTACGGCGTGATGCAGCTCCACGCCTACCCCTACTCCGCCGACAGCTCGACCGTCATCGTCGAGATGCGCGAGGAGGTCTGGCGGGCCGCCGGCTTCGACGAACCCGGCCAGGACGAGGAATCGGCCGCCCGCTGCGCCAAGATCTTCGCCGAGGCGCTCCAGGGCCGGAGCCTGCGCTCCAACAACTCCGCCTGGACCGCCTTCCGCACGGTCGTCAACGCCCGCTGGTCACACGGCAACACCGTGCTCCTCGGCGACGCCGCCCACACCGCGCACTTCTCCATCGGCTCCGGCACCAAACTGGCCGTCGAGGACGCCGTCGCGCTCGCCGCGCACGTCGACGCCCGGCCCGGCCGGCTGCCCGAGGCGCTCGCCGCGTACGAGGCCGAGCGCCGCCCGGTCGTCGAGTCCACCCAGCGCGCCGCCGCCGCGAGCCTGCGCTGGTTCGAGGAGATAGCGGACCAGCTCGACCGCCCGCCCCGGCAGTTCGCCTTCAACCTGCTCACCCGCAGCCGCCGCGTCACCCATGACAACCTGCGCCTGCGCGACCCCCGCTTCACCGCGGCCGTCGAGGAGGAGTTCGGCTGCCCGCCCGGCACGCCGCCCATGTTCACGCCGTTCCGGCTCGGCGGACTGACGCTGCGCAACCGGGTCGTCGTCTCGCCGATGGACCTGTACGTGGCCGAGGACGGCGTCCCCGGCGACTTCCACCTGGTCCACCTCGGCTCCCGCGCCCTCGGCGGCGCCGGCCTGGTCATGACCGAGATGGTCTGCGTGAGCGAACGCGGCCGGATCACCCCCGGCTGCACCGGCCTGTGGACCGACGCCCAGGCCGACGCCTGGGCCCGGATCACCGACTTCGTGCACGCCGAGGCGCCCGGCACCGCGATCGGCGTGCAACTCGGCCACTCCGGCCGCAAGGGCTCCACGCGCCGCATGTGGGAGGGCATCGACCAGCCGCTCCCGGACGCCAACTGGCCTCTGGTCGCCGCCTCGCCGCTGCCCTACCGCCCCGGCGTCAACCAGACCCCGCACGCGCTCGACCGGGCCGGGCTCGCCGCCGTGCGCGAGGAGTTCGCCGCAGCCGCCCGGCGCGCCGCCCGGGCCGGCTTCGACCTGCTCGAACTCCACTGCGCGCACGGCTATCTGCTCTCCGGCTTCCTCTCCCCGCTCACCAACCACCGCACCGACGGCTACGGCGGCGACCTCGCCGGCCGGCTGCGCTACCCGCTGGAGGTCTTCGACGCGGTACGGGAGGCGTGGCCGGCCGACCGGCCCATGACCGTGCGCATCTCCGCCACCGACTGGGCCGAGGGCGGCACCACCGCCGAGGACGCCGTGGAGATCGCCCGCGCGTTCGCCGCGCACGGCGCCGACGCCCTCGACGTCTCCACCGGCCAGGTCGTGCCCGACGAGCGCCCCGAGTTCGGCCGCTCGTACCAGACCCCGTACGCCGACCGGATCCGCGGTGCCGTCGGCGTGCCCGTCATCGCGGTCGGCGCGATCTCCTCCTGGGACGACGTGAACTCCCTCCTGCTCGCCGGCCGCGCCGACCTCTGCGCGCTCGCCCGCCCGCACCTATACGATCCGCACTGGACCCTGCACGCCGCCGCCGAGCAGGGCTACGCGGGCCCCGCCGCACCCTGGCCGGCCCCGTACCGCGCGGGCAGCAGGCGCCCGCCCACGGGCCGCAAGGACCCGTGACCCCGGGTCCGCCCCCTTCCGCGCCCCCGCACCACCCGGAGCACCTCATGAGGATCAACCTGACCAGCGTCTTCGTCGACGAGCAGGACAAGGCCCTGCGCTTCTACACCGACGTGCTCGGCTTCGTGAAGAAGACCGAGGTCCCGCTCGGCGGCCACAGCTGGCTGACCGTCGTCTCCCCGGAGGAGCCCGACGGCGTCGAGCTGGTCCTGGAGCCCAACCAGCACCCGGCCGCCAGGGCGTACCAGGAGGCGCTGAAGGCCGACGGCATCCCGGTGAACTCCTTCGCCGTGACGGACGTGCGCGCCGAGTACGAGAGGCTGCGCGCGCTCGGCGTGCGCTTCACGCGGGAGCCGGCGGACATGGGCCCGGTGACCGTCGCGATCCTCGACGACACCTGCGGCAACCTGATCCAGATCGCCGAGTACAAGGGCTGACGAGCCCGTCGCGCGGGCTTCGGCCGCCTCCGCGGCCCTGGCGGGGCGGGCGCCAGGGCTTGCCCGTGCGGGCCCTGGGGCCCGCACGGCGGATCAGGGCCGGACAGCCCTAGCCCGCCGGGTGCACGAACTCCGCGCCCCGCGCGTACAGCAGCTCGTGCAGCCCCAGGAAGACCTCCGCCGAGCGGGTGCCCGGCCAGTTCTCCGGGAGGAGTTCCAGGGGCAGGACCGGGTCGGCGTACGGCAGCCGGCGCCAGGAGTCGAGGGCGAGCAGGTACGCCCGGTACGCCGCCTCCGGCGTGGCCGGCGGCCCGGCCCTCAGCACCGGCTCGTGGGCGTCCAGGAACTCCTCGTGCAGCTTGGCGATCGACGGCAGGTCCCACCAGCGGGCCACCGCCTCCGCCGTCGCCGCGAAGCCCAGGTGGTCGCCGCGGAACAGGTCCACGTACGGGGCGAGCTCCAGGCGCTCCAGGGTGTGCCGGGTCTCCTCGTACAGCCGGGCCGGCGCGATCCACACGCCCGGCGCGGCCGTGCCGAAGCCGAGGCGGGCGAGCCGGGAGCGCAGCAGATGGCGCTTGTGGCGCTCGGCCTCCGGGACGGAGAACACGGCGAGCACCCAGCCGTCGGCGAGCCGGGGCTCGTCGCGGGCGTAGATCCGGCGGTCGCCGTCGTCGAGCAGCATCCGCGCGTCGTCCGACGGCGTGTACCCGGCGGCGCCGTCCGCCGTCCTGCGCGGCAGCAGCAGGCCGCGCCGCTTCAGCCGGGACACCGAGGAGCGCACCGAGGGCGCGTCCACGCCGAGCGCGCCGAGCAGCCTGATCAGCTCGGCCACCGCCAGCGGCGCGCCGTCCGGCGACCGGCCGTACGCGCCGTAGAGCGAGACGATCAGGGATCGGGGAGTGTGCTGCTCGGCCACGTGATCACTTTAGGCGGCCGGATCCGGCCCCGTCGCCCGGGAGCCCGTCGGCCGGGATTCCGTCGGTCCGGAGGCTGTCGGTCCGGAGTCCGTCGGCCGGGAGTCCGCCGGTCCGGAGGCTGTCGGTCCGGAGTCCGTCGCCCGGGAGCCCCTCGGCCGGGAGCCCGTTGCCGGGGAGCCCGTCGGTGCGGAGCCGGAAGCGCTGGAGTTTGCCCGTCGCCGTGCGCGGCAGCGCGTCGAGGAAGACGATCTCGCGCGGCGACTTGTACGGGACGAGCCTGGCCCGTACGAAGGCGCGCAGCGCGGCCGCCGTGGAGGGGTCGCGCGGCACCCCGTCCCGTACCACCGTGTAGGCCACCACGATCTCGCCGCGCAGCTTGTCGGGCCGGCCGACCACCGCCGCCTCGACGACGTCGGGGTGGGCGAGTAGGGCCTCCTCGACCTGCGGGCCCGGTATGTTGAACCCGGCCGAGATGATCATGTCGTCGGCGCGGGCGACGTAACGGAAGTAGCCATCGGGTTCGCGGACGTAGGTGTCGCCGGTGATGTTCCAGCCCCCGCGCACGTACTCCGTCTGGCGCGGGTCGGCGAGATAGCGGCAGCCGACCGGGCCGCGCACCGCGAGCAGCCCGGCCTCGCCGTCCGGCAGCTCCTGGCCGGACGGGCCGACGACCCTGGCCTGCCAGCCGGGGACCGGGCGGCCGGTGGTGCCGGGGCGTATGTCGCCGTCGGCGGCGGAGATGAAGATGTGCATGAGTTCGGTCGCGCCGATGCCGTTGATCAGCTTCAGGCCGGTGCGCTCGTGCCAGGCGTCCCAGGTCGACGCCGGCAGGTTCTCGCCCGCCGAGACGCAGCGGCGCAGCGAGCCGAGGTCGTGTTCGTGCTCGTGGCCGGGGGCGTCCAGCTCCTCCAGCATCACCCGGTACGCGGTCGGCGCCGTGAACAGCACCGACACCCGGTGCCGGGCGACGGCGGCGAGCAGCTGCTGCGGTCCCGCCTGTTCCAGCAGGACCGCGCAGGCCCCGGCCCGCAGGGGGAAGACGACGAGCCCGCCGAGGCCGAAGGTGAAGCCGAGCGGCGGGGAGCCGGCGAAGACGTCGTCCGGCTCCGGACGCAGGACGTGCGCGGAGAAGGTGTCGGCGGCGGCGAGCACGTCCCGGTGGAAGTGCAGACAGCCCTTGGGCCGGCCGGTGCTGCCGGAGGTGAAGGCGATCAGCGCCACGTCGTCGGCGGCGGTCGGCACCGCCTCGTACCGCCCGGGCTTGCCCGACGCGAGGGTCAGCAGGTCGTCGGGGCCGTCGCCGCCGAAGGGGGTCACCTTGAGGCCCGGGACTTCGGCCTTGGCCAGTTCGTCGAGCGCGCGCACGTCGCACAGCGCGAGGCCGCAGCGCGCCATCTCGCACATCACGGCCAGCTCGCGGGCCCGCTGCTGGGCGAGGACGGTGACGGCGACCGCGCCGGCCTTCATCACGGCGAGCCAGCAGGCGGCCAGCCAGGGGGTGGTGGGGCCGCGGAGCAGCACCCGGTTGCCGGGGCGGACGCCCAGGTCGTCGGTGAGGACGTGGGCGATCCGGTCCACCCGCTCGCGCAGCTGTCCGTACGACCAGACGTCTCCCTCGCCGTCCCGGAAGGCGGCGCGCTCGGCGCCGAATCGTTCCACCGTGCGGTCGAGCAGCTCGGTGCCGCAGTTGAGCCGGTCGGGGTAGGCGAGCGAGGGCAGTTCGAAGAGCAGGCGGGGCCACTGCTCCGCGGGCGGCAGATGGTCGCGGGCGAAGGTGTCCTGGTGGGCCGAGGGCGTCAGCTCCATGCGTCCGTCCCCCTGTCGGTGGGATCGTCGGTGGCGGTGGTGGCTGTCGTGGCTGTGGCGCCTGTCCTGGGGGCCGGTCCGGTCCGTTCGGGGTCGGCCGTCGCCCAAGGAGCGTATCGTGATGGTGACGACAGTCAACGGTTCGCGATAAGGCATCCGGCAAGGCTTTCGACAAGGCTTCCGATACGGCTTCCGACGACGGCTTCCGACGACGGCTTCCGATACGGGTTCCGGCACCGCCGGCCCGGGAGAGGGCCCCATGGCCGCATTCTCGCTCGATCCGGAACAGACCACCTGGTGCGCCGAGCTGCGCCGGCTCGCCGCCGACCGCCTGCGCCCGCTCGCCGAGAAGGGCGAGCCGGGCCGCGTCAACCGCCCCCTCGTCGCAGCCCTCGGCGAGCTCGGACTGCTCGCCCGCCTCTTCGACTCCGGCGCGCTCGACCTGTGCCTCATGCGCGAGTCCCTCGCCCACGCCTGCACGGAGGCCGAGACCGCACTCGCCCTCCAGGGCCTCGGCGCCCACCCCGTCGCCGCCTTCGGCACCCCCGGGCAGCGCGCCCGCTGGCTCCCCGAGGTCGTCGCGGGACGCGCCGTCGCCGCCTTCGCCCTCTCCGAACCGGGCGCGGGATCCGACGCCGCCGCCCTCGCCCTGGAGGCCGTCCGGGACGAGGAAGGAGACGGCTGGCGGCTCTACGGCGAGAAGCGCTGGATCTCCAACGCGCCGGAGGCGGACCTGGTGACCGTGTTCGCCCGAACGGGCGAGGAAGCGCGCGGCCCCGGCGGCGTCACCGCCTTCCTCGTCCCCGGCGACCGGGCCGGGCTCGGCGGCGAGGCCCTCGACATGCTGGCGCCGCACGCGCTCGGCAGCCTGGTCTTCGACGGGGTGCGGGTCGGGCCCGAGGACGTGCTCGGAGTGCCGGGGGAGGGGTTCCGGGTGGCGATGGGGACACTCAACCTGTTCCGGCCCAGCGTCGGCGCCTTCGCCGTCGGCATGGCGCAGGCCGCGCTCGACGCCACCCTGGCCCACACCGCCGCCCGGCCCGCCTTCGGCGGCGTCCTCGCCGACCTCCAGGCCGTCGCGCACCAGGTCGCCGAGATGGCGACCCGCACCGAGGCGGCCCGGCTGCTCGTGTACGCGGCGGCCGAGGCGTACGACCGGGGCGACCCGGACGTGCCGCGCCGCGCCGCCATGGCGAAGCTGCTCGCCACCGAGACCGCGCAGTACGTCGTCGACGCCGCCGTCCAGCTGCACGGCGCCCGCGCGCTCCAGCGCGGCCATCTGCTCGAACACCTCTACCGGGAGGTGCGGGCGCCCCGGATCTACGAGGGGGCCACCGAGGTCCAGCGCACGATCATCGCCAAGGAGCTCTACCGGGCCGCCGCCCGGGCCCCGGGCGCGCAGGCCGCCGAGGCCGCCGATGACCGAGAGACCTCCGGGGCGCGGGCCGGCCGAGAGGCCTCCAAGGCCCGGGCCGCCGGGGATCCCGCCGAGCGCCCCGCACCGCCCCTCGCCCAGGCAGGAGCCGCGTCATGAGTCTGCACCGCCACAACCCCGCCGACCTCTCCCCGCCCAGCGGCTTCAGCCACGCCGTCACCGCCACCGGCAGCCGGCTGGTCTTCCTCGCCGGCCAGACCAGCCTCGACCGCGACGGCAAGGTGACCGGCCGGACCCTGCCCGAGCAGTTCGAGACCGCCCTCACCAACCTCCTCACCGCCCTGCGTCACGCCGGCGCCACGCCCGCCGACCTGGCCCGGGTCACCGTCTACGCGACGGACGTCGACGACTACCGCCGCCACGCGGCCGAACTCGGCCGGATCTGGCACCGGTTGGCGGGCCGCGACTATCCGGCGATGGCCGTGATCGGCGTCGTACGGCTGTGGGACGAGCAGGCGCTGGTCGAACTGGACGGCTTCGCGGTCGTGGACGAGTGAGGCGGACGAGGGGCCCCGACCGGGCGGCTTGATCAACTGGTGACCCCCTGGGGGCTGGCTTAGGGTCGAAAGGTGGACTGACCGGCCCACGGCTCCCTCAGGTGAGGGCGCGATGCGCCATGACTACCCCGAAGCCGACGACCTCGCAGAAGTCCGCCGCCCCGAGCCGAGGCGGCGACGGCAAGGGCATCGCCCTGTTCGTGATCGCCTCCTGCCAGCTGATGGTCGTCCTCGACATCACCATCGTGAACATCGCGCTCCCGCACATCCAGAGCGCGCTGAACTTCTCCACCACCAGCCTGTCCTGGGTCGTCAACGCCTACACGCTGACCTTCGGCGGACTGTTGCTGCTCGGCGGCCGCACCGGTGACATCCTGGGCCGCCGACGGGTCTTCATCTTCGGCGTGCTGCTCTTCGGACTGGCCTCACTGCTCGGCGGATTCGCCCAGGAGTCCTGGCAGTTGCTCGCCGCCCGCTCGCTCCAGGGCGTCGGCGGGGCCATCGCCTCGCCGACCTCGCTGTCCCTGATCACCACGACCTTCGACGAAGGCCCCGAACGCAACCGGGCCTTCGGAGTGTTCGCGGGCGTCTCGGCCGGCGGCGGCGCGATCGGCCTGCTGGCCGGCGGTCTGCTGGTCGAATGGCTCAACTGGCGCTGGGTGTTCTTCGTGAACGTCCCCATCGCGCTGCTCATCGCCTTCCTGACGCCACGCCACGTCAAGGAGTCCGAGCGCCACCCCGGTCACTTCGACGTGCTCGGCGCGGTCACCTCGACGCTGGGCATGGTGGCGCTGGTGTACGGATTCATCCGCGCCGCGCAGCAGGGCTGGCGTGACCCGCTCACCGTGGCCTCGTTCGCCGCCGCGGTCGTGCTGCTCGTCACCTTCGTGTTCATCGAGCGCCGGTCGAAGCAGCCGATCACCCCGCTGCACATGTTCGCCGACCGCAACCGGTCCGGCACCTACGGCATCATGCTCTGCCTCGCGGCCGCCATCTTCGGGATGTTCTTCTTCCTCACCCTCTTCGTGCAGGACGTCCTGGGCTTCAGCCCGCTGGAGGCCGGCCTCGCCTTCCTGCCGGTCAGCGCCGTCATCGCGGTCCTCGCCGGGGTCACCTCGCAACTCATGCCCCGCTACGGCCCGAAGCCCTTCATGGTCATCGGCTCGCTCTGCCTCGCGGCCGGTCTGTCCTGGCTGACCATGACCGACATCCACTCCACCTACGCCGGCAGCATCCTCGGACCGATGCTGGTCCTCAGCGCGGGCATGGGCATGATGTTCGTCTCGCTGACCCTGATGGCCCTCTCCGGCGTCCCCGCCCACGAGGCGGGCGCGGGCTCCGGCCTGCTCAACGCCACCCAGCAGGTCGGCGGCTCGCTCGGCCTTTCCATCCTGGTCACCGTCTTCGGCACGGCCAGCCGCAACGAGGCCGCCGACCAGGTCCCGGCCTTCCTCGCCCAGGCCGGCCCGCTGCAGAAGGCCCAGTTCGCCCGGACCCAGCAGCTCCCCAAGCCCTGGAGCGACCAGGTCCTCACCAGCGGTGTCACCGCGGGCTTCGTCGTGGCCGCGGCCTTCGCCATCCTCTCCTTCCTGATCGCCCTCTTCGCGATCAAGGTCCGCCCCTCGGACATGGAGCGGCTGCGGGGCGGCGGGATGGTGCCGGGCGGAGGCTGAGGCACCGGACGGGACCACGGCGGGTCGGGAGTCTCTCCAGGTCTGCCCCTTCCGCTGCCTGATAGGGCTAGGAGCCCGACTGTGACGCGCGTCACGATCGAGGGATGGGGAACTCGGTCGAGCGGGAACGGGAGGGGGCCGGCGAAGCCGTCCCGCGTCGTCGCGACGCGACGCCCGCCCCCGGCGCCGAGGACCGGGCCACCGCCACTCACGCGCCGGCGGGGCCGGTGCGGGCCGGACCGGGCTCGCCGTTCGGCCGGCAGACCGCGCAACGCCTGCAACGCGCCGTGGGCAACCGCGCGGTCGCGGCGATGGTGGCCTCCCGCCGCGCCGGACCCAGGGCCGGTCCGCCGGCCCCGGCGCGGGTCACCGCGCAGGCCTCGCCGGCGACGTCCTCCGTGACGGCCGGCGGCGCACGCACGGGTGAGGCCCGTACCGCGGCCCTGGACGGCGGGGTCCACGCGGAGAGGGTGGCCGCGCTGCCCGTGCAGCGTCTCGCGCCCGGCGCGCGGGCTCCCGCCGCGTCGTCGGCGAAGTTCTCCGCGGTGGCGTCGGACGTACGCGGCAAGAAGACGGCCCTCGCGGCGCATCCGCCGCCGGCCGCGACGGCGGACGCCGCGCAGGCCGCCGCGAAGCCGCCCGCCGACGACAGGATCGCGCAGGGCAAGGCGGCGAACGCGGAGAAGATGAACGCCGCCCAGCCGGGCACCTTCGACAAGGCGGCCTTCGTGCGCGCCGTGAACGAGGCCATCAGCGCGCAGGCCCCCAAGAACCTGGACGAGGCGGACAAGTTCGGCCGCTCGGGCAAGGCCGACGCGGTGAAAGGGCAGGTGCAGGGGCAGGTCGCGGACGGCAGGAAGAAGTCGGCCGAGGCCATCGAGACCACGACGAAGGCGGCGCCCGACACCGCCGCGGCCAAGGAGAAGCCGGTCACGCCGCTGGCCCCGCAGCCCGCTGTCGCCAACCCGGGTGCCCCCGACGCGTCCCAGGCGGTCCCGGACAGGGCTCCGGCCGCGGCGACGGACTTCTCGGCCGGGCCGAGACAGGTCGACCAGCAGATGGCCGACGCGCGGGTCACCGAGGAACAGCTGGCCACGTCCAACGAACCGGAGTTCACCACCGCGCTGAAGGACAAGAAGGCCGGCGAGCAGCACGCCGCCACCGCCCCCGGGCAGGTGCGGGCCGCCGAGGACAAGACCCTGGCGACGGCGAAGGCCGCCGCCGCCACGGCCGGGGCCACCGCGATGAGCGGCCTGACCGCGGTCCGGCAGCAGACCGACACCCAGGTGCGGCAGGGCCAGCAGACCGCCCAGAGCGGCGACGAGAAGAAGCGGGCGGACGTCACCGCGAAACTGCAGACGGTCTTCGACGCGACGAAGACCGAGGTCGAGGCCGTCCTGTCCGGCCTGGACAAGAAGGTCGACGAGGCGTTCACCGCGGGTGAGAAGGCCGCGCGGGACGCCTTCACCGCGGACCACAAGCGCCGCATGGACGCGTACAAGGACAAGCGGTACTCGGGTTTCACCGGCAAGCTGAAGTGGGTCAAGGACAAGTTCGCCGGGCTGCCCGCGGAGGCCGACCAGATCTTCGTCGTGGCGCGGCAGGGCTATGTGACCCGGATGCAGTCGGTGATCTCCGGGGTCGCGGACATCATCGGCGCCGAGCTGAACCGCGCGAAGCAGCGGATCGCGACCGGACGTCAGCAACTGCAGGCCGAGGTACAGAAGTTGCCGGCGGACCTGCAGGCGATCGGCAAGGAGGCCGCGGGACAGTTCGCGGGCCGGTTCGACGCCCTCACCGAGAGCGTGGACGCCAAGGGCCAGGAGCTGGTGCAGACCCTGGCGGACAAGTACAACTCCGCGCTCAAGGAGGTGGACGCGGAGATCGAGGCGGAGAAGGAGAAGAACAAGGGCCTGATCGCCAAGGCCGTGGACGCGGTCAAGGGCGTCATCGACACCATCCTCCAGCTCAAGGACCTCCTGCTCGGCGTCCTCGCGAAGGCCGCGCACGCGGTGATGGCGATCCTGAAGGACCCGGTCGGCTTCCTCGGACACCTCGTCTCCGCCGTCGGCGCCGGCCTGAAGAACTTCCTCGCCAACATCGGCACCCATCTGAAGAAGGGCCTCGTCGGCTGGCTGCTCGGCGCCATGTCCGGGGCGGGACTGCAGTTGCCGGCGAAATTCGATCTGCGCGGCATCCTGGGGATGATCGCCTCCC
Organism: Streptomyces sp. NPDC004327; assembly: GCF_042873935.1. Classification (NCBI taxonomy): domain Bacteria; kingdom Bacillati; phylum Actinomycetota; class Actinomycetes; order Kitasatosporales; family Streptomycetaceae; genus Streptomyces; species Streptomyces sp. NPDC004327. Next base: position 584,256 of record NZ_JBIAME010000005.1, on the reverse strand, counting down.
TGCTCGGGCTCACCTGGGGAGCGATCCGGGGCCGGATCGTCGCGAAGGGCGTGCCGGAGCAGGCCATGAGCGCGGTCGAATCCGGCGTGCCGCTGGTGGCGAAGCTGCAGTCCGAGGGCGTCGCCGGGGTGACGGAGGAGATAAAGGACCAGATCGGGGACCTGAAGGAGAACCTGCTCGGCAGGATCTCCTCGTATCTGATCCCCACCGTGCTGATGGCCGGCATCACCTGGATCATCAGCCTGCTGAATCCGGCGAGCGCGTTCATCAAGGCCTGCAAGATGATCATCGACATCGTCACGTTCATCGTCGAACGCGGCGCCCAGATCGTCGAATTCGTCAACGCCGTACTCGACGCCGTCATCGCCATCGCGGGTGGCGGAGCCGGAGGCGTGCCGGCACTGATCGAGAACGCCCTGGCCAAGTCCATTCCCGTGCTGATCGGCGCGCTCGCCGCGATTCTCGGCATCGGCGGCATCGCGAACAAGGTCAAGAGCTTCTTCCAGGCCCTGTCGAAACCGGTCATGAAGGCCGTCGACTGGATCGTCGGCAAGATCGTGAAACTGGGCAAGGCCATCTGGGCCAAGCTGAAGGCGGCCGGCAAGAAGGTCAAGGACACATTCAGCGGCAAGAAGGGTGCCGACCAGAAGACCCAGGGCAAGGACGCCGGCCCGGCGGCCGATTTGCCCCTTCCGTCGAAGCCGTTCTCGACCCGCGACGGCGAGAGGCACCAGGTGCTGTTCACGGGGCGCGGCACCTCGGCGGAACTGAAGGTGCACAGCGTCGAGCAGCGCATCGAGGACTTCTTCCAGGCGTGGACCACGGAAGTGGGCAAGCTGCCCGATACGAGCCCGGAGAAGGCGGCGCAGACCCAGGCACTGGCCGCCGCGAAGGCGAAGTCCGACGACGTCGCGAAGCGCAAGGACGCGCTGGGCAGGAACGGCGCGGCCGGCCCGCCGCGGCAGAACGAGTACAACGCCCTGGTCGCCGACATGACCGTCCTCGCGCGGCTGCTCGCGGCCCGCAGCCCGAAGCCGCAGCTGCCGCCGCCCGTGATGCCGCCGTTCGCCAACGGGGTGCTGGCCGGCGGATTCAAGGCGGAATACCTGCCCAAGGACATCGCGAGCATTCATCCGGGCGAGGACGCGGCGAAGAATTCCGGCGCGACCCTGACCGGCTGGACCTACGTCAGCATGAACGGCCTCAACCCGGCCAATTCCACCGTCTGGGTGAAGATGCATCTGCTGCCCGCTCCGCTGGGCGGCAAGGCCACCGACTCCAACCTGGTCCCGGCCCGTGCCACGACGAACACGAGCTTCCACTACGGCGTCGAGGACCCGGCCGCGCAGGCGCTGAGCAGCGGCCGTGAGGACATGATCTGGTACGAGGTCGACGTCAGCACGCACACGGCGCCCCCGGAAGGATTCCTGCAGAGCATCACGGTGCGCTGGGCCGGTTACGAGGTGAAGGACGGCGCCTGGCATCCCAAGTCGCCGAATTCCTCACTGAAGCAGGTGCTGTCGTCGGGGAGTCAGACGACACCGACCGGAGTGAATCCGCTGATGCTGAACGCGATCAGCCCGTACGGCTGGAAGGGCCTCAGTAATGCGATATTCGGCTCGAAGGATGAGCAGGCGTTCTCGCAGATGGTCATCAACGAAATCTCGAGCGGTGGCCCCTATACGAGTGACCTGACCAAGCTGAGGGTCAGGATCATCACCGCGAACAATCGGCGGACGTCCAAGATAGACGGAATTCAGGGAAAGGCGGACGCCTTGGTCGCGGCCATCCAGGCGGGACGCATCCAGATCTAGCGGACGGAGCGTGAAGAACATGGTCGATCGTGACCCGACACCCGTCGAGCGCCGATTCCTCGACATGATCGCAAAACTGAAGCAGAGCGATGCGATCGACGTCCGCGGCGAAAGGAAGGGCGACATCAGCGACGTGGTCGAGGACACGGCGGCCGGATTCGCCCTGCTTGAGGAACTGTTCGGCATCACCCTCGATCCAGCCCTCGTGGACCACCACGTCCGCTACTGGGAGCTCGGCATCCACTGGTACGAGGCCGGCGCCTCCGTCGGCGCGGGCGGCGAGTTCGTGCTGCGCGAACTGGTCGACGCGCTCATGTCCGGGCCGCCCGACGCCGGCAGTGTCCGCGACGAGGAGGAAGCCGCACTCTTCGGGGAGTTGCGGGTGATCGACTACCTGCCGGACAGCGGGGAGAACGCGTTCGCCGCCGTCCGGCTGGCCAAGGACACCCTCGCGCCGCGGACGTGGGTCCACTGGTTCCCGCACGGCCTCTTCGAACTCGAACTCGACTACCCCGGATACCTGGAGGCACTCCTGCTGACCAGGGGCTTCTACGGCTGGCAGTTCCTCTACGCGGACGTACGCCTCGCCGACCCGGCGTACGCCCCGCTGGCCGATCTGATCCGGACCGGCCTCGACTTCCTGGCGGCGGCCCTGCCGGATCCCCGCTACGAGGAGCTGGAGACCCGGCTGGCCGACCGGCTGCGCTGACCGCGGTCGTCGGAGCCCCGTCGCGGTCGTCGGGGACTAGATGTCCCGGAAGATCTCGATCTGCGCGCCCACCGAGTTCAGGCGCTCCGCCAGGTCCTCGTACCCGCGGTTGATGACGTACACGTTGCGCAGCACCGACGTGCCCTCGGCCGCCATCATCGCGAGGAGGACGACCACGGCCGGGCGGAGGGCCGGCGGGCACATCATCTCGGCGGCGCGCCAGCGGGTGGGGCCCTCGACGAGGACGCGGTGGGGGTCGAGGAGCTGGAGGCGGCCGCCGAGGCGGTTGAGGTCGGTGAGGTAGATGGCGCGGTTGTCGTAGACCCAGTCGTGGATCAGGGTCTTGCCCTGGGCCGTGGCCGCGATGGCCGCGAAGAAGGGGACGTTGTCGATGTTGAGGCCCGGGAAGGGCATCGGGTGGATCTTGTCGATCGGCGCCTCCAGCTTGGAGGGGCGGACCGTCAGGTCGACCAGGCGGGTGCGGCCGTTGTCGGCGGCGTACTCGGTGGAGCGGTCGTGGTCGAGGCCCATCTCCTCCAGGACCGCGAGCTCGATCTCCATGAACTCGATCGGGACCCGGCGGATCGTCAGCTCCGACTCGGTGACGACGGCCGCGGCGAGCAGGCTCATCGCCTCGACCGGGTCCTCGGAGGGGGAGTAGTCGACGTCGACGTCGATCTGCGGCACGCCGTGGACGGTGAGCGTGGTGGTGCCGATGCCCTCGACCCGTACGCCGAGCGCCTCCAGGAAGAAGCACAGGTCCTGGACCATGTAGTTGGAGGAGGCGTTGCGGATGACGGTGACGCCGTCGTGGCGGGCCGCGGCGAGGAGGGCGTTCTCGGTCACGGTGTCGCCGCGCTCGGTCAGCACGATCGGGCGGTCGGGGGCGACGTTCGGCTCGACCTGGGCGTGGTAGAGGCCCTCGGTGGCGGTGATGTCGAGGCCGAAGCGGCGCAGCGCGATCATGTGCGGCTCGATCGTGCGGGTGCCGAGGTCGCAGCCGCCGGCGTACGGCAGCTTGAAGCGGTCCAGGCGGTGCAGCAGCGGGCCGAGGAACATGATGATCGAGCGGGTGCGGATGGCCGCCTCCGCGTCGATCGACTCCATGTCCAGCTCGGCGGGCGGCACGATCTCCAGGTCGACGCCCTCGTTGATCCAGCGGGTGCGGACGCCGATGGAGTTGAGCACCTCCAGGAGCCGGAAGACCTCCTCGATGCGGGCGACCCGGCGCAGCACGGTGCGACCCTTGTTGAGGAGCGTGGCGCACAGCAGCGCGACACAGGCGTTCTTGCTCGTCTTGACGTCGATGGCGCCGGAGAGCCGGCGGCGGCCCACGACCCGCAGGTGCATGGGGCCGGCGTAGCCGAGGGAGACGATCTCGCTGTCGAGTGCCTCACCGATGCGGGCGATCATCTCAAGGCTGATGTTCTGGTTGCCGCGCTCGATCCGGTTGACGGCGCTCTGGCTGGTGCCGAGTGCGTCGGCGAGCTGGGTCTGGGTCCAGCCGCGGTGCTGACGGGCGTCACGGATGAGCTTGCCGATGCGTACGAGGTAGTCGTCTGCCATGGCGTCACGTTATCTCAGATATGAGATGACGCTCGCGGTGGGGTAGGCCATCAGGGTGACGGAGTATGAGCAATGGGGTGACGCGGTTCATACAGGGGCAGTTCGGTCCCGCTCGGCAGCCGCACGGCCCCGACGATGCCCCAGCCCTGGTCGCTGACGGGTCGTGAGACCTCCGCCCCGCGGTCCTCCAGGGCGGCGAGGGTCCGCGCGATGTCGTCGCACATCAGATAGACCTCGTGCTTCGGTTCGCCCTCGGTCGGGTGCACCGCGATCTCGGCCGGCGGCAGCCGGAAGATGAGCCAGCCGCGCCCCGCGTCCACGTGGTCGAAGCCGAGGACGTCCCTGAGGAACGCCCGGTCCGCCTCCGCGTCCTGGGTGTAGAGGATCACATGTGCGCCGCTGAACATGCCTCAATTGTTCGTCCGCGTCCGCATTGCGGCAATTGCGCCACACCCGTACGGGTCAGACCGCGTCCTGAAGCCGTATGCGCTGGACCTGGCAGGCGAGCGCCCGGCGCGCCGACGCCGTCCCGGTCCCCTTCTCGTCCGGGGCGGCGGGCACGTCCAGGGCGCGGGCGATCCGGTCGTACGTGTCCCGGTACGCGCCCGGCAGTTCCGCCCCCCGCTCCCGCAGGTCCGCCTCGACGAGCCGCCGCAGCGCGTCCACGTTCTGCGGGGTGAACCGCTTCCGGCCCCGGGCGAGCACATGGACCAGGCGTGCGCAGTGGGCCTCGTCGTCGAGGGCGTGCGAGACCGCCTCGGCCAGGCCCCACAGCCGGCCTTCGAGCCACGGCGCGTCGCGCTGGTCGAGCGACACGTCCGTCGCCTCCCCGGCCCGGTCCTTCGCCACCTGCTTGGAGACGGCCGGCTGGCTCATCCCGGCGAGCCGGGCCAGCCGGTCCTGGGTCCAGCCGGCGGCGGCTAGTGCCTGGATCATCTCGGCGCGCAGCCCGCGCATCTCCTCGCCGGCCCGGATGACCTCGTTCATCCCGGCGAACATCTGGGTGACCTGTTCCTCGGTCATCTCGGTCGCGTCGGCATCCACAACCCAGTTATACCCCGCCCTCGACACGCTCCATAACCAGGTTGTATAACGTGGTTATGGAACCTCTTCTCTGCGTCCCCGGCGGCTCCGGCGACCCCGCGTACCTCGGCGACCTCGGAGGCCTCTCCGCCCACCGCACCCTGGTCGTCCCGGAACGGCACGCGACCTCCGTCGACGGCGTCGAGGCCCTCCGCCTCCGCCTCGGCCTCGACCGGATCGCCCTGCTCGGCCACTGCGCCGGCGCCAACACCGCCGTCCGCTACGCCGCCCGGCATCCCGAGCGCGTCGAGCGGCTCGTCCTCGTCACTCCGAGCACCCGCGCACTCGGCGTCGGCATCACCGCCGGCGCCCGGCTCGCCCTGGCCCGCCGCCGCGCCCGTGAACCGTGGTTCCCGGCCGCCTTCGCCGCCCTGGAGGCGATCAACGCGGGCACCGGCGCCGACTGGGAGGCCGTCGCGCCCTTCCTGTACGGCCGCTGGGACGCCGCCGCGCGCGACCACCACGCGGCCGAGTCGGCGGCGGGCCGGGCCCCGGCCGGTACCGCCGACGACGACGCCTTCGCCCCGGCCGGCGTCCGCGCCGCGCTCGCCGCACTTCCCGCCCCCGTCCTGCTGCTCGCGGGCGAGGTCGACCTCAACAGTCCGCCGAGCGCGGTCGAGGAGTGCGCGGGGCTGGTGTCCGATGCCACATTCCATGTGCAGCCCGACGCGGGGCACTATCCGTGGCTGGACGACCCCGTCCGCTTCGTCGCGACCCTGGCCGGGTTCCTCGCGTCCTGCCGGGCATGACCGACCGCCGGTGATGTACTAGAGTTATCTCGACATCGAGATATCTGCCGAGGCGCACCGCTGCCGCCACCCGGTAAGGGTTACCTAACTTAGCCTTACCTTAGCGGATCGACGACGTGTACGTGGCGGCAGGATGTGGTGAAACGCGCACATATATGAAGGAGACTGTCGTGTCGGCGAACAGCTTCGACGCCCGCAGCACGCTGCGCGTGGGCGACGAGTCGTACGAGATCTTCAAGCTGGACAAGGTCGAGGGCTCCGCGCGCCTCCCTTACAGCCTGAAGGTCCTCCTGGAGAACCTGCTCCGCACCGAGGACGGCGCGAACATCACCGCCGACCACATCCGGGCCCTCGGCGACTGGGACTCCCAGGCCCAGCCGAGCCAGGAGATCCAGTTCACGCCGGCGCGCGTGATCATGCAGGACTTCACCGGTGTCCCCTGTGTCGTCGACCTCGCCACCATGCGCGAGGCCGTCGCGGCGCTCGGCGGCGACCCGGCGAAGATCAACCCGCTCTCCCCGGCCGAGATGGTCATCGACCACTCCGTCATCGCGGACAAGTTCGGCACCAACGACGCGTTCGCGCAGAACGTCGAGCTGGAGTACGGCCGCAACAAGGAGCGCTACCAGTTCCTGCGCTGGGGCCAGACCGCGTTCGACGACTTCAAGGTCGTCCCGCCGGGCACCGGCATCGTCCACCAGGTGAACATCGAGCACCTGGCCCGCACCGTCATGGTCCGTAACGGCCAGGCGTACCCCGACACCCTCGTCGGCACCGACTCGCACACCACCATGGTCAACGGCCTCGGTGTGCTGGGCTGGGGCGTCGGCGGCATCGAGGCCGAGGCCGCGATGCTCGGCCAGCCGGTCTCCATGCTCATCCCGCGCGTCGTCGGCTTCAAGCTGACCGGCGAGCTGCCCACCGGCACCACCGCCACCGACCTGGTGCTGACCATCACCGAGATGCTGCGCAAGCACGGTGTCGTCGGCAAGTTCGTCGAGTTCTACGGTGAGGGCGTCGCCGCCACCTCCCTCGCGAACCGCGCCACCATCGGCAACATGTCGCCGGAGTTCGGCTCCACCGCCGCGGTCTTCCCGATCGACGACGAGACCCTGAACTACCTCAAGCTCACCGGCCGCTCCGAGCAGCAGGTCGCGCTCGTCGAGGCGTACGCCAAGGAGCAGGGCCTCTGGCTGGACCCGAAGGCCGAGCCGGACTTCTCCGAGAAGCTCGAGCTCGACCTCTCCACGGTCGTCCCGTCGATCGCCGGCCCGAAGCGCCCGCAGGACCGCATCGTCCTCGCGAACGCCGCCGCGCAGTTCGCCCAGGACGTCCGCAACTACGTCGCCACCGCCGACGAGGCGGGCGAGGAGTCCTTCCCGGCCTCCGACGCCCCCGCCGTCAGCAACGGCGTCCCGTCCAACCCGGTCGAGGTGACCGCCCCCGACGGCACCACCTACACGATCGACCACGGCGCCGTCACCGTCGCCGCGATCACCTCCTGCACCAACACGTCGAACCCGTACGTGATGGTCGCCGCCGCGCTCGTCGCGAAGAAGGCCGTGGAGAAGGGCCTGACCCGCAAGCCGTGGGTCAAGACCACCCTCGCCCCGGGCTCGAAGGTCGTCACCGACTACTTCGACAAGGCGGGTCTGACCCCGTACCTCGACAAGGTCGGCTTCAACCTCGTCGGCTACGGCTGCACCACCTGCATCGGCAACTCCGGCCCGCTGCCGGAGGAGGTCTCCAAGGCCGTCAACGAGCACGACCTCGCCGTGACCTCGGTGCTCTCGGGCAACCGCAACTTCGAGGGCCGCATCAACCCCGACGTCAAGATGAACTACCTGGCCTCCCCGCCGCTGGTCGTCGCGTACGCCATCGCGGGCTCCATGAAGGTGGACATCACCAAGGACGCGCTGGGTGTCGACACCGAGGGCAACCCGGTCTTCCTCAAGGACATCTGGCCCTCCGAGGCCGAGGTCAACGACGTCGTCGCCAACGCCATCGGCGAGGACATGTTCTCCAAGTCCTACCAGGACGTCTTCGCCGGCGACGCCCAGTGGCAGGCGCTGTCGATCCCGACCGGCAACACCTTCGAGTGGGACGCCGAGTCGACCTACGTCCGCAAGCCCCCGTACTTCGAGGGCATGACGATGGAGACCACCCCGGTCACCGACATCACGGGCGCCCGCGTGCTCGCGAAGCTCGGCGACTCGGTCACCACCGACCACATCTCCCCGGCCGGTGCCATCAAGGCCGACACCCCGGCCGGCAAGTACCTCACCGAGCACGGTGTGGAGCGTCGTGACTTCAACTCCTACGGCTCGCGCCGAGGCAACCACGAGGTCATGATCCGCGGCACGTTCGCCAACATCCGCCTGCGCAACCAGATCGCGCCGGGCACCGAGGGCGGCTACACCCGCGACTTCACCCAGGCCGGGGCGCCGGTGTCGTTCATCTACGACGCCTCGCAGAACTACCAGGCCGCCGGCACCCCGCTGGTCATCCTGGGCGGCAAGGAGTACGGCTCCGGCTCGTCCCGCGACTGGGCGGCCAAGGGCACGGCCCTCCTCGGCGTCAAGGCCGTCATCACCGAGTCGTACGAGCGCATCCACCGCTCGAACCTCATCGGCATGGGCGTCCTCCCGCTCCAGTTCCCGGCCGGCCAGTCGGCCGACTCGCTCGGCCTGACCGGCGAGGAGACCTTCTCCATCACCGGCATCACCGAGCTGAACGAGGGCACGACCCCGAGCACGGTCAAGGTCACCACCGACACCGGTGTCGAGTTCGACGCGGTCGTCCGCATCGACACCCCCGGTGAGGCGGACTACTACCGCAACGGCGGCATCATGCAGTACGTGCTGCGCAACCTGATCCGCGGCTAAGGATCGGCGAAAGGGCCCGTCTCCACCCGGAGACGGGCCCTTTCTCATGCCCGGGTCAGCCGAGCAGCTCGACCTCGGCCAGCTCGCCGCCCGAACCCGCCGGCACGAGCCGGTACCTCGCGTACGTCCCCGGCGCCGCCACCGTGAACACCCGCGTCTGCCGGTTCCACGCGAAGGACTCGCCCGAGCGCCGGTCCAGCTCCTGCCACGTCACACCGTCCGCCGAGCCCTGGAGCACCCAGCCCGCCGGCGCCTTCGCCCGGTCCGCCGACGAGGTCAGCGTGTACTGCACGGCCCGGCCGGCAGCGGCCAGCGGCAGCTCGACCGCGCCGGCCACCGGTCCCGCCGTCGCCGACGTGTCGTCGAACAGCGGACCCGCGCCCCTGACCAGGTCGGTCCGCGGCGCCGGCACCTTGTCGTCCTTCGTGAGCGACACCGGGCCCGCCGCGGCGCCCGTGCCCCACGCCGAGGGCTTCGGTCCCATGTCGAACTTCAGGGTGCCGCCCCTGGCGAGCAGGCCGTGCGGCAGCGCCGTCGACGTCCACGCCACGCCGTCGAGCTTCACGCCCTGGACGTAGATGTTCCGGGCGCTGTTGCGGGGTGCCTCGACGACCAGCGTGCGGCCGTTGTCCATCCGCACGGTCGCCTTGGTGAACAACGGCGAGCCGATCGCGTACTCCCCGCTGCCCATCACCAGCGGATAGAAGCCGAGCGCGGAGAAGAGGAACCACGCCGACTGCTCGCCGTTGTCCTCGTCGCCGTGGTAGCCCTGGCCGATCTCGCTGCCGGTGTAGAGCCGGGAGAGCACCTCGCGGACCTTCTCGGCCGTCTTCCACGGCTGCCCGGCGGCGTCGTACATGTACGGCACGTGGTGGGCGACCTGGTTGGAGTGCCCGTACATGCCCATGCGCACGTCCCGCGCCTCGGTCATCTCGTGGATGACGCTGCCGTACGAGCCGGCCACGTCCGGGCTCGCCGTCTCGGGCGTCGAGAAGTAGGCGTCGAGCTTCTGCGCGAGGCCCGCGCGCCCGCCGTACAGGTTGGCCAGGCCCCGGGAGTCCTGCGGGGCGGTGAAGGCGTAGCCCCAGCCGTTGGTCTCCGTGTAGTCGTAGCCCCAGATCCTCGGGTCGAACGACTCCGAGGGCACCCGCCAGCCGCCCTTCGCGTCGCGGCCCTGGAAGAAGCCGGCCTTCGCGTCGAAGAGCGTGACGTACTTGCGGGCCCGGTCGAGGAAGTACGCGGACTCCTCCGCGTACCGCTTCTCGCCGGTCTTCTCGTACAGCGCCCGGCCCATCCGCCCGATGCCGTAGTCGTTGAGGTAGCCCTCCAGCGACCAGGACAGGCCCTCGTCGGTGTCGGTCGAGGCGTAGCCCGTGAACGGGGAGGTCGCCATGCCCTTGCGGCCGGTGCCCCGGCTCGGCGAGACGACGGTCGCGTTCTTCAGGGCGGCCTCGTAGGCGGCCGCCGCGTCGAAGTCCACGCCCTTCACGTACGCGTCGGCGAAGGCCACGTCGGAGGAGGTGCCGGTCATCAGGTCCGCGTAGCCGGGCGAGGACCAGCGCGAGATCCAGCCGCCGTCCTTGTACTGCTGCACGAAGCCGTCGACCAGCTCGCCCGCCTTGTTCGGGGTGAGGAGCGCGTAGGCGGGCCAGGTGGTGCGGTAGGTGTCCCAGAAGCCGTTGTTGACGTACGGCCTGCCCTCGACGACCTTCGCGCCGGTGCGGGTCGGGGTGTCCGGCCCGGCCGGGGGAGTGAAGGGGCTGGCGTAGCGGTAGGTCGAACCGACCTTCTCGAAGGCCGAGTTGGGGTAGAGGTAGAGCCGGTAGAGGCTGGAGTAGAGGGTGACCAGCTGGTCGTGGCTCGCGCCCTCGACCGTCACCCGGCCGAGCACCCGGTCCCAGGCGTCCTGGGCGCGCTCGCGGACGGTGTCGAAGGAGGTGCCGTCCGGGATCTCGTCGGCGAGGTTGGCCTTCGCCTGCTCGACGGAGATGAGGGAGGTCGCGATCCGCAGGCTGACCGTGCGGTCCGCGCCCGCGTCGAAGCGCAGGTGCCCCTTCACGCCCTGCGCCGCCGAGTCGGTGACCGGCGCGTCGAAGACGCCGTACACGAACATCCGGCCCGCACCCGTCGACAGGCCGCTCTTCACGTCCGAGTAGGCGGTGAAGGAGCGGGTCGCCGGATCGACGGTGAGCCCGCCCTGGTCGGTGACGTTGTCGAGCACGACGCTCGCGTCCTCACCCGGATAGGTGAACCGCATGACGGCCGCGTGGTCGGCCGGCGCGATCTCCGCCTTCAGGCCGTTCACGAAGGTGACGCCGTAGAGGTACGGCTTCGCCGTCTCGTCGGCGTGGCGGAACGGGAGCGCGCGGGCGCCCCGGTCGGCCGGCGGGGTGCCGGCGGCGGCCGAGGGCATCACCTGGAAGGTCTGCCGGTCGCCCATCCACGGACTCGGCTGATGGCTGACGGACAGCGCCTGGAGGGCCGGCAGGTTGTCGGCGTTGTTGCCGCGCGCGTACTCGTAGATCCAGCTCTGCGTCGCCGCGTTGGTCACCGGCGTCCAGAAGTTGAAGCCGTGCGGCACGGCCGTGGCCGGGAAGGTGTTGCCGCGCGAGAAGGAGCCGGAGGAGTTGGTGCCGCGGACCGTCGAGGCGTACGCGGACAGCCGGTCGTAGGGCTGCTGCGGCTTCCTCGGCGCGATCGAGAGGTCGTCGATCCAGCCCTGGAACTTCCCCGGGCCCTTGGGCGAGTCGTACGCCACCAGGATCCGGTCCACCGTCTTGCCGTTCGCCACGTCCCCGATCCGGGCCGTCACCCGGTTCCACTGGTTGACGTAGAGCCGCTTGGCCGCGCCCTGGCCCTGCGGGCTGAGCCGCCCGCCGTACGAGTCCGTCGCGCCCAGGTCGCTCAGATAGGTGCCGTCGGTGAAGGCCAGGTCCACGGACACGTTCGTGGCCGGGTAGTTCAGGTCGGCGTCGGAGGCCGACATCGACGGGAAGATCTCGTAGGACAGCTCGGTGTCGCGGACGATCCGGGTGTCGACGTCGAAGACCTTGTTGTACGAGTACGCCCGGCCCGCGTCCCGGTGCGTGCCCGCGTAGCGCAGCGCCCGCTTCCCCGTGAAGCCCGCGCCGGCCTTGGCGGTGGGGGAGCCGCTGGGGCCGCGGTCCACGGCGCTGCGCATCTCCTCGGGGACGGGCTGCGAGGTGTCGCCGTTGGAGAACTGGACGTCGGCGAGCTGGGTGAGGCCCGCGCCCGCGTTCCTGGTGACCTCCAGGCGGTAGTGGGCGTACGCCGCCGGGGCTCCGGGGAGGTCGTACGTCCTCGTCTCGAAGCGCTTGGCGAAGCTCTCGCCCGACCGCGTGTCGAGGACCGTCCACTCCTTGCCGTCCGCCGAGGCCTTCAGCGTCCAGTCCCGCGGATCGCGTTCCGCGGCGTCGTTGGCCGAGGTGAGCGCGTACGCGGCGAGCTTCACCGGCTGGTCGGTGTCGAACTCCAGCCAGGCCGTCGGCTCGAACACCAGCCATTTGGTGCCGGGTTGGAGATCGACGAGGTTCTCCTTCACCTCGCCGGCGCCGGCGTTCTCGCCGCTGGCGCGCACGTCCGTCACCCGGTCGGTGACGTTGCCCGGGATGCCGGTGACGAATCCGCCGTCGACGCCCGATGTCCGTGCCTGTCCGTCCGGGCCGGTTTCGACGGTGTTGCGCCAGGTCGGCTGGGCTTCGTCCGGTTCGAAGGAGGTGCTGAACTCCCGGGCGGAATCGTCCGATCGGCCCGGAAGTGCCTGAGCCACCGAGGGGGTGAGGCCCAGAACGAGTGCGGCCGACGCCGCGAGTGAGAGCGCTCTGAGAGGGAGGTGCATGCCTTTCGCCACTCCTGCCGCTGTTTTAGACAACGTTGTCAATCTAGCCGCGCAAGATCCCAGGGAAGGGCAAGTGGGTGGGCCTGTCAAGGGTGTTGACGGCAAGGCGCGGGAGAAAGCGGGGCAGAAAGGCCGCGGACGGTCCGCGGGTATTCCGCAGGTCTCAACTCGGAGAAGACTGCCGGGGAAAGCTGGTTTCGATCTTGCTCCGGTGACGTGAAGTGGACTATACCTGTCGGCGTCCAGCCCGTCGTACCGGTCCACTCCCGTACGGCGACGCCCGACGCCTGCACGACCCAGCTGCAATTGACCGCGGTGGCGGGGCCCTTCGCCTGAGGCGAACTCTGTACGGGCGACCGGTACACCGCCTGAGTCCTGAATGAAGGCGAGGACTTAAGCATGGGATCCACCTCCGCCACGAACGGCACCCCGGACAACGAGGGCCTCGGCCGCCGCGATCTGATCAAGCGTTCCGCCGCTCTCGGTCTGATCTCGGTGCCCACCATGAGTTTCCTGTCGGCGTGCGCCTCCAGCGGCGGCGACGACACGAGCTCCGACAAGCCCAAGGGCGAGAAGACGAAGGACAATCCGTTCGGCGTCGCCAAGGGCGGAAAGATAGACGTCGTCGTCTTCAAGGGCGGGTACGGCGACGACTACGCCAAGGCGTGGGAGGCCAGCTTCAACAAGAAGTGGGGCGTCGCCGCGACCCACACCGGCACCCAGGAGATCACCGGCAAGCTCCAGCCCCGCTTCAACGCGGGCAACCCGCCGGACATCGTCGACGACTCCGGCGCCCAGAAGATCAAGATCGACGTCCTGCAGAAGAACGGCCAGCTGCTCGACCTCGCCGAGGTCCTCGACGCGCCGTCCGTCGACGACCCGGCCAAGAAGGTCCGCGACACGCTGATCCCGGGCACCCTCGACGCCGGCATCCTGGAGGGCAAGACCGTCGCCCTCAACTACATCTACACGGTGTGGGGCCTGTGGTACTCCGGCAAGCTCTTCAAGGAGAAGGGCTGGACCGAGCCGAAGACCTGGGACGAGTTCCTCGCCATCTGCAAGGACGCCACCGCCCAGGGCATCGGCGGCCTCGCCCACCAGGGCAAGTTCCCTTACTACATCAACGTCGCCATCATGGACCTGATCGCCAAGAAGGGCGGTCTGGACGCCATGAAGGCGATCGACAACCTCGACCCCAAGGCGTTCGTCGGCTCCGACGCCGCCAAGGAGGCCGTCGAGGCGATCTACGAGGTGGTCGAGAAGGGCTACCTCATGCCCGGCACCAACGGCCTCACCCACACCGAGTCGCAGACCCGCTGGAACCAGTACAAGGCCGCCTTCATCACCTGTGGCTCCTGGCTGGAGAACGAGCAGCTCAACCAGACCCCGGCCGACTTCGACATGAAGTTCATGCCGATGCCGCTGCTGCCCGGCAGCAAGATGCCGTACGAGGCGATCCGCGCCGGCTCCGGCGAGCCCTTCATCATCCCCTCCAAGGCCAAGAACCTGGCCGAGGCGAAGGAGTTCATGCGGATGATGCTCTCCAAGGAGTGGTCGACGCTCTTCGCCAAGGAGGCCAACTCGCTCACCATCCTCGCCGACGGCGTCGACCCGAGCGTCAAGCTGCGCCCCGGCACCCAGTCCACGGTCGAGGCGTCCAAGAAGGCCGGCACCAACACCTTCCGGTTCCTGTACACCGAGTGGTACAGCGAAATGGACACCGAGATCCAGAACGCCTCCAACGAGCTGATGGCGAAGCGCATCCAGCCCGCGGAATGGCTCAAGCGGGCCCAGGTCGCGGTCGACAAGGCCGCCAAGGACCCGGCGGCCAAGAACAACCACCGCGACTGACGCGCGGACCGACCGCGCGCATCACCTCGCCGGGAACACCAGGGACAGGATCGCCACGCCATGCGCAAAGGGCAGTACAAGTTCGTCACGGGATTCCTCTTCATACCCGTGGCCCTCTATCTGGTCTTCGTCATCTGGCCGTACATCCAGACGTTCGGCTACTCGCTGACCGACTGGAAAGGCCAGTCCCAGACCTTCTCCTTCGTCGGACTCGACAATTACGTCGCCCTCTTCCAGGACGACGTCTTCCTCGGAGCGGTCTGGCACAACATCCTGTTCCTGGTGTTCATCCCGGTGATCACCATCCTGCTCGCCCTCTTCTTCGCCTTCATGGTGAACGCGGGCGGACGCAGCCGGGCCGGCGGCGTCGCCGGCGTCGGCGGCTCGAAGTTCTACAAGATCGTCTATTTCTTCCCGCAGGTGCTCTCGCTCGCGATCCTCGCCGTCCTCTTCGGCGCCGTGTACCGCAGCGACACCGGCGGCATGCTCAACGGCGTGCTGCTCAAGCTCGGCCTCGTCGACGCGGAGAACCCGATCGAATGGCTGAACGAGCCGAACTTCGTGCTCTGGGCGCTGATGGCGGTCGTCGTCTGGCACGGCGTCGGCTTCTACCTGGTGCTGTTCTCCGCCGCCATGCAGTCCATCCCGAAGGACGTCTACGAGGCCGCGCTCATCGACGGCGCCGGCCGTGCCCAGTCCTTCTTCCGCATCACCCTGCCGCTGCTGTGGGACTCCGTGCAGACCGCGTGGGTCTACCTCGGCATCGTCGCGATGGACATGTTCGTCCTCGTCTCGACCATGACCTCCGGCGACTACGGCGGTGGCCCCGACCACCACAGCGAGGTCATGTCCACCGTGATGATGCGGAACTTCCTCTACTTCGGAAAGAGCGGCTACGCCTGCGCCATGGGCGTCGTGATGCTGCTGCTCACCCTGATCGTGTCCGTGGTCACGCTGCGCGCCACCCGCCGCGAGCGCCTCGAGTTCTGAGCGGGAGAACCGACGATGACTGCCCCCATCCAGAAGTCCGACGCCACCGCCACCGGCGCGGCCGGCGTCCCCCGCCAGCGCGCGGCCGGCAAGAGCGGCGGCGCCCCGCCGTCCGGCCCGGCCCGCGAGGGCACCGTCCTCAACGTCTTCTCGCACGGCTTCCTCGCCCTGTGGGCGCTGATGATCGTGCTGCCGCTGCTGTGGCTGGTGCTCAGCTCCTTCAAGACCGACGCGCAGATCGCCGGGTCCGCCTTCGGCTGGCCCGCCCACTGGTCCTTCGACGTCTTCGGCCGGGCCTGGAGCAAGGGCATCGGCGACTACTTCCTCAACACCGTGATCGTCCTGGTGTTCTCGGTGCCGCTGACCATGCTCTTCGGCTCCATGGCCGCGTACGTGCTGGCGCGCTACCGCTTCTGGGGCAACCGGCTCATCTACTACTTCTTCGTCGCCGGCGCGATGTTCCCGGTCTTCCTGGCGCTCGTCCCGCTCTTCTTCATGGTGAAGATGCTCGGGATGCTCAACACCTACCAGGGCCTGGTCCTGGTGTACGTCGCCTACTCGATGCCGTTCACCGTCTTCTTCATGCACTCCTTCTTCCGGACGCTGCCGACGGCCGTCTTCGAGGCCGCGATCCTGGACGGCGCCTCGCACACCCGGGCCTTCTTCCAGGTGATGCTGCCGATGGCGAAGCCGGGCCTGGTGAGCGTCGGCATCTTCAACACGCTGGGCCAGTGGAACCAGTTCCTGCTGCCCACCGTGCTGATGCAGCCGCAGACGGGCGACGACCCCGAGCGCTACGTGCTCACCCAGGGCCTCATCCAGCTCCAGCAGCAGCAGGGCTACGCCTCCGACCTGCCGGTGCTCTTCGCCGGCGTGACCATCGCCATGATCCCGATGCTGGTGGTCTACCTGTCCTTCCAGCGGCAGGTCCAGGCGGGTCTCACCTCGGCCACGCTCAAGTAACGAATCACCCGTTCCGCTCCGGCCCCCGAGGACCTCGTCCCCGGGGGCCGGACCTTTTGCATCCGGATCCGGCTCCGCTGTAGGACTTGACGCCGACAAGCCCCACAGCGGAGCTTGGAGTTCATAACTTGTACACGTCATAGGGTGGAGAGAGTCAATGGAGACTCCGGGGTCGCAGTCCTCGCTGCACCGGGCCAATCTGGAGCGGGTCGTCCGGGCGGTAAGGATGGCCGGATCGCTCACCCAGGCGGAGATCGCCCGGGCGACGGGCCTGTCCGCCGCCACGGTCTCCAACATCGTGCGGGAGCTGAAGGACGGCGGCACCGTCGAGGTCACCCCGACCTCCGCGGGGGGCCGGCGGGCCCGCAGCGTCTCGCTCAGCGGCGACGCCGGCATCGTCATCGGCGTCGACTTCGGGCACACGCACCTGCGCGTCGCGGTCGGCAACCTGGCCCACCAGGTGCTCGCCGAGGAGGCCGAGCCGCTGGACGTCGACGCCTCCGCCGCGGAGGGCTTCGACCGGGCGGAACAGCTGGTCACGCGGCTGATCACGAGCACCGGCATCGGCCGGGACAAGGTCATCGGCGTCGGCCTCGGCGTGCCCGGTCCCATCGACGTCTCCTCCGGCCTGCTGGGCTCCACGTCGATCCTGCCGGGCTGGAGCGGCATCAACCCGGCCGACGAGCTCTCCGCCCGCCTCGGCGTCCCCGTGCACGTCGACAACGACGCCAACCTCGGCGCGCTCGGCGAGCTGGTCTGGGGCAGCGGCCGGGGCGTCAAGGACCTCGCGTACATCAAGGTCGCCAGCGGTGTCGGCGCCGGCCTGGTGATCGACGGCCGGGTCTACCGGGGCCCGGGCGGCACGGCCGGCGAGATCGGGCACATCACGCTCGACGAGTCGGGCCCGGTGTGCCGCTGCGGCAACCGCGGCTGTCTGGAGACCTTCGCGGCCGCCCGCTACGTCCTGCCGCTGCTCCAGCCCAGCCACGGGCCCGATCTGACCATGGAGCGGGTGGTCCAGCTGGCCCGCGAGGGCGACCCCGGCTGCCGCCGGGTGATCGCCGACGTCGGCCGGTACATCGGCAGCGGTGTCGCCAACCTCTGCAATCTCTTGAACCCGAGCCGGGTGGTCCTGGGGGGAGATCTGGCCGAGGCCGGCGAGCTGGTGCTCGCGCCCATCCGGGACTCCGTCTCCCGCTACGCCATCCCCAGCGCGGCCCGGCAGCTCTCCCTGGCCCCCGGGGCCCTGGGCGGCCGCGCCGAGGTGCTCGGCGCGCTCGCCCTCGTGCTGAGCGAGATGGGCGACTCCACGCTCCTGGAGAGTGCTATGGGTGGTTTGTCCGGTTCGGCGAAGCCGAAGACTCCTGCCTTCACTTAGATAACGAATGGCACCGTTGTCGTCTCGTTAAGTATTTACTCCTTGACGTCAGACCTGCGGCCGAGTTGACTTCCAGCCACCTCGGCCGCAACGTCGCGGCCTCGTCAGGGAGGCAACCCCACATGAACGCAGTGACGCGTCGCGTCGTCATAGGCACGGCCGCGGTTTCCATGGCCCTCTCCCTTGCCGCCTGCGGCAAGGCCGGCGACAACGGCTCGGGCGGCTCGGCGGGCGGTGACAGCAAGACCATCGGTCTGCTCCTGCCCGAGAACAAGACCACGCGCTACGAGACCTTCGACCGCCCGATCATCGAGGCGAAGATCAAGGCCCTGTGCTCCGACTGCGAGGTCAAGTACAACAACGCCGCGCAGGACACCGAGACGCAGAAGAAGCAGTTCGACGCGCTCGTCACCCAGGGCGTCAAGGTCATCATCCTGGACTCGGTCGACTACAAGGCCACCAAGTCCTGGGTCCAGCAGGCCGAGGCCAAGGGCGTCAAGGTCGTCGCGTACGACCGCCTGGCCGAGGGCCCGATCTCCGCGTACGTGTCGTACGACAACGAGAAGATCGGCCGCCTGCAGGGCAACGCGCTGGTGAAGGCGCTCGGCGCGGGCGCCAAGTCCGCCAACGTCGTCATGATCAACGGCTCGCCGACCGACCCGAACGCCCCGCTGTTCAAGAAGGGCGCCCACAGCGTCATCGACGGCGCCGTGAAGAAGGTCGTCTACGAGCAGGACATCCCGGACTGGTCCCCGGACGAGGCCAACAAGAAGATGGGCGCCGCCATCGACTCGCTGGGCAAGACCGGCTTCCAGGGCGTCTACTCCGCCAACGACGGCATGGCCGGCGGCATCATCACCGCCCTCAACAAGCAGGCCGTGAAGGTCCCGGTCGGCGGCCAGGACGCCGAACTCGCCGGTCTGCAGCGCATCCTGAAGGGCGACCAGACCTTCACGATCTACAAGCAGATCAAGCCGGAGGCCGAGACCACCGCCGAGATCGCCGTCAAGCTCCTCAAGGGCGAGAAGATCGACGAGCTCACGCCCGTCCAGGTCGACAGCCTCACCGGCGAGTTCAAGGGCATCCCGGCCAAGCTGTACGACGCGCAGGTCGTGACCAAGGACAACATCGCCTCCACGATCATCGCCGACAACGTCTACAAGGCGGCCGACATCTGCACCGCCGAGTACAAGGCGGCCTGCGAGGCCGCGGGCATCAAGTAGCCCGCGGGGCCCCAGGCCCCGGGCCACGGCCCGCCCCCGCCCCCCACGCAGAAACGGTTCGGCGACCCCGCCCCGACATCCACGCCCCGCAAGCGGGGGCGGGGCGCCGGACTCCCCCTTGTACCCCACGGTCTTTTTGCACCACATCCCCGCCGGTCAGGCGGCGAAGGAGATGATTCACGTGTCCGCTGCGCCCGTGCTGGCGTTGCGCGGGGTCTCCAAGCGGTTCGGCGCCGTCCAGGTGCTCACCGATGTCGATCTGGAGATCCACGCCGGAGAGGTCGTCGCCCTGGTGGGCGACAACGGCGCCGGCAAGTCCACCCTCGTCAAGACGATCTCGGGCGTCCACCCGATCGACGAGGGCACCATCGAATGGGACGGCCGCCCCGTCCAGATCACCCGGCCCCAGGACTCCCAGAACCTCGGAGTCGCGACCGTCTACCAGGACCTGGCGCTCTGCGACAACCTCGACGTCGTCGCCAACCTCTTCCTCGGCAGCGAGCTGAACTCCGGCTCCGTGCTCGACGAGATCGCCATGGAGAAGCGTGCCCGGGAGCTCCTGGACACCCTGTCCATCCGGATCCCGTCGGTCCGCATCCCCGTCGCCGCCCTCTCCGGCGGCCAGCGACAGGTCGTGGCCATCGCCCGCGCCCTGATCGGCGACCCCAAGATCGTCATCCTGGACGAGCCCACCGCCGCCCTCGGCGTCGAGCAGACCGCCCAGGTGCTCGACCTCGTGGAGCGGCTGCGCGAGCGCGGCCACGGCGTCATCCTCATCAGCCACAACATGGCCGACGTGCGCGCCGTCGCCGACAAGGTCGCGGTGCTCCGCCTCGGCCGCAACAACGGCGTCTTCGACGTCGCCGACACCACCCACGAGACGATCATCGCCGCCATCACGGGAGCCACGGACAACGCCGTGACCCGCCGGCAGGCCCGTACGGCCGCGGCCGCGAAGGAGGACGCGAAGTGAGCGACCTCACCAAGACCACCGAGCAGGACCCCGCCGGGCAGTCCGCGGCCGAGCAGTCCGCGGCCCCGGTCCCGGCCGTCGACCCGCGCCTCCTCGTCCGCGAGGAGGGCCTCAAGGGCTATCTGACCGAGTTCACCCGCAAGGTCCGCGGCGGCGAGCTCGGCTCGCTCCCGGTCATCCTCGGCCTGATCGTCATCGCGGTCGTCTTCCAGCTCCAGAACAGCAACTTCCTGTCCGCGAGCTCGGTCGCCAACGTCGCCGTCTACGCCTCCGGCCTCGGCATCATGGCCGTCGGCATCGTTTTCGTGCTCGTCCTCGGCGAGATCGACCTCTCCATGGGCTCCGTCGCCGGCGTCGGCGCCGCCGTCTGGGCCGGCCTCCAGGTCACCCACGGCATGAACGAGTGGCTGTCCATCGTGCTCGCGGTGCTCGCCGGCACCGCCATCGGCGCGCTGCACGGCTTCTTCTTCGCCAAGATCGGCGTCCCCGCCTTCGTGGTCACCCTGGCCGGCTTCCTCGGCTGGATGGGTCTCCAGGAGTGGCTGATGGGCGGCGAGGGCTCCATCAACACGCCGTCCGGCAGCGTGGTGGAGAACCTCACCAACTACTTCTTCGCCGACAAGATCGCCGCCTACGGCCTCGCCCTGCTCGCCGTCGCCGCGTACGTGCTCTCGCAGCTGCGCGACAGCAGCCGCCGCAAGGCCGCCCAGCTCCCGGCCCGCCCGATGAGCGAGATCCTGCTGCGCACCGGCGTCGTCGCGGTCCTGGTCTTCGCCGTCGCGTACGTGATGAACGAGCCCGCCGGCGCCCGCGGCCTGCCGCTCGCCCTGGTGCTCTTCCTCGCCGTCCTGGTGCTCGCCGACTTCGTCGCCCGCCGCACCCTCTTCGGCCGCAAGGTCTTCGCGGTCGGCGGCAACGCCGAGGCGGCCCGCCGCGCCGGCATCAACGTGGACCGGGTCCGGATCGCCGTCTTCGCGATCTCCGGCACCCTCGCCGCCTTCGGCGGCCTGTTCATCGCGAGCCTCTCCGGCGGCGCGACCAAGAGCCTCGGCGGCGGCAACACGCTGATGCTGGTCATCGCCGCGGCCGTGATCGGCGGCACCAGCCTCTTCGGCGGCCGCGGCAAGGTCTGGTCCGCGCTGCTCGGCATGATCGTGATCCAGTCGATCCAGCAGGGCCTGAACATGATCGGCATGTCCAACGCGATCCAGAACATGATCACCGGCGCGGTGCTGCTCGCCGCCGTCGTGATCGACTCGGTCTCCCGCCGCACGCAGAAGACCGCAGGCCGCGCGTGACGCGCACCACCGTCCCGTAGCCACGGACCGTTCGCAGTCCGCCCGGCGCCGAGAACCGGCGCCGGGCACTGCTGCGTCCGGACCAGTGCGACGACCGCACGGATCATCGGTGTGTCGGCCATCCGGGTGGCGGTGAAGCCCCCGGCCCGATGCCCGCGATCCAGGACGGAACATTAGACTCGACAAATCGGCAAGCTCGACCAGTTCAAAGCAAGGAGGCACGGGTGGCTCTGCTGACCCGTATCAGGGGACCGCGAGATCTGGACCGGCTCTCCTCGGAACAGCTGGACCAGCTGGCCGAAGAGATCAGGACTTTCCTCGTGGACGCCGTCTCCAAGACCGGCGGGCACCTCGGTCCCAATCTCGGCGTGGTCGAACTGACCATCGCCCTGCACCGCGTCTTCGACTCGCCCAAGGACAAGGTCCTCTGGGACACCGGCCACCAGAGCTACGTCCACAAGCTGCTCACGGGCCGCCAGGACTTCTCCAAGCTCAAGATGAAGGGCGGCCTGTCCGGCTACCCCTCGCAGGCCGAGTCCGAGCACGACGTCATCGAGAACTCGCACGCCTCGACCGTCCTCGGCTGGGCCGACGGCCTCGCCAAGGCGAACCAGGTCCTGAAGAAGGACGACCACGTCGTCGCCGTCATCGGCGACGGCGCGCTGACCGGCGGCATGGCCTGGGAGGCGCTCAACAACATCGCCGACGCCAAGGACCGCCAGGTCGTCATCGTCGTCAACGACAACGAGCGCTCCTACGCGCCCACCATCGGCGGCCTCGCCAACCACCTGGCCACCCTGCGCACCAGCGACGGCTACGAGCGCTTCCTCGCCCGCGGCAAGGACCTCCTGGAGCGCACCCCGGTCGTCGGGAAGCCGCTCTACGAGACGCTGCACGGCGCCAAGAAGGGCCTGAAGGACTTCATCGCCCCGCAGGGCATGTTCGAGGACCTCGGTCTGAAGTACGTCGGCCCCATCGACGGCCACGACATCGAGGCCCTGGAGTCGGCGCTCACCCGCGCCAAGCGCTTCGGGGGCCCGGTCATCGTGCACTGCCTCACCGAGAAGGGCCGCGGCTACCAGCCCGCGCTCCAGGACGAGGCCGACCGCTTCCACGCCGTCGGCAAGATCCACCCCGACACCGGTCTGCCGATCGCCTCCTCCGGCGCCGACTGGACCAGCGTCTTCGGCGAGGAGATGGTCGCGCTCGGCAAGGAGCGCGAGGACATCGTCGCCATCACGGCGGCCATGCTCCAGCCGGTCGGCCTCGACCGCTTCGCCAAGGCCTTCCCCGAGCGGGTGTTCGACGTCGGCATCGCCGAGCAGCACGCCGCGGTCTCCGCGGCCGGCCTCGCCACCGGCGGCCTGCACCCGGTCTTCGCCGTCTACGCGACCTTCCTCAACCGGGCCTTCGACCAGGTCCTGATGGACGTGGCCCTGCACAAGTGCGGCGTCACCTTCGTCCTCGACCGGGCCGGCGTCACCGGCACGGACGGCGCCTCCCACAACGGCATGTGGGACATGTCGATCCTCCAGGTCGTGCCCGGCCTGCGGCTCGCCGCCCCGCGCGACGCCGACCAGGTCCGGGCCCAGCTGCGCGAGGCCGTCGAGGTCACCGACGCGCCCACCGTGGTCCGCTTCTCCAAGGGCGCCGTCGGCCCCGCCGTACCCGCCGTGCGCCGGGTCGGTGGCATGGACGTGCTGCGCGAGCCCGGCAGCGACACGCCGGACGTGCTCCTGGTCTCGGTCGGCGCGCTCGCGCCGATGTGCCTGGAGATCGCCGACCTGCTCGACAAGCAGGGCATCTCCACCACCGTCGTCGACCCGCGCTGGGTCAAGCCGGTCGACGAGGCCCTCGCCCCGCTCGCCGAGGGCCACCGCGTCGTCGTCACCGTCGAGGACAACAGCCGCGTCGGCGGCGTCGGCTCCGCCGTCGCCCAGGCGCTGCGCGACGCGGGCGTCGACGTCCCGCTGCGCGACTTCGGCATCCCGCCGCGCTTCCTCGACCACGCCTCGCGCGGCGAGGTGCTCGCCGAGATCGGCCTGACCGCCCCGGACATCGCGCGCCAGGTCACCGGCCTGGTCTCGCGGCTCGACGGACGGTTCGAGAGCAGCAGCAAGGCCGTGGAGCCCGCGCGGGACTGACGCCGCGCGAGCTTGCGTGACCTCGATCGGGGTCACCACGCGTCACCCTTGGGCCGGTCGGCTCACTCCTCGGAGTGCCGACCGGCCCTTCCGCGTGCATGCTGGCCTCAAGGCGGGCAGCCCTCAAGGGCGAGCCAGGGAGGTAGACCGTGACCACGGACCAGCAATCCCCGCGGAACTCGGGCCTGTTCCGGACCAAGTCGGTGGAACAGTCCATCCGCGACACCGAGGAACCCGAGCACGCCCTGAAGAAGTCCCTCTCCGCCTGGGACCTCACCGTGTTCGGCGTCGGCGTCATCATCGGCACCGGCATCTTCGTCCTCACCGGCAAGGTCGCCAAGGAGAACGCTGGCCCGGCCACCGCACTCGCGTTCGTCGCCGCCGGCATCGTCTGCGCGCTGGCCGCCCTGTGCTACGCGGAGTTCGCCTCCACGGTCCCGGTCGCCGGTTCGGCCTACACCTTCGCGTACGCCTCCATCGGCGAACTGCCCGCCTGGATCATCGGCTGGGACCTCGTCCTGGAGTTCGCGCTCGGCACCGCCGTCGTCGCCGTCGGCTGGTCCGGCTACGTCCGCTCGCTCATGGACAACATCGGCTGGCACCTGCCGGCCGCGCTCGAAGGCCCCGACGTGCCCGGCGGCACGTTCGACATCCTGGCCTTCCTGCTCGTCCTGGTGCTCACCGCGGTCCTCGTGCTCGGCATGAAGCTGTCCGCGCGGATCACCGCCGTGGTCGTGGCCATCAAGGTGACCGTCGTGATGATCGTGATCATCGCGGGCCTGTTCTTCATCGTCGGCGACAACTACCACCCGTTCATCCCGCCGGCCGTCACCCCGCCCGGCGGCGGCAGCGACTGGACCGCGCCGCTGGTCCAGCTGATGTTCGGCTACCAGCCGACCAACTTCGGCGTCATGGGCATCTTCACCGCCGCCTCCGTCGTCTTCTTCGCCTTCATCGGCTTCGACGTGGTCGCCACCGCCGCCGAGGAGACCAGGCTGCCGCAGCGCGACATGCCCCGGGGCATCCTCGGCTCGCTGCTCATCTGCACGGTGCTCTACGTGGCGGTCGCCCTCGTCGTCACCGGCATGCAGCACTACACCGAACTCTCCGTCAGCGCCCCGCTCGCCGACGCCTTCAAGGCCGTCGGCCACCCGTTCTACGCGGGCGTCATCAGCTTCGGCGCCGCCATCGGCCTCACCACGGTCTGCCTCATCCTGCTGCTCGGCCAGACCCGCGTCTTCTTCGCGATGAGCCGCGACGGACTGCTGCCGCGCTTCTTCTCCATCACCCACCCGCGCTTCAGGACCCCGTACCGGCCGACCATCCTGCTCGGCGGCATCATCTCCATCGTCGCGGGCTTCACCAGCATCAACGAGCTCGCGACCCTGGTGAACATCGGCACGCTCTTCGCCTTCGTCGTGGTCGCCGTCGGCGTCATGGTCCTGCGCCGCACCCGCCCCGACCTCCACCGCGCCTTCCGCACCCCGTGGGTGCCGGTGCTCCCGATCGTCTCGATCGCGGCCTCGCTCTGGCTGATGCTCAACCTGCCCGCCGAGACCTGGTTCCGCTTCGCGGTCTGGATGGTGATCGGCTTCGTCGTCTACGCCCTGTACGGGCGCAAGCACAGCCGGCTGGGGAAGGTGGGGCGGGAGGCGGAGTACTGACGGACCGGCGGAGTGCCGGCGGAGTCACGCAGAGGGCGCGCGGTGCCACGCACCGGGCGCCCTCGTGATGTCGGTGGTGCCGCCGGGCTCAGCCGCCGGTCGCCGGCGACTTCTTCGCCGACTCCGGGATGTCGGTGTCCTCGCGTATCGCCGTCCACAGCTTCTTGGCGTTCGGCTCGTACGCGACGACCCGGTTCTTGTCGATCTTGTCGTAGGCCACCGGCAGCATGATCGTCTCCATGTCGGCCGGGTCCACGCCGTTGAGGCTGCGGGCGTAGTCGCTGAGCGAGGTCAGCGAGGCCAGGTCGGAGTCGGTGGTGAGGGCCTTGGTCGCGGAGTCCGCGATCTTGTAGGTCTTGCTGGGGCTGCCGAGCAGGTCCTGCTTCTTCACCTCGGTGAGCAGCGCGTTGAGGAACTTCTGCTGGTTGCCGATGCGGCCCAGGTCGCTGCCGTCACCGACGGCGTACCGGGTGCGCACGAAGGCGAGCGACTGCGTGCCGTCCAGGCGCTGCGGGCCCGCGGCGAGGTCCAGGCCCGTGTGCTTGTCCTTGATCGGCTTGTCGACGTCGACGGTCACGCCGCCGATCGCGTCGACCAGGTCCTTGAACCCGGCGAAGTCGATCTCCATGTAGTGGTCGAGCCGGACACCGGACATCTTCTCGACCGTCTTGACCACGCACGCCGGGCCGAAGCCCGAGTACACCGAGTTGAACATGACCCGCTTCGCCTCGGGCGCCGTCCCGCCGCCGCGCCGCGTGCACTCCGGGCGCGTCACCAGCGTGTCGCGGGGGATGCTCACCGCCACCGCCTTCTGCCGCCCCTCCGGCACGTGCACCACGAGCGCCGTGTCCGACCGCGCCCCGCTCACCGACGCGCCGTCGAGCGCCGCGTTGGCCCCGGCCCGCGAGTCCGAGCCGAGCACCAGCAGGTTCTGGCCGGACGTCGGCAGCTTCGGCGGCCGGTTGTCGCCGAGTTCCTTGGTGATGTCGACGGCCTTGATGTTCCCGTCGATGCTCGAGTACATCCAGTACACGGTCCCGCCGGCGGCGAGGACGAGCACGAGCAGGGTCAGCAGGACGATGCGGCCGGTCCTGCGCTTGCGGGGGCGTCCCTGGGACGCGCCCCGGCGGCGCGAGCCGCCCGCCGTCGTGTTGTGGTCGGTCATGGCTGGGTCGAGTCTCTTCCTATGTGACGAAACAGAGCGAAGTGCGTGGATGGCGTTATGTCGGGGATCGGGCGTCGCCGACCGCCCGTGAACGCGCGGTGAAGCGTGTGACAAACTTCGGGGCGACGGACAGGCGGAGAGACGGATGGTGATCGTGATCCGTGGCAGGAACAGGGGCCGGAACACGGATTCCGGAGTGGTCACCCACCCCGATACCGACGCTCCGGGGCCGCAGATGGTTCAGCCGCCCGCCGGCCGCTGGCTCTTCACCGGCGGCGACGGCCGGCTGACGGCGTACGCGGCCACCGCCACCGGCCTGCTCCGCTGGACCGAGACCGCGCACGGCGCCTTCGAGGGTCCCCGGCCGATCGAGGTCCCGGGCTGGGCGGGTGGGCTGAGCCTCGCGAGGAGCAGTCAGGGATACGTCTGCTTCGCCGGTCTGCGCCGCGCGCCGCAGGGCGACGCCCTGCACGTGATCGTCAGCACCCAGTACCAGACCGGCCGTCCGCTGATCGACTGGTCCGACCTCGGGGTCCCGGTGGGCGCGGGCGGCGGGGGCGACGACCCGGTCGTCGCCGGACCCCTGGTCGTGGTCAACCAGAACTCCGGGTCGGTGCACGTCCTGGTCTCCCTGCGGCACGGCGGGATCGTGCGGCGCAGCCGCACGCCCGAGGGCCGCTGGGGCCAGTGGAAGAACGTCACCGACCGGCCGTACGCCGGGGAGTTCACCGCCGCCATGGCCGCGGGCGGCCCGCTGGAGGTGCTGGCGGTGAGCGCCGACGGCTCCGTGGACCGCTGGGCGGGTGCGGGCGGCGGCCGCTTCGAGCTGCGGGATCGTTTCGGCATCGCTGTGGCCGACGGCACGCTGACCGTCCTGGAGACGGGCAAGAAGCGCAGCACGTATCTGTGGCGCTACCCCGGGGACGACTCGCTGGTCGCCTGGCGCGCCGCGACGGGCACCGCCCAGTCCGCCGGCGTCATGGCGCTGGGCGGCCCGGGCGGCCGGGGCCGACCCGGCGCGGTGCGCACCGTCATCGGCGAGTACGACTGCACCGTGCTCGCCCAGTGCGGCGCCCACGGCGGGATCGAGGTCACCGCCTACGTCACCGAGAACGAGGGTTACGGCACCTGGTGGGCGCCCATCGGCGATCCCGCGGTCGCCGCGACGGCCCCGCAGCCCGGCGTCGACGGCGCCGGCCGGCTGGTCGTCGCCGCGCTCGACCGGACGGGCGCCCTGCTGCTGTCCCGTCAGGACCTGACGCAGGACGGCCTCGTCTTCGGACCGTGGGAGCGGATGGGTGACCATGCGCCCTCAGTTGCTGCCGGGCAGCGGTAGCCGCTCGGACACCTCGAGGGAGAGGTCGCCCTCCGGGGTGTAGAACGGCGCCGCCGCCAGCTCGTGCCCGGGCGTCGTCGCCGAGGGCGCGAAGACCACCGGCGCCCGGCCGGTGACGTCGACCTCGGCGGAACGCTTGCGGCCGAGCCGGACCTCCTGCGTGACGCCCTCGAAGCTCACCGCCAGGTGGACGTCCCAGACCCCGGTGCGCAGCGGCCAGCCGTCGGACATCTGGCGCAGGTTGATCCGGGTGGAGAAACGGCCCATGGCCCGGGTCTTGCCCTTGGAGTTCAGCAGCGTGTCATCGCGCCGGGCGGTCACCGAGAAGCGCTCCTCCGCCCCGGTGAGCCGGTGCCGCAGCACGACCTTGGTGTTCCGTTCGCGGGTGCTGAGCTGCTCGAAGAACGCGTGGCCGTCGAGCAGCAGCAGCGGACCGTTCCACTTCATGCCCGTCAGCTGCTGGTTGACCGTCATCTGGCCGGTGATGTCGAAGAGCGCGTCGGGAAGGTTCACCGCCGGGTCGCGGAAGTACGGCAGCAGCGAGTAGACCCGGCCGTTCTCGACCGTCTTCTTCGGCGCCGGACGGGTCTTGTCCGCCTCGTACGCGGCCATCTGCTGGGCCTCCTGGTGGAAGCCGGCCGCGATCAGCGCGAACCGCACGGCGAGGGGACGCGGCAGCAGCGCGAAGGCGCTCGCCGGGACCTGGCCGCGCAGCAGCTCGGCCGCCGCCCACAGGGTGCGCTCGCGTTCGGCGGGCTGGTCCGAGGCGAGCAGCAGGGGCCCGGTCGCCTTGCCCAGGTCCGCCTCCAGATGGCGGGAGATCAGCAGGTCCTGCCGTGGCCCGGGCGGCAGCATCGCGGTGAGCAGCGCGATCATCCGCGAGACCATGGTGATCCGCTGGGACAGCGGCACCTGGCCGTTCCCGGACGGGCCCTTGACCACGCACGGCTCGTCGGCGACCACCGCGATGTCGTCCGCGCGGACGAGCGCGGCGGCCGTGAACGCCTGGTCGTCGCCGATGGCCATGTCCGTGGGGAACTCCAGGCCGCAGCGCCGCACCAGGCTCGTCCGGAACAGCTTGTCCGGGGTCAGCGACCAGTAGACGCGCGACGCGTAGAGGTCCACCGACCCCTGGGTCTTGCGGAACATCGACGTCGCGACCGTGTGCTTGCCGGAGCTCTCCAGCTTGCCCAGCACCACGTCGGCCTCGTTGGCGTCGGCCGAACCGACCATCAGCTCCAGCGCCTTCGGCGTGAGCCGGTCGGCGCCGGTCAGGAAGAGGACGTAGCGGCCGGTGGCCTGGCTCATGCCCCAGTTGCGGGCCTCGGCGGGGGACAGGCCGCGCCGGAACTGCCCTGCGCGCAGCCAGCCGGCGTAGTGCCGCTCGGCCTCGGCGAGCAGCGAGGCGCTGCTGTCGGTGGAGCCGTCGTCGACGGCGATGACCTCGACGCGCTCGGCGCCGATCGTCTGGCCGAGCAGGGAGTCGAGGCAGGCGCGCAGCGTACGGGCGTGGTCCTGGACGTACAGGACCACGGTGACGTCCCGGATGTCGCCGGGGTACACGGGTGTGGAGGTGGTCATGGCCGACGGCTATCCGTTCTGCGGGGTGGCGGTCCGGTGCGGCCACGGCATCTCGCCGGTGAGCTCCGGCCACTGCCAGGACCGGAAGTCGGTGGTGAGCGGCTGCTCGGGGAAGGCCCCCGGGCGGTCCTCCAGGCTGCCGACGAACACGTTCACGGGTGCGGTGACCTTCTCGCCGTCCGGGGTCGCGACGGTGTACTCGAAGCGGTCGTAGCCGCTGAACCCCTGGTGCGGGAGGTAGCCGAGCCGGCCGTCCGGGCCGAGCCGGGCGGCGCCGGAGCGGGGCTGGGACACCGCGACGGGCGCGCTGCCCGGCGGGACGGCGGCGAGCACGTCGAGCGAGGCCTCCGCGCCGGGGGCGGTGACCAGGCGCAGCCCGGGGGCGAACATGGTGCGGATGAGGAGGGAGCGGTCGCGCAGCGAAGCGGTGCGGACGACCTTGCGGGAGTCCCGGCCGGGCACGGCGACCGCGATCTGCGGGCGCAGCCGCGGCTCCTGCTTCTTCGGCCGCTTCACCCGGACGGAGAAGAAGCCGACGCCGTTGCGGCCGGGTTCGGCCCGCACCCGGTAGGAGCGCTGTTGCGGGAAGTACTCCACGTCCTGGACGGCCAGGATCTCCGCCGCGTCGGCGAAGTACTTCTCCTGGAGATAGGCGTACCCGAACGGCGCGTTCTCCACGGCGACGGAGAGCGCGAACTGGACGACGTCCCCGGGGGCCACACCGCTGAAGGGCGGTACGGAGGAGTAGAGCGCGGCGTGCGCCACACCGGGGGATTCCGCTTCGGTGCCGACGGCCTTGCCGGCGCACAGCAGGTGGTTCATGGACCGGCCTTACAGATCGCGGGCGGGAGTGACACGGGACTTCGTGCGGTGCTGGAACGTGGCGTCGTCGAGCCAGCCCATCTCCTCGTACGAGAACGTCCGCCGGTCGAGGTCCTTCACCCAGTGGGCCGGGATCACCTGCTGCGTCAGCAGGGCGCGGGCCGTGAACCGGGCCACCTCGATGGCACCCTCCGGGCGCACGTGCACGTTGTCGGCGTCCTGCACGACGGGCAGCAGGGGCTCCCCGGGCCGCAGATAGGTGAAGACGTGCTTGGTGTCCTCGGGCCCCAGCTCCTCCCACCACTGCAGGCTCTGCCCGTACATGTCGACGAGCGGTACGAACTCCTCCTGGGCCAGCTGCCGCATGGCCACCGGGTAGTCCCCGAGGAAGCGGCTCACGTTGCCGTGGCGGTCGATGCGGCGCCGCTCGAACGGGATCATGAGGATGGGGTGCCCGCCGCGTTCGCGGGCACCGGTGACGTACGCCCGCAGGTGCTCGATGAAGTCCTCGAACGGCTCGGTGTGCAGGCCCGGGTCGGGCTTCCAGTCGATCTGGCCCCACGCGACGACCAGGTAGTCACCGGGCGCCATGGCGTCGAGGATCCACTGGAGCCGGCCGCGCTCGCGGAAGCTCTTGCTGCTCGCCCGCCCGCGGGCGCAGTTGACGACCTCCACGTCGTCGGTGAGGAACAGGTCGAGCGCCTGTCCCCACCCCATCATCGGCAGATGGCTCGCCGGCCGGCTGACCGTGCCCGAGCCGCCGGCCAGGAAGATCCTGGTCCGGTGCCGCTCCTGCCCCTGCCCGGGCGCTTCGTGCGTGTACGTCATGTCCCCTCCCACGTCCCCCTTCGGGCGGACCGGTCCCTCAGAGCTCCTGGACTTCCTGGCTGCTGAGCACCGAGGCGATCGCCCGCTCGAAGCCGGACTGCGCCGCGGAGCCGCCGGTCGGGTCCTGCTGGCGCACGTCGACGACATGGCCCGTCATCCGGGACACCAGGACGTCGAGCGCGCTGCGGGCCACCGTCTCGGAGGAGAGCAGGGTGCCGGCGGGCTCCTGGCCGAACGCCTTGGTGCGCATCGGGGTCGCGGTGCGCTCGGGGTTCACGCAGTTGACGCGGATGCCGTCCTCGGCCCACTCCTCGGCGAGCGCCTGGGTCAGGTTGACCACGGCGGCCTTGGTGGAGGAGTAGAGGCTGTACTCGGAGCGGCCGCGGGTGTAGCTGCTGGAGGTGAAGAGCAGCAGCTGGCCGTGGGTCTCCGCCAGGTACTTGTAGGAGAAGCGGGCGATGTTCACCGGGGCGAGGTAGTTGACCTCGGTCGCCTCGCGGATGGTGTCGCTGTCGGTGTCGGCGAGCCGGCCGGTGCGCAGCACACCGGCGGTGTTCACCACGTAGTCGACGCGGCCGGTCTCGGCGTACGCCTTCGCCAGCGCCTCCTCGACGTGCTGCGGGTTCTCCACGTGCGTGCCGGTGCTGGACCGGCCCAGGGCGTAGACCGTCGCGCCGTACCCCTCGGCGAGCGCGGCGATGTCCGCGCCGATGCCGTACGAGCCGCCGAAGACCAGCATGGTGCGGCCGTGCAGCGCCTCACGGTAGGAGTCCTCGCCGGCGGCGGCGGGCGCCGCCGAGGAGGCCAGCTGGAACAGCTTGTCGGCGATGAAGACGTCGACCGGCTGGGTGACCTTCATGTTGTACTCGTCGCCCATGACGACGTGGACCGGGACGTCCGGCAGGTACTTGATGACGACCGAGCAGTCGTCGGTGGCCTCGAAGGACGGGTCCGCGAGCGCCAGCTCGTAGGCCCGCCGGATGGTCGACAGGTGGAAGCCCTGCGGGGTCTGGCCGCGGCGCAGCCGCGAGCGGTCCGGGACCTCGGTGATGAACTCGCCGTCGTCGCCGTGGGTGCGGGTCACGATGATGGTGTCCGAGGACGGGATCGCCACGTCCACGGCCTGGTAGCGCTCCAGCGCCTCGACGCACTCCCGGACCACGCGCTCAGAGAGCAGCGGGCGCACGGCGTCGTGGAACAGCAGGCTCGCGTCCTCGCCCTCGCCCAGGCCCGCGGTGACGTGGCTGATGGCGATGCTCGTGGTCTCGCTGCGGGTCGATCCGCCCGGCAGCACCCGCGAGACCTTGGTCAGACCGGCCTTGGCGACGATCTTCTCCGCCTCCGCCGTGTGGTCGGCGGCCATCAGGACGATGATCTCGTCGATGTCGGCGGAGTTCTCGAAGACGCACAGGGTGTGCTCGAGTATCGACTTCCCCGCGATCTTCAGGAGCTGCTTGGGGATCGACAGTCCGACACGCTGGCCCGTGCCGCCGGCGAGGACGACAGCGACAGTTCGACGACGGGTGGCGGGGCTGGTCACGGTCTTTCGGTCTCCTGGGTGAAGGGGTGGGGCCGACTGCGAAACGAGAAGGGGGGAATCCCGGACGGGGCCGGGGGCCGGGCTACGCGTGGATGTGGGACGGGTCCGGATACTCGATCGGGAAATCCGCGAGGCCGCGGGCGTAGAGGTCGTTCGCCGCCGCGCCGAAGCGGACGACGGACGGCGGATAGTCCGGGCCGAGCAGGTAGTCCTTCAGCTGCTCGCGGTACGCCGCCATCTTGTCCCGCTCGGGATTGAGCATCGCGTCCAGCGCCTCGTCCAGACCGTTGCAGTCCAGATCCAGCAGATAGGACGCGTACGCCGTCCGCTGCTCGTTGCGGAACTGGTGGTCCGGCAGACCCTCCAGATTGAAGATCGCGTACGGCTTGCGGGTCGCGACGAAGTCCGAGACCACACTGGACATGTCGCCGATGAGCAGGTCCGAGTGGTTGAAGCAGTCGTTGAGCGCCGGAATGCGGTCGAGGACGACATGGTGCGCCGCGTCCGGCACGGCGCTCCAGTAGAGCTCGCCGGCCTGGTTGCGGCTGCGCCGGATGCGGGCGGTGCGCTCGGCCTCGGTGAGGTCGGGGAACGGGGAGCGGACGCCGCGCTCGGACAGCTCGGCGATGCGCTTGTCGATCCGCGCGAGCTTCTTCGCCGCGCTCTTGGAGTCGGTCATCCTGCGGCCGAAGCGGCGGGCGTTGTCCTCCTGCAGGAGGGCGATGATCCGCCGGTGGGCGGCGCCGGCCGCGGCGGACCGGGAGCCGGTGAGGGGGTGCGGCTTGTAGATGACGCGCAGTTCCCGCTCGTGCGAGAGCAGCGCCTTGATGAGCTTCTCGCCGGCCGGGATCACCGAGGTGTAGCAGGCGTCGTCGGTCCAGCCCTCCCACGTCGGCGCGTAGACGACGGTCGGGACGGGCTGGCTGACCTGGCCGGTCCAGCGGTGCAGCGACATCAGCTGGGGGCGGCCGACCTCGACGATCTGTTCGGGGCGGACGGCGTGCTTGATGCGCTCGTAGCGGTCGCGGCCGGCCCGGCCGGCCACCCAGATCTCGTCGAAGACCTTGCTGACGCGGTTGCTGCTGGCGGCCTTGTCGCTGTCGCCGTGGCCGATGAAGACGTGCTTGACGTCGTGGCGCTGGAGCATGTGCACGTTCTTGCCGGCGTTGCCGGGATAGAGGCACACGCGCAGTTCGGCCATCTCGACCCGGGCCAGGTACTCGGCCTTGGGGACGCAGACGACGGGCACGGCGGTGGCGTCCAGGTAGCGCAGGGTGGCCCGCTCGCGCAGCACGATGATCGGCCGCAGCTCCATCGCCTCCAGCGACTCCAGCCACATGTTCACCTGGTACATGAAGTCCTTGGAGATCGCCGCGAACGTGAAGTACAGGGCGACCTGGGGACGGTACCGGGCCAGTTCCTCGTTGAGGAGGTCGATGGCCTCGTCGGTGTCGGGCAGGAGCAGCGCGTTGCGGGCGCCGGGCAGCAGCACGAGCAGGGCCAGATAGGCGACGGAGACGGAGAGGATGCCGCCGTAGGTGACGTACCGCCAGTTGTCGGTGGCCATGGTGCCGAGCGCGCCGGCGAAGAGCGGGATGTCCAGGTGCAGCGTCTTGCGGACGTGCTTGTTCATCAGGAACGGGTGCGGCATGCGCCGGATGCCCAGGACCTCCATGTCGAGGCCGCGGGTGGTGTACGGCAGTTCCGCGCGCTTCTTGCGGACGTGCTTGAGCACCGCGCCGTAGGCGAGCTGGAGCACGAAGAGCAGGAGCAGCCCGACCGAGGTCATCTGGACGACGAAGGAGTCGATGTCCGCGATGGCGCCGCACAGGGCGAGCAGCAGGAACTGGCGGATGATGAAGCGGATCGTCAGGCCGAAGCGGGAGTCGCGCAGCCGGTCCAGGGTGGTGGACTGGGCGCTGTGCAGCAGCAGGTCGGCGAGGTAGCTGACGGCGGCGGAGGCGGCGAAGACCTTGAGGGAGGGAATCACCACCGCGGCCATCATGCCGAGGAAGCCCAGCACCAGTGCGCTCGATATGAGGACACCGAGCAGAGCTTGACGTCGCTGCTTGTTCATGGCCGTGCGGCCCCTCCTGCCGTTGCCGTGACGCGTGTCACCTCGCGTCGGAACCGCGCCACGGTGGGGGCGTGACCTCGGGTTGTGAAGACGCCATAAAAGCGTTCGCAAAGTATAGGCAGCGGTGGCCGGGGAACGTACGCGGGATGGCCGTCAGGTGAAGTCGGTGTAGTCGTTCACCGAATAGTTATCGGAGCATGACGCAAGCGTGTCCTTCAGGGGTACAACCGCTGACTCAAAGTGCTCGCACGGTCACGTGTGGCGACGGCCGGTGGCCGGCTCGAACCCGAAGAGGGCGATGTTCCTGCGGCCCGTCGTCTTCACCGAGAAGCCCATGCAGAGAAGGGGGTCGGGGGCCATGCGCACGGCAATTCCCTCCGGCTCCCGGAAACGCAGCGAAGGAGCGACCGAAACGTGCTGATGGCCCGCGGCCTGGCCCGTACGGATATCGATCGCGGAAACGAAGGTGTTTCCCCCGGAATCCCGGGGATTCCGGCCGTCCGATGTGCTGTACGGATTTCCGGTGAGCTGGTAGATGAAATCGCCGTGCAGCGCGCACCCCTGGAAGGTCTCGCTCTCCAGGAAAGCGGCGCTGTCGATTCGGTGGAGCGGCGTGCCGTCACCGGCGACGACCTTCTTCAGCGAATGCACGGAATAGCCGTGCTTTCCGTCGGTGCCCACATAGCTGACCAGAAGCCGTTCGGTCGTCATGTCCACGGCCGGATGGACCCGGGTGCTGCCCCGGGGCGCGATCCGGTGGTGCCGCACCGCGCGGTCGTGGCTGTCGAGCACCGCGCCGTCCTCGAAGCGGATCCGGGCGACCGCCCGGCCGAAGCCGTTCCTCGGATGCGCCTCGGACTCCATCCACAGCCACACCGCGTCGCTCCGGGGCTCCACGCCCATCGAGATGCCGTGCCCGAAACCCCGCAGGTACATCCGGCCCAGCTGCTCCCCGGAGCGGGAGAATCGGGTGACGCACAGGTCGCCGGCCCGCTTCCGCCCCGCCGCGCCCACCGGGCCGTCCTCGCCGTCCAGCCGCAGCCCGCCCTGGGCCAGCTGGACCACGTACACATGCCGGTTGACGTCGTCGAAGGCCAGCGACTGCGGGCCGGTGACGTTGCCCAGCGGGGTCGGCTGCCACAGCCGGGTCGACCGGGCGATGTCGAACGCGCCCGCTATCGCGGGGCCCGCCGGGGCCTTCCCGTCCCTGCTTTTGCCGGTCCCGTCGTCCCCCCACAGCGCGATCCCCGCGAGGCCGCCCACGGCCAGGGCGGCGGTGCCCGCCACCAGGAGCGTGCGGCGGCCGGGGCCGGGACCGTGGTTCGACATGGTGCGAAAGCCGTTCTGCCGAGGACAAGACGCGCCATTCTGCCACCCGGTGATCGCTTCTCGAACGGAGGGGCGAACGCCGGGTGAAGCGGGGATGGCGCGTCGTGTCCTGGTGCGTCGTGTCCTCGGCGGAACGGACGGATGCCCGCCCCTCACCGAGGGACGGGCATCCGCCTGGAGAACACCGCTCC
This sequence comes from Streptomyces sp. NPDC004327, assembly GCF_042873935.1. NCBI lineage: Bacteria > Bacillati > Actinomycetota > Actinomycetes > Kitasatosporales > Streptomycetaceae > Streptomyces > Streptomyces sp. NPDC004327. The sequence continues at coordinate 548,238 of NZ_JBIAME010000005.1, read as the reverse complement.
GTTACGCCGGGACGCTCGCCACGCCCTGCGCCAGGAAACGCTTGCCGTTGACGCGCTCGGAGACGCCCTCGCGGTCCAGGTACGGCGTGATGCCGCCCAGGTGGAAGGGCCAGCCCGCGCCGGTGATGAGGCAGAGGTCGATGTCCTGCGCCTCGGCGACGACACCCTCCTCCAGCATCAGGCCGATCTCCTGGGCCACCGCGTCCAGGACGCGGTCGCGGACCTGCTCCTCCGTCAGGACGACGTCGCCCTGCTTGAGGAGCGCGGCGACCTCGGGGTCGAGCTCCGGCTTGAAGCCGTTCTCCGCGTTGTAGACGTAGAAGCCGCGCTTGCCGGCCTCGACGACGGCCTTCAGGTTGGGGGAGACCTTGAAGCGCTCCGGGAAGGCGCGGTTCAGGGTCTCGGAGACGTGCAGACCGATCGCCGGGCCGACGAGCTCGAGCAGCACCAGCGGGGACATCGGCAGGCCGAGCGGCTCGACGCCCTTCTCGGCGACGGCGACCGGGGTGCCCTCGTCGATGACGTTCTGGATCTCGCCCATGAAGCGGGTCAGGATGCGGTTCACGACGAACGCCGGGGCGTCCTTCGTCAGGACCGCGGTCTTCTTCAGCTTCTTCGCCACGCCGAAGGCGGTGGCGAGCGAGGCGTCGTCCGTCTGCTCGCCGCGCACGATCTCCAGGAGCGGGAGGATCGCGACCGGGTTGAAGAAGTGGAAGCCGACCACGCGCTCGGGGTGCTTCAGCTTCGACGCCATCTCGCTGACGGACAGCGAGGAGGTGTTCGTGGCGAGGATCGCGTGCGCCGGGGCGACGGCCTCGACCTCGGCGAACACCGTCTGCTTGACCGACATCTCCTCGAACACGGCCTCGATGATGAAGTCCGCGTCCGCGAAGCCCTCGGCCTTGTCCAGGACACCGGAGACCAGGCCCTTGAGGCGGTTGGCCTTGTCCTGGTTGATCCGGCCCTTGCCGAGCAGCTTCTCGATCTCGCCGTGGACGTAGCCCACGCCCTTGTCGACGCGCTCCTGGTCGATGTCGGTCAGGACGACCGGCACCTCCAGGCGGCGCAGGAAGAGCAGGGCCAGCTGGGAGGCCATCAGACCGGCGCCGACGACACCGACCTTGGTGACCGGGCGGGCCAGCGACTTGTCCGGCGCGCCGGCCGGGCGCTTGCCGCGCTTCTGCACCAGGTTGAAGGCGTAGATGCCGGAGCGCAGCTCGCCGCCCATGATCAGGTCCGCGAGGGCCTGGTCCTCGGCGTCGAAGCCCTTCTGCAGGTCGCCGTCCTTGGCGGCCTCGATGATGTCGAGGGCGCGGTAGGCGGCCGGGGCGGCGCCGTGCACCTTGGAGTCGGCGATCGCGCGGCCCTTGGCGACGGCCTGGTCCCAGCCCTCGCCGCGGTCGATCTCCGGGCGCTCGACGGCGACCGAGCCGTTGAGGACGCCGGCGGTCCAGACGAGGGACTGCTCCAGGAAGTCGGCGCCCTCGAAGATCGCGTCGGCGATGCCGAGCTCGAAGACCTGCTTGCCCTTGAGCTGACGGTTCTGGTTGAGGCTGTTCTCGATGACGACCGAGACGGCCTTCTCCGCGCCGATCAGGTTCGGCAGGATCGTGCAGCCGCCCCAGCCGGGCACCAGACCGAGGAAGACCTCGGGCAGCGAGAAGGCCGGCAGGGCCTTCGAGACGGTGCGGTAGGTGCAGTGCAGACCGACCTCGACGCCGCCGCCCATGGCCGCGCCGTTGTAGTACGCGAAGGTCGGCACGGCGAGGCCCGAAAGACGCTTGAAGACGTCGTGGCCGCCCTTGCCGATGGCGAGCGCGTCGGAGTGCTGCTTGAGCAGCTCGACGCCCTTGAGGTCGGCGCCGACGGCGAAGATGAACGGCTTGCCGGTGATGCCGACGCCGACGATCTCACCGTTCGCGGCCTCGGCCTCGACCTGGTCGATGGCCGTGTTCAGGTTGGCCAGCGACTGCGGGCCGAACGTGGTCGGCTTGGTGTGGTCGAAGCCGTTGTCCAGCGTGATCAGCGCGAACCGGCCCGCACCCGCGGGGAGTTCGAAGTGACGCACGTGGGCCGAGGTGACGACCTCGTCCGGGAAGAGCTCGGCGGCGCCCTTCAGAAGCTCAGCGGTGGTGCTCACTTGCCCTCCCAGTGGGGGTTCTCCCAGATGACCGTCGCGCCCATGCCGAAGCCGACGCACATCGTGTTGAGGCCGTAACGGACCTGCGGGTTCTCCTCGAACTGGCGGGCCAGCTGCGTCATCAGACGGACGCCGGAGGAGGCGAGCGGGTGGCCGTAGGCGATGGCGCCGCCGTACTGGTTGACGCGCGCGTCGTCGTCGGCGATGCCGTAGTGCTCCAGGAACGCGAGGACCTGGACGGCGAACGCCTCGTTGATCTCGAAGAGACCGATGTCCGAGATGGACAGGCCGGCCTGGGCCAGCGCCTTCTCGGTGGCCGGGATCGGGCCGTAGCCCATCACCTCGGGCTCGACGCCGGCGAAGGCGTACGAGACCAGGCGCATCTTCACCGGGAGGTTGTTCTCGCGGGCGAAGTCCTCGGAGGCGATGATCGAGGCGGTGGCGCCGTCGTTCAGGCCGGCCGCGTTGCCCGCGGTGACGTTGCCGTGGACGCGGAACGGCGTCTTCAGGTTCGCCAGCGACTCGAGCGTGGTGCCCGGGCGCATCGGCTCGTCGGCGGTGACCAGGCCCCAGCCCGTCTCGCCGCCGGCCGGGTCGGTGCGGCGGACCGAGATCGGCACCAGGTCCTGCTGGATCTTGCCGTCGGCGTACGCCTTGGCGGCCTTCTCCTGCGAACGCACGGCGTACTCGTCGGCGCGCAGCTTGGTGATCGTCGGGTAGCGGTCGTGCAGGTTCTCGGCGGTCATGCCCATGAAGAGGGCGGACTCGTCGACCAGCTTCTCGCTGACGAAGCGCGGGTTCGGGTCCACGCCCTCGCCCATGGGGTGGCGGCCCATGTGCTCGACGCCACCGGCGATGACGGCGTCGTACGCGCCGAAGGCGATCGAACCGGCCGTCGACGTCACCGCGGTCAGCGCGCCGGCGCACATGCGGTCGATCGAGTAGCCGGGCACGGACTGCGGCAGACCGGCCAGGATGCCGGCGGTGCGGCCGAGGGTCAGGCCCTGGTCGCCGATCTGCGTGGTCGCGGCGATGGCGACCTCGTCGATCTTCGCCGGGTCGAGGGCCGGGTTGCGGCGCAGCAGCTCCCGGATGGCCTTGACGACGAGGTCGTCGGCGCGGGTCTCGTGGTAGATGCCCTTCGGGCCCGCCTTGCCGAACGGGGTACGGACGCCGTCGACGAAGACGACGTCCCTGACGGTACGAGGCACGATGGCTCTCCTCCAGGTGCGGGATGGCACTGCTGCTGCGTGGGCGCGCGGCGCCCGGCACGCGGCTAAGCGCGCGCTTGCTACCCCCATGCTACTTACGAGTAACCAAGCTGCCCAGTCCCCGGGCCGGGAGCGGCGAACGTCACACCCGGCACGAGCCCGCGCGCCCCCTCCGTACGCCCGTCCGATCGGGTCGAACTGCCGTCCGTCCCGGTCGTGTCGTCGGAGCCGACGCCCTCCTCGTGCCGACGCTGGACATCGCCCCGACGAGCGGGCCCACCCGACACGGAAACGGAGCAGCACCATGACATCGACCCTCACCACCCACGCCGCCCCCGTGGTCACCGACCACTACGTGGACCACACCTCCACCATCCCGGCCAACTACGGAGAGCCGGTCAAGCTCTTCGTCCGGGAACGCGACGGCACCAAGAACGGCCCGCGCCGACCCGTCCTCATGCTGCACGGCCGCAGCGTGCCCGCCCTGGCCGGCTTCGACCTCCAGTACAACAACAAGAAGTACAGCTGGGCCGAGGAGCTCGCGCAGGCCCAATTCGACGTGTTCGTGATGGAGCTGCAGGGCTCCGGCCTGTCCACTCGGCCCACGATGGGCGACCACCGCAACGTCAGCCCCGCGCCCAGCCAGCGGGCGCTGCTCAGCCCGAACCCGAACGCGTCGCCGTACACCGGCCCGGTGGACTACCCGCACCAGCTGAACCACTCCCAGAGCGACTGGGACGAGGTCGGCAGGGTCGTCGACTGGATCATCGCCCGCACCGGCGTCTCCGAGATCGACCTCGTCGGCTGGTCCGCGGCGGCCCAGCAGCTCGGCCCCTACACCATCCAGAACCCGGGCAAGGTGCGCAGCCTGTTCCTGGTCGCGCCGATCTTCCCGCCCGAGGGCCGCCAGAGCGCGCCCGGGACCGATTTCGGCGCCCCCGTGGCGCTGCCGGTGTCCACGCCGGCGGGTGCCTTCGGCTACCCGATGACCGTCGGCACCAAGAACGGGCTCGACCTCGCGTGGCGCAAGGACCTGAGCTGTCCGGACCAGCGCGAGGACGGGATGGTCGACATCGTCTGGAAGGCGATGATGGACGCCGATCCGGTCGGCGCCTCCTGGGGAGGCACGACGCCCGGCTCCCCGGAGGGACTCAACCGGATCAGGAACTCGTACTGGTGGGGCTGGAACAAGACCACCGTGAAGCTCCACAACGTCCTCGGCCACCAGGTGCCCGTGTGCATCGTGTACGGCGAGAACGACAGCATCGTCAACACCGCCTCGGACCTCGGCCTGCTGTACTTCTCCACCCCCGAGCTCTACCGGGGTATTCCCGGCCACCAGAAGCTGATGTTCCGCGTCTCCTGCGCGGGCCACCAGATCGTCTGGGAGAAGAAGGCGAAGCTGCTGCACACCATGTCCAAGCAGTGGCTCAAGGACGGCAAGGTCGAGGGCGCGGAGACCGGCAGCTACGACCGGGACGAGGACGGGGCCCTCACCCTCCTGGAGGAATGAGGACCCCGTGAGCCGGTGAGCCCGTGCCGCGCCGGTGAGCCCGCGGGCCTCAGCCGTTCGCGGCCAGCGCCCCCACGAGCAGCGGCGCCACCAGGCGCACCTGCCAGGCCCGCGCGCCGTAGCCCGCCAGGGCCGCCGCGACCGTGTCCGGGTTCACCGTGGCCGGCGGCTCCCAGCAGACCCGGCGCACCGTGTCGGGCGTGATCAGGTTCTCCTGCGGCAGGTGCAGCTCGTCCGCGAGCGCCGACACCGCCGCGCGGGCCGCGGCGAGCCGGGCGGCCGCGGCCGGGTCCTTGTCGGCCCAGGCGCGCGGCGGGGGCGGCCCCGCCACGGGCTGGCCCGGCTGCGGCAGCTCGGCGTCCGGCAGGGCCTTCGCCCGGTCCACGGCCGCCTGCCACTGCTCCAGCTGGCGCCGGCCCATCCGCTGCCCGAAGCCGGGCAGCGCCGACAGCGCGCCCACGTTCGGCGGCAGCGCGAGCGCCGCCTCCACGATCGCCGCGTCGCTCAGCACCTTGCCGGGGGAGACGTCGCGGCGCTGGGCCACCCGGTCACGGGCCGTCCACAGCTCCCGGACCACGGCCATCTGGCGGCGCCGGCGCACCTTGTGCATCCCGGACGTACGGCGCCAGGGGTCCTTGCGCGGCGGGGCGGGCGGCGCCGAGGCGATGGCGTCGAACTCCTCCAGCGCCCACTCCAGCTTGCCCTGCCGGTCCAGCTCCTTCTCCAGCTCGTCGCGCAGGTCGACGAGGAGCTCCACGTCGAGCGCCGCGTACCGCAGCCAGGGCTCGGGCAGCGGCCGGGTGGACCAGTCGACGGCGGAGTGGCCCTTCTCCAGGGCGTACCCGAGCACCGACTCGACCATCGCGCCCAGGCCCACCCGGGGGAAGCCGGCCAGCCGGCCGGCCAGTTCGGTGTCGAAGATCCGCGTCGGCACCATGCCTATGTCCCGCAGGCACGGCAGGTCCTGGGTGGCGGCGTGCAGGATCCACTCGGTCCCGTCGAGCGCCTCGCCGAGCCCGGACAGATCGGGGCAGCCCACCGGGTCGATCAGCGCGGAGCCCGCGCCCTCGCGGCGCAGCTGGACGAGATAGGCGCGCTGCCCGTAGCGGTAGCCGGACGCGCGCTCGGCGTCGACGGCGACGGGCCCGCGCCCGGCGGCGAAGGCGGCGATCACCTCGGCGAGCGCGTCCTCCGTCGCGACGACGGGCGGGATCCCCTCGCGGGGTTCGAGCAGCGGGATCGGCAGCCCATGCGCAGGGACGTCGTCGTCCGAGGGGGCGCCCCCGGTGGTTCGCAGTGCGGTGTCACTCGCGGTGTCTTGGGCGTCGGTCACCTGTCAAGGGTATCCGTGAATGGCAAGCGCCCATCGAAGGAACGGTCGGAACGGCCGGGTGGCCGGACACAGAGGGAACGTTCCGTCGACAGGCGCTCGACAGTCGTCACACCGCGCGGACGCGGCGCGGGCGGATCAGGCGGCTCAGTGGATGATCCCGGTGCGCAGCGCCACCGCGACCATGCCGGCCCGGTCGCCGGTGCCCAGCTTGCGGGCGATGCGGGCGAGGTGGGACTTCACGGTGAGTGCCGACAGGCCCATGGAGACGCCGATGGCCTTGTTGGACTGGCCCTCCGCGACGAGGCGGAGCACCTCGACCTCGCGGCCGGAGAGCTCGCGGTAGCCGCCCGGGTGGCTCGGGGCACCCGGGGGGCGGCGGTGGCCGAGGCGGGCGGCCGCGGAGCCGATGGGGGCGGCGCCGGGGCGGGTGGGGTGGCCGATGTTCGTACGGGTGCCGGTGACGACGTAACCCTTGACGCCTCCGGCCAGGGCGTTGCGTACCGCGCCGATGTCGTCGGCGGCCGAGAGGGCGAGGCCGTTGGGCCAGCCCGCGGCGCGGGTCTCGGACAGCAGGGTCAGGCCGCTGCCGTCGGGGAGGTGGACGTCGGCCACGCAGATGTCGCGCGGGTTGCCGACGCGGGGACGGGCCTCCGCGATGGACGACGCCTCGATGACATCGCGCACCCCGAGCGCCCACAGGTGGCGGGTGACGGTGGAGCGGACGCGTGGGTCGGCCACGACGACCATGGCCGTCGGCTTGTTCGGGCGGTAGGCGACCAGGCTTGCGGGCTGCTCGAGGAGAACGGACACCAGGCCTCCTGGGGAAGGTGCGGGACGGAGCCGGCTCGGGGAAGAAGCCGGGGGCGAACCCGTTGCTTTGAAGGGGTCACTGACTCCTTCGGCAGCAGGGCCGCCCGCCTTTAGAGAAAGATCACGATTTGGTGAGTAACAATTGGGGCAATTCGGACGCGTGATCGATCATCGTACGAGCCTCATGCGAACCGGTCCCTCGCCCCACCCGAAAGTGTCCGGAAATCGACCCTCGCCGAGCCCTCCGAACGGCAAGGCGGCTCCTAGGGCTGCTGCGGACCCCGGCGCTGCGGCAGCGACACCACACCCGCGCCCGACGTCGTCCCGGCCCCCGGCCCCGCGGCCGGATCGGCCGGCGACGGCGGCAGCCCCGCGACCTGGCACAGCAGGTCGCACCAGGCCGCCAGGTGCGCCCCGGTGTCCGGGACCCCCGCCGGCCCCTCCCGCGGCGTCCACGACGCCCGGATCTCGATCTGCGTCGCCGGCCGCCGCTCCGCGAGTCCGCCGAAGTAGTGGGAGCCCGCCATCGTGACGGTCCCGCTCGCCTCCTCGTACGCCAGCCCGCGCGCCTCGAACGCCCCGGTCAGCCACGACCAGCAGACCTCCGGCAGCAGCGGGTCCGCCGCCATCTCCGGCTCCAGCTCCGCGCGTACCAGCGTGACCAGACGGAAGGTGCCCTTCCAGGCATCGTGCCCGGCCGGGTCGTGCAGCAGCACGAGACGCCCGTCCGCCAGGTCCTCCTCGCCCGCCACGACCGCCGCCTCCAGGGCGTACGCGTACGGGGCGAGCCGCTGCGGCGGCCGGGTCGGGTCGACCTCGATCTCCGGCCGCAGCCGGACCGAGCGCAGCCCCTCGACCGCCCGCCGGAACGCGGGCGGCAGCGGGTTCGTCTCCGTGGGGTCCACCCTGTCGCCCGCCGTCTTCTCCGTCCCTCGTTTGCCGTCGGAATGATCGGAAAAATGTCCCTGAGCCGCAGCCATGCGGGGAAGAGTAGGCGGAACGGGGCCCGCGCGCAGGGAGGGACACCCGGGCCGGGCGAGCGGCTTCTCGCCACATGCGAAGATTCTGGGCGTGAGCGCCAACGACCGCCCTGAGGGCCAGCAGCAGACGAAGCACCAGCCGCAGACCTACGACTCCGCGTTCCTGAAGGCGTGCCGGCGCGAGGCCGTGCCGCACACGCCCGTCTGGTTCATGCGGCAGGCCGGGCGGTCCCTGCCCGAGTACCTCAAGGTCCGCGAGGGCATCCCCATGCTCGAGTCGTGCATGCGGCCCGAGCTGGTCACCGAGATCACGCTGCAGCCGGTCCGCCGGCACAAGGTCGACGCCGCCATCTACTTCAGCGACATCGTCGTCCCGCTCAAGGCCATCGGCATCGACCTCGACATCAAGCCCGGCGTCGGCCCGGTCGTCGCCGAGCCCATCCGCACCCGCGCCGACCTGGCCCGGCTGCGCGACCTGACCCCCGAGGACGTCCACTACGTCACCGAGGCGATCGGGATGCTCACCTCCGAACTGGGGTCCACCCCGCTCATCGGTTTCGCCGGCGCCCCCTTCACCCTCGCGAGCTACCTCGTCGAGGGCGGCCCGTCCCGCAACCACGAGCACACCAAGGCGCTCATGTACGGCGACCCGCAGCTGTGGGCCGACCTGCTCGACCGCCTCGCCGAGATCACCTCGGCCTTCCTCAAGGTGCAGATCGAGGCCGGCGCCTCCGCCGTCCAGCTCTTCGACTCCTGGGTCGGCGCCCTGGCCCCGGCCGACTACCGCCGCTCCGTGATGCCGGCCTCCGTCAAGGTCTTCGACGCGGTCGCCTCGTACGGCGTGCCGCGCATCCACTTCGGCGTCGGCACGGGCGAGCTGCTCGGCCTCATGGGCGAGGCGGGCGCGGACGTGGTCGGCGTCGACTGGCGCGTCCCGCTCGACGAGGCCGCCCGCCGCGTCGGCCCGGGCAAGGCGCTCCAGGGCAACCTCGACCCGGCCGTCCTCTTCTCCTCGCGGGAGGCCGTGGAGGCCAAGACGGACGAGGTCCTGGCCGCCGCGAAGGGCCTGGAGGGCCATGTCTTCAACCTCGGTCACGGGGTGCTGCCGACGACCGACCCGGACGCGCTGACCCGCCTCGTCGACTACGTGCACACGCGGACGGCCCGCTGACCCACGGGCCGCCCGGGCGCGCCCGGGCGGCCGGGATCAGCCCTCGCAGTTGATCGGCGGGTTGCCCTTGGCGACCCGGCAGAAGTCGACGCCGGTGCCGCCGTCCACGACGTTGTTGTTCGTGCCCACTTCCAGGTAGTCGTTGCCGGCGCCGCCGGAGACGAGGCCGTTCAGTGTCCCGGGGGCCCTGATGAAGTCGGAGCCGTCGCCGCCGTCGAGGATCCCGTTCACCGTGACGCCCGACCGCACGGTGATGGTGTCGCTGCCGTCGCCGGCGATCACGAAACCGTTCATCAGGCCGGTGAGGGTGATGGAGTCGCTGCCGCCGAGGCCGTGGACGAGGTCACCGGCCTCGAGGCGGGAGCAGACGATGAAGTCCGGGCCGGCCGTGCCCTCCACGGTCGGGCCGGAGACGGGTCTGCCGTTGACCGTGCACGAGGCCACGGCGTACGCCGGGGTCGTGGCCAGGGCGAGCGGGGCGAGGGCGAGCGAGGCGGCGCAGAGCGCGCGCACGGTGTGTCCGATCATGCGCTCAGTGACCCATGGTGACGGCGGTCCCGCAATCCGTCACCACGGGTCGCTGTGCCGCCCGGGTCAGCCCGCCGCCCGGACGGCCGCCACCGCCTTGCGCGCCGCCACCAGCACCGGATCCCACACCGGCGAGAACGGCGGCGCGTAGCCCAGGTCCAGGGCGACCATCTGCTGCACCGTCATCCCCGCCGTCAGCGCCACCGCCGCGATGTCCACCCGCTTGCCCGCGCCCTCACGGCCCACGATCTGCACGCCGAGCAGCCGCCCGGTCCGCCGCTCCGCCAGCATCTTCACCGTCATCGGCGCCGCCCCCGGGTAGTAGCCCGCCCGGCTCGTCGACTCGATCCGCGCCGTCACGTACCGCAGGCCCACCTCCCGGGCGTCCTTCTCCCGCAGCCCGGTCCGCGCGATCTCCAGATCGCACACCTTCGACACCGCCGTCCCCACCACGCCCGGGAACGTCGCGTAGTCGCCGCCCACGTTGGAGCCGATCACCTGGCCGTGCTTGTTCGCGTGCGTCCCGAGCGGCACGTGCCGCTCCCGCCCCGACACCAGGTCGAGGACCTCCACGCAGTCCCCGCCGGCCCAGATGTTCTCCTGGCCGCGCACCCGCATCGACAGGTCGGTCAGCAGGCCCCCGTACGTGCCGAGCGGCAGCCCCGCCGCCCGTGCGAGGGAGGTCTCCGGCACCACGCCCATGCCGAGCACCACCACGTCCGCCGGAAACTCGCCCGCCTCCGTGGCCACCGCCCGCACTCCGCCGTCCGCGCCGGTGAGGATCTTCGTCACCGGCGACGAGCCGACCGTCGTGATGCCGAGCCCGTCCATCGCCTCGTGCACCAGCCGGCCCATGTCCGGATCGAGCGTCGCCATCGGCTGCTCGCTCCGGTTGAGCACCGTCACCTCGAAGCCGCGGCCGAGCAGCGCCTCCGCCATCTCCACGCCGATGTACCCGGCGCCCACCACCACGGCCCGCCGCCCCCGCGCCCGGGACAGCGAGTCGAGCAGCGCCTGGCCGTCGTCCAGGGTCTGCACCCCGTGCACGCCCGCGGCGTCGATCCCCGGCAGCGGCGGCCGCGACGGGCGCGCGCCCGTCGCGATCACCAGCTTGTCGAACCCGGTCCAGGCCTCCGCGCCCGACTCCAGGTCCCGGGTCCGCACCCGCTGCCCGGGCACGTCGAGCTCGGTCACCTCGGTCCGCATCCGCAGATCGATCTCCCGGGCCCGGTGCTCCTCGGGGCCGCGGGCGATCAGCTCGTCCCGGGCGGCGACGTCGCCGCCGACCCAGTACGGGATCCCGCAGGCCGAGTACGAACTGAAGTGCCCCCGCTCGAAGGCGACGATCTCCAGCTCCCCGGGCCCCTTGAGCCTGCGCGCCTGCGACGCGGCGGACATGCCCGCCGCGTCACCACCGATCACGACCAGTCGTTCGCTCATGGAAGCCATTCTCCGGGGCCCGGTGCCGCGGGGTGCGTTTTCAGTCCTGCGCCTCGGCCGGGGGCTCGCCCACGGGCCCGGCCCCGGGCGCCACGGGCTGCGCCGGGACGCCCGCCGCGTTGACCGGCGCCCGCCCGTCGCGGGGCGCCGACGGGCGCGGCTCCGGCACCCGTCGCGTGCGCCGCCGCAGCCGCGGCCGGACCAGCCGGCGCCACAGCGCGTACGCGAGTGCCGCCGCCGCCAGCCAGGGCGCGAGCGCGGCGAGGACGACGAGCAGCCAGGCGGCTGCGGAGAGCAGGGCGTGCCAGCCGCCGGCCAGCGCGTCGAGGAAGCCCGGGCGGCCGCTGCCGTCGTCGGCCGGCGCGGACTCCGGCTCGGTCAGTCCGAGGGTGATCGTCGCGAGCGTCGTCCGGTCCTTCAGCGACGCCTGCTGGGCGAGCAGCGCCTCCAGGTCGGCCTGACGGCGGCTCAGCTCGCCCTCCAGGGTGACCACGTCGCCCAGCTTCGTCGCCCGGTCCATCAGCGCCCGCACCCGCGCCACGCTCGCCCGCTGGGTCGCGACACGGCTGTCGACGTCCACGACCTGGTCGGTGACGTCCTTAGCGTCCGCCTTGCGCGACAGCAGCCGGCCCGCGCCCGCGAGTTCGGCGAGGACGGAGTCGTAGCGCTCCTGCGGGACGCGCAGGACGATCCGGGAGGCGAGATGCGTGTCGTCGATCCGCTCGGTGGACTCGCTCTCCACGCGCCCGCCCGCGTCCGTGGCCACCCGCCGGGCCGCGGCCGCCGCCTTCGCCGCGTCCCTGACCTCGACCGACAGCTCGGCGGTGCGGATGACGTGCGGGGCGGCAGCAGGGGTACGGGCGCCCGGCGACGCCTGCGCCTTCGAGCCGTTCGAGGGGCCGGACGCCCCGTCCGCCGCCTCCCTCCCGCCGTACGCCGGCTCCGCCGCGCTCCTGCCCTCCTTGCTGTCGCCCGCGCCCTCGCCCGCGCCGCAGCCCGTCAGGACCAGCGACGCCGTGAGCAGCGCGGCCGCCGCCATGACCGCGCGTCTTGCGCGCATCCGGGTTCCTCGCATCCGTACCGCCCCCAAGGTGATCGTGTCGTGGTGCCGGTTGGACGACCCGGCCCGCCGGCGGGTTGCCGTCCCGCGATCGCGAAGCGGTCACGGTCCGGCCTCGGATCGGGCGCGCCGGGGCGATTTGAGAGAGTGGTCCCATGAACGCGAACGCGCCCACGTCCGGCCCGCACGTCGTCGTCATCGGCGGCGGCATCGCGGGTCTCGCCGCCGCCCACCGCCTGGTCACGGCCGGTGCGCGGGTCACCCTCCTGGAGGGCGGCGACCGGCTCGGCGGCAAGCTGCTCGCCGGGGAGATCGCCGGGGCCCCCGTCGACCTCGGGGCCGAGTCGCTGCTCGCCCGCCGCCCCGAGGCCGTCGCGCTCGCCGAACGGGTCGGCCTCGCCGACCGCCTCCAGGCCCCCGCCACCACCACCGCGTCCGTGTGGTCGCGCGGCGAGCTCGTCCCCATGCCCAAGGGCCACGTCATGGGCGTCCCCGGCGACGGCCGCGCCGTCGAGGGCCTGCTGTCCGCCGGGGCCGTGGCGCGGATCGGCCGCGACCTCGGCCTTCCGCCGACCGAGATCGGCGAGGACATCGCCATCGGCGCGTACGTCGCCGAGCGCATGGGCCACGAGGTCGTCGACCGGCTCGTGGAGCCCCTCCTCGGCGGGGTCTACGCGGGCGACGCGTACCGCATCTCGATGAAGGCCGCCGTGCCCGCGCTCTTCGCCGCCGCGCGCCGCCACCCCACGCTCACCGAGGCCGTCCGCGCCGTCCAGCAGGCCGGCGCCGCCGCCCCGGCCGACGCGGCGGGCGCCGGTACCGGTCTCGGCGGCACCGGGCTCGGCGGGGCCGTGTTCGCCGGCATCCGCGGCGGCGTCGGCACGCTGCCCGCCGCGGTCGCCGACGCCGTCCGCGCCGCGGGCGGCACGATCCTGACCCGTACCCCGGTCACCGCGCTGCGCCGCACCGGCCCGGACGGCTGGCAGGTGATCACCCCGGAGGGTGCCCACGCCGCCGACGGCGTCGTCCTCGCCACCCCCGCCGGGCCCGCCGCAGCGCTCCTCGCCGCCCACGCGCCGGCCGCCGCGACCGAGCTGGCCGCCGTCGAGTACGCCTCCATGGCCCTCGTCACCCTCGCCTTCCGCCGGGCCGACGTCCTCGGCGGCCCTGGCCTCCCCGGCTCCGGCTTCCTCGTCCCGCCCGTCGACGGCCACACCATCAAGGCGTCCACCTTCTCCAGCCAGAAGTGGCGCTGGGTGACCGACGCCGCCCCCGACCTCTTCGTGCTGCGCACCTCCGTCGGCCGCCACGGCGAGGAGGAGCAGGTGCACCGCGAGGACACCGACCTGGTCGACGTCTCCCTCAAGGACCTGGCCGCCGCCACCGGCCTCGCCGCCCGGCCCGTCGCCACCACCGTGACCCGCTGGATCGGCGGCCTGCCCCAGTACCCGGTCGGCCACCTGGCCCGCATGGAGCGCGCCCGCGCGGCCGTCGCCGGCCTGCCCGGGATCGCCCTCGCGGGCGCGGCGTACGAGGGCGTCGGCATCCCGGCGTGCATCGCCTCGGGCGGCCGCGCCGCCGACGAGATCATCGCCACGTCGAAAACCGCCCACCCTGGTGCAGGGCACTCTTCGTGACGGGCGAGAATAGGCGTATGAGTGCGCCCGAAAAGATCCCGAACGCCGGTAAGAAGGCGAAGGACCTCAACGAGGTCATCCGCTACACCCTGTGGTCTGTCTTCAAGCTGCGCGACGTTCTGCCCGAGGACCGGGCCGGCTACGCCGACGAGGTCCAGGAGCTCTTCGACCAGCTCGCCGCCAAGGACATCACGATCCGCGGCACGTACGACCTCTCCGGTCTGCGCGCCGACGCCGACATGATGATCTGGTGGCACGCCGAGACGAGCGACGAGCTCCAGGAGGCGTACAACCTCTTCCGCCGCACGAGGCTGGGCCGCGCCCTGGAGCCGGTCTGGTCGAACATGGCGCTGCACCGCCCGGCCGAGTTCAACAAGTCGCACATCCCGGCCTTCCTGGCCGACGAGAACCCGCGCGACTACGTCTCGGTCTACCCGTTCGTCCGCTCCTACGACTGGTACCTGCTGCCGGACGAGGACCGCCGCCGGATGCTCGCCGACCACGGCAAGATGGCCCGCGGCTACCCGGACGTGCGCGCCAACACGGTCGCCTCCTTCTCGCTCGGCGACTACGAGTGGCTCCTCGCCTTCGAGGCCGACGAGCTGCACCGCATCGTCGACCTCATGCGTCACCTGCGGGCCTCCGAGGCGCGGATGCACGTCCGCGAGGAGGTGCCGTTCTACACCGGCCGCCGCAAGAGCGTCGCCGACCTGGTGGCCGGACTGGCCTGACGGCCCCCCGGCACTCCCGACCCGGTCACCGCCCGGCGCCCAGCCGGGCGGCGACCCCTTGACCCGGAAGATCAGACGGCTCGCGGAAATCCGCCAGCCGCTCCAGCGACACCGGGTCCGGCTCCGGGTGCGGCGCGCATGACGCGCGCCGCACCGGCGTCTTCTCTCCCTGATTCCCCGCGGCACCGGTGGTGCCGGCCGGCACGGCGCCGGTGAGCAGATAGCGCTCCAGATAGCCGTTCACGCAGGCGTTCGGGCCGCCCCCGATCCCGTGCGTCCCCGCGCCCCGCTCGGTCACCAGCGCCGCGCCTCCCAGCCTGCGCTGCAGCTCCAGGGCCCCCGCGTACGGCGCGGCCGCGTCCCGCTCGGCCGCCAGGATCAGCACCGGCGGCAGCACTCCCGGCCCGGTGCGCACGTCCAGCGGCTTCTGGTGCGGCGCCTGCCAGTACGCGCAGGGCAGGTTCGCCCACACGTTGTCCCAGGTCTCGAACGGGGCGAGCCGCGCGAGCCGGGTGTTGTCCCGGTCCCACACGGCGAAGTCCCGCGGCCAGGGCGCGTCGTTGCACTCCACGGCGGTGTAGACGGCGGCGGCGTTCCCCGGGTCGTCCTTCGGCCCGTTCTTCGTGCCGTTCTTCGATGCGTCCTTCGGGTCGTTCTTCGTGCCGGCGGTCTGCGCCGCCCTCACCGGGGCCGCCTGCGCGACCAGCGGCCTCACGTCGCCCTTCAGATACGCCCCGAGCGCGCCCGCCCGCGCCGCCCAGAACCGGTCGTCGTACAGCGCCTGGAGCATCGCCCCGTGCAGCTGCCCCGGCCCGACCCGGCCGCCCGCCGGCGCGGCGGCCAGCTCCGCGCGCACCCGCTCGTAGTTCTCCGCCACCTCGGCGGCCGTCGTGCCGAGCCCGTACACCCGGTCGTGCTTCGCCGCCCAGGTGCGGAAGTCCGCCCAGCGCCGCTCGAAGGCCGCCGACTGGTCGAGGTTGTTGACGTACCAGACCTGCTCCGGCGCCGGGTTCACTGGCGCGTCGAAGACCATCCGGCGCACCCGGTGCGGGAACAGGGTCGCGTAGAGGGCGCCGAAGTACGTGCCGTAGGACGCGCCCATGAACGTCAGCCGCCGCTGGCCGAGCGCCGCCCGCAGCACCTCCAGGTCGCGGGCGTTGTCGAGCGAGGTGTAGTGGCGCAGGGCCGCGCCCGTGCGGCGGGCGCAGCCCTGGGCGTACGTACGGGCGCGGGCGATCCGCTCCTGCTTGAAGACCTCCGAGGGCACGGTCGGCGCGAGCGTCGGCCCCTGGGTGCGGTCGGCCGGGTCCTGGCAGGACACGGGCGCGGACCGGCCGACGCCGCGCGGCGCGTAGCCGACCAGGTCGTACGCGGCGGAGATCCGCTGCCAGGCGGGCAGCCGGGCCGCGAGCGGGAAGTACGTGGACGAGGCGCCCGGCCCGCCCGGGTTGTAGACCAGCGCGCCCTGCCGCCCGGACGCCGGTCCCGACGCCTTCACCCGGCTCACGGTGAGCGGGATCAGGGTGCCCCGCGGGGCGGCGTAGTCGAGCGGGACGCGGACGGTGCCGCACTCCACCGGCGCCGGCAGCTTCTCCACCGCCGGGCACGGCCCGAACCGGATCCCCTGCGCCGCGGCGGCCCGCGCGGCGACCGCGACGCCGCTCCTCGCGGCGGGCGGGGCGTCGGCGGCGGAGGCGCGGGGGAGGGGATGGGCGGTGGGGACGACGGCGGTGGGCGCGAGGAGGGCGGTCAGCAGCAGCGCGACGGACTTCACCAGCGCATCGTGGGCAGCGCGGTGGACCTTGTACAGGATCTACGTCAGGTGTTCGCTGTCATGTACCCGAAAGGCGGCACGCAGCTCGGGTTCGAGCACCTCAGTGCCGCGCCGGGCGAGCGCCGTCAGCGGATCGTCGGGCGCGAGCTCGGCGAGCAGCCGGCGGCCGGCGGGCGAGGCCCAGAAGCCGTAACCGGGGCCGTCGGAGCGGGCGATGAGCAGACACAGCCCGGTCGCGACCAGCGGCAGCGTGAACCAGGCGACCACCGCGGTCCGATCCGCCGCCGGCACGAGCAGCACGGCCGCGGCTCCCAGGGCCGCCGTCAGCAGCAGCGCGCCCCGCAGCGCCCGCACCCCGGCCGCCGACGTGCGCCGCGCCGGCTCGGGCAGCGCGAGCCCGCGCGCCACCAGACCGTCGCCGAGCGCCCGTACGCACGCCGTGTCCGCCGCCAGCGGACGCACCGCCGGGATCGGCGACTGCCCCGCCGGCCCGATCGCCCCGAGCACGGCCCGCTCCAGCTCGTCCCGCCCGGCCGCCGGGTCCACGGCGGTCGCCCAGCCGGTGTGCGCGAGCAGCACGAGCCGCGAGCGGTGCAGCCCGACCAGCGTGAGGTCGACCACCCGCAGCGGCCCGCCCGCCAGATACGCCGCCTCGGGCACGGTGAGCCCGCCGCCCCGCGCACGCCGCCGCTCGGCCGTGTCGACGGCGACGGCGTCCCGGCACACCCGCGCGCACGCGAGACCGGACACCACGAAGGCGACGAGAAGGAGGGGGACCCAGACCATGCCCCGGTTGTACGGGACGGGCGCCGGGCCCGCCACCGGAATGCGCGGCTCAGCCCGACGAGGACGAACAAGAACTGCTGCTGGAGGAACAGGAGCTGGACGAGGACGAGCACGAACTCGGCGAGGAGGAACAGGAACTCGACGAGGACGAACAGGAGCTCCCGCCGGAGCACGAACTCCCGCTGCTCCCGCACGAGCTGCCGCTCCCGCCGCCGCACCCGCCCCCGTCGCCCCCGGCCGCCGCCGCGCACCACATCACCGGCAGGAAGGCGTCGTCGGAGGAGGACGAAAGGCGGGAGGACGAGTGGCGGAAGGACGAGCGGCCCGCCTGTGCCGTCGGCCCCGGCCGCACCACCCGGGTCCGGGCCGCCGTGATCAGATGCGCCCGCAGTACCGGATCGGGCAGCGCGCCGAGCCCGTGGAGCGCGACGAGCAGCCCGGGGTCGGCGGTGATGTGCGCGAGCTCCCGCCCGTACGCGAGGACCGCGGCCCGGCCCGCCGGCGTGAGCCGGCTCCCGGCCGCCACCAGGCACACCACCGCCATGGCGGGCACGCCGACCAACGTGGGCAGCACCTTCACCACGAACGGTACGGAGTCGTCCGTACCGACCAGCGCGGCCACGGTCACGAGCAGGACGAACGGCACCGACAGGAGCACCGCCCCGCCCAGCGCCCAACTCCAGACCAGCAGGGACCGGCGGACCCGGGGCGCGGTGATCAGGCCCCGGGCCGCGAGCCCGTCGCCGATCTCCTGCACCGCCGGGTGCCGCATCACGTCGAGCCGCAGCGGCGCGAGCGCGCCCTGCCCGGCGACGTGCGTCCCCAGCAGCGCGCGCTCCACCTCGTCGTGCGCCCGGGCGTCCGACCGGGTCAGCCACACGATCCCCGGGTCGCTCACATTGAGCCGCCCGTCCCCGTGCAGCGAGGCGAGCGCCGAGTCGACGACCCGCGCCGGGCCGCCGTTGAGGAACGCGGCCTCGTACCGGTCGTGCACCGCCCCGCCGGACCCGCGCCGGGCCCGGCGCACCTTGACGAGCAGCAGCGCGACGGCGGCCGCGCCGAACAGGTCGTAGACGATCGCGAGCGTGTTCACGGCCCCGCCACCTCCGCCCCGCCCCGCCCGAGCGCCGTCCGCACCCGGTGCGCGAACCGCGCCGCCGGCCCCGGCGGCCGGATGCCCGCCCGGTCACGCCACCACGCCGTGAGCCGCCGGTGCGCCGCCGGATCCTCCGGCCGCCCGGCGACGAGCAGCGCCTCGACGAAGTCGAGGGCGTCGTGCCGGTAGCCGTCCGTCATGGGCCGCGTCCGCGCGTACGCGAGGAACGCCGGCCGGTAGCCCGCGCCCAGGATCTCGGGCAGCTCGGGCGCCACCTTCGCCACCACGTCCGCCCGCTTGGCCGCGAGCGCCCGGCTCTGCACCCCGAGCCGCCGCACGTCGAACCCCTCGGGCGCGGGCGTCCCGGCGACGAGCGCGGAGAGCAGCGCGGCCTGCGCGAGCCCGACACGCTGCCGGGCACGGTCGGAGGCGGTGATGCCGGAAGGGTTACGGGCCGGGGTGACGGGTGAGACCTCCGGGGCGCTGGTTGCCGTACGAGTCCGGGGGAGGGGCGGGACCTCCGGCGCGACGGCCGGCATCGGGCCGCCCGAGGTCCGCGCGCCCGCGCCGATCAGGAGCGGCCGGGACGGGGCGGCCGTCACCGTACCCGCACGGGCCTCCGTCGCACCCGCTGTCCCACGGGCCTGCGCCGTCTTCACCATTCCCGCCGTCTCTTCAGACTTGGCCGTCTTGGCCGGCTTCGTCAGCTTCGCCGTCTCCACCGTCGTACGGATCGCCGTCAGCTCGGCGGCGAGTTCCCGCGGCTGCGGGAAGTGGTCGTCGCGTTCGAGCAGCACGCCCGGCGGGGAGATCCGCGAGGCCAGGTCGGCGAGGATGTCGAGGACGGGCCGCGGCACCGGGTGGGCGTGGGTGTCGTGCCAGACGCCGTCCCGTTCCAGACCGCCCGCCACGTGCACGTACGCGATCGCCTCGACCGGCAGCGAGGCCAGCGCCTCGGCCGGGTCCTCGCCGCGGTTGACGTGGTTGGTGTGCAGGTTCGCGACGTCGATGAGGAGCCGCACCCCCGTGCGCTCCACCAGTTCCGTCAGGAACTGGCCCTCGGTCAGCTCCTCGCCCGGCCAGGAGATCAGCGCCGCGATGTTCTCCAGGGCCAGCGGCACCGGCAGCGCGTCCTGGGCGATCCGCACGTTCTCGCAGAGGACGTCGAGCGCGTCACGGGTGCGCGGCACGGGCAGCAGGTGCCCGGCCTCAAGCAGTGGCGTCGCGGTCAGCGGCCCCCCGGCCCTGACGAACGCGACGTGCTCCGTCACCAGCGGCGCCCCGAGCGCCTCCGCCTTCCGCGCGAGCGAGGCGAGCCGTCCCGCGTCGGGCCGGTCGGCGCCGCCGAGCCCCAGCGACACCCCGTGCGGCACGACGGTCACCCCGCGCGCCCGCAGCCGCGCCAGCGAGTCCGGCAGATGATCGGCGCACAGGTTCTCGGCGACGACCTCCACCCAGTCGACCCCGGCCAGCGTCTCCACCGCGTCCGCTATCTCCGGACGCCAGCCGATGCCGACCCCGAGCGCGCCACGATTCTTCAGGTCCCCCATGTCCCCCTCCTTCGGTCCCTGAGCTGATGGCCCGGAAGCGACGGTTCGAATCCGCCAGGGGGGACGTTCAGAGGTTGATTTGAGGTTGGGATCGGCGGGGGACCGGTCGAAGACTCGGCGCGCATAGCCCGACGCTCAGCGCACGCGGAGAGCGACGCTCAGCGCGCGCGGAGACCGACGTTCAGCGCGCGCGCAGACCGAGGGCCGGGAACTCCGACACCACGGTGCACGAGCCGGGCGCGATCTCCGTGAACCCGGCGTCCCGCACCACCGGCAGCCCGCCGGACGTCAGCCGGGCCCAGCGCTCCGGGTCGGCGGTGCGGACCGAGAGCGGGAAACCGGCCTCGCGCCAGGCCTTGCGGTCGGCGTCGGACAGCTCCCACCACAGCAGCTGGGCGCCGTGTCCGGCCTGTGCCATCGTCTTGCCGGCGGACATGTCGAGCTCCGGGTTGAGCCACAGCACGGCGCCGTCCTCCGGAGCCGGCCCGGGCGCGGCCGGGTCGTCCAGGTCGGTGCCGGACACCTGGAGGCGGGCGAGGTCCTTGGGCCAGCCGTCGAGCGGGACGGGCGGGAAGACCCGGACCTCGGCGCCGTGCGGACTCGCGAGCGTGATGCCCGGCAGCGCCTCGGCGCGGTGCCACTCGGCGCGGCGGGCCCGGCGTACCACCTTGCGGATGCGGGCGTCCTGCCAGTCCGTCATGGCCTGCGCCCACTCGCCGTCGCCGAGCGAGCGCTCGTCGGCCAGGATCGTGAGGACCGCGCGGGCGGCCGTCTCCAGGGCGTCGGTGCGGGCCGGGGGCGCGTCGCGCTCGATGCGTACGACGAGGGGGAGGACGAACTGCGGCTTGTCGTCCCGGGCGTTGCCGGGCAGGACGGTGTCGTGGCTGCTCACCCGGCAAGTCTGCCACCGCGCTCGCCGGCTCCGAACACACGTTTCTTGTAGGAATGAGAGGTTCCGGGACAGGATGCCGCCATGAAGAGTGATCTTTTCGCCAGTGAGCACCTCGCCGAGGCGGCGACGTTTCCGGGGATGACCCTCCAGAACGCCAAGTCGGTCAAGTACGCCGTCAACGGGGAGATGCACGCCCGACAGGGCTCGATGATCGCCTTCCGGGGGAACCTCCAGTTCGAGCACAAGAGCCAGGGCCTGGGCGGCCTGCTCAAGCGGGCGGTCACCGGGGAGGGCCTGGCGCTGATGGCCGTGCGCGGCCAGGGCGAGGCGTGGTTCGCGCACGAGGCGCAGAACTGTTTCATCGTGGAGGTCGAGCAGGGCGACGCCCTGACCGTCAACGGCCGCAACGTGCTGTGCTTCGACGCCTCGCTGCACTACGAGATCCGGACGGTGAAGGGCGCCGGGATGACCGGAGGCGGCCTGTTCAACAGCGTCTTCACCGGCTACGGCAAGATCGCCCTGATGTGCGAGGGCAACCCGATCGTCATCCCCGTCACCCCCGACGCCCCGGTGTTCGTGGACACCGACGCCGTCGTCGGCTGGAGCGAGCAGCTGCACACCTCGCTGCACCGCTCGCAGTCCTTCGGCTCGATGATCCGCGGCGGCTCGGGCGAGGCGGTCCAGCTCAAGCTGGAGGGCCAGGGCTTCGTCATCGTCCGCCCGAGCGAGGCGGTCCCGCAGAAGGTCGCCAACTGACGGCATGAGGCTCGAAGGCGTCGGACGGCGCTACGGAGCACGCGGGCCCTGGGTGCTGCGCGAGGTGGGCCTCGCCCTGCCCGCCGGCACCCTGGCCCGGGTCACCGGCACCAACGGCACGGGCAAGTCGACACTGCTGCGGCTCGTCGCGGGCATCGACGCGCCCAGCGAGGGCCGCGTCACCGGCCGGCCGGCCCGTACCGCGTACGTCCCCGAGCGCTTCCCCGCCGCCCTGCCGCTCACCGCGGCCGGCTATCTGATCCACCTCGGCCGCATCCAGGGCCTCGGCGGCGCGGTGGCCCGGGCACGGGCGGGGGAGTGGCTGGACCGCTTCGGCGCCGCCGCGTACGGCGACACCCCGCTCGGCGAACTCTCCAAGGGCACCAGCCAGAAGGTGGCCGTCGCCCAGGCGCTGCTCGCCGAGCCGGGCCTGCTCGTCCTCGACGAGGCATGGACCGGCCTCGACGCCGCCGCCCGCGCCGAACTCGACCGCGCGGTGCGCGAACGGGTCGCGGCGGGCGGCCGGGTCGTCTTCGTCGACCACGACCCGCGACGGCTCGCGGGGGAGGCGGAGGCGGTGTACGAGGTGGCGTCGGGCCGGGTGCGACGGGCGGAAGCGAACGCGGTCGCAACGGTGCCGTCGGTCCGGATCACCGCCTCGGGCGGCACGGAACCGCCCACGGGGATCGCGGGGGCACAAGTGGACGGCGGTCGCCTCACCCTCACCATCGACGCCGACCGCTCCGACGCCGTCCTGCGCGCCCTGCTCGACGCCGGCTGGCACATCGACCACCTGAGCACCGAAGGCGTACGGGTTCCACGGCCATGACGACACTGACGCCGCTCCTCCGCTACCAGGCGGCCCTGCTCCTGCGCTCACAGCGCTGGCTCGCCCCCTTCCTCCTCTACGCGGCCTACGTCGGCGTCGGCGTCCGCCCCGGCGAACCGCTGCCCGGCTCGCTCGGCTACGCGGCGACCGCCCTGGTCCCCGTGGCGGCCTGGGCGGTACGGATCTGCCTCAACCAGGAGCCGCCCGCCGCCCGCACGGTCGTCGCCGCGGCCGCCGGCCCGGCCCGCGCGCATCTGGCCGCGATCGTCACCGCCTCCACGGCCGTCCTCCTCGTGGCCGTCGTCACGGTCCTCGCCGTCACTGCCATCAGCCGCCCGCACCCGGGCGGAGCCGCCGCGGGCCTGCTCGCCGCGGCCGCCTGCACCTTCACGGGCGCGACCGTCGGCACCCTCACCACCCGCCCCCTGATCCCCTCCCGCGGCTGGTCCCTCGCCACCCTCCTCCTCGGCTCCCTCCTGGCCCTGGTCACCACGGGCTCCCCGGCCAAGTCCGCCCTCACGGCCCTGCTCACCACCGCCCACACGGGAACCCTGCCCCTTCCCTGGCCGGCCCTCGCCACCGCCCTCGTGCTCATGACGACGGCAACGGCCCTGGCCTGCCGGCTCACGGCCCGCTCGGGCTGAACCGGCGCCGAAACCGCACCTGCACAACCCGCTGAACGTGCCGTACCGTTGGCACGCTCTTCACGATCTCCTCACCTCTGCCCATTCGTACATCCGTACCTCCACACCGTCGGCACGGGAGCCACCCCACCATGACCACACCCTCCACGCCCACCGTCTCCGTGGTCATCCCCGTCTACAACGCGATGCCGTACCTGGAGCAGACCCTCGCCTCGGTCGAGCGGCAGAGCATCGGGACGGACGCCATCGAGATCGTCGCCGTCGACGACGGCAGCACGGACGGGAGCGGGGAGTTCCTGGACGCGTGGGCGGCGCGGTACGCCGGGGCGATGACGGTCGTGCACCAGGAGGCGTCCGGCGGGCCGAGCCGGCCGCGGAACGTGGGGCTCGACCACGCCACCGGGACGTACGTCTTCTTCCTCGACGGGGACGACTGCCTCGGGCCGCGGGCGCTGGAGCGCCTCGTGGCGATGGCCGAGAAGAACGGTGCGGACACCGTGCTCGCCAAGCTCGTCGGCGCCGGGCGGACCATCTCCCCGACGGCCAGGGACGTCTTCGCGAAGAACGTCGACCGGGCGGACCCGGCGGTCGTGTACTGGACGCTCATGCCGTTCAAGCTGTTCCGCCGCGCGATGCTGGAGGAGCACGGGCTCCGCTTCCCCGAGCACATGCGGATCAGCGAGGACCAGCACTTCGTCGCCCGCGCCTATCTGCACAGCGGAGTCATATCCGTCGTCGGCGACTACGACTGCTACTACCTCGTGGGCCGCGGCGACCAGGGCAACATCACCCACGGCGGCCTCGACTACGCGACGATGGTGGCGCAGGCCGACGAGCTGGTCGGCATCGTCGAGGAGCTCACCGAACCCGGCGACCTGCGCGACCGGCTGATCACCCGGCACGTCAAGGTCGAGCTGCTGCGCCGCTTCGGCCGCCGCTTCCTCGACGACTCCGACACCGACCGCAAGGCGGTCGCCGAACTCGCCCGCCCCTACGCCGAGCGCTGGGTGACCCCCGGCGTCCTGGCCCGCCTCGACGTGGCCGAGCGGCTGCGCGTCCACTGCATCAAGGAAGGCCTGCTCGACGAGCTGGCCGCCGTCGTCGAGTGGGACGTCGCGGGCCGGCCCGGCAAGACGGTCGTCCGCGACGGCCGCCTGTACGCGGCAGCGCCGTACACGGGGGCGCCGGAGCTGTGCGACGTCACCGACGCGGCCCTCGGCGCCAGCCCGCGCCGCCGCGTCGAGGAGCTGACCTGGGACGGCACCGTCGTCGAACTCGCCGGCTACGCCTACCTCGACCAGATCGACACCGACGCGCTGACCATCGAGACCGTGCTGCGCCACCGCGACAGCGGGCGAGAGACGGTGCTGCCGGTGACGTACGAGACGACCCCGCACCTCACGGTGAGCCGGGGCCGCGAGACGTACGACTTCGGGCGGGCCGGCTTCCGGATCCGCCTCGACCTGAAAGACGTGAGGACCCTCTCCGAGGGTGCCTGGGACATCAGCCTGCGCTGCTCCGCCCACGGCCTGACGGCCGAGGGCCGCCTCGGCGGCCCGCTCGCCGCCGACATCCCGCGCCGAGTCGAACGGCGCACGCTCGCTCTCGGCCCCGAGGGCAGCCGCCCGTACGACGTGAGCCTGGGGCCCGAGGGTCCTCAGCTGACGGTTCACCTGAAGCAGCGGCCGGCCCCGCCCGCGCCGCCCTCGACGCTCACCCGGTTGAAGCGCAAGCTTCGCCGTCTGTCCCGCCTGTCCCGCCAGGGTCGCTGAGCAACTCCCGTACGCTGCGGGATCATCCGGTCTTCGTTTCCGCTTTCCGGGAGACAGACAGTTGACGACAGCAGCGGCCTCCCCTCCGACGGACGGGCCGAAAGGGCTCCGCGCACTCCTCCGGAGGGCGTCGCGCCGCTGGTCCCCGGCCGGCGGGGAAATCCTCGTGTCCGTGGTGGCGGCGCTCGGTTTCACCCTGTGGGGCCTGAGTGTCGACAACAGCCCCATCACCCGGGTCGGCCAGATCAGCGGCCTGTCGAACCTCCAGCTCCGCTTCGCCGTCCTGACGCTGATCGTCCTCGCCGTGGTCGGCTGGGCGACCGTTCGCGGCAGCGAGCGGGTACGGCGTCTGACGACGCGGCTCGCGACCGCGGCCGTCGCCGGCCTGTGCACCGGATTCCTCGGCGCGGGCCAGGTCTTCGCGCTGCGCGGCACGCCGTGGACGCTGAACGGCCCGTACGGCGACAACAACCGCATCATCGGCTGGGGCGAGGAGGTGCTGCACACCGGGGCGATGGACGCCTTCTATCCGCCGGCCGTGCCGTACACCCTGGGATACCTGGCCAAGCTGGGTCTCTACGGCGGCGAGCCCGCGCTCGCCATCAAGTGGGTGTTCATCGCGTTCGTGGCGCTGACCGGGCCCGCGGCCTATCTGTTCTGGCGGATGTGTCTGCGGCCGCTGCCCGCGCTCGCCGTCGGTCTGCTGCCCGCGCTCCAGCAGACGCTGCCGCACAAGCCGTACAGCCCCTTCGTCCTCGTCCTCATCCTGCCGCTGATCGCCAAGCTGTTGATGTGGCTGCGTGCTTCGCCGCACTTCAGCACGCGCGGCACGGTGCTGCGCGGCGGTTTCCTGGGACTGCTCTTCGGGCTGCTCTTCCTCATTTACTCGGGCTGGCACCTGTGGTCGCTGCCCGGCGTGCTCGTCGCCGTCCTCTTCTTCTACCCGTGGCGTACCGGGCGTACGGGACGGCTGCGCGGCCTGCTCTACCTGGGCAGCTCGCTGTTCGGCTTCCTGCTGGTGGCGGGGGTGTACCTGCGGGTGCTGCTCGGCGCGACCGGCACCCGTGACCAGTGGTGCTCGGGCTACACGCTCACCGAGCCCGCGTACATCGGCACCACCCCGCTGACCGGGCTGGCCTGGGACGAGCCGGGCGAGTACCCGGGCGTCGGCGAGTTCTCCGGACTGCACGTGTACGCGGTCGTGGTGCTCATCGGCCTCGGCTTCGCCGTGGCGCTCGGCCTGCGCAAGGCGATCGTCGTCGCCCCGCTCGCGGCCTTCGGCAGCGCGTGGCTGGTCCGCTTCTACCTGGCCGGCCGCATGGAGGCCGACCAGCAGGTGCAGCTCTTCCCGCGCACCATGATCCAGATCCAGGTCACGCTCACCGCGCTCACCGTCCTCGCCTGCGTGATCGCCGCGCAGCGGCTCGCCCCGCTGCTGAAGCGGCTCGGCGACGGGCAGCGGCAGCAGCGCTTCACGGCGCTGGGCGTGCTGCTCGCCATGGCCCTGGCGGGCGGCATGATCGGCTCGTTCTTCAGCAACCAGTACCTGCCGACCCACCCCGCCGAGAAGCTCGCCGGCACGCTGGCCTGGCGCGCCCAGCAGATCACCAAGCCGGACGGCCGGTGCCCCGAGTTCGCCGACCGCGGGCGGTGCAAGCCGTTCTCGGCGTGGATGCACGTCGAGCGGCCGGTCGAGGTGGACCGCATGGTCTGTGAGTACCCGTGGCGCACGGTCCGCCGCGACGGTTCGATCGCCGTGAAGCTCTCATGACGATCCGGCGCTCTACCGGCTCATCAGCTCCGACACCTTCACGAAGCGGTAGCCCTTCGCCCGCAGCTCCGGCACGATCCGGCGGACCGCCCGCTCGGTCACCGGAGCCGCGCTGCGCGTGCAGTGCATGACGACCAGTGAGCCCGGCTTCACCCCCGTCAGCACCTGCTCGGCGACGGCGTCGGCGTCCTTGGCGAAGGCGTCGCCGCTGACGACGTCCCACTGGATGGCGGTGACGCCGAGCGGGGCGAGGGCGCGGCGGGCGTCGTCGTCGTAGCAGCCGCCGGGGAAGCGGAAGTACGGGACGACGTTGGTGACGCCGGCATCGCGGAAGGCGTCGAAGGCGCGCTGGACGTCGGAGGCCATGTCGGGCCCGGCGACGGTGGGCAGGCCGTAGCAGGGGCTCGCGAAGGCGTAGTGGCTGAAGGAGTGGTTGGCGATCTCGAAGCGCGGGTCGTTGCCGATCGACTTCGCCTCCTGCGGGTACTGCTCGGCCCAGCGCCCCGTCATGAACACGGTCGCGTCCACCTTGAGCCGGCGCAGCGTCGCGATCAGCTGCGGGTTGTCGAAGTGCTCGCCCCGCGCGGCGCGCGGCCCCTGGTCGGCCGTCATGTCGGCGTCGAAGGTGAGCGCGACGACCTTCTCGGCGCTCTTCGCCCGGTGCGTGTACACGGGCGTGAGCCCGCCGGCGTCCGGGGCGAGCGTGGGCGGTGCCGTGTGGCCCGAGGGCCGGCCGGGGGCACCCTTGGTGCTGGGTGAGGGGGACGCGGCGGGCGTCGTGGGCGCGGG
Organism: Streptomyces sp. NPDC004327; assembly: GCF_042873935.1. Lineage (NCBI taxonomy): Bacteria > Bacillati > Actinomycetota > Actinomycetes > Kitasatosporales > Streptomycetaceae > Streptomyces > Streptomyces sp. NPDC004327. The sequence continues at coordinate 521,025 of NZ_JBIAME010000005.1, read as the reverse complement.
GCGCGCCGGGTGCGCGGGGGAGTCGGCGGCGCCCCCGCCGCAGCCGACGAGTACGGCACCCAGGAGAGCAAGCGCCGACAGTTTTCGTACAGAAATGGTCACTCACGGAAATTAACCGATCGGATCGGTTCATCGCTCGCGGCTCGACAGCAACAGGGCCCGAGTCCACGCGCTGAGCTGACCCACGAGGGCCTGCGCGTGCGCGGCCCGCTCGCGCCGGAACGGCAGTACGAGGAGTGCGGGGACGAGGGCGAGGGTCACGAGGAGGAGGGGGAGGGTGGACACGAGGACGACGAGGGCGCGCTGGGCCAAGCGGATGGTCTGCATGGGAGACACGGTCGGGTGAACGGGGAACGGTGCGGAAGCGGCAACCGTTGCCGATGCGGGGTCAACACCACGGGGGAGCGCACCGCATGACCGAAGTCGCCCGTACGCAGGGCACCTCGTCCGAGATCGAGCGTGGAGTCGTGCCGGAAGTTGCGGCGCTCGGCAACGTGTTGAAGGAGCTGTTCAACAAGCTCGGCATCAGCCAGAACCAGTACGCCCACCGCATCCACGTGGACAAGTCCGTGGTCTCCCGCTTCCTCGGTGGCCGGCGGGTCGCCTCCGAGGAGTTCGTCGAACGGCTGATCGCCGAGGTCGGGATCCACGTCGGCGCCCCGGTGAAGCCGGCGGCCAAGGCCGCGATCCGTGCCCGGCGACTGGAGGCGTTGAGCGTCACCGACCCGGAGGAGTTCCGGCTGGAGAGCCTTCGTGCCGAGCTCGAACGCTCGCGCCGCGACACCGACCGGGCCCACCGCAATGTCGAGGCCTTGCACGACCTGCTCCAGAAGCGCGAGGCCCAGGCCCGGGCCGCCGCCGACGAGCTCGACCAGCTGCGTCTGGACTGGGGCGCGGAGATCGCCCGGCTCCGGCAGGACCTGCGGGACGCCGAGCATCTGCGCGTGGACGCGGAACGCCGCGGCGCGGAGTTGCGGGACGAGGTGCTGCGCCTGGAGGAGGAGCTGTCCCGGCGGCGTCCGGCGGCCACCGGGGAGCTTCCGCTCGGGGCGTTCAAGGGCCAGCTGGCGGCGATGTGGGAGGCGGAGGACTTCTCGGAGTCGGCGCGGGAGCTGACGGAGGCGGCGTGGTCCCGCCCGGTGGGAGAGGCGGGGGAGCTGCTCAGGTGGCTCGCGGCCGGATGGCCACAGGCAGTGGCCGAACAGTTCGTGGCGGACGTCGCGCGGTTGCGGCCGGTGGGAGAACTGCCCCTGTTCGCGCGGGAGGTGAGGGGCGTGGGTGAGACCTTGGTCCACGAGGCATGGGCCCAGGGCCTCTCGGCACGGATGACCGAGCGCGACGCGGGCGATCTCTACGAGGGCCTGAGGGATCGCGGCGGCCCCTGGGGCGCGCACCAGGCGGACCACATGCTCGCCCTCGCGATCGCGAGCGTGCGGGACGACCCCGCCCGCGTGGTCGGCCTCGCCGTGGCCGCCCTGGGCCCGAGGCCCGGGCCGTACCCCTCCCGTACGGCGCGGGTGCTGTCCCGCGAGCTGCCACAGGCCGTCGCCCTCCACGTCCTGGTGGGTCTGGTCGGCGCGGGAAGGCCGGACCTGGCTCGGCACGTCGCCGGCGGGTACTGCGACGACCTTCCCCGCTACGGGCACTTCGAGGGGTCCGGTCCCCTCCACCTCCAGCTTCAGCGTCTCGGCGAGGACGGAACCGGCGTCTTTCTCGACGTCATGGGCGGGCTGGAGCAGGAGACCAGGACGACCCGGCTCGCGGAGAACCTCGCCGCCGGCGGCGACCGGAGTCTGCTCGACCGCTTCCTCGCCGTCCTCGACGCGCACGGCCGGCTCGGCGGGATGTACCCGTCGGCCTCGGCCTATCTCAAGGGGCACATCGACGACTGGCGTGCCTCACGACTCCAGTAGCCTCCTGCGGCACTCCGCCACGTCGAAGTCGCCCTTCGGGTAGCGCGGATCCAGCGCCTCCAGGTGTTCCAGGAGCAGCGTGCTGATCGCCCAGTTGCGGTACCACTTGCGGTCCGCCGGGACCAGGAACCACGGTGTGCGGTCGGTCGCGCACCGCTCGATCGCGACCTCGTACGCCTCCTGGTAGGCGGGCCACAGGGCGCGGTCCTCGATGTCGCCGGCGCTGAACTTCCAGTGCTTGGCGGGGTTGTCGAGGCGGGCGAGGAGGCGGGCGCGCTGTTCTTCGTAGGAGATGTGGAGGAAGACCTTGACGACGGTGACGTGGTTGTCGGCGAGGGACTTCTCGAAGCCGGCGATGTCGGCGTAGCGGTCGTCGATCTCGGGCGGCGGGGCCAGGCCGCGGACGCGGGCGACGAGGACGTCCTCGTAGTGGGAGCGGTCGAAGATGCCGATCTCGCCGGGGCGGGGGAGGGCGCGGGCGACGCGCCAGAGGAAGGGGTGGGCGCGTTCCTCGGGGGTGGGCGCCTTGAAGGCCTGGATGCGGCAGCCGGCCGGGTTGAAGTGGCGGATGACGTGCTTGACCGTGCCGCCCTTGCCGCTGGTGTCCATGCCCTGGAGGACGAGGAGGAGGCGGCGCGGGTCGCCGGCGGTGCTGGCCGCGTAGAGGCGCTCCTGGAGCTCGGCGAGGCGCGGGGCGAGGGCGGCGGTGGCGGCCAGCCCGGCGGACTTGTCCGCCGGGGCGCTCGCCGTGGCGCCCGCCGGGCCGGCGCCCGGTGTCGCCCGCGCGTCGTACGAGGAGAGGGTGATCCGTTCGCCCACCGGGAGCCTCAGTGCGTCACGCAGGTTCGCCGGGCCCGCTTCGTTCTTCTTGTGCACCTCGTCCGCCCTTTCCGCCGACGCCGTCCTACCGATCCTGCGCGTCCAGCGCCGGTGCCACCACCCCGAACGCCCGGTCGAGCAGGGCCAGCGGGTCCGCCGCCGCCTCGCTGTCGCTCCACCGCTCGAGCGAGGTGTGGAAGGCGACGAGCGCGGTGCCGGCGGCGAGGCGCGGGTAGAGGTCGGCGGCCGGGTCCACGTCCCGGCGCCGCGCCAGTTCCGCCGCGAGCGCCTCGCGCCACTCGGCCTGCCGCTCCAGGAAGCGGGCGAGCAGGGCGGGCGTGCGAAGGATCAGCTGGACCACGCGCAGGGCGCGGGCCGCGTGGTCGGGGTGCTGGTCGGTGCAGGCGGCGAGCGGGACGGCGACGGCGTGGCGGAGCGAGACGGACGCGGGTTCGCCGGCCGGGCGGGCGGCGAGGGCCGTGGCGATGTCGGTGCCCATGCCGGAGAGGAACTGGACGACCACGTCCTCCTTGGACGCGAAGTAGCGGAAGAAGGTCCTCTTCGACACGCCGGCGGCGGCCGCGATCTCGTCGACGGTGACCGCGTCGAAGCCCTTCGACGCGAGGAGCTGGAGCGCCGATTCGGTGAGTTCGGTGGCGACGAGGAGGCGTTTGCGGTCGGCGAGGCTCAAGGGGTCGGTCGTCATGCCCCGATCGTAGACCGCCGAATGACACCGAGAGAAAAACTTGACACCGAGTGACACGCGCGGCAGCGTGTGCCGTATGGAGATCAAGGACATCAAGGACTGGAACGCCGACCACATCCCCGACCTGACCGGGCGCGTCTTCGTCGTCACCGGCGCCAACAGCGGCCTCGGCCTCGCCACCACCCGCGCCCTCGCCCGCCACGGCGCCCACGTCGTCCTCGCCGTCCGCGACGAGCGCAAGGGCGAGGGTGCCGCGCGCGACATCGCCGCCCAGGTGCCGGGCGCCCGGCTCGACGTGCGCCGGATCGACCTGGCCGACCTCGATTCCGTACGCGAGTTCGCCGCCAAGCTCCGCGCGGACCACCCGCACCTCGACGTGCTCGTCAACAACGCGGGCGTGATGGCGCCGCCGCGCACCCTCAGCGCCCAGGGCCACGAGCTCCAGTTCGCCGCCAACCACCTCGGCCACTTCGCGCTCACCGGGCTGCTGCTCGACCGCCTGGCCGCCGGGCGCGAGCCCCGGGTCGTCACGGTCAGCTCGCTCCAGCACCGCAAGGGGAGCATCCACTTCGGCGACATCGACGGGGCCCGCGGCTACGCGCCCATGGGCTTCTACAACCAGTCCAAGCTCGCCAACGCCGTCTTCGGCCACGAGCTGCACCGCCGTCTGACCGCCGCCGGCAGCCCCGTGCGCAGCGTGCTCGCCCACCCCGGCTACACCGCCACCAACCTCCAGAACGACACCCCGGTGGCCCTCGTACGCCTGGTCTTCGGCCGGATCCTCGGCCCGCTGCTCGCCCAGTCGCCCGAGACCGGCGCCTTGCCGCAGCTCTGCGCGGCGACCGCGCCCGGTGTCGAGGGCGGCGCGTTCATCGGGCCGGACGGGCCGGGGGAGCTGCGCGGCGCGCCCAAGCGGGTCGCGCTCGCGCCGACGGCGACCGATCCGGAGACCGGCCGCCGTCTGTGGGAGCTGTCGGAGCGCCTCACCGAGGTGCGCTACCCGCTGATCTGACCGGCGGTCACCCCGGCTCGGCCGTCGGCGTGATCGTCGTACCCGTCAGCTGATCCGACCGGCGGTCACGCCAGCTCGGCCGTCAGTGTGATCGTCGTGCCCGTCAGCGCCTGGCTCACCGGGCAGTTCTTCTTCGCGTCCTCGGCCAGCGCCTGGAACTCGTCCGCGTCCAGGCCCGGCACCTCGCCGCGCACGGTGAGGTGGATGCCCGTGATGCCCTCGCCGGGCTGGAAGGTGACGTCCGCCTTGGTCTCCAGGCGGGTCGGCGGGTTGCCGGCCTTGGCCAGGCCGTTGGAGAAGGCCATCGAGAAGCAGGAGGAGTGCGCGGCGGCGATCAGCTCCTCGGGGCTGGTCCGGCCCTCCGGCTGCTCGGCCCGCGACGCCCAGGTGACGTCGTACGAGCCGAGGTGGGAGGAGTCGAGGGTGACGACACCGGAACCCTTGAGGAGGTCGCCCTGCCAGACGGTGTGGGCGTGACGCACGGTGGCCATGTGTATCCCTTTCGCTGCGGATGGCTCGGGTATGGCCCCAAGCTACTGCGCCACGAGCCCCTTCGCGTCCCGCGCGAGGGCGGTGAGCCGGGAGATCGCCCGGAAGTACTTCTTCTTGTATCCGCCGTTCAGCATCTCGTCGCTGAACAGCCGGTCGAAGGGGAGGCCGGAGGCGAGCACGGGTATCTCGCGGTCGTAGAGCCGGTCGGCCAGGACGACGAGCCGCAGCGCGGTCGACTGGTCGGGGACCGGCTGGACGTCGGTGAGGCAGACGGCCGTGAGGTCGTCGGTGAGCGCGCCGTACCGGCTCGGGTGAACCCTGGCCAGGTGTTCGAGCAGCTGCGGGAAGTCGTCGAGCGAGGCGCCCGGGGTGGCGTACGCGGCCTTGGTGACGATCTCCTCGGCGTACGGCGCGGGGGCCTCCGGCAGGCCGCGGTGGCGGTAGTCCTCGCCGTCGATGCGCAGCGGGCGGAAGTGCGCGGACAGGCCCTGGATCTCGCGCAGGAAGTCGGCGGCGGCGAAGCGGCCCTCGCCGAGCTTGCCGGGCAGCGTGTTGGAGGTGGCGGCGAGCGCCACGCCGTGCTCCACCAGGCGGCTGAGCAGCGAGGAGACGAGGACCGTGTCGCCCGGGTCGTCCAGCTCGAACTCGTCGATGCACAGCAGCCGGTGTCCGCTGAGCGTCTGCACGGTCTGCTGGAAGCCGAGCGCGCCCACCAGGTTCGTCAGCTCGACGAAGGTGCCGAAGGCCTTGAGCGAGGGCTCGGCCGGGGTGGCGTGCCAGAGGGAGGCGAGGAGGTGGGTCTTGCCGACGCCGTAGCCGCCGTCCAGGTAGACGCCGCGCGGGCCGGCCGGGGCGGCGGCCTTCTTCGGGGACCTGGAGAACCAGCGGCGCTTGCCCTCGCCCGTGGCGTGGGCGCCGCCGAGTCCTTCGGCGAAGTCGCCGAGGATCTTGACCGCCTCGATCTGGCTGGGCTGGTTCGGGTCCGGTATGTACGTGTCGAAGCGCACCGAGTCGAAGCGCGGCGGCGGCACCATCTCCGCCACCAGGCGGTCGGCGGGGACATGCGGCTCTCGTGAGCAGAGCGAGAGCGGTGCGGCGGCAGTGGCTGCCGCGGTGGCTGCTGCTTCGGTTATGGCACGGGTCGACACAGTTCCCCACTGTAAGCGCCATGTCAGACTGCGAGGATGCGACGCCTGTTCCCTGTGACGGACATGACAGCCAGCGATGCGGACAGGGAGTGGTCCCTCGACGAGCTCGCCGACGCCTACGCGTACCCGGAGGAGGCCTCCGGCCGCTCCTGGCTGCGGGCCAACATGGTCTCCTCGCTCGACGGGGCCGGCCAGCACGACGGCCGCTCCCAGCCGCTCTCCTCCGAGACCGACATGCGGATCTTCGGCACCCTGCGGGGCCTGGCGGACGTGGTGATCGCCGGCGCCGAGACCGTACGGTCCGAGGGCTACCGGCCGGCCCGGGCCCGGGACGCCTTCGCGGCCCGCCGGGCGGCGGCGGGGCAGGGTCCGGCCCCGGTGATCGCGGTCGTGACGGCCTCGCTCGACCTGGATTTCTCGCTTCCGCTTTTCACCGAGCCGCTCGTCCCGACGATCGTGCTGACCGGCGCCCTGTCCGACCGGGAGCGCCGGGCCGAGGCCGAGCGGGCGGGCGCCGAGGTGGTGATCGCGGGCGACGGGCGCGGGGTGGAGCCGGAGCGGGTGGTCGCGGCGCTCGCGGAGCGCGGGCTGCGGCGCCAGCTGACCGAGGGCGGGCCGCGGCTGCTCGGCCAGTTCGTGGCCGCCGGGGTGCTCGACGAGCTGTGCCTGGCGCTCTCGCCGACCATGACGGCGGGAGGTGCCCAGCGGATCGCCGGAGGCCCCCCGGTCGCCCTTCCGAAGCGCTTCGCCGTGGCGTCGGTGCTGGAGCAGGACGGCTTCCTGTTCACCCGCTACCTTCGGATCTGACAATCGCGGAATTTGTCGTTCCGCTTAGCGTTCGCTGGGCACAATCACTTCGCAGTCCCCGTGTCGCAGTCCCCTTGCGGTCGCGGGGAAGGATGGTTTCCGCAGTTCCGCAGAAGGGCTCCTGAGGTGTTCACAAGCGTTCTGATGATCGAGAAGCCCCTGACGTCCGTCGACGTGGAGTTCGTCACCACCCTGCACGGCGACGAGGGCGTGTCCTTCATCGTGCTGATGCAGCCGCGCGGTGACCAGGCCGATGTACTGCTGCGCGCCATCGACGACGTCGCCATGGGCGAACTCAAGGAAGCGACCAGGGAGGGCGCCGAACCGGAGGGCAAGGAGGCCCGGCCCGTCGCCGAGCAGGCGCTGGAGGTCTCGCTCAGGGCGCTGAGAGCGGCCGGCTGCGAGGCGGTCGGACAGGTGGTCGAGGACCACCCCCTGAACAAGATGAAGACCGTGGTCGAGGAGTCCGCGGCCGACGAGGTGATCGTGCTGACCGCCCCGCACTACGTGGAGGAGTTCTTCCACCGGGACTGGGCCTCCCGGGCCCGGCACAAGGTGGGCGTGCCCGTCCTCAAGCTCTTCGCGCACAGCGAGTAAGGGGCCCGGGCAGCCGGCCGGCCCGGGCGCCCCGCCCGGGCCGGCCGGCCCGAACCACTAGGCTGGGACCTCGCCACCCGATACATCAGCAAGGGGAGATCCGCATGGCACCCGCCATCCCTGCCGCCATGGAACGGCCGCACTTCATCGGCATCGGCGGTGCCGGAATGTCGGGCATCGCGAAGATCCTCGCCCAGCGGGGCGCCAAGGTCGCCGGCAGCGACGCCAAGGAGTCCCCGACCGCCGAGGCGCTGCGCGCCCTGGGTGCCACCGTGCACATCGGCCACGCCGCCGAGCACCTCGCCGACGACGCCTCCGCCGTCGTCGTCTCCAGCGCCATCCGCGCCGACAACCCCGAGCTGGCCCGCGCCGCCGAGCTCGGCATCCCGGTCGTGCACCGCTCCGACGCGCTCGCCTCCCTGATGGACGGCCTGAGCGCGATCGCCGTCGCCGGCACGCACGGCAAGACCACGACCACCTCGATGCTGGCCGTCGCCCTCACCGAGCTGGGCGCCGACCCCTCGTACGCGATCGGCGGCGACCTGGCGGGCCCCGGCACCAACGCCCGGCACGGCGAGGGCGAGGTCTTCGTCGCCGAGGCGGACGAAAGCGACCGCAGCTTCCAGAAGTACGACCCGACCGTGGCGATCGTCCTCAACGTCGAGCTGGACCACCACGCCAACTACGCCGACATGGACGAGATCTACGAGTCCTTCGAGGCGTTCGCCGCCAAGATCCGCCCCGGCGGCACGCTGGTCGTCGGCGAGCACCCGGGCGCGCGCGAGCTGGCCCGCCGGGCCGGCGGCCGCGAGGGCCTGACCGTGCTCACGGTCGGCGAGTCCGAGGACTCCGACGCCCACATCCTGAAGATCGTCCCGAGCGGGATGAAGAGCGAGGTCACCGTCGCCCTCGACGGCGCCGAGCACACCTTCACCGTCTCCGTCCCCGGCCGCCACTACGCCCACAACGCCGCCGCGGCCCTCGCCGCCGGTTCCCGCGTGGGCCTCGACCCGGCCGAGCTGGCCCAGGCGCTCACCGCCTACACCGGCGTGGGCCGCCGCCTCCAGCTCAAGGGCGAGTCGGCGGGCGTCCAGGTCATCGACTCGTACGCGCACCACCCCACCGAGATGACCGCCGACCTGGAGGCCATGCGCGGCGCCGCCGGCGCCTCCCGGCTGCTCGTCGTCTTCCAGCCGCACCTGTTCTCCCGCACCCAGGAGCTGGGCCGCGAGATGGGCGACGCGCTCGCGCTCGCCGACGCCTCCGTGGTCCTGGACATCTACCCGGCCCGCGAGGACCCGATCCCCGGCGTCACCAGCGAGCTGATCATCGACGCGGCCCGCGCGGCCGGCGCCGACGTCACGGCCGTCCACGACAAGGAGTCGGTCGCGGACGTGATCGCGGGAATGGCGAGGCCCGGCGATCTCGTTCTGACCATGGGCGCGGGCGATGTGACCGACCTGGGCCCGAAGATCCTGGACCGGCTTTCGCAGTAGGGAGCGAGCTCATGGCGTACGAGGTCGACAAGACCGACGAGGAGTGGCAGGCCCAGCTGACTCCGTCCGAGTACCAGGTGCTCCGGCTCGCCGGCACCGAGCCCGCGTTCCGCGGCGAGTACACGGACACCAAGACGAAGGGCGTCTATTCCTGCCGGGCCTGCGGCGCGGAGCTCTTCACCTCGACCGAGAAGTTCGAGTCGCACTGCGGCTGGCCGTCCTTCTACGACCCGAAGGACAGCGAGGCCGTCGAGCTGGTCGCCGACACCTCGCACGGCATGATCCGCACCGAGGTCCGCTGCGCCCGCTGCGGCTCCCACCTCGGCCATGTTTTCGAGGGTGAGGGGTATCCGACCCCGACCGACCAGCGGTACTGCATCAACTCGATCTCGCTCCGCCTGGAGCCGGAAGAGAGTTGAGCACGATGCTCCACCACCACCTGAGCCGATCGGCGCCCCGCGCGCCGGTCGGCTCAGGTGTTTCCTCAGATGTTTTCGGCCAATCTCCCGTCGGGTCCCCCGCCGCTCGCGCACTCGGGGCACAGCCCCCGGTAGGTGACCTCGACCTCCGTCACCGCGAAGCCGAAGCGCTCCGTCTCCGGCAGCCCGGCCAGCGGGTCGCCCGCCGGATGCACGTCCCGTACGGTCCCGCAGCCGCCGCAGACCAGGTGCTGGTGCGCGCGGTGGGCGTTGGGGTCGTAGCGCTTGGCGCGGCCGACCCCGGAGACCTCGATCACCTCGCCGAGCGCGACGAGTTCGCCCAGCGTGTTGTACACCGTCGCGCGCGAGATCTCGGGCAGTCTCGCGGTGGCGCGCGTGAGCACCTCGTCCGCGGTGAGGTGGATGTGTTCGCCGTCGAGGACCTCGGCGACCACGCGCCGCTGGGCGGAAATCCGCCAGCCGCGACGGCGGAGCCGTTCCAGCAGGTTGCTCATGGTCACCAGCCTTGACTTGGACTGTGTCCATATTAGGATCGACTCCAGCAGTAGCCAAGAGCAAGAGGCGCACGCCGGTTCCTGAGCAAACCCCGAGCTCCGCGATCCGAATGGTTCGGAAGGAAACACCGATGTCTGACCAGAAGAACGATCCGCAGGCCACCCCCGAAGGCACCGGCGGCTGCCCGGTCGCGCACGGCGGCCGCGCCGCGCACCCCACCCAGGGCGGTGGCAACCGCCAGTGGTGGCCGGAGCGGCTCAACCTCAAGATCCTCGCCAAGAACCCCGCCGTGGCGAACCCGCTCGGCGAGGAGTTCGACTACGCCGCCGCGTTCGAGGCCCTCGACCTCGCCGCCGTGAAGCGGGACATCGCCGAGGTGCTCACCACCTCGAAGGAGTGGTGGCCGGCCGACTTCGGCAACTACGGCCCCCTGATGATCCGCATGGCCTGGCACAGCGCCGGCACCTACCGCGTCAGCGACGGCCGCGGCGGTGCCGCCGGCGGCCAGCAGCGCTTCGCGCCGCTGAACAGCTGGCCGGACAACGCGAGCCTGGACAAGGCCCGCCGCCTGCTGTGGCCCGTGAAGAAGAAGTACGGCAAGTCCATCTCCTGGGCCGACCTGATGATCCTCACCGGCAACGTGGCCCTGGAGACCATGGGCTTCGACACCTTCGGCTTCGGCGGCGGCCGCGTCGACGAGTGGGAGCCGGACGAGGACGTCTACTGGGGCCCCGAGACCGAGTGGCTCGCCGACGAGCGCTACACCGGCGACCGCGAGCTGGAGAACCCGCTCGCCGCGGTCCAGATGGGCCTCATCTACGTCAACCCCGAGGGCCCCAACGGCAACCCGGACCCGATCGCCGCGGCCCGCGACATCCGCGAGACCTTCGGCCGCATGGCGATGAACGACGAGGAGACCGTCGCCCTCATCGCCGGTGGCCACACCTTCGGCAAGGCCCACGGTGCCGGCCCGGCCGACCACGTCGGCGCCGACCCGGAGGCCGCGCCGATCGAGCAGCTCGGCCTCGGCTGGAAGAGCTCGTACGGCACGGGTGCCGGCAAGGACGCCATCACGTCCGGCCTGGAGGTCACCTGGACCGAGACCCCGACCCAGTGGGGCAACGGGTTCTTCAAGAACCTCTTCGAGTACGACTACGAGCTCACCAAGAGCCCGGCCGGCGCCCACCAGTGGATCGCCAAGGACTCGCAGGAGATCATCCCGGACGCCTTCGACTCGTCGAAGAAGCACCGCCCGACGATGCTCACCACCGACCTGTCGCTGAAGTTCGACCCGATCTACGAGCCGATCTCGCGCCGCTTCTACGAGCATCCGGAGCAGTTCGCCGACGCGTTCGCCCGCGCCTGGTACAAGCTGACCCACCGTGACATGGGCCCCGTCGTCCGCTACCTGGGCCCCGAGGTCCCGAGCGAGGAGCTGCTCTGGCAGGACCCGCTGCCGGAGCGTACGGGTGAGGTCATCGGCGCCGCCGACATCGCCTCCCTCAAGGAGAAGATCCTCGACTCCGGCCTGACGGTCGCCCAGCTGGTCGGCGCGGCCTGGGCCGCCGCCTCCTCCTTCCGCGGCAGCGACAAGCGCGGTGGCGCCAACGGTGGCCGTATCCGTCTGGAGCCGCAGCGCAACTGGGAGGTCAACAACCCGGACGAGCTGGCGCAGGTCCTGCGGGTCCTGGAGGGCATCAAGGAGTCCTTCGGCAAGGACGTCTCGATCGCCGACCTCGTCGTCCTCGCGGGCACCGCGGCCGTCGAGAAGGCCGCCAAGGACGCCGGCATCGCCGTCGAGGTCCCGTTCTCGCCCGGCCGTGTCGACGCCTCCGCCGAGCAGACGGACGTCGAGTCCTTCGCCGCCATGGAGCCCAAGGCGGACGGCTTCCGCAACTACCTGGGCAAGGGCCAGCGCCTCCCCGCCGAGTACCTCCTCGTCGACAAGGCGAACCTGCTGACCCTCTCCGCCCCGGAGCTCACCGTCCTCGTCGGCGGCCTGCGCGTCCTCGGCGTGACCCAGCCGCAGACCCGGCACGGTGTCCTCACCGAGACGCCGGGCAAGCTGACGAACGACTTCTTCGTCAACCTGCTCGACCTCGACACCGTCTGGACGTCCACCGACGACCAGGTCACCTTCGAGGCCCGCGACGCCTCCGGCGCCGTCAAGTGGACCGGCACCCGCGCCGACCTGGTCTTCGGCGCCAACGCCGAGCTGCGCGCGGTGGCCGAGGTGTACGCCTCGGACGACGCGAAGGAGAAGTTCGTGCAGGACTTCGTCGCGGCGTGGAGCAAGGTCATGGACCTGGACCGGTTCGACCTGCGCTGATGAGCGCCTGCCGGTAGGCACATGAGAGGGCCCCGGGCGGAGATCCGCCCGGGGCCCTTCCCCGTGGGCGAGCTCCCGGCGGCCGCGGGCCCGGGCCGTCGCACCACGGCGAGGTCCCGGCGACCGCGGGCCCGGGGCGTCCGATCAGACGACCGTCAGGACGATCTTGCCGGTGGTACGGCCCCGCTCGCCGATCCGGTGCGCGTCCGCGGCCTCCGCCAGCGGAAGGACCGTCTCCACGACCGGCTTCAGCGCGCCCCGCTCCACCAGGCCGGCGATCTCGCGCAGCCCCAGGTGATCCGGCTCGACCATCACCCACAGCGCCCGCACCCCGTCCCGCGCGGCGGGCACGTCGTCCGGGCCGGGCAGGGTGATCAGCCGGCCGCCGTCCCGCAGGACCTTCAGCGAACGCTCGGCCGTCTCGCCGCCGAGCCCGTCCAGGACGACGTCGACGTCGGCCACGACGTCCTCGAACCGCACCGAGCGGTAGTCGACCACCTCGTCCGCGCCCAGCCGCCGCACCAGATCGTGCTTGGCGGCACTGGCCGTGCCGATGACGTACGCGCCCCGGGCCTTGGCGATCTGCACCGCGAAGTGGCCGACCCCGCCGGCCGCCGCGTGCACGAGCACCCGCTCGCCGGGGCGCACGTCCGCCGTGTCCACCAGGGCCTGCCAGGCGGTGAGCGCGGCGAGCGGCAGCGCCGCCGCCTCCACGTGCGTCAGGCCCGCCGGCTTCGGGGCGAGGTGCCGGGCCGGCGCCACCACGTACTCGGCGTAGCCGCCCGCCTGGCGCGGGAACAGCGGCATCCCGAAGACCTCGTCGCCGGGACGGAACACCCCCACACCGGGCCCGACGGCCTCGACGGTGCCGGACACGTCCCAGCCCACGGCCGGCACGGCGCCCCACTCGACGAGCGCTCCGCTCGCGCGGGTCTTCCAGTCGACCGGGTTCACCCCGGCCGCGTGCACCCGCACCAGGACCTCGTTCAGTCCCGGCTCCGGGCGCCCGACCTCGCGCTCGATGAGGTTCTCGGCTCCGCCCCACTGCTCCACGACCATCGCACGCATGCTGTCCGCCTCGTCCTTGCCTTCGTTTCGGCCTCTCGTCGCCGGGAGTTCCCGGCGCGACGCGGTCCACGTTCCGGCATCCGGGACGGCGACGGTGTTGGCCGTCCGGCCATGATGTGTCAGGATCTGGCCATGAGGATTCGGTCATGAGCGAAAGCCGGCGGTCGGCGAACGGAGCGGCCCGGCCGCACCGGATCGCCGTGCTCGCGCTGCCCGGCGTCCCGGCCTTCGAGCTCGGCATCCCCTCCCGTGTCTTCGGCAGCGCGGAGGACGCCGAAGGCCGTCCGCTCTACGACATCGCCGTCTGCACCGCGGACGGCGCCCCGGTGCCCAGCGACGCCGGCTTCACCGTGCAGCCCGCGGCCGGCCCCGAGGCCCTGGCCGCCGCCGACACGGTGATCATCCCGCCGACGCACGCCATGCCCGAGCTGGCCCGTGGCGGACCGCTGCCCCCCGAGGTCACCACGGCCATCGCCGGCATCCGGCCCGGCACCCGGCTCGTCTCCATCTGCTCCGGGTCCTATGTGCTCGCGGCCGCCGGACTGCTCGACGGCCGGCCGGCCACCACCCACTGGAACCTGGCCCCCGAGTTCCGCCGGGCCTTTCCCGGGGTCAAGGTCGACGAGGAGGTCCTCTTCGTCGACGACGGAGAGGTGCTGACCTCCGCGGGCGGGGCCGCCGGCGTCGATCTGTGCCTGCACCTGATCCGCCGCGACCACGGAGCGGCGGTCGCCAACCGGACCGCCCGCCTGTGCGTCGTACCGCCCTGGCGGGACGGCGGGCAGGCGCAGTACATCGACCGCCCGGTCCCCGACCCCACGGTGGCCGGCACCACGGCCACGCGCGCCTGGGCGCTGGAACACCTGGGCGAACCGCTCTCCCTCGCCCAGCTCGCCGAGCACGCCCGGATGAGCCTGCGGTCCTTCACCAGGCGATTCCGCGACGAGGTCGGCATGACGCCGGTGCAGTGGCTCACCGCACAACGCCTGGAGCTGGCCAAGCAGTTGCTGGAGACCACCGACCTGCCGATCGACCTGGTCGCGCACCGTGCCGGCTTCGGCTCCGCGAACTCCCTGCGCGCGCACATGAGAACGACCTTCGGCGTCTCACCCGCCGCCTACCGCCGCGCCTTCAGCGCCAACGCACGCGTCTGACGGTCGCGTCTGACGACCGCGTCCGACGGCCGTGCCGGGGCCCTGGCGGGGCCCTGGCACAATGACGCCGTCATCGGGATCGGTATCGGGATCGGTAGAGGGATCCGGTAGCGGGATCGATGGCGGTATCGGTCGAACGATCAAGCGAGCAAGAGGCTCAGGGGGGAGCGGCGTCGTGACCGTCACGCGCAGACTGTTCATGGGTGGTTTCACGGCGGGCGCCGTGACCGTCGCCGTCGGCGCGGCGGCGGAGGGCGAGGCCGCGGCGGCCGGGACGGCGACGTCGTTCCAGGGCGAGGTGCACGCCGACCGGTTCACCACCGACGCGGCCACCAACTCCGCGTTCTTCAAGACCACGTCCGTCAGCGAGCACACCGCCACGCTCTACCAGGCCGCCACCAGCGGCACCGGCGTCGCCCTCAACGTGGTCTCGGACAACCCCGGCACCTCGGCGATGTACCTGTCCGGCACGGAGACCGGCCGCGGCACTCTGAAGATCGCCCACCGCGGTTACACCGACGGCTCCGACGCCAACGCCGCCGCGCTCTCCATCGACCTCCAGACGCCCGGCGCGACCGATCCCAAGAAGCCCGGCACCGCGGCCCAGGGCATCTATGTCACCGCCACCCACGGCCCCACCGCCGGAGCCCTGCTCGTCCTGCGCAACAACGCGAACCTGGACGACCTCACCGTCAAGGGCACCGGCCTCATCGGCATCGGCATCGACCGCGGCGCGACCCCGCGCGCCCAGGTCCACATCGTGCAGCGCACGGACAAGCCGGGCCTCCTCGTCGACGGCACCGTCGAGATCGGCAACACCGCGACCCCGCCCACTGGCACCGTGTCGGCGTCCGGCGGCGGCACGCTCTACGCCCAGAACGGCGAGCTGTGGTGGCGCGGCGCGGCCGGTACGGTCACGCGCGTCGCGCCGGCGTAGGCGGGGGAGCGGGAGATGGTGCAGCTCACTCCGGAGCAGCTGATCGGCGAGTTCCAGGACGCCGTCGTCGAGCTCTACTTCGCGCGCAAGCGCATCCTCGCGCTGGAGGCGGAGAACGCCGACCTCAAGGCGCGGCTCGAAGGACTCGAAGCCGCGGACGCGGCGGGCCCGGGAGAGCCGCGGCCCGCGTAGCGCGCGGGCCGCGGCTCTCCCGGCCACCGGTGACGGCGGGTCAGTGTGTGGAGAACCCGCCGTCCGCCGGGTCAGGTTCAGTGGGTGGAGAACCCACCGTCCACGAAGATCGCCTGCCCGGTGACATACGCGGAGGCCCGGCTCGCCAGGAACACGGCGGCGCCCTCGAAGTCCTCGGCGAGGCCGTTGCGCCCGACCATCGTGCGGGCGGCCAGCGCCGCCACCTTGGCCGGATCGGAGGACAGCCGCTCGTTCAGCGGTGTCATCACGAAGCCCGGGACGAGCGTGTTGGCGGTCACGCCGTACGGCGACCACGCCTCCGCCTGCGACCGCGCCAGCGACTCCAGCGCGCCCTTCGACACCCCGTACGCACCGGAGTTCACGAACGCGCGGTGCGCCTGCTGGGACGTGACGTGGATGAGCCGCCCGAAGCCGCGCTCCGCCATGCCGGGCCCGAAACGCTGCCCGAGCAGGAACGGCGCCTCCAGGTTCACCGTCATCGTTTGGTCCCAGACGTCGTCGGAGAGCTCGGACATCGGCGGACGCAGGTTGATCCCGGCCGAGTTGACGACGATGTCCGGCTCGGCGCCGCCCAGCGCCCGTACGACATCCTCGGCGGCCGCGCGAATACCCTCGCGGGTGGCGAGGTCCCCGCTCACCCAGGAGGCCTCGGACCCGTCAGCGGTCAGCTCGTCGACCGTGCTCTTCAACTCGGCCTCGCGCCGGGCGACGATCACGACGTGCGCGCCGGCACCGGCGAGGGCGCGGGCTATGGCCGTCCCGATGCCCGAACTTCCGCCGGTGACGAGGGCGTTGCGTCCGGAGAGGGAGAACAGGTCGTCCAGGTAGGCCATCAGATCTGCTCGCAATGCGCGACGAACGTGCCCCAGGCGGTGGGGTCGAGGGCGAGCCGGGCGTCGTGGGGCCGCTTGGAGTCGCGGACGTGGACGGTGGTGGGGCAGGTGGCGACTTCGACGCAGTCGCCGTCGCCGCTGCTGCTGTACGTGGACTTGTGCCAGGAGAGCGCTACCTCGACGCAGTCGCCGCTCCCGCCGCTGCTGTAGCTGCTCTTGAACCATGCCAGGTCTGTGGTGCTCATGTCGCTCCTCGCATCTCCCGCAACAGGCTCTGGGAGTCTTCAAGGGTGAGAGCCTGTGACCGCATCCTGGCATACCGCATCTGGAAGATGCTGACCACTTCGGCGTCGGAGAAGAGGAGACCGCTCTCCTGTCCCTCGGAGTATCCGAGCCAGTTGTGGTCGGGCGTCTCCAGGATCTGGAACGGCCCGTCGAGACCGGCGTGATGGTCCCGGCTCTGCTCCATCACCTGGATCTCGATGTTCCGCTCCTGGGACATCAGCAGGATGTGGTCGAGCTGTGCCCGATGCACCTCGGGCCCGCCTGTCTGCTTGCGCAGCACGTGCTCCTCAATGATGAAGCTGTACGCGGTATTGGGTCGTCCCGTAAGTAACTGCGCGCGCTTCGCTCGCGCGACCAGCTTCTCCTCGATGTCCTCGTCACTCATCAGCGGAAGCTGCTTCTGGAAGAGCGTGTTCGCGTACGGCTCGATCTGGAGCAGTCCGGGGATCAGTCGGCTCTCGTACGTGTAGAGGCACAGCGCCGTCAGCTCCAACTTGGCCCACTGCTGGAACCAGTTGGCCAGGCCCGGCTGCCGCGACAGATGCTTCGCCGCTCCCTTGATCGCCCCGAACGCGTCCAACTCCACCTCTGAGCGGTCCACGAGCTTCTGCGATGGAAACCTCCGCCCCTGCTCCACCGACGCCACCGTCTGCTGCGAGTACCCCACTCTCGGGGCGAACTCCTCCTGGGTGAGCCCCGCCCGCCTTCGGAACGCCTTGAGTACTTCCCCGAAAGCCTTCAGGCTCTCCGAGGGCTCCGGCTCCGTGTTGTCGTCGTCTGTCATCACGTACACCTCCCAGAGGAATGCTCACGGGGCGTGACTGCTCGTGTCTACACTCCGAACCCGTACGCTTACCGAGCGTACGAGTTGGTGAGCTGGGATGAAGGCCGTTTCGGCGCCACATTGGCCCCATGACTCCCCCTCGGACCCGCCAAGAGCCGGTTACCGTACGTGTGTTCACCCAGCGCTTCAGTTCCACCCCGCGCGGCGCCCGCCTCGCCCGCCACCTCACGCTCCACCAGCTCGACCGCTGGGGCATCGGCTACGGCTCGACCGCCTCCGACACCGTCGCGCTGATCGTCGCCGAGCTCGCCGCGAACGCCGTCACGCACGGCCGAGTCCCGGGCCGGGACTTCGAGTTGACGCTCACGTACGCGGGCGAGCCGGCAGCGACCCTCCGTGTCGACGTCTCCGACACCCGTACCGAGAGCCGTCCTCGCCTCGCCCCGCTCGCGCCGCTGTCGGACAATGGACGGGGTCTGTTCCTCGTCGATGCGCTGGCCAGTCGGTGGGACGTCCTGGACCGCGTGCCCGTCGGCAAGACGGTCCGCGCCGAGCTGGACCTGTAGCGGAGAAAGGCGGCCGGTGTCATGGCCACGATCCTGGTGACAGGCGGTACCGGCACCCTCGGACGGCTCGTCGCCGCGCGGCTGCGCGACGGCGGTCACGAGGTGCGCGTGCTGAGCCGGCACTCCGAGCCGTACGCCGTCGATCTGCGCGAGGGCGGGCCGGCGCTCGACGAGGCGCTCGCGGGCGTGGACACCGTGGTGCACTGCGCGACGACGCAGACCGGCGGCGACGAGGACGCCGCCCGGCACCTGGTTGGCGCGGCGCAGCGGGAGGGGGTCCGGCACCTGGTCTACATCTCGATCGTCGGCGTCGACGAGGCGCCGTTCCCGTACTACAAGTCCAAGCTCGCCGTCGAGAAGATCGTCGAGGCATCCGGGGTCGGGTACACGATCCTGCGCGCGACGCAGTTCCACGACCTCGTCCTGCGCTTCCTGGAGATCACGGCCAAGCTGCCCGTGATGCTGCTGCCGGCAGGCTGGTCCGACCAGCCCGTCGACACCGACGAGGTCGCGGCCCGGCTCGCCGAGCTCGCTTCCGCCCCTCCGGCGGGCCGCGTGCCCGACATGGGCGGCCCCGAGATCCGCAGCTTCGCCGACCTCGCCCGCGCCTACCTCCGGGCCAGCGGCCGCCGCCGCGCCCTCCTCTGCGTCCCCGTCCCGGGCGCGGCCTCCCGCGGCTTCCGCGAGGGCGGCCACCTCGCCCCGGACCACATGGACGGACGCGTCACCTTCGAGGAGTTCCTGTCGACGCGACCGGGAGCGAAGACGGCCCGTTAGTCACGCCCACGCCGCGTGAGAGACACAAAACCGACCGGTTGGATTTGTTGTCACGCATTGGCTACTCTCAGTGATGTACCGCGCACGTGCGGTGACTGAACTAGAGGTGGGAACGTGAAGATGCGCAAGCAGTGGGCCGTGGGTGCGGCGGTTGTCGCGATGACGGCCGCGGTGATGTCGGGGACGGCCGGCTCGGCGACCGCCGAAGGCCCGGCGGGGGCGGCGCCGCGGTCCATCGTCGCCCAGCAGTTCACGCTGCGGCTGCTGAGTGACGACAAGCAGGTCGCGAACGTCCAGGGCGCGGGCACCGCGGACGGCGTGCCGATCATCCAGTACCCGTGGTCCGGCAGGTCCAACGAGCGGTGGGAGCTCGACTCGGCGCTCGGCGGCTACTACCGGATCAAGTCGGTCAGCAGCGGCAAGTGCGTGAACGTCGAGGGCGGCGGCAACGCCAACGCGACCCGGGTCATCCAGTACACCTGCGGCACCTCCGACAACGAGCTGTGGAAGTTCGTCCCGGTGGGCAGCGGCTACCAGGTCGTCGTCAAGTCCAGCGGCAAGTGTCTGAACGTCGCCGGCGGCGTCGGGGTGGGCCACGGCCTCATCCAGTACGACTGCGTCGCCGGCGGAGCGCCGAACGACGTGTGGCTGCCCGTCTGGGAGCCGAACAACCTCTGACCGCTGCCCCGCGCCGGCGCCGGCCCCGTCTCGGGGGCGGAGCCGGCGCGGGCCCGGCAGGCGGTTCACTCGCCCCGGCGGCCGGAGCGTCCGGCAGGGCCGCCGCTCAGCGGAACTCGTGGACGACCTCGATCGCGCCCACGATGACCTCGAAGCGGGTCACGTAACCGACGTCGCTGTGCGGGACGTTCCAGTCGCGCGCGATGCGGATCGCGCAGTCCTCGGCTCTTTCCGGTGCCGCGGACCGCGGACCGCGGACGGCCGGGACGGAATCTCCCGTCCCGACCGCCCCGGCGTCGCGCGCGTCAGGCCACCGGCGCCTGGAAGTGGCAGTTCGTCGAGATCGGTGACGTGGTCGTGCCGTCGGTCGCCCGGACGCGCCAGCCGTACTCGTGGCCCGGGAGCAGCTGCGGGACCGGGACGGAGACCGTGCCCTGGCCGCGGACCTTGGCGCTCGCCGAGCCCGTCTCGCCCATGGTGATCGGCTGCGGCTGGGCCGGGTCGGTGTTGTCCCAGATCGAGAACTCGGCCCAGACCTCCTTCGACGGGTCCGGGTGGGTGACCGCGGCCGTCAGGGTCGGAGTGAGGCTGGTCGCCGTCCCGTAGTCGGCGCCGAAGGGGTCGACGTCCTGGTGGCAGCCCTGGGAGAGCGGCTCGCCGGGCGCGTCGCGCAGTGCGGTGTTCCGGCCCGTCGGGGCCGTGAGCTTCCCGGCGTACGCGGCGATCTGGTCGTCGCGCAGCGGGTAGTCGAAGGCCGCCGCGCGCTGCACGAAGCCGTTGAAGTACGCGTTGTTCGCGCCCTTCACCCTGTCGCGGCCGACGACGAACGGGCCGGTGGCGGCCCAGCGGTCGGCGTCGGCGTGGGTGGCGGTGGCCTTCTTCGTACCGTCGACGTAGAGGGAGACCGTGCCGGCGGCGGCGTCGTACACGCCCGTGAGCCGGGTCCACGTGCCGGCCGTGGCCGGGGCGATGGCCTGGTCGACGCTCCAGGTGGCGCTGTCGGCCTTCGGGAGGGCGAAGCGCCAGGTGCTGTCGCCCGCGTTGTAGAAGAGCATCGTCCCGCTGATCGTCGTCCCGTCCTGGGACAGCACGACGCCCGTGCCCGCGCCCGGGTTCGCCTTCGCCCAGGCGGAGACGGTGAAGCTGTGGGCGGTGTCGACGGCCGGTCCGGCCGCGGTGACGGCGCCCGAGGAGCCGTCGAGCGCCAGCGCCCCGCCGTGCTCGCCCGGCGCCCAGGAGGCACCGCCCGTCAGCGTGCCCGCGTACCCGCCCGAGCCGCCCGTCGTGGCGCCGGGGCCGCCGTCGAGCCGCCAGGACAGCTTCGCGGCGCCCTGCGTGCGGCCGTACAGCGGGGTGTGGTCGGAGTAGCCGGTCGCGGAAGGCGTGCAGGGGTTGGTGACGGTCACCGGCGTCGACCCGGTGCAGGTCGGCTGGACCGAGACGCGGTAGTCGGCCTGGTCGGCGAAGTCGGTGCGGGAGTCGCAGCCGGTGAAGCCGTCGGTGGCGAAGAGGTAGTCGATCTTCGAGGTCGTGTAGCCGGCGTACGAGACGATCCCGCCGTCCGGGTCCGTCGTCACGCCGTCGAGCGTGAACTTGGTGACCTCGTTGGACGCCTCGCCCGGCACGTACGTCCGCTGGTCGCACTCGGACATCAGGCTGTAGAGCGGCTGGAGCCGGTCCTGGAGCCGGGTGTTGAAGTCACCGCCGAGGACGACGGACGGGAACTTCCCGACCACGGCCGCGATCGTCGCGATCTGGTCGTCGTAGTACTGGTCGGCCAGCGCCTGCGTCAGCTTCGCCGGCACGTCGGCGCCGAAGTTCGACACGTGCGTGGTGCACACGTGGTTCTCCCAGCCGGCCACCTCCACGCACAGCACCGTGCCACGGTCCATCGACAGACCGAGCGGAGTGGTGAAGTCCGTCTCGGTCTTCCACGTCATCCGGCCCTTGACGCCGATGGCGACGCCCAGCGTGCCGGACAGCGAGCCGCGGCACTTCGAGCCCTGCGTGTCGACGAACTCGACGCCCGGCTTCTCCGCTTGGTACGCGTCGCCCGGACGCGTCACGCCCGCGAGCGCGAACGTCCAGTCGGAGCCGGGATCGTCGGCCTCCAGCTTCGCCTCCAGCGGCGCGAGGTGGCTGGTCGAGCACACCTCCTGGAGCATGACCACGTTGAGGTCCTGCTCCTGGACCAGCCGGGCGATGCCCTCGATCTTCTTGCCGGGCACGTTGCGGTACGGGCAGTAGCCCGCGTCCGAGGCGATCCTGCCGCCCGCCTCGCCGCACATGTTCCACGTCATCGCCCGCACCGACTCCCGGACGGGCGCGGTGCCGGCCGCGTCCCCGGGGACCGTGGTGACCGCGGCGGCCGGTGTCGCCTGCGCCCCGAGCAGGACGACGGTGGCGAGGACGGTCGCGAGGACCGTCGTCAGGGCGGTCGTCATGGCCTGCAGCCCGTGGGCCGCTCTTCTTCTCATGAGTCGTCACTTACCAGCGGACCTGTGGGGGTCCGCTCTTCCCCCCGCCCCGGCTCCGGGGCAGTGATCACGACTCTGCCAGCCCTGTCACCGCAGGTCGACGCATATCAGGGGGAGGAGGGAGGAGGGAGGAGGCGGGGGGAGTGAGAGGCGGTGGGGCCTGGGTCGGACCGAGGCCGGGTCGGGAGAGGCCGGGCCGGGCTGAGGCCGGGTGGGGCCCGGGCCGGGCCGGTGTCGGGGTCGCCCGGCCGGATCCACCCCCGTCGGATCCGGCCGGGCTCATGGGCCGTCGTCAGGCCGCCTCGGCAGGCATGCCCGCCTCGACCCAGTCCTGGACGCCCTCGCGGTACTGGCCGCTCCGGCACCTCCCCGGTCCCGTGGGCTCCGGTGCGACAATTCCCGGCATGGACGCGCGGGAACTGGAACGGCTCACCGAGCGGGCCCGGGGGCTGGCCCGGCCCGGACGGCGGCGGCTGCTCGGGATCGCCGGGCCGCCCGGCGCCGGGAAGTCGACGCTCGCCGGACACCTCGTCGCCCGGCTCGACGGCCTCGCCGCGCTCGTACCGATGGACGGCTTCCACCTCGCGCAGGCCGAGCTGGAACGGCTCGGCCGGGCCGGGCGCAAGGGCGCGCCCGACACCTTCGACGCGGCCGGGTACGCGGCCCTCCTCGGCCGGCTGCGGGCCGCCGAGCCCGGAGTGACCGTGTACGCGCCCGCCTTCGACCGGGCCCTGGAGGAGCCGGTCGCCGGGGCCGTACCCGTACCGCCCGAGGTGCCGCTCGTCGTGACCGAGGGCAACTACCTGCTGCACGACGAGGGCCCCTGGTCCGCCGTGCGCCCGCTGCTCGACGAGGTCTGGTACGTGGACCTCGACGACCGCCACCGCGTCCCCCGGCTCGTCGCGCGCCACGTCCGCTTCGGCAAGGACCAGGAGCGGGCCGAGCGCTGGGTCGCCGAGTCCGACGAGGCCAACGCCCGCCTGGTGGCACGGGGCAGGGACCGCGCCGACCTCGTCGTACCGATGTCGTGATCCACCCGGCAGGCAATAGCGTGTGTGCATGACACACGCGCCGGCGGTCCTCGTCATCGACATGCAGAACGCCCTCGCCGAGATCGCCCACCGCGCCGACGACACCGTCGCCGTCATCGCCGGGCTCTGCGCCCGCGCCCGTGCCGCCGGCCTGCCCGTCATCACCGTCCAGCACCACGGCGGCGGCCTCGAACCCGGCACTCCCGGCTGGCGGATCGTGCCCGAACTCGCCCCGGCCGACGGCGAGTCGGTGATCGCCAAGACCAGTGCCGACAGCTTCCTCGACACCGGCCTCGACGCCGCCCTGCGCGCGCTCGGCGCCACGGAACTCGTCGTGACGGGCTTCGCCACCGAGATCTGCGTCGACACCACCGCACGCCAGGCCCTCAGCCGCGGCTACGACCTCGTGCTCGTCGCCGACGGCCACACCACCTCGGTGCGCGGCGGCGAAGGCCCGTACGCCGCGCCCGACGCGTCCGTCGCCCACCACAACGAGATCTTCCGCAACCTGGACTTCCCGGGGCGCTCCGTACGCGTCCTGCCCGCCGCCGACGTCGACTTCAGCCCGCCGCGTGCGCGCCGGCCGCCCGCGCCCACGCGCGGATGACCGGGTGCGGGCGGCTGCCGTCGCCCGCCAGCTCCGGCTGGAACAGGGTGGCGAGGAAGAAGGGATGGCCGGGCAGTTCGGCGATCCGGATCTGGCCGTCGTCGTCGGCGCCGGTGAAGCGCAGGCCGTGCGCGGTCAGGGTGTCGAGGTGGCGGCTGTCGGGGCCGTAGTTGCAGTGGTAGCGCTCGGTCGTCAGCTCGGCGCCGATCACCTGCTCCGCGAGCGAGCCCGGCGTCACCCGCACCGCGCCCTCGTGGCCCACCAGCGAGCAGGCGAGCGGGGCGAGCAGCAGATCGGCCTCGTCGGCCGCCGGGTCGTTCTCGGCGTGCGCCGCCCGCTCCAGGTCGCACACGTTCCGCGCGAACTCCAGGAGCGCGTGCTGGAAGCCCGCGCAGGTGCCCAGGAACGGGATGCCGTCCTCGCGGGCCGTGCGGATCGCGGCGATCGCGCCCGCCTCGCTCTCGTACGGGCTGCCGGGCAGCAGCCACACGGCGTCGAAGCCCTTCACCGCGCCGGGCTCCTCGGCGTCCCGGCTCCGGATCCAGTAGGCGTCGAGGACGAGGCCGTCGCGCTCGGCCAGCGCTTCGAGCAGCAGTGGGATGCGGACATGGGACTTCACGTGCGGGGAGCGGTCGCCGACGAGGGCGATACGGGCGGTGTGCGTGGCCTGTGCGTTCATGACCACCATGCTGGCCGCGCCCGGCGTTCACGTCCAACGATGATTCCTGCACTCTCCATCGCAGATGCTTATCGAGCCGGGGGGCGGGTGGGTGGTGAGTCCGTGGGCCGGCGGGTCGGTGGGTGGCGAGTTCGTGGATGGTGGGTCCGTGGGTGGCGATCCGGGGTGCCGCGAAGCTGTGGTCGGAGCGTCCGGGCGGGCGTACCGTGACGACATGAAGCACAAGGCCGCGTTTTCGGTCGCATTCCTCGCCGCCGCGTCGCTGTCGATGACGGCCTGTTCGTCCTCTTCCAACTCCTCCTCCTCGCCCTCGGCGCCGTCACCGGCTCCGTCGGCCCCGACCACGACGGCCCCGACCCCGACGGCCCCGACCCCGACGGCCAGCGGCGCGCCGAATTCCCCGTCGGCCCCGGCTGCCCAGCCGTCTTCGCCTTCGTCGCCTTCGTCGCCGGGTGGGAGTGGCCGGCCGGCCGGTTCGAGCAGCCCGGCCGGCACGAGCGGCGGCGCGCCCAAGGAGTGCGCGACCAGTCAGCTCTCGGCCGCCCTGACCACTCCCGAACCCGCCGCGGGCTCGATCTACGCGACCCTGGTGTTCACCAACCGCTCCACCGTCACCTGCACGATGACCGGCTACCCGGGCGTGTCCTACGTGGCGAAGAACGGCGTGCAGTCCGGCAACGCCGCCGTGCGCGAGCCCGGCACGACCGCCACCGTCACCCTGCACCCCGGCGGACGGGCGAAGGCCGCACTGCGCGACGCGAACGGCGTCAGCGGCTACGACCCGGCACAGTGCGCGCTCTCGCCCGCCGAGGGCCTGCGGATCTACCCGCCGGACCAGAAGGCCGCGCTCTTCGTCCCGTGGAAGACCGAGCACTGCGCGGGGCCGACGGTGCACGCGCTGACCATCGCGCCGGTCAAGACGGGCTGATCCGGCGGATTCAGCTGGTCCGGCCGGTCCGTTTGATACGGCCGGTCCGGTTGATGAGGCCGGTCCGGTTGATCCGGCCCGAGGGCCGGTCCGGGAACCGGGCGAGTCGTACCCTCGTCCTCGACAGTGGTACGCGAACTCGCTCTGTTCTTGGGAGAGTTGATGTCGAATCCGGAGGCGACCGCGCTCGCGATGGCCGCTGCGACGACGATCGTCACGGCGATGGCGACCAGCGCCTGGCAGGCCACGAGAGCCGGAGTCGCGAGGATCTTCGGGCGGGCCGCCGGCGACGAGTCGGGGCCGGACTCCGGATCCGAGGCCGGGGCCAGGGCCGGGTCGGCCGTCGAGGTGCGCCTGGAGCGCAGCGCGGCGCGGATCGCCGGCGCCGACGACCCGGAGCGGGTACGGCAGGCGCAGATCGACCGGTGGCGGGACGACATCGAGGACCTGCTCCTCGACCATCCCGACGCGGCGGCCGAGCTGGCGGCCCTGGTGGAGGCGGTCCGGCGGCAGCTTCCGCCGGTCGGGGAACGCTGGGTCCAGCGCGTCGAAGCGCGTGACGGAGGGTTCGCCGTCGGGGCGCAGGGGCCGGGCAGCAGCGTCGTCGTCCACCGTGACCGGGAGACGCCGCCCACCGGGGACGCTCGTTGAACTCCGCGCCGCAGCAGCAGCACCAGCAGCATCAACAACAGCAGCAGTACGTCACGGCCGTCAACGGCTTCGCCTACGGCTGCGTCGGCGCGGACATCCACGTCTTCGGCGACGGCGTGCCGCTGTACGTCCTCCAGCGCTGGCGCGCCGAGGCCCGGCCGGACCCCGCCTGGCTGCTCGATCTGCCCAGCCGCGTGCTGAACGCGCGCTACGAGGTCGTCGACTTCACCGGGCGCGAGGAGGAGCTGACCGATCTGCGCCGCTGGCGCGACCACGGTCCACGGCTGGCGGTCCAATGGCTGCACGGGCCGGGCGGCCAGGGCAAGAGCCGGCTCGCCGCGCGGCTGGCGGAGGAGTCGGCGGCGGCCGGCTGGACCGTGGCGACGGCCGTCCGCGGCCCCGGCGTCGCCCACCCGCCACCCGGGAGCCAGGACCTGCGCACCGACGACGGTGCCGGGGTGCTCCTGGTCGTCGACTACGCCGACCGCTGGCCCGTGGCCCATCTGACCTGGCTGCTCAGCAACACGCTGCTGCACCGTCCCGCCGGCCGGGCGCGCGTGCTGCTGCTCGCCCGCAGCCGGGACGCCTGGCCCGCCCTCCGCGCCTCCCTCGCCGACCTGCAGGCCGACGCGTCGACCCGTAGCCTGCCGCCCCTGGCACCCCTCGACGCGGGCCACCGGACCGGCGACAGCGAACGCCACGACATGTTCCGGGCCGCGCGCGACGCCTTCGCCGACCTCTACGGCGTGCCCGCGCGCGGCATCGAGCCGCCCGCCGAACTGGGCGGACCGGACTTCGGACTGACGCTCGCCGTCCACCTGGCCGCGCTGGTGGCCGTGGACCGCCACGCCGTCGCCACCGGCCGGGTACGGGACTTCGTACGGGACGGCGTACCCGCACCCGTACCCGTATCCGATCCCGTACCCGTGCCCGTACGGGATCCCACGCCCGACATGACCGGCCTGACCGCGTACCTCCTCGACCGGGAACGCCGCCACTGGCACACCCTGCACGCGACCGGAGCGCTCGGCAGCACCAGCACGGAACTCTCCCGTGCGGTGTTCGTCGCCGCGCTCACCGGCGCGCTTCCCTACCGGCAGGCGAAGCGGGCTCTCGGGCTCGCCGGCCCCGGCGCCGACACGGACCGCCTGCTCACCGACCACGCGTACTGCTATCCGCCCGGCGCCTCCGGCACCGTCCTCGAACCCCTCTACCCCGACCGCCTCGCCGAGGACTTCCTGGCGCTCTCCCTCCCGGGCCACGACCTCCCGGACCACGCCGCCGACCCGTGGGCGGCGGACGTGCCCGAACTCCTGCTGCCCGCGCTGCCAGTGCTGCCCGCGGCCGGGGCCGGAGAGTCCGGCGCGTCCGGCGCGTCCGCCGGTTCTGCTGGTCCCGATGGCTCCTCCGGTTCCGGTGGTTCCTCCGGTTCCGGTGGTTCCGCCGGTCCCGCTGGGTCCGCCGGTTCCGACGGCTCTGCCGGTTCCGACGGCTCCGCCGGACTGCCGGCCTACGCTCCCCGGGCCCTCACCTTCCTCGTCGCCGCCAGCCACCGCTGGCCCCACCTGCTCCCCACCCTGGAGGCCCTGGACGCCCGGCTGCCGGACGACGTCGACGCGAACGAGGAGCTCGCCGCCGCCGCGGCCGACCTCGCCGAACGACTCGCCCCGCGCCGCCTGTCCGTGCTGGCGGCGGCCGACCGCGTCGAACGCGCGCGGATCCACCGCGCCCTGGGGCGGCGGCTCGACCAGGCGCGGCGGGCCGTGCAGGCCGCCCCCGCGCTCGCGGAGGCCGCGCGGCTGTACCGCGACCTCGCCGCCTCGGACCCGGCCGGCTTCGACGCCCTCTTCGCCGAGTCGTCGTTCGAACTGGCCATGGCCCTGGTGTTCGCGGAACTGGAACCCTGGACGCGCGAACCCCATGAGCACCTCGCGGTCGACACGGCGGGGCTCGACCAGGCGGCGGCCGCGTTCCGCGACGCCATCGAGGCCTTCCGCCGACTGGCGGCGCAGAGCCCCGGCGAGCACCGGGAGGACCTGGCCAAGGTGCTGATGGCGGCCTCCTTCCTCGTGCCGCGGCTCGGACCGTCGGACCAGGCCGTCGAGGCGGCCCTCGAAGCGGTCGACCTGGTCCGCCAACTGGTGGAGGAGGAGCCCGACGGAGCCGACACCAACCTGCCCTATGTGCTCGCGGCCGCCGCCACCACCCTGACCGGAGCACACCCCGAGAAGGCGCGGACGCTGGCCGGCGAGTCGGTCGGCATCGCACGCCGGGCGACCCGCGAGGACCCCGTGAGGAACGCGGAGCACCTGGCCTTCGCGCTCGCCACCCAGGCGTCGGTGCTGCTGCGCCTGGGCGAGGGCGAGGAGGCCCTCGACGCGCTCAGCGAGGCGGCGGAGCTCAGCGGCCGGGGCACGGCGGCAGGCCCGGACCCGGACCCCTGGGCGAGCGTCATGCACCAGGTGCTCGGCTTCGTATGGGTGCAGGAGCGTGCCACCGGCGCGACGACCGGCCGCGACACGGCCGTGGACGTGCTGTGCCGACTGGCCTTCGGCGACACCTCCGGTCGCGCGCCCGCGCTGCTGGACGCCCTGTTCGCCCTCCTCGGCATGCTCGACGCGGCCACGCACACGGAGGACATGCTCGCGGTGCACCGAGCCGTCATCCACCTCCTGCGCACCTCGGACGAGATCCCGTACGCCCCGGGCGATCGCGCCGGACGGTCCGACGTCAACGGGGGGCTGGTGCAGGTGAGCGCCCTCCTGGCGAGGGCGGACCGCTGGGACGAGGCCCTGGCGTACCTGAACGAGGCGGCCCGTGAAATGCAGGCCGAAGGGGTCGGTTCCCTCGACGTGAGCCTGACGAGCGCGCTCACCGTCCTGGTCGCCATGCTGGCCGACCTCGACCCGGACGAGGGCGGCGATCCGTACCGCCGCATGGCGCGACCCGAGGCCGTACCCGTCCTCCTCCTGGTGAACGAGACGTACCGCCGCCTGGCGCGGAACGACCCCGCCGGCTACGAACTCGGGCTCGCGATCACGGAGAAGGTCCTGTCCGAGGCGCTGTGGATGCTGGGACGGGACGGGGAAGCCGTCGCCGCCGGCCGGGAGTCGGTGCGCGTCTGGCGCCGCTGCGCCGCCCGGGACGACGCACCCGAACACCGCTACCAACTCGGCCTCGCCCTGCGCCGGCTCGCCGACAAACTGACGGACACCGACGTACCGGAACAAGCGGCCACCGCGGCGCGCGAGGCCGCCGAGATCTGGCGCGCCCTGTCCTGCGAAGCCCCCTCGGCCGGCCACGAGGCCGGCGTCGCCGCGGCCCTCTACCTCGTCGCCCGCAACCTGCGCCGGCTCGACCCCGCCACGGCCCTGGCCGCCGCCGAGGAGTCCGCCGACGTGCTGCGGCGCTTCCCCGGCGACGACCCCGCCGAGCACCGGTCCACCCTCGCCATCGTGGAGAGCCTCGTCGCCTGGATCCGGGAGGAAATGCGCGAATAGGCCGGCGATGGTCGGGGATAGGCTGCCGCCATGACGATCAGCGACACCGGCGACACGGGCGGAACCGCCGACCCCGCAGGCACCTCAGGCGCCGGCGCCACCAGCCCCACCGGCGCCCTCCGCGACTGGGAAGAGCGCGTCGCCGCCGCCTGGGCCGGGCTCGACGCGTACGAGGACGACCCCGCCGCCTTCCGCGCCCGCATCGCGGAACTCGCCGCCGAGCGCCCCGAGGACGACCCCGCCGCCCTCTTCGAACTCGCCGCCGCGCACGACTCCACCGGCGAGCCCGAGCAGGCCGTGCGCCTCTACCGGCGCGCCCTCGACGGGAGCCTCACCGGACTGCGGCGCCGCCGCGCGGTCATCCAGCTCGCCAGCAGCCTGCGCAACCTCGGCCGCCCCGACCAGAGCGTCGAACTCCTCACCGAGGAAAGGGCCATCGCGGCAGACAGGCTCGACGCCGACGAGACCGCGCTGTCCGCCGCCGTCGACGCCTTCCTCGCGCTCGCCCTCGCCGACACCGGCCGCGAGCGCGAGGCCGCGTCGCTCGCCCTCGGCGCCCTCGCCCCGCTGCTGCCGCGCTACAACCGCTCGCTCGCCGCCTACGCGCGGGACCTGCTGAAGACGCCCCAGGGGTCCTGAGCCGGTGGACCCGCACCTCCTGCGCACCTACGTCGCCGTCGCCCGGCTCGCCTCCTTCTCGGAGGCGGCCCGCGACCTCGGCTACACCCAGTCGGCGGTCTCGCAGCACATCGCCGCCCTGGAGGCCGACCTCGGCCAGCCGCTGCTCACCCGCCGGCCCGTCGCCCCCACCCCGGCCGGCGAGCGGCTGCTCGAACACGCCGGTTCGCTGCTGCTCCGGCTCGACGCGGCCCGCGCCGACCTCGCCCGCTTCGCCGCCGCGCCACGCGGGACGATCACCCTCGTCGCCTCACCACTCGCCCTGCACCCGCGGGTCCTCGCCGCGCTGCCCGCCACGGGCGTGACCCTGCGCACCCTGCCCCGCGACGAGGTGCCGGCCGTCGTGGCCGTCGGGGAGGCCGACCTCGGGCTCGTCGACGGGATCGCCGCGCCCAGCGACCCGCTGCGGCTGCCCGACGTCGCCCCGCTCACCGCCCGCGCGGTCGCGGAGGATCCCGTCGCCGTGGTCCTGCCGGCCGGCCACCCGCTGGCCCGGCGCTCGGGCCTCGACCTCGCCGACCTCGTGGACGCCCGCTGGCTCGACGCCCCCGACGCCGGCTTCCCGCTCGACCGGCTGCGCGCCGCGCACGCCGGCCCGGCCGGCCACGGCTTCCGTACCGCCCTGCGCTACGAGGGCACCGACGCCCGTACCCTCACCGCCCTCGCCGCCGCCGGCCACGGCCTCGCCCTGCTGCCGGCCTCCGCCGCCGCCGGCGTCCCGGGCGCGGTGGCGGTCCCGCTCGCCGTGCCCCGCCTCGTCCACCGCACCGAACTCCTGCACGTCGGAGGCGAACCGGCAGGTCCCGCAGTCGAGTTGGCCCGACGTCTCACCCTCCGCCCGCCGGACGGCCGATAATCTGGCTACCGGCCGGCGATGGCGACGAAAGGCGGGGCGACGTGGGGTGGTTCCGGCGAGGGTCGAGGCGCGACGACGAGGACGCGCCGAGGGACCCGGAATTCTCGTACTTCTCCGAGCGCGAGGCGGCCCTCTTCCGGGGCCGGGTCCGGGCGGCCTTCGCCGAGCTCGGACTCGAAGTCACCGTCTACGCCGATCATGTGACGGACAACGCGGGCCGCCGTTTCGGCCTCGGCAACCTCGCCGCCGTCTGCCACCAGGACCCGCGCGGCACCCGCGTCTGGCCCCGGATGATCGACCGGCACGTCCGGCTCGTGGTCCGCGCCCTCGAAGGGCCCTCCGCCCTCGACACGCTGCCGCCCGAGCAGATCCGCGCCCAGCTCTACCCGCGCGTCGTCAGCGGAGACGGCATCGACCCCGGCACCTTCGGCTACGCCCGCAGCGTCGCCCCCGGCCTCTACGAGGTCCTCGCGCTCGACCTGCCGGAGAGCGTCATGACCCTCACCGACGAGGCCCTGGAACGCCTCGGCGACCCGGCCCGGCTGCGCGCCCGGGCGCTCGACAACCTGCGCGGGCTGCCCGTGGAGGGCCACGAGACCGTCAAGGACGCCGACGGCATGCGCTTCGAGGTCATCCTCGGCGACTCCTTCTACACCGCGAGCCGCGTGCTCGACCTCGACGCCGTCGTCCGCCGGGTCACCGGCCGCCCGCTCACCGACGACGGCGCCCTCGTCGCCATGCCCTTCCGTCACCAGCTGGCCTTCCACCCGATCCGGGACACCACGATCGTGCCCGCGCTCGGCGCGATGGCCTCGTTCGCCGCCTCCGGTTACGAGGACACGCCGGGCGCCATCAGCCCGTACGTCTTCTGGTGGCGTGGCGGCACGCTGACCCAGCTCAGCGAGCACGGCGAGGAGGACGGCCAGCTGCGGATCGTCGTCGGCGACGAGTTCCAGGAGCTGCTGGAACGCCTCATCGTCCGCCGACCCGACCAGGGCCGCTGAGGCCGGTAAGCGGTCGCGTCCGCCGTCCGCTCCGGGCAGGATGGCGTACGTCGAGGAGGAGATCACCCATGCCCGAGAGCACGCCCGAGAGCACGCCCGAGAACAGCACCGCCCCCACGCCCTTCACCGCCGACGACTACCGGGCCCGGATGGCCCGCGCCGCCGACTCCGCCGCCGCGGCGGGGCTCGCCGGCGTGCTCGTCGCGCCCGGCCCCGACCTGGTCTATCTGACCGGCTACCAGCCCACCGCGATCACCGAGCGGCTCACCGTCCTCGTCCTCGCGCCCGGCCAGGACCCGGTCCTCGTCGTGCCCACCCTGGAGGCCCCGGACGCCGCGAAGGCG
Organism: Streptomyces sp. NPDC004327; assembly: GCF_042873935.1. NCBI lineage: Bacteria > Bacillati > Actinomycetota > Actinomycetes > Kitasatosporales > Streptomycetaceae > Streptomyces > Streptomyces sp. NPDC004327. Next base: position 488,721 of record NZ_JBIAME010000005.1, on the reverse strand, counting down.
GCGGGCGCCGAGGCCCTGACGCTGCGCGACTGGACCGACGGCAAGGACCCGTACGCCGTCACCGCCCCGCTGCTCGACGTCTCCGGCCGCTTCGGCGTCAGCGACAACGCCTGGGCCATGCACCTGCTCGGCCTCCAGCAGACCCTGCCCGACACCTCGTACGTGTCGCTCACCGAGGCCCTCCCGATGCTCCGCGCCGTCAAGGACGACCACGAGCTCGCCAGGATCGCCGCCGCCGGCGCCGCCGCCGACGAGGCCTACGGCGAGATCGTCAAGGTCCGCTTCGCCGGCCGCAAGGAGACCGAGGTCGCCGCCGACCTCGCCGCCCTGCTCATGCGCTTCGGCCACTCCCAGGTCGACTTCACCGTCGTCGGCTCGGGCCCCAACGGCGCCAACCCGCACCACGAGGCCGGCGACCGCACCATCGAGCACGGCGACATGGTCGTCCTCGACTTCGGCGGCCTCAAGCACGGCTACGGCTCCGACACCACCCGCACCGTCCACGTCGGCGAACCCACCGACGAGGAGCAGCGCATCCACGACCTCGTCCGCGAGGCCCAGCAGGCCGGCTTCGAAGCGGTACGCCCCGGCGCCGCCTGCCAGGACGTCGACCGCGCCGCCCGCAAGGTCATCACCGACGCCGGCTACGGCGAGTACTTCATCCACCGCACCGGCCACGGCATCGGCGTCACCACCCACGAACCCCCGTACATGATCGAGGGCGAGGACCTGCCCATCCTCCCCGGCATGTGCTTCTCCATCGAACCGGGCATCTACCTCCCGGGCCGCTTCGGCGTCCGCATCGAGGACATCGTGACCCTGACGGAGTCCGGCACCGGCCGCCGCTTCAACAACACGTCACGCGAAATGGCGATCGTGGAGTGACGCCCACGTCACAAGCCCGCGCGGCCGGGCGGCACCCTGCCCCCGGCCCCGACACTGACGCACCGCGCCTGCCCGTCCGACACGGCCCCCGCCCGTGCCACCGATGCCGGCTTTGAGCGTCAGGGCCTCTGGCTGATCACGAAGCCCTGTTCCGCGTGGAGCCGGGCTCAGCCGTCCGTCAGGATCACCGCCGACTCCGGCGGCAGCCTCAGCAGCCCGTCTTCGCCCGGGGCCTCCGTCCGTTCCCACGCCGCGAGGACCCGGTCGCGGCCGGTGGAGCCGAGGGCGATGTCGGCCGGTTCCTTGCCCAGGTTGACCGCGATGCGGATGTCGCCGCGGCGGAAGACGAGCCAGCGGGCTTCCTCGTCGTAGGCGACCTTCACGCCGCCGAGGTCGGGGTCGGTGAGGTCGGGGAGGGTGCGGCGCAGGGCGATGAGCTGGCGGTACCAGGTGAGGAGGCGGCGGTGGGGGTCGCGTTCGCGTTCGGTGCGGTCGAGGACGGAGCGGTCGCGGGTGGCCGGTTCCTGGGGGTCGGGGACGTCCTCCTCGGCCCAGCCGTGGGCGGCGAACTCGCGGCGCCGGCCTTGCCGTACGGCCTCGGCGAGTTCCGGGTCGGTGTGGTCGGTGAAGTACATCCAGGGTGTGCTCGCGCCCCACTCCTCGCCCATGAAGAGCATGGGGATCGCCGGGCCGGTGAGGACGAGGGCGGCGGCGCAGGCGAGGAGGCCGGGGGAGAGGGCGGTGGAGAGGCGGTCGCCGGTGGCGCGGTTGCCGATCTGGTCGTGGGTCTGGGAGTAGCCGAGGAAGCGGTGGGCCGGGGTGCGGTCGCGGTCGACGGGGCGGCCGTGGTGGCGGGCGCGGAAGGTGGAGTACGTGCCGTCGTGGAAGAAGATCCGGGTGAGGGTCTTGGCGAGCGCGGCCATCGGGGCACGGGCGAAGTCGGCGTAGTAGCCCTGCGACTCGCCGGTGAGCGCGGTGTGCAGGGCGTGGTGGAAGTCGTCGTTCCACTGGGCGTGGACGCCGAGGCCGCCGATCGCGCGCGGGGTCGTGGTGCGCGGGTCGTTGAGGTCGGACTCGGCGATCAGGAAGTGCTTGCGGCCCTGCTCGCGGGCCACCTCGTCGACGGCCGCGGACAGCTCCTCCAGGAAGGTCAGCGCACGGGTGTCGGCGAGCGCGTGCACGGCGTCCAGGCGCAGGCCGTCGATCCGGTAGTCGCGCAGCCAGGCGAGCGCGCTGCCCAGGAAGTACGCCCTGACCTCGTCCGAGCCCGGCGCGTCCAGGTTCACCGCCGCGCCCCAGGGCGTGTGGTGCGTCTCCGTGAAGTACGGCCCGAAGGAGGGCAGATGGTTGCCGGACGGGCCGAGGTGGTTGTGCACGACGTCCAGGACGACGCCGAGTCCGAGCCCGTGCGCCGCGTCGACGAAGCGCTTGAGCGCCGCCGGCCCGCCGTACGGCTCGTGCACGGCCCACGGCGCCACCCCGTCGTACCCCCAGCCGTTCACCCCGGGGAACGGGCACAGCGGCATCAGCTCCACATGGGTGATGCCGAGCCCGGCGAGCTCGCCGAGGCGCGCCGTCGCCGCGTCGAGAGTGCCCTCGGGCGTGAAGGTGCCGACGTGCAGCTCGTACAGGACGCCGCTGCGCAGCTTGAGCTTCGGCGACGCGTGCTGCCAGGCGTACGTGTCGTGGTCGACGACCGCGGCCAGGCCGTCCGGGCCGTCGGGAAGCCGGCGGGCGCGCGGGTCGGGGAGCACGGGGCCGCCGTCGAGCGAGAAGCCGTAGCGGTCTCCGTCGGCGGCGGGGACGACCCCGGTCCACCAGCCGGCCCGCTCGGCCTCCCGCTCCAGCGGGTGCTCCGCGCCGTTCAGCTCCAGCGTCACCCGGTCACGGGCGTGCGGCGCCCAAACCTCGAACAGCACGTGACGGTCCCCTCGACGACACGGACGACGGACGACTACGGGACCATCCTGGCAGTCAGTCGGCCCGACCGCCCGGCGCATCCCACACGAAGTTGATCGCCCGCTCGAAGGCCGTGTAACCCGCCCGGGCGAACGAATTCGCCATCGGCACGTTTCCGACGTCCGTCGCCGCGCGGATCCGCGGCACGTCCTCGGCGGCGAGCACCCGGGTGCCCTCGGCGAGGATGTCGTCGACGTAGCCCTGGCCGCGGTGGGTGGGCAGCACGCCGATGTACGCGATGATCGCGTGGTAGTTGTTGCGCGCGGGGACGACGAAGCCGACCGGCTCGCCGGTGCCGGGCAGCTCGGCGATCCGCCACCACTCGCGGGGCGTGGTGTAGTGCGCCAGCTCGTCGTCGTAGTGCAGCTCGGCGGCCTCGCGCGGGGAGAGCCCGCCGGCGAGGTCGGCCCGGCCGTGGGCGTCGAGGGTGCCCTCCATGACCGGGGTCATGAGCGCGAGCAGGTCCTCGCGGTCCCGGACCGGGCGGAAGACGAGGCGCTCGCCCGGCGCGGGCACCGGGCTGCCGGCCCGCCACTCCAGGCGGAGCCGCTCGACGAGCGGGCGGGCGCCGGAGTCCGTGAGGACGCCGAAGAGGGTCTCCAGGAGACCGCGGGTCTTCGGGTCCTCCCGCCAGTTGGCCGGCATGAAGCGGCCGAACTCGGGGCGCGGGCCGTCGCCGATGACCGCGGCGCTCGCGGTCCGAAGGAGCTGCCGGCCGGTCTCGGCGGCCTCCTCGGGCGGCAGCGCCGGGTCCAGGTCGAAGAAGTCGAGGGCCTGCGGTCCGGTACCGGGCCGGCCGGTCCACCAGCCGATGCGGCCGACGAGACGGTCGCCGCGCAGCGCCACCCACAGCCACTCCGGGCGGCGGCGGCCGGTGGCGAGGTCGTCCGCGAGCTCGTGGTCGAGGACGTAGTCGAGGCGGTTGAAGAGGTCCAGTTCGCCGGGCCCGGCGAGCGGCCGGACGGCGAGCGGGGAGGCGGAGGTGTGAGAAGAGGAGTGAGAAGAGGCGTGCTGCGAGGTCAAGATAAGGGTTCCCCCAGGTCGGCGAGTCGGCAGACCGTAGCAACGAACCGGCAGGGGCCGCACCCGAGTTAACGGGGCCCTTCTGGACACCTCGGGGCCTTCCGGCCGACAATCACGATGTGACGACCCCTTACGAGCTGCCGGCGGGCCCGCCGGACGCCCCTCGGCTGAGCGACGCCGAGCGGGAGCGCGCGCTCGCGTTGCTGCGCGAGGGCGCGGCGCAGGGGCGTCTGTCGCACGACACCTTCCTGTTCCGGATGGAGCGGGTGCTGCTCGCCCGGCGGCCCGACGAACTGGCCCTGCTCACCGCCGATCTGGCGACGGAGTCGCCGTGGACACGGCGGGTGGTGGGCGCGGTCGAGAAGATGTCGGCGTTCACCGCGAAGCTGGGCCGGGCCTGGCACTCCGAGCGGCTGCCGAAGCTGCTGCTTCCGCACCCGGGGCCGTATCCGCTGCGGATCGGGCGGGATCCGGTGAACGGGCTGCGGCTCAGCCACGAGACGGTGTCCCGGCTGCACGCGGAGCTGTCCTCGCAGGGCGGGCTGTGGGTGCTGCGGGACCTCGGGTCCACCAACGGCACGACGGTCAACGGGCGCCGGGTGACGGGCGCGGTGGTGGTGCGGGCCGGCGACCAGGTTGGATTCGGCCAGATGTCCTTCCGTCTCTCGCTCAGCTGAGTCCCGGGCGTGCCGCGGCGCCGCCCGTCGTCCGGCCTTCCGTCTCTCGCTCGGCTGTGCCGTCGTCCAAGCCCTTCGTCCGGCCTCTCCCTCCGCTCAGCCCTTTCGTCCGATCGTGCCGGGGTCGAAATCACCCGTTCGGCGGTATACCTGCTGCGACCGGGTCTTCCCGGTGATGGTCTGGGGAGACGCGCGCCGCTGACCGACGAGGGGGCGAGATGAGCGACGAGCCGAACCGTTCACCCTGGCGGAACAACTGGGCCGAGCTGCCCACCATGGCACCCGCGCCCGTCCGGCCGGGGCCCCGGCCCGGGCCGGCACCGCACCGGCGCCCGGGGGCGCGCCATGTGGCGCCCAGCCCGCTGGAACCGGGCGCCGGCCGCGACCCGTACCGCGTCTACCGGGTGCTCCGCGAGGAGTTCCCGCTCACCCACGACCCGCTGCTGCGGGCCTGGGTGCTCAGCCGGTACGCGGACGTGGCGAGCGCTCTCACCGACGCCCGCTTCACCCACGGCCACCGGCCCGGCGACCCGCCGTGCGCCGAGACCCACACCGACGTGGACGAGGCCGAGCTGCGGGCCGTCGCCGAACGCACCGCGTTCGTCCTGGCCCGCCGGATCGCCGACCGGCCGCAGGCCGACCTGGTCGCCGACTTCTGCCACTGGCTGCCCGCGGGCACCGTCGCCGCCGCCGTCGGCGTCCCGTACCGCGACATGATGCGCCTGGTGCGCGGCCGGGCCGCGTCCTCGCTGGCCGGGCAGTGCACGGCGCAGATCGCCGTGCGCGAGAAGGCGCTCGCCGGCTTCCTCGCCGACGTCCTCACCGACCCCGACCCCGACCGCACCGCCGCCCTGCGCGACGCGCCCGCCGGGCTCGTCGCCCGCGCCTGGACCGAGTCGCTGCGCCGCGAGCCCCCGGTGCAGATCGTCATGCGCCGCACCCGCGGCGAGATACGGGTCTCCGGCGGCACCCTGCCGTCCGGCGCCCCCGTCGCCCTCCTCATCGGCGCGGCCGGCCGCGATCCGGAACGCTTCCGGGCCCCCGACCGCTACGACCCCTTCCGCGACGACGCCGGCCAGCTGACCTACGGGCCCGGCTACTGCCCGGCCGTCACGCTCGCCGCGCTGGAGGCCGAATACGCCCTCCGCGCGCTCTTCCGGGCCATGCCGCGGCTGCGGCTGGCGGAGGGCTTCCGGCCGGAACGGACGGGTGTGATCACGCGGGCGCCGAGGAGCCTCGTGGTGCGGCCGGGCGGTTAGGGCCTGTCCGGCGGATCATGGCCGCGGCCTGTCCGACCCTAATCCGCCGGACAGGCCCTAGGGCGCCCGGGCAGCAGCACGGAGGCGAACAGCAGGACGCCCGGGAGGATGCCGGCGGTCACCCGGATCGCCGGCGTGGGCGCGTCGAGGGCGGCCAGGACCAGGCCCGCGAACCCGCAGGCGGTCAGCGCGGCGGCGAGGACGTGCAGGGCGGAGCGGCGCCAGGCGACGGCGAGGCCGAAGAAGTGGACGCCGACGACCAGGGTGATCCAGCCGACCGTCGCCTGCGGCAGGTGGAGCACCGGGTTGAGCACCACGAGTCCGGCCACGAGGGCGGCCGCCTCGGCCGCCACCACGTACCAGTAGCCGCGCCCGAAGCGCGGGCCCGCGGCCGGCTCGGCCGCCGTGCGGGTACGGCGGCCGAGGACGACCACGGCGAGGAAGGCGGCGATGGCGAGGACGCGCAGCGCGGCCGCGGCCGGCGTGGGGAGGAAACCGATGTTCGCCGCGACGAAGAAGAGACCGAATCCGGCCCCGATCATCCGCCCTACCTGATCTTTTGTCATGATCACGAGCTTAGCCGGGCGCCTCGTCAGGCATCGCGCACCAGCAGTGCCACCGGACCGGCCTCGAACAGCTCCGCCAGCTTCACCGGCGTGTCCGGACCGCCGGTGAACTCCCGTACGCCGTCCAGGGCGTCGAGCCAGCGGCCCGCCGGCAGGACCATCGCGGTGTCCTGCCAGCCGCCCGCCTCGGCGAGACGCAGCGGGAGCCGGGTGACGGCGGTGAGGACCCGGCCCGCGCGGGCGAAGGCGAGGCAGTGCGGGGCCGCCGGGCCGGTGGCGGTCAGCGGGGCGTACGAGGCGGAGGTGCCGAACAGGTCCGGGTGGTCGCGGCGCAGGCGCAGCGCGGCGCGCACGAGCGAGGTCTTGTCGTCGTCGGGGCCGATCGTGAACGGCGCCCGGTTGTCGGGGTCGACCAGCGCGCGGTAGTCGCGCTCGGTGTTCTGGTACAGCTCGGGCACGCCCGGCATGGTGAGGTGGACGAGCGTGGCGCCGAGGGCGTGGGCGCGGATGTGGGGTTCGAGCGCGAAGGCCGACTCGGAGGCGCCGCGCAGCGGGATGCGACCCGGCCCCGCGGCGACGAAGTCGGCCACCGCCCGCTCGTAGCCGGCGTCCGGCTCGGTCCAGCTGGTGTGCAGGCCCGCCTCGCGCACGGACTTCAGGACGGCGGGACCGAGCCGGTCCGGGTCCGGCGTGCCGAAGCCGAAGGCGGTCTGCCAGGCCGTCCACGCCAGATGCGGATCGGGGGCGGGCACCCCGGAGACCTGCTCCAGGAGCTCCGCCCACCGCTCGGGACACTGCGCGAGGACGGCGATCCCGGCGCGTACGTCCGCGCTGCGCTTGGTGTCGTGGGTGGACAGGACCGTGCCGGTGGCCGGCCAGTCGCGGGCCAGCCGGGCGCAGTAGGTGTGGAACTCGTCGGGCGTGACGGCCGGCCGGCCCGGGTCGCCGCCGACCTCGTTGGCGGACAGCAGCGGCGTGTAGCGGTAGAAGGCGGTGTCCTCGACGGACTTGGCGCGCAGCGCGGAGGAGGTCTGGGCGAAGCGGGCCCGGAAGGCGCGGTGCTCGGGGCCGTCGCCGTACGCGCCGAGCACCAGGTCGCGGACCACGTCCACCGCCGTCGCCTCCTCCGGCACCGCGAACGCGGCCTTCGCGCCGCGCGCCGCCTCCGGGGTGAGGACCTCCTCGCCGCCGGTGCGGTAGGGGCGGTAGACCGGGACGCGCACGAGGAGTTCGCGGATGGCGGTGTGCAGCGCCCAGGGCGCGTGGTCGCGCAGCCGCGGGTCGGCGGCGCAGATCCGGCTCGCGGTGCGGGTCAGCGCGGCGGTCTCGGCGGCCAGTTCGTGCGTCACCACCTTGTACGCGGCGCGCCGCGCGGTCGCTTCCCAATAGCCGCCCCGGTCCCCGGCGCGGCCCGCGAACTCGCGGTAGATGTCGGCGAGTTCTGCGGCGCCCACCGGGTCGGTGAAGACGCCGTCCACGTGCCGCAGCGCGTCGTAGCCGGTGGTGCCCGCCACCGGCCAGGAGCCGGGCAGCGGCTCGGCGCCGGTGAGGATCTTCTCGACGACGATCCAGCACCGGCCGCCGGTCGCCGCCTCCAGGCGCTCCAGATAGCCCTCCGGGTCGGCGAGCCCGTCCGGGTGGTCGATCCGCAGCCCCTCGACGACGCCGTCCGCGACCAGTTCGAGCACCTTCGCATGGGTGGCCGCGAACACCTCCGGGTCCTCGACCCTGACCCCGATGAGATCCGAAATGGTGAAGAAGCGGCGGTAGTTGAGGTCGGTGCGGGCCAGGCGCCACCAGGCGAGGCGGTACCACTGGGCGTCGAGCAGCTCGTCGAGCGGCAGCCCCGCCGTGCCCTCGCGCAGCGGGAACTCCTGCCCGTCCAGGGTCAGGGCGCCGCCGGACACCCGGATCCGGTCGCGCACCTGTGGCAGCCGGGCCGGCAGCACGGGGAGCAGCAGCCGCCCGTCGCCCGCCGCCCAGTCGATGTCGAACCAGCGGGCGTACGGCGAGCCGGGCCCCTCGCGCAGCACCTCGCGCAGCGCGTGGTTGTGCCGGGCCGAGGCCGCCATGTGGTTGGGCACCAGGTCCAGGACCAGGCCGAGCCCGTGCGCCCGCGCGGTCGCCGCGAGCGCACGCAGTCCGGCCTCGCCGCCGAGCTCCGCCCGTACCGCGCGGTGGTCGGTCACGTCGTAGCCGTGCGTGGAGCCGGGCACGGCCTCGAGGACGGGGGAGAGGTGGAGGTGCGAGACCCCGAGCCCGGCGAGGTGCGGGACGGCCCGCGCGGCGGCGGCGAAGGGGAAGTCCGGCCCGAGCTGGAGCCGGTAGGTGGCGGTGGGCAGCGCCCGTTCCGAGGAGGACGAGGAGGACGTCATGCGAACGTACGTACCCCGTTGGGAGGCTTCCGTGTCATGACGTTCACCCGTACGGGCCACACCGGCCCCGTCAGGCCGGCCGCCGCAGCACCGTCAGCGTCAGCGGTGCGAGCGCCACCCGCTCGCCCGCCGTCACCTGTGGGCCCAGCTCGGGCGGCATGCCCTCCGGATGGGAGGTGTCCACGACGACCTTCCAGCACTCGCCGTGGGTGTCCGGCACCTCGAACTCCAGCTCCTGCGCCGAGGCGTTGAACATCATCAGGAAGGAGTCGTCGGAGATCCGCTCGCCCTGCGGGCCCGGCTCGGAGATCGCGTTGCCGTTGAGGAAGACCGTCAGGGCCTGCGCGTGTGCCGCCTGCCAGTCCCGCGAGGTCATCTCCACGCCCTCCGGCGTGAACCACGCGATGTCCGTCAGCTCGTCGTGGGTGCCCTCGACCGGGCGGCCGTGGAAGAAGCGGCGGCGCCGGAAGACCGGGTGCTCGCGGCGCAGCCGGACCATCGCGCGGGTGAACTCCAGGAGCGTGGCCTCGGGTTCGCCGCCCGGCTTGGGCCAGCGCACCCAGGAGACCTCGCTGTCCTGGCAGTAGGCGTTGTTGTTGCCGCCCTGGGTGCGGCCGAACTCGTCGCCGTGGCTGAGCATCGGCACGCCCTGCGACAGCATCAGCGTGGCGAGGAAGTTACGGGTCTGACGTGCCCTCAGCTCACGGATGCCGATGTCGTCGGTGTCGCCCTCGGTGCCGCAGTTCCACGAGCGGTTGTGGCTCTCGCCGTCCCGGTTGCCCTCCCCGTTGGCCTCGTTGTGCTTCTCGTCGTACGACACGAGGTCGCGCAGCGTGAAACCGTCGTGGCAGGTCACGAAGTTGACCGAGGCCAGCGGGCGGCGCCCGTCGTCCTGGTAGAGGTCCGACGAGCCGGTGAGCCGGGAGGCGAACTCGGCCAGCGTGCGCGGCTCGCCGCGCCACAGGTCCCGTACGCAGTCGCGGTACTTGCCGTTCCACTCGGCCCACTGCGGCGGGAAGTTGCCCACCTGGTAGCCGCCCTCGCCCAGGTCCCACGGCTCGGCGATCAGCTTCACCTGGCTGACCACCGGGTCCTGCTGCACCAGGTCGAAGAACGAGGACAGCCGGTCCACCTCGTGGAACTGCCGGGCGAGGGTGGCCGCGAGGTCGAAGCGGAAGCCGTCGACGTGCATCTCCGTCACCCAGTACCGCAGACTGTCCATGATCATCTGAAGGACGTGCGGGGACCGCATCAGCAGCGAGTTCCCGGTGCCGGTGGTGTCCGTGTAGTAGCGCGGATCGTCCCCGAGCCGGTAGTACGAGGGATTGTCCAGGCCCCGGAAGGAGAGCGTCGGGCCCAGGTGGTTGCCCTCGGCCGTGTGGTTGTAGACCACGTCGAGGATCACCTCGATCCCGGCCTGGTGCAGCGCCCGGACCGCCGACTTGAACTCCAGGACCTGCTCGCCCCGGTCGCCCCACGAGGCATAGGCGTTGTGCGGGGCGAAGAAGCCGATCGTGTTGTAGCCCCAGTAGTTCGACAGGCCCGCGTCGACCAGCCGGTGGTCGTTGACGAACTGGTGGACCGGCATCAACTCCAGGGCGGTCACGCCCAGTTCCTTCAGATGCCCGATCACCGACGGATGCGCGAGCCCCGCGTAGGTGCCGCGCAGCTCCTCCGGCAGGTCCGGGTGGAGCATGGTCAGGCCCTTCACATGGGCCTCGTAGATCACCGTGTGGTGGTACTCGGTGCGCGGCCGCCGGTCGTCGCCCCAGTCGAAGTACGGGTTCACCACCACCGAGGTCATCGTGTGCGGCGCCGAATCGAGGTCGTTGCGGGCGTCCGGCCGCCCGAAGGGGTAGCCGTACACCGCCTCGCCCCAGTCCACCGCGCCCGAGATCGCCCGCGCGTACGGGTCGAGCAGCAGCTTCGCCGGGTTGCAGCGCAGCCCGCGCTCCGGCGCGTACGGGCCGTGCACCCGGAAGCCGTACCGACGGCCCGGCATCACCCCGGGCAGATAGGCGTGCCGCACGAAGGCGTCGGTCTCGCGCAGCTCGACCGAGGTCTCCGTGCCGTCGTCGTCGAGCAGACACAGCTCGATCCGTTGGGCGGTCTCCGAGAAGACCGCGAAGTTGGTACCGGCGCCGTCGTAGGTGGCGCCCAGGGGATACGCCTGTCCCGGCCAGACCTGCATAGACGAACTCTTCCCCTTCGGAAGGAGGTGTGTACGTCGGCCAGATCCTGCCCGAAACGTGCGCAACCTCCTAGGACTTCGGCCCGTCCTACCGGGTGACCATCACTCCATAGGGGGAAAACATGAACGTGTGGGGGGAAGTGTGTACGAAATAGTGCGCCGTCACCTGGGGAAGGTGGTGGCGGGCGCAGCCATGGCCGTGACCGGGACCGCGGTGGCCGTCGCCGTCACCCTGCCCGGCAGCGCCGGTGCCGACGAGGCGCCGCGCGCGGGCGCCGGCGCCCCCGGCAGCACGGTCTCGGGGGCGCAGGGGGAGACGCAGGGCGACGGGCAGGCGCCCGGACCGGCCGCGCTGGCCTCCGCGCCGCCCGAGGGGGAGAAGGGAGTGGGCACGGACCCGCTCACCGCCGACGAGCTGAAGCGGGCCGAGGCCCTGGCGATGACCCCGCCGGCCTCCCCGCCGGGGGTGCCCCCGGCCACCGCGCAGCGGAACGCCGAGGGCGGGCGCGGCCCGCAGCGCCTCGGCACCGAGCTCGCCGACCCCGCGCCCGGCGAGAGCGCCGGCGGCCCGCGCCGCGCCCAGGTCCGCTTCTACGACTACGGCCGCGACGAGCTCATCACCCGGACGGTCAACCTCGACACCGGCAGGGTGGAGCAGTCCGGCGCCCAGCGCGGGGTGCAGCCCTCCGCCCACCCCGAGGAGCTGCGCGCCGCCCTGGAGCTGATCCTCGCCGACCCGCTCGGCAAGGGCGTCAAGGAGGACTACAAGGACGCCACGGGCCGGGAGCTGACCTCTCCCGACCAGCTGTGGTTCAACGGGGACGTCTACCGCACCTACCGCGAGGCACACGTGCCCGCGCCGCTCGCCAAGTGCGGCGAGCACCGCTGCGTCCGGCTCGTCACCAAGGTGAAGAACGGCGCGTGGATCGACACCCGCAAGCTGATCGTCGACCTCAGCGCCCGCACCGTCACCCGCGTCGGCTGACCACCGCCGCCTCGTCCAGGATTTGCCTCGTACCGAGGGAGTACGTACGCATGACCACTCCGCGACTTCGGCAGGCCCGCCGCCCGGGCGCCGTCCTCGCCGCGACGGCCCTGCTCGGCGCCGTCGCCACCGCCGCAGCGAGCCCGGCCGGCGCCGCGCCGACGCCGACGCCGACCGCGACGCCCACCCGGCCCGCGCCCGCCCCGGCCGACTGCTCCGCCGCGTACCGCATCGAGCAGAAGCTCGACGGTGGCACCGTCTGGCGGATGTGCTGGCGCTACTCGACCGACTCCGGGCTCGTCCTGGACAAGGTGACCTACCAGCCGCCCGGCGAGCGCGCGCCCATCCGCGTCCTCAACAGCGCCAAGCTCGCCCAGATCCACGTCCCGTACGACAACGGCAAGGCCGAGTACGACGACCTGACCGGCGCCGGCTTCGGCTGGGGCCTGCAGAACCTGAAGCCCGGCGAGTGCCCCGGCGGCACCATCACCTCCGTGCGGGTGCCCGACATCGGCAGGATCAACGGCCTGTGCACCACCACCCGGGCCCGCGGCCACGCCTACCGCATGGCCGCCGACTCCGGCAAGGTCTACCAGGCCCAGGGCAAGGACCTGCTCGTCTACACCGTCAACAAGGTCGGCTGGTACGAGTACATCAGCGAGTGGCGCTTCTCCTCCGACGGCGCCATAGCCGCCAACGTCGGAGCCACCGGCAGCCTTTCGCCCGTCGACTACGACGCGACCGACGGCCGCGGCTGGCCGATCGGCAAGGGCGCCCGCGACTACGCCACCAGCCACGCCCACAACGTCTTCTGGAAGCTGGACTTCGGCCTCGACGGCAGCAACAAGGGCCGCATCGAACAGTTCGACTCCAAGGTCACCCCGCCGGTCCGCGACGGCAGCCCGACCGTGAAGACGACCCGCACCCCCGTCACCAAGGAACTCGCCGGTGACGCCGCCAACATGCGCTGGTGGCGGGTGGTGAGCGCGACCGGCAAGAACAAGGACGGGCACCAGCGTTCGTACGAGATCGTGCCCGGCCACACCAACACCTACGGCGGCCGCCCCTTCACCAAGCACGACATCTACTTCACCCAGGCGCGCGCCTGCGAGCAGTTCGCCAGCAATAACATCCTGAACTGCGGCCGGGGCGCTCCCGACAGCGTCGACAAGTGGGTCAACGGGGAGACGCTGACCAATCCGGCGGTCTGGGTCAACATCGGGTTCCACCACATCGCCCGGGACGAGGACCAGCAGCCGATGCCGGTCCACTGGCAGGGATTCCAGCTCCTGCCCAGGGACGTAACCGCTATGAATCCGCTCACTCCGTCCGAACTCGCCAACCAGAACGGCGCGCCGAACACGGGCAGTTGAGCAACGGGCCGGGCGATCCTGCTGCACCGCCTCCCGCTCCCGGAGTACCCTTCCTTGATCGTTGTCGGGAGCAGAAGGCGGTGCGCGGGTGAGCTCGGGAGGTCTGGAGCTGCCACCGGGCGAGGCGGGGCACGACGGGGGACCGGACGGCCCCGGTGCGGCGCCGCCCGGCGCGGTCTCCGTCGTCCGGCCGGTCGAGATCGGGGCCGAGCTGGAGTGGGGCGCGGAGGCGTGGAGCGAGGTGCGCACCCGGGCCCAGCGGGCCGGCCGCGCCTACATCTGGCTCAACCTCGTCGAGCAGCGGCTGCGGGCCGTCGTCGCGGCCGTGCTGCGGCCGGTGTACGAGCCGGTGCACGGCGAGGAGTGGGTGGTGGCCGCGGCCGGGCCGGCCGGCCAGGAGTGGGTCCAGCGGGCCGTCGCGGTCCGCGAGGTCTCGCGCCGCAAGGGCTATCTGCTCGACCCGGCCGACGACAACGTGCTCAGCTTCCTCACCCTCCCGCAGCTGCGGGAGCTGATGGTGCAGCACTGGCCCTGCTTCGAGCCGTACTTCGACGACCGGCGCGAGGTCGAGCTCGCCCTGGACGAGCTGGAGGTGACCCGGAACGTCGTCTCCCGCAACCGGGCCCTGTCGCTGACCGTGCTCGCCCAGTCCGAGCGGGCCTCCGCCCGGCTCCTGGAGATCCTCGGGAGCGGGGCGGGGGTGCCCTCGGCCGACCGGCTGCCGGTCGACGCGGTCGAGGACCTGGTCGGCGACCGGTACGCGGACGTGGTGTCCGTCCATCCCGACCGGGTGCGGCTGCAGCGCCAGCTGCCGGCCGAGGACCTGTTCGGCGGGGCGCGCCGGCTCGACGCCACGGGCATAGGCCTCAACCTGCTCGTGCAGAACTTCTCCGGGCGGCGCATGGTCCGGCTCGCCGAGTCCGGCTGCCGGATACGGCTGCTCTTCCTCAACCCGGCCAGCAGCGCGGTCAAGCGGCGCGAGCGGGAGCTCGGCCTGAAGAAGGGCGAGCTGAGCCGCGCGGTCGAGATGAACATCCTGCACATGCGCCGGGTCCGCGCCGCGCTGCGCGACCCGGGCGCCTTCCAGATCCACGTCTTCGACGAGACCCCGCGCTTCACCGCCTATCTGGTCGACGGCGACGGCCCGGACGGGCTCGCGGTCGTCCAGACCTATCTGCGCAAGGCGCGCGGCATGGAGGCGCCGGTCCTCGTGCTGCGCGGCGGCGGGCGGAACGTGGTGCGCTCCGGTGGTCAGGGCGGCGGCCTCGACCAGGACGGAGAACACGGACTTTTCGCGACATACCGGGAGGAATTCGAGTCGGTCTGGCTCGACTCGCGCCCCGTCTCGTGAGCCCTCCGGCCGCCCCCTCGACCGCGTTGTCAGTGGCGCGTGCGAAGGTTTTCAGCACCACGGGGGAGATCACGTAAGGAGGACCCGATGGCTTGGCATGGGGAACCACTGGTCGGCTTCGACCTGGAGACGACCGGTACGGACCCGCTGGAGGCCCGCATCGTGACGGCCTGCGTCGTCGGCGTCCACGGCGGCCGGGTGGTCCGGCAGCGCGACTGGCTCGCCGACCCGGGCATCCGCATCCCGGAGCAGGCGTCCGCGATCCACGGCATCAGCAGCGAGCGCGCCGCCGCCGAGGGCCGCCCGGGGCGCGAGGTGGCCGACGAGATCGCGCGGACACTGACCGGCTACTGGGCCGAGGGAGTCCCGGTCGTCGCGTACAACGCCTCCTTCGACCTGACCCTGCTCTCCGCCGAGCTGCGCCGGCACGGACTGCCCTCGCTCAGCGAGCGGCTGGGCGGCGCCGGCATAGGCCCGGTCGTCGACCCCTACACCATCGACCGGGCCGTCGACCGCTACCGGCGCGGCAAGCGCACCCTGGAAGCCGTCTGCGTCGAGTACGGCGTCGAGCTCACCAGTGCCCACCAGGCGGCGGCCGACGCGCTCGCCGCCGTCCGGGTCGCGATCGCGATAGCCGAGCGGCACGCCTCGGTCGCCGCCCTCGACCCGGCCGAGCTGCACGAGCGCCAGATCGGCTGGTACCGGACCTGGGCCGA
The DNA here is from genome assembly GCF_042873935.1 of Streptomyces sp. NPDC004327. Classification (NCBI taxonomy): domain Bacteria; kingdom Bacillati; phylum Actinomycetota; class Actinomycetes; order Kitasatosporales; family Streptomycetaceae; genus Streptomyces; species Streptomyces sp. NPDC004327. The sequence goes on along the minus strand of NZ_JBIAME010000005.1, from coordinate 473,361 downwards.
GGACTTCCAGGCCTTCCTGCGGAAGAAGGGCGACACGGAGGCGGTGGTGGACCCGGTCTGGCCGCTGCGGGAGCTCGGACCCGTGCCGGTGGCCGGCTAGGCGTCCGCCTGGGGGGCGAACCAGGAGTCCACCCAGGGCTTCGTCTGAGAGTTTGCTGGGGAGTTCGCCTAGGAATTCGCCTAGGAGTTCGCTCGGATGAAGTCGAGCAGCAGCTCGTTGACCTTCTCCGGCTGGTCGAGCTGGAGCCAGTGACCCGCGTCCTCGACGCGCTCGTAGCGCCAGGAGCCGGCGACGTGCTTGCCGGTGTCCGCCATCGACTGCTCGGTGAGGAAGCGGTCGCCGGTGGACCAGACGCCCATCACCGGCACCGTCGCGGGCAGCGGAGGCAGCGGGAGCACCGGCGCGAACATGATCTCGGCCGGCAGGCCCGCGCGGTAGACGTTCAGCGCGGCCGTCAGATTGCCGGGCTCGCGCAGCGGCTCCATGACGGCCTCCGCGTCCGGGTGCTCGGCGAGCATCTCGCGCAGGTTCGCGTAGTCGTCGTGGGCCAGCCAGTTCTCGGCGACCTCCGCCAGCTGGAAGAGCAGCATGTACCAGGACAGCTGCCGCTGCTCCCAGCCGGCGCCGCGGACCGCGGCGAAGTGGCCGACGGACAGGATGCTGAGGCTCAGCACCCGGTCCGGCAGCGCCTGCGCGAAGCCCTGGACGATGCCCGAGCCCCAGTCGTGGCCGACCAGATGGGCCCGCTCGATCCCCAGACGGTCGAGCAGCTCCACCATGTCGGCGACGGACGCCGAAGGCGCGTACGCCTGTGCGCCGCCCTCCGGCCGGTCCGAGCCGCCGAAGCCGCGCAGCGTGGGCGTGATCGTCTTGAACCCCGCCGCGTTCAGGGCCGGGATCTGATGGCGCCACAGGTCGTGGCTGTCCGGGAAGCCGTGCACCAGGAGGACCGCCGGGCCCTCGCCGCTCACCTCGACGTCCAGTGTGACGTCGGACAGTTCCATCCGCATCCCAACACCCCTTCGTTACCGACCGGTTCGATCGGGGATCATGATGTCAGAAGGGGTACCAGCGCACCTCGGGATCGCCGTCCCTGAGGCTCGCCACCCGGCGCTCGAACTCGGCGAGCGCCTTCGGGTTCGCCGGGGCGTGCTGGGCCACCCAGGCGCAGCTCGCGGTCTCCCGCGCGCCGCGCAGCACCGCGCAGCCCTCCCAGGCGCGCACGTCCCAGCCGTACGCCTCGGTGAAGGCGTCGTAGGCGGCCGGGTCCAGGCCGTAGCGGTCCCGGGCGAGGGCGAGGACCACGAGGTCGTGCTCGCGCAGGTCGGAGGAGAAGGTCTCCAGGTCCACCAGGACCGGGCCGTCGGGGCCGACATGGACGTTGCGGGGCAGGGCGTCGCCGTGGATCGGGCCGGGCGTCAGGTGCGGGGTGAGCGCGGCGGCCGCCGGGGCGAAGGAGTCGCGGCGCTCGCGCAGGAAGGCCGCGTCGGCCGGGTCGACGGCGTCGCCCGCGAGCCGCAGCCAGCGCTCGACCCCGCCGAGCAGTTCGCGGCGCGGGAGTTCGAGCCCGGCCGGCTCGGGCAGGGCGTGGACGGCGCGCAGCAGCGGGGCGAGGTCGCGCGGCTCGGTGGGCCGGACGGCCTCGGGGAGCCGGTGCCACAGGGTGAGCGGGTGGCCCCCGACGAGGAGCGGCTCGGCCTCCGCGGCCCGTACGGCGGGGATGCCGGCCGATTCCAGCCAGCCGGCCAGGGCCAGCTCCCGCTCGGCGCGCGGCAGCAGTTCGGCGTCGCGGCCGACCTTGACCACCAGGTCGCCGAGGGCGAAGACCGCGTTCTCGCCCAGGGCGAGCAGCCTCGCCTCGTCCGCCCGCAGTCCCGCGGCGGCCAGGATCTCCCGGGCCCGCGCCTCGTCCATCGTTCTCTCCTCAGCTGTGCGCTTCACAAGCGATTTCCGCCAAAGTCTCGCACGTCTCCCCTATTCATTAGACGAGACGTTCCGTCTCACCTAAGCTCGCCGTCATGATCAACGACCGCCGCGCCCACATCGCCATGTTCTCCATCGCCGCCCACGGCCATGTGAACCCCAGCCTCGACGTCATCCGCGAACTCGTCGACCGCGGCCACCGGGTGAGCTACGCGATCCCCGCGGCCTTCGCCGACAAGGTCGCCGCCACCGGCGCCACCCCCGTCGTCTACACCTCGACCCTGCCCACCGACGACGACCCCGACGAGTGGGGCACCGAGCTCATCGACAACATCGAGCCGTTCCTCGCCGACGCCGTCCAGGCGCTGCCGCAGCTCGCCGCCGCCTTCGACGCCGACCGGCCCGACCTCGTCCTGCACGACATCACCTCGTACCCCGCCCGCGTCCTCGCCCACACCTGGGGCGTGCCGGCCGTCTCCCTCTGGCCGAACCTCGTCCCGTGGACCGGATACGAGGAGGAGGTCGCCGAGCCGATGTACGCGGAGCTGAAGGCGTCGCCGCGCGGCAAGGCGTACTACGAGCGCTTCACCGACTGGCTCGCCGGGCACGGCATCGACACCCACCCCGACCCCTTCGTGGGCCGCCCGCGCCGCGGCCTCGTGCTCATCCCGAGGGCGCTCCAGCCGCACGCCGACCGGGTCGACGAGTCCGTCTTCACCTTCGTCGGAGCCTGCCGGGGCGAGCGCGCCGAGCCGGGGGAGTGGCGCCGTCCGGCGGGTGGCGAGAAGCTGCTCCTGGTCTCGCTCGGCTCCTCCTTCACCAAGCAGCCGGCCTTCTACCGGGCCTGCGTCGAGGCCTTCGGCGGACTGCCCGGCTGGCATGTCGTGCTCCAGATCGGTGCCTTCGTCGACCCGGCCGAACTCGGTGAGGTCCCGGACAACATCGAGGTGCACTCCTGGGTGCCGCAGCCCGCGATCCTGCGCGAGGCCGACGCCTTCGTCACCCACGCCGGCGCCGGCAGCAGTCAGGAGGGCCTGGCGAGCGCGACCCCGATGGTGGCCGTGCCGCAGGCCGTCGACCAGTTCGGCAACGCCGACATGCTCCAGTCGCTCGGCGTCGCCACCCATCTGCCGATGGACGAGGTCACTCCCGAGCGGCTGCGCGAGACGGTGCTCGCGCTCGTCGACGATCCCGAAGTGGCCCGCCGTGCCCGGGAGATCAAGGCGGAGATGGCGCGGGAGGGCGGCGCGCCGAGGGCCGCCGATCTGATCGAGGCCGAGCTGAACGGGTCGTCAGCCTGACGCGGAGTGGGACGAGTTGAGGCGACTCGTCCCATTCCCCTTTTTAAGAAAGCTTGTTGAAAAAGCCATAGGTGTGTGAAGGCCTTGATTTGCACTCGGCAATCGGTCAGGGTTTCGAACGTGCCGCCGGAAGAACCTCGTCCGGCGGCCCAACCCCCCACAAATCCTGACGAGGAGACCCCTCTTCATGGCAATACACAAGCGTGACCGCAAGCAGTTCCGGATCATCGCCATCACGACCGCGATCGCCGCGGCCGCCGGAGTCACCGTCCTCACCGGCCCGTTCGCCGGTGCGACGCCCGCACCCGCCGAGGGCACCGTCTACGGCCTCGGCGTCAAGGGCGCCGTGGCGGGCAGCTATGTCGTGCTGCTCGACGGAAAGACCGGCCGGGACGGCAAGAGCGAACTGGCCAAGGAGTACGGCGGCACCCTGCGCCGCAGCTACGACTCCAGCGTCAACGGCTTCTCCGTCAACGGCCTCACGGAGACCGAGGCCAAGCGCCTCGCCGCCGACCCGGCCGTCGCCAAGGTCGTCCAGAACCGCACCTTCCACATCGACGAGACCCAGGAGAAGCCGCCGTCCTGGGGCCTCGACCGGGTCGACCAGACCGACACCGCCGGCGACGACAAGTACACCTACCCCGACAGCGCGGGCGAGGGCGTCACCGCCTACGTCGTCGACACCGGGGTCCGGATCAGCCACAAGGACTTCGGCGGCCGGGCCTCGTACGGCTTCGACGCCGTCGACAACGACGACACCGCCCAGGACGGCAACGGCCACGGCACGCACGTCGCCGGGACCATCGCCGGCTCCACGTACGGCATCGCCAAGAAGGCGAAGATCGTCGCCGTGCGCGTCCTCGACGACAACGGCTCCGGCACCACCGAGCAGGTCGTCGCGGGCATCGACTGGGTCACCAAGAACCACAAGGGCCCGTCCGTCGCCAACATGAGCCTGGGCGGCGGCGCCGACCCGGCGCTCGACGACGCGGTGCGCAAGGCCATCGCCTCCGGCGTCACCTTCGGCGTCGCGGCCGGCAACGAGTCCGCCGACGCCGGCCAGGGCTCCCCGTCCCGGGTCACCGAGGCGATCACCGTGGCGTCGTCCACCAAGGACGACCAGCAGTCCGACTTCTCCAACTTCGGCTCGGTCGTGGACCTCTACGCGCCGGGCTCGGAGATCACCTCGGCCTGGAACGACAGCGACACCGGCACCAAGACGATCTCCGGCACCTCCATGGCCACCCCGCACGTGGTCGGCGCCGCCGCCGTCTACCTGGCCGGCCACAAGGACGCGACGCCGGACCAGGTCGCCCAGGCCCTGGTCGCCGGGGCCACCCCGGACAAGATCGGCAACGCGAGCCCCGGCACCGCCAACAAGCTGCTGAGGATCGTCGAGTAGGCGGTCGAGCATCTCGCCGAGTAGTAATCCCGTAGCGAGCGGGAAGCCTTGAAGCGGCGGCCGCCGCGCCCTCCCCCACGGGGCACGGCGGCCGCCTTATGGTGTGCCCATGACGACCACGTACGCCCTCCTGCTCCGCGGGATCAATGTCAGCGGACGCAACAAGGTGCCCATGGCGGAGCTCCGTTCGCTCCTCGAAGGGCTCGGCCACGACGGTGTGAGGACCTACCTCCAGAGCGGCAACGCCGTCTTCGCCACCGACCGCGAGACCACCGAGGACGAGCTCGCCGCCGAGGTGGAGGACGCGATCGCGAAGCACTTCGGCTTCCGCGTCGCCTGCCTCGTGCGCGGCCACGACTACCTCGCCGCCGTCGAGGCCGGCTGCCCCTTCCCCGCCGCCGAGCTGGAGGGCAAGCAGCTCCACGCCCTCTACTTCTCGGGCCCCGTCACCGCCGAGCGGTTCGCCGCGCTCGACCAGGAGGCGTTCCTGCCCGAGGCGTTCGCGCTCGGCGACCGCGTCCTCTACCTCTACGCACCGAACGGCCTGGGCCAGTCCAAGCTCGGGGAGGCCGTCTCCCGGCCCTCCCTGTACAAGGACGTCACCGTCACCGGGCGGAACTGGAACACGGTGCGCAAGCTCGTCGAGATGACGGCGCCCGAGAGCTGACGGGCCTGCGGGGCACGGTAATTGGCCCAGTGGAACGACTCCTGAATGGCCCGCCCGGACGGGCCATCCCGGGACTACTGTTCCTTCCATGACAACGACTGTGGACTTCTACTTCGACCCCGCCTGCCCCTTCGCCTGGATCACCTCCCGCTGGATCCTGGAGGTCGAGCAGCAGCGCGACATCGACGTGCGCTTCCGGCTGATGAGCCTCTACTTCCACAACGAGGGCAACGAACTGCCCGACTGGTACCGCACCCTCGTCGACGCCTCCATCGGCCCGGTCCGGGTGGCCGCCGCCGCGGCCGAGAAGCACGGCGAGGAGATCCTGCGCCCGCTCTACACCGCCTACGGCACCCGCATCCACGACCGGAAGAACAAGGACTTCGACGCGGTGATCGCCGAGTCCCTCGCCGAACTCGGCCTCCCGGCCGAGCTCGCCGCGGCGGCCCGTGACTCCTCGTACGACGCCGCCGTCCGTGTCAGCCACGACGCCGGCAAGGACCCGGAGGCCGAGGCGTACGTCGGCACGCCGACGATCCACGTCGACGGCACCGCCTGGTTCGGCCCCGTCCTGCGCGCCATCCCGCGCGGCGAGAAGGCCGCCGAACTCTTCGACAGCTTCCGCGTCCTGGCCGCCCACCCCGACCTGTTCGAGCTGAAGCGGGAGCGCTCGGGCGGCCTCGACTTCAGCTAGTCCGTCGGCCTGTCCGGCGGATCAGGGGCGGATGGGCCCCGGTCCGGCAGCCTGCCCGGCCGCTTCCCCGGCCGGGCCGCCCGGCCCGCGACCAGGGCCCGGCGGATCCCGGCGGCCGCCCGGCGGGCGTGCTCGTCCGTGGCGGTGGTCTCCGCGGTGCCGGGGACGAAGCGGTGCTCGGGCTCCTTGCAGTACGGGCACGGGGCGCCGTCCTGCACCAGGTGGCCGTCCTCGCAGGCGGGGTTGCGGCACGGGCCGCGGCCGACCAGGAACTCGGCGATCTCCTGCGGGGCCCAGCGGCGCCGGTCGTCCTCGTCGCGCTCGTGCAGGGCGTGGGACCAGCGGGTGTGCCAGCGCCGCTCGACCCGGTCGAGGAGCTGGGCCGGGGTGCGGTGGGCGAGCTCGGCGTACAGGATGTCGTGCAGGCTGCGCGGCAGGGAGAAGCCGAGGGCCTGGAGCAGCGGCTGCGGGAAGCCCTGCAGGACGAAGCCGACCGGATCGCTCCCCGGCCCCCGCTTCCACCTGCGGCACCGGCACACGCCCTGCTCCGGCAGGGCGGCGCCGCACCGCCCGCACTGCCCCCGGCACTCCGCGCACAGCCCGCCGTCCAGACCGTCGACATGCGGCGCCGGAGCCCGCCCGCACTCCCGGCAGCAGGCGGCGCACGGTCCGCAGAGCCGCTCCTCGCCGAACCGGGTCGTCCAGGAACGCTGCTGGCAGCGGCAGCACAGCCGGCTCTGGCAGTAGTCACCCACCCCACGTCTCCCTTCGGAGCTCGACGCCTCGGGCGTTCTTCTGGCATGTGCCTCAGGCACACCCGGAACAACGATCCGATGATCCGAAGGAAACGCTCCGTCCGGCGCTCCGCGGCTGCGCGCTGTCGCGAATCTTCAAGACCGCGCCGCGCACCCCTGCGTACCGTGACGGGCATGAACGAGATCCACCACCACCTCACCGCCTGCGCCGCCGAAGCCGCCCGCGTCACCCGGGGCATCGGCACCGGGCAGCTCGACGCCCCGTCCGTCTGCACCGACTGGACCGTCCGCGAGCTGGCCAACCACCTCGTCCTCTACTCCGCACACGGCCTGGAGCACCGCGCGCTGCGCACCGCGCTCCCCGAGGAGACCGTCCAGCGGGACTTCACCGCCGACGCCGACTGGTCCGACCGGTACCGCGCGCAGCTCGACCGGGCGCTCGCCGCCTGGGAGAAGCCGGAAGCCTGGGAGGGCGACGTCGATCTCGGCGGCAGCGCCATGCCCGCGACCGGGATCGCCGCGATGCTCGTCCTCGAACTCGCCCTGCACGGCTGGGACCTGGCGCGCTCCACCGGCCAGGAGTACGAGGTGCCGGAGGAGACCGGCGACTACCTGCTCGACGTGGTCGGACGCTATGCCGAGATGTACCGGGAGTACGCCGGGTTCGACGCGCCCGTCGTCACCGCCGCCGGGGCCGCGTCCTTCACCAGGGCCCTCGCGCTCAGCGGCCGCACGGTCTGAGCCGCCGCCTCGTACCGCTCCAGGAGCAGCCGCGCCAGCTCGGGCGACGGACCGAGGACGTCCGCGAGCACGTCCGCCCCGGCCGCGCCCTTCGCGATGCGGTCCGGCAGCCGGCCCGGGGCGATCACGTACGGGGACACCGCGACGCGGCGGACGCCCGGCTCGGCGCGCAGCGCCCGCACGGCGTCCTCCGTGCGCGGAAGGGATGCGGAGGCGAACGCGGGCCGCACGGAGCACCAACCGGTGCGCCGCAGCTCCCGCGCCGTTTCTGCGATCACCGCGATCGCCTCCGGGTCGGTGGAGCCCGCCGAGGCCAGCACGACCCCGGTGGTGCTCTTGTCGGCGGGCGTGAGCCCCGCCTCGTACAGCCGCCGTTCGACCGCCGCGAGCAGCAGCGGCGACGGGCCGAGGACCGCCGCCTGGCGGACGGTCAGGGACGAAGGGGCCTGCCGCAGCACGGCGGGGATGTCGGCCTTCGCGTGGAAGGCGCGGGTCAGCAGCAGCGGCAGCGCCACCACCTCCCGCACCCCCTGCGCGGCGAGCCGGTCGAGCACTCCGGTCACCGACGGCAGGTTGAAGTCCAGGAACGCCGTCTCCACGCGCAGCCCCGGCCGCAGCAGACCGGCCCGGCGCACCAGCGCCTGGACGGTGGCCGCGTGCCGCGGATCGCGGCTGCCGTGGGCGACGACGAGGAGGACCGGCGTACTCACGGGATCAGCCCTTCACCAGCAGACCGCGGCGGCGCAGCACCGCACGCTCCACCGGGCTGAAGACCAGCAGGTCGATGGCGACGCCGACGAGCAGGATCAGGAAGATCGCCAGGAAGATCCCCGGCATGTCGAAGTTGTTCCGGCCGTTCTCCAGGAGCTGGCCGAGGCCCAGGCCCAGGTCGGGCGAGGAGGCGATGATCTCCGCCGCCATCAGCGAGCGCCAGGAGAACGCCCAGCCCTGCTTGAGGCCCGCGAGATAGCCGGGCAGCGCGGCCGGCATCACGATGTGCCAGGCGCCCTTGAGGCCGGTCGCGCCGAGCGTCCGGCCCGCGCGCAGGAACAGCGGCGGCACCTGGTCCACGCCCGCGACCAGGCCGTTGGCGATGGAGGGCACGGCGCCGAGCAGGATGACCGCGAACATCATGGAGTCGTTGAGCCCGAGCCACAGCACCGCCGGCGCCACCCAGGCGACCGAGGGCAGCGACTGCAGACCGGACAGGATCGGGCCGATCGCCGTGCGGATCACGCCCACCCGGGCCACGATCAGGCCGAGCGGCGTGCCGATCGCGAGGGCGAGCAGGAAGCCGAGCAGCGCCCGGGACACGCTGGTCCACAGCACGTCGAGGAGCGTGCCCTCCAGCCACATCGTCTCCAGGCTGCCCCAGACGGCGCCCGGCGACGGCAGCTTGCCCTCGTCGGTGACCTTGGCGGTCACCAGGACCTGCCACACCACCAGGACGAGCGCGATCGCGAGGACCGGCGGCAGGACCTTCTTCAGCAGGATCTCGCGCACCGGGACGCGGCTGATCTGCACGCTGTCCAGGGCGTCGAGCCCGGCCTCCAGGCCGGCGATGTCGTCGGCCTTGCCGGTGTCCGGCCGGGAGGCGTCGGCGGTCGTGGTCTCAGTGCTGGCCATGACGGCGGATCTCCCCACGCAGGTGTTCGGTGATCTCGAGGGACAGCTCGGCGACGTCGGCGTCCTCGATGCGGCGCGGCTGCGGGATGTCGATGGTCCACTCCCGGGCGATCCGGCCGGGCCGGGAGGAGAGCAGGACGACGCGCTCGGCGAGCCGCACGGCCTCGCGCACGTTGTGGGTGACGAACAGGACCGAGAGCCGCGTCTCGCGCCAGATCCGGGTCAGTTCGTCGTGCAGCACGTCACGGGTGATGGCGTCGAGCGCCGCGAACGGCTCGTCCATCAGGAGCAGGTCGCTGGCCTGGGCGAGGGCCCGGGCCAGGGCGACGCGCTGGCGCATGCCGCCGGACAGCTCGTGCACCCGCTTGCCGTACGAGCCGCCGAGCCGCACCAGTTCGAGCAGCCGCTCGGCCTCCGGGCGGCGCTCCGCCTTCGGCACGCCGCGCAGCTTCAGGGCGAGTTCGACGTTCTTGCCCGCGGTGAGCCACGGGAAGAGGGCGTGCTCCTGGAACATCAGGGCCGGCCGGCCGCCGGGGGTCTCGATGGACCCCGCGGACGGCCGGTCGAGCCCGGCGACCAGGTTGAGCAGGGTGGACTTGCCGCAGCCCGAGGCCCCCAGAAGGGTCACGAACTCGCCCGGCGCGACATCGAGCGTGATGTCGTCGAGGACGAGCTGACCGCCGGCGGGGCCGCCGAAGGACTTCGAGACGTGCGCGATGCGCGCGGCGTGGTCGACCGAGGCCGGGCCGACACGGTCCTCGGCCTTGGCGAGCGTCGTGGTCGTGGCCATGTGCGTCACCTTCCTGGGAGACCTGAACTCGGGCTGCGCTCTGGTTACTTCACGCCGAGACCGGCGTCGGAGACCTCGGGCTGCCCCGCGGCCTTGAGGACCTTGTTGAGCGGCTTCAGGTCGTAGATGCCGTTCAGGTCGGGCTGCTTGAGGAGACCGGCCTTGACGGCGTGGTCGGCCTGCGCCTGGAGCGTGGCGGCCAGCGGGTCGTTGGTGAACTGGATCGACGGCCAGGCGCCGTTGATCACCTTGTCACCGAGCGCCTTGCCGGACAGCGCCTTCAGCTTGGCGTTGGCGGAGGCCTTCGCCTTGTCCTGGTTGGCGTTGATCCACTCGTTCGTCTTCACCGAGCCGCGCAGGACCGCCTCGACGACGTCCGGGTGCTCCTTGAGGAACTTCTGCGACACGATGATGTCGGTGATGACGAACTTCTTGTCCGGCCACAGGTCGGACTCGTCGAGCAGCACCTTCGCGCCCTCGGCGACCAGCTTCGACGCGGTCGGCTCCGGCACCCAGGCGCCGTCGATGTCACCGGACTTGTAGGCGTCCGGCGTCACCTTGTTGTCGGTGCGGACGACCGAGACGTCGCCCTTGCCGCTCTGGGAGTCGACCTTCCAGCCCTTCTCCGCGACCCAGTTGAGGAAGGCCACGTCCTGCGTGTTGCCGAGCTGCGGGGTGGCGATCCGCTTGCCCTTGACGTCGTCCAGGGTCTTGATCTTCGCGGGGTTCACGACGAGCTTCACGCCGCCGGAGGCCGCGCCGCCGATGATGCGGAGGTTGGTGCCCTTGGACTTGGTGTAGCCGTTGATGGACGGCGAGGGGCCGATGAAGCCGATGTCGATCGAGCCGGCGTTGAGCGCCTCGATCTCCGACGGGCCCGCGTTGAAGGTCGACACCTTCAGCTGCGTGCCGCCCAGTTCCTTCTGGAAGATGCCCTCGTTGTCGCCGACCAGGGCCGTGGCGTGCGTGAGGTTGGGGAAGTACCCGAGCCGTACGGCGTCGGCCGAGAGCTTCGCGCCCTCGGCGGCCACCTTCTTCTCGTCGTTCTTCGCCGCGGAGCCGTAGCTGCAGGACGCGAGCGCCCCGATGAGCAGGGGCAGTGCGGCTGCGGCGGCCAGGCCGCGGCGCAGGGTGGTACGGGTGGTGGCAGGCACGGGAGGGTTCCCCTCGATCAGTGTCAGTGAAGTCTGCGTTTACGCCGTTCGCGGTCGAACGGGTGGAGCGGGTGGAGCGGGTGGAGCGTTATCGCGCCGCCGCAGCGGCGCGGCGAGGTCAGCACGCACATCGCGCGACGCCTCCCCGGCCCGCGCCGAGGGCACCGGAGCCCACTCGGCCGCCCTCCTTGGCGAAGGTGGCCCAGAAGTCCTGACTGATCATCAGAAGTCCCAGCCTTCCTCGTCGTCGACCGTCGTCGTCTCGACGGCCTTGGCGGTGGCGAAGGACTCGCCGGCCATGCCGGCGGCGAGTGTGGTGCCGTCGGCGGGGTCGATCAGCAGGAACGAGCCGGTGCGGCGGGAGTCCGCGTACGAGTCCAGCGCGAGCGGTTCGGCGGTGCGTACCTTGACGCGGCCGATGTCGTTGGCGACGAGCTGCTCGGGGTTGGGGTGCTGGGAGAGGTCGTCCAGGGTGAGCCGGGAGGGGATCTCCTTGACGATCGCCTTGACCGTGCGGGTGGTGTGCTTGAGCAGCACCCGCTGGCCGACCGTCAGCGGGGTGTCGGCCACGTGGCAGACCGTCGCCTCGACGTCCTGGCTCGTCGCCGGGGCGTCCTCGGCGGGCGTGAGCAGGTCGCCGCGCGAGATGTCGATGTCGTCGGCGAGCCGGATGGTGACCGACTGCGGCGCCCACGCGATGTCCACGGGCTCGCCGAGCGCGTCGATCCCGGTGATCGTCGACGTCCTGCCGGACGGCAGTACGGTGATCTCCTCGCCGACCCGGAACGCGCCGGCGGCGATCTGGCCCGCGTAGCCCCGGTAGTCCGGGTGCTCGGCGGTCTGCGGACGGATCACGTACTGCACCGGGAAGCGCGCGTGGCAGGCCGTCAGGTCATGGCTGACCGGGACCGTCTCCAGGTGCTCCAGGACCGTCGGACCGCCGTACCAGTCCATGTGGGCGGACGGCTCCACGACGTTGTCGCCGGCCAGCGCGGAGATCGGGATCGCGGTGATCTCCGGGACGCCGAGCTCGGAGGCGTAGGTGGTGAACTCCTGGGCGATGGCGGCGAAGACGGATTCCTGGTAGGCGACCAGGTCCATCTTGTTGACGGCGAGGACGACGTGCGGGACGCGCAGGAGGGCGGCGACGGCGGCGTGGCGGCGGGTCTGCTCGACGACGCCGTTGCGGGCGTCGACGAGGACGACGGCGAGTTCGGCCGTGGAGGCGCCGGTGACCATGTTGCGCGTGTACTGCACGTGTCCCGGCGTGTCGGCGAGGATGAAGCGGCGGCGCGGGGTGGCGAAGTAGCGGTAGGCCACGTCGATGGTGATGCCCTGCTCGCGTTCGGCGCGCAGGCCGTCGGTGAGCAGCGCGAGGTCGGGCGCGTCCTGGCCGCGGGAGCGGGAGGCGTGCTCGACGGCTTCGAGCTGGTCGGCGAGGACCGACTTGGAGTCGTGCAGGAGACGGCCCACCAGGGTGGACTTGCCGTCGTCGACGGAACCGGCGGTCGCGAAACGCAGCAGCGTGGTCGCCGCGAGCTCCGCGTTGCCGGCGGTCGGCTGGTCGGTGGTCGTGCTCATTAGAAGTACCCCTCGCGCTTGCGGTCTTCCATCGCGGCCTCGGACAGCTTGTCGTCCGCCCGGGTGGCGCCCCGCTCGGTGAGCCGGGACGCGGCGATCTCGGTGATCACGGCCTCCAGCGTGGTGGCGTCGGAGTCCACCGCGCCGGTGCAGGACATGTCGCCGACCGTGCGGTAGCGGATCAGCCGCGTCTCCACGGTCTCGGAGTCCTTCGGGCCGCCCCAGTCGCCGGCCGTCAGCCACATGCCGTTGCGCTGGAACACCTCGCGCTCGTGCGCGAAGTAGATCTCCGGAAGCGCGATCTTCTCCCGCTGGATGTACTGCCACACGTCCAGCTCGGTCCAGTTGGACAGCGGGAACACCCGGACGTGCTCACCGGGAGCGTGCCGGCCGTTGTACAGCTGCCACAGCTCCGGCCGCTGGCGGCGCGGGTCCCACTGGGAGAACTCGTCGCGGAGGCTGAACACCCGCTCCTTGGCGCGGGCCTTCTCCTCGTCGCGCCGGCCGCCGCCGAACACGGCGTCGAAGCGGTGCTGCTGGATCGCCTCGGTCAGCGGGACCGTCTGCAGCGGGTTGCGGGTGCCGTCCGGGCGCTCCTTGAGCGCGCCGCGGTCGATGTACTCCTGCACCGACGCCACGTACAGCCGCAGCCCGTGCTCGGCGACCACGCGGTCGCGGTACTCGATGACCTCGGGGAAGTTGTGCCCGGTGTCGACGTGCATCAGCGTGAACGGGATCGCCGCGGGGGCGAACGCCTTCAGCGCCAGGTGCAGCATGACGATGGAGTCCTTGCCACCGGAGAACAGGATCACCGGCCGCTCGAACTCGCCCGCCACCTCACGGAAGATGTGGACGGCCTCGGACTCCAGCGAGTCGAGGTGCGACAGCGCGAACGGGCTGTCGGTCTCCTCGTGGAGATGGGCGACGGTGGTCATGCTGTGCCCCTTTCGTGAGCTTCTCCGCCCGCGCGGCGCGCAACCGCGGCGATCGTCGTGGTCCGCGGCCCGTCGGCCGCGCGTGCGTCGCTCACAGCAGACCCCGCTCGGTGAGCAGCGCGTGCAGCTGCGCCGCCGACTCCTGCACGGTCTGGGTGTGGGACTCGATCCGCAGGTCGGGCGTCTCGGGTGCCTCGTACGGGTCGTCGACACCGGTGAGACCGCTGATCTCGCCCGCCGCCTGCTTGGCGTACAGGCCCTTGACGTCACGCACCGAGCACACCTCCACCGGCGTGGCGACGTGCACCTCGACGTAGGCGGTGCCCTCGGCGGCGTGCCGCTTGCGGACCGCCTCGCGGCTGTCGGCGTACGGCGCGATGACGGGCACGAGCACCGTCACGCCGTGGGAGGCGAGGAGCTCGGCCACGAAACCGATCCGCTGCACGTTGGTGTGCCGGTCCTCGCGGGTGAAGCCGAGGCCCGGCGAGAGGAACTCACGGATCTCGTCACCGTCGAGCACCTCGACGCGGTGGCCCTCGCCCCGCAGCCGGCCGGCCAGCTCGTACGCGATGGTGGTCTTGCCGGCGCTCGGCAGACCGGTGAGCCAGATGGTGGCACCCGTCACGTCGTTCTCCTGGGTTTCCTGAGTGTCCGTCATCCGTGCAGCCCGCATTCGGTCTTGGCGCGCCCGGCCCAGCGGCCGGCCCGCGCGTCCTCGCCCTCGGCGACCCGGCGGGTGCAGGGGGCGCAGCCGACGGAGGCGTAACCGTCCATCAGGAGCGGGTTGGTGAGGACGCCGTGCTCCGTGACGTACGCGTCGACGTCGTCCTGGGTCCAGCGGGCGATGGGGGAGATCTTCACCTTCCGCCGCTTCTCGTCCCAGCCGACGACCGGGGTGTTCGCCCGGGTCGGGGACTCGTCGCGGCGCAGTCCGGTGGCCCACGCGGCGTAGCCGGTCAGGCCCTCCTCCAGCGGCTTGACCTTGCGCAGCGCGCAGCACAGGTCGGGGTCGCGGTCGTGCAGCCGCGGCCCGTACTCGGCGTCCTGCTCCTCGACCGACTGGCGCGGCGTGATCGTGATGACGTTGACGTCCATGACGGCGTCGACGGCGTCCCGGGTGCCGATGGTCTCGGGGAAGTGGTAGCCGGTGTCGAGGAAGACGACGTCCACGCCCGGCATGGCGCGCGAGGCGAGGTGCGCGACGACCGCGTCCTCCATGGAGGAGGTGACGCAGAAGCGCTTGCCGAAGGTGGCGGCCGCCCACTGGAGGATCTCCAGGGCGGAGGCGTCCTCCAGCTCGCGGCCGGCCTGCTCGGCGAGTGCCTTCAGGTCGGCCGCGGTCAGCTCCTCGGCGGACTGATCGACCGTCATATCTCGTTCCTTCCAGGGGTGTCGGCCGGAAGTCCGGGGGCGAGCAGCCCCAGGAACTTCAGCTGGAAGGCTCGGCTGCACGCGGCGCATTCCCAGGCGCCATGGCCCTGCTCGCCGGGACGCAGGTCCTCGTCCCCGCAGTAGGGGCAGTAGAAGGGGGCGGCTCGCTCGCTCACGACAGCGCCTCCTCGGAGGCACGCGCCGCCCAGGTGGCGAAGCGCTCGCCGTCCGTGCGCTCCGACTGGTAGCGCGTGAGGACTCGCTCGACGTAGTCGGGCAGCTCGGCCGCGGTCACCTTCAGGCCGCGGACCTTGCGGCCGAAGCCGGCCTCCAGGCCGAGCGCGCCGCCCAGGTGGACCTGGTAGCCCTCGACCCGGTTGCCGTCGTCGTCCAGGACCAGCTGGCCCTTGAGACCGATGTCCGCGACCTGGATACGGGCGCAGGCGTTCGGGCAGCCGTTGATGTTGATGGTGAGCGGCTCGTCGAACTCCGGGAGACGGCGCTCCAGTTCGTCGATGAGCGAGGAGCCGCGGCCCTTGGTCTCGACGATCGCGAGCTTGCAGAACTCGATGCCGGTGCAGGCCATCGTGCCGCGCCGGAAGGGCGACGGGGTGACCCGCAGGTCCAGCGCCTCCAGGGCGGAGACGATCGACTCGACCCGCGCCTCCTCGACGTCCAGGACCAGCATCTTCTGCTCGGCGGTGGTGCGGACCCGGCCCGAGCCGTGCGCCTCCGCGATCTCGGCGATCTTGGTGAGCGTGGCGCCGTCGACCCGGCCGACGCGCGGCGCGAAGCCCACGTAGAAGCGGCCGTCCCGCTGCTTGTGGACGCCCACGTGGTCGCGCCACTGTCCGATCGGCTGCTCGGGGGCGGGCCCGTCGGTCAGCTCGCGCTTGAGGTACTCGTCCTGAAGGATCTGACGGAACTTCTCCGGGCCCCAGTCGGCGACGAGGAACTTCAGCCGGGCGCGGTTGCGCAGCCGGCGGTAGCCGTAGTCGCGGAAGATCGAGATGACGCCCTCGTAGACGTCCGGCACCTCGTCGAGCGAGACCCAGGCGCCGAGCCGGACGCCGAGCTTGGGGTTGGTGGACAGGCCGCCGCCCACCCAGACGTCGAAGCCGGGACCGTGCTCGGGGTGGTTCACGCCGACGAAGGCGATGTCGTTGATCTCGTGCGCCACGTCGAGCAGCGGCGAGCCGGAGATCGCGGACTTGAACTTGCGGGGCAGGTTGGAGAAGTCCTTGTTGCCGACGATCCGGCGGTAGATCTCCTCGATGGCGGGCGTGCCGTCGATGATCTCGTCCTCGGCGATGCCGGCGACCGGCGAGCCGAGGATGACGCGCGGGGTGTCGCCGCACGCCTCGGTGGTCGACAGGCCGACCGCCTCCAGGCGGTTCCAGATCTCCGGGACGTCCTCGATCCGGATCCAGTGGAACTGGACGTTCTGCCGGTCGGTGATGTCGGCGGTGCCGCGCGCGAACTCCTGGGAGATCTCGCCGATCACCCGCAGCTGTTCGGTGGTCAGCCGGCCGCCGTCGATGCGGACCCGCAGCATGAAGAACTCCGCGTCCAGCTCCTCCGGCTCCAGGACACCGGTCTTGGTGCCGTCCAGGCCCTCGCGGCGCTGGGTGTAGAGACCCCACCAGCGCATGCGACCGCGCAGGTCGTTGGGGTCGATGGAGTCGAAACCGCGCTTGGAGTAGATCGTCTCAATACGTGTCCGCACATTGAGACCGTCGTCATCCTTCTTGAACTGCTCATTGCCGTTCAGCGGGGTGAAGTGCCCCGCGGCCCACTGCCCCTCGCCACGGTGGCGCCCGGTCTTGCGACGGGCGGCGGCGGGAGTGGGGTTTTCCGGGGTGGCGGCCATGGCGATATGTCCTTCGGGACGGCGAGAGGGCGGCTCTGACCTGCACACTCGCGCGTGGGTCGGAGGGTGGCGCGGCGGTGCGCGGCGAAACAGGACGTCAGGAAGAGTGCGGCGGTGCTGGTTTTCTCAGCGCGCCGAACAGATGGCGCTGGACATGCGGCCGAGGTCGACGTGCCGCCGACTCACCAAGGCAGTTCCAGTTCCAGACATGACGGAAGCGTGTCACGGGACTTTGGACCCAGTCCAGCTTCGTCCATGATATGGACAGGTATGTCTCGCTTGATGAGATGCTGTGGCCTGGGTCACGCAAAAGGGGCCCAGTTCAGGGCCCCTTTCATGGATGTCTGGCGATGCCTCAGGCGTGGGCGCCCGGCCACGGGCCCGGCGTCTCGACCACCGGCGCCTCCTCCACCGTGGTGTCGAAGAGCCGGAAGCCGCGCCGCTCGTAGTTCGCCATCGCGTGCTCCCCGTCGAGCGAGCAGGTGTGCAGCCACACGCGCTTGGTCGGCGTCCGCTCCGGCCAGCGCTCGGCCAGGTCCCAGGCGCGCTCCACCCCGTAGGAGAGGAGGTGCCCGCCGATGCCGCGGCCCCGGAATCCGGGGATCAGGCCGAAGTAGACGATCTCCACCACGCCGTCGTCCTGCGGGTCCAGCTCCACGTACCCGGCCGGCGTGCCGTTCTCGTACGCCACCCAGATCTCGGCACCCGGCTTCTCGACGATCTCCTGCCACTGCGCGTAGGTGAGGGAGAGCCGGTCGGTCCACTTGATGTCGCCGCCGACCGCCGTATAGAGGAAGCGGCTGAACTCCGCCGACGGCGTCCCGGCGCGCACGACCTTCAGGTCCCGGCCCTCGGGGGCGGGGGCCGGGCGGAGGTCGGACGGCGAGGTCTGTTCGAGGGACCAGGTGGTGAGGGTGATGCTCTGGGGCGAGGTATCGGGCGTGCTCATGGGCTTATCGCATCATGCGGAGCGCCGGATTCCCAGGGGCTTCCTGCCCTGCGGGACCGGAATCACGACCGGGACGCCGCCCCGGAGCGAGGGACGGAGGTGCCGCACGGGGTTCCGTGCGGGGTCACCACGGGGTTTTGCACGGGGCCGCGCACGGGGTCCCGAGCTGGGGCGCCGCACGGGGCCTCGGGCCAGGTCGCCCCGTCAGCGACGGGCGGCCGCGGCCTCGGCGAGCAGTTCCGCGGTACGGGCGTCCGCCGGAAGGAAGGCCTCCAGCTTCAGCTCGGCCACGGTGACGTCGGCCGCCGTGCCGAACCGGGTCAGCGTGGTGAGCAGCCGCAGCTCCTCGTCGCCCGCGGGCGTGCGCAGCCGCAGCGGGACCGCGAAGCCGACGTAGTCGGGGCCCGGGTCGCGGGGGCGCTCCGGGACGAGCGCGGTGAGCCCGGCGATCCGCTCCGTGAGCCGGTTGTCCGGATTACGGACAGCCTCGTTCCGCATCGAGTCCAGGATGTGCCAGGCCCACTCCTCCAGGTTCACGATCCGGGGCGCGAGCCCGCGCGGGTGCAGGAGCAGCCGGGCCACGTCCACCGGGGCCCGCAGCAGCTCCGGATCGGCCGTCGCGGTGAGCGCGGCGAAGGCGGCGTTGCCCGCCACCAGGTCCGCGTACCGGTCGACGATCACCGCCGGATACGGCTCGTGCGCCTCCATCACGCGGATCAGCGCCGTGCGCACCGGCGCGAGCGCCGGATCGTCGAGCCGGGACTCGCGGTACGCGGGGGCGTAGCCGGAGGCGAGGAGCAGGGCGTTCCGCTCGCGCAGCGGAAGCTCGAGCGACTCCGCGAGCCGCACCACCATCGCCCTCCCCGGCACCGACCGGCCGCTCTCGATGAAGCTCACATGCCGCTGCGTGGTCCCGGCCCGCGAGGCCAGCTCCAGCTGGCTCATCCGGCGCCGGCTCCGCCAGGCGCGAAGGGAAGGCCCCACGCCGCTTCTCGGTCTCGTCTCGGTGGTCACGGCCCCGTGTCTACCGGAGCGGAGGGCGTGCGGACCATTCCCCGGCGGGAATTGCCGGGACGCACGCCTGCCCGGAATCTGGACGCACACCGACCGGATCGCCGGACACAGACCGCCGAACGAGGAGCGTCCCCCATGTCGTACCCCGACCCGCAGACCGTCGCCGACCGCTACGCCGCCGTCTGGAACGAGTCCGACCCCGAGGCGCGCCGCCGCGCCGTCCGCGAGCTGTGGCACGAGGACGGCGTCCACGTCCTCCAGCCGCCGCAGGAGCTGCGCGAGGCCGCCCGCGCGATCGGCTTCGCCGAGCCCGAGCTGCGCGCCCGCGGCCACGCCGAGCTGGACGCCCGGGTGAACCGCGCGTACGAGGAGTTCGTCGCGTCCGGAACCATGACCTTCCGCGCCGTGCGGGACGCCGAGCGCCTCGGGAACGTGATCAAGTTCCGCTGGGAGGCGGTGCTCGGCGAGACGGGGGAGGCGGGCGGCGGCGGTCTCGAGTTCGTCGTCCTGGCCGAGGACGGCCGGATCGTCGAGGACTACCAGTTCATCGAGAGCTGAGCCGGGCCGCCAGGCCCGGGCGGCCCGGGCGCTCAGGTCCGGGCGGTGCGGCCCGGGCGGGCCGGTCTGGTCCGGCCGTCCAGCATGTGGACGGCCGGGGCGTGCGGCGCGGCGACCACGTACGTGGAGAGAACCCGCTCAGCCGGTCACCGCGGCGCAGTCCTGAGCCCCGGGGAGCCGCTCAGCCGGTCACCGCGGCGCAGTCCTGAGCCCCGGGGAGCCGCTCAGCCGGTCACCGCGGTCATCGCGGCCCGGGCCGCCACCACCGCCGGGGCCGTCGACTGCGGCAGCAGGTCCGACGGATGGGCCGGGCGGCGCAGGTCGACCTCGACCTCCTCGCTGAAGCGGTACGGCCGGTGGGCGAGGACGCCGGCCAGGTTGCGGCGGACGCGCGACATCTCGGCCCGTACCGTCACCGTCCTCGTCCGGTCGCCGAAGACGTCCTCGGCGAGCTCGGCCGCCGTCCGGCCCTCCGGGTGCAGGGCGAGCAGGTAGAGGAGTTCGGCGTGCCGGGGGCTGAGCTCCTGCGACCAGCTGCCGGCCGCGCCCGACACCGCGACGGTCCAGCGGCGCGGCCGGCTGAGGTCGAGGACGACCCGGCTCGCCGCGCCGGCGGCGGGGCCGTCCGCCGGGGGCACGTCCTCGGCCCTGAGCAGCCAGCCGCCGGGCAGCGGTTCCACCGCGCACATGCCGAGCGACGGCAGCCACACCCGCCCGGCCTTGACGGACTTGGGCAGCGCGAGCCGGTCCACCGGCGCCATGCCGGTCACCGCCGCCGTCCAGCCGTGCGGGTCCACGGCGATGGCGCGCCCGCCCACCCGGCACAGGATCGGCGCGGCGACCGAGCGCAGCCGCTCGATCGACCGCAGGTGCCGCTGCCGCATCTCCGCCTCGGCGAGCTGGGCGACGGAGGCGACGAGCGCGAGCGTCGTCGGGTGGAAGCTGGACGCCGGGCCGCTGACGTCGACGATCCCGAGCAGCCGCTGGTCGCGCGGGTCGTGGACGGGCGCGGCGGCGCAGGTCCAGTTGTGCAGCTGCTGGACGTAGTGCTCGGCGGAGTGGACCTGGACGGCCCGGCCCATCGCGAGGGCCGTGCCCACCGCGTTGGTCCCGGTGTCGCTCTCGCTCCAGGCGGCGCCCTCCTCCAGACAGATGCCGTGGGCCTGCCGCATCACCGACAGATTGCCCTCCCGCCACAGCACCCGGCCGTGCTCGTCGGTCACGACCATCATCTGCATCGAGGCGTCGGCGATCCGCGCGAGCCCGGCGCTGAGGGTCCGCATCACCTCGCCCAGCACCGTCGAGCGGCGCCGCTCCTCCAGCTCGTCGCGGCGCAGCAGCACGCTGCTGGTGCCCTGGTCGGGCTTGAGGCCGAGCCGGAACATCCGCTGCCAGGAGGCGTCGATGACCGGCCGGGGCGCGACCGGCGGGGTCCGGCCGGCCAGCGTCTCCTCACGGACCCTGTGCAGCAGCCGGGTCGCCTGGGCGGCGTCCATCGAGGCCAGCCGGCTCAGGTCGAGTTCGGTGTTGTTCATCGGTCCCTCCCAGCCACCCGCGGTGCGGTAGTCGGTGCTCGGTCGCATGCGTCGTGCGGTGTCGCGATGCTGCTGCTGTATCGGTTCTGCAGGGTGCGTGCCGCGGTACCGGCGTGCGTCCAGGCGCCCATCGTGCCGCTCCGCGGGGCGGCGCGCCGGGTGCTTCCGGTAATCCTGCAACCCCTTGCAACTCTGGCAACCCCCGCCCCCGTGCACGAGGGTGGAGCCGAAGCGGAGGGTGGTGCCGTGTCGGCGCAGCACCACCCCCCGCTTCTCCGCGCGTGCCGACCCCCGCAGGTCCACCCCTGGCACGCGCGGCACCAGCACCTCGCTCACCCGCCCGGGCGACGCTTCGCACAGAAGTTCAGGCCAGCGGCCGGGCCCGTTCCACCACCGCACCGAGATCGAGCGTGTGCGGCAGCGTCCCGAACGACGCCCCCCAGTCCCCGCCGAGCCGCGACGCGCAGAACGCGTCCGCCACCTCCGCCGGCGCCCACCGCACGAGCAGCGCGCCCTGCAGCACCCGGGCCATCCGTTCCACGAGCCGGCGCGCCCGCGCCTCGATCCCGTCCAGATCGGCCAGTTCGGCCAGCAGGTCCCGGATCGCCCGGTCGAGCCGGTGGTCCGCGCCCCGTGCCCGCCCCACCTCCATGAGGAACGCGTCGAACGCGCCCGGCTCCCGCTGCAACGCCCGCAGCACGTCCAGCGCCTGCACGTTCCCGGCGCCCTCCCAGACCGAGTTCAGCGGCGACTCGCGCAGCAGCCTCGGCAGCCCGGACTCCTCCACGTACCCGTTGCCGCCCAGGCACTCCAGGGCCTCCGCCACCACCGGCGTGCACCGCTTCGTCACCCAGTACTTCGCCACCGGCACCGCGATCCGCAGCAGCGCCCGCTCCTGCTCCGCGCCGGTGCCCGCGCCGTCGTACGCCGCCGCGAGCCGCATCCCGAGCACCGTCGCCGCCTCCGACTCCAGCGCCAGATCGGCGAGCACGTTGCGCATCAGCGGCTTGTCGACGAGCAGTCCGCCGAAGGCCGCGCGGTGCGAGGCGTGGTGCACGGCCTGCGCGACCGCCTGCCGCATCAGCGCCGCCGAGCCGAGCACGCAGTCGAGCCGGGTCGCCGCCACCATCCCGAGGATCGTGCGCAGCCCGCGCCCCTCCTCGCCGACGAGGCGCGCCCACGTCGACCCGTCGAACTCCACCTCGGCGGAGGCGTTCGAGCGGTTGCCCAGCTTGTCCTTCAGCCGCTGGACGGCGAACGCGTTGCGCGTGCCGTCCGGCAGCACCCGCGGCAGCAGGAAGCAGCTCAGCCCCCCGGGAGCCTGCGCGAGCACCAGGAACCCGTCCGACATCGGCGCCGAGCAGAACCACTTGTGGCCCGTCAGGACGTACTCACCGGCGGCCGCCAGCGGCTCCGCCCGGGTCGTGTTCGCCCGGACGTCGCTGCCGCCCTGCTTCTCCGTCATGCCCATCCCGAGCAGCACGCCCGCCTTCTCCAGCGGCGGCCGCAGCTCCTGCTCGTACACCCGGGACGCGAGCAGCGGCTCCCAGGCAGCCGCGAGCTCCGGGTCCGTGCGCAGCGCCGGCACCGCCGCGTGCGACATCGACAGCGGACAGCCGTGCCCCGCCTCCACCTGCGTGGCGAGCACGAACGCCGCCGCCCGCCGCACATGGCCGCCCGGCCGGTCCCAGGCCCCGCCGCCGAGCCCGGCCGCCACCCCGCGGCCGAGCAGCCGGTGCCAGGCCGGATGGAACTCGACCTCGTCGATCCGGTGGCCGTACCGGTCGTGCGTCCGCAGTCGCGGCGGATGCTCGTTCGCGAGCCGCCCCCACTCCTGCGCCTGCGCCGAACCCGCCGACACCCCGAGGGCCGTCAGCTCCTCCACGGCCTCCGCCGACACCTCCGGTGCCAGATGCCGCTCCACGGCCTCGACGAGTGCCCGGTCGCTCGCGTACACGTCGTACCCCACCAGCGGAGGTGCCTGGTTGGTCACGGTGTGGGTCCTTGCTGCCATGCCGATACGGTAAGGAGGTGCAGGCAGCAAACGAAACACCCGACCGTGGCGACCGGGGCGAGGAACCGGACCGGGCCGAGGAACCGGACCGGGCCGAGCGGCGCCGCTGGCGCAGGCTCCACCGTGCCCGCGTCCTCTACCGCAACGTCTCGAAGCGGAAGATGGCCTGGCTGCTCCTCAAGGACACGGTCAACTCGTGCATGGAGTACCGCATCCTCGGCCTCGCCGCCGAAGCCGCCTTCTTCACCCTGCTGTCACTGCCCCCGCTGCTGCTCGGCCTGATCGCCATGCTCGGCTACGCCGACGAGTGGACCAACACCGACACCGTCGTCAGCATCCAGCAGAACATCCTGCAC
Organism: Streptomyces sp. NPDC004327; assembly: GCF_042873935.1. Lineage (NCBI taxonomy): Bacteria > Bacillati > Actinomycetota > Actinomycetes > Kitasatosporales > Streptomycetaceae > Streptomyces > Streptomyces sp. NPDC004327. Next base: position 450,124 of record NZ_JBIAME010000005.1, on the reverse strand, counting down.
GCCGCCGGCACCGTCCTGTCCGGCAAGGGCGTCAACGAGATCGCCCGCCCGCTGCTGGAGGACGTCACCAGGGCCAAGCGGCCCGAGATCATCTCCCTCGGCTTCGCCATCGCCATCTGGTCCGGCTCCCGCGCGGTCAACGTCTTCATCGACACCATCACCGTCATGTACGGCCTCGACGGCCACCGCGGCATCGTCAAGACCCGGCTGCTCTCCCTGCTGCTCTACATCGTGGCCCTGCTCATCGGCGCGGTCGTGCTGCCGCTCGCCGTCGTCGGGCCCGACCGGCTCGTGCACATCCTGCCCTGGGGCACCGAGGTCGTCTCGGTGCTCTACTGGCCGACCGTCATCCTGCTGTCCGTCGTCTTCCTGACGACGCTGTACCACGTGTCCGTGCCGGTCCGCTCTCCGTGGATCGAGGACATCCCCGGCGCCTTCGTCGCCCTCGGCATGTGGGTCCTCGGCAGCTTCCTGCTGCGCATCTACCTGATCAGCCAGGTCGAGGGCCCCACCATCTACGGCTCCCTCGCCGCGCCCATCGCCGTCCTCCTGTGGATCGGCATCTCCGCCTTCGCCGTCCTCGTCGGCGCCGCCGTCAACGCCGCCATCGACCGCGTCTGGCCCTCCGTCGCGACCGCCGCCGCCCGCGAGGCCGGCGAACGCGCCCGCGCCGCCCGTGCCGCCGACCTCGTCGCCCGGCAGCGCGCGGAGGAGGACGACGTGGACGAGGACGACCCCGACATGCCGTCCGAGTTCCCGGAACGCTGGTCGAAGTTCCTGCCGCCGGACGACGTGAAGTCACGGCTGCACGCGAACCGGGAGAAGGACTAGAGCCCGGGATCCTCCCCCGGAGCGAGTTCCCGCCGCTCGTGGCGGAAGACCACCACGAGCTGCCAGCCCTCCGCCGTCGCCGTGACCGTGGTGAACCGGGCCTTCAGGGCCGGCGGCAGCTTCGTCCGCAGCCGGTGCGAGACCAGGACCGTCACGATCAGCAGCGCGCCCGCGGTCTCGGCGTCCGTCGGCTCGCGGCCGGCGCGCGCGAGGGAGACCCCGGCCTCCTCGGTGCCGTCGTGGACGACGACATCGACCCGTACCGGCGGATACGAGCCGCCCGGCAGCTCCGCCGCCAACCGTTCCGGCAGCTTCTCCACCGCCCACTCCACCAGACGCGGCGCCTCGGGCCCGTGGCCGAGCGGGGTCCGGATCGAGCCGTCCGAGCGCGGCACGACCAGCCCGAAGTACGGCCGGTCGCGCGTGTCGTTGACCAGCGAGTACAAGGTGCCGAGCAGGGTCGAGGGCTCGGTCCTGGTGCCGGCGCGCCGGCGGACGAGGAGCACTCCCGGCGCGTCCGGCGGCGCGTCGTCGAGCTCGGCCAGCCGCCCGGCCAGCTCGTCGCGCCAGTCGCGCAGCCTGTCGCGCTCGGCCTGGGCCCACGCCCCCGGCACCCCGTCGAGCGGCTCCCCGTACCAGAGGGCCAGGGCCGAGCCGAGGGCCGCGCGCGCCGCGTTCCGGTCGCCGCGCCGCAGCGCCGCGTCGGCCTGCCCGACGAGCGCCTCCGCGGCGAGCAGGTCGAGCGAGGCCGGATTCACCGGCAGCCGGTAGGAGCCGTACGAGAGTTCCACGGGGTGCCCCTGGGTGCGCAGCCGCAGCGCGTACGTCCCGGGACGCACGTCCGGGGTCTCCCGTACGGCCTCGGCGGCCTCGTCCTCCGTGACCGGCAGTCCGCGCGCCGCGAGCAGCCGGCACAGGAAGGCGTTCCGCTCGTACGCGCGCTCCGACACGTCCTCGCCCGCGACCGTCGCCTGCGGCGGCCCGAGCAGGCGGTACGCGACGCTGTCGGAGCCGAGCCCGCGCCCGGGCCTGCGGCGGAGGTCGGAGAGCGCCCAGGCCCCCTGCTCGCGCTCCGCCGGATCCTTGGACAGCAGCAGGCGCACGGCCGTGTCGAGGGCCGGAGGGACCTCCGGGCGCAGCCGGCTCGGGAGCGGCGGGACGGTCTCGGCGTGGTGCCGGAGCACGGTGGCGAGGTCCGCGTCGGTGAACGGCGGGGCGCCGGTCAGCATCTCGTACACGATGCAGCCGAGCGAGTAGAGATCGGCGGCCGGGCCGGGCTTCTCGCGCTGTCGTTCCGGCGCGAGATAGCGCGCGGTGCCCCGTCGGGGCAGGACGCCCGGGACCGGCGACAGCGGGAAGGAGCCCGCGCGGTCCGGGTCGGTTCCGGCGCCGGGCCCGGTGTCGCCGTACGGCCACCACAGCCGGTGGTCGCGCAGCCGCGGATACCCGTCGACGCCGAGGATCTTCGACGGCGTCAGGTCGCCGTGCCCGTCGCGGCGCAGCTCGCGCGCCATCAGCCCGGTGCGCACGAGGTCGCCGATCCGGACCGCCTCCTCGACCGGCAGGGCGCCGGCGGCGTCGAGGTACTCGCGCAGCGAACGGCCCTCGACCAGTTCGGTCACCACGCAGCAGCCCGTGGGCACCACCACGACGTCGAGCACCTGTACGAGGGAGGAGTCGGGTGTCATCTCGGGGTTCAGCGTGTGGGCGATGAGGTCCGCCGCCACCGCGTCCGTGTTCCGATGGCCCTCGGGCCGCTCGTCCGGCGGCGGGAAGAACAGGTACGACAGGGCGACCGGCCGGTCGAGATAGCGGTCGTGGCCGCGCCACACCCGGCTGCCGGCGCGCCCGAGCCGGGCGCCGATCTCGTACCGCTCGCCCAGATCGGGCGGCACGATCTCGTCGGGACCGGAGCCGGGAGGAGTCGCGGGCCCGCCCGCCGCCCGCTCCGGCCCCCGCAGCAGCCGTACGCTCTCCTCGCTCACCAGCGCGAACGGCCGCCCCGCCGCCCGCTCCCCGCGCTGTCCCGCCAGGCTCTCCACCAGCGCCCGGAACTCACCCGGCAGCGCACCCGCACGCGCCTCGATCTCCGCGCTGACCAGGGCGAGCAGCCGCGCCGTGCCCAGCAGGGCCGAGCGCGGCAGCGTGCCGAGCAGCACCTCGCGGACGCCGGGCCGGAAGTCGTACGCGCCGGGCGCCGCGCCCGGTTCGGCCCGGAGCATGCCGCTGAGGACGACCTCGGCGAGGTGCCGCGGCTCGGGGTGCTGCTCCACGGCCGCCTGGACGAGCCGCATCACGGGCAGGTGCGCCGAGCCGACCGCAAGGTGCGCGGCGAGCCGGAAGGCGTGCGGCGAGGCCACGGAACGGAAGCGCAGCACCAGCTCCTCCGGATCGGCCCCGGCGGGCACCAGGCCGTCGTCCTCCGGCGGGGGCCCGGCGCACGGCGTCACGAACGCCGCCGCGCCCGGCACTTCGGCACCGGCCGGCGAGGCGACGAGCGCGGCCCAGTGCCCGAGCCAGTCCTCGGAGGGTTCGAGCACGGGCACGGGCACACCCGCCGGGGCGGGGCCGCCGTCGTACGGGGTGAAGGCGAGGGCGGTGTTGGGCACCCCGGCGGCGGGGGAGGCGAGCATCCCGGGCTCGGCGGGCGCCGCCGTGTGCCGCCACAGCCGCTCGGGCAGCGGCTGGAGCAGCGCGACCGGCAGCTCGGCGCCGAGCGCGGCCAGGGTGGTCCGCCAGCACCGCCCGGCCTCGCCGTCCCGCCACTGCGGGCCCATCGCGTCGCTGACCACGAGCACGGCGGTCCGGCCGCGTTCCCGGTGCCGCGACGGCAGCCGGCCGTCCGGGCCGAGCCGCAGCACGTCGAGCGTGCGGAACGCGCCCGTCTGGGTGAGCGCCGCGTGCAGCTCGCGCACCAGCGGCCGCCACAGGGTCATCGTGGGACCGGCGTCGTACACGATCCGCAGATGGAGCCAGCGCTCCCGCCGGGGCCGCAGCACCGGCAGCCACAGCCGGCTCCCCGCACCGGCCCCCGGGCCCGGGCCGGGCGGGCCGAACGAGGCGATCCGGTCGGCGGTCGCCGCCTCGTCCAGCTCCCAGCCGCCGGTGGCCGGCACCGTGCGGCGCAGCGGACGCAGCGAGCGCTGCAGCGCCAGCGGCCCCGCCAGCATCGGCGGCGCCGGAGCCAGCAGGGACATGTGCCACGGGCCCGGTCCTGACCCGGCGCCCGGTGCGGGGACGGGTTCGGGCGCCGGCGTGCGCAGCGGCACCCGGGGCGGGGCGGGCGGTTCCGGCGCCGGTGACCCGGCCGGGGCGCGGTCACGGGACGGGCGCGGCTTCGGCGGCTTGTGCACGGCGGAGCGCGGCGCCGACCACACGACGCGCTTGCGCCGCGCCGGCCCCCGCCGCGGCTCGCCGCCTTCCATCTGCCGTGCCAGCCAGAGGAGTTCGGCGAGCTCCCGGCCGGTCGGCGGCTCGTCCCCGGCCGCGCCGAGCAGCGCGGCGAGCGCCCCGAGGGCGCCCGGCGCGCGGGACCGGTCCGCGCCCTCAGCCGCCATCGGCGTCCCAGGACTCCGTCGCCCGCCCCAGATACGGCATCAGCGCCTTCGCCAGCTCCTCGCGCGACTGCGCCTCCAGGCCCGAAGTGCGGGTCAGATAGACCGCGTTGAGCAGCTGGTCGGTGGCCAGCTCGCCCGCGCTGCCCCGGAGCAGGAAGGCCTCCAGGAGCGCGTGGTCACGCTGGTCCAGCTCGCCGAGGTGCGCCCGCACGATGTCCTCCAGCTGCTCGCGCAGCGGCCGGCGCAGTTCGAGGCGCACACAGCGGCGCAGGAACGCGGGCGGGAACTCCCGCTCGCCGTTGCTGGTGAGCACGACGAACGGAAAGGCCCGGCAGCGCACTTCGCCGCCGCGCACCGGCACCCGTGCCTCGGAGTCCGCGACCATCACCTCGGCCACCGGATGCGCGTGCGCCGCCCGCACCAGCTCCGGGATCTCGTACTGCCCCTCCTCCAGGACGTGCAGCAGGTCGTTGGGCAGGTCCAGGTCCGACTTGTCGATCTCGTCGATGAGCAGCACGCGCGGCCGCTCGTGCGGCAGCAGCGCGGTGCCGAGCGGGCCGAGCCGCAGATGGTCCTCGATGGGCGCCTCCCCGGCGCGCGGCGCACCGTCGGCGGCCCGGCCCGCCGCGTAGAGGCGGGACAGCGGGTCGTACCGGTACAGCCCGTCGGTGAGGGCGGTGCGGCTGGTGACGTTCCAGCGCAGCACCCGGCCGAGCCGCAACTCCCGTGCCACCGCGTACGGCAGGCTGGACTTCCCGCTGCCCGGCGGGCCCGTGACGAGCAGCGGGCGGCGCAGATACAGGGCCGCGTTCACCAGCTGCACGGTCTCCGGCGTCGGCTGGTACGTGCGGGCCCGGTGCACCCGGCCCGGCGCCCCGCCCTCGGCCTCCTCGGTCCGCGCCGGCGGCAGCGCCGGCCCGCCGTCGAACCGCCGCCACGGCGGCGGCGCGGGCAGGTGGTCGATGCCGTCGTGCGGCTCGCTCGATCCGGTGTAGACGGGCCAGAGGGACATGGACGGCTCTCCAGGGTGGTCAGTCGACGGGGGAGTGGCGCAGCGGGCGGACGTCCGGGAACCGGCGCGGGTCCTCCCACACCAGGGAGAGACCGGCCGCCGCCCAGTGCGGCTCGGGACCCTGGTGCACGAACGCCTCCTTGCGCAACTCGAAGATCACGTCCGGCAGTTCGGAAGGAGGCAGCCGGGAGATCCGCTCGGCCACCCGGTCCAGGAACCCCGCGCCCGCGCAGTCGCCGGTGCACGGCCCGCCCGGTGCGCAGCCGCTGCGCGGCCACAGCAGGATCGGCGCGGGCGCGTCCAGGGCCGCGCCGTGCAGCGCGCGCTCCCGCTGCGAGAGGGGCGGACGGGTGAAACCGACCGGGCCGCGCACGTTCTGGAGGAGGACCGACAGCTGCGCCGCCCGGTGCGGAGTGGCACAGGCGATCCGGTGCAGCGGCGAGCCGGGCTGGCGGTCCATCTCGTCCCACATCCGGCGCAGCTGGACCTGCTGCCGCCCCTTCGTCCGCCGGTCGTGGTCGAGCACCACGACCGGGGAGAGGCAGCCGAGCGGTGCCTCCTTGCCCGGCCTGCGGGTCCACTCGTCGACGTCCTTGTTGAGCCAGCCCCGGGGCAGCGCGAACGCCACCAGCGGCCGGCCGTCCCCGATGTCCTCGTAGGCCTCGTCGATCCGGTCGACCACCCAGCCCTTCAACTGGCGCTTGGTCAGCCGGCGTTCGCTCACCAGGATGCGGTCGCCGGCGCGGTACACGGAGACCTCCGCCAGCACCGTGCCGCCGTCGGCACCGCTGCGCCGCACCTCCACGAGGATCGGCGCCCAGGCCCTCGGCGCGCTGTCGGGCACGGCCTCGTGCCGGGGTTCGTCGTCGTACGGATACGCCGCCGGGGCGCGGCGGCGCGGCGGCGATGCGGCCGCGGATACGCCGCCGGTGCCGCCGGCGCACTCCCGGCCCGGGTGAGCCGGGGGCGGCCCGGGACGGTCGTGCGCGGGCGGCTCGGCGTGCCGCTCGCGGTGCTCCCGCGCCCACGCCCGGAAGGCGCGGCGCAGCTCGTCGTCGGGGAGCTGGTCGCCGATCCGCACCGCGAAGTCGGCCAGCGGGACCTGCCCGCGCACCGGCCGGCTCTCCGTGAGCAGGTACCACACGCCCGCCCAGAGCCCGGTGAGCGCCGCCGCCGGCGGGACCAGACCGAACCGGCCCGTCGCCGCGTGCAGCAGCCGCCCCACGGGGACGGCCTGCGGCCGGCACAGCTCGGCCAGCTCCACCAGCTCCCGCAGCCGGCGCTTCTCCTCGGCCGAACAGCCGGGCGTGGGCACGAGATCGGCCAGCGCGGGGACGTGCCGGGCGAGGACCTGGGCGGGGATGATCCGGGCGTTGCGGACGGCGGGATCGTACGCGGCGACCATGCCGACCACGGTCCCGTCCCCGGCCCGCATGGCCGCCGAGCCGCTGAAGCCGTAGGAGGGCTCCTGGCCGTGGTCCGCCCAGTACTCGGCCTGGTTCCACTCGTCGCGGATCCGCTGCCGGGCCGCCGTCACCCGTAACTCGGCCTGGGCGCCCTCCCGTTCGTACCCCTCGGGGAACCCGTACGCCACCAGCCGCACCGGCTCGCGGCACTCCCCGACGCCCTCCGGCTCGGCGAACACCACCGGCGGCACGGGCACCGGCCGGTCGAGCGCCAGCACGGCGACGTCACCCGTGTCGTTCGGCGCGCCGCCCCACGGACCGCGCGCCGCGACCCGCGCCGGCACCTCCCCGAGCCCCGGCGCCCCGGGGAACCAGACGGAGACCCACTCCCGGTCCGGCACCACATGCGCGCAGGTCAGCAGCCGGTCGGGAGCGACGAGAAACCCTGAGCCCAGCACCGCGGCGCCCTCGTGGCCGCCGCCCTCTTCGGCGACGCGCGCGTGCCAGGCCGGCGAGGTCGTCACCGCACGCCTGGCGCCGCGCCGTCACCCGCCTCGGAGGCGGGTGCGGAGGGCGGGGCCCCGGTGGGACCGGGTGTTGAGGTGTGGGCCTGCGGCGGCACCGAGACCGACGCCTCCGTGCGTCCGCGGTCCGGGGACCAGGTGAGCCGCACCACCAGATGGCCCTCGACCGCCGTCTTGGCGATCACCGCGCCCGCCTCGGCGGTCAGCTTCACACCGAACTCCAGCTCCACCCCGTCCGGCCGGAGCGCGCCCCCGCGGAAGACCGCGAGCGCCGACTCGGCGGCCGTACGGATCCCCGCCAGCGCCTCGTCGAGCGTCTGACCGGCCCTGACCAGCGAGTTCCCGCCCCGCGTCGTCACCGGCCGCGCGCCCGGCCGGATGCCGTCCGCCTCCACGAGCACCGCGCCGTCCCCGGTGCCGAACTCCATCAGTGTGCCCACCACAACCCCCGTGCCCTGCCCGGTCGGTCCGCCCACCCTGCTGTCCAGACCGCCATTCTGGCCCCACCGGCGCCGCCCTGTCAGCGAGTCGGCCGAGCCCGGCATGATCGACAGCACACCCCCTTAGGCTGGAGGGATGTACGCGGAACGCCCCTCGCGGCTCGCCGGCGCGTTCGTCTGGACCCGGGCCGTCGCCCGGGAGACCGCGGCCGTGCGCCCGGTGCTGCCGGACGGGTGCATGGACCTGATCTGGGCCGACGGCCGGCTGCTCGTCGCCGGTCCCGACACCCGCGCGTACGTGCCCCGAGACCCGGCCGCCGCATACGCGGGCGTGCGCTTCGCGCCCGGGGAGGCGCCGGGCGTGCTCGGGCTCGGGCCCGCGGCGAGCGAGCTGCGCGACCGGCGCGTGGACATGGCCGAGCTGTGGGGCGACCGGGCGGCGCGACGGCTCGCCGACGAGGTGACCGGCGCGGCCGACCGGGCCGCCGCCCTGGAGGAAGCGGTGCTGCGCCGGGCCGCCGCCGCGCCGGCGCCCGATCCGCGGCTGCGGGCGGTGGTGGCCCGGCTGCGCGCGGGCGGTTCGGTCGCGTCGGCGGCCGACGAGGCGGGCCTCGGCGCGCGGCAGCTGCACCGTCGCTCGCTCGCCGCGTTCGGCTACGGACCGAAGACGCTGGCCCGCGTCCTGCGCCTCCAGCGGGCGCTGGCCCTGGTGGCGGCCGGGCTGCCGTACGCGGAGGCGGCGCACCGTGCGGGCTGCGCCGACCAGGCCCATCTGGCCCGCGAGATGCGGGCCCTGACGGGCACGACCCTGACCGGCTACTTCGCGGGCTCCGGTGCCCGGTCCGCGTACAGCGACACCGCCGCGCCGTCCGGGTCGAGCACCACCGCGTAGCGCTGTCCCCAGACCGCGTCCCACGGCTTCAGGTGCCCGCGGTGACCGGCGGCCGTGAGCGTCTCGTACACCGCGTCGACCTCCTGCGCGTCCGCGCAGCGGAAGGCGAGCGCGACCCGGTCGCCGCCCGCGGGCCGGGACCACTCGGGGTCGTAGGAGCGGACGGTGTCCTCGGTGTCCCACAGCACGCGCAGGCCGCCGGGCAGCGCGAGCTCCACGTGCGGGGCGCCCTCGGCGCCGGCCGGTACGTCCAGGCCGAGCAGCCGGTAGAAGGCGAGGGAGGCGGCCATGTCGGCGGTGACCAGGCCGATGGCGTCGAGCTGGGGAACGGGTCGGTTCGTGTTCATGCCCGCACGCTAGAAGGCCCCGGGCCGATCCGTCTTGAACGGATCGGACACCGGGGCCGGCGCGCCTCGGGGGCGGTCCTACTTGAGGTAGACCAGGCCGTCCGTGGTGACGGTCGGCCGGCCGGCCGTGCCCACCACCACGATCTTGACCGTGTGCTTGGCGCTGGTCGCCCAGGTCTTGGTCCAGATCGCGTTGCGGTACAGGGTGGTCGCCGACTTCAGGTCGACCGTGGCCACCTTGACGTTGTCCACGTACACGTACGCCTGGCCGGAGGTGGTGCTCCGGGAGACCACCCAGGCCGCCGAACGGCCGGTGAAGGTCCAGGTCAGGGACGCGTTCTTGGTGCCGCTGGAGTACGACTTGCCGGCCAGGTAGCTGGTCGACGAGCGGGCCGTCCAGGTGCCGGCCTTCACCGCCGAGGTCTCCTGGAGGATCACCGGGGTGGCGGCGACGGCGGCCGTGCCCTTGTTGCCGGCCTGGTCGTACGCCGACAGGGTCCAGGTGGTGGCCACGGCCGGCTTGGCGGCGAGGACGCCGGAGACGGTCGTGGCCGGGCCGTAGGTGACGGCCGGCGTGGTGAGCCGCACGTCGCGCAGGGCCGGCGTGTCGGTCGCCTTCCAGCGCAGCAGCACCGGCGCGGAGGTGGTGTTCACGGTGCCGGCCGTCAGTTCGGCGGTCGGCTTGGTGGTGAAGACCGGCGCGGTGGTGTCGCCGACGACGGTGACGCCCGCGCTGGTGGCCGCCTTGCCCGACTGGTGGGTCGCGCGCACCTGCACCGAGTGGGCGCCGGCCGTGACGGTCGCGGAGGCCGAGGTCGCCGTGCCGGCGACGGTCGCGGCGACCTTGCCGTCGACCAGCAGCTCGTTCTTCGCGATGAGCGAGGACGGCGTGGTGGCGCTCCAGTTCACGGTGACCGGGCCGCGCGTGTAGTACTTGCCGCCGGCCGCGCCGGCGCCCGAGACGGACTTGACGGTCAGTCCGGCGACCGGGCCGCCCGCCCAGGAGCGGAGCGTGCCGAGCTGGGCGTACAGGTTGTTGCCCGGGCACTCGGTGTTGTAGCCGTCACGGTGACCGAAGATCGTCGGGAAGGTCAGCTTGTCCTGGGCGGCCCAGTTCCGGCCCGTGCCGCTGGGGCCCGCGGCGCCCGCGGTCAGCGTCGTGGTGCCGGTCGGGTCGACCCCGTACTGCCCCAGCTTCCACGCCGCGAGCCGGGCGACCGAGGTCAGCGCGGCGGTCGACGGGGTCGCGGTGTTGTAGTCGCCGAGCACGGAGATGCCGGCGGTCTCGGAGTTGAAGCCGTAGGTGTGCGCACCGAAGACGGGGCGGTCGACACCGCCCTTGCGGCCCTCGTAGATGACACCGCACTTGTCGACCAGGAAGTTGTAGCCGATGTCCTTCCAGCCGTTCGACTTCACGTGGTACGTGTAGATGCCACGGACGATCGCCGGGCCGTCGGCGCACGTGTACGTGTTGGAGTCGGCGGTGTGGTGGACCGCGACGGCCTTGACCGGGCCCGGCAGATAGCTCGGCGCCTCGGGGCTGATGGACTCGTCCGCGCCCCACTCCGTGCGCGACTTGATGACCGGCTGCGGCACCGTCGACGGCGGGGCCGGCGGCACGGACACGGTCGGGGTGGCGCTCGCCGTCGCCGAGGCCGAGTCGGTCGGCGCGGGCGAGGTCGTCGCCGGGTCGGTGGTCGCCGGATCCGTCGGCGTCGTGGCCGTGTCCGACGGCGAGGCCGTCGCGGTGTCGGTCGGGGCCGGGTCGGTCGTCTGGCCGGGCGTCGGCTCGGTCGTCGTGCCGCTGCCCGGGTCGGTGCTCGTCGGGGTGTCGGACGGGGTCGGGTCGGTGGTCTCCGCGCCCGCCGCGCCGCTCATGACGTACGCCGCCGTGTCGATCGAGCTCGTCTTGGACCTGCCCGGGTCGATCATGTCGACGCGCAGTCCGGCCGGGAGCTTGGCCGTGGCCTTGCCGCCCGCGACGACCCGCACCTCCACGCCGTCGGAGGCGCCGACCCACGCGGGATCGGTGCCGCCGCGCTTGGCGGCCTTGTCCTCCGGCGCGGTGTTGCCGTCCAGGTGCACCCAGCGGCCCCAGGTGTCCGTGCCGGCCTTGCGGGCACGGGCCTCCACGCTGCCGGTGATCTTCGCGGACGGGTCGGACCAGGTGACACCGAGCATGCTGAACGGCTTGGTGTCCTGCTGCGCGAGGCTCGCGCTGTGTCCGCTCGCGTCCGTCTTCAGGCCGAGTGACCTCGCCTCGGTGCGGACCGGCCCGGAGCCGCCCTCGTCGTCGAGGGAGCCGCTCGGATTGCCGGTCACCCCCTGGAAGACGAGGATCCCGGACAGACCGGCCGCGACCGCCGCGGCCGTACCCCATATTCGACGCCGCCGCATGCGGCCCCACCCCATCGTCTGTCAGTGGCTGGATACCTACGTTCGAGTGCCTGATCGGCGGGGCGAAACATACCGGAGGGTCGAACTTCGTTTGCCACCGGGGGAGGTACCGGGGAGGCGCGAGGGAGGCGTGGGAGAGGTTATGGAGGTTATGACGGAAATGAGGAGGCGGACTCAGCGCGTTCCGGCCAGGGCGGTGACCGTGTCGGCGGTCCGCCGGGCGTACTCGGCGTCCAGCGTCGTGCGGTCGAACAGCAGCCGGTACCACATCGGCCCGTAGACGAGGTCGACGAGGAAGTCGGTGTCGTCGTAGGCCAGTTCGCCGCGCTCGCGGGCCCGGTCGAGCAGGGAGCGCACCACGTCGCGCCGGGGCAGGATCAGTCGCTCCCACATCGTGCGGGCGAAGGCCTCGTCCTGGATGCTCTCCGCGGCGAGCGCCCGGTTGAGGACACCGCTGACGCCCTGCTGGGCCTCGAAGGTCGCGGTCAGCAGCTCGACCAGATCGCCGTGGAGCGTGCCGGTGTCCGGCACGGGCAGCCGGCCGGCCGCGATGTCGGTGAGGACCTCGAGGATCGCCTCGCCCTTGCTCCGGTAGCGCCGGTAGACCGTCTGCTTCGAGACGCCGGCGCGGGTCGCGATGCCCTCCATGCTCACCGCCCGGTATCCGCTCTCGTCGACCAGGTCCCTGGTCGCGCGCAGGATGGCGTCGTCCACGCCGGGGTCTCTGGGTCGTCCGCTCATGGCCCCACCTTAATCCATTGACATACGGACCGCTCCGTATTGTAATTCCATTACGAACCGCACCGCACCGTATTGAAAGGGAGGTGGAGGGGGTGGACGTGACGCCCTTCCGTCGTTCCGGGCCGGCCCTGTGGGCCCTGGCCCTCGGCTACTTCTCCTTCGGCACGTCCTCGCTCGCGGTGGTCGGCCTCAGCGCCCCCCTCAGCGAGGACCTGCACGTCACCCAGGCCCGGGTCGGCCTGCTCGTGACGGTCTTCGCGCTCACCTTCGCCGTCACCGCCCCGCTCGCCCCCGTGGTCCTCGGGCGCCTGGGCCGCAGGAGCGTGCTGCTCGCCGGACTCGCGGTGATGGCCGCCGGAGGCGCCGCCGCCGCGCTGGCCCCCGACTACGGGGTGCTGTGCGCGGCCCGCGTGCTCACCGCCCTCGGCGGGGCCGCCTTCGGCCCGGCCGCCTCGGCGACGGGCTCCCTGCTCGTGCCCGAGGAGCGCCGCACCCGGGCGCTGGCCACCGTCTTCGCCGGGATGACGGCGGCGACCGTGCTCGGCGTGCCGCTCAGCACGAGCCTCGGCCAGAGCGTCGGATGGCGGTGGACCACCGCCGGCACGGCCGCCCTGACCCTGCTCGCGCTGGCGTTGGTCGCCGTCCTCGTGCCCGCACCCGAGCGCGGCACCCCGGTCGGCATGGCCGCCTTCCGCCCGGTGCTGCGCACCCGGGGCGTCCTGCCCGTGATCACGACGACGCTCGCCTTCATGGCCGCGCAGTTCACCGTCTACGGCGTCGCCGGCGCCTATCTCACCGACCGCTTCCATGCCACCACCGGTCAGGTCGCCCTGCTCCTGCTGGTGTTCGGCATCGCCGGAGTCGTCGGCAACGCGGTGGCCGGCCGGGTCTTCGAGCGCCTCGGCGGCCCCGTCACGATCACCGTGGCCCTGGCCGGCCTCGCCGCCGCGTTCGCCGGCCTGCTGCTCGCCCCGGCCGGCTTCCCGGCGGCGGTCGCCGCGTTCACCGTCTGGGCCGTCTTCAGCCAGCTCTTCCAGGCCCCGCAACAGGCCCGGCTCGTCGCCCTCGTCCCCGACCAGCGAGCCCTCGGCCTCGCCCTCAACGCCTCCTCCCTCTACCTCGGCATGAGCCTGGGCAGCCTCCTCGGCTCCACCCTGCTGCCCGCCACCGGCGCCGTCTGGCTGCCGGCCGCCGGACTCGTCCCGCTCGCCCTGGCCGCCGGCGCCCACCGCGCCTCCGGCCGCCACCGCCCCCGCCCACCCGCCTCACCCGGCTCCACCACGGGCCCGGTCACCACCGCCGCCCGCTGACCCGCCACGCACAGGAAGAAGAACTCATCGTGACCAGCGACAAGAACACCGCCCTCGTCCGGGACTTCATGGAGACCGTCTGGAACCAGGGCCGCACCGACTCCGCCGCCACCTATGTCGCCGCCGGCCTCCTCCAGCACAACCCCCATCTCCCCGACGGCCTCGACGCGCTCACCGGCCTGATCGACACGCTCCGCGGCCAGATGCCGCGGCTGCGCTTCGACATCCGCCGCACCGCCGCCGACGGCGACCTCGTCTTCGTCCACAGTCACTTCACCCCGGCCCCGGGCGAGACGGGCCAGGCCGTCGTCGACATCTTCCGCGTCGAGGAGGGCCTGATCGCCGAGCACTGGGACGTCCACCAGGAGATCCCCGCCACCACCGCCAGCGGCCGTCCCACCGTCTGACGACCGGGCCCCGCGCGCCACGGAAAAACCCGTGGCGCGCGGGGAAGGGCCGGGGCTACGGTGAGGCGCGTCGAAGATCACGGCCGGGGTGGCCGTGCCGACCCTTTTCCCAGCGGAGGTGTGACAGATGGCTGTCGTCACGACGGGCGTTGCCCGCAACCAGATGCTTCTCCACTCCACCTCCGTGGCCACCGGCTGACGTTTCCGGGGCCACCCCTGTGAAGGGTCCCCCTTGTCTTTCCGCGACACCGACGCTTTCTCCTCTTCCGCCTCCTCTCTCCCCTCGCTCTCCTCTTCGCTGGCTCCCTACGGCTGGGACGACGCCTGGGCCGCCGAGTTCGCCCCGTACGCCGCGCAGGGCCTGCTGCCCGGCCGGGTCGTCCGCGTCGACCGGGGCCAGTGCGACCTGGTCACGCCCCAGGGACTGGTGCGCGCCGACACGGCGTTCGTCGTCCCGCACGACCCGCTGCGCGTGATCTGCACGGGCGACTGGGCCGCCGTCGACCCCGAGGACGCCGGCGACCCCCGCTACGTACGGGCGTATCTGCCCCGCCGTACGGCCTTCGCCCGCTCCACCTCGTCCAAGCGGTCCGAGGGCCAGATCCTCGCCGCGAACGTCGACCACGCGATCATCGTGGTCTCGCTCGCCGTCGAGCTCGACCTCGGCCGCATCGAGCGCTTCCTCGCCCTCGCCTGGGAGTCCGGCGCGCAGCCGCTCGTCGTGCTCAGCAAGGCGGACCTGGTGCCCGACCCGGTCGGCCTCTCCTACCTCGTCGACGACGTCGAGACCGTCGCCCCCGGCGTCCAGGTCCTGCCCGTCTCCTCGCACACCGGCGAAGGACTCGACGTGCTGCACGCGGTCGCCGCCGGCGGCACGAGCGTGCTGCTCGGCGTGTCCGGCGCGGGCAAGTCGACCCTCGCCAACACGCTGCTCGGCGCGGACGTGATGGACGTCCAGGCCGCGCGTGACATCGACGGCAAGGGCCGCCACACCACGACGACCCGCAACCTCCTCGCCCTGCCCGGCGGCGGTGTCCTCATCGACACCCCCGGCCTGCGCGGCGTCGGACTGTGGGACGCCGAGGCCGGCGTCGGGCAGGTCTTCGCCGAGATCGAGGACCTCGCCGCCGACTGCCGCTTCCACGACTGCGCGCACGACTCCGAACCGGGCTGCGCCGTCACCGCCGCGATCGCCGACGGCACCCTTCCCGAACGCCGCCTCGACAGCTACCGCAAGCTGATCCGCGAGAACCGGCGGATCGTCGCCAAGACGGACGCCCGCGTCCGCGCCGAGATGCTGAAGAACTGGAAGCGCATGGGCGCGGAGGGCAAGGCGGCGATGGAGGCGAAGCGGGGGCGGCAGCGGTAGGCGGCCGGGGCGCCGTGGAGTGTCGCGCCGAGGCGCGTCGCGCGGCGGGCGGCGCCGGCTCCGACGACCGCCCCGCCACGCCCTGCTCCGCGTCCGAAAACCGCCAGTCGGTGTCCGTCCGCTCCCGCACACTGGAGGCATGACGGACACGGCGACGGCGGTGACAGCGGGCGCGGGGCTCGACGAGGAGACGCGGTACCAGGCGGTCAGCAGCAGGGACGCCCGATTCGACGGGGTGTTCTTCTTCGGGGTGGCGACCACCGGCATCTACTGCCGGCCCAGCTGCCCCGCCGTCACCCCCAAACGGCGCAACGTCACCTTCTACCCGACCGCCGCCGCGGCCCAGGCGCACGGCTTCCGGGCCTGCCGCCGCTGCCGGCCGGACGCCGTGCCGGGGTCGGCGGAGTGGAACGTGCGGGCCGACGTCGTCGGGCGGGCCATGCGGATGATCGGCGACGGGGTCGTGGACCGGGAGGGCGTGCCGGGACTCGCCGACCGGCTCGGGTACAGCGCACGGCAGGTGCAGCGTCAGCTCACCGCCGAGCTGGGAGCCGGGCCCGTCGCGCTCGCCCGCGCCCAGCGGGCGCACACCGCGCGGGTGCTGCTCCAGACGACGGACCTTCCGGTCACGGAGATCGCCTTCGCGGCCGGCTTCGCCAGCGTGCGCCAGTTCAACGACACCATCCGCGCCGTCTACGCCCGCACACCCACCGCCCTGCGCGCCGAGTCCGGCACCGGCACCGCGCCCGGGGGCCGTACCGGGGCGGCGTCCGGGTCAGGCCGTGCCGGTGCGGCGTCCGGCTCCGCCACGCGATCCCCTACCGGCGCGGAGGCCGGCTCCCGAACCGACTCCGCGGCCGCGCCCCGCATCGACGCCACGGCCGGATCCCGCGGGGCCACCGCCGCCGAGTCCGGCGCGGGCTCCCCGGCCGGGCACCATCCCGACTCCGCGGCCGCGCCCCGCACCGCCACGGCGCCCGGGGGCCGTGCCGGTGCGGCGTCCCGTTCCCGTACCGGCTCCGCCACGCGATCCCGTACGGGGTCCGCCACCCCGTCCCAACCCGAATCCGCCACTCCGTCCCACCCCGACTCCGCCGCCGCCTCCCGCATCGCGCTCGCCGCCGGCGTCCCGCTGCGGCTCGCGCACCGGGGTCCGTACGCGGCCGGGGAGGTCTTCGACCTGCTGGCCGCCGAGGCACTGCCGGGTGTCGAGGAGGTCGTCGGCGCGCCCGGCGCCCGGACCTACCGGCGCACGCTGCGGCTCCCGTACGGCACGGGCATGGTCTCCGTCGACGAGCGCTCCTCGGGGAGCTGGCTGGAGGCCCGGATCCACCTCACCGAGCTGCGCGACCTCACCACCGCCGTGCAGCGCCTGCGCCGGCTGCTCGACCTGGACGCCGATCCGTACGCCGTCGCCGAGCGCCTCGGCGCCGATCCGGACCTCGCCGCCGCGGTCGCCGCCCGGCCCGGGCTGCGCTCCCCGGGCACCGCCGAGCCGGAGGAGTTCGCGCTGCGGACGGTCGTCGGCCCGGAGGAGGCCGTGCGGCTCGTCGAGCGCCACGGAACCCCGCTGGAGACGGCCTGCGGCACGCTCACCCACCTCTTCCCGGAGCCCGCTGCCCTGACCGGCCACCCCGTCGCGGGCCCGCTCGCCACCGCCCTGGCCGACGGCACGCTCCGCCTCGACGCGGGCGCCGACCGGGACGCCTCCGCCGCGGCGCTCGCCGCCGTCGCCGGTGTCGGGGCCGAGGCGGTCGCGGCGATCCGCACCCGTGCGCTGGCCGACCCGGACGTGCCCGCGCCCGGCCTCCCGGACCGCCCGGAATGGCGGCCCTGGCGCTCGTACGCGGCGCGGTATCTGGCCGTGCCCTAGCCGAGACCCCAGCTGTGGATCCGGCGCGGACGGATCCGGATGACCTCCTCGCTGAAGTACGGGCCCAGCGCGTGCGGGCCCACGAGCAGCTCCGCCTCGCCGCGCAGCTCCACGCCCCGCACCCGCCAGGGCCGCTCGCTCGCCAGGTCGTCGACGACGAGCGCCACCTTCGGGTTGTGCCGGAGGTTGCGCCACTTCTTCGTGCGGCCCATCGCGCCGCCGCCCACCAGGACCGTGCCGTCCTCCTGCGGGAAGAAGCCCACGGGGTTGGCCTGCGGCTGGCCCGACGGGTCGACCGTTGCCATCCGGCCGAGCCGCTGGGTCCGCAGATAGGCGCGCTCCGCCTCGCTGAAACCGTCGAAATCCCTCATACCGCCAGGATCGCGCGAAACGCGTCCCGCCGGACCCGTGGCGCCCTCAGCCCCAGATCTCCGCCCCCACCCACGCGCCCACGATCAGCAGGCAGGCGAACAGCTCCACGAGCACGCTCGTGCCCGCCGCCCGCATCACCTGGCGGGTGGCCGCCCGGGCCTGGCCGTGGCCGCCGAGGCGGAGGCGTTCGGACAGGTAGATGCCGCCGACGAAGCCGGGGATCGCGCCGAGCACGGGGATCAGCACGAAGCCCAAGGCGGCGCCGATCCCCGCGTACGCGACCATCCGGCGGGTGATGCCGACGCCCCGGAAACGGCGGGGCGGCAACTGCCAGACGATGACCTGGGTGAGCAGCAGCAGCCCGGTGGCGGAGACCAGCAGGATCCAGGCGAGGCCGGTCCGCTCGTGCAGCGACCACCACAGCATCGCGGCCCACACCAGCCACGTGCCCGGCACGCCGGGCGTCAGCACCCCGAACAGGCCGAGCAGCATCACCATGCCGATCAGCAGCTGCTGCCACACACCCATCTGCCCAGCGTGCCGGAGCCCGCGCGTCCCCGCAGGTCAAGCCGTACGCAAGGAGTACGCGAGGAGGGCGCGAGGAGTGTGCGGTGAATGCGCGGTCAGCCGGTCGCCACCGGCAGGGCCGCGGCCACCAGGTGGCGCTCCCTGCGGCTGATCAGCGGGAAGATCAGTTTCAGCGAGTGCTCGCTGTACGGAGAGGAGAGGACCATGGACGAGTTGAGTACGCGTTCCTTGATCTCCGAACGGTAGAGGTGCGCCCGCTGGATCGTCATCGTGTGCTCCACGGGCTTCGCGAACATCGGGTCCGCCCGGAAGATGATCAGTCGGCGGTCCGTCATCGCCAGATACATCGGCGTCGGCGTCGGGACCACCGTCACCGACACGCCGCTCGCGAGGCCCGAGATCATGCCCGACGCGAGGCCGGTCGCGAACTGACGTCCCACCGGCACCGTACTCAGGGCCACGATCGTGGTCACCTCCACCCGCTCCCCGGGCTCCAGCATCGGGTGCACGGCGGTCAGCAGGGCGCGACGGCGCCTTCCGTTCATAGGGGTGCTCTCCTGAGACAGATTCGGGTCGGACGGATCCGGACCGGACGGATGCGGGTCGGACGGATCCGGATCGGACGGATCCGGAATTCGGCCGTCACCTTACGGCCACCACTCCGGTCGCCCCGCTACCGGGCCACCCACCCCTTCTCGTACGCGTGCCAGCCCAGCTGCAGCCGCGTCGTCACGCCCGCCAGCTCCATCAGCCCCTTCACCCGCCGCTGCACGGTCCGCAGGCCCAGGTCCAGCTGCTTGGCCACGCTCGCGTCCGTCATCCCGGCGAGCAGCAGCGAGAGGATCTCCAGGTCCGTCGGATCCGGGCCCGTCATCTCGTCCTCCGTGATCTGCGCGCCCGCGCCGAGCCGCAGCGGCAGGGCGTCCCGCCACACCGACTCGAACAGGCCCATCAGGGATTCCAGCAGGCCGCTGGCGTGCACGACGAGCGCGGCCGGTTCGGCGCCGCGGCCGGTGAGCGGGACCATCGCGAGCGTGCGGTCCGCCACGACCAGCTTGGTCGGGACGCGGTCCACCACCCGGATCCGCTCGTGCCGGCCGAGCGCCGTCGACAGCTCCAGGATGCCCGTCGGCAGGGCCAGCACCTCGCGCTCGATGACCACCCGGTAGCGCACGCCCCGCTCGACGGCCAGCGCCTCCGCGTCGTTGTCCACGCCGGAGACGGCGATCGGCTTGCCGGTGACCAGGGCGCACACCTCGTCGACGGCGCCGAGCTGGAGCTGGAGGAAGCGGTGGGTGACCGCGCTCGCGCCCGTCACCACCTCGACCAGGTCGTGCACGGCGGGCTCGGTGGCCGCCTCGGCGCGGTACTCCTGCGCGAGCAGGGACGCCGCCAGCTCCGCCTGCTCCAGCTCGTGCCGCTGCTGGGTGAGCAGCGCGCCGAGCGCCACCCCGGGCGGGGCCGCGACCCAGCGCCCGGTGCGGGCCGAGGACTGGGCGGCCAGGCCCTGCGACTCCAGGCGGCGCAGCGTCCGCTCGGTGTCGCCCACCGGCAGGGCGAGCCGGTGGGCCAGGTCGGAGACCTCGGCCGCGCCCAGCGCGACCAGCGCGCGGTAGGCGGACTCCTGCCGTTCGTCGAGACCTATCGCTCCCAGCATGTGCCAGCTCCCACCCCTCGCGCGGACGTCCCGGACGACCCGGACATCCCGGGACCGGCGGCGGACGCGTTCGTTCCGTCGTTGCCTGGCGGGAATCGGCCACGGCGCATTCCCGCCTTGCCCATCCTGCCTGCACCACCCTCACCTCTGCCAATGTGGCGCCACCGCAGCACCAACAGCCTTCGGACATGGGTGCCTTGTGCCCGCATGCCCGGACATTGGAGGGGGAGAGCGATGCGCCCGATTTCGCGTACGGCCCTGGGGGCGGCGACCGCCGCCGTCCTGGCCGTCACCGCGGTCGCGGCGTCCGCGGCCGCAGCGCCGCAGGACGACCCGGCGACCGGCGACCGACCGCTGGTCGGCAGCGCGGCCGCCACGGCCGCGCAGGGACCGCGGGGGACCGCCACGGTCACCCTCGTGACCGGCGACCGGGTCGTGGTGACCCGGGACGCGGACGGCAACCCGGCGGCCACCGCGCTGCCGCGCGAGGACGGCACGGTGCCGTTCACGCAGACCCGCCGCTCCGGACGGGACCTGTACGTCTATCCCGAGGGAGCCACCGCCGCCCTGGCCGCCGGCCGGGTCGACGAGGAGCTGTTCAACGTCACCGGCCTGATCCGCCAGGGGTACGACGACGCCGGCACGACCGCCCTGCCGCTGATCGCGGTCTACGGCACCGGCCTCGCGACCGCCCGCGCCGTGCCGCCCGCTCCGCGCGGCGCCACCCGCGGCCAGGTGCTTTCCGCCGTCGACGGCGTCGCCCTCAAGGCCGACAAGAAGCAGGCGGCCACCTTCTGGGCCGACATCACCGCGCCCGCCGCCCGCACCACCGCACCCGGCCTGAAGAAGCTGTGGCTCGACCGCAAGGTCGAGGCCCTCCTCGACCGCTCGACCGCCCAGGTGCACGCCCCCGAGGCCTGGGCCGCCGGCTACGACGGCACCGGCACCAAGGTCGCCGTCCTCGACACCGGCGCCGACGCCGACCACCCCGACCTCAAGGGCCGGATCGTCGAGTCGAAGAACTTCACCGACTCCGACACCACCGACGACCGCCAGGGCCACGGCACCCACACCATCTCCACCGTCGGCGGCACCGGCGCCGCGAGCGGCGGCAAGAAGCGGGGCGTCGCCCCCGGCGCCGCACTGCTCGCCGGCAAGGTCCTCAACGACTCGGGATCCGGCGCCACCTCGTGGATCATCGCCGGCATGGAGTGGGCGGTCGCCCAGGGCGCCGACGTCGTCTCCATGAGCCTCGGCAACCCCTCCGAGACCGACTGCACCGACCCGATGAGCGTCGCCGCCGAACAACTCGCCCACACCAAGGGCACGTTGTTCGTCATAGCCGCCGGCAACTCGGGTCCCGGCGACAACACGGTGTCCTCGCCCGGCTGCGCGCCGAGCGTGCTCACCGTCGGCGCCACCGACCGCGACGACTCCACCGCCCCCTTCTCCAGCCGCGGACCCGCCGCCAACGAGGCGCACACCCTCAAGCCGGAGATCGCCGCACCGGGCGTCGGCATCTCGGCCGCCGCCGCCGGCGGCCGGGGCGTGTACGCCTACCGGACGATGTCCGGCACCTCGATGGCCACCCCGCACGTCGCCGGCGCCGCCGCCATCGTCAAGCAGCGCCACCCCGACTGGACCGCCCAGCAGATCAAGGCCGCGCTCGTCTCCTCCGCCGACAGCGGCGTCCCCGGCGACGCCCGCGAGACCGGCGGCGGCCGGCTCGACGTCAAGGCCGCGATCGACCAGACCGTGCTCGGCGCCCCCGCCGTGCAGGGCGGCACCTACCACTGGCCGCAGGCAGCGGCCGACCGCACCACCGTCGCCGTCCCCTACACCAACACCGGCGAGAAGCCCGTCACCCTCGACCTCTCCGTCGAAAAGGTCACCGGCAACGACGGCTCGGCCGTCCGCACCCCGGTCGCCCGCCTCGGGCAGCGCACCGTCACCGTCCCGGCCGGCGCCACCGTCGAGGTCCCGCTGAAGCTCGACCCGGCCGCCCACCTGGAGCGCGCCCAGTACGGCGACGTCACCGGCCGCGTGATCGCCACCGGCGCCGGCGGCACGCACGTCGTCACCCCGTTCGCGCTCCACGTCGAGCCCGAGACCCTCACCCTGCGCGTCAAGCTGATCGACCGTCAGGGCGAGCCGGCCGCCGGCGCCTCCTCCCTCGACGTCATCGGCACCGACGACGCCCGCGGCGAGCGCCGCTTCAACGACGGCTCCGCCGACCAGGTCTACCGGCTGCGCGCCGGCCGCTACTTCCTCTCCTCCTTCGTCACCACGCCCGACATGGGCGAGGGCGCCACGCTCAACGACTCGGTCAGCTACCTGGCCCGGCCGCAGCTGGAGCTGAAGAAGGACACCACCGTCGTCCTCGACGCCCGCGAGGCCCACCGGCTGTCCGTGAGGACCGAGCGGCCGTCCGAACTCCGCGGCGCCACCCTCGCGTTCGCCCGCGCCTGGGACGACACCTGGCTGCACGCCGGCACCGCCACCGGGCCGCGCACCATCCGCGGCTACTACACCGACGTCGAGGGCCGCGCCACCGACGGCACCTTCGAGTTCGGCAGCTACTGGCGCGCGGCCGCCCCGCAGATCACCTCGCTCGCCACCACCGACGGGCTGACCCTGCACCCGCTCACCGCCTCCACCGCCTCCGACAACCTCGACGGCACCGGCTCCGCCCGGCTCGTCGACGCGGCCACCGGCACCCCCGCCGAGCTCGCCGCCGCCCAGGTCAAGGGCCGCGTCGCGCTGGTCCGGCTGCCCGACGACAGCACCGCCGCGAGCACCCTGGCCCGTAACGCCAAGGCGGCCGGCGCGCTCGCCGTCGTCACGTACCACCAGGCCCCGGGCCGCTGGTACCCGAGCGGCGGCTTCACCGGTCTCGGCCTGCCCGTCGTCTCCGTCCCCGCCGACGAGGCGGCCCGGCTCCTCGACAAGCTCGCCGCCGGCGAGGTCACGCTGGCCTGGCGGGCCACCGCGAAGAGCCCGTACGTCTACAACCTGGCCTTCCCCGAGGCCCGTCCGGTCCGCGAGGACAGGACCTACCGGGTCGAGGACGGCGCACTCGGCCGCACCGACTCCCGCTACGGCTCCGCCGGCATCGGCACCGACTTCGTCGAGTTCCCGGCCGCCTACCGCCCGAACGGCACCGCGATCTCCTTCGGTTCCCTGGAGACGGTCCCGGTGCCCGGCACCCGCACCGAGTACTACACGCCCGGCGACACCGCCTGGCAGCAACTCGTGGGCAGCGGCTTCCCGTTCGGCGAGCTGATGGTCGGCGGCCGGCACGCCTACACCGCCGGTGAGCGGCGCGCCGAGAACTGGTACGACGGCGTCATCGCCCCCACCGCCCCGCGCGACGCCGCCGGCGAGCCGGTCCTCGTCGCCGAGCGCCAGGGCAACCTCATCGGCTTCGCCGACGCGATGTGGGGCGACGCCACCCACTATGCCGAGCCCGGCTCCTTCGGCGACATCGGCAACCTGCGCCTCAGCAAGGACGGCACGGAGATCGGCGCGAGCAGCTGGCCGTCCGGCGTCTTCGAGGTGCCGGCCGAGCCCGGCACGTACACCCTGGAGCAGAACACCACGAAGATCGGCAGCCGGGTCTGGGCCCGCTCCGTCTCCGTGCGGTCCGTCTGGAAATTCACCTCGCGGCTCGACGAGAACGTCTATTCTCAGTCCATCCCGATCCTGTTCCCCCGGTACGACCTTCCGGAGGACGGACTCAAGACCCTGGCCGCCACCGACGGCCAGCGCATCGGCCTCGGCGTGACCGGCCACGCGGGCTACCGGCCGGCCGCCCTCACCTCCGCCAGGCTCTCGTACTCCTACGACGGAGGCACGACCTGGACCGAGGCCCCGGTCACCCACCAGGGCGACGACTGGACCGCCACCGTGAACCACGCGGGCGCGGGCGGCCGGCAGGTCACCCTGAAAACCGAACTGACGGACGCCAACGGCAACTCCGTCACCCAGACCGTGGTCCGCGCCTACGACGTGCGCTGATCACGCCGGTCCGCCGGGCGGTCCTCCCGTGGGGGGTGGGGCCGTCCGGCGGATCACTCTTTTGCCGTAACGCTTTTGCTGGTGTCCCGTTTTCCGACGCCCCGTGCGGTGGACAATAAGGGCATGACTCAGCAGGGGGACACCAACTGGTGGGACAAGCTGTACGACGAGTCCGCGCCGGACACCGCGCCCGCGCCGACCGCCGACAGCCTCGACGAGCGGTACGACTCCGCGGCGGCGACGACGACGGCAAGCGCCACGACGGCGAGCGCCACGACGGCAAGCGCCGCGACGGCGAGCGCGCCGGAGTTCACGGCGGCCGCGCCCGCCGCCGCGCCCGCCACCGCGCCCGCCGCGCCCGCCCCGCCCGTCGAGCCGGCCGACCCGCCCGCCCCGCCCGTCGAGGCGCCGACCGTGCAGGTCCAGCTCCCCGCGCCCCGGCCCCGTACCGGACACGTGGGCAGCCGCCCGCCCACGTACGAGCCCGAGCCCACCACCCTGCCCACCGCCCGCCCCGGCGAGCTCGACGACCTCGTCGCCGACACCGTCCTCGACGGCGCCCGCTACGGCTCCTACACCCTGCGCGCCGCCTCCGTCCGCGGCGACTCCGCGCGCTACCGCGGCGAACCCCGGCGCGACGCCCTGCTCACCGCCCGCTTCGGGCATGACGAGGCCGCGCTCGTGCTCGTCGCCATCGCCGTCGGCCGGCGCGCCGCTCCGGACACCCACCTCGCCGCGGCCGACGTCTGCCGCTGGATCGGCGAGGCCGTCGGCCGCAGCCACGCCCGGCTCTCCGAGGACATCCGCTCCGGCCGCCGGGGCGACCTCAAGTCCGGGCTGCACCGGCTCACCGACCGCACCTACGGCAAGCTGCGCACCCGCGCCGCCGAGCGCGGCCTCGACCCCGACGAACACACCGCCGGGCTGCGCTGCCTGCTGCTCTCCGCCGACCCCGACTGCCGCACCCGGGTCTTCTTCGGCGTCGGCCCCGGCGGCCTGTTCCGGCTCCGCGACGGCTCCTGGCAGGACATCGAACCGCTCCTTCCGGAGGCGGCGGCCACCGTCGGCGCGCCCGTCGTCGGCTTCGGATCGCCGCCGCCGGCCGACGAGCCCGAGGCCGGTGAGGACGGCGAGCGCCTCACCATGAAGCTCGCCGTCACCGACACCCCCGGCCGCCCCTTCATCGAGTCCGAGCCGGCGCCGCCCGCCGAGCCCTTCCGCTTCCGCGCCTCCGTCGCCCGCCCCGGCGACACGCTGCTGCTCGCCTCGAACGGCCTCGCCGAACCGATGCGCGGCGAGCCCGCCCTCGCCCACGAGCTCGCCGCGCGCTGGGCCGGCGCCGAGCCGCCGGGCCTCGCCGTCTTCCTCGCCGACACCCAACTGCGCGTCACCGGCTACGCCGACGACCGCACGGGCGTGGCCGTCTGGGAGGCGTAACGCGACGGGCGCGACCCCCGTGCCCGTGGGTTGATGGATCCATGGCCAAACAGAACGTCGCGGAACAGTTCGTCGACATCCTCGTCCGCGCGGGCGTGCAGCGCCTCTACGGCGTCGTCGGCGACAGCCTGAACCCGGTCGTCGACGCGATCCGCCGCAACGCCGCCATCGACTGGATCCAGGTGCGGCACGAGGAGGTCGCCGCCTTCGCCGCCGGCGCCGAGGCCCAGCTCACCGGCAGGCTCGCGGCCTGCGCCGGCTCCTGCGGCCCGGGAAACCTGCACCTCATCAACGGCCTGTACGACGCGCACCGCTCCATGGCCCCGGTGCTCGCCCTCGCCTCGCACATCCCGTCCGGCGAGATCGGCCTCGGCTACTTCCAGGAGACCCACCCCGACCAGCTGTTCCGCGAGTGCAGCCACTACAGCGAGCTGATCTCCAACCCGAGCCAGATGCCCCGGCTGCTGCAGAGCGCCATCCAGCACGCCGTCGGCCGGGGCGGCGTCAGCGTGGTCGCGCTGCCCGGCGACATCGCCGCCCTGCCCGCCTCCGAGAAGACCGTCGAGACCGCGCTCGTCACCTCCCGGCCCACCGTCCGGCCCGGCGACGGAGAGATCGACGACCTGGTGCGGATGATCGACTCCGCCGAACGGGTGACGCTGTTCTGCGGCAGCGGCACGGCCGGGGCGCACGCCGAGGTCATGGAGTTCGCCGAGCGGGTCAAGTCGCCCGTCGGACACGCGCTGCGCGGGAAGGAATGGATCCAGTACGACAACAAGTTCGACGTCGGGATGAGCGGGCTCCTCGGCTACGGCGCCGCCTACGAGGCCACCCACGAGTGCGATCTGCTGATCCTGCTCGGCACCGACTTCCCGTACAACGCCTTCCTGCCCGACGACGTGAAGATCGTCCAGATCGACGTACGGCCCGAGCGGCTCGGCCGGCGCTCCAAGCTCGACCTCGCGGTCTGGGGCGACGTCCGCGAGACCCTGCGCTGCCTGATCCCGCGCGTGCGGGCTAAGACGGACCGGCGCTTCCTCGACCGCATGCTGAAGAAGCACGCCGACGCCCTGGAGGGCGTGGTCAGGGCGTACACCCGCAAGGTGGAGAAGCACGTCCCGATCCATCCGGAGTACGTGGCCGCCGTGCTCGACGAACTCGCCGACGACGACGCGGTCTTCACCGTCGACACCGGGATGTGCAACGTCTGGGCCGCGCGCTACCTCACCCCCAACGGACGCCGCCGGATCATCGGCTCCTTCAGTCACGGCTCCATGGCCAACGCGCTGCCGCAGGCCATCGGCGCGCAGTTCCTCGACCGTGGCCGGCAGGTCGTGTCGATGTCCGGCGACGGTGGATTCACCATGCTCATGGGCGACTTCCTCACCTTGGTCCAGTACGACCTGCCGGTGAAGGTCGTCCTCTTCAACAACTCCAGCCTGGGCATGGTGGAGTTGGAGATGCTGGTGTCCGGACTGCCCTCGTACGGAACCACCAACAAGAACCCCGACTTCGCCGCCGTCGCCCGCGCGGCCGGCGCCTACGGCGTGCGGGTGGAGAAGCCCAAGCAGCTCGCGGGCGCCCTGAAGGACGCCTTCAAGCACAAGGGCCCGGCGCTCGTCGACGTCGTGACCGACCCCAACGCCCTGTCCATCCCGCCGAAGATCAGCGCCGAGATGGTCACCGGCTTCGCGCTCTCCGCCGGGAAGATGGTGCTCGACGGGGGCGTGGGCCGCATGCTCCAGATGGCGCGGTCCAACTTGCGCAATGTGCCCAGACCTTGACGGTCCGTACATGTCGATGAATGCGTGCCTTCCCGCGGGGCATGCATCCCCGTGAGCCTGTTCGATCCGACGACGGGGTGGGGGTTACCGGGTATGGCCGGGGAGGCGAAGCAGCCGACTCAACTGCTGAGAAAGGTGGGAGGCGCCGATCTCACCGCGGTACCGGAGGTGCGCCATGCGTTACGCGCGATGCTGGGCGGCTGGGGCGAACCGGGCGCCACCGACGTCGCCGAGCTGCTCACCAGCGAACTGGTGACCAACGCGCTCATCCACACGGGACACGGCGCGGTCGTCACCGCGACCGTCGACCCCGAGCAACTGCGCGTCGAGGTACGGGACTTCGTGCCCGGCCTGAAGCAGTCGCGGGTACCGCGCGCCGACGACGGTACGCACGGCCGCGGCCTGGTCCTGGTCCAGGCGCTCGCCGACGCCTGGGGAGTGGACCAGCACGGCGCGGGCAAGGTGGTCTGGTTCGAACTGAACGGCGGGGCCGCCTGAGGAGTCTCCTCGGGCGGCCCCGCCGTACCGTGCGTGCCGGGGTCGGACCCGGCTCAGCCGAACTGCTGCTCCATCTCCGCGAGCTTGCGCTCCAGGGAGTCGAGCCGGGGCAGCGTCTGCGTGTCGTCCTCGGCGGTGAGGTCCACCGTCCGTGGCCCGGCCGCGAGCGGCTCATGGCCCTTCACGGCCTGCAGGGAGGGTCGGGATCGTAGCGGCAGCTGTCCGGGGTCGGCTATGGCGGGCTCCGCGACGGCGGCCGGCACCGGCCCCGTCGCGGAGCCCGCACCGGTGGCCGCGCCCAGCGCCGCCACGTCGACCTGCCGGCCGCCCCGCCCAAAGGCGCGGTGCTGCCGGTTTATCGCCTTCAGCCGCGCCCGGTCCAGCTTGGCCTGCTCCCGCCTGCGGATGCGGTCCTGCTCCCGCTCCCGCCGGTCCTCGCGCACCTCGTCCACGGCCTCGTCCAGCGTCCGTACGCCTTCCAGGAGCATCAGCGACCAGGCGCCGAAGGTCTCCCGGGGCGCCCGCAGCCAGCGGACCATCCGGATCTGCGGCAGCGGCCGCGGGATCAGGCCCTGCTCGCGCAGCGCCGCCCGCCTGGTCTGCTTCAGCGCCCGGTCGAAGAGCACCGCCGCCGACAGCGACATCCCCGCGAAGAACTGCGGGGCGCCCGCGTGGTCGATGCCCCGGGGCGCGTGCACCCAGTTGAACCAGGCCGCGGCCCCCGCGAACATCCAGACGAGCATGCGCGAGCCGAGCGCCGCGTCACCGTGGCTGGCCTCGCGGACCGCCAGCACCGAGCAGAACATCGCGGCGCCGTCGAGTCCGAAGGGGACCAGGTACTCCCAGCCGCCCTCGAGGTTGAGGTTCTGCCGGCCGAAGCCGACGAGCCCGTGGAAGGAGAGCGCCGCCGCGACCGCGGCGCAGCAGAAGAGCAGCACGTAGGAAGCGGTGCCGTAGACGGCCTCCTTGCGCCTGCGGCGCTCCTCGCTGCGCTCCCAGGAGTCGTCGGCCGCGGCCTGGTCACCGGCGCGCTTGCCGCGCGCGAGCACCGCCACCGCCGTCAGGACTCCCGCCACCATCACGCCGCCCGGAAGCAGCCAGTCGAGCGATATGTCGGTCAGTCTCATTGCGATGTCCCTTGCCTCGCAGTAGGGCGGTACGGCCGCCCATACTGGCCGACCCGGCGAGGCGGCCACGGGCTTTCGGGACAAGAGCACGCCATCGGGGCCGGAGGGCCTACGAATGGGGGCGATCTGGTCGAACTGGCGGGCGAGAGAGCCGAGTTGTGTTCGAATCCGACCACTCGTGAGGGTGCGCCGAGAGCAGGGGGCGGTCAGGCCGTCGCCGCGAGCCGGCGAACCCGCTCGCCGTCGGCGGTGCGGGGGCAGGTGAGGCAGGTGTCCTCGGGGCGCAGCGTGTAGAACAGGCAGCAGGTCGCCCGGTCCCGGGTCGCGCGGGCCGCGCCGCACGCCTCGGCCGAGCCCGGCAGCTCCCGGAAGCCCGCGGGCCCCACGTACGGCCCGGCCGTCCCCGGCATCAGCCGCTCCAGCTCGGCCAGCGCGCGGTCCTCGTCGCCGAGCAGCGCCGCGACGTACCAGAGGCCCTCGACGATCTCGTCCGTCACCATGCCCCACAGGGCCCGCCGGCCCCGTCGCATCCGCGGCCCGAAGCCGGTCAGCACCGCCTCGAAGTGCTCCGCGAGCGACTCCCGGACCTCCGCCCGCAGCGCCTCCTCGCCGGCGACCACCCGCGCGCCGGGGAGCGCCGCCGCCGGATCGTCCGGCAGGCACGCGAACTCCTCCACGCGCATCGCGAGCCGCCCGAGCGCGCGCTGGAAGGCCACGTTCCGGGCGGGCAGGCGCGGCACCCGGCGGTGCAGGAACCAGGGGAGGGTGACGAGGAGGCAGACCGGCCACGCGTAGCGGTGCAGTGCGAAGCTCGCGACCACGTCAGGCCGCGCCGCGCGTCCGTAGTCCCGCCGCACCTGCGCCTCGTCCCAGGCGAGGAAGGCGTCGAGCCCGTCGCCGCCGGAGGCCAGCTCCGCCGCGCCGACCCAGCCCGTGCCCCGCGGCAGCCGCGCGTCCGCCGGCAGCTCGGTGATGCTCAGGGCGGTGAAGACCTCGCCGAGCCGGGCGTACGAGGCCGCGACGGGCGAGGAGGGGGAAGTGGGGGGAGACGGCAGCAGAACGGGCATGGCCATACGGGACCACCGAATCGCGATCGTTAGCAGGTTAGCCTTACCTTACCCGATGCGCACGGTGTTTGAACTGCGACGCCGTCCGCCTATCGTGCACGGGGGACCCGGGCACCGCGAGCCGGGCCGGCACGAAGGCGCAGGAGGACCCGGGTGGAGCAGGCGGCGTACGAGAGGTACGAGGCAGGCGAGGCGTACGCCGATGCGCCGAGGGTCCCCGAGCAGTCACGGGCACAGCAGGGAGCGCGGGCACAGGCGCCGGACCACGCCCGTGGCGAGCACACCCACAGCGAGCCGCCCGCCCCCGGCCTCGCGCCCCGGCCCGTGCGGCGGCACTCCGTGCGCGGCCAGATCCTGCAGGCGCTGCGCACCGCACTCGTCGGCGGCGAACTCGTCCCCGGCGAGGTCTACTCCGCCCCCGCCCTCGGCGAACGCTTCGGCGTCTCCGCCACCCCCGTCCGCGAGGCCATGCAGCAGCTCGCCATCGAGGGCGCCGTCGAGGTCGTCCCCAACCGCGGCTTCCGCGTCAGCGAACGCACCCCCCGCGAGCTCGCCGAGCTCGCCGAGGTGCGGGCCCTGATCGAGGTCCCCGTCATGCTCCGGCTCGCCCGTGACGTCCCCGCCGCCCGCTGGAGCGAACTCCGCCCGCTCGCCGAGGCCACCGCCACCGCCGCCGCCCGCGGCGACCGCGCCCACTACGCCGAGACCGACCGCGCCTTCCACCGCGCCGTCCTCTCCCTCGCCGGCAACGAACAGCTCCTCGTCATCGCCGACGACCTCCACCGCCGCTCCCAGTGGCCCCTCGTCAGCGCGCCCGTCACCCGGCACGCCGAACTCGTCGCCGACGCCGCCGAGCACACCGCCCTGCTCGATGCCCTGATCGCCCAGGATCTTCCGGTCGTTTCGGCACTCGTACGCGAGCACTTCACCGGAGCGCAGGACTGACGACTAAGGTCGACAACGACAGGGTCCCTTCGTTCTGTACCGCTCGTCATGACCGCGCCGACCGAGAGGTGATCATGCCGTCCGTCCGCGCGGAGCGCCCAGGGGCCGCGGCCCTGCTCGGCTGGCTCACCGACCCCGACGCCCCCCGCCTCTGCCTCGTCACCGGCGGCCCCGGGCTGCTCGACTGGCTGGCCCGGCACGGCCCGCGCGGCGCCGGCCGCCGCCGCACCGCCCGCGCGCTCGTCCCGCTCACCGGACGCAGCGCCCTCGGCACCGCGTGGGCCGTCGCCGACCGGCTCGGCGTCGTCGCCACGTCCCCCGCCGACCTCGCCCGCGCCCTCGCCACCACCGAGACCTCCCGCACCTCCCGCACCGTGCTGCTCCTGCCCGCCCTGCACACCGCCGCCGAACCGGAAGCCGTCGCCGCGCTGCTCGCGGACGTCGCACGGCTCGGGCGGGTGCGGATGGTCGTGGAGGTGCGGCCGGGGACGCGGGAGTACGAGGTCCTGGCGGAGGGCCGGGTCACGGTGGTGGAGGACGAGGAGGAGGGTGAGCCGGGGGACGGCGGCGGCGAGCCGCCGCGCGCCGCGCCCGGTGCGCCCGAGGTGGACCTCTCCGATCCCGTCGCCGTCTGCGGCGCCGATCCCGTCGCCGTCACCACCGGGTACATACGTGACCCCTGGGACGAGCACGGCGGGCTGCGCGCCGCCTGGCTGCGCGCCGGACAGGGCCTGTGCGCCGCGCACACCCCGGGCGACCGGGCCCTCGGGCTGCTCGCCGTCCTCGGCGACGGCGCCGACCCCCGGCTGCGGCCCGCCCTCGACGAACTCGCCGCCGTCTCGCCCTGGCGCGTGCGCTGGACCCGCGTCACCGGCGACATCGCCCCGCCCTGGCCCGGGCCGGTCGCCGCCCTCGCCGCGCAGGGCGGCACCCTGCTCGTCGCCGACCTCGGCGGCGCGGTACGCCTCGTCAGCGCCGCCGACGCACGCGCGCTCGGACGCCTCGACCACCCCGTCACCGGGCGCGTCCGGGCACTCGCGCCCGCCCCCGACGGGACCGTGCTGCTCCTCGACGAGCGCGGCCGGCTGCACACCGTGCCCGGCCGCGAACCCCGCGCGCCCTACCTCCACCGCCTCACCGAGGCCGTCTCCGCCACGCTCAGCCGGCACCCCGGGACGGCGCTCGCCGCCATCGCCGGCTCGGTGGTCGTGGGCGACCGGCTGGGCTCCGTACACGCCTTCGGACTGACCGGGCTGCACCAGGCGGCCCTGCACAGCGGGCGCGTCACGGCCGTCGCCGCCGTCGAGTCCGAGACGCCGTTCGTGTGCAGCGGCGGCGCGGACGGCGCCGTACGCCTGTGGACGCCCGGCACCGACGCGGAGCCCGCGCCGCTCGTCGAGCGCTCGTCGCCGGTCGTCTCGCTGGACGCCGCGGAGACGCCGCACGGGCCGGTCCTCGCTGCCGCTTGGGGCGACGGTGTGGTGGAGCTGCGCCGGGTGGAGCAGGGCGACCGGCTCGTCTTCCGGCCGGGACCGCCGGTGCGGGCCGTCGCCGTGACGGCCGACGGAGCGCTCGTCCTCGGCCTGGACGAGGTGCTCGTCCGGCTGGAGCGGCGGACCGGGTGACGCGGGGCCCCGGCCGCTATCCGCGCAGCTCCACCGTCAGGTGCGCCCCCAGCGCGCCCAGGAAGTCGGCCGCGTCGAACAGCTCGCCCGCCGACGCCACGCCCACCGTCCTCGTACGGCCCGTGAGCACGCGGTCGACCGCCTCGACCACGAGCGGCGCCGTGACGGCGTAGATGTCCCGGCCGGTCGCCACCGCGCGGCGTTCGGCGCCGCCGGAGCGGACGAGGACGTCGACGAGGAAGGTCTGGTCGGAGCGGCCGTGCTCGTCGGCCGGGGTGGGAGCCGGGGTGTCCGGGGACGCGATGTCCCGGGCCGCCTCGACCGTCATGTAGGTGGTGACCTCGGGGATGCCGAGGTGGCTGGGGAGCGTGACGACATCGGCCATCGTGAACTCGCCGATGACCGCGCGCGGGCCCATCGGAGCGGGGAACACCCAGTCGAGGGCCGGCAGGGCGTCATCGCGGTGTTCGAGCCGGCCGCCGGTGAAGCGGACACGGCGGCCGCCGCGCCGCTCGCGGGAGACGGCACCGGCCGCACGGGTGCCGTTGGTGGGGTGCCAGCTGTTCAGGCCGTACGCGACGTGGGCCTCGTCGGCCGACGACCAGTCGCCCATCGCGGCGGTGGCGAGGAGGTCGCCGAGGCCGCCGTAGAAGGCCATCGCGGGCAGGACGACCGTTCCGGCGGCGCGGGCGCGGTCCGCGAAGCGGGCGAAGGTGTCGGCGTTGGCCTCGATCTCGGCCGCCACGTCCAGGTACGGGATCCCGGCCCGCAGAGCCGCCTCGATCACGGGGCCGGCGGTCTCGGCGAACGGCCCCGCGCAGTTGATCACGGCGGCCGCGCCGGCGAGCGCCCGGTCGAGCGCGGCCGGGGCGTCGACCGTCGCCGGACGGGCCTCCAGGCCGGGGTGTTCCTCCGCGAGCGCCTTCAGCTTGGCGTCGTCGCGGCCCGACAGGATCGGGACGTACCCGCGTGCGCGCAGCTCCGTCACGACGAACCGGCCGGTGTGCCCGTACGCCCCGTATACCGTCACCGATTCCATGGTTCTGCTCTCCCCGTGGTGGATGTCGTCCGTCGCGACCATCCAGCGTGCGGCCGGAGTTCCACGGTGAGTGTCCGGAACGACATGACCCGTACAATTCCGGACGTGGACTCCGTCGCCCTCGCCGTCACCGACGGCATGCTGCAGTTCGAACTCTCCGTGGCCCACGAGGTGTTCGGCTCCGCGCCGGCCGCCGTCCCCGGCCCTTGGTACGAGCTCTCCGTCTGCGGGCCCGGCGCCGTGCGGTTCGGGCGGTTCGCCCTGGAGCCCGACCACGGGCTCGACCGGCTGGCAGACGCCGCCACCGTGATCGTCCCCGGCTGGGCCGACGTCGATGCGGACCCGCCCTCCGACCTGGTCGACGCCGTACGCGCGGCACACGAGGCGGGCGCGCGGGTGGTCTCGCTCTGCACGGGCGCGTTCGTGCTGGCCGCCGCTGGTCTCCTCGACGGGTGGCGGGCGACCACGCACTGGGCGCACACGGCGGAACTGGCCGCCCGCTACCCGCGGGTGACGGTGGATCCGGACGTGCTGTACGTGGACAACGGCAGCGTGCTGACCTCGGCCGGCAAGGCGGCCGAGATGGACCTGTGCCTGCACCTCGTACGCCTCGACCGCGGCTCGTCCGTCGCCAACGCGGTCGCCCGCCGGCTGGTCGTGCCGCCGCACCGGGACGGCGGCCAGGCCCAGTTCGTCACCACCCCGGTGCCCGCCCCGGACAACCACCCGCTCGCCGAGCTGTTCCCCTGGGCGCTCTCCCGGCTCGACCAGCCGCTGACCGTCGAGGACCTGGCCCGGCAGGCCCGGATGAGCTCGCGCCATCTGGGGCGCCACTTCCGGTCGGTGACCGGCACCACCCCGCTGCAATGGCTGCTGGCCCAGCGGATCCGGCACGCCCAGGAGCTGCTTGAGACCACCGGCGACAGCGTCGACCGCATCGCGGAGGCCACCGGCATGGGCACCGCCACGACGCTGCGCCGGCACTTCAGCCGTACGGTCGGCGTGCCGCCGGACACCTACCGGCGCACGTTCCGGGCGCGGACGCACGGCGCCTGAGCTGCACTCAGATCGCCGGCCGCGGCTTGAGCTGCGCGGCCAGCCACGTCGGTACGCCCCCGAGGAGCCGGAAGAGCCGGCCGGCCTCCGCGCGCAGCCGGCCGGCCTCCGGTTCCGGCTCGGTGTCGGCGAGCGAGGCGAGGGCGGGCGCGGTGCCGACCAGGTAGCCCAACTCCTCGCGGATGCGCAGGGATTCGGCGAAGCCGTGCCGCGCCTCGGCCAACTCGCCCTCGCGCAGGGCGAGTCCGGCGAGGTGGCGCCAGGTGAAGGAGAGCAGCAGCTCGTCGTCGTGGGCCGTCGCGCCGGCGTGGGCGCGGCGGTAGGCGGCGCGGGCCGCCTGCGGGGAGTCGCCGAGGTTCTGGGCCATCAGGCCGCGGCGGAAGTCGAGGAGGGCGCGGCCCGCCGTCTCGGGGCCGGTGAGCGCCGCCGCCCGGCCGAGCGCCGCGCGGGCCTCGTCGGCCCGGTCCCGTACGCCGAGGAGGGTGGAGGCGTAGGCGAGGTAGCCGCGTTCGCAGGCCGCCGCGCCGCGCTCCTCGTCGGTCCGGGCGACCGCCTCCGCGGCGCGCAGCGCCTCCTCGGCCTCGGCCCAGCCCTGCTCGGTGTAGAGACAGCGTTCGATCAGCAGGGCCGCCCGCTCCAGGGCCGCGGCCGGTTCGGCCGCGCGGGGCGTGAGGAGTTCGGCCGCGTCCGTCCAGCAGCCGCGGGAGCGAAGCCTCCAGACCGCGGTCTCCAGTGGGGTTCCCCGGCCGTACGCCACATTGCCCTCCCCGAGCACGCCATCGAGCTGAGTAGGACGGCATCTCAGCACGAACCGAAGGCGTGGGCCAAGGGGTCGGGTGAAACTTTTCACAAAGGGGAGGGGTGGCGGAACGCGGCCGGAAGAGGCTAGGGGCGGCAGTTTCCTGCCGCCCCGTCAGTTCCACCGGTCACCCGATGAGATGAAGCCTCGTCGGTGCCGTACGCGTTCACCCGGTCAGCTCATGCGCAGGGCCAGGAAGAAGTCCAGCTTGTCCTCCAGGCGGGAGAGGTCCCGGCCCGTGAGCTGTTCGATCCGGCCCACCCGGTAGCGCAGCGTGTTCACGTGCAGGTGGAGCCGCGTCGCGCAGCGGGTCCAGGAGCCGTCGCAGTCCAGGAACGCCTCCAGGGTCGGGATGAGCTCCGCCCGGTGCCGCCGGTCGTAGTCGCGCAGCGGGTCCAGGAGGCGGGCCGTGAAGGCGCGCCGGACGTCGTCCGGGACGAAGGGCAGCAGCAGCACGTGCGAGGCCAGCTCGTGGTGGCCGGCCGCGCAGACCCGGCCCGGGCGGGCGGCGGCGACCCGGCGGGCGTGCCGGGCCTCCTCCAGGGCGCCGCGCAGCCCCTCGGCGGAGTGCACGGCGGCGCTGACGCCCAGGGTGAGCCGGCCGTCGTCGGCGAGCCCGGCGGACAGCGGGGCGCGCACGGCGCCGAGCAGCGCGTCGGCGTGCAGGCCGAGCGAGGTGGCCGGCAGGTCGTCCTCGCTGTCCGGCAGCGGCGCGGTGGCCAGCGGGACGAGCGCGATGGCCTCGTCGCCGCTGTGCGCGACGGCGATCCGGTCGGCCGAGTCGGGGCCGGTGGTGGCCGGGTCGACCAGGATCTCCTCCAGGAGCGCCTGGGCGACGGGGCCGCTGTCGACCGCGCCCTGCCCGCCGTCCTGCTCCCATTCGACGCGGGCGACGACGACCTGCCAGTGCGGCGCGGTGCCGAGGCCGGGCAGCAGCACCGGCGCGGCGACCCGCAGCCGGGCGGCGATCTCGGCGGGCGCGGCGCCCGTCTGCACCAGCTCCAGGACCTCCTGGGCGAGCCGGCGCCGTACCGTGCGGGCCGCGTCGCGCCGGTCGCGCTCCACGGCGATCAGCTGGGTGACGCCCTGGAGCAGGTCGAGCCGGGCGGCCGGCCAGTCGCTCGCGTCGGCCTCGACGGCGAGCAGCCAGTCGGACAGCACGGTCTCGCGCACGTCACGGGTGCCGGGCTGGGCGCCGCGGCCGGTGTTGCGGATCGGGAAGAGCGAGTAGGCCGTGCCGGCGGCGGTGAGCCGGTGCGGGCCGCGCCGGCCGGTGCGGGTGGCGGCCAGGTGCTCGCCCGCCAGGGTGGCGGCGAGGGCCGGGTCGAGGGGGTCGCCGGCGCCCGCGATCTGGCGGCCGGTGGGGGAGAGCACCCAGGCCCGCAGGTCGAGGTCGGAGCCCAGGAGGTCCAGGACGACCTCCGGTCCGCCGCCCGCCGGGCCGGAGGTCATCAGCCGCCTGTGCCGGTCTACGACAGCGGCCAGGTCGCCCGCCCGCTCACCGGAGACCTGTCGAACGACATGCTCGGTGATCGTCGCGAACGCAACGGACTCGTGTACGGCAAACAGCGGAAGCCGGTGGCGAGAACACGCCTGTACGAGATCCTCCGGGATGTCCCCCAGTTCGGCCTCGCCCGCGGCGAGCGCGGCCACTCCGGCCGAGGTCAGGGTCCGCACGAAGGGCTCCGCGTCCGCGGGCTCGCGCATCCAGGCGAGGCCGGTGAGGACGAGCTCGCCGCCGGACAGGTAGCGGCTGGGATCCTTGAGGTCCGTGGTCATCACGCCGCGGACGGAGCGGTCCAGCTCCTCCTCGCCGCCGAGCAGCCGCAGGCCCAGCGCGTCGTTCTCCAGCAGTGCGCGCAGCCGCATGATCTCGCCGCCGTTCTTCTCGTCAGTGGTGGTCGGTGTTCGATGGTGAAGGATGTCGCGTTGTGATCGGTGACCGGGGGTCACCGTTTCCAGCGGGGAACGGCGGGGCTGGTGTTCCCCGCCTTTCGTTCGAATCTACAAGACGGTGGTGGTGACCGGCCAACCGCTTCATGGTTTCTGTCACTGCACCGTGGCGACCGGGCCTTGTGTACTAGGCCACACACCTCGCGTTAACAGCGCGTGAAGAGATTCACCCCGTTCGTCTCGGGCCGTCCCCCGGGTCGTGCAGCCAACTGGAAATCCCAAATCCCGCAGTCCCACGCGCGTCCGCGCCCATGGATTCCGATGCGGGTGCCCCTTTGAACCTTGGGAGTAGGCCCCATGACCCAGTCGTCAGTGGAGCCCGGGACGACGGCGGAGGACGCGGGCAACGGCTCGCGCAATCCTGCCGGCAGGTCCTGGCTCGACCGGTACTTTCACATCTCGGAGAGAGGATCCACCGTCGCGACGGAGATCCGCGGCGGCGTCACCACCTTCATGGCGATGGCGTACATTCTCCTGCTCAACCCCCTGATCCTCTCCGGCAAGGATGTCGCCGGAAACCAGCTCGGACAGGCCGCGCTGATCACCGCCACCGCCCTGTGCGCGGCCGTGACCACGCTCCTCATGGGCTTCTGGGGCAAGGTCCCGCTGGCCCTCGCGGCCGGCCTCAGCGTCTCGGGCGTGATGGCCTCGCAGGTCGTCCCGGTCATGACCTGGCCGCAGGCCATGGGCATGTCCGTGGCGTACGGCGCGGTGATCTGTCTCCTGGTCGTCACCGGCCTGCGCGAGATGATCATGAACGCGATCCCGCTCGCGCTCAAGCACGCCATCACCATCGGCATCGGTCTCTTCATCGCGATCATCGGCTTCGTCAAGGCCGGCTTCGTGCACGAGAACCCCGCTCCCGGCGGCGGCCCGGTCACCCTGGGCCCGGCCGGTGAGCTCCAGGGCTGGCCCGTCCTGATCTTCGCCTTCACCCTGCTGCTGATCTTCGCTCTGCAGTCGCGCAACATCCCCGGCGCGATCCTCATCGGCATCGTCAGCGGCACCGTCGTCGCGGCCGTCCTCAACGCGGTCGCCGACATCCCGGCCAAGGCCTGGTTCTCCGGTCCGCCGGAGCTGCACGGCAGCGCGGTGTCCGCGCCCGACTTCTCGTTGATCGGCAACGTGTCCTTCAGCGGCTGGGGCGACGTCGGCTACATCACCATCAGCATGATCGTCTTCACCCTGGTGCTGGCCGGCTTCTTCGACGCCATGGCGACCATCCTCGGCGTCGGCACCGAGGCCAAGCTCGCCGACGCGCAGGGCCGCATGCCCGGCCTGTCCAAGGCGCTGTTCATCGACGGTGCGGGCGGTGTCCTCGGCGGCGTCGGCGGCGCCTCCGGCCAGACCGTCTTCGTCGAGTCCGCCACCGGCGTCGGCGAGGGCGCCCGTACCGGTCTGGCCTCCGTGGTCACCGGCGCGTTCTTCGCCCTGTGCCTCTTCTTCACGCCGCTGACCGCGATCGTGCCGCAGGAGGTCGCCGCGGCGGCCCTGGTCGTCATCGGCTCGATGATGATGCAGAACGCCAAGCACGTGGACTGGAGCGACCGCTCCGTCGCGATCCCGGTGTTCCTCACCGTGGTCCTCATGCCCTTCACGTACACCATCACCACCGGTGTCGCGGCCGGCGTCATCTCCTACGTGGTGATCAAGAGCGCGCAGGGCAAGGCCCGGGAGGTCGGCGGCTTCATGTGGGCGCTGACCGCGATCTTCATCGTCTACTTCGCCATCCATCCGATCGAGAGCTGGCTCGGAGTCGGCTGACCGCCCGCCGGCCAGGCAGGCCGGCCGACTCCCGGGTAGGGTCGCCCTTCGCACGCAATGAGCCGAAGGCCCCGAGGAGTTCGCCATGCTGGACATCGCCGACGAGCTGCACCGGTGGGTCGAGCAGGGCCGCGACTTCGCCGTCGCCACCGTCGTCGCCGTCAGCGGCAGCGCGCCCCGGGAGCCGGGCGCCGCGCTCGCCGTCGACGGCGACGGAACGGTGCTCGGCTCGGTCTCCGGCGGATGCGTGGAGGCCGCGGTGTACGAGCTGTGCCGGCAGGCGCTCGAGGACGGCCGTACGGTCCTCGAGCGCTTCGGCTACAGCGACGAGGACGCCTTCGCGGTCGGTCTGACCTGCGGAGGCGTCATCGACGTCCTCGTCACCCCGGTGCGCGGCGGGGTCCACGCCGCCGCGCTCAGGGCCGCCGCCTTTGGGGAGGCGGCGGCCCTGGTCCGGGTCGCCCGGGGCCCCGGCGAGCTGCTCGGCCGGGCCCTCCTCGTCCGTCCCGGCGGTGCGTACGAGGGCGGGCTCGGCGGCCACCGGGAGCTCGACCGCACCGCGGCGGCCGAAGGCCGCGCGATGCTGGACGCGGGCCGCACCGGCACCGTGGAGACGGGTGCGGACGGCAGCCTGTGCGGGCGGCCCTTGACCCTCCTCGTCGAGTCCTCCGTCCCCGCCCCGCGGATGATCGTCTTCGGCGCCGTCGACTTCGCGTCCGCGCTCGCCCGGGTCGGCCGCTTCCTCGGCTACCACGTGACCGTCTGCGACGCCCGACCCGTCTTCGCGACGCGGGCCCGCTTCCCCGACGCCGACGAGGTCGTCGTCGACTGGCCCCACCGCTACCTGGAGTCCACGGCCGTGGACGGCCGGACGGTGCTGTGCGTGCTCACCCACGAGGCCCGGTTCGACGTCCCCCTGCTCCGGGCCGCGCTCCGGCTCCCCGTCGCCTACGTCGGCGCGATGGGCTCCCGCACCACCCACGAGGACCGCACCAGGCGGCTGCGCGAGGCCGGCGTCACCGAGCCCGAGCTGGCCAGGCTGCGCTCCCCGATCGGCCTCGACCTCGGCGCCCGTACGCCCGAGGAGACCGCCCTGTCCATCGCCGCCGAGATCGTCGCCGACCGCCGCGGCGGCAGCGGCGCCTCCCTCACCGGCGCGCACACCCCGATCCACCACGACGGCCCGCGCGAGCCGGCCGGCCGGACCGGCTCCCCGGTGTAGCCGCGCTCAGCCCTTGCGCAGGCCGTTCAGGAGCAGCTCGGCGAGCTGTTCGTACGCCGCCGCGTCCGCGAGTCCGGTCGCCGCGGCCACCTGCCGCTGCTGGATGCGGACCATCACCGAGGAGATGACGTCGGCGGCGAAGGCCACGTGCACGTCACGGAAGACGCCCGCCGACACGCCCTCCTCGATCAGCTCCTGCACCCGCCCGGCGGCGGCGCGCGTATTGCGCTCGTACACCTCGGCGGCCGGCTCGAAGGCGGCGACGTCGTCGAAGAACTGCGGGGAGACGGGCGCCAGTTCGGCGGCGACGGCCCGCAGATAGGCGGCCAGCCGCTCGGCCGGCCCGGTCGCGGCGGCCAGTACCGCCTCGACGCGCACGGTGGCGCGGCGGAAGAACTGCACCACGGCGGCCCGGACGAGCTGCTCCTTGCTGCCCGCGAGGCCGTAGAGCGTGCGCTTGGAGCAGCGCAGCCGGGCGGCCAGGTCGTCGAGGGTCAGCTGGGCGAAGCCCTCGCCGACCAGGAGCGCCACGAGGTCGTCGAAGAGCTCGGAGCGCCGGGCGGCGCCCCGGCCCGTGAGCCGGGGGGCGTGTGCGGCGGAGGTCTCGATCACCCGAACAGTATGCCGGTCGACCCGTTCGGGGGGTTACGGAAACCCCTGTCTGCGCTACGCTAACCGGTACTGCCGTACCCCTCGCAGTACCGTTTCGCGGATCTCCCGATCCGTCCCGCAGTGCCTTTCGCAGCCACCCCTTTGCGTCGAGATGGAGTCGCCATGGATGTCGACCGTCTGCTTCCCACCCCCGAGGCGGCGGACCTCATCGCTCTCACGCGGGAGATCGCCGACAAGGAGCTGGCCCCCCGCGCCGACGAGCACGAGGCCAAGGAGGCGTACCCGGAGGGCCTGTTCGCGACCCTCGGCGAGGCGGGGCTGCTCGGTCTCGCGTATCCCGAGGAGTTCGGCGGCGGAGGTCAGCCCTACGAGGTCTACCTCCAGGTCCTGGAAGAGCTCGCGGCCCGCTGGGCCGCCGTCGCCGTCGCCACCAGCGTCCACACCCTCGCCTGCCACCCGCTCTACGCCTTCGGCACCGCCGAGCAGAAGGAGCGCTGGCTGCCCGCGATGCTGGAGGGCAGGCTCGTCGGCGGCTACAGCCTCTCCGAGCCCCAGGCCGGCTCCGACGCCGCCGCGCTCACCTGCAAGGCCGAGCCGGCCACCAACAGCACCGGCGGCGCCGCGTACCGGATCACCGGCACCAAGGCGTGGATCACCCACGGCGGCAAGGCCGGCTTCTACTCCCTCTTCGCCCGCACCGCCCCCGGCAGCCGCGGCATCTCCTGCTTCCTCGCGCCCGGCACCGCCGAGGGCCTCTCCTTCGGCGCGCCCGAGAAGAAGATGGGCCTCCAGGCCGTGCCCACCACGGCCGCCTACTGGGACGGCGCGCTCCTCGACGCCGACCGGCGCATCGGCGAGGAGGGCCAGGGCCTCCAGATCGCCTTCAGCGCCCTCGACGGCGGCCGCCTCGGCATCGCCGCCTGCGCCACGGGCCTCGCCCAGGCCGCCCTCAACGCCGCCGTGGCCTACGCCAACGAGCGCACCACCTTCGGCCGGAAGATCATCGACCACCAGGGCCTCGGCTTCCTCCTCGCCGACATGGCCGCCGCCGTCGACTCCGCCCGCGCCACCTACCTCGACGCCGCCCGCCGCCGCGACCTCGGCCGCCCCTTCAGCCGCCAGGCCAGCGCCGCCAAGCTCATCGCCACCGACGCGGCCATGAAGGTCACCACGGACGCGGTCCAGGTCCTCGGCGGCTACGGCTACACGCGGGACTTCCCCGCCGAGCGCTACATGCGCGAGGCGAAGATCATGCAGATCTTCGAGGGAACGAACCAGATCCAGCGCCTGGTGATCAGCCGACAGCTGTCGGCGGCGGCGAAGTAGGCCGCGCCAGCTGCTCCCGGACCCACGCCGGGTCCGGATTGGTGTACGGTCGGCCCGCCACGACGACCGTCGGGACGGTCTCGTTGCCCTCGTTGGCCGCCCGTACCGCCGCCGCGGCCTCCGGGTCGCGCCAGATGTTCACCCAGTGCGCCCGGCGGGCGCCGAGGCCGAGCCGGAGGCGCAGGCGCATGCAGTACCTGCAGCCGGGCCGCCAGTAGACGACCGGACGGCCGTCGGCCCGCGCGGCGGTCGTGCGCGGGAATATCAGCGGCGAGTACAAGACCGCGCACACCGCGAACAC
Organism: Streptomyces sp. NPDC004327; assembly: GCF_042873935.1. Taxonomy (NCBI): domain Bacteria; kingdom Bacillati; phylum Actinomycetota; class Actinomycetes; order Kitasatosporales; family Streptomycetaceae; genus Streptomyces; species Streptomyces sp. NPDC004327. The sequence goes on along the minus strand of NZ_JBIAME010000005.1, from coordinate 407,889 downwards.
CAGCAGGAACGCGGCGGCGGCGCCGGGCGAGCCGCGCAGGGCCGCCCGGACCACCGCCAGGGCGCCGACGAGGACGAAGAAGAGCGGCAGGAGCCAGGCACGCATCATGGCCCGCAGGCTACCGGCGCGCCCCGGTTGCCGGGGGGCCGGAACGGGCGTACAGCGGAAGAGGGGACCCGATCCGACGGAATTTCCGGAGAGGAGTCCCATCATGCTCGGTGAGCTGATCGGCCAGGAACAGGGCGTGACCACGGGAATGCGGGTGCTGTCCACGGACGGCGGCCACCCGGTGATGGAGGCGTCGTTCCAGGCGACCGGGACGATGCTCGATGTCCCGGTCAAGGACATCGGGACGTACGAGTCGGTGCTGCGCGCGGACGGCACGCTCTGGGGCGAGGGCCAGGGCGTCGTCATGACCCAGGAGGGCGAGACCGTCACCTGGCACGGCTCCGGAGTGGGCCGCCTGAACCAGAACGGCAGCGTGAGCTGGCGCGGCTCGATCTTCTTCGAGACCGCGGCGGAGCGCTTCGCCAAGCTCAACTCGCTCGCCGGAGTCTTCGAGTTCGAGGTGGACGCGGACGGCAAGGCCGACGCCAAGCTGTACGAATGGTCGTGAGGCCCCGGCCCCGGGAGAGCGGCCCCCGCGGACCTGCTCGCCGTCGACGCCGCTCGGTAGGGTGAGCGGCGTCGACCGTGCCCGGACCCCGGGCGCCCACAAGGCGCCGTGGCCGGCCATCCATCACACCCGGCGGCCCGACACCCGCCGCCGGGCGCTCGTACGAGGAGATCCATGGACATCGCAGGTTCCGCCGCGCTCGTCACCGGTGCCGCTTCCGGGCTCGGGGCCGCCACGGCCGCGGCGCTCGCCGCGAAGGGCGCCACGGTCTACGGTCTCGACCTCGACAAGGCGGTCGCGGGCGCCGAGGCGCCCGCGGACGGGGTCACGCTGATCGCGGCCGACGTCACCGACGAGGAGCAGGTGCGGGCCGCGCTCGCACGGATCGAGGAGGACGGGGCGGAGCTGCGGCTCGCGGTGAACTGCGCCGGCATCGCGCCCTCGGCCCGGGTGCTCGGCCGCAAGGGCCCGCACGACCTGGAGCTGTTCCGCGCGGTCCTGGACGTCAATCTGGTCGGCACCTTCAACGTCATGCGGCTCGCCGCCGAGACCGTCGCCAAGCAGGAGCCGGACGAGCACGGGCAGCGCGGACTCGTCGTCAACACCGCCTCCATCGCCGCCTTCGAGGGCCAGGTCGGCCAGATCGCGTACGCCGCCTCCAAGGCCGGTGTCGCCGGGATGACCATCACCGCCGCCCGTGACCTCGCCCAGTTCGGCATCCGCGTCGTCACCGTCGCGCCCGGCATCGTCGACACCCCGATGATGGCCGGCTTCAGCGACGAGATCCGCGCCGGGCTCGCCGCGAGCGTCACCTTCCCGCAGCGGCTCGCCCGCCCCGAGGAGTACGCCCGCCTGGTCACCATGATCGCCGAGCACGACTACCTCAACGGCGAGACGATCCGGATGGACGGCGCCCTGCGCATGGCCGCCCGCTGACGGTACGGCGCCGGCGGCCCGTGCGTCGGCGGCCCGTGCGTCGGCCTCTCGGTCAGCGGCCTGACGGCCGCTGACCTCGCAGATGGCACCTAGTGCCGCCGTGAGAGGGATCCGAGTGCTAGGTTCGAGTGCATGAGCACGAACCCCGCCAAGCCCTCGATGCGTGACTCCCTCGTCGCGGCGGCCTTCCAGCTCTTCCTGGAGCGCGGCTACGAGCAGACGACGGTCGACGACATCGTCAGGACCGCCGGGGTCGGCCGCAGGTCCTTCTTCCGGTACTTCCCGTCCAAGGAGGACGTGGTCTTCCCGGACCACGAGCAGAGCCTCGCCGACATGACCGCGTTCCTCGCGGCGAGCGAGGACTCCGACGACCCGCTGGCCCGGGTCTGCGAGGCCACCCGGCTCGTCATGCGGATGTACGCCGAGAACCCCACCTTCTCCGTGCAGCGCTACCGCCTCACCCGCGAGGTCGCGGGCCTGCGGACGTACGAACTCTCCGTCGTCTGGCGCTACGAGAAGATCCTCGGCGACTATCTCCGCACCCGCTTCGCCGACCGCCGCGACGGCACCCTGCGGGCCAACGTCGTCGCCGCGGCCGTGGTCGCCGCCCACAACCACGCGCTGCGCCACTGGCTGCGCTCCGGCGGCGAGGGCGACCCGCTGGCCGAGGTCGACTCGGCCCTGGAGTTCGTCCGCACGACCTGGGACCCGGCCGCGGCGCCGGCCGGGACGGCGGCGGAGCAGGAGCCGGACGACGTGGTCGTGGTGATCGCCAAGCGCTCGACGCCGATGTGGCGCGTGGTGCGCGAGGTGGAGGCGAGCCTCGGCGAGAGCTGAGGGGCGGGGCGGGCCGCTCTCAGGACACGGAGGGATCTCAGTATCGTCAATTGAGGGAACTCAGGTCTTTATTTGCTGGCACTCAGTGCCATATGTTGGCTCCATGCACGGTTGAGCCGCCGAGTGCAAGGAGAACCATCGTGTTCCACACCGGATCCACGGGCCTGCGGAGCCAGGCCGGCGCCGTCCTCGAAGCCGAGCAGCCGGCCGCCGAGCCCGAGCTCTACTTCCAGGTCTGCCACTGGTGCCAGACCACCACCTTCCAGCGCCTGCTCTGCCCGACCTGCGGGTCCACCGAGCTGACGCCCCGACTCAGCGCGGGCGAGGGTGTGATCTCCGTACGCCGCGCCTTCACCGCCGCCCAGGCCGACCTCTGGCCGGTGCACATGGCCGAGGGCTTCGTGGTGCGCTGCCAGGTCGACGGGCCCCCGCACGCGGTGCGCCCCGGCGTCCGGGTCAAGCTCCTGGACGACGGCACGGGGCCGGGCCGCCGGCCGGTCGTGCGGCTGAGCGAGGAGGTCGCGCTCGACGGCTGGTTCTGAGCGTGGACGCACGGGGACACGGACGCACGGGCACGCGCGGACACACGCGGACGCGGAGGACTCACGGACACGCGGCACGCGGCACGCGGACAGATGGAAGGGGCGGGTGGCACAGAGTGCCACCCGCCCCTTCTTCATTCAGGCGTGCGGATCAGCGGGCGCCGATCTCGTCCGTCAGCTGCGGCAGCACCTCGAACAGGTCGCCGACCACACCGAAGTCGACCAGGTCGAAGATCGGGGCCTCGGCGTCCTTGTTGACCGCGACGATCGTCTTCGACGTCTGCATGCCGGCCCGGTGCTGGATCGCGCCGGAGATGCCCGCCGCGATGTACAGCTGCGGCGAGACCTGCTTGCCGGTCTGGCCCACCTGGTTGGAGTGCGGGTACCAGCCGGCGTCCACCGCGGCGCGCGAGGCGCCGACGGCCGCGCCGAGCGAGTCGGCCAGCTTCTCGACGACCGCGAAGCCCTCGGCCGCGCCGACACCGCGGCCGCCCGAGACCACGATCGCCGACTCGGTGAGCTCCGGACGGCCGGTGGCGACCCGCGCGGTGCGCGAGACGACCGTGGCGGCGTTGCCGGTGAAGGCGACCGACACGTTCTCGACGGCGCCGGCGGCCGGCGCGGCCTCCGGGGCGGCCGAGTTCGGCTTGACGGTGATGACCGGCACGCCGTGCGAGACGGTCGACTTCACCTGGTACGAGGCGGCGAACACCGACTGGGTGGCGACGGGGCCGTTCTCGCCGGCCTCCAGCTCCACCGCGTCCGTGATCAGACCGGACTCGAGCCGCAGCGCCACGCGCGCCGCGATCTCCTTGCCCTCGCCGGACGAGGTCACCAGAACGGCGGCGACGCCCTTGTCCTTGGCGATCTGGGTGAGCGCGTCGACCTTCGGCACGACGAGCTGCTCGGCGAACTCCGCGCCGTCCGCGACGTACACGGTGGCCGCGCCGTACTCGCCGGCCGTCGCGGCGATCGAGGCCGCGGCCTCGCCGGCGCCGAGGACGACCGCCGAGGGCTCGCCGATCCGGCGGGCCAGCGTGAGCAGTTCGAGGGCCGGCTTGCGGACCGCACCGTCGGCGTGGTCCACGAGAACCAGGATCTCAGCCATGATTCCTTGCTCCTGAGGGATGGTGACGGTGGGTCAGATGAACTTCTGGCCGGACAGGAAGGCGGCGAGCTGCTTGCCGCCGTCGCCCTCGTCCGTGACGATCGTGCCCTGCGTGCGGGCCGGGCGCGCCGTGGCCGACTCGACCAGCGTCCAGGAGCCGCCGAGGCCGACCGTGTCGGCGTCGATGCCGAGGTCGTCCAGGTCCAGCTCCTCGACCGGCTTCTTCTTCGCGGCCATGATCCCCTTGAAGGAGGGGTAACGGGCCTCGCCGGACTGGTCGGTGACCGAGACGACGGCCGGCAGCGGGGCCTGGAGCTGCTCGCTGGCGGCGTCGCCGTCACGGCGGCCCACCACGATGCCGCCGTCCACCGAGACCTCGGAGAGCAGCGTCATCTGCGGCACGTTCAGCCGCTCGGCGAGCAGCGCCGGCAGCACGCCCATGGTGCCGTCCGTCGAGGCCATGCCGCAGACGACCAGGTCGAAACCGGTCTTCTCCAGGGCCTTGGCGAGGATCGCCGAGGTGCCCATGACGTCGGTGCCGTGGATGTCCTCGTCGTTGACGTGCACGGCCTTGTCGGCGCCCATCGACAGCGCCTTGCGCAGCGCGTCCGTGGCGTCGTCCGGGCCGACCGTGACGACGGTGACCTCGGCGTCGTCGGCCTCCTCGGAGATCCGCAGCGCCTGCTCGACCGCGTACTCGTCGAGCTCGGAGAGGAGGCCGTCGACCTCCTCGCGGTCGGTGGTCAGGTCGTCGGCGAAACCGCGGTCGCCGGACGCGTCGGGAACGTACTTCACACAGACAGCGATCTTCAGGGTCACGGCCTGTCTCCTTTCAACGAGCAGGTGGTTACGGGAGGTTGCGGGCCATGACGATGCGCTGGACCTGGTTGGTGCCCTCGTAGATCTGGGTGATCTTGGCATCGCGCATCATGCGCTCGACCGGGTAGTCACGGGTGTAGCCGTAGCCGCCGAGGAGCTGGACGGCGTCGGTGGTGACCTCCATGGCGACGTCGGAGGCGAAGCACTTGGCGGCGGCGCCGAAGAACGTCAGGTCGCCGTCGACGCGCTCGGACTTGGCGGCGGCGGCGTAGGTGAGCTGGCGCGCGGCCTCGAGCTTCATGGCCATGTCGGCGAGCATGAACTGCACGCCCTGGAAGTCGGCGATCGGCTTGCCGAACTGCTTGCGCTCCTGGACGTAGCCCTTGGCGTAGTCGAGGGCGCCCTGCGCGACACCGAGGGCCTGGGCGGCGATGGTGATGCGGGTGTGGTCGAGCGTCTTCATCGCGGTGGCGAAGCCGGTGCCCTCCTCGCCGATCATGCGGTCGGCGGGGATGCGGACGTTGTCGAGGTAGACCTCGCGGGTCGGAGAGCCCTTGATGCCGAGCTTCTTCTCCGGGGCGCCGAAGGACACGCCCTCGTCGGACTTCTCGACGACGAACGCGGAGATGCCCTTGGAGCGCTTCTCGGGGTCGGTGACGGCCATGACCGTGTAGTACTCCGACACACCGGCGTTGGTGATCCAGCGCTTCACGCCGTTGAGCACCCAGTAGTCGCCGTCGCGCACGGCGCGGGTCTTCATGCCGGCCGCGTCGGAGCCCGCGTCGGGCTCGGACAGGCAGTAGGAGAACATCGCGTCGCCCTTGGCGAGCGGGCCGAGGTACTTGTGCTTCAGCTCCTCCGAGCCGGACAGCATGACCGGCAGCGAGCCGAGCTTGTTGACGGCCGGGATGAGGGAGGAGGAGACGCAGGCGCGGGCGACCTCCTCGATCACGAGCACGGTCGCGAGCGCGTCGGCGCCGGCGCCGCCGTAGGTCTCGGGCACGTGCACGGCGTGCAGGTCGGCCGCCACGAGCGCGTCCAGCGCCTCCTGCGGGAACCGGGCCTCCTCGTCCACCGCGGCGGCGAACGGCGTGATCTTCGCCTCCGCCAGCGAGCGGACCGTCTCCCGGAGCATCTCGTGCTCCTCCGACAGGCGATACAGGTCGAAGTCCTTGGCCATGGTCTGGGGCTCCCCTAGCAATGCTTGTGGCAGTTGTGGCGTTTGGCACTGAGTACCCTCAGCAAAACACACTCAGTGCCATGATGCTAGTAGCTGGGTGTCCGCGCAGCGAAACGCCCCAGCCTGACGGATGTCAGACCGGGGCGGCTGGGGTGACCGGGTGGCGGCGCTACACGGTGGCGCGGCGGCACGACGACACGGCGCCGCTCGCGCGGCGGACGGGCGACGCGGGGTCGGCCGTACGAGCCGAAGAGCCCCGCGGTCCGTGCGGGCCGACGAGTCCGCGGCCGGTACGAGCCGTATGACCCGTACGTCCCGTCGCCAGGCGCGGGAGGCGCACGCCGGGGCCGGTCACGGCACGGCCCCGGGCGTGCCGCCGTTACGGGGCCGGGACCGGGTGCCGTTCCCTCACGGCACGGCGTACCCGCCCGCAGGGGGACCGGGGCAGCGCCTCGTGCGCATCACGCCAGCCACTCGACGGGGCCGCGGCGACGGCCATCGCTTCCTTGCGTGCCTCCGACTCGGCGACCCGTGTCGTGTCGCGCGGCGTCCACCTGCTGCCGAGCCTGCCCCGCACCGGGCGGCTTCAGGCGTCGGCCGGCACCGGGTCGCGTTCGGCGCAGCGCAGCAGCACCGCCGCCACCGCGCGGGCGCGCACGGCCGGCTCCGTGGTGCCCTCGCGCAGCGCCGTGACCATGGCGCCGTCGCCGAGCAGTGCGAGCTGGCGGGCGAGCGTCTCGTGGTCGCGGTAGCCGGCGTCGGTCAGGAGGCTGTCGAGGCGGGCGATGACCTTCTCCTTGTGCTCGGCGGCCACATCGTGGGCCGGGCTCTCCGGATCGGCCGTCTCGACCATCGTGTTGATGAAGGCGCAGCCACGGAAGTCCGCGGCGGCGAAGCGCTCGGCGAGTCCGTCGAAGAGGGCGAGCGGGAGCTCCTCGGGGGTGCGCTCGCTCGCCTCGATCCGGCCGTCCAGCCAGGCCCGCCACATGCTGTCGCGGCGCCGCAGCACCTCGACGACCACGTCGTCCTTGCTGGGGAAGTGCCGGTAGAAGGAGGCGCGGCCCACTCCGGACTCGGACAGGATGCGCTCGATGCCGACGGCCCGGATGCCTTCTTCGTAGAAGAGACGCTCCGCTGCGCGGAGGAGTCGTTCTCTCGCGTTCGTGGCCATACGGAACGGTACCATTCGGTGCCGAAACCTCTAGTGGTTCGTCAAGCCGCCCCCGTCGGCCGAAAAACGGGTCGTCATCGCCGACCCCGACTGCCCCTCGCGGCGCCGGCTGTGGCTCAGTGCCGGACGATGCCGGTGCTCTCGCCCCGCAGTACCGGCTTGCCGTCCTGGTTGCTGATCTCGACGTCGAGCTCCAGGCCCGTCCCGGCGTGGACCTCGCTCATCGCGCGCACCGTCACCTCGGCGGTGATCGTGTCGCCCACCCACACCGGGCGCAGGAACTCCCAGACCATGCGGCGCGCGATGAAGTCGAGCCGTCCGCCGATCTTCGTGGCGAGCGAGGCGGTGAGCAGCCCGTGCGCCATCGCCCGCCCCTGGTCGGGCAGATGGTGCCGGCCCTGGTCCCCGGTGAGCTCGGCGAAGGCGGCGACGTCCGCGTCCGTGATGGTCCGGCGCTCGCGCAGCACCTGACCGACCTTCAGGCCGGCGGCGGGGCGGGCGCCGGAGTCCGGCCCCAGGCGCTCCGGTGCTCCCCGCTCCGGCCCCAGGCGCTCCGGTGCTTCCCGCTCCGGTGCTTCCCGCTCTGACACTTCGCGCTCTGACACTGCGCTCCTCCTGACGAGCGTCGGGCATGAGGCCGCCAGTCTCGCAGCGCACCTGTGAGCGCCGCAACCAAGCGCTTGCTCAGTCACGGCTCCGGGGGTGGACCGGTGAGTACGATGGGGGCCGGACGGGAGAGGACGGCGGCGTGACGGATCGAAGCGGCTCGGGCGGGACGGAGTCCGCCCCGCGCAGGCGCGGCCAGGGCGAACTGGAGGCCCAGGTGCTCGCCGTGCTGAGGAACGCGCCAGGCCCCGTGCCCGTCGTCTGGGTCCAGGAGGGCCTCGGCGGCGACCTCGCCTACACGACCGTGATCACCATCCTCACCCGGCTGCACACCAAGGGCGCCGTCGCCCGCGAGCGCGCCGGCCGCTCCTTCGTCTGGACCGCCGTCGCCGACGAGGCCGGACTCGCCGCCCTGCGCATGCGCAAGGTCCTCGACGCCGAGGCCGACCGCAAGGCCGTCCTCGCCAGCTTCGTCACCGCCCTGACACCCAACGACGAGCGACTGCTGCGTGAACTCCTCGCCGACGAGGCCGAAGTGAGAACGGACGACACCGGGGAGGGCGGAGACTAGCGGCCATGGGGGTCTTCGTCTTCCTTCCGCTGCTGCTCCCGCTCAGCGCCTGGCCCGTCGCCCGGCTCGCCGAGCACCGGTTGCACCCGCGCGCCGCCACCCGGCTGCTCACGGGCTTCGCCGTCGTGCTCGCGCTCTGCAGCACCCTCTGCCTGGCCCTGCTCATGGTCGTCGGCACCGCCCAGCTGCCCGGCAACCCGCTGCCCGACGGCTGGTCCGACCCGGAGGTGCGGGCCGCCGTGCCGTACGACGAGATCGCCGGGCGCGCCGCCATCCCGGCCCTCGGCGCCGTCGTGCTCGCCTGTCTGCACGCCGTCGCCCGCCACCTGCGGGTGCGCCGCCGTGCCGAGCGGGCCCTCGCCGGGCTGCCGGGCGGACGGGCGGTCGCGGTGCTGCCCGACCCCGCCCCGTACGCCTACGCCCTGCCCGGCCGGCGCCGGCCGGGCCGCTCCGGCGGCAACGGTGACCGCCGCGGCCGGGTGGTGGTCAGCACCGGGATGCTCGCCGCGCTCGGCCCGGCCGAACGGCGGGCGCTCTTCGCGCACGAGCGGGCCCATCTGACCGGCCGCCACCACCGCCATCTGCTCGCGGTGCGACTGGCAGCCCGAGCCAATCCCTTTCTGCGCCCGCTGTGCACCGCCGTCGCCTACACCGCCGAGCGGTGGGCCGACGAGGAGGCGGCCGCCGCCGTCGGCAACCGCCGCACGGTCGCCCGCGCGATCGGCCGCGCGGCGCTGATCTCCGCGCCCGTACCGGTCGCCGCCACCCTCCCGCAGATCACCGGAGGGATCTCGCGCAGGGGAGCGGGCGCGGGAGCGGGCCCGGTGCCGCGCCGGGTCGCCGCCCTGCTCGGCCCCGAGCCCGCCGAACCCGGCGTCGCCTGGCCGCCGCTGTCCACCGCGGCGGGCCTCGCGGTGTGGGTCGCGGCGGCGGGCGCGACGGTGTCGGCGCTCTCGTCGGCGAACTCGGCCGTCACGCTCGTCCTCGTCCTGCATTCCGCCACACCCCTGGTGTAGTGGCGAGGCCCGCCTGCGGGGAGGGCCTACAGGTCGAACTCGTGCGGCGGCAGGTCGAGCGCGAAGCACGCCTCCCGCACCACGGCCTGCTCGGTCTTGTCGAAGTCGCCGTCGGCGCCGCCGATGACGATGCCGATCTGGACGACCGCGCGGGCCTCGGCCGGCTTCTTCTTCGCCTTGGCGATCTCCTGGAGGACGCTGACCTTCCCGAAGTCGAAGTCGGCGGCCAGCTTGTCCAGGTTGGCGTCGAAGCGGCGCTGCAGATCCGTCGCGTCGAAGTTCTGCAACACCTCGTTCGTCGCGATGAGCTGGGCGACCCGGCGGCGCTCGGAGGCGTCGACGGTGCCGTCCGCCGCGGCCACGAGCGCGCACATCGCCATGCTGGCATCGCGGAACGCGCCGCTCTTCAGGTCGTTCTTCGTCGCGAGCAGCTGGGTCTGCATCGATGCCGCGGATTCCTTGATGCGGTCCCACAGGGCCATGTCCATGTACTCCTGACGTCGTCGATCAATTTCTACGTGACTGTAGAACGTAGCAGGGTGCCGGGGAGTTCCCCGGCATTCCGCACGGCTGCCTACGATGAGGAGGTGCCGGAACCCCAGACCCACGAGCGGACCCCCGGGGCCCGTGAACTCGCGGCCGCCGCCGCCGTCTTCGCGCTGCTCGCCGACCCCACCCGCCTCCAGCTCGTGTGGCTGCTCACCAAGGGGGAGGCCGACGTGACCGCCCTGACCGAGGCGTGCGGCGCCGCCCGCCCCGCGGTCAGCCAGCATCTGGCGAAGCTGCGGATCGGCGGCCTCGTCCAGTCCCGCAAGGACGGCCGGCGGGTCGTGTACGCGATGCCCGACGGCCACCTCAAGCGGCTGGTCGTCGAGGCGATCAGCCGCGCCGACCACGAGGTGAGCGGCGAGCCCTGGCACGACTGAGCGTCCGCCCCGGCCTCCGGCCCCATCCCGTCAACATGTGCGCACCCATGCACGCTTCCGCTACGGTGGAACCGTGCTCTCCGTGCTGCGCACCCCCGCCTTCCGGCGCCTGTTCACGGCCCAGGCCGTCGCCCTGGTCGGCACGGGCCTCGCCACCGTCGCGCTGTCCCTGCTCGCCTACGACCTCGCGGGCGCCGACGCCTCCGCCGTCCTCGGCACCGCCCTCGCGCTCAAGATGGCCGCCTACGTGGCCTTCGCCCCGCTCGCCGGCGTCCTCGCCGCCCGGCTGCCCCGGCGCACCCTGCTCGTCTCGCTCGACCTGCTGCGCGCGGGCATCGCCCTCTCGCTGCCCTTCGTCACCGAGGTCTGGCAGATCTACGGGCTCGTGCTGCTTCTCCAGGCCGCCTCGGCCACCTTCACCCCCGCCTTCCAGGCCACCGTCCCCGACGTGCTGAGCGGCGAACGCGCCTACACCGAGGCCCTCTCGCTCTCCCGGCTCGCCTACGACCTGGAGAGCCTCGCCTCACCGACCCTCGCCGCCGCGCTCCTCGCCGTCGTCCCGTACCCCTGGCTGTTCACCGGCACCTCCGCCGGATTCCTCGCCTCCGCGCTGCTCGTCCTCACCCTGCGCCTGCCGAAGTCCGCTCCCGCCGGCCCCGCGCGCGCGGAGCGGCGCGGCTCCCGGGTGCTGCTCGGCGCCCGGCTGATGCTCGCCACGCCGCGGCTGCGCGCCCTGCTCGCCCTCGACCTCGCGGTGGCCTCCGCCGGGGCCCTCGTCCTCGTCGGCACCGTCACCCTGGTCCGGGTCACGCTCGGCCGGCCGGCGGGTGACGTGCCGCTCGCGCTCGGCGCGTACGGCGCGGGCTCGATGGCCGTCGCGCTCCTGCTGCCCCGGCTGCTCGACCGGCTCGACGAGCGGCGCGTCATGCTGACCGGCGCCCTCGCCCTGCCCGCCGTGCTCGGCGCGCTCGCCCTCGCGCTCACCCTGGGGCGCGGCGCCGTGGCGTGGGCCGGGCTGCTCGGCGCGTGGACGCTCGCCGGGGCGGCGACCTCGGCCGTGCTCACGCCGAGCGGCCGGCTGCTGCGCCGCTCGGCCGACCCGGCGGACCTCCCGGCCGCCTTCGCCGCCCGCTTCTCCCTCTCGCACGCCTGCTGGCTGCTCACGTATCCGCTGGCCGGACGGCTCGTCTCGCGCGGCGCCGGACCGGTGCTCCCGGCCGCGGTCCTCGGCGCTCTCGCGCTGGTGGCCGCGCTCGCCGCCGCCCGGCTGTGGCCCCGTACCGACCCGGAGGCGCTGCCGCACAGCCACCCCGAGCTGCCCGCCGGCCATCCGCACCTCGCCGGCGCCGGGGCGCCGGGCTCGCACGCGCACGCGCACGTCTTCCACATCGACGCGCTGCACCACCGGTGGCCCGAGGCCGCCTGAAACGCCGGACGGCGGTGGGGCAATGCCCCACCGCCGTCACGGTCGACGCTTCGAGCTCCGGACGGATCAGACCGCCGGCGCCGGGTAGGTCGGGTACTCGACGCCCGAGACGTGCTGGACGACCCGGATGACCTGGCACGAGTAGCCGAACTCGTTGTCGTACCACAGGTACAGGATCGCGTTGTCGCCGTCGACCTTGGTCGCGCCGGCGTCGACGATCGACGCGTGACGCGAGCCGACGAAGTCCATGGAGACCGCGTCGGGGGCCGTCGTGAAGTCGATCTGACGCTTCAGCGGCGAGTGCAGCGAGACGTCGCGGAGGTACTCGAGGACCTCGTCGCGGGTGGTCTCGCGGCCCAGGCGCAGGCTCAGGATCGCTATCGAGACGTCCGGGACGGGGACGCGGATCGAGGAGCCGGTGATCGGCGCCTTCAGGTCGGGCAGCGCCTTGGCCACGGCGGAGGCGGCACCCGTCTCCGTGATGACCATGTTGAGCGGCGCGGAACGGCCGCGGCGGTCGGCCTTGTGGTAGTTGTCCAGCAGGTTCTGGTCGTTCGTGAACGAGTGGACGGTCTCCACGTGACCGCGCAGCACGCCGTACTCGTCGTCCATGGCCTTGAGCGGCGGGACGATCGCGTTGGTGGTGCAGGAGGCGCAGGACAGGACGCGCTCGTCCGGCTTGATCGTGTCGTGGTTGACGCCGTGCACGATGTTCGGGACGTCGCCCTTGCCCGGGGCGGTCAGGACGACCTTGTCGATGCCCGGACGCAGGTGCTTCGACAGGCCCTCGCGGTCACGCCACTTGCCGGTGTTGTCGATCAGGATGGCGTCCTTGATGCCGTACGCCGTGTAGTCGACCTCGGACGGGTCGTTCGCGTAGATCACGCGGATCGCGTTGCCGTTGGCGATGATCGTGCTGTTCGCCTCGTCGACCGTGATCGTGCCCTGGAACTGGCCGTGGATCGAGTCGCGGCGCAGCAGCGAGGCGCGCTTCACCAGGTCCGCCTCGCCGCCACCGCGGACGACGATGGCGCGCAGGCGCAGGCCGTTGCCGGAGCCGGCCTTCTCGATGAGCAGGCGGGCGACGAGCCGGCCGATGCGGCCGAAGCCGTACAGGACGACGTCACGGCCCTCGCCGCGCTCGATCTTGTTGGCGCCGGTGGCACCCGCGACGGCCTGGGCGGTGAAGTCCGCGACCGACAGACCGCGGTCGTCCGTCTTGAAGTCGGCGGCCAGCATGCCGATGTCGATCTGGGAGGGGCCCAGGTCGAGGGTGGTGAGCGCCTGCAGGAACGGCATCGTCTCGGTGACCGACAGCTCCTCGCCGTCGATCTGGCGGGCGAATCGGTGGGTCTTGAGAATGCTCACCACCGACTTGTTCACCAGGGAGCGGCTGTGCAGGAGGACGGTGACGTCCTGCTCCCGGTGCAGCTTCCCGATGATCGGAATCATGGACTCCGCGATCTCCTCGCGGTTCTTCCAGTTTGTGAACGAGTCCTCGTTGACAGTCACAGAAAGCATCTCTCGATCGAGCTAGGCAGTGCTCAAATGCTAACCCGTCCTCTCCGATGTGCGGCAGGGGGGTCCCGTGTGGTCCTGGACACGGGGGTGTGACGTGAAGGTTCCCGGCGGTAACATCCCGGGGTCGAGCGCCTGACACCCCGTCAATCCCCGTGGCCGACCACCGGGCCACCCCACACCGGCCGCCCTGGAGGCCCGTCGATGCGCCGCTCCGTCAGCTCTCTCCTCGCCCTGTCGGCCGCGCTGGTCGCCCTGCTCGCCGGGCCCCAGGCCGCGCCCGCGCGGGCCGCCGCCGGCCACCGGCCCGTCATCCTCGTCCACGGCTACAACGCCGACCCGGGGGTGTGGGGCAGTCTCGACGCCAGGCTCCGGGCCGCCGGGTACGCCGACGGCGAGATCTTCCGCTGGGGCTACGACACCCACCAGTCCGTCAACGAGGTGCTCGCCGGCCGCTTCGCCGCGTACGTGGACGACGTGCGCCGCCGCACCGGAGCCGACCGCGTCGACATCGTCGCCCACTCCTACGGCAGCCTGCCCACCCGCTGGTACGTGAAGTACGGCGGCGGCACCGCCACCGTCGCCCACTGGATCTCCCTCGCCGGACCCAACCACGGCACGAGCGTCGCCTGGGCCTGCGCCCTGTGGGACCAGGCCTGCCGCGACATGAGCCCCGGCAGCTGGGTGCAGAACCGCCTCGCCGAGGGCGACGAGACCCCCGGCCCCGTCGCGTACACCACCTTCTGGTCGAACTGCGACGAGGTGATCAACCCCGACGACAGCGTGCCGCTCACCGGCGCCGACAACCGCCCGGCCGGCTGCCTCAAGCACAACGCGCTGCTCACGGACGACGGGGTCGCGCGGGGCGTCCTGGCGGCACTGGCGTGACCGCCGGCCACCGGGTGACGGTCGTCCGCGCCTGCCTGCGGGACGGCGGCGGTGGCGACGGTACGGGTGGCGGGGACGGTACGGGCGGCAGCCCGACGGCCGTCGTCCTGGAGGACGGGCCGCCGCTGACCGACGCGCAGCGGCGCCGGGTACCCGGCGCCGCCGGCACCTCGCACGCCGTCTTCGTCCGCCGCGCCGGCGACCTCACCGACCTGCGCTTCTTCACCTCGGCGGGCGAACTTCCCGCCTGCGGCCACGGCACGGTCGCCGCGCTCGCCGTCCTCGCGCCCGGCCGGGTCACGCTCCGGGCCGGCGGGCGCGTCTTCACGGGCCGTGCCGAGCACCACGGCGAGCGGATCGCGGCCGCCTTCGATCCCGGCCCCGTCACCTTGAGGGGCGCGACGGAGGAGGAGTGTGCGCTGGTCCTGGCGGCCCTTGGCCTCAGGCCGGGGGATATCGGATCCGATGTGCGGGATGGTGGCTCCCGGGTGCGGGATATCGGATCCAGTGCCCAGGATTTCGGATCCGGCGCGGGTGATGCTGGATCCAATATCCGCGATGCTGGATCCAATATCCGGGATACCAGATCCCGTACATGGGATCTCGGATCCGATATCCGAGTCGCGGGCGTCGGCCGCGCACGCATCCTGGTCCCCGTCCCCACCCGCACCGCCCTCGCCGCCCTCACCCCCGACCTCGACCGCCTCCGCGCCGCCTGCGACCGTCTCGGCCTCCTCGGCGCGTACGTCCACTCCGCGCCCACGCCCGGAGGCCGGCTCGCCGCCCGGATGTTCGCCCCGTCGATCGGCGTCCCCGAGGACATCGCCAACGCCAACAGCACCGCCTGCCTCGCCGCCCACCTGGCCGGCCGCGGCATCACGGCCGTCTCCGTCGACATGGGCGACTCGCTCGGCAGTCCCGCCACCATCACGGCCACCACCGGCCCCGGCCGCACCGTCGAACTGGGCGGCACGGCCGAGATCCTGACGGACCGACGGACCGACGGACCGACGGACTGGCTGACGGGTTGCCGGGCTGACTGACCGACTGACGCACCGGCGGGCCTGCCTCAGAGGCCGACGTCCCGTGCCCGCAGGTCCTCCAGCGTCTCCCTGCGCACCAGCAGCCGGCTGTTCCCGCCGGACACCGCCACCACCGGCGGGCGGCCCACGAGGTTGTACGAGGAGGCCATCGACAGGTGGTAGGCGCCGGCCGCCGGAAGGGCGAGCAGGTCGCCCGGGTGGACGTCGGCGGGCAGCGGGACGTCCTCGGCGAGGACGTCACCGGCCTCGCAGTGCCGGCCGACCACGGTCGCCCGCATCGGGGCCGCGCCGGACCGGCGTCCGATGAGCCGGGGCGCGTACCGGACCCCGTACAGCGCGGGCCGCGGGTTGTCGCTCATGCCGCCGTCGACGGCGACGAAGACGCGCTCGGGCGTGGTCTTCACGGCGAGGACGCGGTAGACGGCGATTCCGGCGGGGCCGGTGATCGCCCGGCCGGGTTCGACGATGAGGCGGGGGACGGGCAGTCCGGCGTGGGCGCAGCTCTCGACGAGTTCGGCGCGGACGCGGCGGGCCAGGGCCGGGAGGTCGAGGGCGGGGTCGCCGGGGCGGTAGGGGATGCCGTGGCCGCCGCCGAGGTCCAGCTCGGGCAGCACGACGCCGTGCGCGTCGCGGGTCCTGGCCATCAGGCCGACGAGCCGGCGCACCGCCACCAGGTAGGGCTTGACGTCGGTGATCTGCGAGCCGAGGTGGCAGTGCAGGCCGGTGAGCCGCAGCCGCGGCTGGCCGAGGACGCGGGCGACGGCGTGCTGGGCGTGGCCGTCGCGCAGGGAGAGCCCGAACTTCTGGTCGTCGGAGCCGGTGCGGATCTTGGCGTGGCCGCCGGCGCTGATGCCGGGCGTGACCCGCAGCATCACCTTCTGCTCGTCGCCCGGGCCGACGGCGGCGGCGATCCGGGCGATCTCGGCCGGGCTGTCGATGACGATCCGGCCGACGCCGAGCCGGAGGGCGGTCCGCAGGTCGTCGGGGGACTTGGCGTTGCCGTGCAGCAGGATCCGCTCGGCCGGGAAGCCGGTGGTGACGGCGAGTTCCAGCTCGCCCGCGGAGCACACGTCGAGGCCCAGGCCCTCCTCGTCGACCCAGTGGGCGAGGGCGCGGCACAGGAACGCCTTGGCGGCGTAGTGGACGTCGGCCTCCGGGAAGGCGTCGCGGTAGGCGCGGCAGCGGGCGCGCACCTCGTCCTCGTCCAGGACGTAGACGGGCGTGCCGTGGCCTTCGGCGATCTCGTCGAGCGCGACCCCGCCCACTTCGAGCCGCCCGTGGGGGCGTTCGACGGTGGAGGCGGGCCAGACGGACGCGGGGCCGTCGGCGGGGCGGGGAGCGGTGAACGGCGGCAGGGCGGTGACGGTCATCGCGTTCACCGGGCCGCGACGGGCAGCGGCCGAAGGGGCTGTCCGGAAGGCGGGCCGAGGTGCCTCGGGCCGGGCGCCGTGAGCGTCGGGTCGACGGTCAGCGTCTCGACGCCGAGGGGCCGGACCAGGGCCCGCAGGGCGGGTTCGGCGAGCGCCGTCCACGGCTGGTCGGCGCCGAGGACGGCCCGTAGCCGCGCGGGCGTGGTGAACGCGACCGCCGTGCGGACGCCGGGCGGGGTGCGGAAGAGCCGGGCCGCGCAGCCGTGGGCGACCGGCCGGACGGGCACGCAGAGCCGTCCGGCCGGGACCTGTTCGCAGGGCTCGGGATCGTCTCCGTACAGGGTGTGGGTCATGGTGGTGCCTCCCCGGGAACGTGCGCCCCGGCGCCGTTCGCGCCGGGGCTCCGCTCCCGAAGCTATGCCCGTGCCCCGCCCGTCGGGGACCCGTCCTGACGGGCCCCTGACGGCGTCTTGACGATATTCGTCCGGTCAGGGAACGAGGCGGACGACCTGCGGGTCGTGGTCGCTGGCCTGGTCGGCGAACTCGCTGTTGACGTGGACGATGTCGTAGTCGTACGAGGTCAGCGCCGGGCTGGTGAGGATGTGGTCGAGGGCCTGGGAGTTGCCCTGGTACACGTACGTGTAGCGCTCGGCGGCCGGCAGGCTGTTGATGAGCGGGGTGAGGACGCCGCCGGCGGTCAGCTTGGTGACCGTGTTCGAGAACTCGAAGTCGTTGAGGTCGCCGACGACGACCACCCGGGCGGACGGCTGCACGGCGAGCACCTGCTTGACGAACGCGTTCACCTGGTCGGCCTGCTGGCCGCGCTGGGTCTCCGAGGAGCGGGCCGGCGGCTGGTCGCGGGCGTAGAGGGGCTGGTCGCCGCCCTTGGAGGTGAAGTGGTCGGCGACCACGAAGACCGTCTTGCCCTGGAAGGTGAACTCGCCGACGAGCGGCTTGCGGCTGGCGTTCCAGGCCGAGTGGGACGGGTTGATCCGGCCGGGGGAGACGGACAGGGCCGCGGTGCCGCCGTTGCCGACGACGGAGACGGCGGTGGTGGAGGTGCCGCCGGGGCGGTCGGTGAAACCGACCCGGGCCGGGTTGTAGAGGAAGCCGACGCGGATGTTGCCGCCGGGCTCGCCGCCGTCCTGGTCGTCGACCGGTTTGATCTGGCGGTAGGCGTAGGCGGGGCCGCCGGCCGCCTGGACGGCGGCGATCAGCTTGGCGTAGGTCTGGTCCGCGGCGACGACGCCGTTGTCGGTGGCGCCGTTGTTGTCCTGGACCTCCTCCAGGGCCACGACGTCGGGCGAGGCGAGGTTGCGGACGATGCCTGCGGCCAGGCGGTCGAACTTGGCCTGCGGGTCGGTCGGGTCGAGGTTCTGCACGTTGTACGTGGCGACGGCCAGCTCGTTCGCGTTCTGCGCCCGGGTGGTCTCCGGGGCGAGGACGTTGTCGGTGAGGGAGCCGAGGGTGGTGGCCTGGATGCCGTAGCCGCCGAAGTCGTCGTAGTCGAGCGGGCCGGCGGTGGTACCGGAGAGCACGTCGCCGACGTCGGCGACGGGGAAGGCGGTGGAGAGCAGCGACTCGACCTTGACCCGGCCGCCGTTCTGGGAGGCGTACGAGCCGTAGCCGGTGCCGCCGCGCGGGGTCGCGTGCTCGTTCGGGTCGGCGGTCACGAAGAGCTCGTTGTAGCTGTTCGAGGCGCCGACGACGCGGGCGTCGGTGACCTGGACGCGCATGCCCTCCAGGGACTCGTACAGGTCGAGGGCGTAGGTGGCGGGAGCGAGGGTGAGGTTCTCGATCGAGCCGCCGGCGGCGTCGGGCGCGTAGGCGTCGGGGACCGAGGCGGCGTCGAGGGTGAAGGCGGCGGGGAGGGCGTTGCCGGTGGAGAGGGTCGAGGTGATCGACGCGGAGGTCAGCTCGGTGAGGGACTGGCCGCCGCCGGCCGTGCCGCCGGGGTAGTACTCGGAGACCGTGCCGCGGACCGTGATCCTGTTGCCCACCTTGGTGGAGGGGGTGGTGGATCCGGTGTAGACGAACAGGGCCTCACTGGTGGCCGCGTTGCCGTCGCCGATCGGATCCTGGATCCAATATCCACGAGACGTTCCGGTGGAGCGGATCGCCGTCACGATGCCGGTGACGCTCACGCTCTGGTTGTTGTAAGGCGATATCCGCTTGGTGCCCTGCACGGCGGCGATGGAGACGGTCGCGGCGCTGGCGGTGGTGGGCAGGGCGAGCACGCCGGCGGTGAGTGCGCCCGTGACGGCGACGGCGGCCGACAGGGTGAGGCGGCGCCGGGACGTGCCGGAGGGATGACGGGAGGTCATGGGGGTGCCTTTCGCGAGCGGTTGCGGACGGATCGCGGACCGGGCGGTGGGCGTCTGGGGGAACGCGCCGCGGCGGCAGGGCAGTTGTAGTGGCGGAGGATGTCGCCGGGGGAACCGGAAGGTGTGCGACGCGTGTCACTTCTACGCGCGTCGCACAGTCTCGCCGAAATGTCGTGTCCCTGCCACCACTGAAGGCGGGGTCCGTTCCCGCCCGGATTCCCGGGATCACCCCGAACCGCACCGCCGGACCTGGCACGCTTGCCGTCGTGACGTACGTCGTGACCGTGGAAACGTGCATACCGGACGGCGCCCCCGAGCTCGACGACCTCGGGCAGGTCGGGGCCGCCGTCCTCCTGGAACGCGGCTTCGGCTCCGTGGCCGGCGCCGAAGGACCCGACGGCGTGGAGGTGGACGTCTTCGACATGGCCGTCGGCGCCCACCCCGGCGGCGCCGTGCTCACCGTGAGCGTCGCCGCGCCGACCCTGGAGGCCGCCGAGGAGGCCGTCGGCGCCGTGACCCAGGAGGTCCTCGACCGGGCCGAACAGCTCGCTGGCTGGCTGGTCGTGAGCAGCGAGGTCAGGCTCCACGCCGAGCGCGCCCGGGAGAGCCTCGCCGCCGCCGACGGGCCCGACGCCCCGCCCAGCGACCCCGCCCTCCGCCGGGCCCGGCACGCCGCCCGCCCCGGCACGGCCGGAGCCCCCGGCACTCCCGGCGTCCCTGGCGCCGGAAATGCCGGGGACGGCTGGATCCCCGACGACGACATCGTCGAGGAGAACCCCGACCCCGAGGCCGAACTGCGGGCCATGGCGCCCCGGCTGCGCGCCTTCGACCCGGCCGTCTTCGCCGCCGCCCCCGAGACCGCCGCACTCGCCGCCGGCGCCCTCGTGCACGCCGCCGAGGTGCTCATCGACGAGCTCTACGACGACGTGCAGGCCCTCGCCGAGGAGGACACCGACGTCGCCGCCTGCCAGGGGCACCTCTGGCACCTGGACCGGCTGCCCGCCCGGCACGCGGCCCGCTACGACGAACTCTTCGCCCGCCGCTTCCTGGTGACCGCCGTCGCCCTCACCACCCGCTTCACCGACGGCAGTTTCCGCCGCCTCGGCTGCCCCGCCGAGGAATGGGTCGCCCGCCTCCTGCTCGAACAGGCGCGCATCGCCCTCGACCTGTACGGCCTCCTCGACGAGGCCGTCACCGCCGCCCTGGAGCGTTTCGCGGAGCGGGTCGACGAGGACCGGGCGCACCGGCAGGCCGGCGGGTCCGGCAGCTGGTTCACCCCGTTCGGCACGGACCGGTACGTGCATCCGTACGCCGTCGACGCCTACCCGGACGGCGGCCCCGGCCCCGACGCGGACCCCGGACCGGGTCCGGAGGGGCGGGCCGGGGGCCGCAGCGAGGAGTGCTCCGAGGAGACCGAGGGCGCCTGACCGGCGGCCGGGGCCGCGGCTCGGGCCGCGGCCCCGGGCGGGTCAGCTCGACAGCTCGCCGAACATCCCCGGCTCGTACGAGCCGCCCTGCTGCCGCGCGATCACCCCCAGCCGGTTGGCCGCGTTGACCTGGGCGACCAGCGACACGAGGGCCGCCGTCTGGTCGTCGTCGTAGTGCTTGCGCACCTCGGCCCAGGTCTCGTCGGACACGCCCGTGCCCGCGTCCGCGAGCCGGGTGCCCTCCTCGGCCAGCGCGAGCGCGGCCCGCTCCGCCTCGGTGAACACCGAGGACTCGCGCCACGCCGCCACCAGCCCCAGCCGCACCGGGCTCTCCCCGGCCGCCGCGGCGTCCTTGACGTGCAGGTCCAGGCAGAAGCCGCAGCCGTTGATCTGGCTGATCCGCACCGACACCAGCTCCTGCGTGGGCTTCGGCAGCGCCGACTGCGTGATCACCAGGCTCGCGTTGCCGAACCGCTTGCCGAACCGGCCGCCGACCTCGTTGGCCATGATGTTGAAACGGGGTTCCATCGCAAAGTCCTCACCTGTGGCGGAAATCTTCCGGACAGCGGCTTCCGCGCCGTCCGGTCACGAGACGCCGCCGCCCCCGATCCCGTGACACGGCCCGTCGTGTGACCTGGGCCACTGCTCCGGAGTGTCACGAAGCGGCGCCCGGCGGCGTCCTGTGCGCGTGGCACCGACAGCAGCGCACGGACACGACCGGCACGGACACGACCGGCACGGACACGACCGGCACGGACACGACCGGCACGGGCAGGACCGACACGGACAGGAGCGACCGGTGAGGAACGAGGACCACGCGCGCGAGGACGGCCCCGGCGGCCGTACGGACGAGGCGACCGACACCTTCGTCACCCACCGCAACCTCCTGTTCACCGTCGCCTACGAGATGCTCGGCTCGGCCGCCGACGCCGAGGACGTCCTGCAGGAGGCCTGGCTCAAGTGGGTGGGCGTCGACCTCGCCGCCGTACGCGAGCGGCGCGCGTACCTCGTCAGGATCACCACCCGGCTCGCCCTCACCCGGCTGCGCACCCTCGCCCGCCGCAAGGAGTCCTACGTCGGCCCCTGGCTGCCCGAGCCGCTGCTCACCGCGCCCGACGTCGCCGAGGACGTCGAACTCGCCGACAGCGTCTCCATGGCGATGCTCCTCGTCCTGGAGACCCTTTTGCCGACCGAACGCGCGGTGTTCGTCCTGCGGGAGGTGTTCGGGCTCGACTACGACGAGATCGCCGAGGCCGTCGACAAGACCCCGGCCGCCGTCCGCCAGATCGCCCACCGGGCCCGCGCCCACGTCGCCGCGCGCCGCCCGCGCGGCACGGTCTCCCCGGCCCAGACCCAGGGCGCCCTCGACGCGTTCCGGAAGGCCGTCGAGACCGGCGACCTCCAGGGCCTGTTCGACCTCATCGCGCCCGACGTGGTCCTGCTGACCGACGGCGGCGGAGTCGTGCGGGCCGCGCTCGAACCCGTCGTCGGCGCCGAGGCCGTGGTCGCCGTCCTCGCCCGGATCGCCGCCGTCGCCACCCTGCGGCCCGCCCGGATCAACGGCTGCCCGGCGCTCGTCGTCGACATCGACGGCGAGCCCGACAGCGTCATGGCGATCCGCATCGACGACGGCCTGGTCACCGGCCTGTACGCGGTGCGCAACCCCGAGAAGCTGTCCCGGATCGGCGAGGAGGCGCCCCTCGGCCGCTGAGTCCGGCCGGCGGGCCCCGGCGGTAGGCTCGGTGGAGCCGCCGGGTGCAGAGGAGAGACAGTGTTCGTGAAGGTGTGCGGGCTCGCCACGACCGCCGACATCGACGTGGCCGTCGAGGCCGGCGCCGACGCGGTCGGCCTGGTGATCAGCGGGACCAGCGTCCGCGGTCTGGAGCGGGAGCACGCGGCGCGGCTCGCCGCGCACGCCCCGGCCGGCGTGCTGTCCGTCCTCGTCGTCAACGACACTCCCGCCGTGCGGGCCGCCGAGCTCGCCCGCGAACTGGGCGTCGGCGCCCTCCAGCTGCACGGCGGCCACTACGGCGCCGAGGACTTCGCGGCGGCCGCCCTCGTCTTCCCGCGGCTCTGGCGGGCCACCTCCCTCAAGGAGCGGCCCGACACCCGCGTCGGCGCCCACGGCGAGGAGGTCCTGCTGCTCGACTCGCCCCGCGCCGGCTCCGGCGCCCGCTGGGACCTGTCGCTGCTCGACTCGGCCCGCCCCGAGGGGACCTGGCTCCTCGCCGGCGGCCTCGCCCCCGAGAACGTCGCCGCGGCCATCGCGCAGGCCCGCCCCTGGGGCGTCGACGTGTCCAGCGGCGTCGAGTCGGCGCCGGGCGTGAAGGACCCCGACCGGATCCGCGCCTTCGTCGCCGCGGCGAAGGCCGCCGCCTGACCGCGCTCGCGGAGGCCGTTGTCAGACCCTCCCGATAGCGTGCGCGGGAGAAGACAGTTCCGCACTCGCTCCGGGGGTATCGACCGTGGACATCCTGCTCGTCGCCGGCCTGTGGCTCGACGGCTCCGCCTGGGACGACGTCGTGCCCGAGCTCACCGCGCTCGGCCACCGTCCCGTGCCGCTCACCCTGCCCGGCCAGGGGGACGGCGCCGCCTCCGCGACGCTCGACGACCAGCTCGCGGCCGTGCTCGCCGCCGTGGACGCGGCCGACGGCAAGATTGTGGTGGTGGGCCACTCGGCCGCGGCGAGCCTGGCCTGGCTGGCCGCCGACGCGCGCCCGGAGAAGGTGGCCAAGGCGGTCCTGATCGGCGGCTTCCCCGCCCCCGACGGCCGGGCCTACGCACCGTTCTTCCCGTGCCGGGACGGCGTCATGCCCTTCCCCGGCTGGGACCCCTTCGAGGGACCGGACGCCGCCGACCTCGACCAGGAGACCCGGGACCGCCTCGCCGCCGCCGCGCTCCCCGTCCCCGAGGCGGTCGCCACGGGCGTGGTGCGCCTGACCGACGAGCGCCGCTTCGACGTGCCCGTCGTGCTCGTCTGCCCCGAGTTCACGCCCGCCCAGGCCAAGGAGTGGATAGCCGCCGGCGAGAGCCCCGAGCTCGCACGGGCCGCCCGCGTGGAGTACGTGGACATCGACTCGGGCCACTGGCCGATGACCACCCGCCCCCGAGAACTCGCCCGCGTCCTCGCCGAGGCGGCGACCGACTAACGGCGCCCGCGGATCCCATCCGCCCTTCGTGCCCGGCGGCGCGACGCGCCACCGGGCACGAAGGGGATTCCGGAAGGGTCCGGCTACCTCACGACGCCGAGCGACGCGTAGTCGTACTGGCCGCTGTAGGCACCGGCCGTGTAGACGTTGGTCAGTCGCGAGCTGCGCCAGATGATGTTCTTCTCGTAGGTGAAGGGCAGGTAGAGCGCGTCCTCCGAAACCTTCGTGTTGATCTGCTTGTAGATCTCGCCGGCCTTGGCCGGGTCGGTCTCCTTCAGCGCCTTGTCGAACAGGCCGTTGACGGCCGGGTCGTTCAGCTCGGAGAAGTTGTAGTTGGCGCTCTGCAGGATGAAGCGGCCGTCCACGAGCGGCTGCAGATAGCCCTGGCCGGTCGGGAAGTCGGCGCCCCAGCCCTGGATGATGATGCCGTAGCCCTTCTCCTTCACCACCTTCGGCGAGCCGATGATGCCGGCGGTCTGGGCGCCGTCGTAGGCGTCGATCTGGGCGTCGATGCCGACGGCCTTCAGCGAGTTCTGCAGCGACTCGGCGGTGGCGATCTCGATCTTCTTGTTGTTGCGGACCGCGATCGTGGTCTTGAAGCCGTTCGGCTTGCCGCACTTCTTCAGGGCGTCCTTGGCCTTGGCCAGGTCCGGGGCGCCGGAGAGCTTGCCGTACGGGTCGGCCTTGGGGTCGGCGCCCTTGATGGCCGGCGGAAGCATGTTGGGGGCGATGTCGCCACCGGCCTGCGGGCCGCCACGGGCGGTCTGCAGCGACTTGGAGTCGGCCGCGTAGATGATGGCCTTGCGGCACTCGATGTTCGGGATGACCGTCTGCGGGAAGACCGCGTACCGGATGAAGCCGGTCTGCGGGTTGTCGACGTTCTCCTTGTGCTGCTGCAGCACCTTCTGGCGGGCCGCGGCGCCGACACCGGTCGCGTTGAGGTCGAGGTCGTACTCGCCCTCGACCAGACGGTTGTCCATGTCGTCGGCGTTCGTGGTGAACGTGACGCTGATCTTGTCCGGCAGGGCCTTGCGGACCGAGTCCGACTTCGGGTCCCACTTGTCGTTGCGGACGAGCTTCAGCGACTTGCTCGGAGTGTACGAGTCCCACTTGTACGGGCCCGAGGAGAACGGGTGCAGACCGTACTGGCCCTTGGTGTCCTTGTCCTGGCGGACCGGAGACGCGGCCGGCATGGCCAGCATCTGCAGGAAGTCACCGTTGGCGACCGGCAGCTTGAAGACGATCGTCTTGTCGTCCGGCGTCTGGATGGCGCTCAGGCCGAGCTTGTCCGGGGCGGTGTCCTTGTACGGACCCTTGTACTCGCCCTTGGGGTCGAGGACCCGCTGCAGATAGACCGGGCCGCCGGAGATGACGTCCTGCGCCCAGATGCGCTCGATGCCGTACTTGACGTCCTTGGAGGTGATCGGCTTGCCGTCCTCCCACGTCACCCCGTCCTTCAGCGTGAACGTGTAGGTCAGACCGTCCGCCGAGACCTTGCCCGTGTCGGTCGCGAGGTCCGGCACCGGCTCGGTGGAGCCGGTCCCGGGCACGGGCTTGAAGGTGACCAGTTGGCGCGCGTAGAAACGGGAGAAGTTCCACACGAAGGTGTAGTAACCGCGCTGCGGGTCCCAGGAGTCGGCCTCCTGCGCACCGATGAACTTCAGCTCGCCGCCCTTCTTGGCGGAGGGGCTGGCGATCTGGTTCACACCCGCGTTGAAGCCGGGACCGCCCTTGCCCTTGTCGCCACCGCCGCCGGCGCCGCCCCCACAGGCGGTGGTGACGACCATCGTGGCCGCCGCGAGCAGCGCACCCGCGGCGACTCTGCGCCTCTGGGAGCCGTTCAGAGCCATGTCGTGCAACCTCCGAAGTAGTGGCGGCCGTCGTGCGGTGATCCGCCGTTGGATGAAGTGCCCCCTGCCGACAGCGGCAGGGGGCGGCCTTGCGGGGGAGCGGAGTACGGTGAACGAGAGCCCTTCGGGGCGCACGCGTCACGTCACGCCGACCCCGAAGAGGTTGAACGCAAGCACGGTAATGAAGATCGCGGGGCCAGGGAAGATCAGGAGCACAGGACCGTGCCCGGCAGGACGCCGAAGAGGCCCCGCCGGCGGTAGTCCAGCACCAAGTGGCGTGACTCCTAGGCGGAGTTGTCGCCCTGCTCCGGGTCCCGGTCGGCCACCCAGTGCCAGAAGTCGACCATCATCCGCTCGTAGCGGATGCCGAACTCCAGGGCCTCGCGCTGGCCGCGGGTGAGCAGTTCGCCCACCGACGCGGCCAGCGACTCGTACGCGTCCAGGGTGCGGGTGTGCTCGGTGATCTGGACCGGGGCGTGGGTCCCGGGGCTCGCACCGAACCAGAGCTTGAGGATGCCGCGTTCGCGCGCCTCGACCGGGACGAAGGCCGGGTCGTCGAGCCAGCCGCGCAGCGCCCGCGCGCCCTGCTCCGTCACCCGCATGAGCCGCCGGTTCCGCCCGCCCTCGCGCCGCACCTCGGCCAGCAGTCCCGCCTGAAGGAGCCGGTCGCACTGCGCGTACACCTGGGCGTGCGGCACGGACCAGAACGGCGCGACCGTGCGCGCGGCCTCGATCTTCACGTCGTACGGGCTTGCCTCGCCCAGTTTGTCGATGATGCCGAGCACCAGGAAGGAGGGCGTGGTCAACCGAACGTCAGGCATGCCGCGACCGTACACGCAGCGCGCGCCCCCGGGCCGTGCCTACGCGGCGGCGGCCGCCGCCCGGTGACGGAGCCAGAGCAACTGACCCGAGACGCCCGTCGCGAACAGTCCGGCGACCAGGCCGATCAGACAGAGAGCGGCCCCGGACGACCAGTCGACGTCACCGCCGTGCACGACGAGCAGCACCGCGACCACGAGCGAGACGACCGGGACGGCGAGCAGGGCCGGGCGGATGCGGGCCAGATCGTCCTCGGCGAGCGAGCCGAGCACGCCGACACCGAGCGCGAGCGCCCACACGCCGAGGCCCTGCGCGTCGGCGCGGCTCACCTGCCACGGCACCAGCGCGCCCCAGAAGCCCGGTGCCGCGAGCAGCCCCGCGCCGATCCCGAACCAGCCCGCGCCGAGCAGCGCGAGCGGCGGCTTCGTCCAGCCGGGCAGCGGCGCGGTCCGCTCGGCCGGCCCGGGCGCCGGGGCGGGCATCCGGTACTGGAGTGCCAGGCACACCACCGCCCCGAGCGCGAGCAGCGCCAGCGTCGCCACCCAGCCCAGGCTGAACATGACGACGAGGATGGGCCCGCCGGTCGCCACCCGCAGCTCGCCGCCGTTGACCAGCGACACCGTGAACAGCCCGACGAGGACCACCGCCAGCGGCCAGACCAGGGTGCGGACCTCCTCCCAGGTGCCGGCCCGCCCGACGGTGAGCAGCGCGGGCGCCGTGCCGAGCATGGCCGCCCCGAGCAGCCCGGGGCTCAGCGCCGAGGGCGAGGTCCAGGGGCCGGCCGCGTGGCCGGCGACAGCGGCGACGACGAGCAGGGCGCCGACGGCGATGCTGACCAGGGCCACGGCCGTGCTCAACATGACGATTCCCGCGGTGAGTTCACGACCGCCGCCTGTCGTCGTCCGATCCGTGCGCTCGCTCATGGGGCTCCTTTACGGATGGGTCCGAGAGGTGCGGGCCGGCGCCGGTACCGCCGCGGCGGACCGCCCTCTGCGGGCCGCCTCCCGCCCGTACAGCACGCGCAGGCTGATCACCGCATGGGCGCCGAAGGCCAGGAAGCCGCACCCGATCCCCGCCCCCGCGACCAGCGCCGTCAGCGCGTCGAGACCGAGGGAGCGCTCGCACACGACGGCCGTGGCCGCCGAGAACGCGGGCGCCAGGCACAGCGCGAGCAGGTGGGCGCGCCACTCCTCGCGCGCCCACACCGCGCCCCGCCGCCCCGCCCGCACGGCGCGCAGGTGCAGGGCCGCGATGACCACGCAGTACGGGAGGAGATACGCGAGCAGCAGCCGGCGCCCCTCGGTGCCGTGGTCCAGGAAGCCGCGCGCGAGCCACACCAGGCCGGCCGCGCCGGCCGCGTATCCGGCGGCGAGCACCGGCCACGGGTACCAACCACCGGAGACGAAGGGGTGGTTGTCGCGCCGGTCCAGTGCGCGCGAGGCGAGCAGCGCGCCGAACACCACGAGCAGGCCGAGATGCATGATCGCCACACGGTTGACGTCCTGGAGCGGGAGCCCCGGGTAGAGCACGGGCAGCGCGCCCCACTCGATCCGCAGCAGCGGCGCGGTCATCAGGTAGCCGTAGCCGAGCAGCATCCACCGCTGGTGCAGCTCCGGCAGACCGGTGACGGCGGTCAGGACGCCGAAGGTGACGCTGAAGACCGTGCCGAGCAGGATCGTCGCGAGCACGATCCAGAACGCCGCCCCGCTGAACGCCTCCTCGGGCCGGGTCCGGACCAGATAGAGCGCGGCGCCCGCCATCGACACGTACACGACGGCCGCGTACGCGATGCCGAGCGCGCGGTGCAGCCGGATCCGCCGCCGGACCGCCGTGAGCAGCTGCGCCGGGCCGAGCAGCATCAGCAGCCCGCCGAGCACCGAGTGCAGGACGAGCGGCAGCAGGCTGCGGGTGTACGGGCCCATCCGGTCGCGGACCGCGGCGGCCACGTACTCGGGCGAGACCGACCGGCCGAGCAGCCACTCGCCGAACGCGGGCGCGCCGGGCCGCGCGTACGGCCAGAGCTCGGTCATCGCGATCGGGGCGTAGACGAGACAGACCGCCGTGACGGCGACGGCGGCGGCCCGGCCCCAGCGATGTGCGGTGGCGCGTGGCATCACGACTCCCTCGATAGTCCTTTCTGGACTATCGAGGAAGGTAAGGGCAACCCCCGCCCCGGTCAATGCCCTCGAACGAGCGTTACCGGCACGGGGGTTGGGCGGGGCGTCAGCGCAGCGGCACGGATCTTCACGATCGAGCCTCAAGCGCGCCGGACGGACGGGTGTTCGCTGATCCAGCGGGCGGCGACCAGTCCTGACACCGCGGTGAGGACGGCCGCGGCGACGATCGTGGCGTTCAGGCCGAGGAGGTCGGCGAGGACGCCCGCGACGAGGGCGCCGGCCGCGTAGCCGATGTCGCGCCAGAAGCGGTACGTGCCCAGGGCGCCGGCGCGCCAGGCCGGGTGGGCGTGGTCGGAGACGGAGGCGATGAGCGCCGGGTAGACCATCGCGGTGCCGAGGCCCAGGAACACGGCCGACAGGACGCCGGCGAGCAGTGGGCGGTCGAGCAGGAGGAGTGCGAGGACGAAGCCCACGGACTGGACGAGCATGCCGGTGACGATCAGCGGCTTGCGGCCGACGCGGTCGGCGAGGTGGCCGGTGGGGATCTGGCCGAGGCCCCACAGCAGCGGGTAGAGGCCCTTGATCAGGCCGATGGCCGCGAAGCCGAGGCCGTGCTCGGTGAAGAGCAGCGGGAAGACGCCCCAGGTCAGGCCGTCGTTGAGGTTGTTGACGAGGCCGGCCTGACTGGCGCCGCGCAGTGAGCGGTCCCGCCACGAGGTGCGGACGAAGGTCTCCCGCAGGCCCGGCTGCCCGGCGGCCTCCTTGGTCACCCCGGCGGCCGGCGGCGCCGGGTGCTGGGAGAGTTCGAGGGCGACGTGCGCGGCGGTGTCCCGGACGACCAGGGAGAGGCCGAGCCCGGCGGCCACGAAGACGACGCCGATGAGCTCGGGCACGGGCCGCAGCCCGTAGACGGTGGCGAGGTAGCCGGTGAGCAGGGCGGTGGCGCCGAGGGCCGCGTATCCGGCGGCCTCGTTGAGCCCGGTGGCCAGGCCCCGGCGGGCCGGGCCGACCAGGTCGATCTTCATATTGACGGTCATCGACCAGGTCAGCCCCTGGTTGGCGCCGAGCAGCACGTTCGCCGCCACGATCCAGCCCCAGGACGGCGCGTACGCGAGCACGAAGGGCACCGGGACGCCGATCAGCCAGCCCGTGAGCAGCAGCTGCCGGCGGCGGAACCGTGCGGTCAGGGCCCCGGCGGCCAGATTGGTCAGGGCCTTGGTGACGCCGAACGCGATGATGAACGAGAAGACGGCGAGATCGCTGCGGAGCCCGAAGACCTCGGTCCCGATGAGCGGAACCGTGGTCCGCTCCAGGCCGACCAGCCCGCCCACCGCCGCTGTGACGATCACCAGCAGCGCGAACTGCGCCCGGTTCTCGCGCAGCCCCAAACGGACCTGTTCCATCGTCGAACCTCTCATCTACAATATTCCATGGATTTATGGAGGATTGCATGCCGGAGAACGAGAAGGCCAACCCGAAGGCTGACCTGTACGAAGCCTTCGCCGTCAGCGGCAAGGCGCTGGCCAGCGGAAAGCGCCTGGAACTGCTCGATCTGCTCGCCCAGGGCGAACGCACCGTCGACGCCCTCGCCAAGGCGTCCGGGCTCAATCTGACGACCGCCTCGGCCCATCTGCAGACCCTCAAGCAGGCCGGCTTCGTCACCACCCGCCGCGAGGGCGTCCGCATCCACTACCGCCTCGCCGGAGACGACGTCGCCCGGCTGTTCGCGCTGCTGCGCAAGGTGGCCGAGACCCATCGGGCCTCCGTCGCGGCCGCCCGCGACGCCTATCTGGGTGGCGGGGGCGAGGGTGCCGGGGACGAAGCCGTCGAGGTCGGCCGCGAGGAGCTGATCGCGCGGGCCGAGGCCGGCGAGATCGTCGTCCTGGACGTGCGTCCGGCCGAGGAGTACCTGGCCGGGCACATCCCGGGCGCCCTGTCGATCCCGGTCGGTGAACTGCCGGGCCGTGTCGACGAGTTGACCGACGACCGCGAGATCGTCGTGTACTGCCGCGGCGAGTACTGCGTGCTCGCGTACGACGCCGTACGGCTCCTGGGCGAGCGAGGGCGCCGGGCCGTGCGGCTCAACGACGGGATGCTCGAGTGGCGGCTCGCGGACCTCCCGGTGGCGGAGGGGTGACGGCCCGGAGGGCTCTGGATACCCCTAGGGGTATTTGACGGCGACGGGAGGGCGGAGCTACGGTCGAGGTCAGATACCCAGGGGGGTATGAAGAGTCGTCCTCTCGGGCCTACGCGACCCCTACACAACGGAGATCCGCCGTGTTCTTCAGCCAGTACTACCTCGACTGTCTCTCCCAGGCGTCGTACATGATCGCGGACGAGACCACCGGTCAGGCCGTGGTCGTCGACCCCCGCCGGGACGTCTCCGAGTACCTCGCCGACGCCCGCGCCCACGGCTTCACCGTCGTCGGCGTGATCAACACCCACTTCCACGCCGACTTCGTCGCCGGGCACCTGGAGATGGCCGACGAGACCGGCGCCTGGATCGGCTACGGCCGCCGCGCCGAGACCGAGTACCCCATCCGCAAGCTCGCGGAGGGCGAGCGCATCGCGCTCGGCGACGTCGTGCTGGAGATCATGGAGACCCCCGGCCACACCCCGGAGTCCGTCAGCGTCCTCGTGTACGAGCACGCCGCCGACCCCGTCCCGTACGGCGTGCTCACCGGCGACGCCCTCTTCATCGGCGACGTCGGCCGACCCGACCTGCTCGCCTCCTCCGGCGTCACCGCCGAGGAGCTCGGCGCGATGCTCCACGACAGCGTCCAGCGCAAGCTCATGGGCCTGCCCGACGCGGTCCGGGTCTTCCCCGCGCACGGCGCCGGATCCGCCTGCGGCAAGAACCTGTCGACGGAGAAGCAGTCCACGATCGGCGAGCAGCGCGCCACCAACTACGCCTGCGCGCCCATGAGCCGCGAGGACTTCGTCGCGATCGTCACCGCCGGCCAGTCCGCCGCGCCCGGCTACTTCGCGTACGACGCCGAACTCAACCGCAAGGACCGCGCCCGCTACGACGGCGGCGCCGGCCCGCGCCCGCTGCGGATCGCGGACTTCGCCGCCCTGCGGGAGAGCGGCGCGGTCGTGGTCGACGCCCGCGACCCGCAGGAGTTCGCCGCCGGACACTTCCGCGGCGCCGTCAACGTGCCCGCCGACGGCCGCTTCGCCGAACAGGCCGGCACCGTCCTCGACCCGGCCGCCGAGCTGGTCGTCGTCGCCCCGCAGAACCGCGAGGACGAGATCGTCACCCGCCTCGCCCGGATCGGCTTCGACCGCGTCGCCGGCTACCTCCTCGGCCCCGACGACGCCCTCGTCGCCCTCGCCGACCAGGTCACCCCGGCCAGCCGCCTCACCGTCGCCCAGCTCGGCGCCGCACTGACCGGCGACAACCCGCCGCTGGTCGTCGACGTCCGCACCGAGGGCGAGCGCGAGGCCAACGGCTTCATCGCCGAGGCGCTGCACATCCCGCTGGCCGAGCTGCCCGCCCGACGGGCCGAACTGCCCACCGACCGCCCGCTCGTCGTGCACTGCGCCGGCGGCCACCGCTCCGCGATCGGCAGCAGCCTGCTGCGCCACCACGGCTTCGCGGACGTCTCGGACCTGCTGGGCGGGTACACGGCGTGGGCGCTGGTCGGAGCGGCGTAGCCGATTCGCGGCCGCCGGCCGCGGAGGGAGCCGGGGGCCGTGGAGGCCCGACGCGAAGGTGGGCGACGGCCCACCCGGGGGCGGACCGCCCCGCCGCCGTCACCGCCCCCCGCCGCCGCCCCGCCCGTAGACTGCTAAGGGGCACGCGCGCGCGTCCGGAGGTCGTGGTGACCGGTTCCGCCGAGGTCTTCGCCGGTCTGGCCGCCGAGAACCGGCGGCTGCGGGCCGAGGCCGCACGACGGCATCTGACCGATCTGGCGACCGGAATCCTCGCGGCCCAGCTGGGGCTGTCCACGGTGGACGCGGGCGAGCACCTGACCGCACTCGCGCACGCGACCGGGCTGTCCGTGGAGGACCTCGCGGCGGACGTCGTCAACGGGGTCGCGGGCCCCGGCGACCCGCGCGTCGCGCCGGTCGAGGCCCCGCCCGCGCTCGCCCGCCGGCTGCGCCGTACCGCCGCTGCCGCCGAGGTCGCCGACGATGCGCGGGACGCGGCCCGCACCCTGCTGGTGACCGGCCTCGCCCCGCTCGGCGCCGACAGCCTGTGGCTGTGGCGCGGCACCGAGGCCGGAGGGATGCGGCTCGTCGGGCACGCGGGGGTCGGCGCGGCGGAGGCCACGGCGTGGCAGTGGATCCCGCCGGCCGCGCCCGAGCCCTTCCGCGCGGCCCTCGCCGACGGCGCCCCGGTGTGGCTGGAGGAAGGGCCCGAGGCCCGTGATCCGGCCCCGCGTCCGGGCACCGCCCGGGCCGTCCTGCCGCTGCGCCGGCGCGCGGCGACCGTCGGGGTGGCGCTGGTCGGATGGCCCGGTCCGGTCGCATTCGATCCGGGGCTGCGGCGGGCGGTGAGCGGGCTGATGGAGGTGGCGGTGGCGGTGCTGGACCGGCCGGAGGACGTCGGGGCCGGGGCGCCGGTGCTCGTCGACGTACTGGATGCGCTCGCGCATCCGGGAATGCTCGTGCGGGCCGATCCGACGACCGGGGCGCTCCTGGCGGAGCACGTCAACGAGGCGGTGGCCACGGCGGTCGGCGGGGCGGTGCCGGCGGACGACCGCTCGCTGGTACGGCTGTTCCCGCACGCGCACGGCGAGCTGGGCCGGCTCGTGCAGCGCGCCCGCCGCACCCGGCACCCGCAGCACGCCGCGCATCTGCCGACCGGCCGCGCGGCCGGCCCGCCGGGCCCGCTCCTTGACGTGCGGGTGGTGCCGGCGGGGCCGGAGCGGGCGGTCGTGGTGTGGCACACGGACGGCGATCCGGGGATCGCGACGGGCCGGGCGGTGGCCCGGCTGCAGAGCGTCGCGGCGTTCCAGGACAGCCTGACGGGCGGCGAGACGGTGTGGTCGGAGCAGGCGTACGGCATCTTCGGCATGCCGCGCGACGAGGCGCCGCTGCCGCTGCTCGCGCTGCGCGGCCGGGTCCACCGCGAGGACGGCGACGCGCTCACGGCGCTCCTGCACACCCTCACCGACCGCCGCTCCGGCGCCCAGACCGTGCTGCGGATCGTGCTGCCGGACGGTTCGGTGCGGCATGTGCGGGTGGCGGCGGAGCCGCTGCTCGAAGGCGACACGGTCACCGGCTTCGTCGGTGTCTACCAGGACGTCTCGGCGACCCGCCGCGCCGAGCTCGCGCTCACCGCGACCTTCGACCACCTCACCGCCGTCCGCGACCAGGCGGAACTGCGCCACCAGCTGGCCCTCCAGCTCCAGCAGGCGATCGTGCCCGAGGTCACGGCCCTGCGCGAGCTGCCCGGCGGCCTGACGGTCGCCGCCCGCTACCGGCCGGCCGCGGAGGAGTACCAGGTCGGCGGCGACTGGTACGACGTGCTGCCGCTGCCCACCGGCAAGGTCCTCGTCGCGGTCGGCGACATCGCCGGGCACGGCATCGACTCCGTCACCGGCATGGTCGCCCTGCGCAACGCCCAGCGCGCCCTCGCCTTCACGGGCCGCCCGCCCGGACAGCTGATGGGCTGGCTCAACGAGGTCACGCTGCGCACCGGAGCCGGCTCGACCGCGACGGCGGTGTGCGCGCTGTACGACCCCGACGACGGCGAACTCGTCTGGTCCAGCGCCGGCCATCTGCCGCTGCTCCTGCTCCGCGGCGGCCGGGCCCGGCTGCTCGAACCGCCGCAGGACATCCTGCTCGGCGCGGTGCCCTCGTACGCGTACGAGGAACGCCGCACCGCCCTGCGCCCCGGCGACACCCTGCTGCTCTACACCGACGGCCTGGTCGAGCGCCGCCACGACGGCCTCGCGGCCGGGCTCGGCCGGCTGGTCACGACCGCCGGACGGCTGGCGTCCGCCGGGAACCTGGAGCTGCTCGTGGACGGGCTGCTCGGCACGGCGATGGGCGACACCGACGACGACACCAGCATCGTCGCCGTCCGGGTGCGCCGCCCGGACGAGAAGCCCGGCCGGCCGGGCGAGAAGCCCAAGGGGGAAGACCAGGGACCCGGGGCAGAGCCGGTCAACTCCACAGACGCTGACGGATCTTGACCATCAGCTCCGTCTCGTCCACCGGTTTCGCGAGGTAGTCGTCCGCGCCCGCCTCCAGGGCCCGCGCCCGGTCGCCCGGCATCGCCTTCGCCGTCACCACGATCACCGGCAGCGCGGCGCGGCCGGGCAGCCGCCGGATCTCCTCGATGGCCTGGTAGCCGTCCATGCCGGCCATCATCACGTCCATCAGGACCAGCCGGACGTCCTCCCGGGCCTCGGCGAGCAGCTCGATGGCCCGCGGGCCGCTGTCGGCGGTCAGCACCCGCAGGCCGTGCGCCTCCAGGACCTGGGTGAGCGCGAAGACGTTGCGGGTGTCGTCGTCGACGACGAGGACGGTGGCGCCGCCGGGGCGGCCCGGGGCGGGCTCGGGCGCCGTCGCCGGCGCGTCGGCGACGGCGCCCGAGCCCGTCTCCGGCTCCGCCTCCGCGCCCGGGGCCGCCGCCCGCTCCGGCAGGTGGAAGGTGAAGCGGCTGCCCTCGCCCTGGGTGCTCTCCACCTCGATCGTGCCGCCGAGCAGCGTCGCGACCTCGCGGCTGATGGACAGGCCGAGCCCGGTCCCGCCGTATTCGCGCGCGGTCGTCCCGTCGCCCTGCTGGAACGCGTCGAAGATGTGCCGCAGCCGGTCCGGCGGGATGCCGACCCCGGTGTCAGCGACCCGGAACGCGAGCACCGGCCGCCCTTCGCGCAGCGCGGCGTCCCGCAGCGCCGCGGGGATCTCGTCCGGCGGGGTGTGCCCGACGGTGAGCGCGACCCGGCCCCGCTCGGTGAACTTCAGCGCGTTGGACAGCAGGTTGCGCAGCACCTGCCGCAGCCGGGCCTCGTCGGTGGTCAGATGGGCCGGTACGTCGGGGGCCACGGTCACCGTGAATTCGAGGCCGCGTTCGTCGGCGACGGGCCCGAACGTCGTCTCCAGGTACTCCAGGAGCTGCGCCAGCGCGAACGGCTCGCGCCGCACCTCCATCTTGCCCGCCTCCACCTTCGACAGGTCCAGGATGTCGTTGATCAGCTGGAGCAGGTCGGAACCGGCCGAGTGGATGACCTCCGCGTAGTCGACCTGCTTCTCCGTCAGGTTCCCCTCCGGGTTCTGGGAGAGCAGCCGGGCCAGGATCAGCAGGCTGTTGAGCGGGGTGCGCAGCTCGTGGCTCATGTTGGCGAGGAACTCGGACTTGTACATCGAGGCGCGCGACAACTGCTGGGCACGCGCCTCCAGTTCCTGCCGGGCCTGCTCGATGACCCGGTTCTTCGACTCGATGTCCTTGTTCCGCTCGGCGAGCAGCGCGGCCTGCTCCTGCAACTCGGCGTTCGAACGCTGGAGTTCCTGCTGCCTGGCCTGCAACTCCAGGGTGCGGGAGCGCAGTTCGTCGGCGAGGCTGCGGGACTGGGCGAGCAGCTCGTCGGTGCGCAGATTGGCCACCAGAGAGCTGAGCACCGCCCCTGCGCTCGCCACGAAGCGGTCGAGGAAGTCGCGCTGGAGCGCGCCGAAGGGCCGCAGGGAGGCGAGTTCGACGGCGCCGAGCAGCTGGTCCTCGACCACGATCGGCAGCACGACGAGCGCGGCCGGCTCGGCGTCCCCGACGG
Organism: Streptomyces sp. NPDC004327; assembly: GCF_042873935.1. Taxonomy (NCBI): domain Bacteria; kingdom Bacillati; phylum Actinomycetota; class Actinomycetes; order Kitasatosporales; family Streptomycetaceae; genus Streptomyces; species Streptomyces sp. NPDC004327. The sequence goes on along the minus strand of NZ_JBIAME010000005.1, from coordinate 371,906 downwards.
CCGAGGACACCGTCGCGTACCCCTCGGGCACCGGGTCGACGAGCAGCGTGCGCCGGTCCCGCGCGGCCTGCCCGACCAGCCCCTCGCCGAGCCGGAAGCGGCGCGGACGGCCGTGCGGGGCGGTGACCGCCTCGGTGACCGTGTCGGCGACCGGCAGCCCGTACGAGGCGGCCAGGGCGAGCACCGGACCCGGTGCCTCCCTGTGTCCCTCCCCGGCCTCCCCGCCTTCCCCGCCGTCTCCGGCCTCCGCGCCGTCCATGCCGTCCCCGCCCTCCCGGCCCTCCTCCACGACGAAGAACGCGCCGTACTGCGCCGAGACCAGCGGCGGCACCTCCGCCATGATCAGCTCGGCGATCTCGTCGAGCCCGCGGGTGCCCTGCAGCAGCGCGGTGATCCGGGCGAGGTTGGTCTGGAGCCAGTCCTGCTCCTCGTTGGACCGGGTCGTCGCGCGCAGCGACTCCACCATGGCGTTGATGTTGTCGCGCAGCTCGCCGACCTCGCCGGGCGCCTCGACGGCGATCGAACGGGTCAGGTCGCCCTCGGCGACCGCGCTGGTCACCTCGGCGATGGCCCGCACCTGGCGGGTCAGGTTCCCGGCGAGCTCGTTGACGTTCTCGGTGAGGCGCATCCAGGTGCCGGAGACGCCCTCCACCTCCGCCTGCCCGCCGAGCTTGCCCTCGGTGCCGACCTCGCGGGCCACCCGGGTCACCTCGGCCGCGAACGACGACAGCTGGTCGACCATCGTGTTGATGGTGGTTTTGAGCTCCAGGATCTCGCCGCGCGCCGCCACGTCGATCCGGCTGGTCAGGTCGCCCTGGGCGACCGAGGTGGTGACCTGGGCGATGTTGCGGACCTGGTTGGTCAGGTTGTCCGCCATCGAGTTCACGTTGTCGGTGAGGTCCTTCCAGGTGCCCGACACCCCGCGCACCCGCGCCTGCCCGCCGAGCTTGCCCTCGGTGCCGACCTCGCGGGCCACCCGGGTGACCTCCTCGGCGAAGGACGACAGCCGGTCGACCATCGTGTTGATGGTCTCCTTCAGCTCCAGGATCTCGCCGCGCGCGTCCACCCGGATCTTCTGCGTGAGGTCGCCGCGGGCGACGGCGGTGGCGACCTGGGCGATCGAGCGCACCTGCGAGGTCAGGTTGTCCGCCATCGTGTTCACGCCGGTGGTGAGCTCCTGCCACACGCCGCGCGCCCGCGGCTCGTGCACCCGCCCGCCCAGCAGGCCCTGCCCGCCGACCTCGCCGGCCACCCGGGTGACCTCGGAGGTGAGCAGCGACAGCCGGTCGACCATGTCGTTGTAGACGGTCGCGATCTCGGCCGGGAGCCCGCCGGGGCCCTCCGGGAGCCGGACGGACAGGTCGCCGTCCCGTACGGCGGTGAGCCCGGCGAGCAGCCGCCGCAGCGCGTCCTCGCCGGGAGGTGGCGTGCGCTCTGTCATAGAGGACCTCGTAACGGGAGGGGCGCCCTCCTCCTCGTCCACTCTAGGACCGGCCCGAGGCGGGGGCCTGCGGGAGCCGTCGCCGCCCACCGCGGGCACGTCCGAGCACGTGTACGTCCGCGTTCTCGGCGTTCGCGCTGCCGGCGGTCGTCGGCGAGGTGACACGGTTCTTCCGGGACACCGGCTGGGCCGTACGGGTGCCAGGCCGGCTCCGGGAACTCCGCATCGGCCTCTCCAGGTCCGCCGGCCGGCTCGAACGGCGCCTCGGTCACCGCCCCACCCGCGCCGCACTCGTCTCGCGGCTGCTCGCCCGGATCCTCGGCGAACTCAGGACGGGACTCCTCGACGACCGTCCGGCGGTCCGTACGGCGGTCCGTAGCCCGGCCCGAATCGCCGCCCGGACCCCGGCCCGGGCCGCTGCGGGGTCGGGCGGCTGACCTCCAGCCACACCACCTTCCCCGGCGCCCCGTCCGCCTTGTCCACCCAGCCCCAGGCACCGGCCAGCCGGTCGAGCACCATCAGCCCGTGGCCGCCCGGCTGCGACGGGGAGCGCGGGCCGTGCGCGCGGGGGTGCGCCGGGCTCGGATCGGACACCTCCACCCGTAGCAGCCCCCCGGCACCCGAGCGCCCGCCCCAGTGCCGCAGCACCAGCTCCTCGGGCCCGCCCGCGTGCAGACACGCGTTGGTCACCACCTCCGACACCAGCAGCAGCACGTCCTCCGCCCGCTCGCGCCCCTCCGGCGTCGCCGCCGGCAGCCAGCCCCACTCGGCGAGCGCCGCCGCCGTGAAGTCCCGGCACCGCGTCACCGCCCCGCGCGCACTTTCCAGGACCAGCCGTCTGACCTGGTCCTCGGCGGGGTCGTCGGCGGGCCGTGGCGTCGTCATGACCCCTCCGCCGCCGGGGGCGCTGCGTCGGCGAGCGCTGCGGCGGTGCTCTCGTACACCCGGAACACCGACCGCGCCCCGGTGATCTCGAACATCCGGTCCACCGGCGGGCCGAGCCCGGCCAGATCGAGCCGCCCGCCCCCGTCCAGCAGCCGCAGCCGGGCCTGCAGCAGCACGTTCAGCCCGGTCGAGTCGCAGAACCGCAGCCCCGCGCAGTCCACCACCACCCGCCGCCCGGCCCCGCCCTGCCCGGCCAGCGCCTCCTTCAGCGGGGCCGCGGTGTCATGGTCCAGCTCCCCCGTCAGCGCCAGCACCACCGTCCGCCCGTCCGGCCCGCTCTCGCCCCAAGGCGGATCGAGCACCCGCACGGCGAGCCGCCCCGCGTAGCCGTCGTAGGCCATGGCAGTCATGGACCGCGCCTCCCTTCGTCCCTTGGCGTGCCTCCGCGTGCTCCGCGTCCGCCGGCGAGTATCACCATCGTCGGCCGAAGGCGCGCACGGCGCGATCCTGGACGACGGCAGGCACGAGGAGGGTGCCTCATAGGCGGCTGCCCGCTACGGAGCCGGCTATGCGGCGCGGCCGGCGGCCATTGGTCCGGCTAGCCCATCGGCTCGCTGAGCTCGATGGCGCGCAGGGCCGCCGCGAGGGCGGGGGCGTCGCCGACGTCGAGGGCCGTGTCCGTGAGTTTGATGACGTGTTCGTCGCCGTGGGCGAGGGCGCGGGCGAAGACCTCCTCGGGAGCGAGGGAGCCGGCTGGTGCGGGAGTGACGGGAGTGGCGGGGGCGTACATGGCGGTGACCGCGGCGGAGGCCGTCCAGGCGGCGGCGAGGCTCGGGGCCCACAGCGCGCGGGGGAGGGCGGGGAGGGTACGGAGGACGGCGTTCGGGGCCGTGGCCGCGTGGACCAGCATCGTCTCCTCGCCGTGGCCGTGGGTGGCGTAGCGGTGGGTCGCCGCCCGGACGAGTTCGGTGAGGCGCGCGTGGGCCGCGTCCGGGTCGGCCACCGACGGCGCCCACACCGGCAGGCCGGTGACGCGGGCGAGGCGGTCGGGGAAACCGCCCGTCTGCTCGGCGAGGAGCGGCACGGCGTCCAGGGCGTCGGCCGCGCGGACGGCGCCGGGGAGCGGGGTGACGCCGGTGACGGGGCGGTGGCGGGCGGCCCAGTAACCGAGGCCGTGGGCGAGTTCGGCGAGGCGGGGGCCGCCGGGCCCGGACGGCTCGCCGCCGAGCAGGGTGCGCACGGCGTGCCCGACGCGGATCACCGGATGCGTCGAGCCGCCGTACATGCCGGGCAGCAGCCGCGGCCACCACTCGGCGAGCACGGCACGCCAGGGCCGGCCTTCGAGTTCGCGCCCGAAGTGCGCGATCCAGTCGGCGGCGCGGCGCGGATCGCCCAGCGCCTCCCGCCAGTCGGCGGCCGTCACCGGCGCGACGGCGGCAGGGAAGTCCTCCAGCCTCGGCGCGTACCGGTCCAGCCAGCGGTGCACCGCCCGCGCCTGCCCGTGCGAGGCGAGCGCCTCGACGGCCATCGGCGCGTGGTTCGTGAGCCGGCCGAGCCGCTCGGGGCCGTGGGCGTGGAGTCGCTGGAGGGCTTCGTCGAGGGTTCCGGTGGTGTCCGTACCAGTCGTCATGGAAGGCGACGGTAGGCCGGGGCGCGGTGCCGGCGCATCGGGCCGCGGGCCCGGATCCGCGGCCGCGCGGACCTAGGTCCGCGGGCCCGGCCGCGGGCCCGGAGTCCGGTCCGCGTCCGTACCGGAGTCCGGTCCGTGGCCGTACCGCGGTCCGTGGCCGTGCCTGGAGTCCGGTCCGTGGCCGTACCGCGGTCCGTGGCTGTGCCGGAGTCCGATGTCCGGTCCGTGGCCGTGCCGGAGTCCGATGTCCGGTTCGCGGGCCCGTGGTCCGGTCGGCGGCCGCCTCCGGGTCCGGCGCGTGGCCGCCCCCGAGTCCGGTCCGCGGCCGCCCCCGAGTCCGGTCAGGAGCCCAGGGCTCCGGCCCGCAGCCGCCCCGAGCCCGTTCAGCGGCCCTGGACTCCCGTCCGCGGCCGCCCCCCAAGCCCGGTCCCCTCAGCCGCGGTGGCCGAAGAACTCGACCTCGGCCACCGCCAGTTGGTGCCCGTGCCCTGTCCCGTACCAGCTTTCCGGTGTGATCCGCACCTTCGTGACCCGTGAGCCGCGCAGGTCGAAGGTCTGCTGGCCCGGCTGGTCGCTGAGCGTCACCTCGTGCGTCGACGTGCCGCCGTCCGCCGTGATCACCTCCACGCGCAGCCGGGCCGGGCGGGCCTGGGTCAGGAACTCGTCCTTCTTCGCCGAGGCGCCGCCGAACACCAGCAGCTTCGTCACCTTGACCCCCGGCGCATCGAACTCCGCCTCCAGGGTGGCCCCGGGGTCCGCCGGTGCCCAGTAGCGGTTGTTGAAGCCGTCGAAGGCCGCCCCCGCCGGATGGCCCTTCAGTGCGCTGGACGCCCGGACGGCCGCGGGCGGCAGCGACTCGGGCGTGCCCGTCTCGTCGCGCGCGAGCCCGAGCAGGCCTCGGACCTGCGGCAGCCCGAACCAGACGGCGCAGGCTATGACGAGCAGCGTCAGCGGCAGCGCGACCCTCGGCCGGCGCCAGGCCGGGCGAGGGCGGGTCCCCGCGACCGGTGCCTGCCGGCGTCGGCGGCGCAGCAGCCTGCGCCACCACGGCGGCCGGGCCGCGGGCGGCGGACCCGGGTCCAGGAGCAGCGCGCACCGGGCGCACAGGGTGCGGCCGGCCTCGTTCTCGGTGCCGCAGTTGGGACACCGTACGGTCGCGGCCGGAGGCGGTACGGGATCGGGCCGGCGCTCCGGTTCCGGCGGCGGACCCGGCACATCGGCCCCGGTCTCCTCCCCGGGGCGCCGCAGCCCGGCCTCGGCCGGAGAGGGCACGGCGGGAGGATTCGCGACCGGAGGGGCCACGGCCGGCGGAGCCTCCGCGCGCGGCGGCACGGGCGGAGGCGGGGGAACGGCGGGCGGCGGCGGCGCGGGTGCCCGGTGCACGGGCTCCGGCGTGTGCCGTACGGGCTCCGGCGGCGCGGGCCCGGGCCGCGCCGCCTCCTCCCCGTCCCAGTTCAGGAACGCCCCGCACGACGAACAGAACGGCGTCCCCGCCGCGTTCCGCTGCCCGCACGTCGGGCACACCATCCCGCTCATCGCGCACCCCCGGGCAGCAGCTCCAGCGTGAACCCCACGTGCGCCGGGATCTCGGCCCGGATCAGCTCCTCCAGGCGCGCCCGGTTCACCGGCCCCTGGTCCGGCACGGCCAGCCGGACCGTCACCCAGGGCCGCGGGTCGCCCGGCAGGGCCGTGCCGGGGGTGGTGGACCAGACCGTGCCGCCGCTCTCGGTGATCTCCGGTTCAACGCCGCCCGTCCGCAGCCGCAGCGCCTCCGCGAGCCCGGGCAGCGTCCCGCGCGCCCGGTGCCGGGCCACCGCGCCCCGTACCGCCGCCCGCCGCTGCTCCACCGGGGCGGAGTGCGGGTCGGGTTCGACGGCGACCCAGGCCGCCAGCCACTCCAGGAAGTCCTCCGGCGCGGTGCGCGGGTCGAGGTGCGCGGGCAGGTTGTCGAGGCTGAGGAGGACCGGGGCGAGGACGTCGTCGAGCGCCGCCAGGAACCGGGCCAGGAAGTCGTGCTCCAGGTAGACCGCGGGCAGCAGGTCGATCAGCGGGTGCGGGCTCGGCAGCCCGGGGACGGCGGTGCGCACGGCGGTTCAGACCTCCCGGACTCTCAGCTGGTGCTCGTACGAGAAGACGAGGGCGTGCCGGTCGAGCGCGATCCGCCCGTCGGGCACCTCGGTGCGCTGCCCGGTCAGCGGGTCGGCGCGGTAGAGCCGTACGTCGTCGACCAGGTCGACGCCCGGGACCCGCTGGAGCACCGCGTACGCCTCGCCCGTCTGCACCGGCCGCCCGAACGGCCAGCCCTCGCCGGACGGTCCTCCGGTCAGCGGGTTGAAGTAGCCGTTGAGCGCCGTCAGGGCCGCCTCCCGGACCCGCTCGGCGGCGGCGCCGCGGCCCGCCTGCACGGTCGCGACGAAGGTGACGCCCTGGTAGTACGGCGGCTCGACGGCCAGGCGCGCCCCGATGGGCCGGCGGGCGTCCAGGTGCTGCGCGATGCGTTCCAGGGTGTTCGGCGGCGGGATCAGCTCGTCGAACGCGATCCGGCCGTGCGCGTCGCCGCGCCCCGCCGGCACGAGCAGCAGCCGCACCCCGGCCTCGCCGTCCTCGGGGACGCAGTGCACCCGGGCCGCGTCCGGCGCGACCTCGCGGGCGAGGAGCTCGTAATCCCTCGGCACGACGGCTCGCTGGAGCGTCCGGAGGGTCAGCGGGCCCCTGGCCCGGGCGCTCTCCACGCTCTCGCCGTCGACGCCGCCGACCGCCGGACGCCGGTTCTCCACGCGCGCCACCAGCGGGACCGTGCCGCGCAGCACGCGCAGCGTGGAGCGGGCCACGTTGCCCCGCACTCCGCCGCCCGTGCGGTACGAACGGACCTGTACCAACGCGCCCTTGGCCGGTACGGCACCGAAGTGCCGTACGGAGCCGTCCCGTTCGCGCACCGCGGGTCCGAACTCGACGCGTCCCGTGCCCTCGTCGAGCGTGAAGTGGCGGTCGTCCGGGCCGGAGTGGGCGAAGTCGTCGACCCGCGTCCACGGCTCGGCGGGCGCGTCGCTCGCGTCGAGCGTCGCGGGCGGGGTGACCTCCAGGGCGAACTCGCCGGGGACGACAGGCGGTTGGGCGACCGCGAACGACTGGCCCGCCACCCCCTCCGCCGTGCCCAGGACCTCGTCGGTGATCCGCTCCGCGTGCTCGGCGGCGACCGTCGCCCCGATGGTGAAGGCGGTGATGCCCCGGACCACCGGCGGCGCCACGTACGTCGGCTGGTCCGGCGCCGCCTCGACGAGCCGGCAGCGCAGCCAGCCGCCGCCGCGCCGGACGACGCTCGCCGGACTGTGCGTCGCGGGCAGGTGCAGGATCAGCTCGCCGGCCTTGTTGAAGCCGCCCGTGTCGTCCTTCTCCACCTCACAGGCCGCCCAGCGCCGCCCGTCCCACGCCTCCCACACCAGCGGCGGCCGCAGCGGGTCGACGCCCACGCCGTGCACGGAGCAGTCGAGCCGCAGCACCACGACGCCGGCCGGGACGGCCGCCGACAGGCCCACGTACAGCGCGTCGCCGGGGACGGGGGAGGGCGAGAAGCAGGGCACCTCGCGGCCGAGCGCCAGCTCCTCGGTGCGGTCCACGGCCGTACGGTCGCCCGCCCCGGCCTGACGCGGATCCACGGCCCCGGCGGCGCCCCCCGTCGCGGCCGCCGGCCAGGTCGCGAGCGCCGCGTACGCGCACGGCACGATCGTCAGGTCCCGGGTGGTGGTGAAGACGACCGCCGCCTCGGTCTCCGTGCGGACCGTCGCCACCTCCGTACCGGCCCGGACGAACACCGGCTCCGGCTGCGGCGCCGAGAGCCGGAACGTCACGTCCGTGCCGGCGGCCGTCGGCGGGTGCAGCCGCACCCCGATCAGGTCGAGGAAGGTCAGATAGCTCTTCTCCGGCACCCGGTTCACCCGGTAGACGAGCTGGTCGACCATGGTCGCGAACGCCTCGATCAGCGTCACCCCGGGATCCGACACGTTGTGGTCGGTCCACTCCGGGCAGCGCCGCTGGACGTACCGCTTGGCCTCGTCCACCAGGCCCTGGAAGCGCCGGTCGTCCAGGTTCGGGCTGGGCAGCGTCATCCGTGGTCCTCCTCCGGGATCACATAGAACGGGAAGACGAGGTTGCGGGGATCGTTGGCGCCCCGCACCGTGTAGCCGATGTCGATGTAGAGCACGCCGTTGTCGGCCTCGTCGAAGCGCACCGCCACCTCGGTCACCTCGATCCGCGGCTCCCACCGCTCCAGGGCGAGCCGCACCTCGTAGGCGAGCTGCCCGGCCGTCCCGGCGTCGGCCGGCGCGAACACGTAGTCGTTGACGGCGCAGCCGAACTCGGGCCGCATCGGCCGCTCCCCGGGCGAGGTCGCCAGGATCAGCCGGATCGACTCCTCCAGCTCGCGCTCACCCCGTACGAGGGCGATCGAGCCTGTCGCGTCGGTGCGCGGCGGAAACGCCCAGCCCGCGCCGACGAACTCCTGTCCCATGCCACGCTCCCCGCTCTCTCGCGTCTTCCGCGTCTCTACCGATTCCTCAGCCGCCGATGACGACCGTCGGGCACCCGGACACCACCGGCGCGCCGCAGGCCGCCAGGTCGCCGACCCGGGCCGCCGGGGCGCCGCCGATCAGCACACTGGTGCTGCCGGGACCGGCGATCGCCGACGGCGGGTGCGGGGGCGGGCTGGGGAAGGAACACACGTGCGGGGTGCCGACCGTGGCGGCGGGGGCGCCGCCGATCAGGACGGTCGGCACGCCGGGCGGGCCGATCACCCCGGGATGACCGGTGGGGTCGCCGACCCGTGCGGCGGGCGCTGGTGCCATGACCGTGCTCACTCCCTGTGTCCGAGAACGAAATGATCCGCTGGTGCGGATGCGATGGAGCGGATCTGAAGGAACTGATCGGATGGAACCGATCGATGGAGCTGATCCGATGGAACGTCAATTGATCTTCACCAGAGCGGCGTTGAGGGAGAGCGACATCCCGCCCTTCACCTCGGTGCGCTGAGTTCCGTCGACGGACACCGACATTCCGTGCACATCCACCGCCCCCGCCGACGACACCTCGACCTTGCCCTGCCCGCCGTCGACCTTCACGCCACCCGACCGGGCCGTCAGGGACACGCTGTCGCCCTTGAGCTCGACCGCGCCGTGCTCGGCGTCGAGGGTCACGCCACCGCTCGCCGTCACCTGTACCTTGTCCTTCGCCGTGATCTTCACGCTGCCGTCGCTGCTGACGGCGATCGTGGTGCCCGTACGGTCCAGGTCGATGGTGAGCTTGCCGTCGCCGGTCGTCAGGCGCACGCCCTTCGGGCCGTTCGCCGTGTCGAGCAGTTCGAGCCGGTTGCCCTCGCGCGAGGTCAGGGCCTTGCGCTCGACGGCCCCCGAGGTCTTGTCCACCGGGCTGCTCCGCTGCGGCCGGTCCTTCCCGTTGTAGAGCCCGGCGAGGACGTACGGACGGTCGAGCCGCCCGTGCTCGAAGCCGACCACCACCTCGTCGCCGACCTCCGGGATCAGCGGCTCGCCGCCGCTGGTGCCGGCCGCCTGAGCCGTACGCGCCCAGTCGCTCGCGTACTCGTCCGACAGCCACGGGAAGCGCACCTTCACCCGGCCCGAGCCGTCCGGATCCTGGGTGTCGGTCACGGTCGCGTTCACCAGGCCGGCCGCCCCCGGCGCCGTCCCCGAGGTCCGGCCCGGGCCGCCACCGGTCAGCCCGAACAGCGACCGTTCCTGCTGGCCGGAGACCGTCAGCCAGGTCTCGTACCCGCGGTGCGGATCGAAGACGTGCCGGGAGGAGGTGACGGTGTACCGGCCCTCGAACGGCGCCCCGACCGCGTTCAGCGCCACCGCCGCCCCCGCCCGCACCTCCGGGTTCCCCCGGATCACCGCCTCCAGCTCGGCGAACGAGCCCGCGATCCGCTCCGCCAGCGCCTTCGCCGCCCGGTCGACCCGCTCCTGCGTGCCGTACCCGCCGTCCGTGACCACGTGCCGCGCGGTCCCGAACGGCTGCGTCACCTGCGCCGCCGTCACCCCGACCTTCAGCGTCGACGAGTTCCCCGCCGGCGCCCGCCCCACCAGGGCCCGCTTGCCGGTCACGTCCCAGCCGCGCACCTCGACCTCGGACACCTGCTCGGCGGCCGAGACCGACGCCCGGCAGCGCAACAGGTTCGCCCCCAGCTCCAGGACCAGCGGCTCGCGCTCGGCGCGGGCGGAGGCGTCGGGCGCACCGGTCGCCTCGGTGGGCTTCACGATGTGCAGCTGCCCTTCCCGCACATAGGCCTGGGCGCCCGCCTCCTCGGCGAGCGCGCGCACGAACTCCCAGTCACTGACGTTGGGTTGGGCCACGTGGTCGAGCACCGGCCCGGCCACGTCCATCGTGCCCGTCTTCAGCCCGGCCCGCCGGGCCACCTGGGCGCAGATGTCGGACAGCGTCATGTTCTGATAGCTGGCCACCCGCACCCCGCGCAGCAGCCGGTACGTCTCGTCGAGACCGCGGACGACGGTGAACGTGCCCGAATCGTCCAGCTCCAGTTCGAGTGCCGTCACCACCCCGGTCAGCAGCGGCTGCGGCGCCCCGCCGCCCCCGCCACGGGCGGAGAGGCGGGCTTCGGCGCCGACCTCGATCCCCGCCTGCTTGAGCAGCGTCCGGTCCGGGTCGCGGAACCGCAGCACGAACAGGTCCGGCAGCGTCCGGCTGTCGTCGACGTACCCCTCCACGAGCTGGTTCGCGAGCCGCGCGGGCAGCGCCGTGCCCCCGAACTCCACCACCAGCGCCGACGCGACCCCCTGCCCCGCCATCAGCGCTCCCTCCCCGACTCGTCGCGATGTTCCCGCTCCGTAAGGCGCCCCAGCTCGTCGGGGGCCGGGAGCAGCAACTGCCGCCCCGGCGTGAGCCGCAGCGGATCGTCGATCCCGTTCGCCTCGGCGATCACCCGCCACGCCCCCGGATTGCCGTACTCCCGCTGCGCGAGGGACGGCAGCGAGTCCCCGGCCGCCACCCGGTGGGTCCGGCGGGCCGCGAGTGCGCCCGAGGTCGGGTTCTGCCCCGGCGTCTCCCCGCTGATCTCCTCGATCGTCACCTGGCAGACGGCCCGGATCGGCACCCCGGACGTCGTGAACAGCGTGTACTTCGCCTGTACCTGGCTGACGTAGCCGGGGAAGCCGGTGAGCCCGCCCCAGTGGAACACCACCCAGGGCGGCGAGGAGCGCTGCTGCTGGCGGCTCTCGCTCGTCGGCACGCAGCACGCGAAGAGCTGCTCCACCGCCGTCACCACCCGGGTGTCCTGGGTGTCGGCCGCGTCGAAGAACATCTCCACCGTCAACTTGCTGGGCTGCGGGCCCTGGTACTCCGGCGGGCCCGCGCTCTTCGCGCCCTTCGCCGGAGTCCGCTTCCAGGCGGCCGCCTTGGTGAGGCTCAACTCCTTGGGATTGAACTGGAATTCGATCCGGCCGCACGGCGCCCCCGGCGTCAGCCCGCCGCCCGTCGGCGGCGTGCGCAGCTCCAGGTAGGCGTGTTCCAGCTTCGGCCGGGCGGAGCCGGCCGTCCGGCCGGCCGAGGCCACGCCGGAGGTGCCGGCCGCGCTGAAGGCGATGGGCGCGCTCATCGTGCTCAGCCCTCCATCACATAGCCGTGGTGGGCGATCTCGATCGTCTCGATCGCCACCTTCGGCGACTCGGGCGAGAAGGACGGACCGGTCCAGCGCACCGGCACCACCTCGAGGAGACCCCACCGGGCGACCTTCCGGCCGTCCCCGGTCCTGGCCTCGATGTGCGCGGTCTTGCGGGTGAAACCGGTGGTCATGCTCGCGAACCAGCGGGCGACCTTCTCGGTCTCCCGGGTCAGCGGTCTGGACAGCTTCACGTTCGAGTACTTGAGCCGCGTGGGCAGTTGCCACACATGGCCGTTGTTGCCGCCTTCCTCGCGCGTCTCCAGGACGACCTCGCAGCCCAGCCCCTCACAGGTGTTGAAGGAACCGAGCTCGATCTCGTCGATCGTGACGACGAAGCAGACGCTGACGGCGGGGTCGTCGCCGCGGTCGGGGGTGGTCATGACCGTGACGTCACCTCTTCTCGATCAGAAAGCCGGCCCGCTCGCGCTCCAGGCGCAGATCGGCCTTGAGGAGGCGGGCGAGCGGAGGGTAGAGGGCGCGGACGAACTCGTCGGTGACGGGCGGGGTCTGGTGCGCGGACTGCGGCTGGTGGCCGGGTCCCGGACCGGGGGCGGACGCTTCCGCCGGAGCCGCAGTCGCCGAGGTGGCGGAGGGGGGAGCGGGCTCCGCCGGAGCGGACGGGGGAGCGGGCTCCGGTTCCGGGGGCGGAGGCTCCTCGGCGGTGACCTCGCGCTGGACGGGGAGGCGGTGCACGACAGGGGTGGCGGGGTACGAGGGGACAGCCGCCGGCGCCGCCGCGAAGGGCGCCGGAGCGGAGGACTGCGACGCGAACGGCAGCGACGGGGCGTGCGGAGCCGCGGACGGCGGCGTGAACACCACACTCCCGTCGGCCATCCGCTGCGCGACCCCGGCGGCCACCGCGACCGCACCGGCGTCGAGCAGCGACCCATGACCGGGCACGGCCGCACGGGAGCCCGGCAGGAAGGACGGCGCGGCGGCAGGCGCGGGGGGCGGTGCGGCCTGCGCCGCGGTACTCCGTTGCACGAGTGCGTGCGGGGCGCCGGGTTCGGCCCGGGTCACCGGGTGTCGCGTGGCGCGCTGGACCGTCTCGGGCCCGGTCACCCAGCGCACGGGCACGGGCGTGGGCTCGGACGTCGCGGCCGGGGAGGGCGCCGGGGTGTCGGTCGAGGTCCGCTGGACGGGGCCCGCCGGAGGAGTGCTCTCGACGGTACGGAGGGACAGCGGGCGCTCGCCGAGGAGCGGGGCCACGGGGTCGGGGGAGGGCTGGTGGACCTCGACGACCTGGGTTTCCTGGACGTCCTGGACGTGCGGGGCCTCGGCCGGAGGTGGCGCCTCGGTCCGCTGCACCGGCGGCGAGGGCGCGGGTGACGGCGACGGTGACGGCGACGGTGACGGCGACGGCGGGGCGGGGACCGGAGCAGGAGCCGCTGCCGCCGCGGGGCCCTCGGCCGGCGAGGGCGTCGGGGCGGCGGCCTCGCTGCGGGCCGTGGGCGGCAGCGCGGGCAGGGGCGCGCCGAGCCCGGGCGTCCGTTGGACCGGCTGCACGAAGGGTGCCGTCCGCGCGTCCTCGGCGCGAGCCGTGGGTGGGAGCGCGGGCAGGGGTGCGCCCAGTCCGGCAGTGCGCTGAACGGACGGTAGGGAGGGCACGGAGGGCACGGAGGGCACGGAGGGCGTGCGGGGCGGGTTCGGTGTGCCCGCGGCGGACCGCTGGACCGGTGGCATCGGGGAGGTCCCGGCCTCCGGAGCGGACGGCTCCGAGGAGGGCTCGACGGGCGGCTCGACGAGGGGCTCCCGCTCGCCCAGCAGGCTCCGCGTCGGCGGTTCTTCCCCGGGCGGGGCCTCGGAAGGCGACTCGGGAGGGGTGCCGTGGGGTGCCTCAGGAGGTGCCTCGGGAAGCGGCGCCTCCGCCTCCGTGCGGATCTCAGGAGTCGGTTCGGGACCGGACTCCGAGCGCTGGACGACCGGATCCGGAGCCGCCGTCTGCTGCGGGCTCGCCGGCCGCACCGGCGTCGACGGCGCCTGGGACGACGGGGAGGTCAGGGACGGCTGAGGCGCGGGCGTCGGGGCGCTCTCCGCCGCCCGCTGGACGACGGACCTCGGCGCCAGCGGTGGCCGGGCGACCGGCTCCTCCGGCTCGCGTGCGACGGTCGCGGGCGGCAGCGTCGACGGCGGCGCACTCTCCCCCAGTACCGGAGTGACCGGAGTGACCGGAGTGACCGGAGTGACCGGAGGGAGCGTAGGGGCCGGAGAGGCCGCTGCAGCCGGGGGAGGCACTGAATCCGACCGCTGCGCCACCGCCTCCGGCGTCGTCGTGCCCAGCGTCGATGTGACTGGCGTCGGCGCGCCCGGCGCGCCCTCCGCCCGTACCGCAGCGGCCGAAGGCGCACTCGGAGAACCCGGAGCGGCCGCAGCGGTCACGGCAAGCTCCGTCGCGGGCTGCCGCGTCAGCTGCGCCGTCACGGCCGACGGCTCCGGCGCCGGGAAGCCCCGGACCGGGGTGGTGACGCCGTGCACCACCCCGCTCGGCGCCTCCGCGCTCACGGCGTGCCCCAGCGGCGTCGTGAACGCGGTCGTCTGCCGGGTCGGCAGGGCGGCCTCGAAGGCGGTCGGGTCGGTGACGAGCGCCGGCGGGGCCAACGTACGCTGGAGCGGCGGGAGTTCAGGGATGTCGAAACGGTCCTCGCGGGACGCGGCGGCCGGTTCCGGCGACGGCGGAGCCGCCGCCTCGTGCCGGCGCGCACGTTCCCCGTCGCCGCCTCCGCGCAGCCAGGACAACAGACCCATCGGTGCCCTTCCCCCTCATCCTCCGTTGAGGCGGGCCACTTGGGCGACGAACCTCAGACGTTCCTGGTGCTCCATGTCGAGGAGCTGATCGAGCGGCCAGTGGAAGTGGTAGGCGAGGTACGCGACCTCCTCGTACAGGCGGTCGGCCGCGTACGTCACGATTCCCCCAGGCGCCCACCGGCGAGGTCCACCGCGAACTCCTCCTGGCAGGACGGGCAGGTGACGGCGGCCCGGGTGTGGCCCTCGGCGTTGATGCGCCGGTAGAAGTCCTGGAGGAAGGCGAGGTCGGAGGCGAACAGGTCCTCGATGACGCCCGGGTGGATGTCGTCGACCGCGCCGATCCGCGTCACGACGCGGGAGATGAGGACCACGGACAGGTACGCGGAGTTCTCCCGGACCCGGTCGTCGCGCAGCGGTACGAGTTCGTCGCGAGCCGTCGCCAGGCGCATCACGCCGTCGCGGTGGACGGTGCCCGCGTCGTCGACGTACCCGCGCGGCAGCCGGAAGGCGAACTCGGTCCGCATGCCGCCGCCTTCGGCCTCCCCTCCGAAGCTTCCGGAGCTTGCTGAGCTTCCGAAGGTTCCGGAGCTTCCGGACGAGGGGGCCGGGGCGGCGGCGCGCGGTGGTGCGCTCGTCGAGGTACGACGCATCACTCGACTTCCATGCTCTCGTACGTGATCACCAGCTTCTCGGTGAGGACCGAGGTGTCGCCGGCCTTGAGGGTGCCGATCTCCAGGGACTTCGGCCAGGCGTTGATGAGCTTGTAGCGCTTGATCGGGATGCCCTCGTAGTCGTACACGATGATGGCGCCGTGGCGACGGGCGCCCATCATCTTGCCGAAGCGGGACTCCTTGACCCAGCTCTCGAAGCTGTTGTCCTCGGTGAGACCGCGGCTGACCGTGACCTCGCCCGCCTTGGGGCGGCCGGGCAGCTTCTTGATGGCGTACTTGCCGTCGGCGGTGTTCTGCTTCAGCTCGATGACGTCCTGCTCCATCTTCAGACCACTGACCTCGGTGATCTGCTTGATGACGACGCTGTCGAACTCGAGGCCGAAGGAATGACCGACGGAACTGTCGAGATCGGGAAGGGGCACGGCGTACTACTCCTCACTCGTCTACGGCACCAGAGCCGCTGGTCAGCTGGGAGAGGCGGAAGACGACGAACTCGGCGGGCTTGACCGGCGCCACGCCGATCTCGCAGATGACCTGGCCCAGGTCCACGCTCTCCGGCGGGTTCGTCTCGCGGTCGCACTTGACGTAGAACGCCTCGTCCGGGGTGAGGCCGAACAGGGCACCCTTGCGCCATTCGTTGACCAGGAACGCCGAAACCGTCCGGCGGATCCGGGACCACAGGGCGTCGTCGTTGGGCTCGAAGACGACCCACTGGGTGCCCGCGAGGATCGACTCCTCCAGGTAGTTGAAGAGCCGGCGGACGTTGAGGTAGCGCCAGGCCGGGTCGGAGGCGAGCGTCCTGGCACCCCAGACGCGGATGCCGCGACCGGGGAAGGCGCGGATGCAGTTGAGGCCCACCGGGTTGAGCCGGTCGTGCTCGCCCTTGGTGAGCTGGGTCGCGAGGGCGACGGCCTCGCGGACCACCTCGTTCGCCGGAGCCTTGTGGACGCCGCGCTGGCTGTCGTTGCGGGCCCAGACGCCGGCGATGTGGCCGCTCGGCGGGACGAGGGAGATCCGGCCCGACGAGGGGTCGGCCACCCCGATCCACGGGTAGTAGAGGGCGGCGTACTTGGAGTCGTAGTTCGCCCGCTCGGTGCGCCAGGTGTGGATCTCCTGGGGGCTGAGGCCGGGCGGCGGGTCGAGCACGGCGACCCGGTCGCCCATCAGCTCGCAGTGGGTGATCAGGCCCTGCTGGACGGCGATCACTCCGTCGAGGTCGATGAGCCCGCGTTCGTACGCGCTCATCAGGTCCGGCACGGCCACCATCGTGACGTCCTCGACCGCCTCCAGGCCGCCGAGGCCGGAGCGCCGGTCGGCGTCGCCCACGTACACGTCGGGCGTCAGCGACCCGGTGGGCACCGGTGCGGCGCCGGGCGCGCCGGCGGGCACGGCGAGCGTCGCGGTCTGCGTCGCGGGGCGGGCAGGCGCGGCGCCGGTGCCGGGCTCGGCGATCTCGATCAGCGCCGAGCCGGCGTTGACCCGGGTGACGACGTTCTCCTTGCTGCGCTTGGTGGTGACCGACGGGTACGTCTCGACGACCTCGTCGTCGCGCCGCACGATCAGCCGGAAGGCGTCGGACGGCGGGTCGTCGCCCTCGACGTCCGCGATCTCGACGCTGATCCGGCCGGTGACGCCGGGGCGGGCGGTGATGGCATACGGTCCGACGGTGACGGCGGCGGGCTGCTGCGCCGCTGCCGCTTCCGGGGCCGTTCCGGTTGCGGTTCCGGCACTGGCCCCGGTCCCGTCTTCTACGCGTACGACGTAGCAGATCCCGCCGCCGTTGGCGAAGAAGCCGTAGACGGAGCGGGCCAGGTACGTTCCTTCGACGAAGCCGCCGAACCGGGTCACGAACTGGGTCCAGTTCGTGATCAGGGTCGGCTCGTCGAACGGCCCCTTCTCCGCGAAACCGACGAAGGCGGCGACCGAAGTGCCCACCCCTTCGATGGGCCGGGACCCCGATTCGACCTCTTCGACGTAGACGCCGGGGGACAGGTACGACGGCATACGGCGCGCTCCCTCCTGGAATGACGGCCATTCTTCTGACGCGGACGATCACCGGGAACGGAGGGAGGGCCGCCGGGCGGGCACCGAGGGCTGCCCGATCGTGCAAGGCGCCGGGTCCGCTCGTCCGCACGCACGGCCTGGGTGCGGTGCGGCCGGCCCCGGCACGCTGACGGGACCGCGTACGCCGACGGCACCGCCTTGCCGTCGCCACGGCCCCCGGGAGGACGGATGAAGTCGGTCCCGGAGAAGCAGCCCGAGACGCGGCACCCGGACCGCGTGCCTTCCGAACGCGCCGCTCCCGAAGGCGACTTGGGGGTGCGGAATCTCCAACGGCTCCAGGGTGCGGCGGGCAACGCGGCCGTGGCCCGGCTCGTGGCACAGCGCTACACCGCCCCCGTGAAGACGCCGCCTTCGGCCGCGCCCGGGTTCCGCCGGGTCGGGGCCGACGTGGCCGCCAAGAAGCGGACCCTGGCCGCCCACGCGCCCGCCGCCACTGAGTCGAAGTCGGCGCAGGACGCGGCGGTGGCGCCCCCGGACGACAAGGAGGCGCAGGGCAAGGCCGCGAACGCGGAGAAGATGAACGCGGCGAAGCCGGGGGAGTTCAACAAGGCCGCGTTCATCGAGGCCGTGAACAAGGCGATCGACGCGCAGGCGCCGAAGAACCTCGACGAGGCGGACAAGTTCTCGAAGTCGGGAAAGGCCGACAAGGTCAAGGGCGAGGTCGACGGGAAGGTCAAGGACGGCAAGAGCGCCTCGGCCAAGGACATCGAGACGACGACCAAGGCCCCGCCGGACACCTCGGCGGCGAAGGACAAACCGGTCACCCCTCTGACTCCCGACCACCCGCCGGGCAACCCGGGCGCGCCGAACGCGGCGGACGCGGTGCCGGAGAAGCAGCCGGCCGCCGTCACGGACTTCTCGGCGGGCCCGGCCGCCAACGACAAGGCGATGGCCGACGCCGAGGTCACCGAGGAGCAGCTCGCCAAGAGCAACGAGCCGGAGTTCGACGACGCCCTGAAGGCGAAGAAGACGGCGGAGGCCGACTCGGCGCAGGCGCCGGGCAAGGCCCGCGCGGGAGAGCAGGCGAAGCTCTCCACGGCGAAGGCGGGCGCGGCGGCGGCCGGCGCCCAGGCCATGAACGCGCTCACCGCGACCCGGGCGGCGGCCGGGAAGTCCGTCGACGGCGGCAAGGGCGACACGAAGTCGAAGGACGAACGGAAGCGCGCCGAGGTCACCGGGAAGCTGCAGAAGGTCTTCGACGCGACGAAGAAGGACGTCGAGGCGACGCTGACGGGCCTCGACAAGAAGGTCGACGACGCCTTCACGGCCGGGGAGAAGACGGCGCGCGACGCCTTCATGGCCGACCAGAAGTCCCGCATGGACAAGTACAAGTCCAAGCGCTACTCGGGATTCTGGGGCAAGGCGAAGTGGGTGAAGGACAAGTTCGCCGGCCTGCCGTCGGAGGCGAACCAGCTCTACCAGGAGTCGCGCAAGCTGTACGTGTCCAAGATGCAGGCGGTCATCTCGTCGGTGGCCGACCTGATCGGGGCCGAACTGGGCCGCGCGAAGACGAGGATCGCGCAGGGCCGGGCCGAGCTGAAGGCGGAGGTGGACAAACTCCCGTCGGACCTGAGGCAGTTCGGCGAGGAGGCGGCGAAGGACTTCGCGGGAAAGTTCGACGACCTCGAGTCGTCCGTGAACGAGAAGTCCCAGCAACTGGTCCAGGACCTGGCGAACAAGTACACGGCGGCACTGAACGCCGTCGACGAGGAGATCAAGAAGCTCCAGGAGGCGAACAAGGGCCTGATCGACAAGGCGAAGGACGCGATCGTCGGCGTCATCAAGACGATCAACGAGCTCAAGAACCTGCTGCTCGGCATCCTCGCCAAGGCCGCCTCGGCCATCATGAAGATCATCAAGGACCCGATCGGCTTCCTGGGCAACCTGGTGCGGGCGGTGGGCGCCGGCCTCCACCTCTTCGTCTCCAACATCGCCGACCACTTGAAGAAGGGCCTGGTCTCCTGGCTCCTCGGCACGGCGACCAAGGCCGGCCTGACCCTCCCGGAACGGTTCGACCTCCGCGGCATCATCTCCCTGATCACCTCCCTCCTCGGCCTCACCTGGGCCAACCTCCGCACCCGCATCACCAGCAAGGGCGTCCCCGACCAGGCCATGACCGCGGTCGAGTCCTCCCTCCCCATCGCCCAGTCCCTGGCGAGGGAGGGCCCGGCGGGCGCGGTGAAGGAGATCGAGGCGGAGGTAGGCGACCTCAAGTCCACGATCCTCTCCAAGCTGACCGAATACCTGATCCCCACGGTCATCGTCGCCGGCATCACGTGGATCCTCTCGCTCCTGAACCCCGCCTCCGCCTTCGTCCGCGCGGTCAAGGGCATCATCGACATCGTCTCGTTCGTGGTGAACCAGGGCTCCCAGATCGCCGCGTTCGTCAACTCGGTCCTGGACGCGGTCATCGAAATCGCGAACGGCGGCGCGGCGGGCGTCCCGAAGATGGTCGAGGGCGCCTTGGCGGCGAGCGTCCCGCTGCTGATCGGCTTCCTGGCGTCACTGCTGGGCATCGGCAACCTGGCGAACAAGGTGAAGTCGGTGTTCCAGTCGGTGGCGAAGCCGGTGAACAGGGCGATCGACAAGCTGGTCGACTTCATCGTGAGGAAGGGCAAGGCCCTCTGGCAGAAGCTCAAGTCGAAGGTCGTAGCAGACAAGAGCGGACGTCAGCGACCCGGAGGCACGAAGGGCGAGAAGAGCCGCATAGGCACGGTTCGCATCCCCTTCCACATGCAGGGCCGGCTGCACCACCTGATCTTCGTGCCGCCGAAGCGCCTGCTGATGGCGTCGACTCCGGAGCAGATCCAATCCAAGGCGAATGACACGATCAACGCATTGCGGGGCGTGGACGACCCGTCGGGGAGGACTGCGGCCAAGATCGCGGAGTTGCAGCACATCGTGACGCTTGCTGGCAACGCGATCGTCGCGATCGAGCTGTTTGGCCCGAACGAGGACGAGGAAGATGTCAAGCGCGAGCTAGATCCGCTGCGTGAGGCGTGTAAGAGCTACGCCTCGCGCAATGACGCCAAGGACTTCGATCCGGAGGCGGAGTCGAAGGAGGAGAAGGAGAAGCAGTGGAAGGAGGCGGTGAACAGAGCAAGGCATGTTCCGCCGCGTCTCTATTCGGGAGGAAAGCATTGGCAGGGCACGGATGACAAACAGCGGCGTGAGTCGAGCAAGGACAACGCGCAATTCGCATTCTCCGTCAAGGAGCCGCAGGTGAAGGAGCTGGAACGCGACACCCTTCTGAACGGGGAGCGCGTATATCAGGGGGGAGGAACTTTCCACGCCTTCAAGCAGTTCGGCATCCAGGTCGGCTGGGACGGCGGGGAAGCAGCCTTCTGGCTGCGCGCCGAGATCACGGATCTGGATCCGGCGAACCCCGAAGCCTCCAAGAAGCCGGGCTCGGTGCACTCTCATCCAAGGCGAGCGAGGGGCTGACTGCTGTGCGTGCGCTGATGCCTCTGCGGATTCCCGCCGGTTGGGCCGTGATATTCAATGGATTCGTCGAGTTTCCGGAAGATGACCCTCCGAGTCGTGAAGAGACGGAATCCTATCGCGGTGAGGATATTCTCTCAATTCAGCAGATAGTGTTCACCGGTGAAGGCTGGAGCGTGGACACCGCGTCATGGTTCGTCGACTTGGGGTGGTATCCGGGAGGGGACCCTCTGGGTTCGTATCGGCTCTGTCTTGTGGGCGATGGTTGGGGCGACGTGAAAATTCGGTTTGAGCACCGCTCTTGTTACGTCATTCAAAGAGCTCTGAATAGGATCCTGCGGATGGTGTCCGACGGTAAGAAGGTCGAGCTGATCGGTCGAGTGCTCGCCGATCCCAGGTTCCCGACCCTGCCCCCGGAGCTGCCGTCGCCGCCCGCATGACAGGTGGCGATGTCACCCGCTCGCCCGCAGCAACTCCGCGTACCGCCCGAACTCCGACTCCAGCGTCAGCCGCCCCAGCTTCTGGTATTCCCTCTGCACCGCGTGGATCAACATCCGCATCGTCAGCTCCCCACCCGCCTCCGCCGCCAGATACGCCGCCGTCACCGCGATCGACCTGATGTTTCCTCCCGCCAGCTCGAACGCCTCCGCGCAGAACTCCAGGTCCAGGTCGCCGGCCCGCGGCAGGTGCGGGCCCAGGGATCGGTCCCACAGCAACAAGCGCTGAGGGGCGTCCGGGACCGGGAAGTCGACGATGAGGTCGAGGCGGCGGGTGAAGGCGTCGTCGAGGTTGGCGCGGAGGTTGGTGGCGAGGATGGCGAGGCCGTCGAAGGACTCCATGCGCTGGAGGAGGTACGCGGACTCCACGTTCGCGTAGCGGTCGTGGGCGTCCTTCACCTCCGAGCGTTTGCCGAAGACGGCGTCCGCCTCGTCGAAGAGGAGGACGCCGTTCACGCCCGCCGCCTCCGTGAAGATGCGTTCGAGGTTCTTCTCCGTCTCTCCTACGTATTTGTCCACGACCGTCGCCAGGTCGACCGTGTACAGGTCCAGGCCCAGGTCCGCCGCTATCACCTCCGCCGACATCGTCTTTCCTGTGCCCGAGTCGCCGGCGAAGAGGGCGGCCACACCACGGCCCCGGCCCCCGCCCGGCCGCATCGACCAGGTGCCCAGGACGTGGTCCCGGTGACGGGCGCGCGCCGTGAGTTCGTGGAGTTGCACCGCGGTGTCGGGCGGGAGGACCAGGTCCGGCCAGCCGACCGTCGGTTCGATGCGGCGGGCGAGGCGGTCGAGGCCGGCCGCGTTCTGGGCGCGGGCGCCTGCCCGGACATGGTCGGCGGTGATCTCGCCGCCCTCCAGACCGGACGTCTGGACCGCCGCACGGGCGGCGCGGACGACCTGCTCCGGGGTGAGGAGGAAGGGGGACAGGAGGGTCGGGATGTCCAGGGGCACCGGGACGCCCGCGCTCCGCTCCCACAGTTCCGCCCTCGCCTCCGGCTCCACCCGCGGCGCCCGCACCAGGAGCGGGGGACCGGACGACCAGCCCGCGTCCCACGGCATCCGGCCCACCAGGAGCAGCGGTACGGGCGCCTCCGTCAGTGCCCGCAGCAGGCCGGGCCGCTCCCGGGCCACCGCGTCCAGCGGCGCCGCCACCAGGCCCGCCCCCGTCAGCCGCGCCTCCCGCACCAGTGACCGGATCGCCTCCGCCGGCGCCGGGTCCTCCGCGAGCCGGGCCAGGTCGACGCCGAGGACCGCCCGGCCCGCCGCCGTGAGCGCCGACGCGGCCAGGGCCGTACCCGCGCCGCCGCCCTGCTCCTCCTGGAGGTATGCGAGCCGGACCCCGTCGTCCAGGGCCCGGGCGAGGGCCGACGGGTCGCCCACCCCCGGCACGGCCTCCCACGGGGCCCGTACGTCCGCCAGCCGCGGATCCGGCGTGTCGTCGCCCAGGAGGTGCGCCGTCACCCGGTCCGGGACCCGCAGCGCACGGCTCAGGAACGGCCGGTCGAGGTCCTCCACGAGCAGCAGCCCGCCGGCCCGCAGCGGCGCCCGCGCGCCGAGCCGCGCCCGCGCCTCCCGGTCCGCCGCCGGCACCCCGCAGAGCCCGAGCGCGAGCCCGGTCGACGGCCGCCGCCGTGTCACGTCGTCGTTGAGGTAGCCGTAGAACGACTCGAAGCGGTCGTCCAGGTCCGGCAGAAGGGCGATCAGCAGAAGCTCCACGTCCAGGGGCGTCAGGCCGAACTCCTCCGCCAGCCCTGCCAGCAGGCCCTCGTGCGGCAGCGCCGGCACCGGCTCCGACGGCAGCACGCGCGGGCCCGCGAGCAGCCGCTCCACCGCCTCCTCCGTCAGGTACAGGCCCCGGAACGCGTCGTCCGGATCCGGGTCCACCGCCCGGCGCGCCTCCACCGCGCGGCGGATCCGCAGCTCCAACTCCTGTGCACGGGACAGTAGTTCCTTCGTCACTCGGCCGTTCCTCCACGAGGCTTCTCGTCGACCTGCACGCTCAGGCCCTCCTCGCCGACCGGCGGACCCACCTCGTACCGCGGCGACGCCGTCAGCGGCACGCTCACCACCAGGTCGAGCGAGGGCTTCAGCTCGCCGCCGAGCGCGCTCCACACGTCCGCGAAGGACCGGTCCTCGGGCGGCGGCAGCGCGATCGACATCGGCACGGGGGCGCCGATCTCCTCCAGGGTGCCGGTCAGCCGGGCCGGCGGCAGCGCGTCGTAGCGCAGCAGGCAGGCCAACAGGGAGGAGAGGAGCCGGTGTTCGTCCTCAGGGCGCTTCGTCCAGGCGGTGATCAGGTACGAGAGTTTGAAGAAGCGGGGCGGGCGGTGCCGGGCGATCACCGTGCCCCGCTCGTCGTACTCGTTGTGCAGGCCGCGTGAGCGGCGCCTCATGTCCTCGCGGATGTCGTACAGATACAGGTTGACCATCGGCGCGTTGACCTTCGCCGCCCACTCGCGGGTGGGCGCGTCGAAGACCACCGCCACCTGGCCGCCGCCCAGGACCTCGGCGCGGATCAGCGACCGCAGCACGTCGTCGACCTCGTGGATCACCGGCCCGTCACCCCCGCTCCGCGAAGTCCGGTGGCTGCAGGGCGTGCTGGACGACGAGCACCGGGGCCTCGAGCCGCGGCAGCCGCGGCACCTCGGCCCACAGCAGCCGCGGTCCGAGCCGGTCCCGGCGCAGGACGAGCACCTGCGCCTCGAAGGTGCCGTCGGGGCCGACCCGTACCGGGGAGGTGTCCGCCGTGAGACCCACGGACCACACCAGGCGGACGCTCTCGCCCGGCGGATAGTCCGCGCCGCGCACCACCACGGTCTCGCCGGGGCGGACGACGCCCGGGGTGACGTCGAGCCGCGGCTGCAGCACCTGCAGCCGGGCGGTGGCGGTGTTGTTGCCGTACCTCGGGTCGAGCAGGATCCCGCGCACGCTGCCCCGCACGTCGCCGGTGAGCGCCGCCCCGTACACCGCCGTCTGCGTCACCGTCAGCCGCCCGCCGGGCGGGATCGAGCAGGGTGCGGCGGCGGTGCAGCGGCCGACGGCGCCGAGCTGCCGGCTCGGAGAGTCCGGCCAGGTGGTGCCGAGGACCACGCCGCGGGCCGTGTCGGGGCCGGCGTTGGTGAGCGTGTACGTGGCGACGGTGGCGCGGCCCGTGTACGTACGGGCGGGGGCCAGGCGCAGCGTGACGGCGAGGTCCGCCGACGGCGGCACCGGCGGCGGCAGCACCCGCACGACCGCCGTGTCGGTCCCGGTGTTGCCCGCCTTGTCGGTCGCGGTGCAGGTGACCGTGGTCTCGCCGACCGGGAACAGCGACCCGGACGCCGGGGTGCACTGCGGCGTCAGCGGACCGTCCTGCGGGTCCTCGGCGGTCGCCGTGTAGTCCACGCGGACGCCGGAGTCCGAGATCGCCCGCGACGTGCGGTCGTCGACGGTCACGACCGGCGCGGTCACGTCCTTCACGGTGATCGAGATGGACTCCGTGTACGCCGGGTCGGCGGCGGCCGCGGGACCGAGGTTCGGCGAGTTCGGCGGCCGCGTGCCGAGCAGGAACTCGACCGTGCAGGTCAGCGTGCGTCCCTGCGGCGCGTCCGGATGGACGGTGATCGTCTCGTCGAAGCCGGCGACCTCTCCGCTGACCACGTCCCGCACCGGCGGGTCGAGTGCCACGGTCAGCCCGGGGTCGCAGGCGGTGAGCTGATGACCCACGCTGGTGGGCAGGTTGGTGAGGCCGCGGACGACGGCCTCGGCGACCTGGTCGGGCACGATCCCGGAGAGCTTGGTGCCGCCGGTGGCCTCGATGATGTGCGTGGCGTTGTCCGGAGTGGTGTGGTCCTGGTAGCCCGGGTCGCCCGCGTCGCCGGTGCCGTCGAGGCCGTCGCCGATCTTCGTGTCCACGTCGACGCCGACCACGCGGACGTTCTTGTCCTGCAGGGCGGCGATCGTGTCCTCGAGGGTGTGCCCGTTGCTGGGGTTGTGGCTGGAGGCGTCGCCGATGAGGACGACGACGGGGCTGGAGTTCTCGCGGAACACCGTCTGGCCGTCGGCGCCCTGGGAGACGTTCCACAGCCCGTTGATGAAGTCCTCGGTCGGGCCGGGGGGGCCGCCCATCGTGTCGTCGAGCGCGTTGACCCCGGCCTGGATCGCGTTGTCGTCCTGCGTGAGCGGCGCGGTCACCTTGAAGCCGGCGTTCGGCGGGTCGCCCAGCTGGTCGCCGTAGGTCGCCACGGCGAACCGGGCGTCCGGCTGGGCGTCGCGCACCTTCTGGACGATCTGCGGCAGGCCGCCGCGTACGTCCGCGATGGCGTCGCCCATGCTTCCGGTGCCGTCCACCAGGAGCACCACCTCGGGCCTGGGCGGCACCGGCGGAGTGCGGACCTGCTTGCTCACGGGCAGCGACTGGCCCGGGGCGAGCTCCGCGGTGACGACGGCCGGCGTCACCGGATCCGTCGGCACGTCCTGGGCCGGGCGGAGCGCCGGCACGGTGCCGGCCGTCCCGGCGGCGACCAGTAGCAGCGCGAGGGCGGCGATCCGCCCCCGTCGCGGTTCCCCGTTCCACCGGAACGGCGGTGACCAGCGCACAGTGCAGCTCCCTACGCCTCGCCTACGATCCGTGCGTCCGTCGCGTCCATTGCGACCACGCGAGGATCCACCCGTCACTCCTGGATGTCACGGCCTGCCCGTCCCCGCCGAGGGAAGAAGAAGTGCCCCAACGGGCAAACACCGGTAGCGGCATGACGAACGATCAGATCAGGCCTTGGCGCATGGCGTACGCCACGGCGTGCGAGCGGTTGCGCAGCTGCAGCCGGGTGATCACCGCGTGCAGCACGTTCTTGATGGTGCGCTCCGAGTACGACAGCTTCGCGGCGATGTCGGCCGTGTCGTACCCCTCCGCCACCAGGCGCAGCACGTCCACCTCGCGCGCCGCGAGCCCCGTGAAGTGCAGCCCGCGCGGCGCGAGGACCTGTCCCTGGAGCCGGCCGACCTCCTCCAGGAGGCGCCCCACCAGGTCGGAGGGCAGGTGCCCGGCGCCCCTCGCGACGGTTCCGATCACCTGCACCAGATGGTCGGGGGTCGCCTCCGCGCGGCGGATGACCCCGGCGACCCCGCACTCCGCGGCGGCCACCAGCTTCTGTTCGTCGATGTCCCGCGTCACGAGGACGGTCCGCGCGGTGCTGGTGCGCCTGATGTGCCGTAACAGGCGCAGCAGTTCGTCGTCGACGGCGTCCGCGACGAGCACCACGACCTCGGGCTTCGGATCCGCGTCCGCGCTCCAGTCCGTCACCAGGACCTCGGGCCGGGTCCTGAGCTGACTCGTCACCCCCGCCTGGGAAATCGGGTCCTGGGCCCGCAGTGCCACGGCTGTCCGCTCCATGATCTCTCCCCCCGGAGAATGCCACCGAGCCGGTGTCACCGGGACCCCCCGGTGTGCTCGGTCGCAAGCGTGAGAACGCGATAGAACGCAGGCAACGCCTGCCGACGTCAACCTCACACATCGTCAGGTGGCTTGGAAATGCTCTTACCCAACCCGGCGGAAACAGAACCGTCGCGAGGGCACGGGTTCTGCCCGAAAGTGTTCCTCCCTGGTCGCTGCCGCACGGTCGGGCCCCTTCTACGGTGCGGCCCATGAGTCTTACGGCACACCTCGACGCCGCGTCCGTGACCGCCGCACCGGGCGAGGAGACGCGCCTGCCCCTCCAGGTACGCAACTCCGGCTCCACCGTGGAGGAGTACCGATTCGAGGTGGTCGGGGCCTGCGCCACCTGGACGACGGTGGAACCGGCCACGCTCTCCCTCTACCCCGGAAGCTCGGAAACCGC
Source organism: Streptomyces sp. NPDC004327 (assembly GCF_042873935.1). NCBI lineage: Bacteria > Bacillati > Actinomycetota > Actinomycetes > Kitasatosporales > Streptomycetaceae > Streptomyces > Streptomyces sp. NPDC004327. Next base: position 345,029 of record NZ_JBIAME010000005.1, on the reverse strand, counting down.
CACTGTCATATTCCAGCCACCGCGTGATCCCTCCGTGCCCGCCGGCGAGACGCCGTTCGGCATCCGGGTGGTCCCGACCAGCGACCACGCGGAGCCGGTCGTGCCCGAAGGCCGGGTCACCGTGGCACCGTTCACGGAGGTCACGGCCGAGCTGGTGCCGCGCGGTTCGCAGGGGATCTTCGCGGGCCGCCACAAGACCGCGGTCGACAACCGGGGCAACGCACCCCTGACGGCCACCCTCTCGGCCGTGGCCGCCACGGAGCGGACGCAGGTCTCCTTCAAGCAGCGGGAGCTGCTGATCGAGCCCGGCCGGGCCGCCTTCGCCGAACTGCGCGTCAAGTCCGCCAAGCGCCTGTGGCGCGGCACGCCCCTGACCCACACCTTCCAGGTGCTCGTCACCCAGACCGTCCCCGAGGGCGAGGAGCCCGCGGCCCCGGTCGTCCTCGACGGCACCTATCAGCAGCAGCCGCTGCTGCCCCGCTGGCTCCCCCGGGCGCTCGTCCTCGCCTGTGTGCTCGCCCTCGCCCTGGTGGGGCTCTGGTACGGGCTGCTGCGACCGGCCGTGAAGTCGGCGGCCCGCGAGGCGATCACGCCCGAGGTCATCGCCTCCGCCACGGCGAGCGCGAGCCCGAGCAAGGGCGGAGGTGAAGGCGGGGCATCGGGCGGCGGCTCGGGCGGTGCGGACGGCACGCCGACCACGGCGCCGCCCGCCACGGCCGCCCCGACCCCGTCCGCCACGGGCAGCGCCAAGCCCAAGCCCCCGGCCAAGCCGGTCGCGCCGCCCGCGCCGACCAGTGCCCAGGTCCAGGTCCGGGACGGGGTGGGCGGCGGCGCCGAGAGCGGTACGGCCCTCACGGTGGCGGACGGCAAGACCTTCCGGCTCACCGACATCGTCGTCCAGAATCCGCAGGGCGACGCGGGCACGGTCGTGGTCCGGGCGGGCGACCGCCGGATCCTGACCCTCGCCCTGGAGAACTTCCGCGACTCCGACTACCACTTCGTCACCCCGGTCCTGGTGTCCGCCGGCGACGCGGTCACCCTGACCGTGGACTGCCGCAAGGTCGGCCGGCCGGTGGGCGCCCCGCAGCCCGACCGGTGCTCGACCTCCCTCTTCCTCGGCGGCACGCTCCAGGGCGGCAAGTCCTAGGGCCTGTCCGGCGGATCAGGGTCGGACAGGCCCTGGCCGCCGGGAACCAGTCGGTCCTCAGGCTTCGGGCGCCGACTCTTCCTCCTCCTCGGCGCCCGAATCCGCCTGCCGCTGCACGAACGAGCCCTGCACGTCGGCCGGTTGCTCGTCCTCGTCCTCCGTCGCCGCCCGCTGTACGGAGGCGGCGGCGGGCGCGGCGGCCGGCGCCGTCTCGGGGACCGCTGCAGGCGCGGGCCCGGCCAGCACCCGCTCCGCGTTGGCGACGGCCTCCCGCTCGTAGCGGTCCGAGGGGTCGCTCACCCGGATCCCGCCCGCCGCCTCGGTGCCGTCGACCGGGCCGCTGCGCTGCTGGATCACATGGGTCAGCTCGTGCGCCAGCGTCGTGCGGCCCTGCGGCGAGGACGGGTCGTACGCCTCCCGCTGGAACACCACGTTGTTGCCGACGGTGTACGCGTGCGCCCCGATGCCCTTGGCGGAGGCGTCGGCGGCCGCGTCGGTGTGGATCCGCACGTCGGAGAAGTCGGCGCCCATCCGGGCCTCCATGTCGCCGCGCGTCTCGGCGTCGAGCGGCCGGCCGCCGCCCGAGGAGACCACGTCGTGCACGGGGGAGCGCTCGTCGGACTGCTCCTGGGCCTCGCCGGCCGCCGCCTTGCTGCGCTGCACCATCGCCCCGACGGCACCGTTGCCCACGGCCCGCTGCAGCGTGCCGAGGCCGGCCGCGCCCACGACGTCCGTGCGGCCGGCCGCCGCGGCCTCGTAGAGCCTGGCCGTGTCGCGGCCGCCGCTGTCCTGCTCGTGCTTGTGCTCGTGGTCGTGGTCGTCGTGCTCCTGCTGGTGTTCGTGCCCCAGCTGGTGCTCCTGCTCGTTGTCGTACGCACTCATCGTCGGCTCCCCGAAGACGTCAGGACGGGGGCTGCGCGGCCCCCGGCTTCCAGCCTCGCCAGCCGCCCCTGCCCCGTCCAGGTCCGCCCCGGGACGCCGGGGGCAGGAAGCGCTGCCCGTTCGCGCAGCGCCAGGCGCGCAGCATCACTCGTTCGGGTGGAGTAGATCGCGAACCGCACGGGAAGGCGGCCCGGTCGCCCGGTCCGCTCGCGATCATGCTCAGGTGATCTCCAAGCCCTTAGACCGCCGGTCCGCCCGCCGCGCTCCGCGCCGCTCGGCCGGCCTCGCCGCCACCCTGGCGGCCCTCTGTCTCCTGCCCGCCCAGGCCGCCGTCGCCGCGCCCCTCGCGCCCCCGGCCCCCGCCCCGAACGGGCCCGCCGGGCCGCGCGTCACGCCGGGCGAGGCCCTGGCCTCGGCGCGGCTCGCCGCGATCCGCGACGACCCGGCCGCGCTCCAGCGGTTCTTCGCCGCCCTGCCCAAGGGCGGGGAGCTGCACAACCACCTGTCCGGCGCGGTCTCCACCGAGTACCTCATCGAGCTCGCCGCCGAGGACGGGCTCTGCGTCGACACCACGACGATGACCGCCGTCGTGCCGCCGTGCGGCCCCGGCACCCGGCCGGCCGCCGACGCCCGCACCGACCGCGCCTTCCGTGACGCGATCGTGCGCGAGTGGTCCATGCAGGACTTCCCGGCCGACACCAGCGGCCACGACCACTTCTTCGACACCTTCGGCAAGTTCGGCGAGGTGACCTGGCGCAACCGCGGCAAGCTGCTCGCCAACGTCGCCGACTCCGTGGCCTCCCAGAACCAGTTCTATCTGGAGACCATGGTCAGCCCGGCCTCCGAAGGCGCCAAGAAGCTGGCCGCCGAGGTCGGCTGGGACGCCGACCTGGCCAGGCTCCACGGCAAGCTCGTCGCGGACGGCAAGCTCGACAAGCTCGTCGCCGACGCGAGCAAGGAGGCCGACGACGGCGACGCCGAGTTCCGCACGGCCGCGCACTGCGGCACGGACCGCCCGGACCCCGGCTGCGGGCTGACCGTCCGCTGGATCTCCCAGGTCTCGCGCGGCAGTTCGAACGAGCGGGTCTTCACGCAGATGGCCCTGGGCATGCGCCTGGCCGAGCGCGACCCGCGCTTCGTCGCCGTCAACCTCGTCCAGCCCGAGGACTGGGACAGCTCGCTGAAGAACTACAGCCTCCAGATGCGGATGCTGCGGTACCTGCGCGGGGTCTACCCGAAGGCCCATGTCACCCTGCACGCCGGCGAGTTGTGGCCCGGACTGGTCAAGCCCGAGGACCTCACCTTCCACATCGGCGAGGCCGTGGACGTCGCCGGCGCCGAGCGCATCGGGCACGGCGTCGACCTCGTCCACGAGAACGGCTGGCAGCGGACGGCCACCACCATGGCCGACCGCGAGATCGCCGTCGAGGTGCCGTTCAGCAGCAACGCCCAGATCCTCGGCGTCAAGGGCGCCGACCACCCCTTCGAGACGTACCGCTCCTACGGCGTCCCGGTCGTCCTCGCCACCGACGACCCCGGCGTCTCGCGGATCGACATCACCCACGAGTACCGGTACGCCTCCGCGACGTACGGCCTCGGCTACCGCGACCTCAAGGACCTGGCCCGGGCGTCCCTGGAGTACTCCTTCCTGCCGGGTACGAGCCTGTGGCAGGGCAACCCGACCCGGGACGGCTACCGCGTGGCCGGCGTCTGCCGCGCCGACCGCCCCGGCACCGAGAACCCCCGCCCCGCCTGCCGCCGCCTGCTCGACGCCAGCCCCAAGGCGCGCGTCCAGTGGCGCCAGGAGGCCGCGTTCGGCCGGTTCGAGCACGCGCTGCCCCGCTGAACCGCCGAGCGGCGCACCTGCCGGACCACAGCCGCTGAACTGCTGAGCCGCCGAAGCGCCGAGGCGCCGAAGCGTTGAGCTGCTGAAGCTCTGAAGCTCTGAAGCGCGGAACCGTTGAGCGGCTGACTCGCCGGTCCCACCCCGCCCCCGGCGCACGCCGGGGGCGGGGTGCCGCCGTCACGCGCCGGTCAGCACGACCAGCCGCTGCGTGGCCCGCGTCATCGCCACGTACCGGTCCACCGCGCCCTCGATCCCCGTACCGAACCGCTCCGGGTCGACCAGCACCACCAGGTCGAACTCCAGGCCCTTCGACAGCTCCGGCGTCAGCGACCGCACCCGCGGCCGCTCCCGGAAGTCCGGCGCGCCGATGACACAGGCCACGCCCTCCGGGTGCTCCGCGAGCCAGCCGTCGAGCACCGTCTCCAGGTCGCCGGCCGGACCGTGCGCGACCGGGATGCCGCTGCTGCGCACGGAGGTGGGCACGTTGGCGTCGGGCAGCGCGGCCCGGATGGCCGGCTCCGCCTCCGCCATGACCTCTTCCGGCGTGCGGTAGTTGATGCCGAGCGAGGCGATCTCGATCCGGTCCAGGCCGACCCGGTGGAGCCGCTCCTGCCACGACTCCGTGAAGCCGTGCCGGGCCTGGGCGCGGTCGCCGACGATGGTGAAGCTGCGCGACGGGCAGCGCAGCAGCAGCATCTGCCATTCGGCGTCGGTGAGTTCCTGCGCCTCGTCGACGACGATGTGCGCGAACGGGCCCGCCAGCAGGTCGCGTTCGGCGTCGGGCAGCTCGGAGTCGTCGACCAGGCTGATCTTCGCGTCCTCGCCGCGCAGCATGCTCACCAGACCCTCGCCGTCGTCCCCGTCGGCGCCGGAGTCGGCCACGGCCGAGACCAGGTTGTCGACGACCTTCGCCATCTGCTCGCGCTGCGCGGCGAGGGCCGCCGCGCGCCGGCGCTGCCGCAGGCCCGCCTGCGGGTCGCCGAGCCGCTGCCGCGCCGCGTCCAGGAGCGGCAGGTCGGACACGGTCCAGGCGTGCGGCTCCGGGCGCTGCAGCTTGCGCACGGCGTCGGGGCCGAGCCACGGCGCGCACAGCCGCAGGTACGCGGGCACGGACCACAGGTCGCCGACCACGTCGCGCGGGTCGAGCACGGGCCAGGCGGCGTGCAGGGTGCCGGCCAGCTCGCGGTCGGCGCGCAGCGCCCGGCGGAACAGCGCCTCCGGGATCTCGTGCTCCAGGTCGGCGAGGCTCAGCTTGTCGAGCAGGATCGTGCCCAGCTCCTCCCAGATCCGCTCGCGCGCCTCGTTGTGCGGGGTGCCCGGCTCCGGCGCGCCGAACGCCTCGGCCCAGTCCTCGGCCGTGACCTGGACGTCGCACCACGGCGTACGGACCGTGATCGTCTCGGTGGGCGGCTCCTCGTAGAAGCGCACGCCCACCTCGATCGCGTGCACCATCCGCGCGGACGCCTTCAGCCGGGCCACGTCCGCGTCGCGCTCCGGCAGCGCGTCGTCGCCCTCGGGCACCAGGTCGCGCACCGTGCAGGTCCGCACGCCCTCCTCGCCGAGGCTCGGCAGCACGTCGGAGACGTAGTCCAGATAGGGCTGGTGCGGGCCGACGAACAGCACGCCGCCGCGCCGGTGGCCGAGCCGCGGGTCGGAGTAGAGCAGGTACGCCGAGCGGTGCAGCGCGACCACCGTCTTGCCGGTGCCGGGGCCGCCGTCGACGACGAGCGCGCCGCGCGAGCCGGCCCGGATGATCGCGTCCTGGTCGGACTGGATGGTCGCGAGCACGTCCCGCATCTTCGCCGAGCGGTTCCCGCCGAGGCTCGCGATGAACGCCGACTGGTCGTCGAGGGCGGCATGGCCCTCAAGGCCCTCGGCGGTGAAGACCTCGTCCCAGTAGTCGGTGATCCGCCCGCGGGTCCAGCGGTAGCGGCGGCGGCTGACCAGGCCCGCCGGGCGGGCGTGGGTGGCGGCGAAGAAGGGCTCGGCGGCCGGCGCGCGCCAGTCGAGCAGCAGCCGGCGCCCGGTGCTGTCGGTGAGGCCGAGCCGCCCGATGTACACCGGCTCGCCGTCCGCGCCGACCACCCGCCCGAGGCACAGGTCGAGGCCGAAGCGGCGCAGGGTGCGCAGCCGGGCGGACAGGCGGTGGATCTGCTGGTCCCGTTCCAGCGCCTCCCGGCCGCTGCCGCCCGGCGCCCGCCGCAGGACGTCGAGCTGCTCGGACAGCTCGGCGACGGCCTGCTCCAGGCTGTCCGCGACGGCGGCGAAGTGGTTCTCGTCGGCGGCGATCAGAGCCGGGTCGTTCTTGGCGGAGAGGTCGTCGGACAGGGCGAAAACGCTGGTGAGGGCGGTCATGGTGAATGATTCTGAGCCACGAGGGGGGCCTTGCGGCAAGGCCCCCCATGCGCTATACGTTAAGAAGGGCGAGGAACGGTGGACCGTTCTCGCCCTTCGTGTTGTCCCGCTCGCACCCGGCTACGGCCGGCGGTCCGCGTCCCGGTCGCCGCCCAGGTCGCCGCCCCGGTCCCCGAACGCCTCCAGGATCCGCTCCGCCGCGAGCGTCGCCGTCAGCTCCCCGTCCCGCACCCGCCGCTCCACCTCCGGCGTGAGCGCCCGGACGGCCGGATCGGCGTGCAGCCGGGCCAGCAGTTCGTCGCGGACCATCTGCCACGTCCAGCCGACCTGCTGCTCACGGCGCCGGTCGGCGAGCCGGCCGGTCGTGTCGAGCAGCGTACGGTGCTGTTCGAGCCGCGACCAGACCTCGTCGAGTCCGGTCGACTCGCGTGCGCTGCAGCTGAGCACCGGCGGCGACCAGACGGCGTCCCGGCCGCGCATCAGCCGGAGCGCGCCGGCCAGTTCACGGGCGGCGGCGCGGGCGTCGGGCTCGTGCGGGCCGTCCGCCTTGTTCACGGCGACCACGTCGGCGAGTTCCAGGACGCCCTTCTTGATGCCCTGGAGCTGGTCGCCGGTGCGGGCCAGCGTCAGCAGCAGGAAGGTGTCGACCATGTCGGCAACGGCCGTCTCCGACTGCCCGACGCCGACCGTCTCGACGAGGATCACGTCGTATCCGGCCGCTTCCATCACCACGATGGACTCACGGGTCGCCTTGGCGACGCCGCCGAGCGTGCCGGCGCTGGGGGAGGGCCGCACGAAGGCCGCCGGATCCACCGCCAGCCGCTCCATGCGCGTCTTGTCGCCGAGGATGGAGCCGCCGGTGCGGGTGGACGACGGGTCGACGGCGAGGACCGCGACCTTGTGGCCGAGACCGGTCAGCATCGTGCCGAAGGCGTCGATGAAGGTCGACTTGCCGACCCCGGGCACGCCGCTGATCCCGATCCGCCGGGCCCGGCCGCCGTACGGCAGCAGCCGGGTCAGCAGCTCCTGGGCGAGCACCCGGTGCTGGGGCCGGGTGGACTCCACGAGGGTGATGGCGCGGGCGACGAGCGCGCGCCTGCCCTCCCGTACACCCTTCTCGTACGCGTCGATGTCGATGGCCATGGGATCAGGCGTCGTGTCCCAGGTCCGCCGCGAGCCGGCGCACCAGGTCCGCGGCCGCGTCCGGGATCACCGTGCCGGGCGGGAAGACCGCGGCGGCGCCCATCTCGAGGAGGACCGGCACGTCCTGGGGCGGGATGACCCCGCCGACCACGATCATGATGTCCTCCCGGCCCTCCGCCGCCAGCTCGTCCCGCAGCGCGGGGACGAGCGTGAGGTGGCCGGCCGCGAGGGAGTTGACGCCCACGATGTGGACGTCCGCCTCGACGGCCTGCCGGGCCACCTCGGCCGGCGTCTGGAAGAGCGGGCCGACGTCGACGTCGAAGCCCAGGTCGGCGAAGGCGGTCGCGACGACCTTCTGGCCGCGGTCGTGCCCGTCCTGGCCCATCTTGGCCACCAGGATGCGCGGCCGCCGGCCCTCGGCCTCCTCGAAGGCGTCGACCAGGGCCCGGGTGCCGTCCACGGACGAGGAGGTGCCGGTTTCGTTGCGGTACACGCCGGAGATCGTACGGATCTGCGCCGCGTGCCGCCCGTACACCTTCTCCAGGGCGTCCGAGATCTCGCCGACGGTGGCCTTCGCGCGGGCCGCGCGCACGGCCAGTTCGAGCAGGTTGCCCTCGCCGCCGGCGGCCCGGGTGAGGTCGTCCAGCGCGTCCCGGCAGGCACGCTCGTCCCGCTCGGCGCGCAGCCGGCGCAGCTTGTCGATCTGCTGGGCGCGCACGGAGGAGTTGTCGACCTTCAGGACCTCGATCTGCTCGTCGCCGTCGACCCGGTACTTGTTGACGCCGATGACCGGCTGCCTCCCCGAGTCGATGCGCGCCTGCGTACGGGCCGCGGCCTCCTCGACGCGCAGCTTCGGGATGCCCGCGTCGATGGCCTGCGCCATGCCGCCGGCCGCCTCGACCTCCTGGATGTGCTGCCAGGCCCGGCGCGCCAGGTCGTAGGTGAGCCGCTCCACGTACGCGCTGCCGCCCCACGGGTCGATGGTCCGCGTCGTGCCCGACTCCTGCTGGATGAGCAGCTGGGTGTTGCGGGCGATGCGCGCGGAGAAGTCCGTCGGCAGCGCGAGGGCCTCGTCGAGGGCGTTGGTGTGCAGCGACTGGGTGTGGCCCTGGGTGGCCGCCATCGCCTCCACGCAGGTGCGGGTGACGTTGTTGAAGACGTCCTGGGCGGTGAGCGACCAGCCGGAGGTCTGCGAATGGGTCCGCAGGGAGAGCGACTTGGCGTTCTTGGGGTCGAACTGCTTGACCAGCTTGGCCCAGAGCAGCCGGGCCGCCCGCAGCTTGGCGACCTCCATGAAGAAGTTCATTCCGATCGCCCAGAAGAACGACAGCCGCGGCGCGAACGCGTCGACGTCCAGGCCCGCTTCGCGCCCGGCGCGGAGGTACTCGACGCCGTCGGCGAGCGTGTACGCCAGCTCCAGGTCGGCCGTCGCGCCCGCCTCCTGGATGTGGTAGCCCGAGATGGAGATCGAGTTGTAGCGGGGCATGTTCCGCGAGGTGAAGGCGAAGATGTCGGAGATGATCCGCATCGACGGCTTCGGCGGGTAGATGTAGGTGTTGCGGACCATGAACTCCTTGAGGATGTCGTTCTGGATGGTCCCGGCGAGCTTGTCGGCGGAGACGCCCTGCTCCTCCGCCGCCACGATGTAGAGCGCGAGAACGGGCAGCACCGCGCCGTTCATCGTCATCGACACCGACATCTTGTCCAGCGGGATGCCGTCGAACAGCTGGCGCATGTCGTAGATCGAGTCGATCGCCACGCCCGCCATGCCGACGTCGCCCGTGACGCGCGGGTGGTCGCTGTCGTAACCGCGGTGCGTCGGCAGGTCGAAGGCGACCGACAGGCCCTTCTGGCCCGCCGCCAGGTTGCGCCGGTAGAAGGCGTTGGACTCCTCGGCCGTGGAGAAGCCCGCGTACTGCCGGATCGTCCAGGGCTGGTTGACGTACATCGTCGGGTACGGGCCGCGCAGGTACGGCGCGATGCCCGGGTACGTCCCGAGGAAGTCCACGTCCGCCAGGTCATGGCCGGTGTAGAGCGGCTTGACGCCGATGCCCTCCGGCGTCTCCCACAGCAGGTCGTCCCCGCCGGACGCCCGCTTGACGGCGGCCTGCCACTCGTCGGGGCTGCCGGCCGGGCGCGGGGATCCCAGGTCGATCCCGGTGAAGTCGGGGATTCCCATCAGGACACTCCCATGCGGTCGAGGGTGGCGGAGAGGACGGCGACGGCGTCGCACCCCGCGAAGACGTACGAGTCGACACCGGCGTACGAGCCGGGTCGGCCGGCCAGCGACACGTGCCGGGCCCCGGCGGCGCGCAGCGCGGCGGCCTCGGCCTCGGCGCGCTCCTCGTACACGGCGTCGCTGGAGCACAGGCACGCCTCCAAGGCGCCGCTGTCCGCGAAGGAACCCCCGGTGACGGGCTCGATGCCGCCCGCCTGGAAGAGGTTGGCGGCGAAGGTCAGCCGGGCGGTGTGCGCGGCGGCGGAGCCGAGCGCGGCGAGATGGACGCGCGGGCGGGCGCCGGTCGCGGCGAGATGGGCGTCGGAACGGGCGCGCAGCGCCTCGAACGCCTCGTCGCGGCGGACCCGGGGGAGACCGCCGGCCGGTGCGGCCGGTGCGGGCTCGCGGACCACCGGCTTCTCGCCGAGGTGCGGGAACTCGCTGACGCCGGTGACCGGTTCGCGGCGCTTGGCCAGGTCCCGGGACCGCTCGGCCCAGGTCGCGGCGAGCCGCTCCCCGGTCCAGCCCGAGCGCAGGGCGGCGGCCTGGCCGCCGGACCGCTCGGTCTCCTGGAAGAACTCCCAGGCCGCGTGGGCGAGTTCGTCGGTCAGCCGTTCCACGTACCAGGAGCCGCCGGCCGGGTCGATCACCCGGCCGAGGTGCGACTCCTCGACGAGGATCGTGGAGGTGTTGCGCGCGATCCGGCGCGCGAAGGCGTCCGGCAGGCCGAGCGCGTGGTCGAAGGGCTGGACGGTGACCGACTCTGCGCCGCCGACGCCGGCGGCCAGCGTGGCGACCGTGGTCCGCAGCATGTTCACCCACGGGTCGCGGGCCGTCATCATCACCGGCGAGGTCACCGCGTGCTGGACCTGCGCCCCGGCCGCCGGCGCGCCGCACGCCTCCGCGATCCGCGCCCACAGCCGGCGCGCGGCGCGCAGCTTGGCGATCGTCAGGAACTGGTCGGCGGTGGCCGCGTAACGGAACTCCAGCTGCCCGAGGGCCTGCTCGACGGTCAGCCCGCCGCCGTCGGTTCCGCCGTCGGTGAGCGCGCGCAGATAGGCGACGCCGGTGGCGAGCGAGCAGCCGAGCTCCTGCGCGGCCGAGCCGCCGGCCTCGTGGTACGGCAGGGCGTCCACGCTCAGGGCGCGCAGCCCCGGGTAGGTGTCGGCGCAGCGGCGCGCGAGGGCGACGGCCGAGGGGAGGCCGGCGTCGTCCGCGGAGCCCGTCCGCGCCTCGGTGCCGAGCGGATCGGCGCCGAGGTTGCCGCGGACCGCGTCCGCGGCGACCCCGCGCCGGGCGTACAGGGCGAACAGCTCCTCGGCCGCGGCGGCGGTCTCCGCGCCGGCGTCCAGGACGACCGGTGCCAGGTCCAGGTACACGTCCCGCAGCACCCGGTCGAGGTCGGCGACCGGAATCCCGCCGGAGCCGACGGCCAGCCACAGCGACGTGACCCCGTTCTCCAGGTCGGTGAGCACCGCGTCGGGGTCGGCGACCGCGTGGCGCTGCCGCACGTCCCAGCCGCCCGCCGTATTGCCCTCGGCGCGCCCGCCGCGGACGAACGGGGGGAAGCCGGGCAGCCCGGCGTCCGGCGTCGCGTCCCTGGCCGTGTACAGCGGCCGGGCACGCAGCCCGCCGTCCAGGGCGCTCGCCAGCGCCTCCTCGGCTTCGCTCTCGGGTACGTCCTTGCCCGACCTGCTCAGTACGCCCGCCACGAGGCGCTGCCACTGCGCATGGGTCGCTGCGGGGAACTCGGCGGCCAGCGAAAGGCCGTCGTCAGGCAGCACAGTCATGTCCGGATGCTAGCCAGCCGCACAAAGGAGCAGCAGGCCGATCAGCTGTGACCTTGACCTCCTTGATGCGCACGGCCCTCCGTGCATAGGCGTTCACGGTCTTCGCTGTCAGTGCCCCCGCGTACGGTCGGGCACACCACGTGCCCGTCGTGGCCCTCGCCAACGAGATCCTGACCCTCCGAAACCGCCCCCGGATCGACCAGACGCTCCTGGAGGGAGACCTCGGCCCCGCCAGGTGACGGCCGGTGCCGGGCGAGGCCCCGGCGGCAACATCGCGTTCCCGCGCCCACACGGGCGGGTGATCAACGGCCCCCGGGGTCCGCGGGAGCGCTCCACCCGCGCTCCGCGTACCTAGACTCCCGCCACATGTCCCTCTGGCTGCTCAACCACTTCAGCACCTTCACCCTGGCCGTCGTCACCGTCGGCGCGGCCGTCGTGTGCGCCGTCGTCGGAAGCGTGGTGCTGCGTCGCCGGTATCCGTCGCTGGCGAAGGGGGAGCACAACGAGATGGTCGGGGTGACGCTCGGGATGTTCGGGGCGATCTACGGGATCATCCTGGCGTTCGTCATCGTCACGCTCTGGACGCAGCTGGACAGCACCCAGACCATCGTCGCCACCGAGGCGACCGATGTCGCGCTCATCTCCCGTGACGGCGCGGCCTTCCCGGCGCCGGTGCGCGAAGGGCTCGACAGCGCGCTCAGCGGGTACGTGCACGCGGTCGTGGACCAGCAGTGGCCGCGGATGCGGGACGGACGGCCGAGCTACGGGGCGACGGAGAGCCATCTCGTCGACGCCTACACGGTGTTGCAGTCGTACGACCCGAAGGGGCCGCGCGAGCAGGTGTTCTACGAGCAGGCGGTCGGCCATCTCAACGACGTGGCGGGGCAGCGGCGGGCCCGGTTGAACATGGCGGAGCAGGAACTGCCGCCGCTGCTGCAGATCCTGGCCTTCGGCGGCGCGATCGTGCTGATTCCGCTCACGTTCCTGTACGGCATGCGCAAGCTGCGGATCCAGCTGGTCTTCGTCGCCTCGGTCGCGGGCCTCATCGGCTTCAGCCTGCTGCTCGTCGTGGTCCTCGACCGGCCGTTCGCCGGTGATCTCAGTGTCAGCCCGGCGCCCTACCGGGAGGGAGCGCTGGCCCGGTACTGGGATCCGGCGCAGTCGGGCGCGGGCGCGGGGAGCGTGGCCGGGAAGCCGGCGCACCGGTGAGCCGGGCGATGGCCGCCGCCGTGCTGTCGCCCGTCGCCAACTCCGGCAGCAGCAGCCGCGGTTCGTGTTTCGGGCGGGTGCCGGAGGCGAGGGATTCCAGGAGCAGCCGCACCGCCTCCCGGGCCATCCGGCGCTTCGGCAGCACCACGCTGGTGAGGGCCGAGCGGGACAGCAGGCCCTCGGGCGTGTCGTCGTAGGCCACCACCGACAGGTCGTGCGGCACGGAACGCCCCGCCGTGCGGGCCGCCTCCACCGCCGCCGCGGCGAGCACGTCGTGGGTGGCGAAGAGCGCGGTGGCGTCCGGGGCCGCGCCGAGGGCCGCGCGGGCCGCGGCGAGGCCGCCCCGGAAGGTGGGGTCGGCGGCGGTGTGGACGGCGCTGTCGGGCACGGTGATGCCGTCCTCGGCGAACGCCCGCCGGAAGCCCTCCACCCGTACTCCGTGGGCGGGGCTGGCGAGGACCGCCACGCGCTCGTGGCCCAGCTCGCGCAGATGCCGTCCGGCGAGCCGGCCGCCGTGCGTGTAGTCGAAGGTGACGACCGGGAAGCCCGCGGGCAGCGCCGCCTCCCAGGCGCACAGCACCACCGGGAAGCGGGCGCCGGCGAGCAGCGGCAGATGGCCGGTCAGCCCCTGGTCCCCGGCGATCAGGAGCGCGTCGACGGAGCGGCTGGTCAGGCTCGCGAGATGGCGGCGCGCCCGCTCCCCGTCGAGCCGGGTGGTGCAGAGCAGCAGGTGGTAGCCGCGCTCCTCCAGGGCGTCCTCGACCTCCTCGACCACCTCCGCGTAGAACGGCGTCGAGACGGTCGGCACGAACAGGCCGACCGTGCGGGTGCTGCCCGTCGCCAGCGAGCGGGCCACGAGGTTGGGCACGTAACCGAGTTCGTCGATCGCGGCGCGGACGCGCGCCTCGGTCGACGGGCGGACTGCGACCCGCCCGGTCACGACGTTGGACACGGTCTGCTTGGTGACGCCGGCGCGCTCCGCCACGTCCTGCATGGTCACCATGGCGCGCCCCCGTCCTGCCCCGTCGAACCCCTCGCGTGAGGCTCGCAAAGTAGCCGGGCCCGCTGTCGCGGTCAAGGTCGCCCGACCCCTTGTTTTACCGGTCAAAGAACCCCTAGGGTCCGTGCCGTCAACGGCGCCGCGTGACCCGCACGACCTCGAACCCCCTCTCCGACAGGGAGTACTCGTGACAACTCCGCGCAGCAGACTCGCCGGCAGGCTGACGGGCGTGCTCGCCGCCGCGACGCTGGCCCTCACGGCCGGCGGCACCCTCGCCGCCCCGGCCGCCGCCTCGGCCTCCGCCGTGCCGCCCGCCGCCACGTACACCGTCACCGTGGGCGCCAAGGGCCCCTGGAACCACCCCGACGACACCCCGGCCGCCCCGTACGTCGACAAGGACGGCACCTTCTACTTCCAGCAGTCCCACGCGCTGTACGGGGCGACCGACTCGCGCCAGTGGAACTTCTTCACCGGCACGAACCTCGACACCGCCGCCCGGTCGAGCGCCCTCAGCGACGCCGTCGACCCGGCGAACCCCAATGACCGCAACAACGACACCACCTGGCGCTGCGACAACAGCCCCACCGGCGCCGAGTCCACCCAGGCGCCCGCCGGCAGCGGCTACGCCCACCGCAACTACTGCGACCTGGCCGGGGTCTGGGTCGATCCGGACACCGGCGACTGGTACGGGCTCGTGCACAACGAGTTCACCCCGCAGCCGTTCGGCGACGGCGTCCACTTCGACGGCATCGACTACGCCGTCTCCACCGACCAGGGCCGCACCTGGAGGGTCAAGGACCACGTCATCACCTCGCCGTACAGCACCCGGCGCGGCGACACCGCCGCCTTCCCGCAGCAGACCTACCACTACGGCACCGGCGACCCGAGGCTGTTCGCCGACACCGCCTCCGGCTACTTCTACGCCTTCTACGGCTCGCGGATCGTGAACAAGGGCGGCGGCTGGGCCGCGTTCTACGGCCATGTCGCCCGCGCCCCGATCGCCTCGAAGATGGCCCGCGGCTCGTGGCGGAAGTGGTACGACGGCGCCTGGACGCAGCCCGGCGTCGGCGGCCGCGAGAGCACCATGGTGCCGGTCGGCGCGGGCAGCACCACCGGGTACGTCCCGCCGGCGAAGGAGTACGACCCCGCGAACAGCGGCACGGTCGCCCAGCAGGTCGCGGCGGGCCTGACGCCCCCGACCTCCCCGCTGTTCGTCATGGACATCACGTACAACGCGTATCTGGGGCTCTACATCGGCGAGCCGCAGGCCGTCGACCAGAGCGGCAACGCGCCGCAGGAGCTGTACGCCACCGACGACCTCACCACCCAGAAGTGGTTCAGGCTCGGCGACACCGGAAGCTACCGGACCGCGTCCTGGTACCGCTGGTTCCTCGACAGCGGCAACAAGACCGCCACCGGCATCGTCGGACGGGACTTCCGCGCCTACTGCTCCTTCGGCTGCTCGGCCAACTCCAGCAGCGAGTACGTCAACCTGAGGATCGACAGCAGCGCGCCCGCCGCGCCCGTCGACACCACCAGGAGCTACCGCATCGCCAGCGCCGACGGGCGGGTCCTCGCCCAGGCCGGCGCGAGCGGCCCGGCCACCACCTCGACTCCGGCGGCCACCGGCTCGGCGCTCGAATCCTGGACCTTCACCGCCGAGGGCGACGGCTCCTACCGCATCGCCAACGCCGCCAGCGGACAACTGCTCGGCGTCGACGCGTCCGGCAACGGCGGCCGCGCGTGGGGTGCGAGGCCGACGGTCGGCCCGGCGGGCGCGGGCGGCTCCACCGTGGGCCAGGAGTGGTTCGTCGTCCGCGGCACGTCACCGGCGGACAACACGGCGACCGGCACGTACCGGATCGTCAACCGCTACAGCGGCCTCGTCATCGGCCTCTCCGCCGACACCGCCCGGGCCGCCGAGACCACCCCGGTGCGCGCCTGGAACGACAGCACGGGCAGCGCGGTGGGCGGCGGCCGTACGGCGGGGGAGCAGTCCCTCACGCTCACGGCGACCGGAGCCGCCGGCGGCCTGGACGGGGTGCACACCCTCACCACCGGCGGCAAGGCGCTCGACGACCCGGACAGCAGCACCGCGAGCGGCACGCAGCTCGTCACGTGGAGCCCCAACGGCGGCGCCAACCAGAAGTGGACCTTCTCCCGGCAGTCCGACGGCACCTACGAACTGAGGAACGGTGCCTCCGGCCTCTGCGCCGACATCGACGGCGGTTCCACCGCCGCCGGTGCCCGCGTCATCCAGTGGACCTGCCACGGCGGCGCCAACCAGCGCTGGGTGGCCACCCGGCTGTCCTCCGGCGCCTACACCCTCGCCTCGGCGCGCAGCGGCCTGCTGCTGACCACGGCCTCCAAGGCGAACGGCGCCCCGGTCACCCAGCAGCCGGACACCGGCGGCGCGGCGCAGCAGTGGACGATCGGCTGACCGGTCACTTCTCCGCTTCGGCCGCCGTGCCCTCCTCGCGCATCGCCCGGGTCTCGCTCTTGAGGATGCGCAGCGACTTGCCGAGCGAGCGGGCGGTGTCCGGGAGCTTCTTCGAACCGAACAGGAGGATGAACGCGAGCGCGACGAGGAGCAGATGCCACGGGGCCAGTGCGTTGTGGAGCACGTGAGCCACCTTTCCTGAGCTTGAGTGACGGCACCCCATGATAGTTCAATAGTTGCGCAAGCTTTGAAGTCGCGACGTGGGGGTGGAGGACATGACGGTCCAGGAGAGCGCGACTCTCGTCGGCGGTCCCGCGAGCGGCCTGCGGGTGACGGTGACCGGCCGGCCGCGCATGCTGATCGTGACCTACCCCTGCGCGGTCGACGCGACCGATACCGCGGTGCGGGTCGACGCCATGCACGTCTACCGGCTCGACCCGCACGCACCGGACGGACCGCCGCGCTACGGCTACGACCCGGCCAGTCCCTAGGGAGCGTCCTCGCGGCGGGACGCCCGCAGGCGGCGGCGCGCGAACCGCAGCGCCACCGCGTACAGCGCCAGGACGACCGCGAGCAGCACGTAGTACAGCGACGGCAGCGGAGCCATCGCAAGCACCGGGCCGAGCGGCGTCAGCGGCAGTACGAGGCCGGCCGCCGCGAGGGCGGCGGCCGCGCGGCGGACCGGGCCAGGGGCCGCGCCGTCGCCGCGCAGGCCGCGAAGCAGGACCATCACCAGCGCCTGGGCCAGCAGGTTCTCCGTGAACCACCCGGCGTGGAAGAGCTCCTGGGCCCGGTCCGACGACCAGGTGCTGAGGAAGAGCACGGCGAACGTGGCCACGTCCGCGACCGCGTTGAGGAGCCCGAAGCCGGCGATGAAGCGCAGGAAGCCGCGGTGCCGCAGCCGGACCGGGCGGCGGAGCACGGCCGGGTCCGGACGGTCGTAGGCGAAGGCGAGCTGCGCGGCGTCGAAGCACAGGTTCTGGACCAGGACCTGCGCCGGCAGCATCGGCAGGAACGGCAGCAGCAGCGCCGCCGCGAGCATCGCGGTGACGTTGCCGACGTTCGACGACAGGGTCGTGTGCAGGTACGTGGCGATGTTCGCGCCGCAGAACCGGCCCGCCGCCACCGCGTGGTCGACCGCCGCGAGGTCCTTCTCGGCGAGGACCACGTCCGCCGTCTCCCGTACGACGTCGACCGCGCCCCTCGGGCAGATGCCGACGTCCGCCGCGAGCAGCGCGGGCACGTCGTTGGCGCCGTCGCCGAGGAACCCGGTGACATGGCCCGCCGCGCGCAGGGCGTCGACGATGCGCGCCTTGTGCTCGGGCGCGCAGCGCGCGAAGACGGTCGTCCCGCGCACCGCCTCGGCGAGCGCGGCGTCGTCGAGCCGGTCGACGTCGTCGGCGGTGAGCACCCGGCCGGGATCGAGGCCCAGCTCGCGGCAGGTGTGGGCGGCGGTGCCCGGATGGTCGCCGGTCAGGATCCGCACCGCGACACCCCGCTCGGCGAGGCTGGCAAGCGCCTCGGCCGCGGTCGGGGCGAGCGCGTCGCGCAGCACGACGAAGCCGAGGAAGGCCAGGCCCCGCTCGTCGGCCGGCGTGTACTCGCGGCGGCGGGCCGGACGGTCGGCGAGGGCCACCGCGAGCAGCCGGGCACCCGTGTCCGCCTCCCGCGCGGCCACCGCGAGCAGCCGCGCCCGCTCGGCCCCGTCGAGCGCGCACCGTTCGAGCACCTGCTCCACGGCTCCCTTGACGACCAGGGTGTCCGTGCCGAGCCGGCCGGGCCGGCGGACGACGGCGGTCGCCAGGCGCCGGACCGGATCGAAGGGCAGCGCCGCCACGCCGTCGCTGTCGTCCTCGCCCGCGACCGCGTCGGCGGCGTCGAGGATCGCCTCGTCGAGGGCGTCGGGCGAGGGGAGCTCGGCGAGCTGGAGCGTCCACCAGGCATTGACGCCGGCCCAGCGCAGCACCTCGGGCGCGTCCCTGCCGTGCGCGTCGACGGCCCGCACGACGACCGGCCGGTCCTGGGTGAGCGTACCGGTCTTGTCCAGGCAGAGCGTGTCGACCGCGCCCAGGTCGTGCAGCGCGGGCAGCCGCTTCACGATCACCTTGTGGTCGCGGGCCAGCCGGGCGGCGCCCCGGGCCAGCACGGTCGTCACCACGACCGGCAGCATCTCAGGGGTGAGGCCGACCGCCACCGCCACGGCGAAGGGCAGCGTCTCCAGGCCGCGTCCGTGCAGCGCGGCACCGGCCATGAGCACGAGCGGCGGGGTGAGCAGCATGAAGCGGATCAGGGTCCAGGAGATCCCGTGCACCGCCTGCTCGAAGGCGCTGTCCCGGCGCCGCCCGGCCACCCGGCTCCGGTCCCGGCCCGGGCCCCGGCTCCGGTGCGCGGAGGCGAAGCGGGTGCGGGCGCCGGTGGCGACGACCACGGCGGTCGCGCTGCCGTACGCCACGCTGCTGCCGAGGAAACACAGATGCGGCCGGTCGAAGGGGTCCGGGCCCGTCCCGTCGGGCGCGTCGAGCGGATGCTTGGCGACCGGCGCCGACTCGCCGGTGAGCGCGGCCTCGTGGACCCGCAGACCACTGGCGCGCAGGAGCCGTACGTCGGCGGGCACCAGGTCGCCGGGGCCGAGCCGGACGACGTCGCCCGGCACCAGCTCCGTCGCCGGGATCTCCCGGGGCGGCGGCGCCGGCCCGTCGGGCGCCGGGCGGCGCAGCACGGTCGCGGTCGTGGCCACCGACTCGCGCAGTGCGGCCATCGCCTGGTCCGCGCGGTGCTCGCCGGTCGAGCGCAGCAGACAGCTCACCACGACGAGGGCGAGGATCACGCTGCCGGTGCCCCAGGCGGCGACCGCCGTGGATATCAGCCCCAGGCAGAGCAGCACCGCGGTGAACGGGTCGCGCAGCGCGCGCAGGAAGCGCCGCGGCCGGGACACCGGCCGCCCGGCCGGCAGCACGTTCTCCCCGTACCGGGCGAGCCGCCGCTCCGCCTCCTCGTGGGTCAGGCCGCGCGGTCCGCTGTCGAGCCGGCGCAGCAGCTGGAGCGCGGTGAGCGAGGTGAGCGCTTCGGGTGCCGGGGCCGGTGCCGACGTCTCAGGCACCGGTGCCATGGCGCCGTACCGGGGTGCGGGCGCTGAGCTGCCCCACCATCACCCGTACCACAGCCACCACGTCGGGATCGTCCAGGTAGTAGACCTGCCGCCGGCCCTCGCGCCGGGAGCCGACCAGGCCGGCCAGCTTCAGCTTGGTCAGGTGCTGGCTGACGGCCGGAAGGGCGCCGCCGACGCGCTCGGCGAGCCCCGTCACATCGCTCTCGCCCTGGGCCAGCACCCACACGATGTGCAGCCGCGCGGGGGAGGAGAGCAGTCCGAACGCGGCCGCGACCTCCGCGAGCATCTCGGCCGGAGGATCCGCGGATCCGTCGGCGAACCCGCCCGTGACTGCCGCCACCACTGCTGTCCCCTTCCGGCCCGATGCGAAGGTCCAAGTCTAGGCCCGGCCCGCCGGGGCCCGGCCCGCCGAAGGCTGCCGCCGGGCCACCGCCGCTGCTCGGCGACGGCGACGGCGAGGCGACCGCTACTGCTCGGCGAGGACGACGACGGCGTCGCGCGGGCCGAGGACCAGCGGGGCGGTCTTCGACGGGTTGAGGAAGATCCCGTACGTCGGCGGATCCTCGCTGTGCCGGGCGAGCCGGTAGCCGATCGCCGTCTCGCCCTCGCGCCGTGCCGCCTCGACGACCGTGGCGAAGTTGGCCTCCGCCCCGGGCACGACGTAGTCGGACGCGGGCTTGAGGTAGATCTCGGAGCCCTCCGGGTTGAACAGGTCGGTGAAGACGTTGTACAGGTCACGGTTCTCGGTCAGCTGGGTGAGCAGCAGACTGATCACCTTGGTGCTGACGATGAAGTCGTCGGCCTTGGTGACCTGGGCGACCTCGCGGTTGGCGTCGTCGTTCATCTCCGTGACGATCGAGTACGGGTCGCCGAGCGCGTCCTCGATGTCGCGCAGGTGGAGCAGGGTGACCAGCGTCCGGTCGTCGGCGGGTCCGGGGGCGACGGTGTCGTCGGAGAGCACGACGATGTGCCGGTAGCCGCCGAGGTCCAGGGCTTCGAGGGAGGACCGGCGGGTCGGCCGGCAGTGCTTGTAGCCCACCGTCAGGTGCGCCACCGGCTGGTCGAGCGCGGTCGCCGGGCGGCGCGGCGCCGCTATGTCGAGCGTCGAGCCCGGCTGCACGAAGCTGTCGAGCAGGGTGACGAGCTTGGCCGTGCGGGAGTTCTCGCCGATGAGCAGCGTGCGGTCGAGGGCGGGCGGCTGCGGGGGCGCCGAGGTGATCGCCGACTCGACGACGCGGGGGCGGGTCTTGGCCGGCCGTATCAGCAGGTCGTCCTCGGCGATCACGAGGATCTGGTCGCCGGGGCCGATGACGGTGTCCATCGGCGGATTGACCAGCACCTCGCCGCCGGCGCGGCGCAGCCCGGCCGGCGCGCCGATCTCGAAGGCGTGCAGCGCCTCCCCGTAGGTCGTGCCGACGAGGGCCGCCTCCTCGCGGAGGTAGAACTCGTTGCCCACGAAGCTGAGCAGCTCGTTGAAGACGCCGGACAGGCCGGTCTGCCGGTGCGCCTGCGCGATGAGGCGTACGGCGATGTCCTCGGCGTCGATGACCAGCGCGCCCTCGCCCGCGGCGAGCCGGGCCGCGGCGAGGTTCTCCGAGTCGTGCACGGCGGCCACGATGTGCGGGCGGGCGCCGCGCCACGTACGGCTGTGCAGGAGCAGCAGCACCTTGATGACGTCGACGTCCCGGTCGTGGCCCACGGACGGCAGCACCATGACGGCCTTGGCGGTGTCCGGGCCGACCAGTTCGAGGTCGGTCCGGACGAGCGGGTTGCCGGAGCGGCAGATCACCCGGGTGCGTCCGGTGTCCGGTATCCGCGCCCGGATCGCGTCCTCCATGGCGACCTTGTCGCGGTCGGCGAGGATCACCACGCACGAGCGGCGTTCGCTCTGGTTGGCCTCGACCAGCTCGGCCACCACGGTGAAGACCTGGTCCGACCAGCCGAGCACGATGGTGTGCCCGCGCTCTATCAGCCGCGAGCGGCCCTTGCGCAGCTCCGCGATCTTCTGGTTGAGGCCGGTGGTCAGCACACCGATGAGCGCGGAGACGATGAAGATGCCGCCGATCGTCACGGCCAGCATCAGGCCGAGGAAGACGGGGCCGCCGGTGTCGCCGCCCATGGTGCCGGGGTCGAGCGTGCGCAGCAGGCTCATCCAGGCGACGCCGAGCCAGCCGCCGTTGTCCTCGGCGTCGGTGTCCGTGAAGACCACGACCAGCGTGGAGACCAGCGTGATGAGCAGCAGCGAGGCCAGGGCCAGCCAGCTGATCAGCGCGGGCGTGCCGCGGTCCATCGTCCCGTCGAACCAGTACCGAAACCGGGTCCGAAGCCTGTCGCGCACCGCCGATCCCTCCCCCGTGCGTGCCGCCGTACCTCTCTTTGATCATTGTTCCACCCGGCTGTGACAGCGCGGCCCGCCGCTTCCGCGACGGCCTGGACCACGGGTCTCGGGGTTCAACGGAGTTCCCGGCACGCGGAGTTCCGGGCAGACGGACTCACGGACTCACGGACCCGCGGACCTGCGGGCTCACGGACCCGCGACCCGGGACCGGTCGTGGAACCAGGCGACCGTCCCCACGAGCACCGCGGCCGCCACCCCGTAGACGGGCAGCCACAGCGTCGTCGTGGCCGACAGGCACTCGGCGACGGCGGTACGTGCCTGGGTCCGCGCGGCGAAGGCGAGGGCCGCGCCGTCCCGCCCCGCCAGGCTTCCGAGGGCCGCCTGCGCCTGGAGCGCCTGGTACCGGCCGAGCAGTGCGCAGTCGTGGCGCGTGGCCGGCATCGGGAACAGCCACGAGGCGCGCTGGAGCAGCGGAGCGAGCGCGACCGCCACGCACAGGCCGACGACCAGGGCGTACGCGACGAGTCCGCGCAGGTACGGCGAGCGGAGGTCGGGCGACCACCGCGCCCGCCGCTGGAAGGCGAGCAGCACCGCCAGGAGCGTCACCCCGATGAACGTGGCGAACCACTGCCACGAGCCCTGGGCGAGCGCGAACGTCAGCACCGCGGCGAGCCCGATGCCGATGACTCCGGGGGCGGGAAGGGCCTCGTCCGCGGCTGTCCGGGGGCTGGGAACACTCACGGAACCCAGCATTCCGGTCGGGGTGCCGGAGGCGTGGACGCCATGCCGGGACGGCCGTGACTCTTGACAAAAAGTCATGCCCCTGACAGCAGTGGGGGCTGCACGGCACGACACGGCACGGCACCGCACGGCATTTCACAGACCCACAGGGGGGCGATCAGCGCATGACCAGGCCTGAGAGCGCGGGCACCGGAACGGGGCCCGACTACGACGTCGTCATCAGCGGAGCGAGTCTCGCAGGCAGCGCCGCCGCGATCCTGCTCGCGCGCCGCGGCGTCCGCGTCGCCCTGCTCGAACGCCGCTCGGACCCCGAGGCGTACAAGGTGCTGTGCACCCACTCCATCACCGCCAACGCCTACCCGGTCCTCGACGAACTCGGCCTCGTCCCCGCCCTGGAGAAGGCCGGAGCCGTCCGCAACGAGGCCCGCTGGTGGACCCGTTGGGGCTGGATCCACCCGAAGGCGGCGCAGGGCGGGGCCGAGCTGCCGTACGCGTACAACGTCCGGCGCAGCGTCCTCGACCCGATGATCCGGTCCCTCGCCGCGCGGACCCCGGGCGTCGAGCTGCTCCTCGGCCACCGGGTGACCGGACTGGTCCGGGAGGCCGGGCGGACCGTGGGAGTGCGCGCGGCGACCCCGGAGGGCGAGCGCGAGATCCGGGCCCGGCTGGTGGTCGGCGCCGACGGCAGGGACTCGGCTGTGGCGAAGTTCGCCGAGGTGCCCACGAAGACGCACGAGAACGCGCGCTTCGGCTATCTCGCGCACTTCCGCGACCTCCCGCTGCCCGGCGGGATCGGCCAGACCTGGTTCCTCGAACCCGACATGGCGTACGCCTTCCCGAACGACGACGGGGTGACCGTGCTCGCCGTGCTCCCCGGCAAGGAGCGGCTGCCGGCCTTCCGGGAGGACCTGGAGGGCAGCTTCCTCTCCTTCGTCCGCGCCCTGCCCGGGGCGCCGCCCGTCGACTCCGCCGAACGCGTCTCGAAGATCATCGGCACGGTCGACTACCCGCTCGTCACCCGCGAACCGACCGCGCCGGGCCTCGCCCTCGTCGGCGACGCGGCCCTGACCGGCGACCCGCTGTGGGGCGTGGGCTGCGGCTGGGCCCTGCAGTCCGCGCACTGGCTCGCCCAGGCGGTCGCCGCCGCCTCGACCGGCCGAGGCGACCTCGACGCCTCCCTCGCCGCCTACGCCCGCACCCACCGGCGCCGGCTGCGCGGCCACCAGACCGTGGCCGCCGGGTTCGCGGCCACGGCCCGCCCGTTCAACCCGGGCGAGCGGCTGATGTTCTCGGCCGCGGCCCGCGACGAGGCGATGGCCCGGCACATGTACCTGTTCGCCTCCCGCCTGATCGGCCCGATGCGCTTCCTGAACCCGGTGGCGCTCGCCAGGGCCGCGGCCGTCAACGTCCGGCACCGCGGGGAGGCGGTGTCACCGGCGCGGCCGTGAGCGGGCGCGGCCGGCGCCGGCGGCCAGACGGTCGAGGTGGCCCTGGACGAGCTTGGCGAGCGCCGGGCCGTGCTCGTAGCCGAGCGGGGCGAGGTCCGGGGGCAGCACATAGCCCTCGGGCATCCGCGCGTACGTCTGCTCCATGAGCCGGCGGTACGCGTCGGCGAGCAGGCCGGGCCAGTCGCCGGTCAGCGGCGGGCGCATGCGCGACTCGGCCGCGAGCGCGGCGTGGTGGGCCGCGGCCTCCTCGATCGCCTCGGCGGCCGTCCAGTCGGCGATCGGCGCCCGGTCCGGCCGCCACGGCGCCAGCCGGCGGCTCGGCGGGCCGCCCAGGACCTCGGCCGCCAGTTCCCGGGCGATCAGCGGCGAGGCGTGCAGCCCGTCCCGGTGGGTGCCGGTGGCCACCCACAGGCCGGGGCGCCCGGCGTTCCCGAGCAACGGGTGCCCGTCGAGGCCGACCGGCCGGTTGCCGTGGTGGATCCGGGTGACCCGGGCGCCGGCCAGGCCGTGGTGCAGCTGGCCGAGACCGGCGTCGAGGAGGAAGCGCAGCGCCCCGGCGGTGGGCGCGTCGCCGGGGCGCAGCGCGGGCGCGGCGGAGGCGCCGACGTACCAGGTGCCGTCGGCCTGCGGCACGGCGTGCAGCCCGCACGCGTAGGCGCGGTTGGGCGTGCGCAGCACCACGGGCGGAACCGGGCCGCCGGGGCGGAGGGACACGGCCGTGCCCTCGGCGGCCACCACCGGCAGCACGGGCAGCTCCGGATCGATCCCGTCGAGCAGCCCGCCCGTCCACGCCCCGGCCGCCACGACCACCCGCCCCGCCCTGAACCTCTCGCCACGGGTGACCAGTTCGTACGCCTCGCCGTCGGCCCGCAGCCGGCCGGACCCGACCCGGCGCACGTCCGGCAGCGCCCCCAGCGCCGCGTCCAGGGTCTCCAGCCAGCGCCGCGCGTCCAGGAACCGCTCGTGCGGCAGGAACACCGCGCCGAGCGCCCGGTCGTTGTCCAGCGGCCGGTACCCGGGCACATCGGCGGGGGAGACGTCCTCGACGGGCAGCCCGTGCCGCGCCCCGGCGGCGCGCACGGCCCGCAGCGCCGACTCGTCCAGCGGCCCCGACACCGCGTTGAGCAGCAGATACGTTCCGGCCCCGTAGCCGTCCGGCCGCGCCGCGGCCCCGGCCCGCTCCCGTACGGCCGCGCGCCACGCCGGCCAGTGCGCCGCCGCCTGAACGGCCATGTCGAGCCGTAACGCCCCGTGCCGCGTCCGCACTCCGGCCGCCGTCACCTCGCCGAGCACCCCGAGCATCGCCCCGGCCGCCCGCGAAGCGCCCGGGCCCCGCCGCCCCGACAGCACGACCCGGGTGCCGGGAGCGGCCGACGCGACGGCGTACGCGACCGACTGCCCGAGCACGCCCGCACCTACGACCAGCACGTCCACGTCCGTCACGTCCGTCACGCTGCCCCCTCCCGTACGCACCGGCTCACAGGCTTCCCCCGGCACGCCGGGTCACACGCCCCGCCGCGTTGAGCCGGGACAGCCGCCGGTGTTCGCGGTCGGCCCAGCGGCGGACCCGGTCGGGCTCCAGCGGGGTGCCGTGGCCGACGTGGAGTCTCGTCGGGCCCAGGGCGAGCATCGTGCGCAGGCTGGCGAGGTTGCGCAGCGGGTCGTCGTGGAAGGGCGGGTTGGCGGGCCGGCCGCGGACGAGACCGAAGAAGGAGTTGGCGATCAGGTCGCCGGCGACGAGGTCGCCCCCGTCGGTGAGGACGGAGACCGATCCGGCGGTGTGGCCGGGGGTGGGCATGATGCGCGCCGCGATCCCGAAGTCCGTCAGGTCGGTCTCGCCGGTCACGAGCACGTCCGGTTCGAACGGTTCGGCCCGGACGTGCAGCTCCTTGTTCCCGGCCATGAGACGGCCCATCGGGCCGGTGGGCAGATAGGGCTCGCGGACCCGGCCGGTCCGGTACGGGCCGAGGTCGGCGACGTGTCCCGCCACGGGCGCCCCGGTCAGGCGGTGCAGCTCGGCGGCGGAGCCGAAGTGGTCGATGTGGCCGTGCGTGACGACGATCAGCGACACGTCGGCCGGGTCCACACCGTGCGCGGCGATCTGCTCGACGATCCTCCGGCCGCTGCCGGGCGTTCCCGCGTCGACGAGGACGGGCCGGCGGCCGAGCAGCAGATGGGCGTTGATGTGGTGCCGGCCCAGGACCGGGATGGGGACGACCTTGGTCGGGAACACGGTGCTCTCCTCGGGCATGGCTGACTTCCGCCGCGCGGTGGTCCACGGGCGGTCGGTGTGAGCAGGGAGGTGCGAGGTGCGACGGGGCTCAGCGGAAGCGGCGGCGGTACTGGGCGGGGGTGGTCCCGAGACGGCGCCGGAAGCAGCGGTGCAGGCTCTCCACGGAACCGAGGCCGCTGAGCGCGGCGATCTCGGGCAGGCCGTGCGCACTGTCCTGGAGCAGCCGGCGGGCGGCCTCCAGCCGCGCGGACTCGACGTACGCGGCCGGTGTGGTGCCGGTGCGCTCGCGGAACAGCCGGGAGAAGTGGCGCACGCTCAGATGCAGCCGTGCGGCCAAGGCCTCGGCGGACAGATCGTCGGCGAGGTGCTCGCCGATCCACACGCGCAGCTCGTCCACCGGGTCGCCGGGTGTGGCCGGCAGCGCGAGCGGGACGCTGAACTGGCTCTGCCCGCCCGCGCGCTTGACGTACATGACCATGGTCCGGGCGGTGGCGAGTGCGAGTTCGGGCCCGTGGTCCTCGGTGACCATGGCCAGTGCCATGTCCATCCCGGAGGCGATGCCGGCGCAGGTCCACAGCCGGCCCTCCCGGATGAAGATCGGGTCCGGATCGACGGTGACGAGCGGGTGGTCGGCGGCCAGCCGCGCGGCCGTCCGCCAGTGCGTCGTGGCGCAGCGGCCGTCCAGCAGGCCCGCCGCGGCCAGCAGGTGCGCGCCCGAGCAGACGGACCCGAGCCGGTGGCTCCCGGGTCCCGCCGCGCGCAGCCAGTCGACGATCTCGCCGTCGAGCGCCGGCTCGACCTCCTGGTCGCGCACGTGGACGGCACCCGAGACGAGCAGGGTGTCCACGTCGCCGTCCACCTGGTCCAGCCTCAGGTCGGCCATCAGCCGGATCCCGCTGGACGTGGTCACCGGCTCGCCCCGGGCCGTCGCGACACGGACGGTGTAGCCGGGCCGGCCGGCGCCGGCGACGCGCGTGGCGACGGAGAACACCTCGGCCGGACCGGTGACGTTGAGGATCTCGACGCCGGGGAAGGCGGCGACGACGACGCGGTGCGGGGGGAGCATGCGCCGATCATTTCGCCCGGCACCCAGGGCCGCAATGACCATGTTCTGTCAGATCCGGCCATGGCCGGCAGCGCCACCGCCGGCGCGTCCCCGTACCCCGCCGGCGCGTCCCCGCACCCCGCCGAGCCGGACCGGTCGCGCCCGGTACGGCAGCGCGGCCCCGCAACGGCGGCAGGGCCCGGACCGTGTGTCGCGGTCCGGGCCCTGCCCGTGGGGTGCCGCCCCGTGGCGGCGGTGCGTCAGCTCTGTGCGGTGTCGTCGCCCGCCTGCGCGGCGTCCTCGGCCGCGCGGAACTTCTCGCGCATCTTGCGCACCAGCTCCGCCTTCTGGTCGGCGGCACCCTGGCGGTCGAGGTTGCGGTGCGGCCCGTTGTTCTGCCGTTCGGCGCGGGACTGCCGCTTGCGCTGGCCGCCGCCCTGGCCCACGGGGTTGTTGATGTTCTTGCTGTCGGTCACGGGTTCTCCCGGTGGTGAGGTGCGAAGTGATCTACGGATTCATCGGTGGGGGACGGGCGCGGCGACGGCCAGGGGCGTCGGCGGGAGCCCGTCACGCTCTCACTCGTAAATCGGTGTCTGGAAGAACATGACAAGGACGTTACCCGGTTCCGACGGCCCCGCGCGCCAGGATTCTCGCCGCCCGCCGCCGCGACCTCGGCGTTCGCGCCCGTGACACCGCGCCCTCCCGCCCCCGGCCGGGTTGTGCGCTGTCGTGCCAACCCCTGGGCGCGGGAGGTCAAAGCGGCCGGTGGAAGCGCTCTTAGCGTGAAGACGTGCCGAGCCGCCGACGACGTGGCGGGCACGTCATTCATGGCTTCGAAAGGACCCCTCGTGTTCGACATCGACAAGGTGCAGGCCGCTCCGAGCAAGGACCTGCTCACCCCCGACAACTCGGTCATGCTCTTCGTGGACCACCAGCCGCAGATGTTCTTCGGCACCGGCAGCGGCGACCGTGCCGCGATCATCAACAGCACCGTGGGCCTCGCCAAGGCGGCCAAGGCCTTCGACGTGCCGGCCGTCCTGACCACGGTCGCCGCCGAGTCCTTCTCCGGTCCCCTGCTGCCGCAGCTCGCCGAGGTGTTCCCGAAGAACGAGATCATCGACCGCACCACCATGAACGCCTGGGAGGACGAGGCGCTCGTCGCGGCGGTCAAGGCGACCGGCCGCAAGAAGATCATCCTGTCGGGTCTGTGGACCGAGGTCTGCCTGGTGCTGCCCGCCCTCTCGGCGCTCGAGCAGGGCTACGAGGTGTACGTCGTGACCGACGCCTCCGGTGGCGTCAGCCCGGCCGCCCACGAGCACGCCCTGCAGCGGATGATCGCCGCCGGCGCCGTCCCGGTCACCTGGGTCCAGGTCCTCCTGGAGCTGCAGCGCGACTGGGCGCGTCAGGAGACGTACGGCGACGTCATGGAGATCGTCAAGGCCCACGCGGGCGCGTACGGCCTCGGCGTCGTGTACGCGCAGACGGTCATCGGCGCGCACGCGGCCGGCTGACCCCGGTGGACACCGGCATTCTGATCCTGCGTCTGCTGGTGGGACTGCTCGTCGCCGGCCACGGTGTGCAGAAGATCAGCTCGCACCTGGGCGGCAGGGGACTCGAGGGCGGTACCGAGGAGTTCCGCTCCGACGGCTTCCGCGGCGGCGCCCTCACCGCCCTGGCGGCGGGCGGCGGCCAGATCGGATCGGGCCTGCTGCTCGCCGCCGGCCTCCTCACCCCGCTCGCCGCGACCGGCGCCATCGGGGTGATGACGGTCGCGCTCACCGTGAAGTGGCGCCATGGCCTCTGGGTGCAGAACGACGGGTACGAGTACCCGCTCGTCCTCATCGGCACCGCCGCCGCCCTCGCCGCCACCGGCCCCGGCGCCTGGTCCCTCGACGCGGTCCTCGGCCTCACGCCGTACCCGCTGTGGTGGGCCGCGCTCGCGCTCGTGGCCGGCCTCGGCAGCGGACTCCTCACCCGGCTCGTCCTGCACCGGCCCCCGGCCCCGGCGACCGCCGAGGGCTGACCGCCGACCGGCGTGCCATGACCGGCGAGCGCTGACCGGCACCGCCGAGCGCCCGGCGCGAGCCGCACAGACCGGGTCCGGCCGCCCGCGTACCCCCGACCGGGCGGCCGGGCCCTTCCCGTCCCCTTCCCCGTCCCCTTCCCGTCCCCTTCCCCTCAGGAGCACTCGATGGACACCCTCACGACGACCCCGCACGGCGGCGGTCAGCCGCTGCTGCACCAGAAGGGCGCCGAGACCCAGGCGTTCGGCACGCTCAAGCAGCTGCCGATCGGCCTCGGCCACGACACCCGCATGTACGCCTGCCAGCGGCTCAACCACGTCCTCGCCGACACGCAGATCCTCCACTCCCTCTACAAGAAGCACCACTGGCTCATGCGCGGGGCGACCTTCTACTCGCTCCACCTGATGCTGGACAAGCACGCGGAGGCCCAGCTGGCCATCGTGGACGCGCTGGCCGAGCGCGTGCAGAGCCTCGGCGGCGTCGCCGTCGGGGACCCGCGCCACGTCGCGGAGCTGACGTCGATCCCCCGGCCGCCGGACGGCGTCGAGCCGGTGCCGGTCATGCTGTCGCGGCTCCTCGACGCGCACGAGCGGATCCTGATCGACGCCCGGGACGCCGCCGCCCGGCTCTCCGGCGAGGGCGACGAGGGCAGCGCCGACCTGCTCGTCTCCGAGGTCGTCCGGACCGGCGAGGCGCAGGTGTGGTTCCTCGCCGAGCACCTCGTGGACACCCCTCTGGTGCGCGGCTGATGGACGCGTACGACGTCGTCGTGGCCGGCGGCGGGCCGGCCGGCGAGGTCGTCGCCGCCCGGGCCGCCCGGGCGGGGCTGACCGCCGTCGTCGTCGAGGCCGAGGCGGTCGGCGGCGAGTGCTCCTACCGTGCCTGCGTGCCGAGCAAGGCCCTGCTGCGGCCCGGCGCCGCCCGGGCGGAGGCCCGCTCGGTCGACGGGGCCCGGCAGTCGGTCACGGCGGCCCTCGACCCCGCGCGCGTGCTGGCCCGCCGCGACCGCTTCACCGGGCGCGGCGACGACACCGGCCAGGCCGAATGGCTCGACGGTGCGGGCATCGCGCTCGTACGCGGGCACGGCAGGCTCGCCGGTGAGCGCCGGGTGGAGGTGACCCGGGCCGACGGCACGGTCGTCGTCCTGCGGGCCCGGCGCGCGGTCGTGGTCTGCACCGGCACGGAACCCGCCCTTCCGCCGGTCGCGGGAATCGACGGGATCGGCGTGTGGACCAGCCGGCAGGCCACCACCGCCGACGCGGTGCCCGAGCGGCTCGTCGTCATCGGCGGGGGAGTGGTGGCCTGCGAGATGGCCACCGCGTGGCGCTCGCTCGGCTCCGCCGTCACCCTGCTCGTCCGCGACCAGGCCCTGCTGACCGGCTGGGAGCCTTGTGCCGGCGAGGAGGTCACCCGGGGGCTCGGCGATCTGGGCGTCACGATCCGCTTCGGGGTGTCGGCCGTGCGGGTCGCCCGTGACGAGGCCACCCGCACGGTGACCGTGGACACCGACGACGGCGCCACCCTCGTGTGCGACGAGCTTCTCGTCGCCGTCGGCCGGCGCCCGCGCACCGCCGACCTCGGCCTGGACTCCGTCGGACTCCCGGCCGGCGACTGGCTCCAGGTCGACGACACCTGCCGCGTCACGGCGGTCGGCGGCGACTGGCTCTACGCCGTCGGCGACGTGAACCACCGTGCGCCGCTGACCCACATGGCCAAGTACCAGGCCCGCGCCTGCGCCGCCGCGATCGCCGAGCGGGCCGCGGGCCGGCCCGCCGGCACCGGCGACTGGCCGGCGTGGAGCGCCCGGGCCGACCGCGCCGCCGTCCCCCAGGCCGTCTTCACCCGCCCCGAGGTCGCGAGCGTCGGTCTCACCGAGCGCGCGGCACGCGAGGCGGGCCTCGCGGTACGCGCCGTCGAGTACCGCGTCGACGACGTCGCCGGCGCAGCGCTCCACGCGGACGACTACCGCGGCCTCGCCAAGCTCGTCGTCGACGAGACCCGGGGAGTCGTCGTCGGCTGCACGCTCACCGGCCCGATGGCGACCGAACTCATCCACACGGCCACCGTGGCGATCGTGGGCGAGGTACCCGTCGAGCGCCTGTGGCACGCCGTACCCGCCTTCCCGACGGTGAGCGAGGTCTGGCTCCGGCTCCTGGAGGCGTACGGCCTCTGAGACCGGGCCGGCCACTTCCCGGCCCGGCCCGCCTCCTCCGAGCCAGGTCCCTGATCTCTGAGCCGGGTCGGCCACTTCCGAGTCCGGCCCCTGGCCTCCGTGCCCCGCCCGCCACTTCCCGGCCCGGCCGGCCCGCCTCCTCCGCGTCCGGTCCCTGACCTCCGTGCCCCGCCCGCCACTTCCCGGCCCGGCCCGCCCCTTCGAGCCGAAGCCCCGCTTCCGAGCTCGGTCTCACTCCGCAGAGCCGGGCCCCGCCCGCCCGGCGCGCCCGCCACCCGCCCGGCGCACCCGCCGCCCGCCCGGCGCAGCCTCCCGTCCGCCCCGCGCACCCTCCCCGGCCCAGCGCCCCTCCCACGCCGCACCACTCCACACACCCTCCACAAGGACACACGCACCCATGCATCTCACGAGACGCACCCTCACCCTCGCCCTCGCCCTGCCCGCGACGCTCGCCGCCCTGGTCGGCGCCGCGCCCGCGGGCCGCCCTGCCGCCGCCGACGCCGGTACCGGCCCGCGCGGTCCCAAGCCCACGATCGTCCTGGTCCACGGGGCGTTCGCGGACGCCTCCAGCTGGAGCGGCACGATCCGGCGGCTGCAGCACGCGGGTTACCCCGTGCTGGCGCCCGCCAACCCGCTGCGCGGGCTCGCCGCGGACACCGCCTACCTGCGCGGTGTGCTGGCCTCCGTCGACGGCCCCGTCGTCCTGGTCGGCCACTCCTACGGCGGCGCCGTCATCAGCGGCGCCGCGGCGGGCGACGGCAAGGTGAAGGCCCTCGTGTACATCGCCGCGTTCACGCCGGACAAGGGCGAGAGCGCGGGCGAGCTTGCCGCCAAGTTCCCGGGCTCCACCCTCGGCGACACCGTGAACCCGCGGCCGTACCCGCTGCCCGGCGGTGGCACCGGCACCGAACTCGTCATCGCCCAGGACAGGTTCCACCGGCAGTTCGCCGCCGACGTCCCCGCCGCCGATGCCGCGGTCATGGCCGCGACCCAGCGTCCGGTCGCCACGGCCGCGCTGGAGGAGAAGGCCGGGGAGCCGGCCTGGAAGACGATCCCGTCCTGGGCGCTGGTCGCCACCGCCGACAAGAACATCCCGCCGGCGGCCGAACGGTGGATGGCCCGGCGCGCCCACTCGCAGATCACCGAAGTGGACGCGTCCCATGCAGTGGCCGTCTCCCGTCCGGCCGTGGTCACCCACGTGATCCTCGCCGCCGCGCGGTCGACCCGCTGACGCTCCGACCCGCCCGTCCCGTACACCCTTTCGAAGGAGAACCGCTCATGAAGAACCGTCCGGTCCTCGAAACCGCGGCCCAGGCGTTCGCCGACGCCACCGCCCAGCCGCCGTTCCTCTACGAGATCCCCGTCGCCGACGGCCGCAAGGCCGTGGACGACGTCCAGAGCGGCGAGGGCGTCGCCCTGCCCGACGTCGACGAGGAATGGATCACCGTCCACGGCGGCGCGGCCGGCGACGTCCGCGCCCGGATCGTGCGTCCGCGTGGCGCCACCGGCGCGCTGCCCGTCATCCTCTACATCCACGGCGCGGGCTGGGTCTTCGGCAACGCCCACACCCACGACCGGCTCGTCCGCGAACTCGCCGTCGGCACCGGGGCGGCCGTGGTCTTCCCCGAGTACGACCTGTCGCCCGAGGCCCGCTACCCCGTCGCCATCGAGCAGAACTACTCCGTCGCCCAGTGGGTCGCCCGCGAGGGCCACCACAAGGACCTCGACGGCACCCGGATCGCCGTCGCGGGCGACTCGGTCGGCGGCAACATGAGCGCCGCCCTCACCCTCATGGCCAAGCAGCGCGGCGACGTGACGCTCGTCCAGCAGGTCCTCTTCTACCCGGTCACCGACGCGAGCTTCGACACCGAGTCGTACCACCGGTTCGCCGAGGGCTACTTCCTGCGCCGCGACGCCATGAAGTGGTTCTGGGACCAGTACACGACCGACGAGGCCGAGCGCGCGCAGCCCACCGCCTCCCCGCTGCGCGCCACCACCGAGCAGCTGACCGGCCTGCCGCCGGCCCTGGTCATCACCGCCGAGGCCGACGTCCTGCGCGACGAGGGCGAGGCGTACGCGGCGCGGCTGCGGGCCGCCGGCGTCCCCGTCACCGCGCTGCGCGTCCAGGGCGTCATCCACGACTTCGTCATGCTGAACGCCCTGCGCGAGACGCACGGCGCGGAGCTCGCCATCGGCGTCGCCACCGAGACGCTGCGCAAGGCCCTCGCATGACCGGCGCCTCCACCAGCATGCCGGTCGCGGGCCTCGTGCCCGCCCCCCGGCGGGAGCACGCGCACGCCGACCTCCTCGTCCGCAACGCCAAGGTGTTCACCGGCGACGCCGCCCGCCCCGAGGCCCGGGCCGTCGCGATCCGCGACGGCCGGATCGCGGCCCTCGGCGACGACCACGACCTCGCCCACCTCGTCGGGCCGGGAACGAAGGTCGTCGACGCGCTGGGCCGCCGGGTGATCCCCGGACTCAACGACTCGCACCTGCACGTCATCCGGGGCGGTCTGAACTACGTCCTGGAGCTGCGCTGGGACGGGGTGCGCAGCCTGCGCCACGCCCTGGCCATGCTGCGCGAGCAGGCCGGCCGCACCCCCAGGGGCCAGTGGATCCGCGTCGTCGGCGGCTGGACCGCCGAGCAGTTCGCCGAGCGGCGCATGCCGACCGTCGCCGAGCTGAACGCCGCCGCCCCGGACACCCCGGTCTTCGTGCTGCACCTGTACCAGTCGGCCCTGATGAACCGCGCCGCCGTCCAGGCCGCGGGCTTCACCCGGGAGACCCCCGACCCGCGCGGCGGACAGTTCGTCCGGGGCCGCGACGGCGAACCCAACGGCGTGCTCCTCGCCGCGCCGAGCGCCCTCATCCTCTACTCGACGCTGGCCAAGGCGCCGGCGCTCGACGAGGCCGACAAGCGCACGTCGACGCGGCACTTCCTGCGCGAACTGAACCGCTTCGGGCTCACCTCGGCCGTCGACGCCGCCGGCGGGTTCCAGAACTTCCCCGACAACTACGCGACGGTCGTCGACCTCGCCAGGTCGGGTGAGCTGACCCTGCGGATCGCCTACCACCTCTTCCCGCAGACGGCCGGGCAGGAGCTCGCCGACCTCAAGCGCTGGACGGAGATGGTCAAGCCGGGGGACGGGGACGAGTGGCTCCGGCTGAACGGCGCCGGCGAGAACCTGACCTGGGCCGCCGCCGACTTCGAGAACTTCTCCGAGCCCCGGCCCGAACTCGCCGCGGGCTACGAGGCCGAGTTCGAGAAGGCGGTCCGGCTCCTGCTGGAGAACGGCTGGGGCTTCCGGCTCCACGCCACGTACGACGAGACGATCCGCCGCGACCTGGCCGTCTTCGAGAAGCTCGCGGCCGAGGGGCTGTTCCCCGGCGGCAACCGCTGGCTCTTCGACCACGCGGAGACCGTCTCGGCCGGCAGCCTCGACCGGATCGCGGCGCTCGGCGGCGCCGTCTCCGTCCAGAACCGCATGTCCTTCCAGGGCAGCGCGTTCCGCAGCCGCTACGGCGCGGAGGCCACCGCCCACACCCCGCCGGTCCTGGCCATGCTCGACCGGGGCCTGACCGTCGCCGCCGGAACCGACGCCACCCGCGTCTCCTCGTACAACCCGTGGGTCGCCCTGCACTGGCTGGTGACCGGCCGCACCGTCGGCGGCACCGCGCTCTACCCGGCCGGGAACCTGGTCGACCGGGAGACCGCCCTCGGCCTCTACACCCGGGGCGGAGCGCTGCTCACCGGTGAACAGGACGTCAAGGGAACGCTGCGGGAAGGCTCGTACGGCGACCTCGCGATCCTCTCCGACGACTACCTCACCGTGCCCGAGGACGTCATCCCGGACATCGAGTCCGTCCTCACCGTCGTCGGCGGCCGGATCGTCTACGCGACCGCGGAGTACGAGGGCCTCGACGAGACGGTCCCGCCGGTGAGCCCCGAGTGGAGCCCGGTGGCCCACTTCGGCGGCTACCAGAGCGGCGCACGCCAGGCGTCGCTCGTGGCCGAGGCCGTCGCCGAGTCCGAGCAGCAGCGCCGGTGGCGCGTCGCGCGCGGCTCCCTCCCCGACACCCGGCCGTCGTTCGTCGACCCCTGCTTCGAGCACTGAGAGAGATCCACACGATGAGTACCGCCTCAACCGCCGCCGCCGGCAGCGGCGACGACGCCCCGGCCACCCCGCCGGACCTTCCCCCGGGCCGGCGCTTCGAGCCGGACCTCCGGTCGATGACCCGGATCAACCTGCGCCCCATCGCCTCGCCCATGCCGCTCGGCTTCTTCACGATAGCCATCGCCTCCGTGATGACGGGCTGCCTCCAGCTCGGGCTGTTCGACGAGGCGGCCCGCGGTGCCGTCGCCTTCACCGTGCTGCCGGCCTTCGTCCTCCAGCTCCTGGTGAGCGTCCTGGCGTTCGGGGCCCGTGACGTGATCGCGGCGACGCTGATGGCGGTGTTCGCCGGCAGCTGGCTGCCGTACGCGCTCATCATGCTCAGCGGTGCGCCCGACGGCCTGCGGGTCCTCGGCGTGTTCAACCTGGCGCTGCTGTGCTTCGGGGCCCTGATGACCGCCGTGACCCGGCCCAAGCGCGCGCTGTGGCTCGTCCTCGCGGTCTCCCTGCCCCGCTGGGCCGCCACCGGCCTCTCCGGGATCACCGGCGCCGAATGGCTGACGCGCACCTCCGGTGCGCTCGGCCTCGCCGTGGCCCTCGTCGCGATGTACACGGCGTTCGCCCTGATGCTGGAGGACATGCGCAGCGAGCAGGTGCTGCCCATCGGCCGCAGCGGCCCCGCGCACCTCGCCGTGGAAGGCGACCTGTCCGTACAGCTCCGCAACCTGGAACGCCAGGCAGGCGTGCGCCGCACGCTCTGACCCGCGTCCACCGCCCCCGTAACCCGACCGCACAGGAGCAGACATGAAACCGCAGGTGACGGACCGGCCCGAGAAGTCCCGGTACGAGATCCTCGCCGGAGACGACGGCACCGAGACCGCGGGCTTCGCCGAGTACCACCTCTCGGAGGGCGAGATCGCCTTCATCCACACCGAGATCGACGACCGGTTCGCCGGCCGGGGCCTGGGCGGACTGCTCGCCCGCGCGGCCCTCGACGACGCCCGGACCCGCGGGCTGCGCGTCCTGCCGTACTGCCCCTTCATCAGGGGCTGGATCGGCAAGCACCCCGACTACGCCGACCTGGTGCCCGAGGCGCGGCGCGCCCGCTTCGGCCTCTGACACACCACGCGGGCCGTCCCGGCCCGAGGCCGTGACGGGACCGATCCCGCACGCGGCCCGGGCCACGGGGCACCTATCGAACACTTGAACATCGAACGATTGGTCTATGTCGTGCGAACGGGGTAGCTTTCCGAAACGCCGGCCGGGAAACACGCGGCGGGCGATCGGAGGAAGCACACCCATGAGGTTCGGCGCGAGGCTCGCTCTCGCCGTCATCGCTCTCGCCGTCACCGCCACCGCCTGCGGCACTCCGCAAGGCGGCGGTTCGCGCTCGCACACCACCGCGGACTGCGCGCCCTACGCCCGGTACGGCAAGCACCCCGGCACCCGGGTCACCGTCTACGCGGAGAACCGGGACCGGGAGGCCGACCTGTTCGAGGAGACCTGGGCGGACTTCGGGGCCTGCACCGGAATCGACGTCCAGTACGAGGGCGACGGGGAGTTCGAGGCGCAGATCCAGGTCCGGGTCGACGGCGGGAACGCGCCCGACGTGGCGTTCTTCCCCCAGCCCGGGCTGCTGGAACGCTTCGCGCGGGCAGGGCGGCTGAAGCCCGTGAGCACCGGGGTCGCGGCCCTCGCGAAGCAGGGCTGGTCCGCGGACTGGAACAGCTACGCGACCGTGGACGGCACCCTCTACGGCACGCCGCTGGTCGCGAACGTGAAGTCGTTCGTCTGGTACTCCCCGAAGTTCTTCCGCGACAGGGGACTGGCCGTTCCCCGCACCTGGGCCGAGCTGATGGCCGTGACGGAGAAGATCGCGGCGTCGGGCGTCAAGCCCTGGTGCGCGGGCATCGAGTCCGCCGAGGCGACCGGCTGGCCCGTGACGGACTGGATCGAGGACGTCCTGCTGCGCCAGCAGGGCACGGCCGTCTACGACCAGTGGGTCGCCCACGAGATCCCGTTCAACGATCCGCGGGTGCTCCGGGCCATCGACACCGTCGGGTCCGTCCTCAAGAACGACCGCTACGCCAACGGCGGTTTCGGTCCCGCCCGGTCGATGGCGTCGATCTCCTTCCAGGAGGCCGGCACCCCCGTGCTCTCCGGAAAATGCGCCATGCACCGCCAGGCCTCGTTCTACGCAGGCATGTGGCCGAAGGGCACCGGAATCGGACCGGACAAGGACGTCTACGCCTTCCTCCTGCCGGGGGCCGACCCGGCCAGCCGCCCCGTCCTGGGCGGCGGGGTGTTCACCGCGGCGTTCGCCGACCGCCCCGAGGTGCGGGCGTTCCAGGAGTACCTGGCCTCCGCCGACTTCGCGAACGCGCGCATGAGGAAGGGCCCCTTCGTCTCGGCGAACCGGGGCGTGGATCCGGCGAACGCCGCCACCCCGGTCGACCGGCTCTCGATCCAGCTCCTCCAGGACCCGCGGACGCAGTTCAGGTTCGACGGCTCGGACCTGATGCCGGCCTCGGTCGGCGCCGGAACGTTCTGGAAGGGAGCCGTCGACTGGGTCGGCGGCGCGAGCACCCGGCAGTTCGCCGACTCCGTCGAACGGTCCTGGCCGGGCCGCTGATGCCGTTCGACGCCGTCGCCCAGCAGCCCAAACTGGTGTACCTGCTCCAGGGCGTCGCCGCCTTCGCGGCGGTGGTCGCCCTGGTCCTCCTCGCACTGCACCGGAGGCAGGTGCGCAGGAGGGCCGCGGCCCTGATCCTGCTCGCCCCCGCGCTGCTGCTGCTCACGGCCGGTCTCCTCCTGCCCGCTCTGCGCACCCTGGCGCTGTCGTTCACCGGCAGCGGGGGCGACACCTGGGCCGGCCTCGACAATTACGTGTGGCTGTTCACCGACCACCGGGCCCTGGTGGCGCTGCGCAACACCCTGGCGTGGGCGGTGCTCGTGCCGTTGGCGTCGACCGCGGTCGGCCTGCTCTACGCGGCGGCCGTCGCCCGGTCGCGGTTGCGCACGCTCGCGCTGTCGCTGGTCCTGACGCCGATGGCGATCTCCTTCGTCGGCGCGGGGGTCGTCTGGAAGTTCGTCTACGCCTACCGTCCCCCGGAAGCCGCGCAGATCGGACTGCTGAACCGGCTCGTCGTCGCCTTCGGCGGCGCACCGCGCCAATGGCTCGTGGACTCTCCCTGGAACGTCCTGTTCCTCATCGTGGCGATGGTGTGGACCCAGGCCGGCTTCGCCGCCGTCCTGCTGACCTCCGCGATCAGGGCCGTACCCGCGGAGCTGACCGAGGCGGCCCGGCTCGACGGCGCGTCCCCGCGGCAGATCCTCTGCCGCATCACCGTGCCGTCGATCAGGCCCACGCTGCTCGTCGTGCTCCTCGCCCTGGCGATCGGCACCTTCAAGGCCTTCGACATCGTCAAGACCATGACCGGCGGACAGTTCGACACGGGCGTCCTCGCCCACGAGATGTACGACCAGGCGTTCCGCTACGGCGAGACGGGCCGCGGCGCGGCGCTCGCCGTCCTCCTCTTCGTCCTCGTCACCCCCTTCGTCGCCCACCAGGTCCGGGCGCGCCGGAGGACCCGGTGAACGGCGTACGGGAGCGTCTGACCTCCCGCGCCGTCACGTCGCTCGCCGTGGTGATCGCCTTTCTGTGGACGACACCGACCCTCGGCCTGCTGCTCTCCTCCTTCCGCCCCGAGCAGGACATCAAGACGACCGGCTGGTGGACCGTGTTCGGCGCGCCGCGCCTCACGCTCGACAACTACCGCGAGGTGCTGTCCGGCGGCGGGAACGGGTCGGGGCGGCTCGCCGAGTACTTCGTCAACTCCCTCGTCATCACCCTTCCCTCGGTGCTGTTCCCGCTCGTGCTGGCCTTCCTCGCGGCGTACGCCCTGGCCTGGATCGACTTCCGGGGCCGCGACGCGATCGTCGTCGGCGTCTTCGCGCTCCAGATCGTGCCGCTGCAGATGGCGCTCGTGCCCCTCCTGAAGCTCTTCTCCCAGGGCTGGCTGTTCCTGCCCGCGTGGCAGCTCACCGGTCCCGCGCGCTTCGGCCAGGTCTGGTTCGCGCACACCGTCTTCGCGCTGCCGTTCGCCGTGTTCCTGCTGCACGGCTTCCTGGCCGGGCTGCCCCGCGACCTGATCGAGGCCGCCCGCGTCGACGGCGCGTCGCACGCGACGCTGCTGCTGCGGATCGTGCTGCCGCTCGCCCGCCCCGCCCTCGTCGCCTTCGCCGTCATCCAGTTCGTCTGGGTGTGGAACGACCTCCTGGTGGCCCTGACGCTGTCGGGCGGAACCGCCGAGACCGCGCCGATGACGGTCAGACTGGCGAGCATGGCCGGGACGTACGGCAACGAATGGCAGCGGCTCACCGCGGGCGCCTTCGTGGCGGCCGTCGTCCCGCTGCTCGTCTTCCTCTGCCTCGGGCGGCACTTCGCCCGGGGCCTGCTCGCCGGATCGGTCAAGGGATGAGCGCCGGACCGGGCGCGCGGCCGGCAGCGGGGCTGAGCCGGCCCGGACTGCGGGGCCGCGAAGCCGAGCTGGAGCGGCTGCGCGCCCTGGTCGAGGCGGTGCGCGACGGCGAGGGAGGAGCGGTCGCGCTGCTCCTGGGCGAGCCAGGGATCGGCAAGACCGTCCTGCTGCGGGAGGCCGTCTCGCTCGCGCGCGCCCACGGATTCGTCGTCAGCCACGGACACGCCGAGGAACTCCACGAGCTGGCACCGCTCGCCTCACTGGCCTCGGGCCTCCTGCACGGAGACCCGCCGCTGCTGGCCGGCGCGGACTTCGCGGACCTCGCCGGCCACCACGACCAGCGCATCTGGCTCGTCGAACGGCTGGCCCAGCTGATCGAGGAACGCTCCGCGGGCACGCCCGTGCTGATCGCGGTCGACGACGTCCAATGGGCCGACCCGCTCAGCCGGTTCGCGCTGAGCGTCCTGCCCTCCCGGCTGCTCAGCTCCCCGGTCCTCTGGCTGCTCACCGGCCGGGAGGACCCGGAACTGTACGGGCACGGGCCGCGGCCGGCGACCCTCGCGCTGCGCCCGCTGTCCGGGACGGCCCTGACCGAGCTGGCCCGCGACGTCCTCGGGGCGGACGTGCCGCCGCGGGTCCAGGAGCTCCTCGACGGGGCCGGCGGCAACCCCTTCCTCGCGGCCGAGACGCTCTCGGGCATCGCCGCGTCGGGCACCGACGGACCGCAGCCGCCCGAGCGGCTGGTCCTCGGCGTACGCGGCCGGCTGGCCGATCTGCGGCCGGACACCCTGCACTTCCTGCGGATCGGCTCGGTGCTCGGCCGCGCGTTCTCACTCGCGGACGCCGCCGCCCTGTGCGGCCGGCCCGCCTCCGCACTCGGCGCCGAAGTCGACGAGGCGATCGCCGCCGCACTCCTCCACGACGACGGCGAACGCCTGCTGTTCCGCCACGACCTGCTCCGGCAGGCGGTGTACGCCGACCTCGCCCCCTCCGTGCGCCGGGCGCTGCACCGGGAGGCCGCGAGCCGGCTCGTCGCGGCGGGCCGGAGCTCCGCCGACGCGGTCCCGCACCTGCTCAAGAGCGCCGAACCCGGCGACACCGAGGCGATCGGACTGCTCGGCACGGCCGCCACGGACGTGATCGCCGTGATGCCCGACCTCGCCGCCGACCTGGCCGTCCGCGCGCTGGAACTCGTACCGCCCCACGCGCCCATGGTGTTCGACGTCGGAGAACGCGCCATCGTCGCGCTCACCCGCGCCGGCCGCTACACGCAGGCACGCGACACCGGCGACGTGCTGCTCGCCCGGCGGCCGCCCCTGGACGTCTTCGCCCGTCTGCAGTCCGTCCTCGGCGACACGCTGTGGCACCTCGACGACGTCCACGAGCTGACCCGCCGCTCGACGGCGGCGCTGGCGGCCGTCACCGACCCGGCGATCCGCGCCCGGCTGACCGCCCGCCAGGCCCTGGCCCGCTCCCGCGGGCGCGACCTCGACGCCGCCCGCGAGACCGCCGAACGGGCGCTCGCCGAGGCGGCGCGCTCCGGCGACCGGGAGGCCCGCGTCCTCGCGCTGTGGGGCCTCGGCGAGATCGCCCTCAACGCCGGCGACTGCGCCGCCGCCGTCGAACACCACACGGCGCTCAGCGTGTTCGACGGGGCCTTCCTGCCCGAGGAGGCCGTCGCCCGCATCCACATGGACGACTTCGACACCGTACGGCGCCTGCTCCGCACGGCCGGCGACGCCCCGCTGCGCCCCGCGATGCTGATCTGGGCCCAGGCGACCCTGAACACGGCGCTCGGCCGGCTCGACGACGCGGACGCCGACTTCGTCACCGCCGAGCGGCTCGAAGCCGAGCTCCACGTGCCCGGCAACCTGGTCAACATCCGCGTCAACCGCGGACTCCTCGCGCTGCTGCGCGGCGACCGCGACGCCGCCCGGGAACACCTGGACGTCGTGCGGGCGACCGTCGCCGAACGGCCCAACACGGGCAACCACGCCACGCACCAGTACTTCGAGGCCGTCGTCGCCGACGCCGACGGCGACCACGCGGCGGCGGCCGACCTCGTCCGCTCCGCCCAGCGCGACCACCCCTTCCTGCGGTGGCGGCTCCTGCGCCCCCATGTCGTCCAGGCCGTGCGGATCGCCCTGCGCGGCGGGGACCGGAGGCTCGCCGAGGACCTCGCCGGCCAGGCCGCCGACCACGCCACCCGCAACCCCGACGTGCCGAGCGCCCAAGGGGCGGCCGCCCACGCGTCGGCGCTGCTGAACGACGACGGCGGACTCCTGGAGGTGGCGGCCGGCATCCTCGGCGCCGGTCCACGACCGCTGGCCCTCGCCGCCGCCTCCGCCGACCTCGGGCGCGCGCTGCTGACCTCGGGCGACGCCTCCGCGACGGCCGCCCTGAGCAGGGCGCACGAACTCTACGCCCGGGCCGGGGCCGACGCCGAGGCCGAACGGGTCCGCGCCGACCTCGAACGGGCCACCAGCAGCCCCGGCCGGCGCACCAGAGGCCGGCGGCCACGCGCCGACCAGGGCTGGGACGCGCTCACCGCCTCGGAACGCAAGGTGGCCCGGCTGATCGCCGCCGGTCACACCAACCGGTCGGCGGCGGCGGCCCTCGTCGTCTCCCCGCACACGGTCAACACCCATCTGTCGTCGATCTTCCGCAAGCTCTCGGTGCGCTCCAGGGTCCACCTGGCCCGGATCGTCCTCGCCGAGGACGACGCCGCACCGGCCACCGGCGGCTGAGCGACCTCTGCGCCCCCGTGCAAGGCACGGTGCGCGGTACGGCAACAGCGGGCGCGGGACCGGTCCTAGCGTGACGGGCATGCCGCGCCGCTCGGACGCGCGGACCCGTCATCCCGAATCGAGGAACCCCCCATGCCGTACATCACCGTGGGCCAGGAGAACACCAACCCCGTCGAGCTGTACTTCGAGGACCAGGGAGCCGGGCAGCCGGTCGTCCTCATCCACGGCTTCCCGCTCGACGGCCACTCCTGGGAGCGCCAGAGCGCCGCGCTGCTCGACGCCGGCTACCGCGTGATCACCTACGACCGCCGCGGCTTCGGACGCTCCTCGCAGCCGACCACCGGCTACGACTACGACACCTTCGCCGCCGACCTCAACACGGTGATGGAGACCCTCGACCTGAACGACGCCGTCCTCGTCGGCTTCTCCATGGGCACCGGCGAGGTCGCCCGCTACGTCTCCACGTACGGCTCCGGCCGCGTCGCCAAGGTCGCCTTCCTGGCCTCGCTGGAGCCCTGCCTGCTCAAGAGCGACGACAACCCGGACGGCGTCGCCCCGAAGGAGTTCTTCGACGGAGTCGTCGCCGCCGTCAAGGCCGACCGCTACGCCTACTACACCGCCTTCTTCAACGACTTCTACAACCTCGACGAGAACCTGGGCAGCCGCATCAGCGAGGAGGCCGTCCGCAACAGCTGGGACACCGCCGCCCGCGGCGGCTCCTTCGCCGCCTCCGCCGCGCCGGCGACCTGGTACACCGACTTCCGCGCCGACATCCCCGCCGTCGACGTGCCGGCCCTGATCCTGCACGGCACCGCCGACCGCATCCTGCCGGCCGAGGGCACCGCGCGCCCCTTCCACAAGGCGCTCCCGGCCGCCGACTACGTCGAGGTCGAGGGCGCCCCGCACGGTCTGCTGTGGACCCACGCCGAGGAGGTCAACACCGCCCTCCTCGCCTTCCTGGCGAAGTGACGATCCACCGCTGACCCGCCGGGTGACGCCGGCCCCCCGGCGTCACCCGGGCCCCCGGTTCCCCGGCGCGGGAACCGGACGAGCTCAGGAGAGCAGACACCCCATGCAGTTCGGCATCTTCACCGTCGGGGACGTGACACCCGACCCCACCGACGGCCGCACCCCGAACGAACACGAGCGCATCAAGGCGATGGTCGCGATAGCGCTCAAGGCCGAGGAGGTCGGTCTGGACGTCTTCGCGACCGGCGAGCACCACAACCCGCCGTTCGTGCCGTCGTCACCGACGACCATGCTCGGCTACATCGCCGCGCGCACCGAGAAGCTGATCCTGTCCACGTCCACGACGCTGATCACCACCAACGACCCGGTGAAGATCGCCGAGGACTACGCGATGCTCCAGCACCTCGCCGACGGCCGCGTCGACGTGATGATGGGCCGCGGCAACACCGGCCCGGTCTACCCGTGGTTCGGCCAGGACATCCGCCAGGGCATCAACCTCGCCAAGGAGAACTACGCGCTGCTGCGCCGGCTGTGGCGTGAGGACGTGGTGGACTGGGAGGGCACGTTCCGCACGCCGCTCCAGGCCTTCACCTCGACCCCGCGGCCCCTGGACGGCGTCCCGCCCTTCGTCTGGCACGGCTCCATCAGGTCCCCCGAGATCGCCGAGCAGGCCGCCTTCTACGGCGACGGCTTCTTCCACAACAACATCTTCTGGCCCGCCGACCACACCCGGCGCATGGTCCAGCTCTACCGGCGCCGGTTCGCGCACCACGGTCACGGCCGGCCGGAGGACGCGATCGTCGGCCTCGGCGGCCAGGTCTTCATGCGCAAGAACTCCCAGGACGCCGTACGGGAGTTCCGCCCGTACTTCGACAACGCGCCGGTGTACGGCCACGGCCCGTCCCTGGAGGACTTCACCGAGCAGACCCCGCTGACCGTGGGCTCTCCCCAGCAGGTCATCGAGCGGACCCTGTCCTTCCGCGAGACCGTCGGCGACTACCAGCGCCAGCTGTTCCTGATGGACCACGCGGGCC
Organism: Streptomyces sp. NPDC004327; assembly: GCF_042873935.1. Taxonomy (NCBI): domain Bacteria; kingdom Bacillati; phylum Actinomycetota; class Actinomycetes; order Kitasatosporales; family Streptomycetaceae; genus Streptomyces; species Streptomyces sp. NPDC004327. The sequence continues at coordinate 300,545 of NZ_JBIAME010000005.1, read as the reverse complement.
TGCCCCTGAAGACCGTCCTCGAACAGCTCGACATCCTCGGCGAGGAGGTCGTGCCCGTGCTGCGGCGGGAGTTCGCCAAGGGACGCCCGGCCGACGTGCCGGAGGCGCCCACGCACGCGTCCCGGCGCGCCGCCCGGGAGGTGTCCGCCGCATGAAGCTGACCGTCGTCTCCGCGGGGCTGAGCACCCCCTCCTCCACCCGCCTGCTCGCGGACCGGCTGACCGAGTCGGCCCGCGACGCCCTCGCCGCCCGCGGGCCGGCGGCGACCGAGGTCGTGGAACTGCGCGAACTGGCCGGCGACATCGCCAACCACCTCGTCACCGGATTCCCCCCGCCGCGCCTGAGCGCCGCGATCGACGCGGTGACCGCGGCCGACGGCCTGATCGTCGTGACTCCGGTGTTCGCCGCCTCCTACAGCGGTCTCTTCAAGTCCTTCTTCGACGTGATCGATCCGGACGCCCTCTCCGGGACGCCCGTCCTGATCGCGGCGACCGGCGGCACCGCCCGCCACTCGCTGGCCCTGGAGCACGCCGTACGGCCGCTCTTCGCCTACCTCCGCGCCGTCGTCGTCCCCACCGCCGTGTTCGCGGCCTCCGAGGACTGGGGCTCGGGAGGAGACGAGTACACCGACGGCCTGCCCGGCCGCGTCCGCCGCGCCGGCGCCGAACTCGCCACGCTCATGGCGGCGCGCCCGGCCGGAACGGAGCCCGAGGACGACGTCACCGCCCTCGAACGGCAACTCGCCGACCTGCGCTTCGACTGAGCCGGGCCCCCGGGGCGGGGGCCCGGGCGGGGCGACGGCGCTGTGGCGCGAATGGTCATACTGTTCCGCCGTATGAGCGCGAACCGAGTGACGACAAGGGCCGTACCCTCCCGGTCCGGCGGAGCACGCACCCCGCTGCGCGGCAGGGACGCCGAACTGGCCTTCGTCGAGGCCCGGCTCGACGCGCTCGCCCGGGACGAGGGCGGCATCGTCCGCGTCGGGGGCCCGGCCGGCATCGGCAGGTCCAGGATCCTCGCCGAGGCCGCGGCGGCCGCGCGGAGGCGCGGGTTCCGGGCGTTCGAGGGAGCGGCGGACCCCGACGAACAGTTCGTGCCGCTCGGCCCGCTCCTCGAAGGCGTACTCTCCGGCGACGAACCGCTGGCGGGCGGCCGGCGGCTCCGGGACCTCGCCCGGACACCCGGCCAGCGCTTCTGGCTGCTCCAGGAACTGGGGGAGCGCCTGCGGGAGGCGGCCCGCCGAGGACCCCTGCTCGTCGTCCTCGACGACCTCCAGTGGTGCGACGACCTGACCCTCCTCACCTTCCACACCCTCGCGGCGGGCCTCTCCTCGCACCCGATCCTGTGGCTGGTCGCCGTGCGCGGCGGCAGCGTGCCGTCGGGGGTGCGCATCACCCTGGACCGGATACGGCAGGCGGGCGCGCACGAACTGGTCCTCGGAACGCTGGAGGACGGGGCGGTCGCCCGGATCACCGAGGACGTCCTCGGCGCCCCGCCCGGCCCGGACGTCCTCCGTCTCGCCCGGCGCGCCGAGGGGGTGCCGCAGCTCCTGGTCGAGCTGCTCGGCTCGCTGAGGCAGGAGGCGGTGACCATCGAGAACGGCACCGCCGGGCTGCCGGCCGGACCTCCCGCCCCACGAGAACTCCCCTCGGTCGCGCGCCGCCTCGGCCAGCTGTCCGCCGAGGCCCGGGAGCTGGTGCAGACGGCGGCCGCCGTGGGCGGCCCGGTCACCGTCGCCCTGCTGGCCGAACTGCTCGGCAGGTCCTCGGCGGCGCTCATCACGGCCGTACGGGAATCCCTCGACGCCGATCTGCTCGCCGAGAGCGGAGACCGCCTCGCCTTCCGCCAGGACCTGATCCGCGAGGCCGTGGAAGCCGGCCTTCCCCTGCCGCTGCGCGAGGCCCTGCGCCGTCAGGCCGCCGGGCTGCCGCCGGGAAGCGGGGCTCCTCCCGCCGAACGGCCCGGGCCGGCGGCGGGGACGGCGGGGACGGCGGGGCCACGGGACGCCGCGGAGGCCGACCGGCTGCGCACCGACGCGGCGGAACTCTCCGCCACCGCCCCGGCACGCGCCGCGGAACTCCTCCTCACGGCCCTGGAACTCACCGCGGCGGACGCCCCGGAGCGGCCGCGGATCGTCGCCGAGACGATCCCGCCGCTCTGGCAGACGGGCCGGGCCGACCGGGCGCGCGAGCTGGGCGCCGCCGCCCTGGCGGCCGGCGGCCTCGGACCCGAGGACGAGGCGGGCATACGCCTGGCCCTGGCGCGCCTCGCCGTACCGTTCGACTTCTCCGAGGCGGTCCGGCAGGCCCGCGCCGGGGCGGCACTGCCCTCGGTCTCCGCGACCGCGAAGGGGCGCCTGCTCGCCGTGCTCGCCGTCGGCCTGTCGATGTCGGGCGACCACGAGGCGGCCGAGCGGGTCGCCGCCGACGCCTGGCACACCGCCGCGGCGGCGGGGGACCGCTCCGCCGAGGCCACCCTGACGACGGTCCGCTCGGCCGCGAGCTTCCACCGCATGGACCTGGCCGAGGCGTTCCGCCAGGCCGAACGGTCCGCCGCGCTCGCCGACGCCCTGGGCGTCAGCACCTCGCTGTGGGTGCCGGAGGCCCTGTGGCACGCACTCCTGTCGCACACCACCGGACGCACCGCCGAGGCCCTCGCCGCCACGGAGGAGGGCATCCGGCTCACCGGCGAGCAGGGCCGGACCGCGGCCACCCGGATGTGGCTCATGACCCGCTCCCGCATCCTGCTGGAGGCCGGACGGCTCGCCGAGGCCCGGGCCGACGCCGAAGCCGCGTCCCCGGCGGCCGGCGATCCCGGCCCGGGCAACCTCGCCGACGTCACGCTCCGGTACGTGATGCTGCGCGTCGCCCTCCACACCGACGACCGGCCGACCGCACGCGCCTACGCGGCACAGGCGCGGCGCATGCGCGGCGACGGCGCACCCGTCGTACGGCACTTCGGCTCCTGGATGCTGGCGCTCATGGCCGACTTCGAAGGCCGGCCCGACCGCGCGATGGCCGAACTCGACGAGGTGATGACCTCACCCGCCGCGGACCGCCCGGCCTACGCCGGCCTGGTCGACCCCGCCGACGCCCCGGTGCTCGTCCGGCTGGCGCTGCGCGCCGGCGCGCACGAACGGGCCGCGCAGGCGGTCGCCCAGGCCGAGCGGAGGGCCGCGCTCAATCCGGACCTCACCCTCCTCGCCGCCACCGCCGCGCACGCCCGGGGGCTCCTCGACAACGACCTCGCCCCGCTGCTGCGCGCCGTCCGGCTGTACGAGGACTGCCCCCGGACGCTCGCCCGGGCTTCGGCCCTCGAGGACGCCGGACGCAAGCTGGCGGCCACCCGCAGGGCGGAGGCCGTGCCGTACTTCGAGTCGGCCCTCGCGCTCCACGCGCGAGCGGGCGCCGGGCGGGACGCGGCACGCGTGCGCCGGCGGCTGCGCGCCGCCGGTGTCCGCCGCCGGCCCTCGGCGGCCGGACTCTCCCCCGATTGGCCCGAGTTGACCGCCGGGGAGACACGGGTCGTGCGGCTCGTGGCCCGCGGCCTGACCAACCAGCAGGCGGCCGAGGACCTCTCCCTCTCGCCGCACACCGTGAGTTCACACCTGCGCCGGGCCTTCACCAAGCTGGACATCACCTCGCGCGCGCAGCTGTCCCGGCTCGCGAAGGAGCGCGACAGCGGAGAGTAGTCGCTTCGTATCCCCTGTGGGGGCCGGGGCAATGGACGATTCGTGCGATGTGCCGGCGTCGTCGCTTCCTCAGACTGATCAAGAGCCGCGGAACGGGCATGTCCGCGGGAACCGTCGGTCGAGAGGGGTACGGCGCATGACCGCGAGCCTCCGGCGAGCCCGCCCCGGCCGGACACGGACGACCGCGACCACGTCTGCCCCGGCGTCCACGTCCGCGGGAGCGTCACCGTCGTCCACGAGCGGGCCAGGACCCCGCTGGAGCCGACCGGCCCGGTCTTCCGCGACCCGGCCCGAGGGCACCCGCCGCGGTTCGGCGGGGCCGGCCGTGCGCCTCCTCTCGGCGACAGCGGGACGGGACCCATGCTTCGACGTGGGGGAAAGAGGAATCGTGTACGGGAAGAAATCGTTCGGTGCCGTCCTGCGCGGCCTGCGGCAGCGGGACCGCCTGACGATGGAGGAACTGGCCGAGGCGTCGGGCGTGAGCGTCCGGGCCATCGGCGACATGGAGCGGGGACGCAGTCTGGTCCCGCAGCGGCGCACGGTGGTGGCGCTCGCGGAAGGGCTCGGGCTCGCCGACGACGAGCGGGAGGCGCTGCTGACCGCGGCGCGTGCGGCACGCCCGACGCGTACGGTCGCCGCGGCGGGGACGGTCGTGCCGCCGCGGTCGGTGGGCGACTTCACCGGGCGCGAACCGGAGCTGGCCCTGCTGCGGGAGGCCGCGGAGCGCGTCCCGGCCGACGGAGCCGTGCCGGTGTGGGTCGTCTCGGGCCCTCCGGGGTGCGGCAAGACCACGCTGGCGCTCAAGGCTGCGGCGGAGCTGGCGGAGAGGTTCCCCGACGGGTGCTTCGTGGTGGACCTGCACGGGGTGGACGGTCCCGTGGACACCGGCGAGGCGCTGCTGAAGCTGCTGAAGGCCCTCGGCGTGTCGGACCGCCGGCTGGCGCGGGAGGACCAGCAGGGCCGTGAGGGGCTGCTGCGGGCGCTGCTGGGCGACCGCAGGTGCCTGGTGGTGCTCGACAACGCCCGCGACGAGCGGCAGGTCCGCGCGCTGCTTCCGGCGGGCGGCCGGAGCCTGGTGCTGGTCACCAGCCGGCGGCCCCTGACCGGGCTCGAGGACGTCGCCCGCCTCGCGCTGTCGGAGATGGCGCAGGAGGAGGCGGTCGGTCTGCTGCGCCGGATCCTGGGCGAGGAGCGGGCGGACGCGGAAGCCGAGGCCGTGGCGCGGGTCGCGGAGCTGTGCGGGCGGCTGCCGCTGGCCCTGCGGGTGGCGGGCAACTGGCTGACGGTCCGCTCCGGATGGACCGTCGACCACCTGGTCCGGCGGCTGGCCGACGAAGAACGCCGACTGGGCGCGCTCGCCGCCGGCGACGTGCGCGTGGAGGCCGCTTTCGAACTGTCCTACCGTCAGCTGACCGGCCAGGCGGCGCGCATGCTCCGGCTGCTGAGTCTGGTGCCGGGGCCCGACATGACCGCCGCCTACGGTGCCGTGCTGAGCGCCACCGACGTCTTCGAGGCCGAGGACGTGATGGAGGAGCTCGTCGAGGCCGGCCTGCTGCAGGCCACCTGCACCGGCCGCTACCAGGTGCACGACCTGCTGCGGCTGTACGCCCGCGCCCGACTGTCGGGCGAGGAGGAACCCGCCGAGCGGGAGGCCGCCGACGACCGGCTGCGCGGCTGGCTCCTGGAGACGGCCGTGGTCGCCGGCCGCTGGTACAAGCCCGAGTTCGGCGCACCGCCGTCCTCCTGGCGGGGCCCGGTCCCGCTGGAGAGCGCCGGGCAGGCCCGTGCCTGGCTCCAGAACGAGGCCCCGTCCTGGCTCGCCGCCCTGCGCGCCGCCGCCCAACGGGGCGAGCACACCCGGGTCGTGGAGACCACCTACGCCATGGAGTGGTTCTGCAACCTGTGGGTTCACTGGGGCCACTGGCCCGAGGTCTTCCGCCTGGCCGGCGCGGCCGCCACCGCCCTTGACGACCCGCTCATGCAGGCGTTCCACCTCAACATGTACTCCTGGTCCCTCACCTGCGAATCCCGGTACGCGGAGGCCGTCGAACGGGCCGGCGAAGCACTGGAGTACGCCCGCCGCGCCGGCAACGCCCCCCAGCAGGCCTCGGCGCTGGCCCTGGCGGCCTGGGCCCGGTCGGAACTCGGCGAGGTCCAGGAGGCGGCCGACACGTCGCTCGCCGCCATCGGCATCTACGAGCAGACCGACGACCGCGCGGGCTGGCTGGGCGCCATGTTCACCCACGGAACGTCCCTGCGTCTGCTCGGGCGGGTCGAGGAGGCCCTGGTCCAGCACCAGCGCATCATCACGTTCCTGGACGCGCCCGACTGTCCGGTGAGCGGGCACCTCGCCGACATGTACCGTGCCAACACGACCGGCGCGCTCGGCCGCGGCCACGCCGTCCTCGGGCGATGGCGCGAGGCCGCCGACCATCTGAGCGATGCCGTGGCGCAGACCCGCCGCCTCGGCGTTCCTCACATCGAGGGCAGCGCGCTCGTGCATCTGGGAGAGGCCCAGATCGCCCTGGGAGAAGCCGACGAGGCCCGCTCCTCGCTTCGTCGGGTCGTCGCCTTCGGTGACGCCGTCGACGGCAAGGACCTGGAGACCGCGCGCGGGCTCCTGGCCTCGCTCCCCGCCGGGTGAGGGGGCCGCGACGGCTCAGCAGCGGTGCCGGTGCAGGGCGACGTGCACGGTGTCGAGGGCCTGCACGAGCGCGGCGCGGGCCGCGTCCGTGTCGCGCAGCGGATCCAGCACCATGAAGTCGTGGATCGTCCCGTGGTAGCGCATCGACACCACCGGGACGCCGGCCGCCCGGAGCTTCGTCGCGTACGCCTCGCCCTCGTCGCGCACCACGTCGGCCTCGCTGGTGACCACCAGCGCCGGCGGAAGACCGGCGAGCTGCTCCAGCGACGCCCGCAGCGGCGAGGCGGTGACCTGGCTCCGCTGTCGTACGTCGGGCAGGTACTGGTCCCAGAACCAGCGCATCGTCTCACCGTCGAGGAAGTAGCCGGTGGCGAACTCCCGGTACGAGGAGGTGTCGAAGCCGGCGTCGGTGACCGGGCACAGCAGCACCTGCTGCAGCAGCCGCACCCCGCCCCGCTCCTTGGCGAGCAGGGTCAGCGCCGCCACCAGGTTGCCGCCCGTCGAATCGCCCACGGCGGCCATCCGGCTGCCGTCCAGACCGATCTCGCCGCCCCGCTCGCAGACCCACTTCGCCACGGAGTAGCACTGCTCCACGGCGACCGGATACCGCGCCTCGGGGGCACGCTCGTACTCGACGAAGACCACGGCCGCGTCCGCGCCGAGGGCGAACGCGCGCACCAGCCGTTCATGCGTGCCGGCATCGCCCAGAACCCAGCCGAGACCGTGCAGGAACAGCACCACCGGCATCTCGCCGACGCTGTCGGCGGGCCTGACCACCCGTACCCGTACGTGACCGGTCGGGCCGCCCGGCAGGGCGAACCACTCCGTGCAGACGGCTTCCGCCTCGCGAGCGTCCGGCGCGCCCCTGCCCTGCAGCCGCGCGAGGTCCCGCCGGGCCCGCTCCGGGTCCGGTCCGTGCGCCCACGGCGGGCAGCCGTGGGCGGCCACGAAGGCCCGAGTGGGGTGGTCCAGGACCGGTCGGGCGGACGAAGGGACGAAGCCGGTCACCCACGGTCTCCCGCCGAGAGGGCTGGAGACGGAAGGGCGGTTCGGCCGGCACCGCGGACACCGGCGGCGCCCCCGGGCACGGTCCGCGCCGGGCCGTCCCCCGCCGGACCGCCGAGGCCCTCCCCGGCGGTCCGCAGGTCGCGCCACTCCCGGGGGGAGACGCCGTAGGCGGCGCGGAAGGACCGGCTGAAGTGCGCCGGGCTGACGAAGCCCCACCTCTGGGCCACCGCGGACACGGTGGGAGCCGCCTTGCCGCGCCGGGCCAGTTCGCGGCCGCACTCCTCCAGGCGCCGCTGCCGGATCAGCCGGCCGACCGTGGTCCCCTCGCCTTCGAACAGCCGGTGCAGATAGCGGACGGAGATCCGCTGCGCCCGGGCGATGCGCTCCGGTGACAGATCCGGGTCGCCCAGGTTCCGGTTGATGTGGTCGCGGACGCGCAGCACCAGATGGCTCGGCGCGTCGGCGTCCGGGCCACCGGGGTGGGCCCGTTCCGCGATCAGGGTGGCGAACAGCTCGACGACGTTGCCGGCCAGCCGGTCCGCGACGGCCGGCGGGTAGTCGTCGGCCGAGGAGGAGGCCAGGGTGGCCAGGAACGGCATCAGCATCGCGCCGAAGCCGTCCCCGGTGCCGATGGCGTGGCCCGTGACCTGCCGGATGTCGCTGTCCGACACGCCCAGTGCGCGGCGCGGCAGCTGGAAGACGTGCGTGGCGAACCGCCGCGGATAGTCGAAGGTGTACGGCCGGGTCTGGTCGTACACCACCAGGTCGCCCTCGCCCACCTCGGCCCGCCGCCCGTCCTGGACGAACGTGGTCGTCCCGGACACCTGGACACCGACCGCCACCAGCGCCTCGGACGACCCGGCGATGAGCGCCGGCGTACGGCTGACCCGCTTCGCGTCGGCCTCCACGGTGGACACCTGCAGATACCCGAGACGGTCGGTGACGATCCGTCCGTCGAAGGGCCCGTCGCCCCGGGGAGCGACCCGCATCGGCACCAGCGTCCTGCTCACCGCGTCGTTCCAGTACGCGACCTTGTCCTGGTCCGGCACGGAGGCGGTCGTCAACACCACGCTCAATTTCTCTCCGCTCAGGGGAATCGACTCCAGGTCTGCCACGGGAGCGCGACCCCACCACCTCGGCGATGCCCGGGTTCCCGCCCGCACCGACAGCCAAGCAGCGGGCCGTCCCCGTCTCCAGGCAGAACCACAGGCAGGATTCGGCAGAACGCGACACGGAGCCGGTCCTTCCCTGGGGCCAGTCCGTTCCCTGAGCCGGTCCCTCCCTGGAGCCGGTCCCTCCCTGCGCCGGTCCCTCCCCGGCGCCGGTCCCGCCGCCGCCCCGCGGCCCGCGCCTCAGATCGCCTCGGCCTCGGGGCGGACGACCTGTAAGTCGATCACTCGCTTCCGGCTCGTTCCTACAGCCAGTCCTTCCGCTTGAAGACCACGTACAGACTCGTACAGACCACCGCCATCAGCACCACCGCGAACGGATACCCGCCCGCCCAGTGCAGCTCCGGCATGTTGTCGAAGTTCATGCCGTAGATCGTTCCCACCAGTGTGGGGGCGAACAGGATGGCGGCCCACGAGGAGATCTTCTTGATCTCCTCGTTCTGTTCGAAGCCCGCCTCCGCCAGCGCCCGCATCTCCGCGTTCTGCTGCTGGGTGACCAGGGTGGCGTTGACCGTGAGGATCTCGGTGAGGGCCTGGCGGAAGCCGTCGACGCGTTCGCTGGTGTGGGTGACGTGGTCGGCGACGTCGCGGAGGTAGCGCTGGAGTTCCTCGTGGGTGCCGTATTTGGCGAAGCCGGCCATGAGGCCGTGGAGCATGCCGACGAGCGGGCGGGTGGCGCGCTGGAACTCGACCATTTCGCGGGAGAGTTCGTAGATGCGGCGGGAGACGGCGGGGTCGCCGCCGAAGACCTCGGTCTCGATCTCGTCGATGTCGTTCTGGACGCCGGCGACGACCGGGGCGTAGCCGTCGACGACCGCGTCGAGGATGGCGTAGAGGACGGCCTCGGGGCCGAGGGCGAGGAGTTCGGGGGTCTGTTCCATGCGGCGGCGGACGGCGGAGAGGTCCGGGGCGGCGCCGTGGCGGACGGTGATGAGGAAGTCGGGGCCGACGAAGACGTGGAGTTCGCCGAAGTCGACCTCCTCCGGGGCGTCGAGGTAGCGGGCGGCGCGCAGGACGACGAAGAGGGTGTCGCCGTAGCGCTCCAGCTTGGGGCGCTGGTGGGCCTCCATCGCGTCCTCGACGGCGAGTTCGTGGAGGTCGAACTCGGCGGCCAGGGAGTGGAGTTCGGTCTCGGTCGGGCGGTGCAGGCCGATCCACGCCATGCCGTCGGGGTGCTCGCGCAGCTGGCGGAAGGTTTCCGCGAGGGTGGCGGGGGAGGAGACGTGGCGGCCGTCGCGGTACAGGGTCGCCTGGACCACGCTCGGCCGGTCGGGTCCCGGGTCCGCGGGCGGGTCGGCGGCGTGGTGCCGGGCCGTGCTCGGGCGGCGGTCGGTCATCGGTCGGCCTCCTGGAACGGCAGGGGACGGCGGGGACGGCAGGGGACGGCGGGGAGGAGTCCCGGATCGCAGGATATACGGGGTGAAAACGGGTCGAGGTGGCGAGATTCGTGCCCGGATCCTCCGTGCCGGCGGAGAGGCAAGAGGACAGGATCTGACCTCTTTCGGCGTTACGGTGCCTCTCATGGCCCTCGACGCGAAGCTCCCGCTGCTCTCCACCCGCGCCCTCAACCGTGCCACCCTCGACCGCCAGCTGCTGCTGCGCCCGGCCGCCCTCGGCGCCGAGGAGGCCGTCCACCACCTCGTCGGCCTCCAGGCGCAGAACACCAAGCCGCCGTACTACGCGCTCGCCGCCCGTCTCGACGGCTTCCGGCCCGAGGAGCTGTCCGGACTCATGGAGTCGCGCCGGGTCGGCCGGATCGTCTCGCTCCGCTCCACCATCCACACCCACACCGCCGCCGACGCCGTCGCCCTGCGCCGCCTCGTCCAGGACGGGGCCATCGACCGCGAGCTGAAGATGTTCCGCAAGGGGCTCGGCGGCGTCGACCTCGACCGGCTCACCGAGCTCGCCGCCGCCTACGTCCGGGAGAAGCCGCGCACCAACAAGGAACTGCGCGAGCACCTCTCGGCGCGGTGGCCCGACGCCGACCCGCAGTCCCTCGGCACCGCCGCCCGCTGTCTGCTGCCCATGGTCCAGGCCACGCCCCGCGGACTGTGGGGGCGGAGCGGGCAGGTCGCCCTCACCACCGCCACGGACTGGTTCGGCCTGGACGCGGACGCGTCGGGCCCCGCCGCCATCGACGACACCGTCCTGCGCTACCTCCGCGCCTTCGGCCCCGCCTCCGTCAAGGACATGCAGACCTGGTGCGGACTCACCCGCCTCCGCCCCGCCTTCGAGCGGCTGCGGCCCGGTCTCCTGGTCTTCCGCGACGAGAACGGCACCGAGCTCTTCGACCTCCCCGACGCCCCGCGCCCCGACGCCGGCACCCCCGCCCCGCCCCGGCTGCTGCCCGAGTACGACAACCTGCTACTCTCCCACGCCGACCGCACCCGCGTCGTGCCGGCCGAGTACCGCAACCGCACCTGGACCGGCAACCAGCCCCACCGCGTCTTCCTCCTCGACGGCTTCCTCGCCGGCCTCTGGTACCTGGAGGAGGGCAAGGAGCGGACGGTCGTGACCATCGAGCCCTTCGCCCCGCCCACCCGGGCCCAGCGCGCCGCGCTCACCGCCGAGGCCGAGCGGACCCTCCGCCTGCTGGCGCCGGCGAACGTCCCGTACGAGATCCGGTACGCGACCGCCTGAGGTCCCTCCCCAAGGCCCAAGCCCCTTGCCTAAGGCAGCGCGCCCGCCCGCCGCGCCGCCACCACCGCCTCCAGGCGCGTGTGCGCCCCCAGCTTCCGCATCGCCGCGCGCAGATAGCCCTTCACCGTCTCCGGCCGCAGTCCCAGCCGCTCCGCCACCACCGCGTTCGTCGCCCCCGACGCCACCGCCGCCAGGACGTCCGTCTCCCGCGGGGTGAGCAGCACCCCCGGGGCGGCTCCCCGGTCCGCGGCGCCGGAGGCGTTCTCCAGGCGGCCGCACACCGCCCGCAGCCGCTCCCGCAGCTCCGGATCGGTCACCTTCGGCGCCAGCTCGCGCAGCTCCCCGTACGCCTGCCGCATCTCCTCGCGCTCGGCCATCAGCCGGCGCACCTCGTCCCGTACGGCCAGCGCCTGCTCCACGTCCCGCGCCGCCGCGACCGCCGCGTCGAAGACGCGCTCGCCGATGGGCAGGGCGTCGCGCAGCGCCCCGTACAGGACTCCGCGTACCCGGCGGCGTACGACGAGGGGCACGGCGATCACCGAACGCAGCCCTTCCGCCGAGACCGGGCCGTCGTACTCGTGCGTGATGTGCCGGGCCGAGGCGTAGTCGGTGACCGCGCACGGCCGGGACAGGGCCAGGCACTTGCCGCCGAGGCCGGAGCCGGTGGAGATGGCCAGGCCGCGCAGGGCCGGCGTCACCGCGCCGTTCAGCTCCTCGATCCGGATCCCGGAGCCGTCGTGGAGCAGCCCGCCGAACGCCACCTGGAGCCCCGTGGCGCGCCGCAGCCGCAGCAGGGCCTCGCGCAGCTCCACCGTGTCGACGTGCTCAGGGTCCCGCTCCGGCACGTTGTTCTCCTTCGTCGAGGCCTTCACCCCCGAACGGGGGTAGTGAGACCTGGGTCACTGATTACACGATGTCCGGGACCGGTCCCGCAATGGATCGGTGCCGCTACGAGGAGGACGCATGACCACGACGAGCGCGACGGAGGCGACGGAGAGGTTCCGGGCCGCCCGCGACTTCCTGCTCCAGCACCGCGAGGACTACGAGACGGCCTACGCCGGCTTCGTCTGGCCCCGTCCCGAGCGGTTCAACTGGGCGCTCGAGTGGTTCGACGTCATCGCCGCGGGCAACGACCGCACCGCCCTGCACATCGTCGAGGAGGACGGACAGGAGACGAAGCTGAGCTTCGCCGAGATGTCCGAGCGCTCGAACCGGGTCGCGAACTGGCTGCGCGCCCAGGGCGTACGGGCCGGCGACCGGATGATCGTCATGCTCGGCAACCAGGCCGAGCTGTGGGAGACCATGCTCGCCGCGATGAAGCTGCGCGCCGTCGTCATCCCCGCCACCCCGCTGCTCGGCCCCGCCGACCTGCGCGACCGCGTCGACCGCGGCCGGGCCCGGCACGTGCTGGTCCGGGCCGAGGACACCGCCAAGTTCGACGACGTGCCCGGCGACTACACCCGGATCGCGGTCGGCGGCGACGGCGCGGACGGCGGGGATGGCGGCGACGGCGCGGACCGAGGCGGCTGGCTCGGCTACGAGCGCGCGTACGCCGAGCCGGACGCTTTCGAGCCGGACGGCGTCACCCTCGCCGACGACACCCTGATGCTCTACTTCACCTCCGGCACCACCGCCCGCCCCAAGCTCGTCGAGCACACCCACACCTCGTACCCGGTCGGCCACCTCGCCACCATGTACTGGATCGGCCTCAAGCCCGGCGACGTCCACCTCAACATCTCCTCGCCCGGCTGGGCCAAGCACGCCTGGTCCAACCTCTTCGCGCCGTGGAACGCCGAGGCGACCGTCTTCATCCACAACTACGCCCGCTTCGACCCGGCCCGCCTGATGGCCGAGATGGACAGGCACGGCGTCACCAGCTTCTGCGCCCCGCCGACCGTCTGGCGCATGCTGATCCAGGCCGACCTCGGCCAGCTCGCCACCCCGCCGCGCGAGGTCGTCGCCGCCGGCGAGCCCCTCAACCCCGAGGTCATCGAGTCCGTCCGGCGCGCCTGGGGCGTCACCATCCGCGACGGCTTCGGCCAGACCGAGACCGCCGTACAGGTCTCCAACAGCCCCGGCCAGCCGCTCAAGGAGGGCTCGATGGGCCGGCCCAGCCCCGGCTTCCGGGTCACCCTGGTCGACCCGGTCAGCGGCACGCCCGACGTCGAGGAGGGCGAGATCTGCCTGGACCTCGCCGCGGGCCCGGTGGGTCTGATGACCGGCTACCACGGCGACCCCGAGCGCACGGCCGAGGCCATGGCCGGCGGTTTCTACCGCACCGGCGACATCGGCGCCCGCGACGAGGACGGCTACATCACGTACATCGGCCGCGCCGACGACGTCTTCAAGGCCAGCGACTACAAGATCTCGCCCTTCGAGCTGGAGAGCGCGCTCCTGGAGCACGAGGCCGTCGCCGAGGCCGCCGTCGTCCCCGCACCCGACCCGCTGCGGCTCGCCGTCCCCAAGGCGTACGTCGTCCTCGCGGCCGGCTGGGAGCCCGGACCCGACACCGCCAAGGCGCTCTTCGCGCACTCGCGCGAGGTCCTCGCCCCGTACAAGCGGATCCGCCGCATCGAGTTCGCCGACCTGCCGAAGACGGTCTCCGGCAAGATCCGCCGCGTCGAGCTGCGCAAGCTCACGGCGGAGGGACGGACGGGCACGGAGTACGCGGAGGGCGACCTCGCATGAGCACTCCCACGAGCACTCCCGGGGCTTCTTCCCCGAGCGCCCGCACGGTCCCGCAGCCGCTCTCGTACGCGCACGGCCTGTCCGACACGCCCCTGCTCGGCGACACCATCGGCGCCAACCTCGACCGCGCCGTCGCCACCTGGCCCGAGCGCGAGGCCCTGGTCGACGTCCCGACCGGGCGGCGCTGGACGTACGCGCAGTTCGGCGCCGACGTCGACCGGCTCACCGGCGCCCTGCTCGGCAGCGGCGTGGCCAAGGGCGACCGGGTCGGCATCTGGGCGGTGAACTGCGCCGAGTGGGTGCTCGTCCAGTACGCCACCGCCCGCATCGGCGCCGTCATGGTCAACATCAACCCGGCCTACCGCGCCCACGAGTTGGAGTACGTGCTCCGGCAGGCCGGCATCACGCTGCTCTTCGCCTCCCTCGCCCACAAGACGAGCGACTACCGGGCGATGGTCGAGCAAGTGCGCTCCGACTGCCCCCGGTTGCGCGAGACGGTCTACCTCGGCGACGCCAGCTGGGACGAACTGCTCGCCCGCACCGCTCCCGAGGGCGTGGTGCCGGCCGGGCTCTCCTGCGACGAGCCGGTCAACATCCAGTACACCTCGGGCACCACCGGCTTCCCCAAGGGTGCCACCCTCTCCCACCACAACATCCTCAACAACGGATACTTCGTGGGCGAGATGATCGCCTACACCGAGCAGGACCGGATCTGCATCCCGGTGCCCTTCTACCACTGCTTCGGCATGGTGATGGGCAATCTCGCCGCCACCTCGCACGGCGCCTGCATGGTGATCCCGGCCCCGTCCTTCGACCCGGCCGCCACCCTGCGCGCCGTGCAGGAGGAGCGCTGCACCTCGCTGTACGGGGTGCCGACGATGTTCATCGCCGAGCTCAACCTGCCCGACTTCGGCTCGTACGACCTCTCCACGCTCCGCACCGGCATCATGGCGGGCTCGCCGTGCCCGGTGGAGGTGATGAAGCGGGTGGTCGCCGAGATGAACATGGCCGAGGTGTCCATCTGTTACGGCATGACGGAGACCTCGCCCGTCTCCACCCAGACCCGCCGAGACGACGACCTGGAGCGCCGCACCGGCACCGTCGGCCGGGTCATGCCGCACGTCGAGGTGAAGGTCACCGACCCGGCGACCGGCCTCACCGTCCAGCGCGGCACGGCCGGCGAGCTGTGCACCCGCGGCTACAGCGTGATGCTCGGCTACTGGGACGAGCCCGCGAAGACGGCGGAGGCGATCGACTCAGGCCGCTGGATGCACACCGGCGACCTGGCCGTGATGCGCGAGGACGGCTATGTGCAGATCGTCGGCCGCATCAAGGACATGATCATCCGCGGCGGCGAGAACGTGTACCCGCGCGAGATCGAGGAGTTCCTCTACGGGCACGCCAAGATCGCCGACGTGCAGGTCGTCGGCGTGCCCGACGAGCGGTACGGCGAGGAGATCCTGGCCTGCGTGATCCCGCGCGACCCGGCCGATCCGCCGAGCCTGGAGGAGCTCACGGCCTTCTGCAAGGACCGCCTCGCGCACTACAAGATCCCGCGCCGGGTGGAGATCCTGGCCGAGTTCCCGATGACGGTCAGCGGGAAGGTCCGCAAGGTGGAGCTCCGCGAGCGGTACGGGACGACCGAGCGCTAACGGGCGGGTTCCTCCACCTCGCGGCGCATGCAGACGCGGGGCCAGGCGGCCAGGCCGTGGGCCGCCTCGGCCCGGCTGATCTCGCGCAGCCCCTCGGTGAGCGCGGGATCGCCCTCGTCGAGGCGGCGGAAGCCGAGCCGGGTGTAGTACGGGGCGTTCCACGGGACGTCGGCGAAGGTCGTCAGCGTCAGCGCGGTCAGGCCCTGCTGCCGCGCGGCCGCCGCGAGATGGTCGATGAGCGCCCGGCCGACGCCCCGGCGGGCGGCGTCCGGGTGGACCGAGACCTGCTCGATGTGGGCGGCGCCGTCCACGGTGTCCGTGAGCAGGTACGCGACGGGCCGGCCGCCCCGGTCCCCGTCCCCGCCCGAGTCCCCGCCCGTGTCTCCGTCGGGGTTCGACTCCCCGTCCGTGCTCCCGCCCGCTTCCTGCCCCGTGTCCTCCACCGCGACCCAGGCCCGGCCCGCGCTGCGGTAGTTCTCCAGGACGTCCAGCGGCAGGGGTTCGTCGTCGGCGATCTCCCCCATGCCGAGAGGGCGGAACGCCTCGCCCGCCGCGCGTTCGATGTCCTGGAGCAGAGGGAGTTCGGCCGCTTCGGCCACTCGGATGCGCATACGCCAGTATGGCGCGGCGCGGGCGGAACCGGCGCCGGTGGGAGCTGCCGGGGCGCGGGGCCCGGCCTCAGTCCGGCATGCCGCCCGGGCAGCTCGGGCCGCTGTCCGGGTTCCAGCCGCGGCCCGTCGCGTAGCCGTCCTCGCGGCTGCGGCGGCGGCGCAGCAGGCCGCCGTCGCGGGAGAAGTGCGGCAGGAAGAGGGTGAGCGCCGGGTCGCCGTACAGGGCCACGTACAGCAGGACGTCCTTCGCGTCCGTCACCTCGGCGCGGCGAGCGGGCAGCGGGTGCCGGTCGCGCAGGCCGGCGAGGAGCCGGCGGGCGGCCCGGGTGGTCGGCGGGACGCACAGCAGGGCCGCGGCGGCGAGCACCGGCACGGTGCCGAGCCCGAGCGCGAGCACCGAGGGCCCGGCGGCGGCGCTCGCGGGCGCGGTGACGCAGAGGCCGAAGCCGACCGTGACCGGCACGCAGACCAGCAGCACCCGGGCCGCCAGGAGCCGGCCCGGCGGCCGCAGCAGGCCGGTCCTGCCGAGGTCCGCGCGCAGCGCGTCCAGCGCCTGCCGGGCCTTCGGCCGGCCGGCCAGGACCCGCAGCGCGAGGGCCCGCTGGAGCGAGCGGTGCACGCCGAGCTGGAGCGGGTCACGGGTGCGGCCGGCCCCGCCGTTGGCGCGAACCGTCCCCCGGCGGCCGGCCGCCACCGCTCCGCGCTGGTGCAGCGCGACGAGCGCCACCGTCACCGCGGCGCGCGGCCCGCCGCGCAGCAGCGCCAGCGCCTCCGGAGCGAGCTTCGGGTGTTCCTGGCTGCGGGTACGCAACAGCAGGCCCGCCACGACCAGTTGGACCACGGCCACCCCAAGGAACCACCACATCCCCGTCGTCATGGTGTTCACCCCCCGAGAACGTTGTTCCCGGGGTTGGGGCTGTCGTCACGTGCGGATGGCCGAAATACTCATCGTCCGGAGGGGTTTCGGGCGCGGTTGCGGGCGTGCGCGGGCGTCAGGGGGCGCCGGTGGCGAGGAGTTCACCGGCCGGACGGTTGACGGGCTGCGGGGTGCCGGTCAGGTCGAGCACGAAGAGCGGGATGCCGAGGCCCTCGGCGCGGTCGTGGGCCTCGGGCGTGTACCCGGCCAGGGAGAAGTAGACGCTCACGGCCGAGCCGGTGAGCCCGTTGAGCCACAGGCACTCCACCGCCCGCACCCCGGTGGGCCGGGTGCTCGGGTCGACCTGGGCGACGAGCCCGGGCCCGCGCAGGTCGACGGCCGACGCCGACCGCTCCTCGGGCTGGACGACGTCCCGGAAGCCCAGCCAGCGCAGATACCCGGCCGACGCGGCGACCGCGTCCCGCGTGGTGCGGATCGTGACCGGCCGGAACGCCGTGCGCGGCGCGGCGGCGCCGTCGGCGGGCTCCGGGCGCGGGGCCGGCGGCGGCAGCGGCGAGGGATGGCGGCGCGCGAAGGAGCAGGCAGAGGCCGAGCCGGGGGACCCGGGGGACGCGCCGGGGCCGGGGGAGTCGGGCGCGGGCGCGCCGGCCGGCTCCGCGGCCGGCTGCGTCCCGGGCCCCACGACGGCCTCGGCACCGCCCGGGCCCGCGCCCGGCTCCCGTACCGCCCGCGCTCCGTCCCGCACTTCGTCCCGTGCTCCGTGCGCGCCTTCCGCCTCGCCCCGGACCGGCACCCGCAGCACCGCGCCGCAGGGGCAGCCGACCTCCGGGTGGGGCCAGTCGGAGGTGCGGGCGCAGGCGGTGCAGCGGACCGTGACCCACTCGTCCGACCAGTTGCGGTGCGTGATCGGCTCGGCGGCGCCCGCGATCACCGGCGGCGCGACCGGGGTGCCGCAGAGGCAGGGGAAGGCCGGCGCCGCGTACGGCAGCGTGCGGAGGCATTCCGGACAGCGCACCTGGACCGAATCACCCACTTGCGAACCCCCTCTGCGTCGTGCGCTCCCCATCGTCCACCAATCCGGACGTCCAGGGGGCCCACTTCGGCCATCACGCTCCGGCCGGGTGCGCTCCGTCGGGTCCCGCGGGCCCGGACGGGTCCCGGGGCGTGGACGTCTCTTGACGCCTCTCCACGGCCCCACCTACATTGCTTCCGTATAGCAGAACAGTACTTCCGCATTATGGAAACTGCGCCGACAAGGCCCCGAAGAGGAGCACTCCCATGCCTCGTATGACCGCCGCCGCAGCGGCCGTTGAGATCCTCAAGCGCGAAGGCGTCACCAACGCGTTCGGCGTGCCCGGTGCGGCGATCAACCCCTTCTACCGCGAGCTCAAGAACGTCGGCGGCATCAGCCACACGCTGGCCCGCCACGTCGAGGGCGCCTCCCACATGGCCGAGGGCTACACCCGCGCCAAGGCCGGCAACATCGGCGTCTGCATCGGTACGTCCGGCCCCGCCGGCACCGACATGATCACCGGCCTGTACTCGGCCATCGCCGACTCCATCCCGATCCTGTGCATCACCGGCCAGGCCCCGGTCTCGAAGCTCCACAAGGAGGACTTCCAGGCCGTCGACATCGCCACGATCGCCAAGCCCGTCACCAAGGCCGCGACCACCGTCCTGGAGGCCGCGCAGGTCCCCGGCGTCTTCCAGCAGGCCTTCCACCTGATGCGCTCCGGCCGCCCCGGCCCGGTCCTCATCGACCTGCCGATCGACGTCCAGCTGACCGAGATCGAGTTCGACCCCGAGACGTACGAGCCGCTGCCGGTCTACAAGCCGTCCGCGACCCGCGCCCAGGCCGAGAAGGCCCTGACCTTCCTCCTGGAGTCCGAGCGGCCGCTGATCGTCGCCGGCGGCGGCATCATCAACGCCGACGCCACCGACCTGCTCGTCGAGTTCGCCGAGCTCACCGGCATCCCGGTCATCTCCACCCTGATGGGCTGGGGCACCATCCCGGACGACCACGAGCTGGCCGCCGGCATGGTCGGCGTCCAGACCGCGCACCGCTACGGCAACGCGACCTTCCTGGAGTCGGACCTCGTCCTCGGCATCGGCAACCGCTGGGCCAACCGCCACACCGGCTACAACCTGGACGCCTACACCAAGGGCCGCAAGTTCGTCCACGTCGACATCGAGCCCACCCAGCTCGGCAAGATCTTCGCCCCGGACTACGGCATCGCCTCCGACGCCAAGGCCGCCCTGGAGCTCTTCCTGGAGATCGCCAAGGAGTGGAAGGCCGCCGGCACGCTGCCCGACTTCTCCGCCTGGGCCGCCTCCGCGCAGGAGCGCAAGGCCACCCTCCAGCGCCGCACGCACTTCGACAACATCCCGATGAAGCCGCAGCGCGTCTACGAGGAGATGAACAAGGCGTTCGGCCCGGAGACCCGCTACGTCACCACCATCGGCCTCTCGCAGATCGCCGCCGCGCAGTTCCTGCACGTCTACAAGCCGCGCCACTGGATCAACTGCGGCCAGGCCGGCCCGCTCGGCTGGACGATCCCGGCCGCGATCGGTGCCGCCACCGCCGACCCGGAGACCCCGGTCGTCGCGCTCTCCGGCGACTACGACTTCCAGTTCATGATCGAGGAGCTGGCGGTCGCCGCCCAGCACAAGGTCCCCTACGTCCACGTCCTGGTGAACAACGCCTACCTCGGTCTGATCCGGCAGGCGCAGGGCGGCCTCGGCATCAACTTCGAGGTCAACCTCGAGTTCGAGAACATCAACACCCCGGAGATCGGCGTCTACGGCGTCGACCACGTCAAGGTCGCCGAGGGCCTCGGCGTCAAGGCGATCCGAGTCGAGGACCCGGACAAGCTCGGCGAGGCCCTGGAGCAGGCCAAGAAGATGGCCGTCGAGTACCGCGTCCCGGTCGTCGTCGAGGCGATCCTGGAGCGCATCACCAACATCGCGATGAGCAAGACCGTCGACATGAGCGACGTCACCGAGTTCGAGGACCTGGCCACCGAGCCGGGCCACGCGCCCACCGCGATCAAGGCCCTCAAGGTCTGACCGGCACACCGCGAGATCGTGCGGCCCCCGCTCCGAGAGCACCGGAGCGGGGGCCGCCCGCGCTCACCCGCCCCGTGGCCGTACGCCGTCCTGCGTCCGGCGTCCGTACGTAGTCCGGCGTCCGTACGGCGCGTCCGGCGTCCGTACGTCGTCCGGCGTCCTACGTCCGTACGACGCCGTGACCCCGCCCGGCGTCCGGCGCCCGTACGAGGACCGCGCCCGCCTCCGTCCAGTCGTAGAGCACCGAGCGCCCCGCCCGGCGCCGCCGCACCAGACCCGCATCGAGCAGCACCTTCAGATGGCGGCCCACCGACCCGAGCCCCAGCCCGGTCAGCGCCACCAACTGGCTGGTGGACAGGGGCGATTCGAGGCGTACGAGGATCCCGGCGCGGGCCCGGCCGAGCAGCGTCCCGAGCGCCTCGGGCACGGCCGGGCCGCCGCCGTCCGCGAGCGCGCCCGAGCACGGGTACACCACCGCGAACCGCTCCGAGCCCTCCCATGACACCCAGCCCTTCGCCGACGTCACCGGTACGAAGAGCAGCCGGCCGGCCTCCACCGAACGCGGGGGATAATCACGGGCGTTGACCTGGAGCCGGCCGTCACCCAGCCAGCGCAGCTTCCCGGGGCACAGCTCGTCGAGCGCCGCAGCCCAGCCGCCCCGGCTCAACTGCGCCGTCCGCGCCGTGATGTCGGCCTCCAGGATCCGGCGCCGGCGCGGCCAGTCCGGCAGCACCGTCTCCCGCCACACCCACTCCAGGACCGTCGCGAGCCGGTGCGGCAGGTCCGGCGCCGAGCGCAGCGGCTCGGGTACGGGGCCGCCGACCGCGACCTCCAACTGCGGTACGGCGGAGGATGGTTCGGTCTCGCGGACCGCCATGACCTCCTCCGTGAAGGACCGCTCGCCCTCGCCCAGCGGCGTCGGCGTCAGGAAGTCCGCGTTCCAGGTGGGCCCGATCGCCGCCCGGACGAGCAGCGCGTCCAGCGGCTCGGCGGCGAGCCGGCGCCGGTAGGCGGGCAGGTGTGCGGCCAGCCAGGCGCGCTCGCCCGGGTGGGCGCCCGATCCCGCGTGCAGCGTCTTCAGGGCCGCGACCGTCTCGGCGAGCGGCGAGAGTACGAACCGGCTGCCGGCGAGCGCGTCCGTACCGATCCGCCACCAGCCCACGACGCCTCCCCGGACTCCCGTTGTTTCGGGACTCCCGTCGTTTCGCCCCGACGCGAAACAATACCGGCGGGGCATGTACCTGCCCGAGACTCCGGCGCATGCCCCGCCACAGCCCCCGCTACCGCGATCTCTTCCGCACCCCCGAATTCACCCCGCTCTTCCTGGCGAGCTCGGTCCAGGTCGCCGCCCAGACGGTCTCCGGCCTCGGCCTCGCCACCCTCGTCTTCCGTTCCACCGGCTCGCCGCTGCTCTCCGCCCTCGCCCTGTTCGGCCCGTCCCTCGCCCAGCTCGTCGGCGCCACGACGCTCCTGTCGGCCGCCGACCGGCTGCCGCCGCGCGCCGCGCTCACCACCCTCGCCCTCGTCTTCGCGGCCGGCACCGCCGCCCAGGCGATCCCCGGCCTCCCGGTGGCCGCCGCCTTCGCGGTCCTCTTCCTCCAGGGACTCGTCGGCTCCGTCGGCGGCGGCGTCCGCTACGGCCTGCTCACCGAGATCCTTCCGCGCGAGCGCTTTCTCATCGGCCGCTCCGTGATGAACATGGCCGTCGGCGGCTGCCAGATCGCCGGCTTCGCGACCGGCGGCCTGCTGCTCGCGCTGCTCTCGCCCCGCGGCACCCTGCTCACCGGCGCCGCGCTCTACGCCCTCGGGGCGCTGCTCGCCCGCGCCGGACTGACCCGGCGCGCCCCGCGCGCCACCGGCCGGGCCTCCGCCGCCGAGACCTGGCGGACCAACGCGAAGCTCTGGTCCGCCCGCCCGCGCCGCCACACCTATCTGGCGCTCTGGGTGCCCAACGGGCTCGTCGTCGGCTGCGAGTCGCTCTTCGTCCCCTACGCCCCCGAGCGCGCCGGCCTGCTCTTCGCCTGCGCCGCGGCCGGGATGCTGGCCGGGGACGCCGTGGTCGGGCGGTTCGTGCCGACCGCGTGGCGGGCCCGGCTCGCCGCGCCGCTCCAGGCCGTCCTCGCGGCCCCGTACCTGCTCTTCGCGCTGCGCCCGGGCCCGGCCCTCGCCCTGGTGGCGGTCACCGTGTCCGCCGTCGGCTACAGCGCGAGCCTGCTCTACCAGGAACGGCTCATGGACCTCGTGCCCGAGGAGCTGAGCGGCCACGCGCTCGGCCTGCACACCTCCGGCATGCTCGCGCTCCAGGGCCTGAGCGCCGCGCTCGCCGGCTCGCTTGCCCAGCTCACCTCGCCCGCCACGGCGATGACGCTGCTCGCGGCCGGTTCGCTGGCGGTGACCTGCGCCTTGGTCGCCCTGCGCGAGCGCCCCGGGCCGGGGCGGCGCGACACCCGACCGGCCGACCCCGCTTGCCCGGCCGTCCCCGGCGACCGACGCTGAGCCGAGGACCGTCACCCATCAGCGAAGGGCAGGACGTGCTCATGGCGAACACATCGCAGGCGGCGCCCGGAGACCGCCCGGAGCCCGCGGCGGAACAGACCCCGGCCCCGAACCCGCCCGCGGACCCGGGCACCTCCCCGGACGCCTCCCCCGATCCGCCCGCGGAGTCCCCGCCGCCGGCGGAGGCGTCCTGGCGGAGCCCCGGCCACACGGTCGTCGAGACCGCGCTCGAAGTGACCGGGTACTCCCAGGCCACCCGCTGACGGCACCCCGGACATGCTGCTCAAGGTGCTCGGCACCGCGGCCGGCGGAGGCGTCCCTCAGTGGAACTGCGCCTGCCGCGGCTGCGCCGGCGCGCGTGCCCACCCGGAGCGCCGCCGCCGGCACGCCTCGCTCGCCGTCGAGGCGGCCCCGGGCCGCTGGTACGTGATCAACGCGACCCCTGACCTCGCCGACCAGATCGAACGATGCCCCGCCCTGCACCCGCGCCCCGTCCCCCACTCGGGACCCGTCCCCGGCGCTCACCCCGTCCCCCACTCGGGACCCGCCCCCGGCCCTCACCCCGGACCCGTCACCGGCCCTCCCGTCACCGGCCCTCCCGTCCCCGGCCCCGGGCCTCGGCGCACCCCGATCGCCGGAGTGGTCCTGACCGACGCCGAACTCGACCACACCCTCGGCCTGGCCCGGCTCCGTGAGGCCGAGGGCTTCGAGGTGATCGCCACCGACCCGGTGCGCGACGCGGTGCGCGACCGGCAGCGGCTGGGCGAACTGCTCGCCCCCTACACCGATGTGACCTGGCGTCCGCTCCCGCTGCCGGGCAGCCCGGACGAGCCGCTCCTGCCGGGGTCCTCCGTGCACGCCGGCGCCGTACCGGTCTCCGGCAAGCGGCCCCGGTACGCCGCCGCGGCGCCGCGGCGGGCGCCGCGGGACGCACCCTGGGTGACGGCGCTGCGCCTCACCGACCGAGCCACCGGCCGCAGCCTCGTCTACGCGCCCGCCCTCGGCGCCTGGCCGGACGAACTCCACGCCGCGCTCGCCGAGGCCGACTGCGTCATCGTCGACGGCACCTTCTGGGACGACGCCGAACCGCGCGCGACGGGGTGCTCGGACCTCACCGCGACGGCCATGGGCCATCTGCCGATCACCGGCCCCGACGGTACGGCGCAGCGGCTCGCCGGCCTGCCGGGCCGCCGCCTCTACACCCATCTGAACAACACCAACCCCCTGGTCGACCCCGACGCGCCGCAGCACAAGGAGCTGATCCGGCTCGGTGTCGAAGTGGCATCCGACGGAATGGAGATCGTGCTGTGACCCTCGTGGACACCGGAGCCGACACGGCGGAGCCGTGGGGCAGGGCCGAGTTCGAGGAACGACTCCGCGACGTCGTCGAGCGGCGGTACCACGACCGCCATCCCTTCAACATCCGCATGCACGAAGGAGCGTTGAGCCCCGACGAGGTACGGCGCTGGATCACCAACCGCTTCCACTACCAGCGCCACATCCCCGTCAAGGACGCGCTGATCACGGCCAAGCTCGACACCTCCGAGCTGCGCCGCGTGTGGATCCGCCGCCTGGAGGAGCAGGACGGGCGAGGGGCGGACGAGGGCGGCATCGAGCGCTGGCTCCGGCTCGGCGAGGCCGCCGGTCTCGACCGGTCCGCGCTGCTCGCCGGCCGGCACGTCCTGCCCGGGGTGCGGTTCGCGGTCGACGCCTACGTCACCTTCTGCCGCGACCGCCCCGCCCTCGACGCCGTCGCCGCCACGCTCACCGAGCTGTCCGCACCGGACCTCCTGCTCCGCCGCACGGCGGCCTTCGAGCGGCACTACCCCTGGGTGGACGCCGGCGGGCTCGGCTACTTCCGGGACCGTGTCCACCAGGGCCGGCGGGCCGGTGACGAGGCGCTGTCCCTGGTCCTGGACCGGGCCCGCGACCGGGCCGGACAGGAGCGGGCGGTGGCCGCGCTCGTCTTCAAGTGCGAGGTGCTGTGGTCGCTGCTGGACGCCGTCGACCACGCGTCCGCGCCCTCCTTCCCGCAGGAGGCGCGATGAGCTGGCGTCCGGCGCTCGCCCCGGCGGTCGTGCTGCGGCCCGACCGGGTGCGCGGCACCGATCTGCTCGTCATGCCCGAACGGGTGGCCGTGCTGCGCGGCGCGGCCGCCGGCATCCTCGGCCTGTGCGACGGCCGGCGCACGGTGCCCGCGATCCTCGCCGAGCTGACGGCGCGCTTCCCCGGAGCCCCGGTGATCGAGGAGGTCCCGGAGTTCCTGGACGGGCTGCGCGCCGAGGGCTGGCTGCGGTGACGGCGGGCGGGCGCGTGCCACGGCCCTGGGCGCTGCTCGCCGAGCTGACCCACCTGTGCCCGCTGCGCTGCCCTTACTGCTCCAACCCGCTGGAGCTGACCGGCCGTTCGCGCGAGCTGGACACCGCGCGGTGGCGGGACGTGCTGCGGCAGGCCGCCGACCTGGGCGTCGTCCAGACCCATCTGTCCGGCGGGGAGCCGCTGCTGCGCGCGGATCTCGCGGAGATCGTCGAGGCGGCCGAGTCGGCGGGCGTGCACACCCAGCTCGTCACCAGCGGCGTCGGCCTGGACGCGGAGCGGCTGGCCGGTCTGACGGCGGCCGGGCTGCGCGGCGTACAGCTGTCGGTGCAGCACGCCGACGCGCCGGCCTCCGACCGGATCGCCGGGCGCCGGTCGTACGGGGCGAAGGAGCGGGCCGCCGCGCTGGTGAAGGAGGCGGGGCTGCCGCTCGGGCTCAACGTGGTCCTGCACCGGGACAACCTCGATGCCGTCGACGCCCTGGTGGAGCTGGGGCTGGCGTGGGGCGCGGACCGGATCGAGCTGGCCAACGCGCAGTACTACGGCTGGGCCCTGCGCAACCGTGCCGCGCTGCTGCCGAGCGCCGAGGTGCTGGCCCGGGCGGAGGAGCGGGTGCGGTGGTGGCGGTCCCGCCTCGCCGGGCGTACCGAGCTGGTGTGGGTGGCGGCGGATCACTTCGGGGGAGTGGCCAAGCCCTGCATGGGCGGCTGGGGAGCGGTCTCGCTCACGGTCACCCCCGACGGGACCGTCCTGCCGTGTCCGGCGGCGGCCGCGCTGCCCGGCCTGGACGCCCCCAGTGTGCTGGACCGGCCGCTCGCCTGGATCTGGGAGCACTCGGCGGCCTTCCGCCGGTACCGCGGCACCGACTGGATGCGGGAGCCGTGCCGGACCTGCCCGCGCCGCGAGGAGGACTTCGGCGGCTGCCGCTGTCAGGCGTTCGCGTTCACCGGTGACGCCGCCGGCGCCGATCCGGCCTGCCGGCTGTCGCCCGGCCACGGTCTGGTGCGTACGGCGGTGGCGGGCGCCGAGGCGGCGGACGCCGCGGGCACCCGGCCCGGATACGTCTACCGCGCGCACGCACGCGCGCACTCCGGGAAAAGGACCAGGGCCTGACCCCTGTGCAAGGTCAGGCCCTGGTCTTCGAACGCGCCGCGCGGGACCGTAAACCGCGCTGCGCGACGTGGTGACCGTCCGACGGCGCGAGGCTGGCGCGACAGGACGTTCGCGCCGCCGGACGGAGTCTTGTCCCCCTTCCGTGCGAGAAGGGGGAGGCGTTGGGACCGCGGTGGTGCCGACGGGCGCCGCGGCCGGCCCCCTTCCTTCAGGTCAGGAAGAGGAGCCGCGGGCCCTTACCACCGCACTGGCTCGGCGCCACCGCGGTCCGCACGCTGTCCGGCTCGACGGCCACCCCTCATCCGGGCCGGCGAGCCGGACCGCGCACGGCACTGACCTCCCGTCAGGTGCCGTACGCAGCCTTGGAGTCGAAGGCTCAGTCCTCGCGCAGGGCGCGGACGGCCTCCTCGACACGCCGGCCGTACTCGGCGTCGGCGGCGGCGAAGTGGGCGAGGTTCTTCTCGATGATGTCCTCGCGGGCGACCTGGGAGAGGCTGCCGGCGATGTTGGCCACCAGGCGGGACTTCTCGTCCTCGGACATCAGGCGGTAGAGCTCACCGGCCTGGAAGAAGTCGTCGTCCTTGGCGTGCTCGGGCGCCGCGTGGGTGCCCGTCCAGCCGTGGATGGCGAGCGGCGCGGAGAGCGGGGTGTCGGTCTGCGCCGGACCCGAGTACGAGTTGGGCTCGTAGTTCTTGTCGTGGCGCGAGCCGTTGCGGGTGGCCATGAAGCCGTCGCGGCCGTAGTTGTCGGCCGAGGTCGCCTTGGGGGCGTTGACCGGCAGCTGGGTGTGGTTGACGCCGAGGCGGTAGCGGTGGGCGTCCGCGTAGGCGAAGAGGCGGCCCTGGAGCATCTTGTCCGGCGACGGGCCGATGCCCGGGACGAAGTTGTTCGGGGAGAAGGCGGCCTGCTCGACCTCGGCGAACACGTTGTCCGGGTTGCGGTCGAGGACCAGGCGGCCCACGCGCTGCAGCGGGTAGTCGCCGTGCGGCCACACCTTGGTGAGGTCGAACGGGTTGAAGCGGTAGTCCGCGGCCTCGGCGGCCGGCATGATCTGGACGTAGAGCGTCCAGGACGGGGACACGCCGCGCTCGATGGACTGCAGCAGGTCGGTCTGGTGCGAGTTGGGGTCCTTGCCGACCAGCTCGGCGGCCTGCTCGGCGGAGAGCGAGCGGATGCCCTGGTTCGTCTTGAAGTGGTACTTGACGAAGAAGGCCTCGCCCGCCTCGTTGGTCCACTGGTAGGTGTGCGAGCCGTAGCCGTTCATGTGGCGGTACGAGGCCGGGATGCCGCGGTCGCCGAACAGCCAGGTCACCTGGTGGGTCGCCTCGGGGGCGTGGGCCCAGAAGTCCCAGACGTTGTCCGCCTCCTGCTTGCCCGTGAACGGGTCGCGCTTCTGGGAGTGGATGAAGTCGGGGAACTTGATCGGGTCCTTGATGAAGAACACCGGGGTGTTGTTGCCGACGAGGTCGTAGTTGCCGTCCTCGGTGTAGAACTTCAGCGCGAAGCCGCGCGGGTCGCGGACCGCGTCCGCGCCGCCGAGCGAGTCGGCCACGGTGGAGAAGCGCAGGAAGGTCTCGGTCTTCTTGCCGACCTCGGCGAGGAACGCGGCCTTGGTGTAGGCCGTGACGTCGTCGGTCACCTCGAAGTAGCCGTACGCGCCGGAGCCGCGGGCGTGCACCACGCGCTCCGGGATGCGCTCACGGTTGAAGCGCGCGAGCTTCTCCAGGAGGTGCTGGTCCTGGAGCAGGATGGGGCCACCGACGCCGGCGGTGGCGGAGTTCTGGTTGTCGGCGACGGGGGCGCCGGACTCGGTCGTAAGCACGCGCTGAGGCATCGTGTCGGGTCGGACCTTCCGTGAGCTGCACTGCCTGACTGGTTCAAGTGCTCTGGAGCGTAGGTACGCCCGGCAAATGACGTCAACAGTTTGTTGAAAATGAAGTGTGGTGTTCCGGACGGCGGCGACGCCTGGGCGCGACAGGACAGGTTGTCAGCGCCGCCGCCGCCCGGAAATCTGGGTCAGACCTGCTGGCCGGAGAGGCGCTCGACGGCGCGCAGCAGGGCCGAGTGGTCCAGGCCGCCGTCGCCCTGGGCACGCAGGGAGGCGACGAGCTGGGCGACCACGGCGCCGACCGGGAGGGCCGCGCCGACGTTGCGGGCGGCGTCGGTGACGATGCCCATGTCCTTGTGGTGCAGGTCGATCCGGAAGCCGGGCTTGAAGTCCCGGTTCAGGAAGTTGTCCTTCTTGCGGGTCAGCACGGTGGAGCCGGCCAGACCGCCGTTGAGGACGTCGAGGGCGGCGCCCAGGTCCACGCCGGACTTCTCCAGGAAGACCACGGCCTCGGCGCACGCCTGGATGTTGACGGCGACGATCAGCTGGTTGGCGGCCTTCACCGTCTGGCCGGAGCCGTGCGGGCCGCAGAGCACGATGGTCTTGCCGAGGGCCTGGAGGATCGGCAGGGCCTCGTCGAAGTCGGCCTGCTCGCCACCCACCATGATCGACAGGACGGCCTCGATGGCGCCGGCCTCGCCGCCGGAGACGGGGGCGTCGATGACGCGGATGCCCTTCTCCTTGGCGTTCTTGGCCAGGTCGACCGAGGTCTGCGGGGTGATCGACGACATGTCGACGATCAGGGCGCCGGCCCTGGCGTTCTCCAGGATGCCCGCGGGGCCGTAGGAGATGGCCTCGACCTGCGGGGAGGCGGGCACCATCGTGATGATCACGTCGGCGTCCTTGACGGCCTCGGCGATCGAGCCGGCCGCGGTGCCGCCGGCGGCGGCCAGGCGCTCCAGCTTGTCCTGCTCCAGGGTGAAGCCGGTGACGGAGTAGCCGGCCTTGATCAGGTTCTCGGACATGGGGGAGCCCATGATGCCGAGGCCGATCCACGCGATCTTGGGAAGAGTGCTCATGAGGGTGCCTCTCAAAACAGGGTGGTACGGGGAGGGGGCGAGGGTCAGCGCGCCGCGCGGCCCTCGGCGGGCAGCCAGTCGAAGGAGGCGGCGGCGTCGGCGGCCTTGTACTCCAGGCCCACCCAGCCGTCGTAGCCGGCCTTCCGCAGCTCGCCGAGCAGCTGCTCCAGCGGGAGCTCGCCGGTGCCCGGGGCGCCGCGGCCCGGCATGTCCGCGATCTGGACGTGGCCGGTCTTGTCGGCGTAGCGGGCGATGACGTCGCCGACGTCCTCGCCGTTCATGGCCAGGTGGTAGATGTCCAGCAGGAACTTGGCGTTGCCGAGCCCCGTGGCCGCGTTGACCTTGTCGACGATCTCGATCGCGGAGGGGGCGCTCACCAGCGGGTAGAGCGGCGACTCCGGCTTGTTGAGGGTCTCGATCAGCAGGATCGCGCCGACCCGGTCGGCCGCGCGGGCCGCCAGGACCAGGTTCTCCAGGGCGAGTTCGTCCTGCACGGCCGGGTCCACGCCCTCGACGCGGTTGCCGTAGAGCGCGTTCAGCGCCTTGCAGCCCACCGAGGCGGCGAAGTCCGCGGCGATGTCGATGTTGGCCCGGAAGCGGTCCGACTCCTCGCCGGGCACGGAGACCGCGCCGCGGTCCGGGCCGGGGAGCCGGCCCGCGTAGAAGTTCAGCCCCACCAGCTGGGTGCCGGCGTCCTCAAGGGCCTTCTTGAGGGCGTCGAGCTCGCTCTGCTCGGGGGTGGCGGTGTCGATCCAGGGCCACCACAGCTCGACCGCGGTGAAGCCCGCCGCGGCGGCGGCCGCGGGGCGCTCCAGGAGCGGGAGTTCCGTGAAGAGGATCGACAGATTGACGTCGAAGCGCTGGTCCGTGACTGCGCCGTCTGAGAAGCGGGCCATGAGGGGCGGCGCTCCTTCCGTATTGCGGAAGTGACTTTCTGTCTGACGGAATGTTGTAGCGAGGGTGACCGACTTGTCAAGAGCTCCCCGCAGGTCCGGGGCTCCCGCTGGGGCCCGGACGGGCCGTAGCGTGGGGGCATGGTGCGTTTGAGAGTGGAGTTCACGACCGAGCCGTTCGACCTCGACGAGGCGCCGGCGCACGCGGTGGTGGCTCGTGAGGTCATCCAGTCGGCCGAGCTGGACGCGGTGGACGTCGGCCCCTTCGGCAACACGGCGGAGGGCGGCGCCGACGCCGTGCTCACCGCCGTGGACGAGCTGCTGCGCAAGTCCCTGGCGGCGGGCGCCACCCGCGTCTCGCTCCAGGTGAACGTCCTGGACGAGACGGGAGGGGCACGGAAGTGACCGAGCACCCCCTCGTCGCGGCCGTGAAGCCGCTGGTCGACGCGATGGGTGCCGAGCTGCTCGGCCCCGAGCAGGCCGGCACCGACGACGTCGTCCTCGCCTGGGAGGGTGAGGACGTGCTCGCCGTACGGCTGCCGCAGCTGTCCGAGTCCCTGGACCACATCCTCGTGGCGATGGAGCGGCGGCACGGTATGCCGCTGTCCGAACTCGACCGCAAGGCGAAGCAGGAAATCGTCCGCGTCCTGGAGGCGCGCGGGGCCTTCTCGGTGCGCCACGGCGTGGAGACGGTGGCCTCCGCGCTCGGCGTCAGCCGTTTCACCGTCTATAACTACCTGAACCGGGAGACCGCCCTGAACAGGCAAAAACCCCCGAAGAACGCGTAGTTGATCATGTCTTGCCACAAGCCGTCGTCCGCATGTCGGGACGACGGCTTTTGTATGGCCGAGTTTTCAACAAAGTGTTGACGTGATGTTGCCGAGGGCGTTAGCTATCCGCAGCCCGTCCGACGCACAGCGAAAAACAGCCACGGAGGCTTCCCGTGACTTCAGGTACGACTCCGGGTCTCACCCGGTTCAACACCTCGGCGGAGGGCGACGCCGTCGCCGCACTCCACGAGGTGTGCTCCAGTTCGGCGTGGGGGAGCAAGATCCTCGCCCAGCGCCCGTACACCACCGCCGAAGCCCTCTTTCTCGCCAGCGACGCCGCCATGGCCGAGCTGACCGCCGAGGACCTGGCCGAGGCGATGGCGGGCCACCCGCCGATCGGTCGTCCGAAGGCCGGGGACCCGACCTCCTCCCGCGAGCAGAGCGGGATGGCCGGCGCCTCCGCGGAGCTCAAGGCCGAGATGCTCGAACTCAACCTGGCCTACCAGGACCGGTTCGGTCATGTCTTCCTCATCTGCGCCACCGGGAGGACCGGCGAGCAGATGCGCGACGCGATCCGCGCACGGATCGAGAACTCGCCCGAGCAGGAGCGGGAGATCGTCCGCACCGAACTGGGCAAGATCAACCGCATCCGTCTGACCCGTCTCGTAGAGACCGAGGAAGAGAACTGATGAGCACCGACACCTCGGCTTCGCCGAGTAGCTCTGTGTCCACCCACATCCTGGACACCAGCCTCGGCCGTCCGGCCGAGGGTGTGGCCATCGCGCTCGCGGCCCGCGCCGGCTCCGACGCCGAGTGGGTCGCCCTGGGCGGCTCCGCCACCGACGCGGACGGGCGCTGCAAGGACCTGCCGGCCCTGCCGGAGGGCACGACCCACGTACGCCTCGACTTCCAGACCGAGGCGTATTTCCTGAGCAAGCAGAACAAGCAAGCCGAGGCGCAGCAGGACGCCCCCGCGAATCGGGACAGCGGTGCGACCGGAGCGTTCTTCCCGGAGGTGGCGATCACGTTCGCCGTCGTCCCGGGCGAGCACTACCACGTACCGCTGCTGCTCAACCCGTTCGGCTACTCCGTTTACCGAGGGAGCTAGCAGACATGCCCACGATTCTCGGCCAGAACCAGTACGGCAAAGCAGAGAACCGCGTCGTCAAGATCACGCGCGACGGCGGCACGCACCACATCAAGGACCTGAACGTCTCCGTCGCCCTCTCCGGCGACCTCGACGACGTCCACCTCACCGGCTCCAACGCCCACTGCCTCCCCACCGACACGACGAAGAACACCGTCTTCGCGTTCGCCAAGGAGTACGGCATCGAGTCCGCCGAGCAGTTCGGCATCCACCTCGCCCGCCACTTCGTGACGAGCCAGGAGCCGATCAAGCAGGCCCGGATCCGGATCGAGGAGTACTCCTGGGAGCGGATCGCCACCTCGGACGCCAACTCCAAGTTCATCGGCTCCGACGAGGTCAACCACTCCTTCGTCCGCAAGGGCCAGGAGACCCGCACCACCCAGGTCACCTTCGACGGCGAGAAGTGGGAGGTCATCTCCGGCCTCAAGGACCTCGTCGTCATGAACTCCACCAACTCGGAGTTCTGGGGCTACATCAAGGACAAGTACACCACCCTCCAGGAGGCGTACGACCGCATCCTCGCCACCCAGGTGTCCGGTCAGTGGCGGTTCAACTGGACCGACGACGAGCAGCGGATGCCGAACTGGGAGCGGTCCTACGAGCAGACCAAGAAGCACATGCTCGAGGCGTTCGCCGAGACCTACTCGTACTCCCTGCAGCAGACGCTGTACCAGATGGCCACGCGGATCATCAACCACCGCGCGGAGATCGACGAGGTCCGCTTCTCGCTCCCGAACAAGCACCACTTCCTCGTCGACCTCGAGCCCTTCGGCCTCAAGAACGACAACGAGGTCTACTACGCCGCCGACCGCATGTACGGCCTGATCGAGGCCACCATCCTCAGGGACGGCGCCACGGCCCGCATCCCGGTCGACATGACCAACCTCTAAGCGGCACGGAAAAGCCCCCGAGGCACTGCAGTCGCCTCGGGGGCGAGTTCCCGCAACAACCGGTTTCGACCGGAGGGAACCTCACGTGACTCCGCCCCATCGGGGCTTCCCGTTCGGCCGTTCGGCCTCGCGGCGGTCAAGCCCTGACCGCCCCCTTTGAGAGGGGGCGGCCAGTCTACTACGGCTCAGGAGACGTGCATGGCCCGGCAATCGGCCGTCCATCCGGTGGACGAACAGCTCCCCGCCTCGCGGCTCGTCCCCGCCGCGCTCCAGCACATCGCCGCCATGTACGCAGGCGTCGTCACCCCTCCGCTCATCATCGGCCAGGCCGTCGGCCTGGACGCCGCCGGAATGACCCGGCTCATCGCCGCCAGCCTGCTCATCGCCGGCTGCGCCACCATCCTGCAGACCCTCGGCCTCGGCCGCTTCGCCGGCAACCGGCTGCCGTTCGTCAACGCGGCCTCCTCCGCCGGCATCGCGCCCATGCTCGCCATCGCCGAGACCAGCGCCAAGGGCCACCAACTCCCCGCCATCTACGGCGCGGTGATGGTCGCAGGCGTCTTCTGCCTCGCCGTCGGCCCCTTCTTCGGCCGGCTCCTGCGCTTCTTCCCGCCCCTCGTCACCGGCGTCGTGATCACCCTCATTGGGGTCACCCTGATGCCCGTCCCGGTGAGCTGGGCCCAGGGCGGCGACAAGAACGCCGCCGACTTCGGCGCCATGAAGTACCTGGCGCTCGCCGGCTTCACCCTCGTCGTCATCCTGCTCTTCCAGCGCTTCGGCAAGGGCTTCGTCAAGCAGATCGCCCTGCTCCTCGGCCTGTTCATCGGCACGCTCGCCGCGATCCCCTCCGGCATGGCGGACTTCAGCGCCCTGCGCGAGGCGCCGGTCGCCGCGCTGCCCGCCCCCTTCGCCTTCGGCGCCCCCGAGTTCCAGCCCGCAGCGATCCTCTCCCTGTGCATCGTGATGCTGGTCCTGATGACCGAGTCCAGCGCCGGCATGCTCGCCCTCGGCGAGATCTGCGAGCGGCGCAGCGACGGCCGGACCATCACCCGCGGCCTGCGCACCGACGGCATCGCCACCCTCCTCGGCCCGGTCTTCGGAGGCTTCCCCACCTCCGCCTTCGCCCAGAACGTCGGCGTCGTCTCGCTGACCCGGGTGCGCAGCCGGTACGTGGTCGCCGTCGCCGGCGGAGCCCTGCTGATCCTCGGCGCCTTCCCGGTGCTCGGCGCGGTCGTCTCCCTCGTACCGATGCCGGTCCTCGGCGGCGCGGGCATCGTGCTCTTCGGCTCGATCGCCGTCAGCGGCATCCGCACCCTCTCGGAGGCGGGCCTCGACGACAGCTCCAACATCATCCTGGTGGCCGTCGCGCTCGGAGCGGGCATCATCCCGCTCGCCGCGCCCACCTTCTACGCCGGATTCCCCGCCTGGGCGCAGACCGTGCTCGGCTCCGGCATCAGCGCCGGAGCGCTCGTCGCCGTCCTGCTGAACCTCTTCTTCCACCATCTCGGCACCCGGAGCCACCAGACGGCCCCGGCACTCAAATCCTCCTAGGGTCCTGCCGTGCCCGATCGTCCCCCCTGTTGTGAAGGAAGCAGCACCATGGCAGCACCTTCGGCAGCACCCCGGCGCATCGTCATCGAGAACGCGGCGATCGCCACCGTCGACGCGAACGACACCGAGTACGCCGCCGGCCATCTCGTCGTCGCCGGCAACACGATCGAGTCCGTCGGCACCGGCCGCGCACCCGAGGGCCTGGAGAACGTGGTCCGGCGGATCGACGCCACCGGCCACCTGATCACGCCCGGTCTGGTCAACACCCACCACCACTTCTACCAGTGGATCACCCGCGGCCTCGCCACCGACCACAACCTGTTCGACTGGCTGGTCGCGCTCTACCCGACCTGGGCGCGGATCGACGAGGAGATGGTGCGCGTCGCCGCCCAGGGCTCGCTCGCCATGATGGCCCGCGGCGGTGTCA
Organism: Streptomyces sp. NPDC004327; assembly: GCF_042873935.1. Taxonomy (NCBI): domain Bacteria; kingdom Bacillati; phylum Actinomycetota; class Actinomycetes; order Kitasatosporales; family Streptomycetaceae; genus Streptomyces; species Streptomyces sp. NPDC004327. Next base: position 265,989 of record NZ_JBIAME010000005.1, on the reverse strand, counting down.
CCACCGCGATGGACCACCACTACGTCTATCCGCGCGGCTCCGGCGACCTGTCCGGCGCCATCATCGGCGCCGCCCGCGACATGGGCGTCCGCTTCACCCTCGCCCGCGGCTCCATGGACCGCAGCGAGAAGGACGGCGGACTGCCCCCGGACTTCGCCGTCGAGACCACCGAGGGCGCGCTCGCCGCGACCGAGGAGACGGTGGGCAAGCACCACGACGCCTCCTTCGACGCGATGACGCAGATCGCCGTCGCCCCCTGCTCGCCCTTCTCCATCTCCACCGAACTGCTCCGCGAGGGCGCGGCCCTCGGCCGCCGGCTCGGCGTGCGGATGCACACCCACGGCTCGGAGACCGTGGAGGAGGAGAAGTTCTGCCACGAGCTGTTCGGCATGGGCCCGACCGACTACTTCGAGTCCACCGGCTTCCTCGGCGAGGACGTGTGGATGGCGCACTGCGTCCACATGAACGACTCCGACATCGAGGCCTTCGCCCGCACGAGGACGGGTGTCGCCCACTGCCCCTCGTCCAACGCGCGGCTCGCCGCCGGCATCGCCCGCGTCCCCGACATGCTCAGGGCGGGCGTGCCCGTCGGCCTCGGCGTCGACGGCACCGCCTCCAACGAGTCGGGCGAACTGCACACCGAACTGCGCAACGCGCTGCTCGTCAACCGCCTCGGCGCCCACCGTGAGGCCGCGCTGACCGCCCGCCAGGCCCTGCGCCTGGGCACCTACGGCGGCGCGCAGGTCCTCGGCCGCGCCGACAGCATCGGCTCCCTGGAGCCGGGCAAGCTCGCCGACTTCGTCCTCTGGCGGATCGACGGCCTCGGCCACTCGTCGATCGCCGACCCGGTCACCGCGATCGTCCTCGGCGCGGCCGCCCCGGTCACCGCGTCCTTCGTCAACGGCAGGCAGATCGTCGAGAACGACCGGCTGCTCACCGCCGACGAGGACGCCATCGCGCGCGACGCGCGCACTCAGGCGCAGCGCCTGGCCCGCATCGCGGCCGGCGGCTGACCCTTCCCCCAGCGTCCGACCGAGGGGGACGGCCCTCGGTCGGTCGCCGTGGACCCGAGCGGGGTCCACGGCAGCCGGGCCGGGGGGTGTGCGTACGCCCACGTCGTGCGCCACCCCCCGGAGCGGTGAACCCGTGCCCGTCCCCACCGGGCACCCCGTCCCGCGCCGCACCCCCTCCGCAGGCGCACCTGAGCACCATCCCCCGCACCACCCCCCGACGAGCCGCACCCTTCGCACCCGCTTCGCCTCGCACCACCTCCCTGAAACCACCGTCACCGCCGACGGGTCACCGACCGGAGGAACCCCGCCGTGGCCGCCAAGCCCCAGGTTCGCAACGCACAAGACGCAGGCACCGCCCCCGAAGGCGCCGTTCCCGGCGCCGACCCGACCAGGCATCCGGTCGACGAGGCCCTGCCCCCACTGAAGATGCTCACGAGCGGTCTGCAACACGTGGCCGCCATGTACGCGGGCGTCGTCGCCCCGCCCCTGATCGTCGGAGCGGCCGTCGGCCTCTCCCCGACCGAACTGACCTTCCTCACCGGCGCCAGCCTCTTCACCGCCGGCCTCGCCACCTTCCTCCAGACGCTCGGCGTCTGGAAGATCGGCGCCAAGCTGCCCTTCGTCAACGGCGTCACCTTCGCCGGCGTCGCCCCGATGCTCGCCATCGTCGACACGACGAAGAACAAGGCCGACGCGCTCCCGGTGATCTTCGGCGCGATCATCGTCGCCGGACTCCTCGGCTTCGTCGCCGCCCCGTACTTCTCCCGGCTCGTGCGGTTCTTCCCGCCGGTCGTCACCGGCTCCGTCATCACGCTCATCGGCGTCTCGCTGCTGCCGGTCGCCTTCGGCTGGGCACAGGGGCCCAATCCGAAGGCCGACGACTACGGTTCGACGACCTATCTCTCGCTCGCGGGCATCACCCTCGTGATCGTGCTGCTGCTCCGCCGCTTCACCACCGGCTTCCTCAAGCAGGTCGCCGTCCTGGTCGGGCTGGTCCTCGGCACGCTCCTCGCGATCCCGTTCGGCGTCACCGACTTCTCCCCGGTGACGACGGCCGACATCGTGGGCTTCCCGACGCCCTTCCACTTCGGCGCCCCGCAGTTCGCCGCCGCCGCGATCATCTCCATGTGCGTGGTCATGCTGGTCTCCATGACCGAGTCGACCGCCGACATGCTGGCGCTCGGCGAGATCGTCGAGCGGCCGGCCGACGAGAAGACCATCGCGGCCGGACTGCGCGCAGACACCCTCGGCTCCGCGCTCAGCCCGCTCTTCAACGGCTTCATGTGCAGCGCCTTCGCCCAGAACATCGGCCTGGTCGCCATGACCCGGATCCGCAGCCGCTTCGTCGTCGCCTGCGGCGGCGGCTTCCTGGTCCTGATGGGCCTGTCGCCGGTGGCCGCCTCGCTGATCTCGGTCGTGCCGCGGCCGGTGCTCGGCGGCGCGGGTGTCGTCCTCTTCGGCTCGGTTGCCGCCAGCGGCATCCAGACGCTGGTCAAGGCGGGCCTGGAGAAGGACAACAACGTGCTGATCGTCGCCGTCTCGCTGGCGATGGGCATGATCCCGATCACCAAGCCGGAGTTCTACCACGCCTTCCCGGAGACCGCGCAGATCATCCTGGACTCCGGCATCTCCACCGGCTGCGTCGCCGCCGTCCTGCTCAACCTCGTCTTCAACCACATCGGCGGACGCCGGGACGCCGACACGGTGACGGCGCCGATGGAACCGGGCGAGGAGATCTCGGAGACCGCCGCGGCGAAGGCGGCACACGCACACTGAACCAGTGAGCCGACACCAGCCGTCCCCGCCCGCCCCGGGCCCCGCGCACCCCGCGGGGCCCGGGGCGCCGGCCGTGGTCCTGATCAACCCCAACACCTCCGCGGCCACCACCCGGACGATGACGGCCATCGCCCGCCGCACGCTCGCCGCCTCGGGCCTGCGGGTGCGCGGTGTGACCGTCGCCGCCGGCCCCGCGATGCTCACCGACCCGGCCGCCCTGCGGGAAGCCGCCCCGCACGTCCTCGCCGCCGCGCGCGAGGCACTCGCGTCCGGCGACTGCGCGGCCCTGATCGTGGCCGCGTTCGGCGACCCCGGCGTCGCGGAGCTGCGCGCGTGGCTCGGCGAGGCGGACGGCGGGACCCCGGAGTCCCCGCCCGGCCCCGGCCCCGGCCCGCGGGGTACGGCGGACGGCCCCGGACCCGTCCCCCTTCCCGCCCCCGTGACCCTTCCCGTCCCCCTTCCCGTCGTCGGCATCGGCGAGGCCGCGCTCGCCGAGGCGGCGGAGGGCGGCCGGCGCTTCGGCATCGCCACCACCACCCCGCGCCTCGCCGCCGCCATCGACGCCCATGTCGCCCGCCTGGGCCTGGCCGCCCCGTACACCGGCACCCGCTTCACCTCCGGCGCCCCCGAACACCTCGCCGCCCGCCCCGACGCGCTGCTTGCCGCGCTGACGGCGGCCGCCCGCGCCTGCGTCGTACGCGGCGGCGCCGAGGCCGTCGTCATCGGCGGCGGCCCGCTCGGCGACGCGGCGGACGCGCTCCGCACCCGCCTCGCCGTCCCGGTCGTCGCGCCGGTCCCGGCGGCCTGCCGCCAAGTGGCGAGACTGCTCGGCGTCCCCCTGGAGGACCCCTCGGACGACACCCCGGGCACGGCCCCCACCCCCTGACGCCCGCTCACCGCTCCACCGCCGATCGCCTCCGGCACTCGTGGGCCAAGTGCGGATAGGCCGCTGCGATCGCCTCGTACACCCGGCGGCGCAGCAGCCGTTCGGCCTCGGCGCGGCCGGTGTCGCCGTAGAGGTCGTCGAGGAGCGTGTCGTAGCGGGAGAGGGCGTGGCGCAGATAGCCGACCTGCCAGCGGACCATGGCGCCGGCCGGGACGCCGCCGGGGCCGCGGGCGCCGAGCAGATGGCGGTGCCGGACGGCGCGGCGCTCCAGCTCGGCGGCCGGGAGCCGGGGCACCTCGATGGGCTCCGCGCGGATCGCCGCGAGGACCGCGCGGCGGCGCCGGTCGGCCGCCACCAGACTCGCGGCGCCGGCCCGGCCCGCGGTCTCGGCGGAGGCGGCGAACTCCGGCGTGCGCTCCACGGCTTCGACGCGCGCCAGGAGATAGAGCAGCACGGGCGCGAGCGACCAGCGCCGCGGGTCGCGGCCCTGCACATCGGCCTGGCCGAGCATCTCGCTGACCATGGCGTCGCTCCAGCCGCGCAGGCGCAGCCCGGCCAGTGACACATACGTCGTACGGTCCGTCACGATTCCCCCAAATTCGACTACGGAGAGTGATGGAACTAGTGAAGCGCACCCCACTGACAACGCCCCCGGCCGCGCCCCTCTTGTCGTCGTGCCACCCGTCGTGCGATACAGGTCCAGACCTTTACCGGATCCCGGCCGGACGGAGGCACCCCCCATGCAACGCCCGTACCCCGCACCCCCGTTGACCGCCCCCGCGCCCGCCCCCGCGCCCGTCCCCGTGCTCGTCTCCGTGCTCGTCCTCACTCTCGCGCTCGTGCTCACCGGCTGCGCCGGCGCCGCCGAAGCCGCCAAGGACACCCGCGCCCCCACCGCCCCCACCGGAGTCACCGCCACCGCCGGCAGCGCGGCCACCGTCCACGTCATGTGGCGCGCCGCCGCCGACGACCGGGGCGTCACCGGCTACACCGTCTACGACCAGGGCCGTCAGGTCAGGGAAGTGCCCGCCGCCACGCTGATGACCGACGTCACCGGCCTCGCCCCCGCCTCCCGCCACTCCTTCACCGTCCGCGCCCGCGACGCCGCCGGAAACGTCTCCGCCGACAGCGCTCCCGTCACGGCCACCACGCCCGCCGCGACCGCCGAGGACCGCACGCCGCCGACCCGCCCCACCGCCCTGCGCGTCACACCCGCCGGCCCCGGCGCCGCCGTCCTCGCCTGGCGGCCCGCCCGTGACGACACCCGCGTCACCGCGTACGACGTCTACCAGGCGGACACCCGCATCCACACCGTCCCCGGCACCGCCACCACCGCCCGCCTCACCGGCCTGCGCCCCGGCACCGCCTACTCCTTCACCGTCCGCGCCCGCGACGCCGCCGAGAACTCCTCCCCGGACAGTGCCCCCGCCGACCTCACCACCGCCACCGCACCCGGCGCCCCGCCCTCCACCGCACCGACCGCCGTCACCGTCCGCCCCGCCCACGGCGCCCTGATCCTCACCTGGACCCCGCCCCGTACCGCCGAACCCGTCAAGGAGTACGAGCTCCATCTGAACGGCCGCTTCGCCACCACGATCGTCTGGGGCGCCCAGCCCGCCCCCGGCCCCGTCACCTACACCCTCACCGTCCCCGACAGCCCCGGCCTGCGCTACACCGTCACCCTCCGCGCCAAGCTCCCCGACGGCACCTGGGGCGACTTCTCCGCCCCCCGCACCGCGGTCACCCCCTGACCCTCCGGCAACGGTCCCGGCCGCACGTGGCCGAAACGGCTCCCTTTCCCGACCGGCCGCCCCCGCCGCACCCTGCGAACGGGGCACCTGCCGAGGGGCGTTGGGGGAGCCGATGGCCGAGCCGAGCTACGTACCCGTACTGCCCGCACGACCGAGCGCACGGAAGGCGTACGCACTCCTGGAGCCCGCCGCGCGCGCCGCCACCGCGCCCCTGTGGGTCCTCCCGTCGCGCGGTCCCGCCACCCGCCGGCACCCGGTGCGCGAGACCCTCGACGAGCTCGCCCGGACGCGGGGCGGCGGGCCGGCCTGGGTGGACACCCGGGGCGCCGAGTCCGACGCCGATCCCCGCCCGGTCGAGGAGGCGCTGCGCGAGGTGCTGGCCCGCACCGCCCTGCGACCCGTGACGGGTCCCGAACGGCCCGTCCGGCAGCAGGACGCCTGCGCGGCCGCGGCCGCCGCGGGCGGCGACGGGCTCGGGCTGCGGATCGTCCCGGCCGCCCTCGCCGACGAGCGCCTCGCCACCCGGCTGCACCACCTGCTGCCCCGGCTCGCCGGCCTCCCCGTGGACCTGCTGCTCGACCTCGGCGCCGTCCACGACCGCCACCGCCACGGCCTCGCCGAGAAGTCGGCCCTGACCGCCCTCGCCCTGCTCGGCCCGCTGCGCGACTGGCGGACCGTCGCCGTCCTCGCCGGATCCTGCCCGGGCGCCGACGCCGTGCCCGACGACTACGGGGCCCCCTTCGCGGAGGCCGAGCGATACGACTGGGACCTGTGGCACTTCCTCGTCCGCTCGCCGGACGGCCGGCGCCCGCGCCTCACCTACGGCGACTACGGAGCCGGGCACCCCCGGAGCACCGACCAGCCGGCCGCTCCCGGCGGCGGTCCGCCCTGGGGCCTGCTGCGCCTCACCGGCGAACGCACCTTCCTCCTCGGCAAGGTGCCCACGCGCGGCGACGCGCACGCGGCCGACGTCCGGCGCGCGGCGGCCGCGCTCGTCGACACCGAGGACTTCGAGGAGGCCCCGCACAGCGAGGCCCGGGAATGGCTCCGGGCCTGCGCCACGGGACGGGGCCGCGAGGGCGCGGGCCACCCGGGGGTGTGGGTCTGGGCCGCGCACAACCAGCACCTCACCTTCGTCGTCCATCAGCTCCGCCGGCTCGACCGCCTCGACCCGCTCGATCCTCGCCACCCGAGCCACCCGGCCCACCCGCCTCACCCGTTCCGCCGCGCCGCGTGACCCGCCTGGCCGCACCGCACCGCGCCCCGCCCCGCCCCGAATTACGCTGGGAAGCGTGGCCGAGATCGTGCTCACCAACACGGGTCGTGACGCGTTCCTTGAGAAGAGCCCCGAGTTCCGGGGGCCGGGAGCGGTCAGGGCGGTGGACGCCGTGCTCGGGCTGCTCGCCCTGCGCGGCGCGGACCGGGGATCGGGAGTGCCGGAGCCGACGCCCGGGCTCGTGAAACTGCTCCTCGTGGAGGACCTGCCGGCGTTCGTGTGGGCGGCGCCGGAGGAGCTGGCCGTGTATCCGGCGGTGCTGCGGGCGCTCGCCGGTCGGTTCGACGGGGAGCGGCGCACCCGGGTCGAAGGGGTGATCGAGGAGGCCGTGGCCGACTTCGAGCGGGCCATGGGCGACCCCGGGAACCTCACCTGGCCCCGCTGGTACGCCCAGCTGCTGCGGGCCGACGGCACCGACCCCGCCGACCCCGGCGCCGTACGGGCCTGGCTGGCCCGGCTCGACGGGCCGCCGGTGCCCGACGGAGTGCGGCGGGCGGACCTGGTGGGGCGCACCGCCGTCGCGGACCTGGTCCTCACCGAGGTGCTGACCAGGGCGTACGTACGCGATGCCGAGCACGAGCCGGCCGCCGGGCCGCTGCTCAGCGACCACGACGTGGCCCAGGGCATCGGCCGGGTCGCGCAGGCGCTGCTCGACCGCTGGACGGCGGCCGGGCTCGCCGAGGGACTGGCGGGGGAGTACGCGCACCTCGCGCCCGGGCCCGACGACCTGCCCCATCTCGTCCTCGCCGACGCCCTGCTCGACGAGCACCTCGACTACTACGGCGACGCCTCCGTGCCGCTCCCGCCGCCCGAGCGGGAGGCCGCGGAGGCCGCCGGCGACGTGGAGAAGGACGCCGACCTGCTGGCCGCCGCCGTCGACGAGCTCGCCGACGAGGGAACGTACGGCGGCGAGGCCGCCCACCTGCTCTACACGCTCTACCAGCGCGGCTGCTCCGCCGAATCGGTCGCCCGCCGGGCCGCCGAGTTCGAGGACTGGACCGTCGATCCGGCCCTGGAGGACGCGCCCGTGCGCGTATCGCCGCCCGCCTCGCCCGGCTACACGACCCCGACCGCCACCGAACTCGCCCGCCTGCTCGGCACGCCCGGCATCACCGACACCGACCGGGCCCGGCTCGACAAGCCCGCCCACTGCCTCGCCGCCGTCATCGACCGGCTGGCCGCCACCGGCCTGGTCTTCCGGCGCGGCGACGCCTTCGGGCTCACCCCGGGCGGCTGCGCCGCCGTGCGCTACCTGCTCGCGGTCCGGCGGGTCGCGGTGCCCGACGCCGAGGAGACGTCCGGCTGGGGCGCGGGCGCCCTGGTGGCCGCCGCCGCGGGCTGGCCGCCGGCCGTCGCCGAACGGGTCCTGGACGAGTGGCTGCACGCCCGCGGGCAGGACGAGGACGCCTGGTCCGGGCTGTTCGCCGCGCTCGGGACGGTCAACGCCGGCACCTCCGAAGCCGCCGCCACCCGCGCCCTGCTCGACGTCCTGGACCTGTCCGCCGCGCCGGCCGCGGCGCTGCGCGGCGCCCTCGCGAACCCGGCCGCGGGCCTGCGGGCGGCGGAGGCGCTGCGAGACCGCGGGGAGCCGGTCGACCCGGACCGGGTGTCGCCCGCCGCGCGGGCCCTGCGCGTGCTCGACGGGCTGCCCGCCAAGAAGGGGCCGCTGGAGTCCCGGCGCGCCGCCTTCGACGCGGCGGCCTCGCGCTGGCCGGGCGGCTCGGCGGCGCTGCTCTCCGCCCTGTCCGCCGCCGACCCGCACGAGGCCGCCAGGGTCCTCGGACCCCTCGGGATCACCCTGCCGTGATCAGCCAGCGGTGAGGTACATCCCGGAGGCGCCGGCGCCCGCCGTGTTCCTGCAGCTGTAGTCGCCGCTCGGCTGCGCGTTGATCAGCGCGAGGCATCGGCCCTGCGCCAGCTGCCCGTAGTAGTTGGGGTGCATGTCCTCCTGGATCGGCCCCTGGGTCTCGTTCTGGTCGATCCAGCGCGCCCACTCGCTCGTCGTCGCCGACGCCGGCACGGTCGGGCTCACCAGCTTGCTGCTCTTCGCGCACACCTCACGGCCCTGGAGCATGTCGCGCAGATCCATGAACTGCGCGCCCTTGGCGTCGGCGACCGCCTTCAGCCGGTCCGCGATCTGCGGCACGAGGGAGTCGCGCGCCCAGGTGGAGTCGAGGTTCCAGAAGGGGCAGCCGCCGGTGTTCGTCCGGCTCCAGCCGCTCTCGCCGTAGCGGTTCTCGGCGGCGCGGGGGATGGGCGAGGGGTAGGACTGGAGCACGATCCGGTAGTCGGCGGAGGTGTAGCCGGCACCGGTCATCACGGCTCTGATCTCGTCGATCGACTTGCCGACGTCCGCCATCACGCCGTCGATCTTCGCGTCGACGACGGCCTGCTGGTCGTCGTGGCAGTAGGAGTACCAGACGACGTAGTCGGTGGCGCAGGTGCGGATGATGTCGGCGAAGCCGAGGTCGTTGCCGCCGACCGACAGCGCGATCAGCTTGACGTCATGGGTGGCGGCGACGGCCGCGAGCCGGTCGGCCTGCGGGGCCTCGCCCTTGTAGGCGGTCCCGCCGGAGCTCGTGCGGAAGACGTTCCTCGTGACGGCACCCGAGCAGGCGAGGTTGACCAGCTCGGTGGCGATCGGCCCGGCGCTGTTCACCTCGGCCGAATCGGAGCGGTGGCAGCCGTTGGCCTCGGTCGCGCCGTACACCCGGCTCGGGTCGTACGCGCTGCCGGTCCAGGCCCGGTCGGTGCCGCTGCGGTTGCCGCTGGTGGTCAGGCTGTTGCCCTGCCAGCGGCCGCCCTCGCCGGAGATGTAGCTGTCGCCCATGGTGACGACGGTGGAGGGGCCCGGGCCGGCGGCGGCGAGAGCGGGGGAGGGAGCCAGGGCGGCGAGCCCGGCGGCGAGACACAGGGTGAGCAGGCCGCGCAGCGCGCGGTGGGGGGACGACGAAGACATGGCTGTGCTCCTGCGGGGTGCGGTGCGCAGTGAGTGGGGGACAGCCGCCGGCCGGTGGCATGGCGGAATTTCGCATGCGCCGACTTGTTACCGCTAGGTAGTTGCGTATCTCGGTTGCGTCACGTGACTTGTGAAACGCCATGGATCGAAAACCGGCCACATGATCGACTGCTTTTCCGCAAATACGGAAAGACCCCGCCCCCGGCGCTGTGCGGCACCGGGGGCGGGGTCGGTTCGGGCGAGCTGTTCGGCCGCTGTGCGGTCAGCCGACCAGCTGGTCGTACGCGGGGAGGGTGAGGAAGTCCGCGTAGTCGGCGTCCAGGGAGACGTGCAGCAGAAGATCGTGGGCCTGCTGCCACTTTCCGGCCGCGAAGGCCTCCGCGCCGATCTCCTCGCGGATCGCGGCCAGCTCCTCGGCGGCCACCTCGCGGGCCAGTTCCGGCGTCGCCGCCTTGCCGTTCTCGAAGACGACACCCGCGTTGATCCACTGCCAGATCTGCGAGCGCGAGATCTCGGCCGTGGCCGCGTCCTCCATCAGATTGAAGATCGCGACGGCGCCGAGACCGCGCAGCCACGCCTCGATGTAGCGGATGCCGACCTGGACCGCGTTGCGCAGGCCGTCGTACGTCGGCCGGGCGTCCAGCGAGGCGATGTCGATGAGCTCGGGGCCCTCGACGTGGACGTCCTCGCGCAGCCGGTCCTTCTGGTTCGGCTTGTCGCCGAGGACCGCGTCGAAGGAGGCCATGGCGATCGGCACCAGGTCGGGGTGGGCGACCCAGGAGCCGTCGAAGCCGTCGCCGGCCTCGCGGTCCTTGTCGGCCTTGACCTTCTCGAAGGCGACCTTGTTGACCTCGGCGTCCTTGCGGGACGGGATGAAGGCGGCCATGCCGCCGATCGCGTGCGCGCCCCGCTTGTGGCAGGTGCGGACGAGGAGTTCGGTGTACGCGCGCATGAACGGGGCCGTCATGGTGACCGCGTTGCGGTCCGGCAGCACGAACTTGGCGCCGCCGTCACGGAAGTTCTTGACGATGGAGAACAGGTAGTCCCAGCGGCCCGCGTTCAGTCCGGCGGCGTGGTCGCGGAGTTCGTAGAGGATCTCCTCCATCTCGTACGCGGCCGTGATGGTCTCGATGAGGACCGTGGCGCGGACGGTGCCCTGCGGGATGCCGACGTGGTCCTGGGCGAAGACGAAGATGTCGTTCCAGAGGCGGGCCTCCAGGTGCGACTCGGTCTTCGGCAGGTAGAAGTACGGGCCCTTGCCGAGGTCGATCAGGCGCTGGGCATTGTGGAAGAAGTAGAGGCCGAAGTCGACCAGGGCGCCGGGGACCGCGCGGCCGTCGACGGTGAGGTGACGCTCCTCCAGGTGCCAGCCGCGCGGCCGCATGACCACCGTGGCGAGCTGGTCGGCCGGCTTCAGGGCGTACGACTTGCCCGAGCGCGGGTCCGTGAAGTCGATGCTCCGGGTGTAGGCGTCGATCAGGTTGACCTGGCCGAGGACCACGTTCTCCCAGGTGGGCGCCGAGGCGTCCTCGAAGTCGGCGAGCCAGACCCTGGCACCCGAGTTCAGCGCGTTGATCGTCATCTTGCGGTCCGTCGGGCCGGTGATCTCCACCCGCCGGTCGTTCAGGGCCGCCGGGGCCGGCGCGACCTTCCAGGACTCGTCGGCGCGGATCGCCGCGGTCTCGGGCAGGAAGCCCAGCGTGGAGGTGCGGGCGATCTCGGCGCGGCGCTCGGCGCGGCGGGCGAGCAGCTCGTCCCGGCGCGGGGTGAACCGGCGGTGCAGCTCGGCCACGAAGGCGAGCGCGGCGTCGGTGAGCACCTCCTCCTGGCGCGGCAGGGGCTCGGCTTCGACGACGACCAGGGAGGACGGCGCTGGTGCGGACATGAACTGTCACTTCCTTCAGCGGGCTTCACGGGCGGTGCCTGCCGGCCGCCGGGCGTCGTCGTGTGGCACGCGGTGCCACAGGCGCCGAGATACGGCCGGGAGCGCCGTCACGGAGGATCAGGCGCTTCTGAACAGTGGATACTAGTTTCCTCATGGTGGAAGTTCAATGGTTTGTTGATGTCGAGATTCTTCGGGTCGACACAATGTGGCTCCGAGTGTCACCGCGCTCACTCCAGACGCCACAGATCCGCCTCCGTGTCGATGTCATAGGGCTCGGCCACATCCGAACAGTCCACGAGGGTGATCGCATCCCGGTGCGCCGTCAGGTAGTCCCGCGCCCCCCGGTCCCCGACAGCCGCCGCCGCGATCCCGGCCCGGTGCGCCGCACCGAACAGCACCGGATGACCCCGCCGCCCGCCGTACGAGGCCGCCGCCAGGCTCTCCCGCGTCCGGTACGCGCCCCGCACCCGGGCCACCGCCGCCGCCCCGATCCCCGGCTGGTCCACCAGCGACACGAGCACCGCTTCCGCCCCGCCGGGACCGGCCGCGAGCGAGGCGAGCCCCGCCCGCAGCGAGGACCCCATGCCCTCGGCCCACTCCGGGTTGTCCACCAGGACGCATCCCGGCAGCCGCGCCTCCCGCCGTACGCGCTCCGCCGCCGCTCCGAGCACCACGTGCACCGCCTCGCAGCCGCCCTCCCGCAGCACCCGCACCGCGTGCTCGACCAGCGGCCGGCCGCGGTACGCGAGCAGGGCCTTCGGCCGCCCGCCGAGCCGCCGGCCGCCGCCCGCGGCGAGCAGCAGCCCCACGGTCCTGGCCCCCCGAGGGCGGCCGGCCGCCGTCTTCTCCGATGTCTCTCCCGTCATGGGGAGTGCATACCGCACCAGGCCCCACCACCCGGATGCCTGAATGTCCGTCCGCCTGCTGGCGCACCGGGCGCACGAAGGAGTTAACTGGCCCGCGACCCCGAGCGCCCGACCACCGCCCGCTGGGTCGCACAGCGACGTGCACGTGCACGAGGGGGGCCCGTGGCCCCCTGGGGGGAGAACCATGTTGCGAAGCGTGGGGCAGAGGCGAGTGAGCGCTGACGGCGTGGACGTGAGGGTGGCCGAACTGCGCGCCGCCGTGTCCCGGCTCAGGCGCGAACTCGCCGGTCACCGGCCCGAGTTCGCCGACCGGGCCATCGCCGAGGACGAGCTCGCCGCGCTCGACGCGATGGCGCTCAGCGGCGCCCCCGAGGTGTGGCGGCTGCGCCGCTCGCTGCTCCTGATCGCGGGCGCCACCGGCTCCGTCAGCGCCCTCGCCGAGGGCCTCGCCGCGGTCCGCCGCGCCGTCGAGCTCTTCGGCCCGGCGGCCCCCCGGCAGCCGGGCGCCTGAGCCGCCGGACACCGTCCCGGGACCTTCGGATACCGGGGAGGGGCTCACCGGGTCCTGGGCGGCCAGGCGGAATCGCGGGGACACTTCTGTTGAAGGACGTACAGGAGGGCTCTGCCCGCGATCCGACCGGAGGGTGGTGGCGAGCGTGGCAGCGGTGCGCGACGACCCACCGGGCGCCCCCGGCGCGACCCCCCACGGCGTGGAGCCGACGGGCCCCGGCGTGGAGCCGCCGGGCGTCCCCGGCGCCGGCTCCCCGGGTGCGTCCGGCGACGAGCCCCGGGACGTCCTCGGCGGGGACCCGCCGGGCTTCCCCGGCGCCGCCCCTACGGAAGCCCTCGGCGTGGACCCGATGGGCCCCGGCGTGGACCCTCCGAGCCTCCCCGCCGCCGACGTCCTCGGCGCCGCCCCTCCGGACGTCCTCGGCGCCGCCCCTCCGAGCCTCCCCGCTGCCGCCCCTCCGGACGTCCTCGGCGCCGCCCCTCCGAGCCTCCCCGCCACCCCTCCCGGCGTCACCGGCACCGACCCGCTCGGCGACCCGTTTCTGCGGACCCGCTTCGTCCCGCCCGCGCGGCCCGAGACGTATCTGCGGCGCGCGCGGCTGGACGAGCACCTGGGCCAGGCGCTGCGGACGCCGCTGACGGTGGTGGGCGGGTGTGCCGGGGCGGGCAAGACGCTGCTGGTGGCGGAGTGGGCCGCGGGGCTCGACGAGCCGGTCGCCTGGCTCACCCTCGACGACGCGATCCAGGGGCCCGGCATGTTCTGGGCCCATTTCCTCCAGGCCCTGCGCGCCGGCGGGGCGCCGGTGCCCGCGTCGGTCGGCGCGCCGGCCCGGGCGGACGAGGTCGACCACCCGCTGCTGTCCCGGCTCGCCGAGGAGCTGGCCGGGCGCGACCGGCCCGTCGTCGTGGTGATCGACGAGTTCGACCGCACGACCGCCCCGGAGATCGCGCGCCAGCTGGAGTTCGTCCTGCACCACGGCGGCGCCGGACTCCGGCTCGTCCTGGTCACCCGAACCGAGCCGCTGCTCCCGCTGCACCGCTACCGGGTGGCCGGGGAGATGACCGAGATCCGCGACGCCGACCTGGCGTTCACCGTCGACGAGGCGGTCGCCCTGCTCGGCCTGCACGGCCTCGGTCTCTCCGCCGAGGCGGCCGGGGCGCTGGTGGAGCGCACCCGGGGCTGGGCGGCCGGCCTCCGGCTGTGCGCGCTGGCCGCACGGCTGAGCCCGGACCCGGAGCGCTACCTCAAGGAGTTCGAGGCGGGCCGCAGCACCATCGCCGACTTCCTGCTCGCCGAGGTGCTCGACCGGCAGCCGCCCCGCACCCAGGACCTGCTGCTGCGGGTGAGCGTCCTGGACCGGTTCCGTCCCGAGCTCGCGGACGCGCTGACCGGACGGCACGACGCCGCGCCGGTCCTGGCCGGGCTGCTGCGCGACAACGCGTTCGTGGAGGACTTCGGGGAGGGCTGGTACCGGCTCCATCCGCTGTTCCGGGAGATCCTCCGGACCCATCTGCGCCGCCGCTCTCCCGGTCTGGAGCGGCATGTGCACCGGCGGGCCGCGCAGTGGCTGCGGCACTCCGGGACGCTGCCGGAGGCGCTCGCCCACGGCGCCGCCGCCGGGGACCTCACGCTCGCCGCCGGGGCGCTGGTCGACGAACTGGCGATCGGCCAGCTGTTCACCGGGCCGCGCGCGGACGAGCTGGCGGAGCTCTTCGCCGGCCTGGGGGCGGAGCCGGAGCAGGAGGCTGCGGCGCCGAGCCCGGCCGCGGATCTCGTCCGCGCCGCGCGCGAGCTCTCCCGCCACGACCTCGCCCGGGGCCTCGCCCACCTCGGCCGCGCCGAGGAACGGCTGGACGCGAGCACCGGCGACCTCGCGGCGGCGCGGCTGAGCTGCGCGCTGCTCGGCGCGCTCGCGGGCCGGCTCGGCGGCTCCGTGGACCGCGCGGAGGAGGCCGCCCGGTCCGCCGCGCGGCTCCTCGGATCGGTGCCCGTCCCGCTGCTCGACGAGCACCCCGAACTCCTCGCGCTGCTGCGGACCCATCTGGGCGCGGCCCGGCTGTGGGCCGGACTCCTCGCCGAGGCGCGGACCGCGCTCGGCGAGGTGACCCGGGTGCCCGGCGACGCCGCCACGGCACTGCCGCGCAGGGACTGCCTGGAACACCTGGCGCTCATCGACTACCTCGACGGGTGGCCGGGCGGCGCGGAGCGCCGGATCCGCGCGGCGACGGCCGAGGCGGAGCGCTTCGGCCTCGGCCCACCGGGCGGCCCCAGCCTCGGCCGGGCGGTCCTCGCCGCGGTCGCCGTCGAGCGGGACGAGCCGGACCAGGCCGAGGCGCTGCTCGGCCGGCTGCCCGACGGGCCGGCGCCGGACCCGGTGACGGCCGCCGCGCGCCGCGTCGCCACCGCCCGGCTGCTCCTGGCCCGGGGCCGTCACCGCGCCGCCCTGGCCGCCGTACGGCAGGACGCCCGCACCGAAGAGGACGCTCCGTGGGTCCGGGGCCACGCCGCCCTGGTGGCCGCCGCCGTCTGTCTGGCCGAGGGCCGTCCGGAGGCCGCCGTCGAGCTCCTCCGGGGGACGGCCGAGGACCAGCCGTGGTGCCTGGTCGGCGCGGCGCGGGCGCACCTGGCGGCCGGTGACCGGGCCGAGGCCGGCCGGCTGCTCGACGTCCTCGACCGGCTCCCCGGCCTCCCGGGCCGCCCGCGCACCGGCCCGGCGGTGACCGTGCGCGCCGCGCTGGTGCGGGCCCGGGCGGCGAAGGTGGAGGGCGACCTCGGCTCCGTAACCGGACTGCTCGACCGGGCGCTGCGGGAGGCCAGGCCCGAGGAGCTGCGGCGGCCCTTCGTGGAGGCCGGGCCCTGGATCGCGCCGTTCCTGGCGGCGGCGCCCCTGCGGACCCTCGCCGCGGGCTGGCTGGTGCCGGAGGCCGCGCGGGACGGCGCGGCGGCCCGCGCGCCGGCGGAGCGGGCGGAGCCCCCGGCTGAGCCGTTCCCCGAACCGCTCAGCGAACGGGAGCGCGAGGTGCTGGAGCGGCTCGCCCGGATGATGTCGACCGAGGACATCGCCGCCGATCTGTATCTGTCGGTCAACACGGTGAAGACCCACCTCAAGAGCGTCTACCGGAAGCTGTCGGTGCACCGGCGCAACGAGGCCGTGCGCCGGGCCCGCGACCTGGGCCTGCTGTGACGGCCGGGGCCCGCCCGCCCACCCGCCGCGGGTGAGGCGGCCGGCGGGCGTTTCGGGTGCGATGGCAGGAGCGGGCGCGTGCCCGGCGCCGTGACGGCGCCCCGCGGCCGCCCGTCCCGACCCGGTGAGGTGGACACGATGAGACGGTGGGGTGCTCTGATCGTCCTGGGGGCGGCGCAGTTCCTGATGGTCCTCGACACGGCCGTCATGAACGTCTCCATCACCCAGCTGGTCGAGGACTTCGACACCGATGTGACCGCGATCCAGGCCGTCATCACCCTGTACGCGCTGGTCATGGCCGCGTTCATGATCGTCGGCGGGCGGATCGGCGACATCCTGGGGCGCCGCCGGGTCTTCCTGACCGGCATGGTCGTCTACGGCATCGGATCGGCCCTCACCGCCGTCTCGCCCACCCTGTGGGTCCTGGCGCTCGGCTGGTCGGTCATCGAAGGGCTCGGCGCCGCCCTGGTGCTGCCGTCGATGGCGGCCCTCGTCGCCGAGTCCTACCGCGGCCGGGACCGCTCCGTCGCGTACGGCGTCATCGGCGGTCTCGCGGGCGCCGGCATCGCGGTGGGGCCGCTGCTCGGCGGCTGGGTGACGACGTACCTCACCTGGCGGCTGGTCTTCGCGGGCGAGGTGGTCGTGGTCCTCGCCGTGCTGCTCTTCCGGCGGGCGATCAAGGAGCAGCCGCCGACGGGCCGGCGCCCCGGCCTGGACGTCGTCGGCGCCGTGCTGTCGGCGGCCGGCCTGGCCGTCGCCGTCCTCGGGGTGCTGCAGAGCACCACCTGGGGATGGGTGGCGCCCCGCGATCCACCGTTCACGATCTTCGGCTTCGCCCCCACCCTCTTCGTGGTCGCGGCCGGAGTGGCCCTCCTCTACGCCTTCGTGGCCTGGCAGCGGCGGCGTGAGTCCCGCGGCCAGGACCCCCTGGTCCACCTGGCCCTGTTCCGCAGGCCCGCACTGCGCTCCGGGCTGATGACCCTGGTGAGCCAGAACCTCATCCTGCTCGGACTGTTCTTCACCATCCCGCTGTATCTGCAGGTGGTGCAGGGCTTCGACGCCTTCGAGACGGGACTGCGGCTGCTGCCGGTCTCCGTCACCATGCTGGTGGCCTCGCTGGGCGGGGCCCGGCTCGGACGCAGCGTGGGACCGCGCCGCGTCGTGCGGGTGGCTCTCGTGCTGCTCGCCGGGTCGATCGTCTGGCTCCTCGCCACCATCGACCCTGTCATCGACAACAGCCAGTTCTTCGGGGCCATGGCGCTCCTCGGCCTGGGCATGGGCCTGCTCGCCTCGCAGCTCGGCAACGTCGTCCAGTCCACGGCCTCGGAGCAGGAACGCAGCGAGGTCGGCGGACTGCAGTTCACCGCGCAGAACCTGGGCTCCTCCCTGGGCACGGCCCTCATCGGATCGATCCTGATCGGAGCCCTGGCCCATGCCTTCACCACGCAGGTCGAGCAGAACCCGAGACTCTCCGAGGAGGCCCGCCGGCAGACGAGCATCGCCCTGGAGAGCGGCGTCAGCTTCGTCTCCACCGACCAGGTCCACACCGCGGCCGAACGGGCCGGACTGCCGCCGGGCGAGGTGGACGCCGTCACCGAGTCCTACGCCACGGCCCAGCTGAACGGCCTGAAGGTGGCCGTCCTCGCCACCGGTGGCATCACGCTCGCCAGCTTCCTGGTCACGCGCGGCCTGCCCGTCGCGAGCCCGGCCCCGGGCGCGGGCGAGCAGGCTCCACCGCCGGGGTCGCCGCCGGCCTCCCCACCGCCCGGGTCCGCACCGCCGTCGTCGGCAGGGCCGAAGCGGCAGCCCCGACAGCCCAGGAGGTCGTGATGGCCGGAACCGGACGCGTGGGTCACCCCCGAGGGGTGAGGCCGAACGGGGGCCCCGGGGCGGACGATCGCAGCATGCAGTACGAGATCCGCGTCGACGGGCACATGTCGCAGACGCTGGTCAGCGCCTTCCCCGAGCTGGAGCACGTGGTGATCTCCGGCCAGACGGTGCTGTACGGCCCCGTCGTCGACGAGGCGCACCTCTACGGACTGCTGGCCCGCTTCCAGTCGCTCGGCCTGCACGTGGTGGAGCTGCGCAGGCTGCCGGACTGACCGCGCCGAAGGACGCGGCCACAGTCACCCGCAGCGGGTGAGGCCGCCCCGCGAGGGGCCGCGCACCCTGAAGACAGCCCGCAACGGCAGCCGGGACCCGACCCGACCCGACCCGAAACGAACCGACCCGGAACCCCGACCCGGAACGGAGCAGAAAGATGCTTCTCGCCTACGACTATCCACTGCTGAGTGCCTTCTGGACCATGCTGTGGTTCTTCCTGTGGATCCTGTGGTTCATCCTGCTGTTCCGGATCATCGGCGACATCTTCCGCGACGACGAACTGAGCGGCTGGGGCAAGGCCGGCTGGCTGGTGTTCGTCATCGTGCTGCCCTTCCTCGGCGTGTTCGTCTACCTGATCGCGCGCGGCAAGTCCATGGGGCAGCGGGAGATCACGCACGCGCGCAAGCGGCAGGCGGAGTTCGACTCCTACGTCCGTGAGACCGCGGGCACCGGCGGCGGTGGCAAGAGCCACGCCGAGGAACTCGGCAGGCTCGCCGACCTGCGCAGCCGCGGTGACATCACCGAGGAGGAGTTCCGCCGCGCCAAGGAGCTCGTGCTGAGCGACGGCGCCCCGGCCGGCGGCCCGTCCGCCACCGCCTGAAGCGGCGCCGCCTCCCGGCAGCAGCCCGTGGGGGACAGGGAAAGGAAACCGAGATGGCCACCACACACGATCCCCGGATGCATTCGACCCGGTACGCCTGGGCCGAGGGGCTGACGGCCTTCGCCGCCGTCATGCTCGCCCTCGCGGGACTGCTCGGCATCTTCCGCGGCATCATGGCGATCGCCAAGGACGACGTCTTCGTCAGGACGCCCAACTACGTCTTCCAGTACGACCTGAGCGGATGGGGCTGGGTCCACCTCGGCCTCGGCATCGCCGCGCTGCTCGTGAGCTTCGGACTCTTCCGGACGGCGACCTGGGCGCGGTACACGGGCGTGGGCATCGCCGGGCTCGTGATCATCGCCAACTTCCTCTCGCTGCCGTACTACCCGGTGTGGTCCGTCATCGTGATCGCGATGTCCGGATTCGTCATCTGGGCCCTGTGCGTCAACAAGGCACCGAACGCGTGAGGAAGGCCCGGCCGGCCCGCAGGAGGAAGCCGTGAAGGATCTGAAGTTCGAGCAGAAGCGCTCGCTGACCCGTGACGAGGCCGCGGACCTGCTGGCCGAGCTCGCCGAGGCGTTCCGGGAAGGAGGCGAGGCCGAACTCACCCTGGGCAAGGGTGTCGAGCTGAGCCTGCGGGTCCCGGACGAGTTCCGCACCGAGGTGGAGTTCGAGGTGGGCGACGGCGAGATCGAGCTGGAGATCGAGCTGAAATGGCCGATCGGCGGCCGGCGCGCCGCGCCGCCCGTCACCCCCAGCCCGACGGCCGCCAAGGGCGAGAGCGCGGCCGCCCCGGCCCCACCGCCCGCGAAGCCGGAGCCCGAGCCCGCCGAGGAGCCCGTCACCACGGCGCCGACCCCCGCTCCCCGCAGCCGGAAGAGCGCGAAGCGGGCCCCCGCCAAGCGGACTCCCACGAAGAAGGCCGCCGCCAAGCGCGCCTGAACCGACCGCCCGGCGGCCGATCCGGCCCGGCCCTAGCGCCGGATCAGCCGCCGGGCGGTCGCGGCCGCCACCGCCGCCGTGCGCGAGTCCACGCCCAGCTTGGCGAAGATGTGCACCAGATGGGACTTCACCGTCGCCTGGCTCAGGAACAGCGCCTTGCTGATCTGCTGGTTCGACAGTCCCTCGCTCACCAGCTGGAGCACCTCCAGCTCCCGTTTGGTCAGCGCCTCCGCCGGGGTGCGCATCCGGTCCATCAGCCGGTGCGCGACCGCCGGGGCCAGCGCCGACTGGCCCGCCGCGGCCGTCCGTACCGCCGCCGCCAGCTCCTCCGGCGGGGCGTCCTTCAGGAGGTAGCCGGAGGCGCCGGCCTCCACCGCCGCGAGGATGTCGGCGTCCGTGTCGTACGTGGTGAGGACGAGGACCCGCGGCCCGCCCCGTACGGCGGTGATCGCGGCCGTCGCCTCCGAGCCGTGCATCCCGGCGCCGAACTGGAGGTCCATCAGGACCACGTCCACGCCGCCGGCGGCGGCCAGCTCGACCGCGCGCTCGGCCGTCGCGGCCTCCCCGACCACGGCGAAGTCCGGCTCGGTGTCGAGGACGGCCCGCAGTCCGGCCCGGACCACCGGGTGGTCGTCGGCGAGCAGCAGTCGGATGGTCATGCGTCGCACTCCATGCTTCAGGATCCCGCGGGCAGCGGAAGGGAGACGGCCACGGCGGTGCCCTGGCCGGGGGCGGACTCGACGGTGAACGACCCGCCCAGCGACTCCGCGCGCGAGCGCATCGCCGGCAGTCCGAAGCCGCCCTCGGAGGACGGGCGCACGGAATCGGGCTCGAAGCCCTTGCCGTCGTCCACCACGTCGAGCGTCACCGAGCCGCCCATGAACGACAGGGTGATCTCCGCCCGTGAGGCCGAGGCGTGCCGCACCGTGTTCGCGAGCGCCGACTGGGCGATCCGCAGCAGCGCCACCTCGTACGGCGTGGGCAGCCCGGCCGGCGTCCCGCTCACCGAGAACCGCACCCGCGGCCCGTCCGGACCGGCCGTCTCGGACAGCCGCTCCAGCGCTCCGGCGAGCGAACCGTGCTCCAGATCGGGCGGGGTGAGCGCCCGCACGAAGCGGCGCGCCTCCGCCAGGTTGTCCTGCGCCGCCCGGCGAGCCGCGTCGATGTGCCCGGCGGCCGGCGAGCCCTCCGGCAGTGCCCGCTCGGCGGCCCGCAGCAGCAGCTGGATCGAGGACAGCCCCTGCGCCAGGGTGTCGTGGATCTCCCGGGCGAGCCGCTCGCGCTCGGCGAGCGTCCCCGCGTGCCGCTCGGCCGCCGCCAGCTCGGCCCGGGTCGAGATCAGCTCCTCGATCAGCCGGCGCCGCCGCTCGCTCTCCCGGTACAGCGCCTGGTAGCCGAGTACGGTCGCCACCGCGACCGCCGCGCCGAGCAGCGGCCCGATGAACACGCCCGGGCTCAGCGCCGCCCCGTGCCGGACGTACGACAGGATCGCGGCGGACGCGGTCAGCGCCACCGCCGGCAGCGACCAGCGCGCCGGCAGCAGGTGCAACTGAAGGAAGTACAGCGGGAAGGCCAGCCACAGCCCCTCGGGCGTCAGCCACAGCAGCACCAGCCAGGACAGGCACAGCGCGCCGAGCCAGACCGCCGCGCCGCGCTGCGAGCCGCGCACGGCCGGCACCAGCGAACCCGCCGCGTACACGGCGCCGCACACCACCGCAGCCGCCACCCCCGCCGCGGTGTGCGAGCGCACCGCCGCCAGGACGAGCAGGCCCGCCATCAGCAGATGGAGACACAGGCGCAGGGCGCGCAGGGCGGGGGTGAGGGAGCGGGGATCCATGATGGTTCCAGGGTAGGCGGGCCCGGGAGCCGGTCCGGACAATCCGGACTCAACCGAAAGTTTGATTGGCGAGCCATCCGTGGCGCGATGCCCGGGGACGGCCTCGCCGAGCAGTCTTGGTCCCATGTTCGTGGCATGGAGAGACCTGAGATTCGCCAAGGGGCGTTTCACCTTGATGGGCACCGTGATCGTCCTGATCACCCTGCTCGTCGGACTGCTTTCGGGACTGACCGCCGGGCTCGCACGGGAGAACATCTCGGCGATCACCGGCCTCCCGGCGGACCGGCTGGCCTTCGCCGCGCCGCCCGCCGGCCAGTCGGTCTCCTTCACCAACTCGGCCGTCGGCGCCTCCCAGTGGCGCGACTGGGCCAAGCGGCCGGGCGTCGAGAGCGCGGCGCCGCTCGGCATCCGCACCCTCAACGCCTCCGCGGGCGACCACACCGCCGCCCTCTCCGCCTTCGGCACGGAACCGGGCGCGGGCCTCGCGCCGGAGGGCTCCAAGCTCGGACCCGGCAAGGCGGTCCTGTCCGAGTCGGCGGCGAAGGAGCTGGACGTCACCGCCGGCGACGCGGTCCGCCTCGGCCCGGTGGACGCCACCGTCGTCGCGGTCTCCGGCGACGCCTCGTACAGCCACACGCCCGTCGTGTGGACCTCGCTCGACGACTGGCAGAAGCTCGGCCGGGCCGGTGCGGGCACGGAACAGCAGGCCACGGTGATCGCGCTGAGCGGCTCCGGAGTCGACTGGGCGGCCGGCGACAAGGCCCTCGGCACGGCCGCGAAGACGACCGACGAGGCGCTCGGCGCCATAGGGTCCTACCAGGCCGAGAACGGCTCGCTCCAGCTGATGCGCGGCTTCCTCTTCGTCATCTCCGCGCTGGTCATAGGAGCCTTCTTCACCGTCTGGACCATCCAGCGCAGCGCCGACGTGGCCGTCCTCAAGGCGCTCGGCGCCTCCACCCCGTACCTGCTGAAGGACGCCCTCGGGCAGGCCGTGGTGATGCTCGGCGCCGGCACCCTGCTCGGCACCGGGCTGGCCTCCGGCTTCGGCGCGCTGATCAGCGGCGGCGACGTGCCGTTCGTGCTCCAGCCGCTCACCGTGCTCGGCCCGGCCGCCGTGATGATCGTGCTCGGTGTGCTCGGCGCGGCCCTGTCCATCCGGCGGATCACCGCCGTCGACCCCCTGACCGCGCTCGGGAGCGCCCGATGAGCCTGCTGCTCGACCATGTGACCCTGACCTACCCGGACGGCGACGGCCGGCTCACCGCCCTCGACGACGTCTCCCTGGACGTGCCCGCCGGCCGCCTCACCGCCGTCGTCGGCCCCTCCGGCTCCGGCAAGTCCAGCCTGCTCGCCGTCGCCGCGACGCTCGTCACCCCGGACACCGGCCGGGTCGTCGTCGCCGGCACGGAGACCGGCTCGCTCAGCCCGGCGGCCAAGGCGGGACTGCGGCGCGAGCACATCGGCATCGTCTTCCAGCAGCCCAACCTGCTGCCCTCGCTCAGCGCCCTGGAGCAGCTCCAGGTGATGGCGCACCTGTCCGGGCGCGGCGCCGGGGCCGCGCGGGAGCGGGCCCTGGAGCTGCTCGACGCGGTCGGCCTCGCCGACCAGGCGCACCGCCGCCCGCACCAGCTCTCCGGCGGCCAGCGCCAGCGCGTCAACATCGCGCGGGCCCTGATGAACGAGCCGTCGGTGCTCCTGGTCGACGAGCCGACGAGCGCGCTCGACCACGAGCGGGGCGCGGCCGTGATGGAGCTGCTCGGCCGGCTGACGGCCCAGCGGGGCACGGCGACGGTGCTGGTCACCCACGACCGGACGCACCTGGGGCGGGCGGACCGCACGGTGACGGTGGTGGACGGCCGGCTCACGCAGGACACCGCGGACGTGGCCGTCTGACCGGCCCGCACACGGCGAGGGCGCCCGGAGCCTGATCGGCTCCGGGCGCCCTCGCGTCCGTCCTGCTCCGGCGGGGCTCAGCCCTGGCCGTTGGCGGCCGTGCTCACGAGCGCCGCCGACAGCTCCCCGGCGACCTGCTGGAGGATCGGGACGATCTTCTCGGTGGCCGCCTCGGTGACCCGGCCGGCCGGGCCCGAGATGGAGATCGCGGCGGCGGTGGGGGAGTTGGGGACGGGGACCGCGAGGCAGCGGACTCCTATCTCCTGCTCGTTGTCGTCGACCGCGTACCCCGTCTCGCGCACCGCGACCAGGGCCTCCAGGAAGCCGTCCGGCGTGGTGATCGTCTTCTCGGTGGCGGCGGGCATGCCGGTACGGGCGAGCAGCGCGCGCACCTCGTCGGCGGGGGTGTCCACGAGCAGCGCCTTGCCGACGCCGGTGGAGTGCGGCAGCACCCGGCGGCCGACCTCGGTGAACATGCGCATCGAGTGCTTGGACGGCACCTGGGCGACGTACACGACCTCGTCGCCGTCGAGCAGCGCCATGTTCGCGGTCTCGCCGGTCTCCTCGACGAGCCGGGCCAGATAGGGGCGGGCCCAGGTGCCGAGCAGCCGGGAGGCGGACTCGCCGAGCCGGATCAGGCGCGGGCCGAGGGCGTAGCGGCGGTTCGGCTGCTGGCGCACGTAGCCGCAGGCGACGAGCGTGCGCATCAGGCGGTGGATGGTCGGCAGCGGCAGGCCGCTGCTGGCGGAGAGCTCGCTCAGCCCGACCTCGCCGCCCGCGTCGGCCATCCGCTCCAGGAGGTCGAAGGCACGCTCGAGGGACTGGACGCCACCGCTCGCGGCGGCGGGCTTGGCGGCGTCGGTGGTGCTGGCGCTGGACGTCGGCACGGCAACGGTCCTTTCGGGGCAGGCGGGCAAGGCAGCAGCCTACCGGGCGACCGGGCCGTGCACACGGCCCAGGTCCCGGTGTCCGGGCCGGTCAGCGGGGTGTTTGTCCGTTGTCGGCGGCTGCCCGGAGGGGTCCTGGTCCGCCCCGCATGTGCGGAGCTACGTTCTACTGTACGAAATTCTCATTCCACTTCATGGAAACGTCCAATCAGCCCTCGCGGGGGCGGTCCGCGCCGGGCGATCCTGAAAACGAGCCCTTGACGGCATGTCGTCACGGACGCAGACTCCTTCAACAGTTCGTTGAATTTCTGCTTCGCGGAAGAAGAAGGGGTACGGGTGGACGTCAACCTGGTCCTGCGCTCGACGCGCGTCATCACCCCCGAGGGGACACGTGCGGCGTCCATCGCCGTCTCCGGCGGGACGATCGCGGCCGTATGGCCCCACGACGCCGAGGTCCCGGCCGGTGCCCGGCTGGAGGACGTCGGCGACGACGTCGTACTCCCCGGTCTCGTCGACACGCACGTCCATGTGAACGATCCCGGCCGCACCGAGTGGGAAGGCTTCTGGACCGCGACGCGCGCCGCGGCCGCCGGTGGCATCACCACCCTGCTCGACATGCCGCTGAACTCCCTGCCGCCGACCACGACGGTCGAGCACCTGCGCGTCAAGCAGGACGTGGCCCGCACCAAGGCGCACATCGACACCGGATTCTGGGGCGGGGCCCTGCCCGACAACGTCAAGGACCTGCGGCCGCTGCACGACGCCGGCGTCTTCGGCTTCAAGTGCTTCCTGTCCCCGTCCGGCGTCGACGAGTTCCCCCAGCTCGACCAGGACCAGCTGGCCGCCTCGCTGGCCGAGATCGCCGGCTTCGACGGGCTGATGATCGTCCACGCCGAGGACCCGCACGAGCTCGACGCCGCCCCGCAGAAGCCCGGCGCGAAGTACGCCGACTTCCTCGCCTCACGGCCGCGGGTCGCCGAGAACACCGCGATCGAGAACCTGATCAACCAGGCCCGCAGGCTGCGCGCCCGCGTCCACGTCCTGCACCTGTCCTCCTCGGACGCGCTGCCGCTGATCGCCGCCGCCAAGGCGGAGGGCGTGCGGGTCACGGTCGAGACCTGTCCGCACTTCCTGACCCTGACGGCCGAAGAGGTCCCGGACGGCGCCACCGAGTTCAAGTGCTGCCCGCCCATCCGCGAGTCCG
Organism: Streptomyces sp. NPDC004327; assembly: GCF_042873935.1. Lineage (NCBI taxonomy): Bacteria > Bacillati > Actinomycetota > Actinomycetes > Kitasatosporales > Streptomycetaceae > Streptomyces > Streptomyces sp. NPDC004327. Next base: position 240,415 of record NZ_JBIAME010000005.1, on the reverse strand, counting down.
CCAACCAGGACGCGCTGTGGGAAGGGCTGGCCGACGGCACGATCGACTGCATCGTCTCCGACCACTCGCCGTCCACCGCCGACCTCAAGACCGGCGACTTCGCCTCCGCCTGGGGCGGCATCTCCTCCCTCCAGCTCGGCCTGCCCGCGATCTGGACCGAGGCCCGCCGCCGCGGCCACGACCTCACCGACCTCGCCCGCTGGATGTCCGAGGCCCCCGCCCGGCTCGCCGGCCTGACGGCCAAGGGCGCCATCGAGCCCGGACGCGACGCCGACTTCGCGGTCCTCGACCCCGACGCCACCTTCACCGTCGACCCCGCCGAACTCCAGCACCGCAACCGCGTCACCGCCTACGCCGGCAAGACCCTCCACGGCGTCGTCACCTCCACCTGGCTGCGCGGCGCACGCATCAACGACCGCGGCACCCTCACCGAGCCCACCGGCCGTCTCCTCGAAAGGAACAACTGACGTGACCGTCATACCCAGCTTCACCGGAGACGCGAGCCCCTACGGCGGCGGTGACCCCTACGCCGACTACCGCACCGCCGACTTCCCCTTCACCCAGTACGCCGACCTCGCCGACCGCCGCCTCGGCGCGGGCGTCATCGCCGCCAACGACGAGTTCTTCGCCGAGCGCGAGAACCTCCTCAAGCCCGAGGCCGCCGAGTTCGACCCCGAGCACTTCGGCCACAAGGGCAAGATCATGGACGGCTGGGAGACCCGCCGCCGCCGCGGCGTCTCCGCCGAGCAGCCCCACCCCACCGAGGACGACCACGACTGGGCCCTCGTCCGCCTCGGCGCCCCCGGCGTCATCCGCGGCCTCGTCGTCGACACCGCCCACTTCCGCGGCAACTACCCGCAGGCCGTCTCCGTCGAGGCCACCTCCGTCGCCGGCTCGCCCTCGCCCGACGAACTCCTCGCCGACGACGTCAAGTGGACGACGATCGTCCCGCGCACCGCCATCGGCGGCCACGCCGCCAACGGCTTCGCCGTCGACGTCGAACAGCGCTTCACCCACCTGCGCGTCAACCAGCACCCCGACGGCGGCATCGCCCGTCTGCGCGTGTACGGCGAGGTCGCCCCCGACCCGCGGTGGCTCGGCGTGCTCGGCACCTTCGACCTCGCCGCCCTGGAGAACGGCGGCCAGGTCGAGGACGCCTCCGACCGCTTCTACTCCCCGGCCACCAACACCATCCAGCCCGGCCGCTCCCGCAAGATGGACGACGGCTGGGAGACCCGCCGCCGCCGCGACAAGGGCAACGACTGGATCCGCTACAGCCTCGCCGCCGAGTCCGAGATCCGCGCCGTCGAGATCGACACCGCGTACCTCAAGGGCAACAGCGCCGGCTGGGCCGCGCTCTCCGTCGCCGCCGAAGGCTCCGACGACTGGACCGAGATCCTCCCCCGGACGCGCCTCCAGCCCGACACCAACCACCGCTTCGTGCTCGACGCGCCGGCCGTCGGCGCCCGCGTACGGATCGACATCTTCCCCGACGGCGGCATCTCCCGCCTCCGTCTCTTCGGCTCGCTCACCGAAGCGGGCACGGCGCGCCTGACGGCCCGCCACCAGGAACTGGGCGGGTAACGACACCCCGCCCGGCCCACGAGGGCGCACCGACCCGACAGCACCGGTGCGCCCTCGGCTTTTTGCGGCCCGGTTCTCCTCCGGGGCGCTGGTGCCGGGCTCGCGGCCCCGACCGTGCTCGCCTCCCTCGTCTCCTCGGGAGACTCCGCGCGCTCGGGACCGTTCCCCCGGCGCACCCCTTCGGCTCACTCGCCTTCGCGTTCGGCGGGGTGATCTACGCGGCGTGGCCGCCGTCCACCGCGAACTCGGCGCCCGTCACGTACGCCGCGCCCGGGCCCGCCAGGAACGCCACCATCGCCGCGACCTCGCCGGCCGTGCCGAAGCGGCCCAGGGCCGTCATGGCCGCCTGGCCCTGCGCGTACGGACCGTCCGCCGGGTTCATGTCGGTGTCCGTCGGGCCCGGGTGGACCAGGTTCGCCGTGATGCCGCGGTCGCCCAGCTCGCGCGCCAGCGACTTCGTCAGGCCGACGAGGGCCGCCTTGCTCGTCGCGTACAGCGTGCCGCCGGGGCCCGGCACGCGGTGGGTCATGCAGGTGCCGATCGTGATGATCCGCCCGCCCTGCTCCATCCGCCCCGCGGCCGCCTGAGCGGCCAGGAAGGCCCCGCGGACGTTCACCGCGAGGACCCGGTCCACGTCGGCGAGCGTCAGGGACTCCAGCGGGCCGAGGACGCCGACGCCGGCGTTGTTCACCAGGACGTCGAGGCGGCCCAGCGCGTCCGCCGCCCACTCCACCGCCCCGGCGGCGTCGCCCGCGTCCGCCGCGTCGGCGCGCAGGGCCAGCGCCTTGCCGCCGGCCGCCTCGATCCGGGCGGTGACCTCGCGGGCCCGCTCCTCGCCCTGGACATAGGTGAAGGCGACGTCCGCGCCCTCCTCGGCGAGCCGGACGGCCGTCGCCGCGCCGATGCCCCGGCTGCCGCCGGTGACCAGGACCGCCTTGTCGCGCAGGCCGTTCATCGTGGACATCTCGAACTCCTCGTACCTCGTCGACCAGTTGTCGTTGCGAGTTCAATCAAACGCGGGGCGCGGCCCCCGTGCTGGCGGGAATCGGACGGCGAGCCGATCGGCCGCGCGGCCACCGATGAGTTCCGCGGGCGGGCGCGGTCTCCAGAGGAGAGACACGATGACAAGGAACGGAAGGGGCCCCTCATGGCCACCCTGAGCCTCACCCAGTTCGTCACGCTCGACGGCGTGTACCAGGCACCCGGCGGTCCCGAGGAGGACCCCAGCGGCGGCTTCGCGCACGGCGGCTGGTCCGTCCCCTACGGCGACGAGGACTTCGGCCGCTTCATGGACGAGGTCTTCACGCGGCCCACCGCCTTCCTCCTCGGCCGCCGCACCTACGACATCTTCGCGGGCTACTGGCCGAAGCACGACGACCCCGACAACCCCATCGCGGCCAAGCTCAACGCCCTTCCCAAGTACGTCGCCTCCCGCACGCTCACCCACGCCGACTGGGAGCCGACGACGATCCTCTCCGGCGACGTCGTGCAGGAGGTCGCCGCCCTCAAGGAACGCCTCGACGGCGAGATCCAGACGCACGGCAGCGGAGGCCTCGCGCAGACCCTGCTGCGGCACGACCTCGTCGACACGCTCCACCTGCTCGTCTTCCCGGTCGTCCTCGGCTCCGGCCACCGGCTGTTCCCCGAGGGCGCCCGGCCCAGCGCCTTCCGGCTCGCCGGCGCCCGTACGACGCCCGCGGGCGTCACCCTGCAGACGTACGAGCCGGCGGGCCGGCCCACGTACGGCAATTACGAGTAGCCACCACCCGCGGGCGCCGGTACGGTGATCACCCCCGTGTGCGAGCCGTCGAAGTCTCCACCCCACCTCCTGCGCCGGAGACGCCATGTCGACGCTCGCCGCCCCCGCGACCCTCGGCACCCCGCGCCGCGCCTGGCTCACCGACCTGCCGGTGCTGCTGGTCGCGGTGGTCTGGGGCGCCAGCTATCTCGCCGCCAAGGGCGTCACCACCTCGCACACCGTGCTCGCCGTCCTCGTGCTGCGCTTCGCGCTCGTGCTGCCGGTGCTCGTCGCCGCCGGATGGCGCAGACTGCGGGTGCTCGACGCGGCCCAGTGGCGCGGCGCGGCGGTCCTGGGGCTGATCCTCGCCGGGATCTTCCTCCTGGAGACGTACGGAGTGGTCCACACGTCCGCCACCAACGCGGGCCTGATCATCAGCCTCACCATGATCTTCACGCCGCTCGCCGAGGCGGCCGTGACCAGGACCTTCCCCCAAGCTCTCGGCTTCGCTCGAGCAGGGGCCATGCCCCGCGCCTTCCTCGGCGCGGCGGCGCTCTCCGTGGCGGGCGTGGTGCTGCTGACCCAGGGCGCCGGCTTCACCACGCCCTCCGCCGGCGACCTGCTGATGCTGCTCGCCGCCCTCGCCCGTACCGTGCACGTCCTCGCGATGTCCCGGACCAAGGCCGTCGGGAGCGCCGACTCGCTCTCCCTCACCACCGTCCAGCTCGGTGCCGCCGTCGCCGTCTTCGCCCTCCTCGCCGCCGTCCCCGGCACCGGCGACACGCCCTGGGCGACGGCCCTCGGCTTCGGTCCGCGCGAGTGGGCCGGGCTCCTCTTCCTCTCCGTCTTCTGCACCCTCTTCGCCTTCTTCGTCCAGATGTGGGCCGTCCGCCGCACCTCGCCCTCCCGCGTCAGCCTCCTGCTGGGCACCGAACCCCTCTGGGCCGCCGCCGCGGGCATCGCGCTGGCCGGCGACCGGCCCGGCACCCTGGGCCTGGCCGGCGCCGTCCTGGTGCTCGCGGGCACCACATGGGGCCGCCGGGCCGCCGACCGGGACGCGCGCCAGGGCCTGCCCGGCGGATCAGGGTCGGACAGGCCCTAGCCGCGGATCACTCGCGCACCCCGGCCGGCTCCGGCGTCAGCTCTTCACCCGGTCCGACATCGCCATGACCACCAGGCCCAGCGCGGCGATCACGATGTTCGCGTACAGCTCGCGGCCCTGGAGGAAGCCGATGCCGTCGGTCAGGAAACGGGTCACGCCGAACAGCTTGAACCAGCCGTCGGTCAGCTCCCGGAGCACCCCGCAGACGCCGAAGACCATGACCAGAAAACCCGTGACCTCAAGAAACCTCTTCATGCCCCGAGCATGATCCACAGCCGCCCCGGCCCGCGTCGGCCACCGGTATCCCCTCCCGGAGACTTCCGTACGACCTTCGTACGACCCGGGTTCCGGCCCGCGCGACTTTGGTATCGACCGCCCTGCTCGGGGCCGCGGCACGCCGCTCACCTGCGTACATTTCCGGTATGACGCGTACCTGGCTGCTCCCCTCCCATCTGGTCGAGGCCGCCCGTACCGGCGGCCGGGGGCCGGGGGAGGGACGGCCGCGGCGGACCGTGCGGGACTGGGTGGTCGACACCACGATCTTCCTGCTCGCCGCGTTCGTCGGGCTGCTCGCGGCCGAGACCAGCGCCACGTACAGCAGCGAGGCCGTCGCGCTGACCGACCAGATCGTCGGCGGGCTCGCCTGCTGCGCGCTGTGGCTGCGCCGCCGCTGGCCGGCCGGGCTCGCCATCACGCTCAGCGTCGTCAGCGTCGTCGCGCCCACGGCCGGCGGCGCCGTGCTCGGCGCGCTGTTCAGCGTCGCCGTGCGCCGCCCGTTCAAGGAAGTCGCCGGGATCGGGCTGCTCGCCATGGCCGCCTCCACCGTCCAGGTCTTCGTACGCCCCGACCCCTCCACCCGCACTCCGCTCGCCATCGGCATCGGCATCGTGCTGATCCTCCTCGTCACCGCCTGGGGCATGCTGGTCCGTTCCCGGCGCCAGCTCGTCGAGGCACTGCGCGACCGCGCGCTGCGCGCCGAGGCCGAGGCGGAGCTGCGCGTCGAGCAGGCGCAGCGGCAGGCCCGGGAGGCCATCGCCCGGGAGATGCACGACGTGCTCGCCCACCGCCTCACCCTGCTCAGCGTGCACGCCGGCGCCCTGGAGTTCCGGCCCGACGCCCCGCCCGCGCAGGTCGCCCGGGCCGCCGGAGTGATCCGCGACAGCGCCCACGAGGCCCTCCAGGACCTGCGGGAGATCATCGGCGTGCTGCGCGCGCCCGACGAGGACGGCGGCGCCGCGAACCGGCCCCAGCCCACCCTCCTCACCCTCGACGCCCTCGTCGACGAGGTCCGCGAGGCCGGCATGAAGGTCGCCCTCGACTCCACCGTCGCCGCACCGGACGCCGTGCCCGCCGCCACCGGCCGCACCGTCTACCGGATCGTCCAGGAGGCCCTGACCAACGCCCGCAAGCACGCGCCCGGCGCCGAGGTGACCCTCACCCTGCGCGGCCGACGCGGCGAGGGACTCACCCTCGACATCAGCAACCCCGCCCCCACCGGTCCCGTTCCGCCCGTCCCCGGCTCCGGCCAGGGCCTCATCGGACTGACCGAACGCGCCACCCTCGCCGGCGGCCGGCTGACCCACGGCCCGGCCCCCGACGGCGGCTTCAGCGTGCACGCCTGGCTACCGTGGCCCGCATGACACTCACCCCGCCGCCCGCCCCTCCGCCCGTCCGGCTGCTCGTCGTCGACGACGACCCCCTGGTCCGCGCGGGCCTCGCCCTCATGCTCGGCGGCGCCGAGGACATCGAGATCGTCGGCGAGGGCGCCGACGGCGACGAGGTCCCCGGCCTCGTCGACCGGCTCGCCCCCGACGTCGTCCTCATGGACATCCGCATGCCGCGGGTCGACGGCCTCACCGCGACCGAACGGCTGCGCGCCCGGCCCGGCGCCCCCGAGGTCGTCGTCCTCACCACCTTCCACGCCGACGAGCAGGTGCTGCGCGCGCTGCGCGCCGGGGCCGCCGGCTTCGTCCTGAAGGACACCCCGCCCGCCGAGATCGTCACGGCCGTACGCCGGGTGGCCGCCGGTGATCCGGTGCTCTCCCCGGCCGTCACCCGCCAGCTCATGGCCCATGTCTCCGGCCAGGAGGCGCCGTCCGCCGGCCCGCAGGAACCGCCGCGCCGCGCCGTCGCCGTCCGCCGGCTCGCCGGACTGGCCGAGCGCGAACGGGAGGTGGCCCTCGCCGTCGGCCAGGGCAGCTCCAACGCCGAGATCGCCGCGGCCCTCTACATGAGCGTCCCCACCGTCAAGACCCACGTCTCGCGCATTCTGGCCAAGCTCGGCCTCAACAACCGTGTCCAGATCGCGCTGTTGGTCCACGACGCCGGCCTGCTCGACCTCCCCGGGCCGGAGGGCGACGCGTAGCCTGAGCCGATGTCCGTCATCAAACTGGGGGAATTCGGCGCGGACTTCACCGCCGATCCGTACCCGTACTACGCGAAGCTCCGCGAGACCGGCCCGGTGCACGAGGTCGAGACACCGGACGGCATCCCGGCCTGGCTCGTCGTCGGCTACGACGAGGCCCGCGCGGCCCTCGCCGACCAGCGGCTCTCCAAGTCCTTCGACGACTTCGGCCTGTTGCGGCCGCAGGACGAGGTCATGGGACCCCACCTGCTCAGCACCGACCCGCCCGACCACGCCCGGCTGCGCAAGCTCGTCGCGGGCGAGTTCACCGCCCGCCGGGTGGAGGCGCTGCGGCCACGCGTCCAGGAGCTCACCGACGAACTCCTCGACGCGATGGCCCCGGCCGGCCGCGGCGACCTCATCGACTCCCTCGCCTTCCCGCTGCCCATCACCGTCATCTGCGAACTGCTCGGCGTCCCCGCCGCCGACCGCGACACCTTCCGGGCCTGGTCCAACGAGCTCGTCGCGCCGACCGGGACCCCGTCCGACATGGAGGCGGCCGCGCTCGCCTTCCGCGACTACCTCGACGAACTCATCGAGGACAAGCGGTGCTCGGGCCCCGGCGACGACCTGCTGTCCGCCCTCATCGCCGGCCGCGCCGAGGACGGCGACCGGCTCTCGCTGTCCGAACTGCGCGCCCTCGCCTACCTGCTGCTCATCGCGGGCCACGAGACCACCGTCAACCTGATCGGCAACACCGTCCGCGCCCTGCTCACCCACCCCGGGCAACTGGCCGCGCTGCGCGCCGACTTCGGCCTGATCGACGCCGCCGTCGAGGAGGGCCTCCGCTACGACGGACCGGTCGAGAACGCCACGTTCCGCTTCACCAGGGAGCCGCTCACCCTCGGCGGCGCCGAGATACCCGCCGGCGCGATCGTCCTCGTCGCCCTCGCCTCCGGAGCCCGCGACCCGGGCCGCTTCCCCGAACCCGACCGCTTCGACATCCGCCGCGAACCGCGCGGCCACCTCGCCTTCGGCCACGGCATCCACTTCTGCCTGGGCGCCCCGCTGGCCCGTCTGGAGGGCAAGACGGCCATCGAGTCACTTCTCCGCCGCTTCCCGCGGCTGGAAATCGACCCCGAGGCGGGCTCCTGGGAATGGCTCCCGGGCATGCTCATCCGCGGGACGAGGCACCTGCCCGTCGTCTGGTGATCCGCCGCCCCCGGGAGCCGGCGAAGCCGCCCCCGGCCGTCCGGCGATCCCCTGAACCCGGAGGCCGGTGACGCCGGTCCCGGGTTCACTTCACCGGGATCTCCCCTGAACCCGGAGGCCGGTGACGCCGGCCCGGGTTCACTCCGCCGGGATCTCCGCCACCCGCACCGGGCGGTGCTCCCGGCGCGAGCGCTCGCACGCCTCCGCGACGCGCAGCGCGGCGAGCGCCTCGCCGCCGTCGCACGGGTTGTCCCGCTCGCCGCGCACCAGGCCGACGAAGGCGTCCAGCTCCGCCTCGTACGCCGGACCGAAACGCTCCAGGAAACCGGGCCACGGCTTGCCGGGTGGCGGCGGGCCCTGTGGCTCGACCGACTCCAGCGGGGTCCGCTCGTCGAGGCCGACCGCGAGCTGCGCCCGCTCGCCGGCCAGCTCCATCCGTACGTCGTACCCGGCGCCGTTGCAGCGGGTCGCGGTCGCCGACACCAGCGTGCCGTCGTCCAGGGTGAGCAGCGCGGCCGCCGTGTCCACGTCGCCGGCGTCACGGAACATCGCGGGCCCCGCGTCCGACCCGGTCGCGTACACCTCCACGACCTCCCGCCCGGTCACCCAGCGCACGATGTCGAAGTCGTGCACCATGCAGTCGCGGAACAGCCCGCCGGACAGCGGCAGATAAGCGGCGGGCGGCGGCGCGGGGTCCGACGTCGCCGTCCGCACGGTGTGCAGCCGGCCGAGCCCGCCCGCCGCCACCGCCTCGCGCGCCGCCCGGTATCCGGCGTCGAACCGCCGCATGAAGCCCAGCTGGAGCTCCGTCCCGGCCGCCGCCACCGCCCGCAGCGCGCCCAGCGTCCCGGGCACGTCGAGCGCGATCGGCTTCTCGCAGAACGCCGGCAGCCCGGCCGCCGCGGCCCGCCCGATCAGCTCCGCGTGCGCCGCCGTCGCCGACGCGATCACCACCGCGTCCAGCATGTGGTGCCCGAACAGCGCCTCCACCGAGGGCGCCGGCTCGGCCCCGAGCGCCCCCGCGACCCCCGCCGCCCGCTCGGCGTCGGCGTCCGCGAGCACGAGCGCCGTGACCTCCGGGTGCCGGGCGAGCACCCCCGCGTGAAAGGCGCCGATCCGCCCCGTCCCGACCAGTCCGATCCGCATGGCCCCAAGGTGGTGCGGAAGGCGACGGGTGTCAAGGAAAGGTCAGGACAACCGGACGTCCGGGGGGTGTCCCGTGCCCCGTCCGCGGGGCTACCCTCCCGTCCGTGTCCGCGACACCCCCTGAGCCGCCACTGCGTCCGCCCGGTCTGTCCGTGGACCGGAGCAGCCCCGTGCCGCTGTACTTCCAGCTCGCCCGGCAGCTGGAGGCGGCCATCGAGAACGGCACGCTGAGCCCGGGCAGCCGGCTCGGCGGCGAGGTCGAGCTCGCCGCGCGGCTCGGGCTCTCGCGGCCCACCGTGCGGCAGGCGATCGGCTCGCTCGTGGACAAGGGGCTGCTCGTGCGGCGCAGGGGAGTGGGGACGGTCGTGGTGCACACCAGGGTGCGGCGCAGGGTGGAACTGAGCGGGCTCTACGACGACCTTGCGGAGGCCGGGCAGCGGCCGGCGACCCGGGTCCTGGTGGACCGCCTCGAGCCCGCCGGGGCGGAGGTCGCCGCGGCGCTCGGCGTGGCCGAGGGCGCGCAGGTGCGCTATCTGGAGCGGCTGCGTTCGGCGCACGGCGAGCCCCTCGCGTACCTGCGCAACCATCTGCCCGCCGGGCTGCTCGACGCGGACGCCGTGAGCCTCGCCGCCACCGGCCTCTACCGGCTGCTCGGCGCCGCGGGGGCGGCCCCGCACCACGCCACCCAGACCGTCGGCGCGCGGTCCGCCGGGCCGGGGGAGGCGTGGCTGCTCGGCGAGCGGGAGGGGGCGGCGCTGCTGACGATGGAGCGCGTGACCTTCGACGCGACCGGCCGCGCGGTGGAGTTCGGCCGGCACCTCTACCGGGCCTCCCGCTACTCCTTCGAGTTCCCGCTGCCCGCCCGCGGGTAGGACCGGACGGGGCCGTGAGGCCCCGCCGGGGCCCCGCTGGAGATCGGCGGGACCCCCATGACCGATACTGCAATGCACGCAGAAGGACACAAAGGAGGGCAGGTCCTGGTGACCAGGGTTCCCACAGGAGGGGTACGGGCGGCCATCGGCGCCGTGCTCGCGGTGGCGCTGACCGCCGCGCTCGCGGGCTGCAGCAGCACCGGCGGCAAGCGCGGGGAGGACGCCCGCAAGGCGGCCGCCGCCCAGGGGCGGGCGGCCGTGAACACTCCCCGCTGGACCTTCGCCATGATCACCCACTCGGGCGACGGCGACACCTTCTGGGACATCGTCCAGAACGGCGCCAAGCAGGCCGCCGTCAAGGACAACATCAACTTCCTCTACGCCCACAGCGACGAGGCCCAGGCCCAGGCCCAGCTCATCGACTCGTACGTGGCCAAGAAGGTCGACGGCATCATCGTCACCCTCGCCAAGCCCGACGCGATGAAGGCGTCCGTGGAGAAGGCCGTCAAGGCCGGCATCCCGGTGATCACGGTGAACTCCGGCGCCGAGGCGTCCAAGGCCTTCGGCGCGCTCACCCACATCGGCCAGGACGAGACCGTGGCCGGCGAGGCCGTCGGCGAGGAGCTCGACAAGCGGGGCCGCAAGAAGGCCCTGTGCGTCCTGCACGAGCAGGGCAACGTCGGCCACGAGCAGCGCTGCGCCGGCGCGAAGAAGACCTTCGGCGGCGAGATGCAGAACCTGTACGTCGACGGCACCAACATGCCCGACGTCCAGGCGTCCATCCTCGCCAAGCTCCAGTCCGACCCGTCCATCGACGCCGTCGTGACCCTCGGCGCGCCGTTCGCCGACGCCGCCGTGCAGGCCAAGCGGAGCGCCGGCAGCAAGGCCGAGGTCGACACCTTCGACCTCAACGCCAAGGTCGCCACCGCGCTGGAGTCCGGCACCCTCGGCTTCGCCGTCGACCAGCAGCCGTACCTCCAGGGCTACGAGGCCGTCGACCTGCTCTGGCTCTACCGCTACAACGCCGACGTCCTCGGCGGCGGCAAGCCGGTCCTCACCGGCCCGCAGATCATCACCAAGGACGCGGCCGCCGCGCTCAAGGACTACACGGAGCGGGGCACCCGATGAGCGCCGCCGCACCACCCTCGCCCTCGCCGTCCGACGGCATCGACCACGTCGACGAGCGGCTGCTGCGCACCTCGCCGCTGAAGAAGCTGCTCGCCCGGCCCGAGCTCGGCTCGGTCGTCGGCGCCGTCGCCGTCTTCGCGTTCTTCTCGATCGCCGCCGACAGCTTCCTGCGCCCCGCCAGCCTCGGCACCGTCCTGTACGCGGCCTCCACCATCGGCATCATGGCCGTGCCCGTGGCCCTGCTGATGATCGGCGGCGAGTTCGACCTGTCGGCCGGCGTCCTGGTCACCACCTCGGCGCTGGTCTCCTCGATGTTCAGCTACCAGATGACCGCGAACGTCTGGGTCGGCGTCGGCGTCTCGCTGCTCGTCACCCTCGCCGTCGGCGCGTTCAACGGCTTCATGCTGACCCGCACCAAGCTGCCGAGCTTCATCATCACCCTCGGCACCTTCCTGATGCTGACCGGTCTGAACCTCGGCTTCACCAAGCTGATCAGCGGCACCGTCTCCACCAAGTCGATCGCCGACATGGAGGGCTTCCCCTCCGCCCGCGCGCTCTTCGCCTCCACCTGGACGGTCGGCGGCGTCGAGCTGAAGGTCACCATCCTGTGGTGGCTGGTCCTGGTCGCCCTCGCCACCTGGATCCTGCTGCGCACCCGCTTCGGCAACTGGATCTTCGCGGTCGGCGGCGGCGCCGACGCGGCCCGCGCGGTCGGCGTGCCGGTCTACAAGACCAAGATCGGCCTCTACATGGGCGTGGCGTTCTGCGCCTGGATCTCCGGCCAGCACCTGCTCTTCTCGTTCGACGTCGTCCAGTCCGGCGAGGGCGTCGGCAACGAGCTGATCTACATCATCGCGGCCGTCATCGGCGGCTGTCTGATCACCGGCGGCTACGGCTCGGCCATCGGCTCCGCCGTCGGCGCCTTCATCTTCGGCATGACCGGCAAGGGCATCGTCTACGCCGAGTGGAACCCGGACTGGTTCAAGTTCTTCCTCGGCGCCATGCTGCTGCTCGCCACCCTCCTGAACGCCTGGATCCGCAAGCGCGTGGAGGCCGTCAAGTGACCACCGCCCCGACCACCACCGGCACCGCGAGCCCGCTCGTCGAGCTCGACGACGTCAGCAAGTACTACGGCAACATCCGCGCCCTCGAAGGGGTCTCCCTGGAGGTGAACGCGGGCGAGATCTCCTGCGTCCTCGGCGACAACGGCGCCGGCAAGTCCACCCTCATCAAGATCGTCGCAGGTCTGCACCGGCACGACGCCGGCACCTTCCGCATCGAGGGCGAGGAGGTCACCCTCGCCAACCCGCGCGACGCCCTGGACCGCGGCATCGCCACCGTCTACCAGGACCTCGCCGTGGTCCCGCTGATGCCGGTGTGGCGCAACTTCTTCCTCGGCTCCGAGCCCACCCGCGGCAAGGGCCCCTTCAAGCGCCTCGACGTCGGCCTGATGCGCGAGACCACCCGTACGGCCCTGCTGCGCATGGGCATCGACCTGCGCGACGTCGACCAGCCCATCGGCACCCTGTCCGGCGGCGAGCGGCAGTGCGTGGCCATCGCCCGCGCCGTCCACTTCGGCGCCAAGGTCCTCGTCCTCGACGAGCCGACCGCCGCGCTCGGCGTGAAGCAGTCCGGCGTCGTCCTGAAGTACGTCGCCGCCGCGCGTGACCAGGGCCTCGGCGTGGTCCTCATCACCCATAACCCGCACCACGCCTACCTCGTCGGTGATCGTTTCGTGCTGCTCCGGCGCGGCGTCATGGCGGGCAGCCACACCAAGGACTCCATCAGCCTCGACGAGTTGACCCGCCAGATGGCCGGCGGCAGCGACCTGGAGGACCTGCGGCACGAGCTGGAACGCCCCTCCGGCGCGTAATCCGTTCATCACACGCCCCTCACACCCCACCTGGCAGAATCGAGCCGATGAGTACCTACCGTGACCTGACGCTCAGGGGCGCCTCCCGTGGCACGGTCCTGCGGACCGTCGGCACCCGGGAGCGGCGCTCGCACCTGACCGCGCCCCGGGTGCCGACCGTCGGCATCGACATCGGCGGTACGAAGGTGATGGCCGGCGTCGTCGACGCGGACGGCAACATCCTGGAGAAGCTCCGCACGGAGACTCCCGACAAGTCCAAGAGCCCCAAGGTCGTCGAGGACACCATCGCCGAGCTGGTCCTGGACCTCTCCGACCGGCACGACGTGCACGCCGTCGGCATCGGCGCCGCAGGCTGGGTCGACGCCGACCGGGCCCGCGTGCTCTTCGCCCCCCACCTCGCCTGGCGCAACGAGCCGCTCCGCGACGCCCTCCAGGACCGCCTCGCCGTCCCCGTCATGGTGGACAACGACGCCAACACCGCCGCCTGGGCCGAGTGGCGCTTCGGCGCCGGACGCGGCGAGGACCACCTCGTCATGATCACCCTCGGCACCGGCATCGGCGGCGCCATCCTCCAGGACGGCCAGGTCAAGCGCGGCAAGTACGGGGTCGCCGGCGAGTTCGGCCACATGCAGGTCGTCCCCGGCGGCCACCGCTGCCCCTGCGGAAACCGCGGCTGCTGGGAGCAGTACAGCTCCGGCAACGCGCTGGTCCGCGAGGCCCGCGAGCTCGCCGCCGCCGACTCCCCGGTCGCGTACAACATCATCGAGCGGGTCAAGGGCAACGTCCCCGACATCACCGGACCGCTCATCACCGAGCTCGCCCGCGAGGGCGACGCCATGTGCGTCGAGCTGTTCCAGGACATCGGCCAGTGGCTCGGCGTCGGCATCGCCAACCTGGCCGCCGCCCTCGACCCGTCCTGCTTCGTCATCGGCGGCGGCGTCTCCGCCGCCGACGACCTGCTCATCGGCCCCGCCCGGGACGCCTTCCGCCGCCACCTCACCGGCCGCGGCTACCGCCCCGAGGCCCGCATCGCCCGCGCCCAGCTCGGCCCCGAGGCCGGCATGGTCGGCGCCGCCGACCTCGCCCGGCTCGTCGCCCGCCGCTTCCGCCGCGCCAACCGGCGCCGCGTCGAGCGCTACGAGAAGTACGGGCGCTACACCCAGGCCCTGCGCGCCTCCGCCGACCGCAGCTCCCGCACCACCCCCCAGGACCCGCAGACATGACCGTGGCCCCGCCCCCGCCCACCGTGCCCCACCCCTCCCCGCCGCCGGACGGCAGGCTGCCCGAGGACCGGCGGCACATGCTGCGCCGCCGCTTCCTCACGCTGCTCACCATCGTGCTGCTCATCGGCGTCCCGGCCGGCTATCTGGTGATCTCCGCCAACCAGAGCCGGGACAGCGGGCTCGACAAGGAGCGCGAGTCCTCCGCCATGGGCCTCCAGGACAACTGGCCCTCGCAGATGAAGCGCCGCGTCTTCGAGATCCCGGTCCCCGACGACGCCTGGCACGTCGCCTACTACGAGACCAGCAACTGGAAGACCAGCCGGCTGTACGTGCAGTTCACCACCACGGCCAACGGGCTCGACACCTACCTCGCCGAGAGCGGCACCAGCCGCGCCGCCCTCACGGCCGGCAAGGTCACGGTCGGCGAGCACGACTCCGGCATCGTCGGCTGGAACTTCACCGCCGGCCACCACGCCTGGTCCGGCACCACCGTCACCCGCGACAAACCCCGCCCCACCAGCGACATCACCGTCAACCTCGACGACCCGGCCTTCCCCCGCGTGTACGTGGTCTCCACGACGTCCCCGTGACCCCCACGCCCGCCGGGCCGCCGGATGTGAGAGCGTGCAGGGCGTGAGTGAGACACCGACGAACAACCTGCAATACCGACTGGACGGCCGCGACGACGCTCCGGTGCTGGTCCTGGCACCGTCGCTCGGCGCCACCTGGCACATGTGGGACCGGCAGATACCCGAACTCACCCGCACCTGGAGAGTCCTCCGCTTCGACCTGCCCGGCCACGGCGGCGCCCCCGCCCACCCGGCGAGCTCCGTCGCCGAACTCGGCGACCGGCTGCTCGCCACCCTCGACGAGCTCGGCGTCCAGCGCTTCGGCTACGCCGGCTGCGCCCTCGGCGGCGCCATCGGCATGGACCTCGCGCTGCGCGCCCCGCACCGGGTCGCCTCCCTCGCCCTGGTCGCCACCTCGCCGCGCTTCGGCACTCCGGACGAGTTCCGCCGGCGCGCGGTGATGGTGCGCGCCAACGGCCTGGAGCCGATCGCCCGCAGCGCGCCCGAGCAGTGGTTCACGCCGACCTTCGCGAGCGCCCAGCCGGCCATCGTCGACTGGGCCGTGCAGATGATCCGCACCACCGACCCCGGCTGCTACATCGCCGCCTGCGAGGCGCTCGCCGTCTTCGACGTCCGCGAGGCCCTCGGCCGGATCGGCGTCCCCGCGCTCGTCCTCGTCGGCTCCGAGGACGCGATCACCGGACCCGCCGAGGCCCGCACCCTCGTCGCCGGCATCGCCGACGCCCGGCTCGCCGTCGTCCCCGGCGCCTCGCACCTGGCCCCGGTCGAACAGCCCGCCGCCGTCACCGAACTGCTCGCCGGCCACTTCGCCGAGCTCGGCACCGACACCCACGGCGCCCTCACCGTCGTCCCCGCGCCGCCCGGCAGGCCGGTCCCGCAGGGCCCGCCCGCCCCGCCGGTCCCGCCGGTCTCCGCGCCCGTCGTCCCGGCCGGCGAGACGGCGCCCGCCGGGACCGCCGAGGAGCCCGAGGTCCCGCGCCCCGACCCGTACGAGAGCGGGCTCAAGCTGCGCCGCGAGGTGCTCGGCGACGCCCATGTCGACGAGGCCCTCGCCGAGCCCTTCGACGCCGACTTCCAGACCCTCCTCACCCGCTTCGCCTGGGGCGAGGTGTGGAGCCGCGAGGGCCTCGACCGGCGCACCCGCAGCGCCGTCACGCTCGCCGCGCTGATCGCCGGCG
Source organism: Streptomyces sp. NPDC004327 (assembly GCF_042873935.1). Taxonomy (NCBI): domain Bacteria; kingdom Bacillati; phylum Actinomycetota; class Actinomycetes; order Kitasatosporales; family Streptomycetaceae; genus Streptomyces; species Streptomyces sp. NPDC004327. Next base: position 224,425 of record NZ_JBIAME010000005.1, on the reverse strand, counting down.
GTCATCTCGACGTCCTCGCCGACCACACCCGGGCCGCCCTGCGCAGCGGCCTGAGCCCCGACGAGCTGCGCGAGATCCTGCTCCAGACCGCCGTCTACTGCGGCCTGCCGGCCGCCGAGAGCGCGCTGCGGGTCGTCCGCCGCGTGATCAAGGAGGAGACCACCCCGCAGGCGTAGCCTGCCGGGTGTGAAGCTCACGAAGAACACCCATGCCTGCGTCCGTCTGGAGAAGGACGGGCGCACGCTCGTCATCGACCCCGGGATGTTCACCGAGGAGGACGCCGCGCTCGGCGCGGACGTCCTCCTCGTCACCCACGAGCACCCCGACCACTTCGACGAGGGCCGGCTGCGCGCCGCCCTGGAGGCCGACCCCGCCGCCGAGGTGTGGACGCTGCGCAGCGTCGCCGAGCAGCTCGCGGCCGCGTTCCCCGGCCGCGTCCACACCGTCGGGCACGGCGACGCCTTCGCCGCCGCCGGCTTCGACGTCCAGGTGCACGGCGAGCTGCACGCCGTGATCCACCCGGACATCCCGCGGATCACCAACGTCGGCTTCCTGATCGACGGTTCCGTCTTCCACCCGGGCGACGCGCTCACCGTGCCCGAGGCGGCCGTGGAGACGCTGTTCCTGCCCGTCATGGCCCCGTGGAACAAGATCTCCGAGGTCATCGACTACGTACGGGAGGTCAAGCCGGTCCGCGCGTACGACATCCACGACGCGCTCCTCACCGACCTGGCCCGCCCGATCTACGACCGTCAGATCGGCGCCCTCGGCGGCACCGATCACCGCCGCCTCACCCCGGGCGACTCGACCGAGCTCTGAGTCGCCGCCGCGGAGAACGCCGGCTGTCACACCCCACGGCTAGGCTTGCCGTCATGCGCATCGCCACCTGGAACGTCAATTCGATCACCGCCCGGCTGCCCCGGCTCCTGGCCTGGCTGGAGAGCAGCGGCACCGACGTGCTGTGCATCCAGGAGACCAAGTGCACCGCCGAGCAGTTCCCCACCGAGGAGCTGCGCGAGCTGGGGTACGAGTCGGTGGTCAACGCCACCGGCCGGTGGAACGGGGTCGCCCTGGTCTCCCGCGTCGGCCTGGACGACGTCGTCACCGGCCTGCCCGGCGGCCCCGACTACGGCGGCGCGCAGGAGCCGCGGGCCGTCTCCGCGACCTGCGGCCCGCTCCGCCTCTGGTCGGTCTACGTGCCGAACGGCCGCGAGATCGGCCACGAGCACTACGCGTACAAGCTGCTCTGGCTGGACGCCCTGCGGACGGCCGTCGCCGCCGACGCGGCCGGCTCGCGCCCCTTCGCCGTGCTCGGCGACTTCAACATCGCGCCCACCGACGACGACGTCTTCGACATCGCCGTCTTCGAGGGCGCCACCCATGTCACCGAGCCGGAGCGGGCCGCGCTCGCCGCGCTGCGCGAGGCCGGCCTCGGCGACGTGGTGCCGCGCCCGCTGAAGTACGCCCACCCGTACACGTACTGGGACTACCGCCAGCTCTGCTTCCCGAAGAACCGTGGCATGCGCATCGACCTGGTCTACGGCAACAAGCCGTTCGCCGACGCCGTCAAGGACAGCTACGTGGACCGCGAGGAGCGCAAGGGCAAGGGCGCCTCCGACCACGCCCCGGTCGTCGTCGACCTCGACCTCTGACCGTCCCGGGCGGGCTCCGCGAAGCGCGGACGATCTCCGCGTGCCGGGTGGTGCCGGACAGGGCGCGGTGGGACGCTGTCCGGATGCACATCCCCTTCCTGGACAACTGGCGCAAGCGGCACGAAGCCGAACGCTCCCCGCTGGTCCCGGTCTTCGACCGGGACCCGGAAGGGGCCGCCGAGCTGCTCGCCGAGTGCGAGCTGCTGCGCCACCGTGCCCAGGACGCCGGGGTGCGGCTCGACGACACCGCCCGCTCGCTCGCCGAGCTCGACCAGCTGACGCCGCGCTGGCGCCAGGACCCCGAGGAGCTGCCGTGGATCGGCAACGACGCGGGGCTCTACCTCGGCACGGTCGTCGTGCGGACCGTGCCCGGCGCCCGCTGGCGGCTGCGGCCCGACGGCCAGCCGGTCGTCCGGCTCGCCTCGGGCCGCGAGATCGACGTGGTGGCCGCCGGCCTGGACTGGGCCACCACCGGCATCCCGGAGCTGTCCCAGGTCTACGGCGAGTCCGCCGAGCACTGACCTGGGGCCTGTCCGACCCTGATCCGTCGGACAGGGCCCAGGCGGGCGGTCACTCCGCCCGCAGCGGCACCGACAGATACGACGGATCGTCCGCCGGGGACGAGAACGACAGCCGCGCACCGGCCGGGTTGTGCGCGATGTACAGCGGGTCGGCGCTGTCCACGACCAGGGCGAGCCGGTGGCCGGCCGGCACGTCGTACGCGGTGGAGAACAGCTCCAGGTCCACGGCGAACGGCCGGCCGGGCGTGCGCTCGTGGAAGGTGTACGGGGCGTTGCTCACCAGCTTGCCGAGGCCCAGCGGGCCCACGTCGTAGAGGTACGCGACGAAGGTGCCGTCCCCGGCGGTGGGCGTGACCGTGGTGTGCAGCCGCACCGTGCCGCGCACCCGCTGCGGGGTGGCGGCGCGCTCGGTCTGCCACACGGCCGCGAAGGCGCGCGGGAGCAGCGGGACGGAGGCGACCGGCGGGGTCTTCAGGAACTGGTCGAGGGTGTTGGAGAGCATCACGATGCCGCCGTCGGCGCCGGAGTCGACGCCGGTGAGGATGCCGTGGGTGTCGTCGAGGGCGAACTTCCGCTGGTTCGCCTGGACGGACTTCCAGTCGGGGTAGCCCTCGTAGCCGCCGTCGGAGCGCGGCTTCAGCTGGACGGGGCGCTCGCGGTCGATGCCGTTGTCGGCGCCCTTGAGGTAGTGGTCGAACCAGCGGTGGGCGCTGGTCCAGGTGTCGTTGGGCAGCCCGAAGAGTCCGGTGGCCTCGGCGGTGGCGTGGTCGCCGGGACGGAACTCCAGGCGCTTGGGGCCGGTCAGCTTCTCGTAGAAGCTCGCGTACTGGTTGGGCGGGAAGATGGTGTCGCCCCAGGCGTTGCCCAGCATGACCGCCGGGTGGCTGGCGTTGAGCGCGTCGAGGTGGGTGGTGGCGGAGCGCTCGCGCCCCCAGGCGATCATCTTGTCCTCCTCGGCCAGGTGGGAGGAGAGGAAGTCGCCCAGGATCCGCCGGAGTTCGGGACCCGGCCGCCCGGTCAGAAAGCCCGCGCCGCCGAGCAGCGCGGCGGCCTGGAGGTGCTGGGTGCGGCCGCTGTAGATGGAGTCGATGAGGTCGGCCCAGCCGCTGAGCGCGGCCACCGCGCGGATCCGCTTGTCGTGCGCGGCCGCGAGCAGGCTGATACCGGCGCCGTACGACACCCCGGCCATCCCGACCTTCGCCGGGTCGGCCGGGGTGTGGGCGAGCGCCCAGTCGATGACGAGCGAGGCGTCGGCGACGTCCTTGGGTCCGGCGGTCTCGATCTCGCCGCCCGACTGCCAGAAGCCGCGGCTGTTGTAACTCACCACGACATAACCGGAGTCGGCGAGCTGCCGTGCCTGCGCGAGGTACTCGATCTGCGGCATCGCCCAGCTCGTGGGCAGCACGATCACCGGGTAGCGGGCGGAGCCGTCGGCGCCGGCCGGGGTGACGACGTTGGCCTTGAGGACGGTGCCGCCCTCGCCCGCGATGTCGACGAACCGGACGGCGGGGGCGGGCTGTTCGGCGACCTCGGCCGCCCGGGCGGCGGGCGCGGGGCCGAGGGCCGCGCCGGCGACGAGGGAGGCCGAGACGGCGAGGGTCAGGGCGGCACGCACGGGCCACTCCTCACTGGTGTCACTGATGGGGGCAGTGAATGGGGGACAGTGAAAGTGACCCGACGGTAACCGTGAACCCTTACCCGAGGTAACTCATCGGTAAGTTACGCGTGGGTAACGATTGCCTCCCGGTAGTCGTCGAGCGCCTCGCCAAAGCGTCCGACGGCCACCAGGAACATGGCCCGGTCGGTCAGGGCCTGGGGGAGGGCCGCGGGTCGGGTGCCGGCGAGGCGGCGGGCGAGGGCGACGCCCTCGTCGAAGAGCGGCCGCAGGGGTTCTTCGATCCGATGGCCGTGCCACTCGGTCGCGAACGACCGGCGAAGCGTCAGCCTGCGGTGCACGGCGTACCGCTCCGGGAGCCGGTGGTCCCCGTCCCCCGCCCCGGCGAGCGCCGCCGCCTCCGCCTCCAGGGCGGGGATGCCGGCGACGTACGCCTCCCGCGTGTCGGGCGACCACTCGTGGCCGGCCGCGCCGAACGGCGGCATCGGCGCGGCCGGGGACGCGGCCGGTTCCGCGGCGCGGCCCGACAGGGTGAAGAGGGTGACCCACCAGTGGAGGATGTTGCTCCAGGACTTCGGCTCGCCGTCCGCCGCGAGCCGGACGAGCAGTTCGAGCGCCTCCCGTCGGGCCGCCCCGGCCTCACCCGGCCGCCCGGCCGCGTCGAGGAGACCGGCGTGGTGGACCAGCTCCCACACCAGGCCCGCAAGCGGGGTGTCGTCCTCCGCGGCCTTGCGCCGTCCCTTCGTCACCGCCAGGGCGAAGGCGTCGACGGCCTCCTCGTGGAGCCCGGCGGCGGACAGCTCCGCCGCCCACGGGTACACCGTCCAGTCCGAGACCTCCGCCGCCTCCGCGGCGACGGCCCCGAGCAGCGCGGCCGCCTCCCGGTGCCGTCCCTCCTCGGCCCGCACCTCGGACAGGCGTCCGCCGCGCCCGGTCTCCGCCAACTCCTCGCACACCGCGCGCCCTTCGGACCGCCGGCCCGCGCCGAACAGCGAGCGCTCGTACGCGCCCAGTGCCCGCTGCGTCAGCTCGGCCCGGGCCGGCACGCCGGCCGGCAGCCGGCGCGCCGCGTCCGCGGCTTCGGCGTGCAGGGCCACCTTCGTCTCCTCGGCCCGGGCCTCGTACCCGAGCAGGATCAGCGCTCCGGCCAGCTTCGGCAGATACGCCAGCGGACTCACCCGCGCCAGTACCCGGTACGCCTCGACCTCCTCCCGTCGAGTCGGCCGGTCGGACCCCAGCAGCAGGACCCGTGCCCGCAGCACCGCGTCCTCGTCGATCTTCCCCGCGTCCGTCATCTTCCCCCTGATCTCCGGATGATTCACGACGGAGATTCTGGGAGCCGGCGGGCAGCCCGGACAAGGTTCGCGAACTGTGCGTTCCGTCCTACGAAAACCGGCCCTGACCTGTCATGATGGTGACGTCTTCACTCCGACGGGAGGGCCGGTGGGCGGCAGCGGCACATCCGAAGTACCGGAAGTTCCCGACGTCCCCGACGTCTTCGATCCCCGCGTCTACGCCGCCGGGATCCCGCACGACCGATTCCGCGCCCTGCGCGACCGTCACCCCGTCGCCCGGCAGGAGGAGTACGAGGTCCTCGGCTGGCCCGCCGGGCCAGGCTTCTGGGCCGTGACGCGGCACGCCGACGTCGTGCGGGTGCTCAAGGACACGGCGGGCTTCTCCTCGCACCTCGGGGCGACCCAGATCCGCGACCCCGACCCGGCCGACCTGCCGTTCATCCGGCGCATGATGCTCAACCAGGACCCTCCGCACCACGGACGGCTGCGCCGGCTCGTCAGCCGCGCCTTCACTCCGGGCCGCATCGAGCGCTTCACCGGCACCGCGCGACTGCGGGCCCGTCAACTGCTCGCCGGCGCACGGGAGTCGGGCCCGGAGGGTGAGGTGGACCTGGTGCGGGCCGTCACCGACGACTACGCGCTGCTCAACCTCACCGACATCCTCGGCGTGCCCGCGGCCGACCGCGGACTGCTGCACGCCTGGACCGAGCGGGTGATCGCCTACCAGGACCCCGACGAACCGCCCGTGCTCGACGCCGATGGACGGCCCGTCAACCCCCGCTCACCGGCCATGCTGGCCGAGATGTTCGCCTACGCGCAGGACCTCGCCGCCCACAAGCGCGCCCACCCCGCCGACGACATCATGACCGTGCTCGCGAACTCCGAACTCCTCGATGCCGAGCTGGAGATGTTCTTCTTCCTGCTGACCGTCGCGGGCAACGACACCGTCCGCAGCGCCGCCCCCGGCGGACTGCTCGCCCTCGCCGGACACCCCGACGAACGGCGCAGGCTCCTGGACGGCGCGGCGGACACCGACACGGCCGTCGGCGAACTCCTGCGCGTCCACCCGCCCGTGCTGCACATCCGGCGCACCGCAGCCCGGGACACCGAACTGGCCGGGGTGCCGATCGCCGCCGGCGACAAGGTCGTCGTCTTCCACGCGTCCGCCAACTTCGACGAGCGCGCCTTCGCCGACCCCTGCCGTCTCGACCTCACCCGTACGCCGAATCCGCACGTCTCCTTCGGCGACGGCCCGCACGTGTGCCTCGGCGCCCACTTCGCCCGGCTCCAACTCCGGCTGCTGCACGAGGAGATGCGCGAGGCCTGCGCGGACCTGGAGACCGCCGGGCCGCCCCGGCGCCTGGTCTCCAACTTCATCAACGGGATCAAGTCGCTGCCGGCGCGGGTGGAGTGGCGGGACTGAGCGGCCGCGCCGTCGCCTGCCGCGTCACGTCGGCGACCAGCTCGACGACATCGGGGCCGTACGCCTGCGAGTTGACCACCTTGAGCAGCAGGACGAAGGTGCCGCCTCGGTAGCGGCGGGCGAGGCGGGCGTGGTGGCGGGCCAGATAGCGGGTGGCCGCCTGGTTGGTGATCGCCCGCTGGCCGCAGAAGAGGAAGACCGGGCGTCCGCCCTCGCCCGCGGTGACCCGCGCGAGCAGCACGTACTCGGTGACGCCCCGCTCCATCGGGTAGCGGTCCTCGCCGATCCTTATCTCGCCGCGCCGCTCCACCGGCTCGGTGGCCGTGCTCATCACAAGCCCCGGCAGCAGGCTGCCGAGATGGGCCGCCATCCGGCGGTTCGAACCGGGCCCGCCGACGCAGAACTCCGTGCGGTCACCGAAGCCGACCTGCGCCAGGTCGTGCTGGACGATCTGCGCGTGCGCCCCGCACTCCTTGACCAGCGCGGCGAGTTCGAGCAGCGCCGACACGTCGAAGCGGTGCACCGCGCCCTCGCTGCCCGCCTCCCGGTTCACCACGAGCAGGCACTCGGAGTGGTCGGGAAGCCCGAAGAACGCCTGCTTCCCGCGGAGTCTGCGGCGCCACAGATACGTACGGGTCAGCCAGCCGATCGAGCCGCTGACGCCGGTGGCCAGGACCCCGAGCACGACGTTGCGCAGGTCTTCGTTCATGGGCGCGCATGCTAGCGGGGAAGCGGCCGGTTGTTCGAGACGCGGTCCTGACGTGACGACGGGGCAGAAGTTACGCTGCGCGGACGGTCCTTGACTGGAGGTACGCATGCGTCGTTCCGCCGTACGGTTCGGGTCGCTCCTGGCCGCCGCCGCGACCTTCCTCTCCGTGGGCGCGGCCGCCCCGCCCACCGAGCGTGCCGCGCCCGCCAAGCAGCCGGTGGCCACCGGCTGGGGCGGCGCCGTCGCCAGCGTCGACGCGGACGCCTCCGCCGCCGGCATCGAGGTGCTCCGCAAGGGCGGCAACGCGGTCGACGCGGCCGTGGCCACGGCCGCCGCGCTCGGCGTCACCGAGCCCTACTCGGCCGGCATCGGCGGAGGCGGCTACTTCGTGTACTACGACGCCACGTCCCGTACGGTGCACACCATCGACGGCCGCGAGACCGCCCCCGCCTCCGCCGACGCGAACCTCTTCGTCGAGAACGGCACGCCCATCCCGTTCGAGGAGGGCCAGACCAGCGGCCGGAGCGTCGGCACGCCCGGCACCCCCGCCACCTGGCGGACCGCGCTCGACGCCTGGGGCAGCAGGCCGCTGCGCCGGCTCCTCGAACCCGCCGAGCGCCTCGCCCGCGACGGCTTCACCGTCGACGCCACCTTCCGCGCCCAGACCGCGGGCAACGAGGCCCGCTTCCGCGACTTCCCGGCCACGTCCGAACTCTTCCTGCCCGGCGGGCAGTTGCCGGCCGTCGGCTCGGTCTTCAAGAACCCCGACCTGGCCCGCACCTACGAGACCCTGGGCCGCGAGGGCGTCGGCGCGCTCTACGAGGGCCCGCTCGCCGACGACATCGTGCACACCGTCCAGCACCCGCCGGTCCGCGCCGGCGCCACCCGCGTGGTCCGCTCCGGCGACCTGACCGGGGCCGACCTCGCCGGATACGAGACGGTCCGGCGCCGGCCGACGAAGGTCTCGTACCGCGGGCTCGACGTCTACTCCATCGCGCCGTCCTCCTCCGGCGGCACCACCGTCGGCGAGGCCCTCAACATCCTGGAGGGCACCGACCTCGCCCACGCCTCCCAGACCCGCTATCTGCACCGCTTCATCGAGGCCAGCCGGATCGCCTTCGCCGACCGGGGCCGCTGGGTCGGCGACCCCGCCTTCGAGGACGTGCCCACCCGCGGCCTGCTCGCGCAGCGGTACGCCGACTCCCGGGCCTGCCTGATCCGCGACGACGCCGCCCTCACCAGCCCGCTCGCACCCGGCGACCCGCGCGAGCCGGCGGCCGGCTGCGCGACCCGCGGCACGGCCGCCCCGACCACGTACGAGGGCGAGAACACCACCCATCTGACGGTGGCCGACAAGTGGGGCAACGTCGTCGCCTACACCCTCACCATCGAGTCCACCGGCGGCAGCGGCATCACCGTCCCCGGCCGCGGCTTCCTGCTCAACAACGAGCTGACCGACTTCTCCTTCGCCCCGGCCAACCCGGCCGTGCACGACCCCAACCTGCCCGGCCCGGGCAAGCGGCCGCGCTCCTCGATCTCCCCGACGATCGTCCTCGACAAGACCGGCCGGCCGGTGCTCGCGCTCGGCTCGCCCGGCGGCGCCACCATCATCACCACCGTCCTGCAGACGCTCACCGGCGTCGTCGACCGCGGCCTGCCGCTCGTCGACGCCATCGCCGCGCCCCGCGCCAGCCAGCGCAACCAGGCCACCACGGAGCTCGAACCGGCGCTGTGGAACAGCCCGTTGAAGGCCGAGCTCGAAGCGCTCGGGCACGGCTTCCGGCAGAACCCGGAGATCGGCGCGGCGACCGGCGTCCAGCGACTGCCGGACGGACGCTGGCTGGCCGCCGCCGAGCCGGTGCGACGCGGCGGCGGCGCGGCGATGGTGGTGAGGCCGGCCTCCTAGAGGCACCCATGGGTGCCTCGGGTTGCCCAAGGGCGCCTCAGAGGTGCCTCGCGGGACCGGCACGGTCACCCAAAGGGTGCCCCAGGGGTCGCTACAGCGCGGTCAGGATGCGCGGGCCGTCGTCCGTGATCGCCACCGTGTGCTCGGCGTGCGCCGCGCGCGAGCCGTCGATCGTGCGGACCGTCCAGCCGTCCCGCGCCGTGTAGTGGTGGTCGCCACCGCCGCCGATCAGCATCGGCTCGATCGCGATCACCATCCCGTGCCGCAGCGGCATGCCCCGGCCCGGGCGTCCCTCGTTGGGGACGTCCGGGCCCTCGTGCATCGTGCGGCCCACGCCGTGCCCGCCGAAGCCGTCCGGGATGCCGTACCCGGCCTTGCGGCAGACCCGGCCGATCGCGTGCGCCACGTCCCCGATCCGCTTGCCGACCCGGGCCGCCGCGATGCCGGCCTCCAGCGCCTCGAACGCCGTGTCGACCAGCCGGGTGTCCTCGGCGCGGGCCCGGCCGACCGTGAAGCTCACGGCCGCGTCGCCGACCCAGCCGTCCAGCACCGCCCCGCAGTCCGCGCTCAGCAGATCGCCGTCGGCGAGCCGGGTGCCGTCCGGGACGCCGTGCACGATCGCGTCGTTCACCGACAGGCACACCACGGCGGGGAAGGGCACCGGCGCCCAGCCCGGGCGGTAGCCCAGGAACGGCGACCCGGCCCCGGCCGCCGCGAGCACCTCCCGCGCCACGCCGTCCAGTTCGGCGAGCGTCACCCCGGGCGCCGCCTTCTCCCGCACGGCCTCCAGGGCCCGGGCCACCACCCGGCCCGCCTCGCGCATCGCCAGCAGGTCCTCGTTCGTCTTGATCTCCACCATGCCAATTACTATACCGGTATAAGAATGGGGTTCCGGTGGACGGGGTCCGTAGAATGGGCCCCATGGTGCGCACCCCCCTGACCCCCGAAGAGCGCGAGCGCGGCGAACGCCTCGGCCTCCTGCTGCGCGAGGCCCGCGGCCCGCGCTCCATGGCCGAGATCGCCGCGGCGGCCGGCCTCTCCGCCGAGACCCTCCGCAAGATCGAGACCGGCCGCGCCCCGACCCCGGCCTTCTTCACCGTGGCGGCACTGGCGGGCGTCCTCGGACTCTCGCTCGACCGGCTGGTGGAGCACTGCGCCCCGGTGGAGACCGCCGCCGCGGCGTGACGGTCTCCGCGTCCCGGGGCGCCGCCTACGCCGACACCGCCAGCTGCACCCGGCTGTGCCGCGGCCGCACCGCCTCGTCGACGACCGCGCGGGCGAGGTCGGCGTGGGCGATCCGGCCCGGTCCGTCGAGCACCGTGCCGACCGCCGTGCGGTAGCCGCCGGTCACCGGCGCCTGCGCGTTCAGGTCGAGCGCCGGCACCACCATCAGCCAGTCCAGGTCCGGGCCCGCCCCGTCCGTGAGCAGCTCGAACTCCTCGACATGGCCCTGCGAGAAGGCCCGGTGCGGCTCGGGGAAGTCCGGCGCGTCCATCATCCGCACGCCCGGCGCGGTCTGAAGCGTCGTGGCGATGCCCACCACGACCAGCCGGCCGACGCCCCCGTCGACGAGCCCGGCCATCAGCGCCTTCGCGGCCGCCGGGAAGAACTCCACGGCCGGGACGTCGAGCCGGACCGAGGCGTTCACCGCCGCCGCGTGGCCCGCCGAGAGCGCCGCCACCGACGTCGGATCGGTGACGTCGCCCCGTACCACCGTGACCGAACCACCCTCCAGATCACGGTACTTGGCCGGATCGCGGACCACGGCCGTCACGCGCAGGCCGCGTGCCGCCGCCTCCGCCACGGTCGCCCGGCCGACCCGCCCGCCGGCGCCGAACACGATGAGGCCGTTCCGGTCGTCCCGCATGTCGTCGTCCCGCATGTCGTCGTCCCGCATGTCGTTGTCGCGCATGTCGTTGTCGGTCATGGGACGGACCGTAGGACGCGGCCACCCGGTTACTTCAACGGTACCGGCGGCCTCTGGGCTAGGTTCGACGCCATGGAGGACCCGACCGAGCCGAACCCGCTGCCGCGCGACCTGTTCCACCACCCCGACTGCTCCACGTCCGCCCGGCCCATCCGCTTCGGCGGCAAGTGGACCGCGCTGGTGCTGCGCTGCCTGGAGGACGGCCGGCCGCGCCGCTTCACCGAGCTGCGCGTCCCGCTCCACTGGATCACCCCGAAGGTGCTCACCGAGACCCTGCGCGCCATGGAACGCGACGGCTTCGTCTCCCGGACCGTGTACGACGAGAACCCGCCCCGCGTCGAGTACGCCCTCACCGGCCTCGGCCGCTCCCTGATCGACCCCCTGGACACCGCCTGCGCGTGGGCCCGCGACCACGCCCCCGAGATCACCGGCGCGCGCCGGTCCTACGACGCGACCGCCGACGAGGGCAGCCCTGTGGCCTAGCAGCGGATGCGGGGCCGGGCGCCCGGCCCCACGGTGGACGCGTGAACCGTCGTCAGAAGCCCGCCCGCCGTCCCGGTGCCTCCCGCACTCTCGCGCCCGCGAAGCCCGCCACCCGCCGCGGTGCCGCCAGCCGTGGTGCCGTCCGCCCGGCCGGGCTCCTCGCCGCCGTGCTCCTGCTCGCCGCCGGCGCGTCCGCGTGCGGCTCGGGATCCGGCGCGCCGAGCGCCGCCGCACCGCCCGCCGGCACCGCGCCCGAGCACTTCACGCACCCGGGCGTGCTCGTCGGCAAGGCCCAGCTGGCGGCCGTGCGCAAGCACGTCGCGGCCGGGCAGGAGCCGTGGAAGACCGCGTACGAGGACATGAGGGCGAGCAAGTACGCCGCGCCCGACTACACCCCGCACCCCGCGAAGACCGTCGCCTGCGCCTCGAACGCCGGCACCGACGCCTGTGTCGCCGAGCGCGAGGACGCCATCGCCGCCTACACCCAGGCCCTGATGTGGCAGATCTCCGGGGACACCGCCTACGCCGACAAGGCCGTCGAGATCATGGACGCCTGGTCGAAGACGGTGAAGCGGCACACCCGTGACGACGCCGACCTCCAGACCGCCTGGTCCGGCTCCTCCTGGGCGCGCGCCGCCGAGCTCGTGCACGCCGGCTACCCGGCCTGGAAGGGGCCGGAGGTGCAGCGCTTCAAGTGGATGCTGCGCAAGGCCTACCTGCCCGACGTCACCGCCAACGTGCCCGACTACAACGGCAACTGGGAGCTGGCGATGACGGACGCCGCCATGGGCATGGCGGTGTTCCTGGAGGACCGGGACCTCTACGCCGACGCGGTACGGCGCTACCGCGCCCGCGTGCCCGCCTACTTCTACCTCGCCTCCGACGGCGCGCTGCCCAAGCCGCCGCCCGGCGGCACCGTCAAGTCGGCCGACCAGCTCGCCACGTACTGGTTCGGCCAGCGCACCTACCGCGACGGCGTCGGCCAGGAGACCTGCCGCAACTTCATGCACATCGGCTACTCCCTCGCCGCCACCGCCCACATCGCCGAGACCGCCTGGCACCAGGGACTCGACCTCTACCGCGAGGAGGCCGACCGGCTCTCCGCCGCACTGGAGTTCCACTCCCGCTACCAGCTCGGCGAGGCCGCCCCGCGCTGGCTGTGCGGCGGGAAGATCACCCGCACCATGGGCCCCGACGTCGAGGTCGCCCTCAACCACCTCCAGGGCCGCATGGGCCGCGCCCTCCCGCAGACCGCCAAGCTCGCCGCGAGCCAGCGGCCCGGCGGCACCGACGACCTCTTCGTGGCCTGGGAGACCCTCACCCACGCCGGCAATCCGACCCCCGCTTAGGGCCTGTCCGGCGGATCAGGGTCGGACAGGCCCTGGACGGCACGGCTAAGCTCGGCGCCCGTGATACCCGAAGAACTGCGGCGCGGCCGCTACGTCAGCCTCACCACCTTCCGCAAGGACGGCACCGGCGTCGCCACTCCCGTCTGGTACGCGGTCGAGGGCGACGCGCTGTACGCCTGGACCCGCAGCGACTCCTGGAAGGTCAAGCGGCTGCGGCGCGACCCGCGCGTCGTGGCCGCCGTCTGCGACGTGCGCGGCAACGTGGCCGAGGGCGCCGTACGGGTCGAGGGCACGGCCCGGCTCGTGACCGGCGAGGAGCTGCGCCGGATCCGCGGGCTGCTCTCCCGCAAGTACACCTGGCAGTACTGGGCCGTCGACTGGCCCGCGACCCTCGCCCGCCTCGGCAAGCGCCCGCACACGGGCATCATCGTGAGCTTCCCGGGCGCCTGACGGAAAACTCTGCGTAGCCGTCCCGTAACACGACTGCGGTCCAATGCCGGTGCACAGGGACCGAGTGGCAGCGGCGCGGGACGGTACGCATGACGGCGCATCAACTACCGACGGAAGTGGTCGCGTTCGCCGGATGGCTGAACGAACTGGTGGGCCGGCTCAGGCCGGGCGAGGGCTGGTACGGGGTGTTCGCCGCCCGCGAGCCCGAGGGCCTGCGCGCCTGCTTCCAGGGCACGGACATCCTGCCCTGGGACATCGCCGAGTCCCTGCTCCGCGACCTCGGTGAGCGCGCCGACGGTCCCCGTGGCGTCCGCGGCAGACAGCTGTACGAGGCCGCCGCCACCGCCCACGACCGCGCACCGGGCGCGGCGGCGACGCTCACCGCCCGCCGCGGGCTGCTGACCCGTGAGGCCGCGCGGGCGGAGTCCCGGCTCCGCGTGCCGGACCTCGACGACACGGAACGCGCGTGGGTCCGCGACGACCTGATCCGGGCACGGGCGAGGATCGCGGACCTGGCGGCGCGCCTGGCGCGCCTCGCCGAGGAGACGAAGGGGCGGGAGACGGGGGCCGCTGCCGGGTCCTGGTTCGCGCCCGGGACCGGGTGGGAGCCCGGGCGCCGTGCTGCGCCCGCGCCCGAGCCCGAGTTCCAGCCCGAGTTCAGGCGCGTGGCTGCGCCCGCGCCGGCGCCGGGACCCGCACCGGGACCCCCACCGATGCCTGAGTCCGATGCCGCGCCCGCACCCGTCCCCGCCCCCGGCTCTCCGGTGGCCCCGCCCGTCCGGCGTCGGCCGCGCGGGGCGCGGTACGCCTGGCTGGAGGCCGAGGCGGAGCCCGTAACGGCACCCGCTCCCGCTTCCGTGCCCGGGCCGCCGGCCGGGGCCGTGGCTCCGCGCGGGGCCCGCTTCGGCGGAGCCGCCGCCCCGCCCGTACCTCAGGGCGCGCAACGCCCCGCGCCCGGCTCCGCCCCGGATTCGCTCCGCGCCGCGGGCAACGCCGTCTACGCCCTGCGGCGGCTGCGCGCCCAGGGGCGCAGCGGCGAGGCGCACGCGTTGCTGTGCGAGGCGCTCGGCGGGCCGGCCGGGTGGCTGCCGGTGCTCGCCGCCGAGCTGTGCGCCGCCGGGCTCGCCGCGGACTGGGGCACGCTGCTGTGGGAGGCGGCCGCGCTGCCGCCCGAGCGGCTCGCCGCCGTCGCCGGGGCGCTCGCCGACGCGGGGCGCGCGCAGGACTGCGAGCAGTTGCTGCGCCAGGGCGTGGCCCGCCCGGTGGAGGAGCTGGCCGGCGCGTGTGCCGCGCTGCGGGCGGCGGGGCGCGAGGCCGAGGCCGGCGCGCTGCTGACCGCGTTCGTCCGCTGCCGTACGCCCGAGGACGCCGCCCGGCTCGCCGCCGCCGGCCCCGCCACGCTCACGCCTGCCCTGCTCGAAGCGGCCCGTGCCGTGTCGCGGGACCGCGAGCGCGATCTGCGGCACGCGCTGCGGGTCGCCGGGCGTGCCTGAGATCTCGTCCGGGTTGGGGAAGAATCGCACTTGAAGCTGCCGCTGCGGCAGCTTCTACGGTGCTGAACAGGGCCGGAACGACCGGCCCGGTGAATCCGTGAGGGAGGCGGCCGATGGCCTGGCCGATCGCGGAGGTGGCCCGGATGTCGGGCGTGACGGCCCGCACCCTGCGCCACTACGACGAGGTGGGCCTGCTGCCGCCGGCCCGGGTCGGGCACAACGGGCGCCGCTGGTACGAGGAGCGGGACCTGCTGCGCCTCCAGCAGATCCTGGTGCTGCGCGCCCTCGGCCTCGGCATCCCGGAGATCGGCAGGGTCCTCGCCGAGCAGGTCGACGAGGTGGAGGCCCTGCGCGGCCACCACCGGCGCCTCGTCGAGGAGCGCGACCGGCTCGACGCGCTGGCCGCCACCGTCTCCCGCACGATCACCGATCTGGAGCAGTCCAGAAAGGACGGCACACCCATGACCGAGATCAACCGCCCGGAGAACCTCTTCGAAGGCGTCCGCCCCGCCGATGTCGCCGAGAGCCTGCGGGACTTCCCGGAGCACGCCGAGCGGGTCGCCGCCCACACGGCGACCCTGACCGCGTCGGACGTCGACGCGGCCCAGCGCGAGCGGACCGCGCAGCTGGTCCGCCTCGCCGAGCTGCTCGCCGCCGGGCACCCGGCCGGCGCGGCGCCCGTCCAGACCGAGATCGCCGCGCAGTACGCGGCCCTGACCGCCCTGCGCACGGTGACCACCGCCGAGTACCGGGCGATGGCCGCCGCCTGCACCGGCAACCCGGCGTGGCAGGCCGCCTACGAGTCCATCGCTCCGGGCCTCGCCGCCTACCAGCGCGCGGCGATGGAGACGTACGCCGACACCCGGCTGAGCTGACCGGAAGAATCCGCGCGGCGGGGCGCCCCGCCGCGCGGACCGGCCCGTACCCGGACGTGTCGTTACGTGTCCGACGTCGACCACTCGGGTATGAAACATGATCGACTCCGCTGCTTCACGGTGGTGGTCTTGCTCCGGGCTGTGACGGGGCTTACGTTCTCCTCCTACGCATCGCGTCTACGTGCGTAGAGGCTCTCTGACGCCGTGCCGAAGGAGCAGCTCATGACCGACGTCGTACGCGCCGCGCTCGTCCAGGCGACCTGGACCGGCGACACCGAATCCATGATCGCCAAGCATGAGGAACACGCCCGCGAGGCGGCCCGGCAAGGGGCGAAGGTCATCGGGTTCCAGGAGGTGTTCAACGCCCCGTACTTCTGCCAGGTGCAGGAGGCCGAGCACTACCGCTGGGCCGAGCCCGTGCCCGACGGGCCCACCGTGAGCAGGATGCGGGAGCTCGCCCGGGAGACCGGGATGGTGATCGTCGTCCCCGTCTTCGAGGTCGAGGGCGCCGGCTTCTACTACAACACCGCCGCCGTCATCGACGCCGACGGCACCTATCTCGGCAAGTACCGCAAGCACCACATCCCGCAGGTCAAGGGCTTCTGGGAGAAGTACTACTTCCGCCCCGGCAACCTCGGCTGGCCCGTCTTCGACACCGCCGTCGGCAAGGTCGGCGTCTACATCTGCTACGACCGCCACTTCCCCGAGGGCTGGCGCCAACTCGGCCTCAACGGAGCCCAGTTGGTCTACAACCCGTCGGCCACCCACCGCGGGCTCTCGTCCTACCTCTGGCAGCTCGAACAGCCCGCGGCGGCCGTCGCCAACGAGTACTTCGTCGCCGCCATCAACCGCGTCGGCATCGAGGAGTACGGCGACAACGACTTCTACGGCACCAGCTACTTCGTCGACCCGCGCGGCCAGTTCGTCGGCGACGTCGCCTCCGACAAGGAGGAGGAACTCGTCGTCCGCGACCTCGACTTCCGGGTCATCGAGGAGGTCCGGCAGCAGTGGGCGTTCTACCGAGACCGCCGACCCGACGCCTACGACGGGCTGGTGCAGCCGTGAGCAGCCTCTACGACCGCCACCGCGCCGTCATCCCCGACTGGGTCGCCCTCTACTACCGCCACCCCATCGAGCTCACCCACGGCGAGGGCCGCCACGTCTGGGACGCCGACGGCAACCGTTACCTCGACTTCTTCGGCGGCATCCTCACCACCATGACCGCCCACGCCCTGCCCGAGGTCACCAAGGCCGTCGCCGAGCAGGCCGGGCGGATCATCCACTCCTCCACCCTCTACCTCAACCGCCCCATGGTGGAGCTCGCCGAACGGATCGCCGCCCTCTCCGGCATCCCCGACGCCCGCGTCTTCTTCACCACCTCCGGCACCGAGGCCAACGACACCGCCCTGCTGCTCGCCACCGCCTACACCGGCTCCAACCAGATCCTGGCGATGCGCAACAGCTACCACGGCCGCTCGTTCTCGACCGTCGGCATCACCGGCAACCGCAGCTGGTCGCCGACGAGCCTCTCCCCGCTGCAGACCCTGTACGTGCACGGCGGCGTCCGCAGCCGCGGCCCGTACGCCGGGCTCAGCGACGAGCGGTTCACCGAGGCGTGCGTCGCCGACCTGGAGGACGTGCTCGGCCAGACCCGCGCGGGCGTCGCCGCGCTCATCGCCGAACCCATCCAGGGCGTCGGCGGCTTCACCTCCCCGCCCGACGGCCTCTACGCCGCCTTCCGCCGGGTCCTCGACCGGCACGGCATCCTGTGGATCGCCGACGAGGTGCAGACCGGCTGGGGCCGCACCGGCGAGCACTTCTGGGGCTGGCAGGCGCACGGCCAGGCCGGACCGCCCGACATCCTCACCTTCGCCAAGGGCATCGGCAACGGCATGTCCATCGGCGGCGTCGTCGCCCGCGCCGAGATCATGAACAGCCTCGACGCCAACTCCATCTCCACCTTCGGCGGTTCGCCCGTCACCATGGCCGCCGGGCTCGCCAACCTCACGTACCTCCTCGACCACGACCTCCAGGGCAACGCCCGCCGGGTCGGCGGCCTGCTCATCGAACGGCTCCGGGCCGCGACCGCCGGCGTCGACGCCGTACGCGAGGTGCGCGGCCGCGGACTGATGATCGGCATCGAGCTCACCGAACCCGGCACCGACCGGGCGAACCCGGACGCCGCGGCCGCCGTCCTGGAGGCCACCCGGCAGAACGGGCTGCTCATCGGCAAGGGCGGCGGCCACAACACCAGCGCCCTGCGCATCGCGCCGCCGCTCTCGCTGTCCATCGCCGAGGCCGAGGAAGGCGCCGCCATCCTCGAACAGGCCCTCAGGAACCTCTAGTCCGCGCTCCGGCGCAGGCCTGCGGCCCAAGCCCCAGGTGTCGAGCCTACGGCCCAAGCCCCAGGGGTCGAGCCTACGGCGCAAGCCCCAGGCCGAGCCCGCGGGCCCAAGCCCCAGGCCGAGCCCGCGGCCCGAGCCTCCAGCCCGGGCCACCGCTTCACGATCCCTCTACCTTCCGGGGAGTAGTCCCGTGAGCACCCGAACCCTCATCCGCGGCGGCCTCGTCATCACCGCCGCCGACGAGACCCACGCCGACGTGCTGATCGAGGACGGGCGGATCGTCGCCCTGGCCGCCCACGGCTCCGACATCGCCGCCGGCTGGACCGCCGACCGCACGATCGACGCCACCGACCGCTATGTCATCCCGGGCGGCGTCGACGCCCACACCCACATGGAACTCCCCTTCGGCGGCACCTTCGCCTCCGACACCTTCGAGACCGGCACCCGCGCCGCCGCCTGGGGCGGCACCACCACCATCGTCGACTTCGCCGTGCAGAGCGTCGGCCACTCCCTCAGGGAAGGACTCGACGCCTGGTACGCCAAGGCCGACGGCAACTGCGCCGTCGACTACGGCTTCCACATGATCCTCTCCGACGTCAACGAGGGCACCCTCAAGGAGATGGACCGGCTCGTCCAGGAGGGCATCTCCTCCTTCAAGCTGTTCATGGCCTATCCGGGGGTCTTCTACAGCGACGACGGGCAGATCCTGCGGGCCATGCAGCGCGGCGCCGCCAACGGCGGGCTGATCATGATGCACGCCGAGAACGGCATCGCCATCGACGTCCTGGTGGAGCAGGCCCTGGCCCGGGGCGAGACCGACCCGCGCTACCACGGCGAGGTCCGCAAGGCGCTCCTGGAGGCGGAGGCCACCCACCGGGCGATCCAGCTCGCGCGGGTGGCGGGCGCGCCGCTGTACGTGGTGCACGTGTCGGCCGAGGAGGCCGTCGACGAGCTCGCGGCCGCCCGCGACAAGGGGCTGCCGGTCTTCGGCGAGACCTGCCCGCAGTACCTGTTCCTGTCCACCGACAACCTCGCCGAACCGGAATTCGAGGGCGCCAAGTACGTCTGCTCCACGCCGCTGCGGCCGAAGGAGCACCAGGCCGCGCTCTGGCGGGGGCTGCGCACCAACGACCTCCAGGTGGTCTCCACCGACCACTGCCCCTTCTGCTTCGTCGGCCAGAAGGAGCTGGGGCGCGGCGACTTCTCGAAGATCCCCAACGGTCTGCCGGGCGTCGAGAACCGCATGGACCTGCTCCACCAGGCGGTCGTCGACGGGCACATCTCACGGCGCCGCTGGATCGAGATCGCCTGCGCCACGCCGGCGCGGATGTTCGGCCTGTACCCGCAGAAGGGCACGATCGCGCCGGGCGCCGACGCCGACGTCGTCATCTACGACCCGCACGCCACCCAGACCCTGTCCGCGGCCACCCACCACATGAACGTCGACTACTCGGCGTACGAGGGGAAGACGGTCACCGGCCAGGTCGAGACCGTGCTCTCGCGCGGCGAACCCGTCGTCGACCAGCGGAAGTTCACCGGCCGCGCCGGCCACGGCAGCTTCGTCCCCCGCTCCACCTGCCAGTACCTGAACTAGGAGAACGACGTTGGACTTCGGACTCGTCCTGCAGACCGACCCGCCCGCCTCGCAGGTCGTCGGCCTGATGCGCCGCGCGGAGCGCAACGGCTTCCGCTACGGCTGGACCTTCGACTCCGCCGTGCTCTGGCAGGAACCCTTCGTCATCTACAGCCAGATCCTCGAACACACGACGAAGCTGCACGTCGGACCCATGGTCACCAACCCGGGCACCCGCACCTGGGAGGTCACCGCCTCCACCTTCGCCACCCTCAACGACATGTTCGGCAACCGGACCGTCTGCGGCATCGGCCGCGGCGACTCCGCCATGCGCGTCGCCGGCCGCAGGCCCAACACCCTGGCCCGCCTCGGCGAGGCCATCGACGTCATCCGCGACCTCGCCGAGGGCCGCGAGGCGACCGTCGACGGCAACCCGATCCGCATCCCGTGGATCAAGGAGGGGAAGCTGCCGGTGTGGATGGCGGCGTACGGGCCCAAGGCGCTCGCGCTCGCCGGACAGAAGGCCGACGGCTTCATCCTCCAGCTCGCCGACCCCTTCCTCACCGAATGGATGGTCAAGGCCGTCCGCCAGGCCGCCACGGACGCCGGCCGCGACCCCGGCGCCCTCACCATCTGCGTCGCCGCCCCCGCGTACGTCACGGCCGACGACTCGCCCGAGGCCCTGGTGCACGCCCGCGACCAGTGCCGCTGGTTCGGCGGCATGGTCGGCAACCACGTCGCCGACCTCGTCGCCAAGTACGGCGAGCACTCCTCGATGATCCCGGACGAACTGACCGCGTACATCAAGGACCGGCAGGGCTACGACTACTCCCACCACGGCCGAGCCGGCAACCCCGACACCGCCTTCGTCCCGGACCAGATCGTCGACCGCTTCTGCCTCCTGGGCCCCGCCGAGGCCCACGTCGCCAAGCTCCGCCACCTGAAGGAGCTCGGCGTCGACCAGTTCGCCGTCTACAACATGCACGACAACCGCGAGGCCACCATCGACGCCTACGGCGCCGAGATCATCCCCGCGCTCACCGCCTGACCCCTCCGCACCTCCACGGGAAGGGCGGCGTCGCCTTCCCCCACGCGCCCGAGATGGCGGGCGCACGGGGAGCGACCGGGTGTGTCCTCACCGCATGACTCCTTCACTCCTGTCCAGGAAGGACTCCGCCGCCATGACCGCCACCACCCCCTCGGACAGACCCGCCGACCCCGCCATATCCGCCCCCGGCACCCCCGGCGCCCCCGGCCGCGTCGAGCTCGCGCCCGGCGCGGCCGGCGCCGACCCCCGCTTCGTCAACGACGACCTGCTCCCCCTCCCCCTCGCCCGGCGGCGCTGGACCACGTACAACTTCGCCGCCCTCTGGGTCGGCATGGCCCACAACATCCCGTCCTGGCTGCTCGCCTCCGGGCTCGTCGCCCTCGGCATGGACTGGCTCCAGGCCGTCCTCACCATCGCGCTCGCCAACGTCATCGTGCTCGTGCCGATGCTGCTCACCGGGCACGCCGGGCCCAAGTACGGCATCCCCTTCCCGGTCCTCGCCCGCGCCTCCTTCGGACTGCGCGGCGCCAACCTGCCGGCGCTCGTGCGGGCCGGGGTGGCCTGCGCCTGGTTCGGCATCCAGACGTGGATCGGCGGCCAGGGCATCTTCGTCCTGCTCGACAAGGTCTTCGGCGGCCACTGGGCCGGGGCCCGGGAGATCGCCGGGCAGCCGTGGACGCTCTGGCTCTGCTTCGGCCTCTTCTGGGTCCTGGAGCTCGCGATCATCCACCGGGGCATGGACGCGCTGCGCCGCTTCGAGAACTGGGCCGCGCCCTTCGTCATCGTCGGCGCCCTGGTGCTCCTCGCCTGGGTCGCGGTCAAGGCCGGCGGCCTCGGCCCCCTCCTCGATCAGCCGTCCAGACTGGGCTGGGGCGACGATTTCTGGCCGGTTTTCTTCCCCGCCCTCATGGGCATGATCGCCTTCTGGGCCACGCTCAGCCTCAACATCCCCGACTTCACCCGCTTCGGTGCCGGACAGCGCGCCCAGGTGTGGGGCCAGACCCTCGGCCTGCCCACCACCATGACGATGTTCGCGCTGCTCTCCGTCCTGGTCACCTCCGGCTCACAGGCCGTCTACGGCGCGCCCGTCTGGGACCCGGTGGCGCTCGCCGCCAGGACCGACAACGTCTTCGGACTGCTCTTCGCCCTGGTCACCGTGCTGGTCGCGACCCTCTCGGTGAACATCGCGGCGAACGTCGTCTCACCCGCGTACGACCTCGCGAACCTCGCTCCCCGGCGCGTCGACTTCCGCCGGGGCGCGCTGATCACCGGCGTCGCCGGAGTCCTCATCATGCCGTGGAAGCTGACCTCCACGCCCGAGCTGTACATCTTCACCTGGCTCGGACTGGTCGGCGGACTGCTCGGCACGGTGGCGGGCATCCTCATCGCCGACTACTGGCTGGTGCGGCGCACCGTCCTCGACCTCGGCGGGCTCTACCGGGCCGACGGGCCCTACTGGTACCGGGGCGGCTGGAACCCGGCCGCCGTGCTGGCCTTCGCGGTCGGCGGCGTCCTCGCCGTCGGCGGCTCCCACTCGGCGCCCGGCACCGGCCCCTTCCCGGCGGACGGGCTGATCCCCTTCCTCAAGCCGCTCGCCGACTACGGCTGGGCGGTCGGCCTCGCCGCCTCACTGCTGCTCTACACCGCCCTGATGGCGGGCCGGACCAGGGCCGCGCGCACGGGCGGGTGACAGCGGGCCGGATTCCCCTTGACTGATCTTTACCCGGTCCTCTCCATGACATAGCCTCGGCGACACGCAGCACAAGCACGCAGCAGCACGCAACAGCAGAAGGCGGTCGTCGATGTCCGGCACGGAATCCTCCGACTACACCCAGCGCCTGGCCCGGCTGGAGAACTCGGGGATCAAGCGACTGCTGCCCACCCAGGCCCCCTACCGCTGGAACCTCAAGCGGCTCGGCCTCGGGCGCGTGCTCGACATCGGCTGCGGCCTCGGCCGCAACCTGCTCAACTGCGGCCCCGACAGCGTCGGCGTCGACCACAACGCCAGCTCCGTCGCCGTCTGCCGCGAGCGCGGCCTCACCGCCTACACCCCCGACGAGCTCGCCGCCGCCCCCGACTGCGGCCCCGGCTCCTTCGACAGCCTGCTCTGCGCCCACGTCCTGGAGCACATGGACGAGTCGCTCGGCAACTCGATCCTGGAGCAGTACCTCCCGCTGGTGAAGCCCGGCGGGAACGTCGTGCTGATCTGCCCCCAGGAAGCCGGCTACAAGACCGACGCCACCCACGTCCGCTTCGTCGACTTCGACGGCCTGCGCGCCCACGCCGAGAAGGTCGGCCTCACCATCGAGCGCACCTACTCCTTCCCCTTCTCCCGCGCGGTCGGCAAGGCGTTCCCCTACAACGAGTTCATCCTCGTCGCCCGCACCCCGGCGGCCTGACCCGCGGGGCCGGTCAGGGCACCCGCGCCGTCCACTCCCGGGACGAGAACTTCCCCGCGGCGAGCTCCTTCGCCGCGGCCAGCTCCTCCTCCGTGACGCGGCCCGGCGTCAGGCCGTAGCGGTCGCGGAAGGAGGCGATCATGCGGGCGATGACGGCCTCGCGGGGGAGGCCGGTCTGGCGCCGCAGCGGGTCGACGCGCTTCTTGGCGCTCTTGGTGCCCTTGTCGGAGAGCTTCTCGCGGCCGATGCGCAGGACCTCGGTCATCTTGTCCGCGTCGATGTCGTAGGCCATCGTCACGTGGTGCAGCACCGCGCCCGCGCCCGCGACCATGCGCTTCTGGGCGGCGCCGGCGATCTTGCCGGCGTCCGTGGCGATGTCGTTGAGCGGCTGGTACCACGCCTTGACGCCCATGTCGCCGAGCGCGCCGAGGACCCAGTCGTCGAGGTAGGCGTAGCTGTCGGTGAAGGACAGGCCCTGGACCAGGGCGTCGGGGACCGACAGGGAGTACGTGATGGTGTTGCCCGGTTCGATGAACATGGCGCCGCCGCCGCTGATCCGGCGCACCACCTCGATGCCGTGCCGTTCGGCCGCCTCCGGGTCGACCTCGTTGCGCAGCGACTGGAAGCTGCCGATGACGACGGCGGGGGAGCCCCACTCCCAGACCCGCAGGGTCGGCGGGCGGCGGCCGGCCGCGACCTCGGCGGTCAGGACCTCGTCGAGGGCCATGTGCAGGGCCGGGGACTGCGGAGGCTCGTGGATCAGCTGCCAGTCGTAGTCGGTCCAGTCGGTGGCGTGCGCGAGCGCCCGGCGCACCGCGACCCCGATGCCCTCCGTGGTCAGGCCGAACATCTCCGTGCCCGGCGGCAGCGCCTGGTCGATCCGGGCCGCGAGACCCGCCGCGTCCGTGTCGGCGGGCGCGCCCTCCAGGGCCCCGTCGATCGCCAGGATCGCCTCGTCCGGTTCCAGGAAGAAGTCGCCCGCGACCCGCACCCGGCGCAGCACGCCGTCCGCCACGTCCAGGTCGACCACGACCAGCTTGCCGCCCGGGACCTTGTACTCGCCGTGCACCGGATCCGCCCTCCCAGCCTGTCAGGGGTGCCCCAGTAAGGGGTGAAGCCGCCCAAAGCGTACTCCGCGGCGGTGCGCCCTCAGGGGGCGAGGAGCGAGCGCGCGGTGTCCGCCACCTCGTCCGGCGGGCTGGGCGCCCGGGTCGTCGTGTGCCGGCCCAGGCCGTGCGGGCCGAGCACCCGCTCCCGGGTGCCCGGCACCGGTGTCACCCGGGCCAGCGTGGCGGCCCCGCCCGGGCCGGTCAGCGCGGTGGTGTGCAGGATCCCGGCGCCGAGGCGGTACACCGACCCGGCGGGCAGGAGCTCCTCGGTCCGCCGGGATATCCGTACCGTCCGGTCCGTGGGCGCGAGCCGGTCCTGGCCGCCCTCGCCCCGCACCTCGAAGAGCCGGAAGCCGTCCGGCTCGTCCTGCGCGCACGGGACCACCTCGACGGTCGTGTTCCGCACGGTGCCGCGGTGCACGTAGCTGACCAGGTCCCAGGCGTGCATGTGGTACGGGGAGGTGGTCAGCGTGCGCCAGTGCGGCCGGGCCGGCCACAGGTGGAGGCGCAGCACCGCCGCGGGCGTGCGGCGCAGCGGCGCGTACAGGAAGCCCAGCGGATGGCGCACCGCCGGCACCACGAGCCGGCCCTCCGCCAGGCCCCGCAGCACAGCCTCGACCAGCGAAGCGAGTGACCCGGGTGGCCCGTGCGGCTCGGGTGACCCGGGCGATCCGAGCGGCCCGAGTGGCCCGTGCGGCTCGGCCGTCTGCCGTGCGAGCAGCTCGTCCAGCTGTCCGGCGATGCGGTCCGGGTCGCCGGTCACGACCGCACTCCGTCGACGTGCCGCGCGTACAGGCCGTCGAGGAAGCCCACGAAGCCCGCCACGTACGCCTCGTGCCCCGCCCGCCACCGGGCCAGGTCCGCGTCGTCCACCGGAGCGCCGGTCACCCCCGCCAGATGCCGCTTCAGGACCTCCTCGTCGTCCGTCGCCGTGAACGTCACCGTCTGCGACGAGATGCCGAACCGGCGGGCCAGATCCAGCTGGAACACCCGGTACACGAACGCGTCCTTGCCGAACCGGATGGTCTCGGGCATCTCCTTCGCCTCGGAGGCGTCGCTGTGGTACCAGGAGATGTACACGGAGTCGTCGAACATCTCGTACCGGTACACCGACGGATCCTCGGTGTAGAGCAGGCTGACCGGGCAGTAGCGCCGGTAGTCGAAGAGCGAGACCACGCTCTGGATCAGCTCCAGGCGCAGCGCCTCCTCCAGCTGCTCCGCCGTCTGGCCGGCGGACGTCGCCCAGCGGCGCCTGTCCGCAGCCCGCCGGGTGATCGAACGGGCGTCGCCCGGGCTGAGCATCGCCACGGTCACCTGGTGCGGGAAGTGCCGCGCGCGGCGCAGCCGGGCGGCCACGTAGCGCGCGCTCGGGCCGCGGAACGCGTAGAAGCCGGTGCGCTCCAGACTGTGCGTCATGTCGATGTTGAAGCGGTCGCCGAAGCCGTCGCCCGGGGTCGGCTCCACCGCCGGATAGACGGCCATGGGCAGGAACTCCTCGCGCCCCTTGGAGAGTTCCGCCGTGACGCTCACGGAGAAGCGGTCGAGCCCCTCTTTGAGGGTCTGGTCCGTGGCCCGCTCCTGGATGCGCTGGCTCAGCAGCGAGAAGAGCACGGCGAAGATGACGCTCGCGACCAGGTTGAGCCCGATCGCGGACAGCACCGCGCGGGCAGTCAGCTGGTCGTCGAACCAGGCCATGCCGAAGCCGACGAGCAGCGCCGCCAGGCACGCCAGCCAGAAGGCGTACGTCACCAGGGACTGCCGCTCCCCGCCCCGCCGCCGGTCCTGTCCCTGCCCCTGTCCCCGAGCCGCCAACGCCGCCCCGCCTCCCCGTAAGGCCGCCGGGCCCTGTGCCCCCGCCCTTGCTGTCTCCCTGCCCCGGCGTGACGCGCGTGGAACCTCCGGCCGGGAGCGGGCGGGGAGCCGAGGGAGCGAGGAGGGGCGGCAGGGGGCGCACACGGCGCCCGGCCTATCCTGGAGGTACTGGTCGCCGGCCGACATGAGGAGTCCTCAGGTGACGTCGATGCTCGATGCCGTGGTCGTGGGGGCGGGACCCAACGGGCTGACCGCCGCCGTCGAACTCGCCCGCCGCGGCTTCTCCGTGGCCGTCTTCGAGGCGAAGGGCACCGTGGGCGGCGGCGCCCGTACCGAGGAGCTGACGCTCCCCGGCTTCCGGCACGACCCCTGCTCCGCCGTGCACCCGCTCGGCATCGGCTCGCCCGTCTTCGGCTCGATGCCCCTGGACCGCTACGGGCTCGAATGGCTGCACCCCGAGCTGCCGATGGCCCACCCCTGGGACGACGGCACCGCGGCCGTCCTCGCCCGCTCCGTCGCCGAGACCGCCGCCTCCTTCGGCCCGCGCGACGCCGGCGCCTACCGGCGGCTCGTCACTCCCTTCGTGCCCCGCTGGGAAAGCCTCGTCCGCGACTTCACGCAGCTGCCGCTCACCGCGCTGCCCCGCGACCCGGTCACCCTCGCCCGCTTCGGGCTGGCCGGACTGCCGCCCTCCACCTGGCTGTTGCGCCGCTTCCGCGACGAGAAGGCGCGCGCCCTGTTCTCCGGGCTCGTCGGTCATGTCATCGCCCCGCTCGACGGCCTCGCCACCGGCGCCGTCGGCCTGGTCTTCGCGCTCGCCGCGCACGCGGTGGGCTGGCCGATGCCCCGCGGCGGCTCGCAGTCGATCTCCGACGCCCTCGCCGCGTACCTGAAGGACCTCGGCGGCGCCGTGCACACCGACTTCGAGGTCAAGCGGCTCGACGACCTGCCGCCGGCCCGCGCCTACGTCTTCGACACCTCGCCCACCGCGCTCGCCCGGATCGCCGGGCTCGGCGCCTACTACGACCACTACCGCTACGGCGCCAGCGCGTTCAAGATCGACTACGCGCTGTCCGGGCCCGTGCCGTGGACCGCCGAGGAGGCCCGCCGGGCCGGCACCGTGCAGATCGGACCCACCATGGGCGACATCGGCACCGCACTGAACCAGGCGTCCTCCGGTATCGCCCCCGCCACCCCGTTCCTCATCACCTCCCAGCCCAGCCTCGTCGATCCCGGCCGCGCCCCCGACGGCAAGCACGTCTTCTGGGCCTACGGCCACGTCCCGAACGGCTGGCGCGGCGACCTCACCGACGCCATCGAGCGGCAGATCGAGCGCTTCGCGCCCGGCTTCCGCGACCTGGTCCTCGCCCGCGCCACCGCCGGCCCGCCCGAACTCGCCGAGCGCAACGCCAACTACGTCGGCGGCGACATCGCCTGCGGCGCCGCCCGCGGCCTCCAGCTGCTGCTGCGCCCCAAGCTCTCCCTGTTCCCCTACGGCACCCCGCACCCGGCCGTCTTCCTCTGCTCCTCCGCCACCCCGCCGGGACCGGGCGTGCACGGGATGTCCGGCCACAACGCGGCCAAGGCCGTCTGGCGGCGGCTGCGCACACCCGGGGCACGCTGACGTACGGGGGCCGGCGGGGGCGACCGCCCGTAAAGCCTGTGCGCGGCCGTGGCGGGCGCGCGAGGATGGAGACATGAGTCCGCAGCCCGCCACCGCTCCCGCCGTCGTCCTCGTCCGCGGCGACATCACCGACCAGGACACCGACGTCATCGTGAACGCCGCCAACTCCTCGCTCCTCGGCGGCGGGGGAGTGGACGGCGCCATCCACCGGCGCGGCGGGCCCGCCATCCTGGACGACTGCCGCAAGCTCCGCGCCGGCCACTACGGACGCGGGCTGCCCACCGGACAGGCCGTCGCCACCACCGCCGGGCGGCTCGCCGCCCGCTGGGTCGTCCACACCGTCGGCCCGGTGCACAGCCGGAACGAGGACCGCTCGGCGCTCCTCGTCTCCTGCTACCGCGAATCCCTGCGCGTCGCCGACGAGTTGGGCGCCGAGACGGTCGCCTTCCCGGCCGTCTCGACGGGCGTCTACGGCTGGCCGATGGACGACGGCGCCCGGATCGCCGTGGAGACGGTCAGGGCAGCGCGTACGTCCTCCGTGCGCGAGGTCCGCTTCGTGCTGTACGACGCGGCCGCGTTCGCCGCCTTCGAGACCGCCCTCGGCTAATAGTGGGCCGGCGTCGAAGCCCTGCGGCGCCCGCGCCCACGCGACTGGTCGGCCGCCGCGTACCGGGAGTGGCTGGGCGGGGCTGGTGGCCGAGCAGCTGCTCGGACACGACCCAGGACGACCTTGATGTCGTTTTCTCGCCAGCCCGGCCCCGGCCGACCGCTCATCCTTGAGACATGCACACCGACACCGAGCGCTGCGTCCGGGCCGTCCAGTCGAAGGACGCCCGCTTCGACGGCGTCTTCTTCACGGCCGTCCGCACCACCCGGATCTACTGCCGGCCCAGCTGCCCGGTCGTGCCGCCCAAGCCCGAGAACATGGAGTTCCACCCGACCGCCGCCTCCTGCCAGCGGGCCGGCTTCCGCGCCTGCAAGCGCTGCCGGCCCGACACCAGCCCCGGCTCGCCCGCCTGGGACGTCCGCGCCGACGCCGTCGCCCGCGCCATGCGGCTCATCCAGGACGGGGTCGTCGACCGCGAGGGCGTCCCCGGGCTCGCCACCCGGCTCGGCTACTCGACCCGGCAGATCGAGCGCCAGCTGCTCGCCGAACTCGGCGCCGGACCGCTCGCCCTCGCCCGCGCCCAGCGGGCCCAGACCGCGCGGCTGCTCATCGAGACCACCCCGCTGCCCATGGCCCGGATCGCCTTCGCCGCCGGTTTCGCCTCGATCCGCACCTTCAACGACACCGTCCGTGAGGTCTTCGCCCTCACCCCCGGCGACCTGCGCGCCCGCGCCGCCCGTACTTCCGCCGCCCCCGCCGCCCCCTCCGGGGCGATCACCCTGCGGTTGCCGTTCCGCGCGCCCCTCAACCCCTCCAACCTCTTCGGCCACCTCGCCGCCACCGCCGTCCCCGGCGTCGAGGAGTGGCGCGACGGCGCCTACAGGAGGACGCTCCGCCTCCCGCACGGTCACGGCATCGTCGCCCTCGCCCCGCGCGCCGACCACGTCCTGTGCCGGCTCTCGCTCACCGACCCGCGCGACCTCACGCTCGCCATCAACCGCTGCCGCCGACTGCTCGACCTCGACGCCGACCCCGTCGCCGTCGACGAACAGCTGCGCGCCGACCCGCTGCTCGCCCCGCTCGTCGACGCGGGCCCCGGCCGGCGGGTGCCGCGGACCGTGGACGCCGCCGAGTTCGCCGTACGGGCGGTGCTCGGCCAGCAGGTGTCCACGGCCGCCGCCCGCACCCACGCGGCCCGGCTCGTCACCGCGCACGGCGTGCCCGTCGAGGACCCGGAGGGCGGCCTCACCCACCTCTTCCCGACCTCCGAGGCGCTCGCCGGCCTCGACCCGGAGACCCTCGCGCTGCCGCGCAGCCGCCGCACCACCCTGCTCACCCTCGTCACGGCCCTCGCCGACGGCAGCCTCTCGCTGGGTCCGGAGAGCGACTGGGACGAGGCCCGCGCCCGGCTCGCCGCGCTGCCCGGATTCGGCCCCTGGACCACCGAGGTCATCGCCATGCGGGCGCTCGGCGACCCCGACGCCTTCCTCCCCGGCGACCTCGGCGTGCGCCGCGCCGCCCAGGGCCTCGGCCTGCCCGCCGCACCCGCGGCGCTCACCGCCCGCGCCGCCCGGTGGCGGCCCTGGCGGGCCTACGCCGTCCAGTACCTCTGGGCCACCGACGCCCACCCGATCAACCACCTCCCCTCGTAAGGAAGTTGCGGCCATGCCCCCCACCGTCCGGCACACGGTCATCGACAGCCCGTACGACGCGCTGACCCTGGTCGCCGTCGACGGCGTCCTCAGTCGCGTCCACATGACCGAGCAGCGCCACCGCCCGTCCGAGGACACCTTCGGCACCCGCGACCCGCGCCCCTTCGTCGAGGCCGTCCGCCAGCTCGACGCCTACTTCGCGGGCGAACTCACCGTGTTCGAGCTGCCGTTGAAGCTGATCGGCACCCCGTTCCAGCTCCGCGTCTGGGAACGGCTCCGGCTCATCCCGTACGGGGAGACCCGGACCTACGGCGAACTCGCCGACGCCCTCGGCAACCCCGCCGCCTCCCGCGCCGTCGGCCTCGCCAACGGCAAGAACCCGGTGAGCATCATCGTCCCCTGCCACCGCGTCATCGGCGCGAGCGGCGACCTCACCGGCTACGGCGGCGGCCTCACCCGCAAGAAGCGCCTGCTCGCCTTCGAATCGGGCGCGGCCGGCCCCGAGCCCCTGTTCTAGGAAATGCCTAGCGGAGCCCGTCGAGCAGCGCCGGCAGCGCCGTGCCGATCGGCTCGCGGACGATCTCGTCCGCGACCGGGTCGTACGGCGTCGGCTCGGCGTTCACGATGATCAGCCGGGCCCCGTGCTCGGCCGCGATCCCGGCCAGCGAGGCCGCCGGCTGCACCTGGAGGCTCGTACCGACCGCGATGAAGACCTCCGTGGCCTTCGCGATCGACATCGCCTGGCCGAGCACCTGAGGATCGAGCCGCTGGCCGAACATGACCGTGGCCGACTTCAGGATCCCGCCGCACTTCAGACACGCCGGGTCGGGCTCGCCGGCCCGCACCCGGTCGAGGGCCTCCTCCATCGGCGAGCGGGCGTGGCACGCCGTGCACACCACCGTCCGCGCGGAGCCGTGCAGTTCGAGCACCTTCCGCTCCGGCACGCCGGCCAGCTGGTGCAGCCCGTCCACGTTCTGCGTGATGACCCGCAGGGCGTTCCCGCTCTTCTCGTACGCGGCGACGGCCTCGTGCGCCGCGTTCGGCCGGGCCCGCAGCACCGGACCGTCCAGGCGCATCCGCCAGGAGCGGCGGCGGATCTCCGGGTCCGCCATGTACGGCCCGTAGGTGACGAGCCGCTCGGCCTCCGGGTCCTTCCGCCAGATCCCGTTCGGCCCCCGGTAGTCGGGGATGCCCGAATCGGTGGAGATGCCGGCACCACTGAGAATCGCGACCATGGTCATACCGCGAGCCTAGGTCGGCCCGCGCGCCTCCGGCGAGCGGATTACCCGCTCAGCGCACCGGCCGGCCGTTCTCCAGCTCCACCGGGCCCGGCCGGCCGCCAGCGCGTCCAGCGCCGCCGCCACCCGCCGGCCCAGACCGGCCAGGAGATAGCGCGGCAGCTCCGCCGGCTCGACCAGCTTCCAGGACAGCAGCTCCTCCTCCTGCAGCCGGATCGCGGTGAACCGCTCGTCGTCCAGCACCCCGCCGTCGAACAGGTACGCCACCAGCGGCGGGCGCCCCGGACCGTGCGACCAGTCCACCGCGAGCAGCGCGCCGAGCTCCACGTCCAGGCCGATCTCCTCGGCGGTCTCGCGGCGGGCGGCCTGGCGCGGGGTCTCGCCGCCGTCCGACTCGATCGTGCCGCCCGGCAGCGCCCAGCCCTCCCGGTAGTTCGGCTCGACCACGAGGACCCGGCCGGCCCCGTCCCGGAAGACGGCGGCGGCACCGGCCAGGACCCGGGGCAGGCTCGCGATGTACGTGGCGTAGTCAGAGGTCGTCATCCCGTCAGCGTAGCCAGCCGCACCGTCCGCTCGGCCAGCTCGCTGATCCTCGCCCGGTCGAAACCGGCTACCGCGCTGCGCACCCGGTCCGCCAGCGGCTCCGACCACTGCGGCGGGATCGCCGCCGCGCCGCACAGCACGCCCGCGACCGAACCGGCCGTCGCCCCGTTGGAGTCGGTGTCCAGGCCGCCGCGCACGGTGAACGCGATCGTGCTCGTGAAGTCCCCGTCCCCGTACAGCAGCCCGGCCGTCAGCACCGCCGCGTTCGGGACCGTGTGGATCCAGCCCAGCGCGCCCGTCTCCTTCGCCAGCTCGGCGAGCGCCTCCGACCACTCGACGCCCGCCTCGTGCAGCGCGATCGTGTGCCGCACGGTCCTGGCCAGCCGGCAGCCCGCCGGGATCCGCTCCAGGGCCGCTTCGAGCGCCGTGCGCGCGTCGGGCGCGGTGAAGGCCGCGGCCACCAGCGCGGCCGCCCACATCGCCCCGTACACCCCGTTGCCGGTGTGCGACAGCACCGCGTCCCGGCGGGCCAGCGACGCGGCCCGGCGCGGATCGCCCGGCGAGGTCCAGCCGTACACGTCCGCCCTGATCAGCGCGCCGATCCACTCCTGGTACGGATTGTCGAAGGTGGCGGTCAGCGGCGGCTTCAGCCCGTTGGCCAGATTGCGGTAGGCCGCCCGCTCCGCCGTGAACGTCTGCAGGTACGGCAGCCGCAGCAGCCACTGCTCACCGACCTGCTCGGTGGTGAAGGAGAAACCGCGGGTCTCCAGGAGGTGCAGGCCCAGGATCGTGTAGTCGATGTCGTCGTCCCGGCAGCTGCCGTGGATCCGCCCGCGCACGCACTGGGGCCACTCCGGCCGCAGCTCGAAGCCGTCCGCGCCGGCGCCCGGCGGCGCGGGCAGGTAGTCGGTGAGCGGCAGCGCGCCGGTCAGCCGCAGATAGGCGTCGATCC
Source organism: Streptomyces sp. NPDC004327 (assembly GCF_042873935.1). Taxonomy (NCBI): domain Bacteria; kingdom Bacillati; phylum Actinomycetota; class Actinomycetes; order Kitasatosporales; family Streptomycetaceae; genus Streptomyces; species Streptomyces sp. NPDC004327. The sequence continues at coordinate 191,825 of NZ_JBIAME010000005.1, read as the reverse complement.
GCTCCCGCGTCCAGTGCTCGCCGCTCTCCACCGGCTTGCCGAGCATGTTCCCGGCGATCCGCCCGGTCCAGCCGCCGAGGATCCGGTCGGCGAGTTCGCTGTGCTTGAGCAGGCCCATGCCTGATGTGTACCGAATTCGGGCCCCGGCCGCGCGCCGACGCACCGCCGCCGGGACCGTCCGGCTCACCCCTCGTCGCGGCGGGCCCCCGTCCCCGTGCCCGCCCCGGTGTCCGCCCCCGCGGACGCCGGGCGTTCCCGCTCGCGCTCCTGCTCCCGCTCCGCGACCGCCTCGCCGACCATCGCCCGTACCGCGTCCCGCATCCCGTGCAGCGGATGGTGCCGGGCCGGGCCCGCGCCCGGGTCCGTGCGCAGCTCCTTCCACAGCGCCCAGCACAGGCCCAGCATGACGAGCACGAACGGCAGCGCCACCAGGATCGTCGCCGTCTGCAGGGACTTCAGCCCGCCCGCGACCAGCAGGACGGCGGCCACCGCGGCCATCAGCACGCCCCAGGTCACCACCAGCCAGGTCGGCGGGTGCAGCGCGCCCCGGCTGGTCAGCGAGCCCATCACCAGGGACGCCGAGTCGGCGCTGGTCACGAAGTACGTCATCACGAGCAGCATCGCCAGGTACGAGGTGAGCGTGCCCAGCGGCAGCGCGTCCAGCATCGCGAACAGCGACGCCTCCACCCCGTTGCGCACCGCGCCCGCCATGTCCGCCGCGCCGGTCGAGTCGAGCCGGATCGCGGTGCCGCCCATCACGCAGAACCAGAGCACCGTCGCCCCCGACGGCACCAGCAGCACCCCGATCAGGAACTCGCGGACGGTCCGGCCGCGCGAGATCCGGGCGATGAAGGTGCCCACGAACGGCGCCCAGGACAGCCACCACGCCCAGTAGAAGATCGTCCAGGCGCCCAGCCAGGTCCGGTCCGTGAAGGCGCCGGTGCGGCTCGCCATCGGCAGCAGCTGGTGCAGGTAGCCGCCGAGGGAGGCCGGGATCGTGTCGAGGATGTAGACCGTCGGCCCGAGCAGGAAGACGAACAGCATCATCGCGCCGGCCAGCACGATGTTCAGCGTGGACAGCCACTTCACGCCCTTGTGCAGGCCGGAGAAGGCGGAGAGCACGAAGGCCGCCGACAGCGACACGATGATGATCAGCTGGGTGGCGGTGGAGTTCGCGACGTCCATCGTGATGTTCAGGCCCTCGGCCACCTGCAGCGCGCCGAGACCGAGGCTGGTCGCGGTGCCGAAGACGGTCGCGAAGACGGCGAGCAGGTCGATCGCCTTGCCCGGCCAGGAGCGGGCCCGGCGCTCGCCGAGCAGCGGGACGAAGGCCGCGCTGAGCGTGTTGCCGCGGCCCTTGCGGAAGCCCGCGTAGGCGAGCGCGAGGCCGGCGATGCCGTAGATCGCCCACGGCGTGAGCGTCCAGTGGAAGAACGAGTACTCCAGCGCGGTGCGGGCCGAGGCGCCCGACCGCGGTGGGACACCGCTCGCCGGCGGCGGGGTCAGATAGTGCAGCAGCGGCTCTCCGACCCCGTAGAACATCAGGCCGATGCCCATGCCCGCGCTGAACATCATCGCGATCCACGCCAGGTTCGTGAACTCCGGCTCCGCGTCGTCGGCGCCCAGCCGGATCCGGCCGAACCGGCTCACCGCGATCACCACGCACAGCGCCAGGAAGACGTCGGCGGCCGTCACGAACAGCCAGGCGAAGTTGTCCAGGACCCAGCGCAGGGCCGAGGAGGAGGCGGTGTCGAAGGAGTGCTTGCCGAGCGCCGCCCAGGCCACCACGGCGACGACGGCCGCCATCCCGACGCCGATGACTTTTCCGTCCGGTCGGGGGGATTGTCCGGCGGTTTGTCCCGGGTTTTGATCGATCAATTCGGTGCTCATATCGCACCACTATCGTGCGGAATATCGCGCTATCAGAGGGTGGCACGCCGTCTTCCGGTACGGATAAGGTCGGCCTCGGCGCGACTGCCTGTTCGAAAGCAAGGGATGCAAGGTGACGGACGGAGCAGTAACTGAGGTCGCACGCGTGCTCGTCGCGGCCGACAAGTTCAAGGGCTCGCTCACGGCCGTACAGGTCGCGGAGCGGGTCACAGCAGGTCTGCGACGGGTCGTCCCGGACCTCGACGTGGAGACCCTGCCCGTCGCCGACGGCGGCGACGGCACCGTGGCCGCGGCCGTCGCGGCCGGGTTCGAGCGGCGCGAGGTCACCGTGACCGGGCCGCTCGGCGAGCCCGTCACGGCGGCGTACGCGCTGCGCGGGACCACGGCGGTGGTGGAGATGGCGGAGGCGTCCGGCCTCCAGCTGCTGCCGGCCGGGGTCTTCGCCCCGCTGACCGCCACCACCTACGGCTCCGGCGAGCTGCTGCGCGCGGCGCTCGACGCCGGCGCCACCTCGATCGTCTTCGGCGTGGGCGGCAGCGCCACCACCGACGGCGGCGCGGGCATGCTCGCCGCGCTCGGCGCGGTCTTCCTGGACGCGGCCGGCGAGCCCGTCGGTCCCGGCGGCGGCGCCCTCGCCCGGCTGGCCTCCGCCGACCTGTCCGGCGTCGACCCGCGCCTCGCCTCCGTCGACCTGGTCCTCGCCAGCGACGTGGACAACCCGCTGACCGGCCCCAAGGGCTGCGCGGCCGTCTACGGGCCGCAGAAGGGCGCCACGCAGCAGGACGTCGAGACCCTCGACGCGGCCCTCGCGCACTACGCGCAGGTCCTGGAGCGGTCCATCGGCGCCAAGGCCGCCGAGCTGGCCGCCTCGCCCGGCGCGGGCGGCGCGGGCGGCATCGGCTACGGCGCGCTGCTGGTCGGCGCGAGCTTCCGGCCCGGTATCGAGCTGATGCTGGAGGTCCTCGGCTTCGCCCCGGCCCTGGAGCGCGCCACCCTCGTCATCACCGGCGAGGGCTCGCTCGACGAGCAGACCCTGCACGGCAAGGCCCCGGCGGGCGTCGCCGCGGCGGCCCGCGCGGCCGGCAAGGACGTCGTCGCCGTCTGCGGGCGGCTCGCCCTGGCCCCGGAGAGCCTGGGCGCCGCGGGCATCCGGCGCGCCTACCCGCTCAGCGACCTGGAGCCCGACCCGGCGAAGTCGATCCCGAACGCGGGGCCGCTGCTGGAGCAGGTGGCGGCGAACATCGCACGGGACTTCCTGGCGTAACACAGGAATTCCCGGCGTAACAGGCGCGTGTGAGGCTCGGCCGCATGAACGAACGCAACGAAGCGTCCTCCATGCGCCCGGGCCGCCCGGGCCCGACGCGGATACGACGGCTCACCCCCGAGGAAGTCCGCGAGCGGGCCGCCGACGGGCTCGCCGCGCTCCTGGTGGACGCCGTCGACAGCGGGGCCTCCGTCGGCTTCCTGGCACCCCTGGAGCGCGAGCGGGCCGCCGCCTGGTGGTCGGGTGCGGCGGGGGCCCGGGACGTGTGGGCGGCCCTCGATCCGGCCGGGCGCGTCCTGGGCGCCGTCACGCTCGTCCGCGACGACAAGGCGAACGGGCGGCACCGAGGGGAGATCGCCCGGCTCGTCGTCCACCGTGACGCCCGGGGCCAGGGCCTGGGGCGCCGACTGCTGGCCGCGGCAGAGGCCCATGCCGCCGCCACCGGGCTGAGCCTGCTCGTCCTGGACACCCAGACCGACAGCCCTGCCGAACGGCTCTACCAGGGATGCGGCTGGACGGTCGCCGGCACCATACCGGACTACGCCGCCGATCCGGCCGGCACGCTGTGTGCGACGACCCTGTACTACAAACGGCTGGGCTGAGCCCCGTACACCCAGGTGCCGCACACTTCGGTCCCGGCGCCCTTCGGCCCCGCGCACCCGGGGTCCGTACACGAAAGGGCCCCGGACGCTTCTCGCGTCCGGGGCCCTTCTCGTATCTCGCAGCGCCTATCGCAGCTGTGCCGCCTGCGCCTCGCGCGCCTCGCGGCTCTCGCGGCGGTTGTCGCGGAAGGTGTTCACTCGCCGGGCCGTCGCGAAGAGGGGGATCACGGCGCCCAGGACCACCTGGAGGGCGCAGCCGGCCTGGAGCAGGAACTGCCCGCCCGGGGCGTCGAACGCCCACGCGACCAGCATCGCCATCGCCCCGACGATCCAGCTGAGCATCGCGGCCGCGAGGACACCCCGCGGCTTCGGGTACTCCACGCGGCTCACCATCAGCCACGCCGTGCCGATGATCGCGAGCAGGGTCGGGATGAACGGCAGCTCGAGCAGGATGATCGAGACGACCGTCAGCGCGCCGAAGGGGCTCGGCATGCCCTGGAACATGCCGTCCTTCATCGTCACGCACGAGAAGCGCGCCAGCCGCAGCACCACCGCGAGCAGCACCACGATCGCGGCCACCGCCGAGACCTTCTGGTGCGCGTCGTCCGCGACCATGCCGTAGACGAGCACGAAGTACGCCGGGGCCAGACCGAAGCTGATCAGGTCCGAGAGGTTGTCGAGCTCGGCGCCCATCGGCGAGCTGCGCAGCTTGCGGGCCACGATCCCGTCGAAGAGGTCGAAGATCGCCGCGCCCAGCATCAGGATCACGGCGGTCGCGGCGGAGTGCCGCGCCATGCCGGTCTCCATGCCGCTGCCGGTCAGGTGCGGGATGAGGATGCCGGTGGTGGTGAAGTACACCGCCATGAAGCCACAGGTGGCGTTACCGAGCGTGAGGGCGTCCGCTATGGACAGCCTCAGCGACAGCGGCATCTCCTCGGCCTCGTCGGCGGCCTCCGCCGCCTCGTCGGCGGCCCAGTCGGCCGCCCGTGTGTCGGGATCAATCACGGTCAATGCGAGTCACCCCCGCGGTCGTGGCCTGACCGACCTCGACGGCGACCTCGACACCTTCCGGAAGGTAGATGTCGACCCGCGAACCGAAGCGGATCAGGCCGATCCGGTCACCCTGCTCGACCTTCGTCCCCTGCGGGATGTACGGCACGATCCGCCGCGCCACGGCGCCCGCGATCTGCACCATCTCGATGTCGCCGAGCTCGGTGTCGAAGTGCCAGACAACGCGCTCGTTGTTCTCGCTCTCCTTGTTGAACGCCGGCACGAAGCCACCGGGGACGTGCTCCACGGACGTCACCGTGCCCGCCAGGGGCGCGCGGTTGACGTGGACGTTCAGCGGGCTCATGAAGATGGCGACCCGGGTGCGGCCGTCCTTCCACGGCATGATGCTCTGCACCACACCGTCGGCGGGCGAGATGACCCGGCCCTGAGCGATCTCGCGCTCGGGGTCGCGGAAGAACCACAGCATGCCGGCCGCGAGAGCGGTGGCCGGCACGGCGACGGCACGGGCGCGCTTGGACTTGCCCGCGCGCGCGAGGCTCAGCGCCGCGGTGGCGACGGTCGGCAGAAGCCACGGCGATGCTCCGCGTGCGATGCGTACGCCCTTGAGGCTGTCGCGGTGTGCAGAGGTTTGGCTGTGGGGCATGGATGACCTTCGTAGCGGATGATGCCGCACTGGCAACGGGGGACGGCGGCTTTCCGGCGATGCTATCGGTTGCGAGCCGCAACTGGGCAAGCCAGAAGCCGAGTCGGCGGCCGGAAGACGAACACAGGGTGTGATCTTCTTCGCGGCCAAACCGACTCAAAAGCGACAATCAACCCTGGAATCGGTACTCCTCGAGCAGCCGACGACCAATGATCATTTTCTGGATCTCGGCGGTACCTTCGCCGATCAGCAGCATCGGCGCCTCGCGGTAGAGGCGCTCGATCTCGTACTCCTTGGAGAAGCCGTAGCCGCCGTGAATGCGGAAGGCGTCCTCGACGACCTCCTTGCAGTACTCGGAGGCGAGGTACTTCGCCATCCCTGCTTCGAGGTCGTTTCGTTCCCCAGAGTCCTTTTTGCGTGCTGCGTTCACCATCATGGCATGAGCGGCCTCGACCTTGGTAGCCATTTCGGCCAGCTTGAACTGAATCGCCTGGTGCTGGGCGATCGGCTTGCCGAAAGTGTGACGCTGCTGGGCATACTGGACACCCAGCTCGAAAGCACGCTGCGCGACGCCGCAGCCACGGGCCGCCACGTTCACGCGGCCGACCTCGACACCGTCCATCATTTGGTAAAACCCTCGGCCGGTGACCCCGCCCAGAACCCGATTGGCCGGAATGCGCAGTCCGTCCATGATGAGCTCGGTCGTGTCGACGCCCTTGTAGCCCATCTTGTCGATCTTGCCGGGAATGGTGAGGCCCGGGCGGACCTCTCCGAAGCCGGGCTCCTTCTCGACGAGGAAGGTCGTCATCGACTTGTGCGGGGCGGTGCCCTCGGGGTGGCCTTCGTCACTTCGGACGAGGACCGCGACCAGCGTTGACGTGCCGCCGTTGGTCAGCCACATCTTCTGGCCGTTCAGGACGTACTCGTCGCCGTCCTTGACCGCCTTCGACGTGATCGCCGACACGTCCGAGCCGAGACCCGGCTCCGACATCGAGAACGCGCCGCGCGTCTCGCCGGCCGCCATCCGCGGAAGGAAGTACTCCTTCTGCTCCTGGGTGCCGTGCTGCTTCAGCATGTACGCGACGATGAAGTGCGTGTTGATGATGCCGGACACCGACATCCAGCCGCGCGCGATCTCCTCCACGCACAGCGCGTAGGTGAGCAGCGACTCACCGAGGCCCCCGTACTCCTCGGGGATCATCAGACCGAAGACGCCGAGCTCCTTGAGCCCGTCCACGATCTGCTGCGGGTACTCGTCACGGTGCTCCAGCTCCGTGGCGACCGGGATGATCTCCTTGTCGACGAAGTCGCGGACCGTGGCCAGGATCTCCTGCTGGACGTCGGTCAGACCGTGGGTCTGGGCGAGTCGCGCCATGACTACTTCCCCTGTTCCTTCAGCTCCGGGCGGCCGGGCTGCTCGCCGCCGCGCGCGTCGGTGTACTCGGCGGTCGGGACCATCACCTTGCGGCGGAAGACGCACACCAGCGTCCCGTCCTGCTTGTAGCCCTTGGTCTCGACGTAGACGATGCCGCGGTCGCTCTTCGACTTCGACGGCGTCTTGTCGAGGACCGTGGTCTCGCCGTAGATGGTGTCGCCGTGGAAGGTCGGCGCCACGTGCCGCAGCGACTCGATCTCCAGGTTGGCGATGGCCTTTCCGGAGACGTCCGGCACGGACATGCCGAGCAGCAGCGAGTAGATGTAGTTGCCGACGACGACGTTCTTCTTGAAGTCCGTCGTGTTCTCCGCGTAATTCACGTCCATGTGAAGCGGGTGGTGGTTCATCGTCAGCAGACAGAAAAGATGGTCGTCGTACTCGGTGACCGTCTTTCCGGGCCAGTGCTTGTAGACGGCGCCGATCTCGAACTCTTCGTAGGTGCGGCCGAACTGCATCGGGATCAAGCCTCCGGAATCTCGAACTTCGTGGTGCGCTGCATACCGGCGGCCCGGCCCTTGCCGGAGATGACCAGCGCCATCTTGCGGGAGGCCTCGTCGATCATCTCGTCGCCGAGCATCGCGGAGCCCTTCTTCCCGCCGGCCTCGGACGTGTAGTAGTCGTACGCGTCGAGGATCAGCTCGGCGTGGTCGAAGTCCTCCTGCGAGGGCGAGAAGATCTCGTTCGCGGCGGCGACCTGGTCCGGGTGCAGCACCCACTTGCCGTCGAAGCCGAGGGCGGCGGCGCGCTGCGCGACCGCGCGGTAGCCCTCCTGGTTGCGGATCTGGAGGTACGGGCCGTCGATCGCCTGCAGGTTGTTGGCGCGGGCGGCCATCAGGATGCTCATCAGGATGTGGTGGTAGGCGTCCGCCGGGTAGCCGGGCGGCTGCTCGCCGACGACCAGCGACTTCATGTTGATGGAGGCCATGAAGTCGGCCGGGCCGAAGATGATCGTCTCGACGCGCTGCGACGCCTGGGCGATCGCGTTGACCTGGGTGAGCCCCTGGGCGTTCTCGATCTGCGCCTCGATGCCGATCTTGCCGACCTCGAAGCCCATGGTCTTCTCGATCTGGGTGAGCAGCAGGTCGAGCGCGACGATCTGCTCGGCGTTCTGCACCTTCGGCAGCATGATGCAGTCGAGGTTCTGGCCGGCGCCCTCGACGACGGTGACGACGTCACGGTACGTCCAGTGGGTCGTCCAGTCGTTCACGCGGACCACGCGGGTCTTGCCGGTCCAGTCGCCCTCGTTGAGGAACTTCACGATGGTGTGCCGGGCCTCCGGCTTGGCCAGCGGCGCGCAGGCGTCCTCCAGGTCCAGGAAGACCTGGTCGGCGGCGAGGCCCTGGGCCTTCTCCAGGAAGCGCGGGTTGGAGCCGGGGACCGCCAGGCAGGAACGGCGGGGGCGCAGCCGGTTCACGGGGGAAGCGGGCGTGGTCATGCGGGGACCTCCAGGGGGTCGAGCTGGTTCGCTTTGCGGATCTCGTCGACGATACGGCCGATGATCCCGGTGATACCGAAGTCCTTCGGGGTGAAGACGGCGGCCACACCGGCCGCCCGGAGCTCCTCGGCGTCCGCGTTCGGGATGATCCCGCCGACGACGACCGGGATGTCGGCCGCGCCCGCGTCCTTGAGGCGGTCCAGGACGTCCGGCACGAGCTGGGCGTGCGAGCCGGACAGGATCGACAGGCCGACCGCGTGCACGTCCTCCTCCAGGGCCGCGTCGACGATCTGCTCGGGCGTCAGCCGGATGCCCTGGTAGACCACCTCGAACCCGGCGTCACGGGCGCGTACGGCGATCTGCTCGGCGCCGTTGGAGTGCCCGTCCAGGCCCGGCTTGCCGACCAGGAACCGCAGCTTGCCGACGCCCAGGTCCCGGGCGGTGAGCTCCACCTTGCGGCGCACCTCGGCCAGCGGGGAGCCCGCCTCGGCCGGCACGGCCACCGGAGCGGAGGACACGCCGGTCGGGGCGCGGAACTCGCCGAAGACCTCGCGCAGCGCGCCGGCCCACTCGCCGGTCGTGACGCCCGCGCGGGCGCACTCCAGGGTGGCCTCCATGAGGTTGCCGGTGCCCTTCGCGGCCTCCTTCAGCCGCTCCAGGGCCTTGCACGGCCGCGGGTGGTTGAACGGCGGCTGGTAGCGGGTGTCCCGCCAGGTGCCGAGGGCGCCGACGACCCGGGCCTCGACGGCCGGGTCGACCGTCTGGATCGCGGTGTCCAGGTCGGCGGTGAGCGGGTTCGGCTCGGTCGTCTCGAAGATGTTGACGCCGATGATCTTGTCCTCGCCGGACTCGATCCGGGCCCGCCGCTCGGCGTGCGAGGAGACCAGCTGCGCCTTGAGGTAGCCGGACTCGACGGCCGCCATCGCGCCGCCCATCTCCTGGATCCGGTCGATCTCCGTCATGCACTCGGCGACCAGGGCGTCCACCTTGGCCTCGATGACGTGCGAGCCGGCGAAGATGTCCTCGTACTCCAGCAGGTCGGACTCGTGGGCGAGCACCTGCTGGATGCGCAGCGACCACTGCTGGTCCCAGGGGCGCGGCAGGCCGAGCGCCTCGTTCCAGGCCGGGAGCTGCACGGCGCGGGCGCGGGCGTCCTTGGAGAGGGTGACGGCCAGCATCTCCAGGACGATGCGCTGGACGTTGTTCTCCGGCTGGGCCTCGGTCAGACCGAGCGAGTTGACCTGCACGCCGTAGCGGAATCGGCGCTGCTTGGCGTCCTCGATGCCGTACCGCTCGCGGGTGACGGTGTCCCAGATGCGGCCGAAGGCGCGCATCTTGCACATCTCCTCGATGAAGCGGACGCCGGCGTTCACGAAGAACGAGATGCGGGCGACGACCTCGCCGAACCGCTCCTCGGGGACCTGCCCCGAGTCGCGGACGGCGTCGAGGACGGCGATGGCCGTCGACATGGCGTACGCGATCTCCTGGACCGGCGTGGCCCCGGCCTCCTGCAGGTGGTAGCTGCAGATGTTGATCGGGTTCCACTTGGGCATGTGGTTGACCGTGTACGCGATCATGTCGGTCGTGAGGCGGAGCGACGGGCCGGGCGGGAAGACGTGCGTCCCGCGCGACAGGTACTCCTTCACGATGTCGTTCTGGGTGGTGCCCTGGAGCTTGGTGACGTCCGCACCCTGCTCCTCGGCGACCACCTGGTAGAGCGCCAGCAGCCACATGGCGGTGGCGTTGATGGTCATGGAGGTGTTCATCTGCTCCAGGGGGATGTCCTGGAACAGCCGCCGCATGTCACCGAGGTGCGAGACGGGCACGCCGACCCTGCCGACCTCGCCGCGGGCGAGGACGTGGTCGGGGTCGTAGCCGGTCTGCGTGGGCAGGTCGAACGCGACCGAGAGTCCGGTCTGGCCCTTGGCCAGGTTGCGCCGGTAGAGCTCGTTCGACGCCTCGGCGGTGGAGTGACCGGCGTAGGTCCGCATGAGCCACGGCCGGTCCTTCTGACGCTCTGTCATCTGTGGTCCCTGAGTCGGATGTTAGATGTTGCGGAAGCGGTTGATGCCGTCGATGTGCTTCGCGCGCAGCTCGTGGTCGCGGACGCCGAGGCCCTCCTCGGGCGCGAGGGCGAGCACGCCGACCTTGCCCTGGTGCAGGTTGCGGTGCACGTCGAAGGCGGCCTGGCCGGTCTCCTCCAGGGAGTAGACCTTGGAGAGCGTCGGGTGGATCTTGCCCTTGGCGATCAGGCGGTTGGCCTCCCACGCCTCGCGGTAGTTGGCGAAGTGCGAGCCGATGATCCGCTTCAGCGACATCCACAGGTAGCGGTTGTCGTACTGGTGCATGTAGCCCGAGGTCGAGGCGCAGGTGGTGATGGTGCCGCCCTTGCGGGTGACGTACACGGAGGCGCCGAAGGTCTCGCGGCCCGGGTGCTCGAAGACGATGTCGATGTCCTCGCCGCCGGTCAGCTCACGGATCTTGGAGCCGAAGCGCTTCCACTCGCGCGGGTCCTGGGTGTTCTCGTCCTTCCAGAACTTGTAGCCCTCGGCGTTGCGGTCGATGACCGCCTCGGCGCCCATGGACCGGCAGATGTCGGCCTTCTCGGGGGAGGAGACGACGCAGATCGGGTTGGCGCCGCCGGCCAGGGCGAACTGGGTGGCGTACGAGCCGAGGCCGCCGCTGGCGCCCCAGATCAGGACGTTGTCGCCCTGCTTCATGCCGGCGCCGTTGTTGGAGACCAGCTGGCGGTACGCGGTGGAGTTGACCAGGCCCGGGGCCGCGGCCTCCTCCCAGCTGAGGTGGCCGGGCTTCGGCATCAGCTGGTTGGACTTGACGAGCGCGATCTCGGCGAGGCCGCCGAAGTTGGTCTCGAAGCCCCAGATGCGCTGCTCGGGGTCGAGCATCGTGTCGTTGTGGCCGTCGGAGGACTCCAGCTCGACGCTCAGGCAGTGCGCGACGACCTCGTCGCCGGGCTTCCAGGAGTTGACGCCCGGGCCGGTGCGCAGCACGACGCCCGCGAGGTCGGAGCCGATGACGTGGTACGGCAGGTCGTGGCGCTTGCTGAGCTCCGACAGACGGCCGTAGCGCTCCAGGAAGCCGAAGGTCGAGACGGGCTCGAAGATCGAGGTCCAGACCGAGTTGTAGTTCACGGAGCTGGCCATCACGGCGACCAGGGCCTCGCCCGGGCCGAGCTCGGGCAGGGGCACGTCGTCCAGGTGGAGCGACTTGCGCGGGTCCTTGTCGCGGCTCTCGAGCCCGGCGAACATCTCCTGCTCGTCCTTGTGGACGGTCACGGCGCGGTACGACTCGGGGAGCTTGATGTTGGCGAAGTCGGCCGACGTGGAGTCGGGCGACTGGATCGCGTCCAGGATGTCCTTCACGGGATGCCTCCGGCGGTGCGGCGTCCGGCGAGGACGCGCTGAGGGATACGTCGGGGTTGCTGCTGTGGAGGTGTGCCGTCGGTTCGGCTCGGTGGTGCGGTGGCGGCGCCGGTGGTGTGGCGCGAGGGTGCCTGTGACGCAGGCGTCCGGGCGCACGAGCAGGATCGCTTGTGGGGACAGCCGGCGCACGAGGTGATCTCTGCGCGCCGGCCGCCCGGACACTCTCAACGTATGGCACGCCGTGTCACCTGACAAGGCACTCCGTGCCAACAATTTCACTCAGATGCAATCTGGTGGTCACGGATGAGCGATGATCGATCGAAAATGCCTCTGAACTGGGCATATGCAGCGAGGGCCGCTCCCGGAATCCGGGAGCGGCCCTCGCTGTGAGGCGGCTGTGAGGTCGTTCGGGGTGGTGCTCAGGCCTTCTTGAGCGCCTGCTGGATGGTGCGCATGACCTCGTCCAGGGGTGCGTCCGTCCGGGCGACGGCGACCACCACGTCGCCCCTCGTGGAGGCGGTCGCGGCGACCGGAGCCGGCTCCGGGGCCGCGTCGGCCTGGCCGGTGCCCGCGGGTACCGGCCGGGCGCCTATGCCCGAGCCGAAGGTGTCCCGGACGATCGCGAAGGCGTGGTCGAGCTGCGCCTCCACGTCGCCCTGCCCGCCGGCCCGCAGCCAGCGGCGCAGCACGTGGTTGTGCGCGGTGACCACCGCGGAGGCGGCCACCTCGGCGAGCAGCGGGTCGTCGTTGCCGTCGTGGTGGTCGCGCTCGTCGAAGTGCCCGAGCAGATAACGGGTGAACAGACGCTCGTAGCGGGCCACCGAGGCGATCTCGCGCTCGCGCAGCGTCGGCACCTCACGCGTCAGCCGGTAGCGGGCCACGGAGACCGCGGGCGAGCCCGCGTACATCTTCATGACCTCCTTGATGCCCCGGCACACCGTGTCGAGCGGGTGCTCGTGCGGCGGGGCGGCGTTGAGCACCGCCTCCGCGCGCACCAGGGTGTCGTCGTGGTCCGGGAAGATCGCCTCTTCCTTGGAGCGGAAGTGCCGGAAGAAGGTCCGGCGGGCCACCCCGGCCGCCGCCGCGATCTCGTCGACGGTGGTGGCTTCGTACCCCTTCGTGGCGAAGAGCTCCATGGCCGCGGTGGCCAGTTCCCGGCGCATTTTCAGCCGCTGCGCGGCGGCACGGGTCCCCGCCGCGCTCTCCGGGGCGTCGGACGTGGACGTGGCACGGGGTGTCTTCGCGGCCTTGGACATGTCCCGAACGTACTGCATCGCGCCGGGAGTGTGCCCAGGTGGGGGAGGGGAGCCCGGCCCGGCACCGGTGGTGCCCGACGGGCTGAGCAGCCCTCCCCACCCCCCGTACGGCTCCGGGTGGGGCTCAGCGGCGGGCATATTCGCGGAAGCCGCGGCCCGTCTTGCGGCCGAGGCAGCCCGCGGCCACCAGGTGCTCCAGGAGCGGCGCCGGGGCGAGACCCGGGTCGCGGAACTCGCGGTGCAGCACCTTCTCGATCGCCAGCGAGACGTCCAGGCCGACCACGTCGAGCAGCTCGAACGGGCCCATCGGGTAGCCGCCGCCCAGCTTCATCGCCGCGTCGATGTCGTCCAGCGTGGCGTAGTGCTCCTGGACCATCTTGATCGCGTTGTTGAGGTACGGGAAGAGCAGCGCGTTCACGATGAAGCCGGCCCGGTCGCCGCAGTCCACGCCGTGCTTGCGGATCTTCGCGGTGACCTCGCGGACGGTGGCGTGCACGTCGTCGGCGGTCAGCACCGTACGGACGATCTCCACCAGCTTCATGGCGGGCGCCGGGTTGAAGAAGTGCATGCCGATGACGTCCTGCGGGCGGTTCGTCGCCTTCGCGCAGGCGACGACCGGCAGCGAGGAGGTCGTGGTGGCGAGCACCGCGCCCGGCTTGCAGATCTTGTCCAGGCGGGCGAACAGCTCCTGCTTGACCGCCAGGTCCTCGGCCACCGCCTCGACCGCCAGGTCCACGTCCGCGAAGGCGTCGACCGAGCCGGCCGGGACGATCCGGGCCAGCGTCTCGTCGCGCGCCTCACCGGTCATCCGGCCCTTGTCGACCGAGCGGGCCAGGGACTTGGCGATCCGGGCCTTGGCGGTGTCCGCCTTCTCCTGCGAGCGGGCGGCGAGCACGACCTCGTAACCGGCCTTCGCGAAGACCTCGGCGATGCCGGAGGCCATGGTGCCGGAGCCGGCGACACCGACCGTGCGGACCTCGCGGGTCTCGCCGCCGGCCGCCGCGGCGAGCGGGGTCTGCGCGTCGCGGACCACGGTGGCCGAGCCCGGCGCCTCGTACGTGTAGAAGCCGCGGCCCGCCTTGCGGCCGGTCAGCCCCGCCTCGCTGAGCTGGCCCAGGATCGGCGCCGGGGCGTGCAGCCGGTCGTGCGAGGAGGCGTACATGGCGTCCAGGACGGTACGGGCGGTGTCGATGCCGATCAGGTCGAGCAGCGCCAGCGGGCCCATCGGCAGACCGCAGCCCAGCTGCATGGCCGCGTCGATGTCCTCGCGGGAGGCGTACTTGGCCTCGTACATCGCGGCGGCCTGGTTGAGGTAGCCGAAGAGCAGGCCGTCGGCGACGAAGCCGGGCCGGTCGCCGACCGCGACGGGCTCCTTGCCGAGCTCCTGCGCGAGCCGGGTGACGGCCTCGACGGCGCGCGGGTCGGTGAGGACGGAGGAGACGACCTCGACCAGCTTCATCGCCTGGACGGGCGTGAAGAAGTGCAGGCCGAGCACCCGCTCGGGGTGCGCGGAGTCGGCGGCGAGCCGGGTCACCGAGAGCGCGTTGGTGCCGGTGGCGATGATCGCGTCGGGCCGGACGATCGTGTCGAGGGCCCGGAAGACCTCCTGCTTCGTCTCGTACGACTCGGGCACGACCTCGATGACGAGGTCGGCGCCGGCGGCCGCCTGCAGGTCCGAGTAGGTGCGGAACCGGGCGAGCACGTCCTGTCGCTCCTCCTCGGTGATCCGCTCGCGGGCCACCGCGCGGGCCGTCGAGGCCTCCAGGGCGGAGACGGCCTGGGCGGCCGCGTTCTCGCTGATGTCGATGCCGATGACCTCGCGGCCGGCCCGGGCCAGGACGTCGGCGATGCCGGTGCCCATGGTGCCGAGACCGACGACGGCGATGGTGGAGAGAGGGGTGTCCATCAGGGGACTCCTGAGAGGAAGAGTGACGACTGAAGGCAGGTGCGCGAGCGGCGCGGGTGCGCGGACACGTGCGTGCACGGTGCACGGGTGCGCGAGTGCACGGACCGCGACTGCGCGAAAGAGCAGGCGCAAAGGGCACGCCATGAGGGAAGGCGCGGGAAAAGGGGGCGATGGACTCTGTCCCGGAGTCACATCGAAACTGCCGAACCGAAAGGCTTCACGACGGCTGCGTCACCAGGCCGACGTGATGGTGTGCGGGGGGTGGCCCGCTCACCTGAGATTAACTGCCCGGTAACGAGCGCGCCAGTCCTCGGAAGTTGGGGAATGTGTGATCTGGGTCGCGGATAGTCTTCGGAATATGAATTTCGCTGCGGACCCCGAATTCTGCTCGATGATCGATCGTTTGCGGGAAGAGATCGGGAATGGAGGTGAAGCGGTCCCGGCGGCATTCGAAGAACTCGCCGGGCCCGTCGGTACGGAGGAACTCCACCGGCTCCTCACCGCGCCGGGGCAGCCGCTGTGGGCCCGCGAGATCGCCGCGTTCCGGCTCGGCCTCGCCGGCGACTCCCGTGCCTTCGAGTCCCTGGTGCTCTTCCTCAACCACCGCGACCCCGAGCGCTGCGTCTCCGCCGCCCACGCCCTGACCCGGCTCGGCGACCCGCGCACCGCCCGCGCCGCCGCCGCGCTCGCCACCAACGAACTCCGCGCCGCCTACGCCCTGCTGCCGGTCCGTCTGCTGACCCGGCTCGGCGCCCCCGAGAGCGCCCCCGCCCTCGTCACCGTCCTGCGCCGCCGCCTCGCCGCGGGCGACCCGCACTGGCGCGTCGGCCTCGCTTGCGTCGAGGGCCTGGGCGAACTCGGCGACCCGGCCGCCCGCGAGGTCCTCCGGGCGGCGCTGCCGCACCCGATGTTCGGGGAAGCGGCGCGGGAGGCGCTGGCCGCGCTGGAGGGGCCGGACGCGGTGAGCCTGCGGGTGGTGGGGGCCGGCGACTGGGAGGTGTGGCGGGCGGCCCGGCTCGCGGCGCTCGGCGAGTCGCCGCGGGCCTTCAAGGCCCGGCTCGCGGACTGGGAGAACGGCGGCGAGGCGCGCTGGCGCGAGCGGCTCGCGATGCCGGACGCGTACAACGTCGTCGCGCTGATCGGGAGTGAGGTGGTGGGCGTCGCCGCGGGGATGCCCGGAACCGAGGCCGGCACGTGCGAACTGCGGTCGGTGTGGGTGAGTCCGCGGGTACGGGGCCGTGGCCTCGGCGAACGGCTGATCGCGGCGGTCGAGGAGTGGGCCAGGGCGGCGGGCGCGACGCGGCTGACGCTCGGGGTGCTTCCGGGCAACGCCCCGGCCGCCGCGCTGTACCGGCGGCACGGCTTCGCCGTGGTGGAGGAGGGCGGGGAGGAGGTGGTCATGGCCAAGTCCTTGTGACGGGTGGGGCCTTGCGGCGGGCAGGGCCCTGTGACGGGCGGGTCCTTGTGGCGGCTCGGGCGTGCGGTGGCTTGGGCGTGTGGCGGCCTGGGCGTGTAGCGGCTGGGGCGTGTGGGGCCGGGCCGTGCGGCGGCTCGGGCGTGCAGCGGCTCGGGCGTGTGGGAGCCCGGGCGTTGTGATGTGCGTCCCGTTGGCGACGGGGCGGGTTTCGTTATTGACACTTTTTATTACAGTGGCGCCACCGCTCACTCGTCCCTGTTTTCGCCAAGCGGAGGCGTGACATGCCCCCTGCTACCCCGCCCGCGCTGCCTGCCCTGTCGGTCAGTTCCCACCACGTACGCGCCGTCCTGCTCGCCGCCCGGCGTCACGGCGTCGACCCCGCGCCCCTGCTCGCCCGGTCCGGCCTGCCCGCCGAACTGCCCGCCCGGGTGCCGGCCCGCCGCTTCGGCCGGCTCGTCGGCACGCTCTGGCGCCGCCTCGACGACGAACTCATCGGCTTCGGCGAGGCGCCCAGCCGCTTCGGCACCTTCGCCACGATGGCCGAACTCGTCGTCCACGGCAGCCGCGACCTGCGCGAGGCCCTCCACCGCGCCCAGCGCTTCTACGGACTCCTCCCGGCCGGACCGCGCTTCCAGCTCGTCGAACCAGGCGCGCCCGTGGGCGAGTTCACGGACGAGGCGTGGATCGAGTTCGACGTCTCCGGCTACGACGACCCCCTGCGCTTCGGCGCCGAGACCACCGTCGTCGTCGCCCAGCGCTTCGCCGGCTGGCTCATCGGCCGCCGACTCGGGCTGCGCCGCGTCGAGTTCGGCTACCCCGAACCCCGGCACGCCCACGAGTACGCGCTGCTCTTCCGCGCCCCCTGCGTCTTCGGCGCGCCCCGCACCGCCGCCGTCTTCGACCGGGCCGACCTCGATGCCCCGGTCTGCCGGGACGCGGCGGCCCTGCACGCGCTGCTCCGCCGGATCACCACCGACGTCCTCGTCTGCCGCGACGACCGCGGCACCCGCACGGTCACCACCCGCGTACGACACCTGATCTTCGCCGCCCTCCCCGCCGGACCCGTGCCCCCGCCCGAGGAGATCGCCTACCGCCTGGCCATCAGCCCGCAGACGCTGCGCCGCAGGCTGGCCGCCGAGGGCACCTCGTACCAGCGACTGCGCGACCAGGTGCGACGCGACCACGCCATCGCCGCGCTCACCCGCGGCTCCCTCTCCATCGAAGGCCTCTCCCAGCGCCTCGGCTTCTCCGAACCGAGCGCCTTCCACCGGGCGTTCCGCCGCTGGACCGGGTCGACGCCGAGGGCGTACCAGCGGCAGGGCGATGTGCGGGAGCCGGAGGTAGGGGAGTGCGGGAACGAGGGGGCGGCAGGGGAGCCGGAGGCGGTGGGCGGCCTCACGGCGGCCGTCGGGCGGCCGGCCGCGGCCTCGGCAGGCGTGTCGTCCGGTGTTCCGGCCACCGTCTCGGCCGGTCTCTCGTGCGCCGTTCCGGCCGGCGGCTCGGCTCCCGCGGCGGTCTAGAGCCTGTCCGGCGGATCATGGCCGGGGCCGCGACGCCTGGCACGGCGCCTGGCCGCGTTGCCGACATGCCTGAACAGCTCCGCTATCAAGGCGCACTCCGGCGCCTTGCCATGCACCGCACCAGACGCCGCGACCTGTCCGACCCTGATCCGCCGGACAGGCCCTAGTCGCCGTCGTCGCCGCCCGATCCCTGCCGGCGGCCCGTCCGCAGCGCGCCGCGTGCCAGCTCGCCGGCCGCCAGCGTCGCCATGGACACCCCGCGCACCCAGCGCGGGCCGCCACGCGCGGCCCAGACCACGCAGGCGCAGCCGGCGGCGGCGAGCGCGATCAACCCGGCCAGCACAAAGACGATCACGTGCGTTCCCCTTTCACCCTTCAGTTTCCGGTCCCCGGCTTCCGTGGGCGCGGTCATCCTCTCCGTACCCCGCATGCTGAGCGGTACGGTCACAGCGGACCATGGCCGTCGGCCTTACCGTCCCCGCCATGGAAGCGAACTGCCCGCCCGCCGCCGGTGCCGTCCGGCCGCCGGGCCCCCGAAGATGAACGTCCGACGGGCGGTCCTCGCCGCCCTCGGCGGGCTCGTCCTCCTCTGCCTGCTCGTGGCCGTCGCGGTGACGGCGCTGAGCGTCAAGGTGGAGGGGTCGAGCATGGCACCCACCCTGCATGACGGCGACCGGCTGCTCGCCGTTCCCGGTTCGGCGGGCGAGGTGCACCGGTTCGACGTGGTGCTGCTGCGCTCGCGCCACCAGAACGCCCTGCTGGTGAAGCGGGTGATCGCACTGCCCGGCGACCGGATCGCCATCGTGTCCACCGCCCAGGACCCCTTCCAGGTCCTCCTCCAGGAGCGGGGCCGCGGCCCGGTCTACCGGGTGACGGCGGGCCAGTGGATCGCGCAGGCGCGGCGGACCGGGAACTGCTGCGCCGAGGACGGCACCCGCTCGGCCCGGGCCGCGCTGCGGACAGTCCCGGCCGGGTCCTTCTTCTATCTGGGCGACAATCCCGACCTCTCCGACGACTCCCGCGCCTTCGGCTGGGGCGAGATCGACCGGGTCGAGGGCCGGGTGGGCCTGCGCGGCGCCCTCGTACCGGCCTCGGCGCAACTGGGCGCCCGCCCGGTCCTGGAGGAGAGCCGGGGCACGGTGCCGGGAGCCGGACCCGGGTCCGGGGCGGGGCCCGGGCCCAAGTCCGAGGCGGGAGCTGGGCCCGGGGTGGGTCCGACGTCGGGGCCGGCACCCGGGCCCGGGCCCTGAGTCCTGAGTCCGGTTCAGGAGGTGAGCGTTTCCTTCCCCGTGCTGAGTGCGATGCGCAGGAAGACGTCCGCGATCCGGTCGGCCGACTCCCGTGGTGAGCCGGCCGCCTGGACGATGTGGCTGGCCGTCAGGCGTACGGCGGTGTCGACCGCGAGGCCGCGCGCGACCGGGTCGACGGCCGGCCACGCCTCGGCCACGTACCCGTCCGCCATCGCCGACGCGGTGGTGAAGGCCGTCTGGGAGCGGGTCGTCAGATAGGGGAGCAGTCCGTCGTCACGGGCGCTGGTGAGCATCGCCCTCACCAGCGGGTTGCGGGCGGCGAGGGTGAGGGTGAAGTCGACGGCTGCCGTGACCGCCTCGCGCAGGTCGTCACGGTGTCCGTCGAGCGAGGCCTGGATGCCGACCAGGCAGCGCTCCAACTCCCGCTGGAACAGCGCCTCGCCCACCGCTTCCCTGGACGGGAACTCGGAGTACAGCGTCTGCCGGCTCACGCCCACGGCACCGGCGATGTGTGCCATGCGGAGCTTGTCGAACCCGCGCTCCGCGACGAGTTCGTACGCGGCGTCCAACAGGCGTTCGCGCAGCAGCGTGCGCACCGTCTCCCTGAACCTGGCCATCGGCACAGGGTAGTGGAGAGCAATTTTCCGCTCTCTCTGTCCAGACTGTTGACACATCCTCTAATAGTGTCCAATTCTCGAACAAGTGGCCACGCAGTGTCACGGCCGTGACACACCCCCGTATCCCTCTCCGCGCACCGCGCGGGACGACGGTTGGAGAAGGCACATGTCCGAAGAGACCAGAGAGACCAGAGAGACCGGCGAGATCAGAGCGACCACGGAGACCAGAGGCGTCACCCGCTGGCGCAGATCCGTCTTCCTGGCGCTGCCGGCCACCGTGGCCGTCGCCGGGATGGCGACGGCGATGGTCCAGGGCGCCCTGGCCGCGAACCTGTCGCTGACCAGCGTCCCCTTCACCCTCACCTCGAAGACGATGGCGGCGCCGAGCGGTATCGGCGCGGTCATGCACACCGTCGACGCGGGTGGCGCGAAGGGCGCGGCCGAGGTCGGTATCGCCCAGGCCGGCCTGGACGGGCTTTGCGTCCACGCGACCCAGTCGGTCAACCTGCCGGTCGTCGGCACGCTCGGCACCTGGTCGCTGAACATCTCCTCGCCGGCCGCGGCGACGCCGCTCACCCCGGACCAGCTCGCCGCCGGCCAGGGCCTTCAGGCGCAGAAGCTGATCCTGGACGCCCAGTCCGTGAAGGCCGGCAAGGCCACGCTCAACGCCACCGCCACCACGCCCAACGTGATCGGCGCCGCCGCCGACGGCAACGGCATCAAGGGCACCGGTGTCACCGACGGTTCGGCGGGCCAGTTCGGTCTCGACGCCACCGGCGGCCGCACCACCATCGAGAGCCTGAAGGCCGATGCCAACGGCGCGACCATCGCCGGCGCGATCACCCTGCCGGACCTCGCCATCGACATCGCCTCGGGCAACACGAGCTGCTGAGCAGTTCCCTCCGCACCCCCCACGGGCACCACTCGCACCGCCTGAACCACCGCACCACGGCACGGCCGCACCACGGCACGGCATGGCACCACCGCACGGCACGGCACCACCGCACGACCGGCACGACGGGCCGGGGCGCCGCACGGGACGCGGCGCCCCGCGCCCACCTTGCTACCACACCACCGACCGCTGCGAGGCCCCTCATGACCCGCGATCTGACCCGTGATCCGGCATCCGAGTCCGCTCCCACCGAACCCGCCCCCGCCTCCGGGGCCGTACGGCGGGCCCGGCTCGCCTTCCGGCGCTGGCGGCGCAACCGCCCCTTCTGGGCGGCGGTGTGGACCGGTCTCGGCGGCTTCGTCATCTTCTTCCTGCCGATGGCCCCGCTCGGCAAGATCCTCTCGATCGGCGTCGGCGGCATCGCCGGCATGGCCGGCGGGGTCGTCCTCATGGCCATGGCGCTGCTGATCCTGCTGCTGCCCAGTCAGCGGCACACCGCCGGCGTCCTCGCCGTGATCGCCGGTGTCGCCTCCTTCCCGCTCTCCAACCTCGGCGGCCTGTTCATCGGCATGTTCCTCGCGGTGCTCGGCGGCTCGATGGCCTTCTCCTGGCTGCCGGAGAAGCCCGCGAAGCGCGCCCGGCGTCCGCGCCGCGCCCGCGGCACCGCCGGCCGGCGGGAAGGGAGCGCCGTCGCATGAGCGCGATCCCCAGCCCCCGCAAGGCCGGCCGGGCCCTCGCCCGGTCCGTCGGCGAGTGGAACGCGGCGATGCTCGCCGAGGCCGCCGACGGCACCCGGCGCGGCACCCGGTGGGGCCGCGGCGCCTTCGCCTTCGTCCCGTCCGTGCTCGCCGTCGGCGCGCTCGGCGCCGCCCTGGCACAGGGCGCCCTCGCCGCCAACTTCAGCGTCACCGGCCAGCCCTTCACTCTCACCTCCAACGGCGTCTCCGGCACCGGCTTCGGCGCCATCGTGAACACCCCGCCCGTCGGCCGGCCCGACGGCACCAGCACGGCCACCACCGGCATGGCCCGGGTCGGCTTCGCCCAGGCCGGGCTCGCCGGACTGTGCGGCATCGTCCACCAGTCCATCGCCGGCCTCCCCTACTCCCTTCTCCTGACGGCCGGCCAGCCGGTCACCGCGACCCCGCCCGCCACCTTCTCCACCGACATCGACGCCTCCAACCTCTTCATCCAGGCCACCGAACTGCAGTCCTACGGCCCGACCACGCTGCAGAACGCGGTCATCGGCCAGTCCGCCGAGCAGGTCCTCGTCGACGGCAAACCGCTCACCGGCGCCCAGGCCGGCGGCTTCGGACTCGGCTCCGCCGGCGGCCCCGGCGGCAGCTCCGTCAACCTGCACGGCCTCAACGCCACCGCCTACGACGCCGAGATCGCGGGTGCCCTGGTCCTGCCCCAGCTCGAGATCCGCATCGTCGGCGGAACGGCCACGGCATGCTGAGCGACAGCGTGCGCCGGGCGCGCTCCGGCGCCGTCGCGGCCCACCGGTGGTTCCGGGCGTTCCGGCGCACCCGGCCGTTCTGGGGCGGACTGTGGCTGGTCGTGGGCGGCTGGACCGTCCTCAAGTTCTCGCTCAGCTCGGTGCAGTTGGTCGTCAGCACCGGCTTCGGGGGAGTGGCTGGCTATCTCACCGGCGGCGGCATGATCCTCAGCGGCCTCATCCCGCTCGCCGCGCCCCGGCAGCGCTACACCTTCGGTCTCATCGGTGTCGTCCTCGCCGTCGTCTCGCTCGTCGTGTCCAACCTCGGCGGCTTCCTGGCCGGCATGGCGCTCGGCGTACTCGGCGGCTCGATGATGGTCGGCTGGGGCCCCAAGCGCCCCCGCCGCGCCGCCCGCCGCGCACCCCGCCCCGCCCAGGAGACGCCGTGACGCCCGCGAAGGCCGTGACGCCCGCGAAGGCCGTGACGCCCGTACGGGCCCGCCACCGCGTCCTCGCCGTCGCCGCGGTCCTCCTGGTCGCCGTCGCCACCGCCGTCGTGCCCGGGCGGGCGGGCCAGGCCGCGCCCAACGCCGCGGCGGTCACCCCGCTCGGCGTCCCCTTCCTCCCTTCCCCGTACCCCCTGGACGTACGGATCGACAGCCTGGTCGCCGTCTCCCTGTCCGTGCAGATGGGCGTCGTCATCCGGCTCTCCGACGGCAGCCAGGTGACGACGAACAAGTACACCTTCAGCAAGCTCAAGATCAGCAAGCACATGAGCGTGACCCAGCGCGCCGACGGCCACACCCTCACCATCGACGTGCCGAACGACGGCCAGCTCGGCGGCTACGACAGCGCGGGCAAGGCGGAGACCACCGTCATGTGGGGCACGATCGACAACATCTGCGTGCTCCTCATCGCCTGCCATGTGCAGGAACTGCTCAACTTCTTCGGCCAGATCATCCCCCTCACCTCCGGCGCCACGAACTTCCGCGGCACCATCTACGCGATCCGCACGACGGACGACCACGCCGCGCTCAACTCCACCGACAACCCCGTCCACCTGCCCGGCACGATCACGGTGACCAGCCCATGACCGCCGCACCGGCCCCCGGGGAGGGGCGCACCCACTGGCGCCGGTCGCTGGCCGTCGCCCTCCCCGCGCTGCTCGCGGCCGGCACCCTCGCGGGCGCCATGACGAGCGGCGCGCTCGCCGTCGACCTGCGCATCCAGGACCGCCCGGTCGACTTCACCACCAGCAGCCTCTACGGCACCCAGTACGGCGCCGCCGTCGTCGACCAGACCGTCGTCCACCCCGACGGCACCACCGGCTCGCTGCGGGTGCTCCGCATGGGCTTCGCCGACGGCGTCATCAACGGCCTGTGCCTGAGCCAGCAGCAGCAGATCGCCGGCGTCACCTACACGCTGCTGCTCACGCTCGGCGACTCCAACCCCGGCACCTGGGAGATCCGCACCAAGAACACCGTGCTCGACCTCAGGAGCGCGACCGGCGAGCTCGACATGGACGGCATCGTCGACCTCAACGTCAACGGCGCCGACGTGAAGACCGTCAAGGACGGCACGGGAGCCTATGTCGACAACCCGCTCGACAGCCCCCAGCACCGCTTCGGCATCCAGGCGCGCTACGCCAAGTTCGACTCGATCAACGGCACCGCCCAGGACATGCAGATCCCCGGACTGCTCACCAGCCCCAAGCTGAGCCTGACGGTGAAGCCCGGCACCGTCGCCTGCCCCAGGCCCGCCGCGCCCACCGGCACCCCCGGGACCCCTTAGGGGCGGGTGGAGCCGGCGGCGTCCCGGTCCTCGGGTATCAGCGCGAACGCCTCTATCTCCAGAAGGAGTTCGGGCCGCACCAGCGCGGTCACCTGGACCGCCGAGCTGGCCGGCAGCGGCAGCCCGCCGAACGCGGCGTCGCGGGCCGCGCGGATCGCGGGCAGGTGCGCCATGTCCGTGACGAAGTAGGTCAGCTTCACCACGTCCTCGAAACCCGCCCCGGCCGCGGCCAGGCAGCGACCGACGTTGCCGAAGACCTGCCGCGCCTGCGCCACGGGATCACCGGCGCCGACGACCGCGCCCCCGGCGTCCAGGGCGAGCTGGCCGGACACGGCCACGAACCGGCCGGTGCCCCACACGACATGGCTGTACTGCGGACTGGGCGCGAGCCCCTCGGGGGCGGGCACATGGGTCAGATGCGTACTCATGGCTCACATCCTGAACCACGCCACTGACAATCGGGCCCGCCCCCGGTCGATCTGTGGATAACTTCGCTGCGCCGCCCGGCTGCGGTCAGCGCACCTGGCCGAGGAGTCCGTGCAGCGTCGTTCCCGACACCGGGCCCGCCTCCCGCGCCCCCGCCGCCTTCGTCTTCGCGTTCCCCTTCTCCAGCCCCTTGTCGGACGCCTTCTCCGACCCCTTCTCCGTTCCCTTCGCCGTCGCCTCGGCCTTCGCCGGCACGGGCTCGGGGAGCGTCGCGCAGACCGCGTCCGCCTCCGACCCCTCCGCGCCGCGCGGCACCGTGCCGTCGGCGAGGTACGCGGCGAGGTGACCGTCCATGCAGTCGTTGCCGGCCAGCGTCACGCCGTGGTTGCCGCCGCCCTGCTCGACGACCAGGCTGGAGCCGCGCACCATCTGGTGCAGGGCGACCCCGCCCTCGTACGGTGTGGCGGCGTCGTCCGTCGCCTGGAGGATCAGCATCGGCGGCAGCTGGTCGTTGGTGACGTCCGGCGGGGTCAGCGAGTCGACCGGCCAGAACGCGCACGGCGCGTTGTACCAGGCGTTGTTCCAGGTGGAGAACGGCGCCTTGGCGTGCGCCTGCCAGCTGTCCTTGCGCCACACGCTCCAGTCGCGCGGCCAGCCCGCGTCCCGGCACTGCACGCTCGTGTAGACCGAGTAGCCGTTGTCGGTGGCGGCGTCCGCCTGGCCGTAGTCCTCGTACGCCTGCACCAGCGGCGCGCTGTCCCTGTCGACGACGTACGCGGAGAACGCCGCCGCGAGCCGCGGCCAGTAGCCGTCGTAGTAGCCGCCCGGCAGGAAGGTGTCCTCCAGCTCGCCGGGGCCGACCTTGCCGCCGGCCGGTTCGGTGCGCAGCGCGTCCCGCATCGCGTACCAGGACGCCTCGACCGCCTCCGGGGCCGTGCCGAGCCGGTAGGTGGCGTCGTTGCGGGCCACCCAGGCCATGAAGTCCTTGTGCCGGGCGTCGAAGGCGTAGTCCTGCGCGATGTTGTCCTCGTACCAGACGCCGTGCGGGTTGACGACGGAGTCCAGGGCCATGCGGCGCACCCGCTCGGGATAGAGCCGCGCGTACACGGCCCCGAGGTAGGTGCCGTACGAGTAGCCGAGGTAGCTGAGCTTCGGCGCACCGAGCGCGGCGCGGATGGAGTCCATGTCCCGCGCCGTGGAGACGGTGTCGATGTACGGCAGCACGCCGGCGTACTTGTCGCCGCACGCCTTCGCGAACGCCTGGGCGCGCTCGACGCCCGCCCGCTCGTCGTCGGCGCCGCGCGGCACCGAGTCCGGGCGCACCGGGTCGAAGTGACCGGGGCGGCAGTCCAGCGCGGGTTCGCTCTTGCCGACGCCCCGCGGGTCGAAGCCGATCACGTCGTACTGCGCGGCCACTTTCGCGGGCAGCGCCGCCGCCACGTACCCGGCCATCCCGCGGCCGCTGCCGCCGGGGCCGCCGGGGTTGACCAGGAGCGGGCCCTGGGAGGTCTTCGCGGTGTGCACGACGCGGGTCAGGGCGAGGGAGATGGTCCGCCCGGCCGGGTCGTCGTGGTTGAGCGGCACCCGCAGCGTGCCGCACTGGAGCTTCGGGTACGTCTTGCTGCCGCAGCCGCTCCAGGTGAGCGGCGCGACGGGGCGGGTGGTCGGCTCGGGACCGGTGGCCGCGGCGGCGGAGGCGCCGGGCAGGACGGTGACCGTCCCGGCGACCAGGGCCCCAGCGGCGATCAGCGTTCCTGCGCGTGGGTTCATACGGCGTCCGTGCCCCGCGCACGGCTCGGCGGGACCATTTCCGCGGAGAGTTGACCCGATCGGCGGACGCATTGATATGACGATCCGTCAATGCGGCTGAACGGGTGTGCTCACAGCAGGGTGAGCTGCTCGGCCTGCGCCACGCGCGTGTGGTGGTCCGGTACGGGGATCCGGCGCGGCGAGGCCGCCCGGCCGCCCGGTCCGATGCCGAACTCGGCCGCCAGTTCGTGCACCTGACGGGTGATCCGGCGCTGGTACCAGGTGGGCGCGTAGGCGCCGGCCGCGTACATCCGCTCGTAACGGCCCACGAGCCCGGGGTGATGGCGGTGCAGCCAGGTGAGGAACCACTCGCGGGCGCCGGGCCGCAGGTGCAGCACCAGCGGGGTCACCGAGGTCGCGCCCGCCTCCGCGATGGCCCGGACGGTGGCGCGCAGCTGCTCGGGACGGTCGCCGAGGAACGGGATGACCGGGGCCATCAGCACCCCGACACCGATGCCGTGCCCGGCGAAGGTCCGCACGACGTCCAGGCGCCGCTCGGGGGAGGGCGTGCCCGGCTCCACCGTGCGCCACAGCTCCCGGTCGGTGAAGCCGACGGAGACCGAGACGCCCACCTCCGTGACCTCGGCGGCCTGCCGGATCAGCTCCTGGTCGCGCAGGATCAGCGTGCCCTTGGTGAGGATCGAGAAGGGGTTGGCGTGGTCCCGCAGGGCCTCCAGGATTCCCGGCATCAGCCGGTATCGGCCCTCCGCCCGCTGGTAGCAGTCGACGTTGGTGCCCATCGCGAGGTGCGCGCCCTGCCA
This sequence comes from Streptomyces sp. NPDC004327, assembly GCF_042873935.1. Taxonomy (NCBI): domain Bacteria; kingdom Bacillati; phylum Actinomycetota; class Actinomycetes; order Kitasatosporales; family Streptomycetaceae; genus Streptomyces; species Streptomyces sp. NPDC004327. The sequence continues at coordinate 165,082 of NZ_JBIAME010000005.1, read as the reverse complement.
GCGGGGCGAGCCGAGCCGGCCGCGCAGCAGCTCCGGGGCGTTCACCTTGACCACGATCTGCGAGTCGAAGCCGATCCCGGTGTCCAGGTCCAGATAGCCGTGGGTCTTCCGCGCGAAGCAGTACACGCACGCGTGCGTGCAGCCGCGATACGGGTTGACCGTCCACTCGAACGGCATGCGGGAGGCGCCGGGCACCCGGTTGACGATCGACCGGGCCCGCACCTCGTGGAAGGTGATGCCGCGGAATTCGGGCGTGTCGAAGGTGCGCGTGACCACCTCGTCGGCGCCGAAGAGCGCGACCTCGGGATTGTCGGTCAGGCGGTCCCAGCGCATGGACGCCTCCTCGGGAGCAGGAACGGGAACGGGAGCGGGCACAGAATAGAACACCTGTTCCCTTGATCGTCGCAACCCGGATTTTGGGCCCCGGCGCCCAGGTGGTTGGCTTGGTCCGTATCCCCCGAGAGCACCACGAGAACAAGCTGGAGGAAGTGCCATGGCGCAGGTCGAGGCCACGACGGAGCGGGTCATCGCCGCCGACGCGGACACCGTGTTCGACGCACTCGCCGACTACAGCGGCACGCGCGCGAAGCTGCTGCCCGAGCACTTCAGCGAGTACGAGGTGCGCGAGGGCGGCGACGGTCAGGGCACCCTCGTCCACTGGAAGCTCCAGGCCACCAGCAAGCGCGTCCGCGACTGCCTCCTGGAGGTCACCGAGCCCACCGAAGGCCAGCTCGTCGAGAAGGACCGCAACTCCTCCATGGTCACCACCTGGACCGTCACCCCGGCCGGCGAGGGCAAGTCCAAGGCCGTCGTCACCACCGTCTGGAACGGCGCCGGCGGCATCGGCGGCTTCTTCGAGAAGACCTTCGCCCCCAAGGGTCTCGGCCGCATCTACGACGCGGTGCTCGCCAAGCTCGCCGCCGAGGTCGAGAAGTAACCCGAGAGGCAACCCCGAGAGGTAACCCCCGGGAAGTAGCCCCGGGAAACCGGACCCGGGAAGTAACGCCCGGTTCAGTCACCGATTCGAGTGGTTTCCCCGCGACCCCCACAAGAGCCCCCGGCGCCTGAGGGGGTCGCGCACCGTCAGGTAAACGCCCTGATGAGCGCCCCAAGTGCGCCGCCCCGCAGGGACGTTCAGCCTCCACCGCCCCACCCGTCCCCAGCCCCGCCCGACTTGCTCCCGCTTCGCGCGCAATGCGAAGAATGGCGCGCGCAGACGCCATGACGAGGGGAGCAGGCCGTGGGTGCGGTCACACTGGTGAAGGAAGGCGAGGGTGGGGCACCCGTCCTCGCGTACGGACCGCCCGGCGCGGAGGCGCCGCCCCCTGAGCCGTCCCGCGGCCCGGCCCCCGAGGCGGCTGCCGCCGCTGCCCTCGACCCGCGCCGCGTCCGGCTCGTCTTCTGCGGACTCATGCTCGCGCTGCTCCTCGCCGCGCTGGAGCAGATGATCGTCGCCACCGCCCTGCCGAAGATCGTCGGCGAACTCCAGGGCCTGGACCGGATGTCGTGGGCGATCACCGCCTATCTGCTCACCGCCACCGTCGGCCTGCCCGTCTACGGGAAGCTCGGCGACCTCCTCGGCCGCAAGGGCGTCTTCCTCTTCGCCATCGTCGTCTTCGTCGTCGGCTCCGGCCTGGCCGGCTGGTCGCACACCATGGACCAGCTCATCGCCTTCCGTGCCCTGCAGGGCGCCGGCGCCGGCGGACTGATGATCGGCGTCCAGGCGATCATCGCCGACATCGTGCCCGCCCGGGAACGCGGCCGCTACATGGGCCTCATCGGCGCCGCGTTCGGCCTCGCCTCCGTCGCAGGACCGCTGCTCGGCGGCTTCTTCACCGACCACGTCTCCTGGCGCTGGTGCTTCTACTTCAACGTGCCCTTCGGCCTCGTCACCCTCGCCGTCGTCGCCACCGTCCTCAAGCTGCCCAAGCCCGCCGCCCGGGCCCGCTTCGACGTCCTCGGCGCGCTGCTCCTCGCCGCCGCGTCCACCTGCCTCGTCCTGCTGACCAGCTGGGGCGGCAGCGAGTACGCGTGGGGCTCGCGGGTCATCGTCGGCCTCGGCTGCGGCGCCGCCGTGGCCGCCGTCCTCTTCCTCGTCGTCGAACGCCTCGCCCCCGAACCGCTCATCCCGCTGCGCCTGTTCCGCGACCCCGTCTTCACCGTCACCGGCCTCGTCGGCGCCGTCGTCGGCATCGCCCTCTTCGGCGCCGCCAGCTATCTGCCGACCTTCCTGCAGATGGTCGAGGGCGCCACCGCCACCGAGTCCGGCCTGATGATGCTCCCGCTGATGGGCGGCATCGTCGTCGCGTCCGTCGTCTCCGGGCAGCTCATCAGCCGCACCGGCCGCTACAAGGTCTACCCGGTCGTCGGCGGCGCCGTCTCGACCGCCGGCATGTGGCTGCTCTCCCGCCTGGACACCGACACCCCGCGCCTCACGCAGAGCCTCTGGCAGGCCGTCCTCGGTCTCGGCATCGGCCTCGTCATGCCGGTCCTGGTGCTCGCCGTGCAGAACTCGGTGCGCCCCGGCGACCTCGGCACCGCCACCAGCGCCCACAACTACTTCCGGCAGATCGGCGGCAGCGTCGGCGCCGCCGTCTTCGGCACCCTCTTCGCCGCCCGCCTCGACGACGCGCTCGCCGACCGGCTGCCCCGGGACGGCTCGGCCGCCGCGCTGCCGCCCGCCGACTCGATCACCCCGCAGGTCGTCCACGCGCTGCCGCCCGCGCTGCGCGACGCCTTCGTCCAGGCGTACGCCACCGCGATGCCCCGGATCTTCCTCTACCTCGTGCCGGTCCTCGCGCTCGGCCTCGTCCTCGCCTTCTTCCTCAAGGAGAAACCGCTGGTGTCCCACCACAGCCCCGCCACCGAGGCCCCCGGCGCGCCGGCGCCCGCCGGCGCCGTCCCGCACGCCCGGTACGACGCCGCCGGCACGGGCAGGACCGCCACCGTCCCGATGTCCGCCGGCGTCCCCGTCTGCGGCACCGTCCAGCACCACGACGGCAGCTGCGTGCCGCGCGCCGCGCTCACCCTCATCGACGTGCAGGGCCGTCAGATCGGGCGCGGCGCGAGCGGCGAGGACGGCCGGTACGCGCTGAGCGTTCCCGGCTCCGGCTCGTACGTCCTGATCGCCGCCGCCGGCGGCCACCAGCCGCAGGCGGTCTCCGTCACCGTGGGCGAGCGCCCGGTCGATCTCGACGTCGTCCTCGGCGGCGCTGGCCGGCTCGCCGGCAGCGTCCTGACCGCCGACGGCACCCCGGTCCGGGACGCGGCCGTCACACTCACCGACGTACGCGGTGAAGTCGTCGCCTCCACCCGCAGCGGCCGCGAGGGCGGTTACGTGATGGGCGAGCTGGTCGCCGGCGAGTACACCCTCGCCGCCAGCGCCCCCGCCTTCCGCCCCGCCGCCCTGCCGGTCAGCGTGCAGGCGTCCCGCGAGACCCGCCAGGACATCGAGCTCGCGGGCGGCGCGGTGCTGCGCGGTACGGTACGCGCGGGTGGCGGGCGGCCCGTCGAGGACGCCCGGGTGACCCTGCTCGACGCGGCCGGCAACGTCGTCGACACCCTCACCACCGGCCCCGACGGCACCTTCCGCTTCGTGGACCTGTCCTCCGGCGAGTACACGGTCATCGCCGCCGGATACCCGCCGGTGGCCACCGTCCTCCAGGTCGCGGGCGGCGGCCGCACGGAACGGGACCTCCAGCTCGGCCACGAGGACTAGACACCGTCCGGCGGATCCCACGGACCGATCAGTCCGTGGGATCCGCCTGCCGGTCTAGGAGGCGTCGGTCGCCTTGCGCAGCGCGCTGATGCAGGCGCCGATCGCCTCCTGGAGGGCTTCCAGGCGCTGGACCATGTCGTCCTCGACGACGTCCTCCTCCAGGACCTCGTCGAGGGTCAGCTCCTCGAACACCTTCGTCGCCTTCTGCAGGCTGTTGTAGAACTTCGCCCGGCGCTCCTGGACCCGCAGCGCCGGGTCCTCCTCGACGGCCTTCACGACCAGCGACTTCACCGTGTCGTACGCCTCGCCGGCCCACTCGCCGGCCTCCTCCGAGTCGTCCAGCTCGTCGATCAGCGACAGATGGCGCTCGGCCTCGGCGCGCAGCTCCGGCGGCGCCTCGACGGTCTGGCCCGCGGGCGTCCGGATCTGGCCGCCCTCGGCGATCTGCCGCACGAAGTCGATCCGGTCGGCCGCCTTCGCCTCCTGCGCCACCGCCTTCTTCAGGCCGCCGGTGCGGGCGATGGCCCGGGCCATCTCGGTCTGCAGGGCCGGGTCCTCCTTCATCCGGTCGAGCAGCGCGTTGCGGGCGGCCTCGGCGGTGCCCGGGTCGGCGAGGATCGCGGCGCGCAGCGCGGTCGGGTTCTCCGCCACCTCGAGCGCCTTCGTCGCCTTGATGCCCTCCGCCTCGGCCGCCGCCGTGATCGCGTGGCCGCGCACCGAGGTGGCGCTGGAGCGCGAGGAATAGTACGAGAGCCAGGCGTCGGCCTCGGGCAGCTCGATGTCCTCGCCGGGGACCAGAGCCTCGAACTGCGGGACCAGGCCGTCGTCCGCGGCCATGTCCCACGCCTTGTAGTAGCGCATGACCCGCTCGGGCGAGCAGCCGGCGAGCTCCGCGAACGCCTTCGCCGACACCTTGTCCGAGCCCTCGGCGGGCTGCCCGCCGGGCCGCACGCTGCGCGCCACCTTCAGCGCGAAGGTCCAGCCGCCGGTCCGCGCGTACACACCGAAGTCGCGGGCGTCGCGGGCTACGGCCTCGGCAACGTCCTGAGCTGCGGGTTCGACCCATTCGCCGGCGTCGAGCACGGGGTCGGCGGGCGTTTCGACGGGGGCGAGGGAGGTGGTCACCGAGAGGTCTCCTGCGAGTCGGGGGCACGGCTGCCGGGGCGGAAATCTGCGCCGGTCAGCCTATACGTACGAGATGAAAGGATTCGCCCCAATCCCCTGGCCGTGGCAGAGCGCCCGATGCGTGCCGGACACCCGCCACTGGTCCACGCCTCCGACACTTTTCCACAGGGGTGGTGGGGTCCGCCGCTCGGCGCGTACGGTGCCTGGCATGAAGATCCTGATCAGCGCCGACATGGAAGGCGCCACCGGTGTGACCTGGCCCGCCGACGTGCTGCCCGGGACCCCGCAGTGGGAGCGGTGCCGCTCGATGTTCACCTCGGACGTGAACGCGGCGGTGCTCGGCTTCTTCGACGGCGGCGCGGACGAGGTCCTGATCAACGAGGCGCACTGGTCCATGCGCAACCTCCTTCTCGAACGGCTCGACGAGCGGGCCGAGATGCTGACGGGCCGCCACAAGTCGCTCTCCATGGTCGAGGGCGTCCAGCACGGCGACGTGGACGGCATCGCCTTCGTCGGCTATCACACCGGGGCCGGCGCCGAGGGCGTCCTCGCGCACACCTACCTCGCCAACTCGATCACCGGCGTCTGGCTCAACGGGGAGCGGGCGAGCGAGGGCCTGCTCAACGCGCATGTCGTCGCCGAGTTCGGCGTCCCCGTCGTACTCGTCACCGGTGACGACCTCACCTGCGAGGACGCCCTCGGCTACGCGCCGGAGGCACTCAAGGTCGCGGTCAAGGACCACGTCTCGCGGTACGCGGCGGTCTGCCGCACCCCCGTCCGCACCGCCGCCGACATCCGCGCCGCGGCCAAGCAGGCGGCCGCGCTCGCGGTGCGGCACGAGCCGGTCCACGGCGGGCCGTTCACCGTGGAGCTGGAGTTCGACGCGGAGCACCTGGCCGCCGCCGCGACGGTGGTCCCCGGCGCCGAGCGGAGTGGCGAACGACGGGTCGCCTACACCAGCGAGACGATGTACGAGGCAATTCGCACGTTCAAGGCGGTCACCACGATCGTGTCCGCCGCCGTGGAGGAGCAGTATGGCTGACGAGAGGGACGGCACGGACCAGGGCCCGGACGCGACGGCACTCGACGAGGTCGTCACCTTCACCTCCGAACTGATCCGGATCGACACCACGAACCGGGGCGGCGGCGACTGCCGCGAGCGCCCCGCCGCCGAATACGCGGCCGAACGACTCGCCGGCGCGGGCCTCGAACCCGTGCTCCTGGAGCGCACCCCCGGCCGCACCAACGTCGTCGCCCGCGTCCCCGGCACCGACCCCACGGCCGACGCGCTGCTCGTCCACGGCCATCTGGACGTCGTCCCCGCCGAGGCCGCCGAGTGGACCGTGCACCCGTTCTCCGGCGAGGTGCGCGACGGGGTGGTGTGGGGGCGCGGCGCCGTCGACATGAAGAACATGGACGCGATGGTGCTCGCCGTCGTCCGCTCCTGGGCCCGCCAGGGCATCCGGCCGCGCCGGGACGTCGTCGTCGCCTACACGGCCGACGAGGAGGCCAGCGCCGAGGACGGCTCCGGTTTCCTCGCCGACCAGCACGCGCCGCTCTTCGAGGGCTGCACCGAGGGCATCAGCGAGTCCGGCGCCTTCAGTTTCCACCCGGACCCCCGCACCACGCTCTACCCGATCGCCGCGGGCGAGCGCGGCACCGCGTGGCTCAAGCTCACCGCCCACGGCAGGACCGGCCACGGCTCCAAGGTCAACACCGACAACGCGGTCACCCGGCTCGCCGAGGCCGTCGCCCGCATCGGCAGGCACGAATGGCCCGTCCGGCTCACCCCGACCGTGCGGGCCGCACTCACCGGCCTCGCCGCCGTGTACGGCATCGACGCCGACGTCAACGCCCGCGACTTCGACACCGAACAGCTCCTGGAGAAGCTGGGCCCGGCCGCCGCCCTGCTGCGGCCCGTCATCCGCAACAGCTCCAACCCGACCATGCTGGACGCCGGCTACAAGGTGAACGTGATCCCGGGCCAGGCCGTCGCCTACGTCGACGGGCGGATGCTGCCCGGCTGCGAGGACGAGTTCACCGAGACGATGGACCGGCTCACCGGACCCGACGTGACGTGGGAGTTCCACCACCGCGAGGTGCCCCTCGAAGCGCCGGTCGACTCACCGACCTTCGCCAAGCTGCGCGCCGCCGTCGAGTGCTTCGACCCCGCGGGGCACGTCGTCCCCTTCACCATGTCCGGCGGCACCGACGCCAAGCAGTTCTCCCGCCTCGGCATCACCGGCTACGGCTTCTCGCCGCTGAAGCTGCCCCCCGGTCTCGACTACGGGGCACTGTTCCACGGCGTCGACGAACGCGTCCCCGTCGACGCCCTGCACTTCGGCGTCCGCGTCCTCGACCACTACCTGAGAACCGCCTGACACCCGGACGGCCCGGCACCCGGACCGCCCGGGAACCCGGCCGCACACCGGCAAACGCACCGGCACGACCCACCACCCGGCCCACACCACGAACCGCACCAGGGGGGATTCCTGATGGCAACCACGGCCACCTACGGCAGCTGGCCGTCACCCATCGGCGCCGCGCTTGCCGCAGCGCACGACGGACGGCCCGACTACGTCGGGTTCGTCGGCGACGAGGTGTGGTGGACGGCCCCGCGTCCGACCGAGGACGGCCGGCGCGCTCTGATGCGCCGCCGCCCCGACGGCACCGAGGAATCGGTGCTGCCCGCCCCGTGGAACGTGCGCAGCCGCGTCATCGAGTACGGCGGTCAGCCCTGGGCCGGCACCGTGCGGGACGACGGCTCGCCGCTCGTCGTCTTCTGCCACCACCCCGACCAGAGGCTCTACGCGTACGAGCCGGACGCCCCGGACGGCGCCGCGCCCCGGCCGCTCACCCCGCTCTCGCCGGTCGGCGGCGGACTGCGCTGGGTGGACCCGGTGCTGCGGCCCGAGCGCGGCGAGGTCTGGTGCGTCCTGGAGGAGTTCACCGGGCCCGGACCGACCGACCTGCGCCGGGTGATCGCCGCCGTCCCGCTGGACGGCTCCGCCGCCGAGGACCGCTCCCGGGTGCGCGAACTCTCCGACGGACACCACCGCTTCGTCACCGGCCCCCGGATCTCGCCCGACGGCCGGCAGGCCGCCTGGATCGGCTGGGACCACCCCCGGATGCCCTGGGACGGCACCGAGGTGCTCCTCGCCGACATCACCGCCGACGGCACCTTCGACCGGCCCCGCACCGTCGCCGGCGGCCCCGAGGAGTCCGTGCCCCAGATCGGCTGGACCCCGGACGGACGGCTCCTCCACCTCAGCGACCGTACCGGCTGGTGGAACCTCTACCGCACAGCGACGGAGGGCGCCGAACCCGTCGCGCTCTGCCCGCGCCCCGAGGAGTTCGGCGGACCGCTGTGGACCGTCGGCCTCAGCTGGTTCCAGCCCCTGGACAGCGGACTGATCGCCGTCGTCCACGGCACGGGCGCCAACGCCCTCGGCATACTCGACCCCGAGAGCGGCGAACTCGTCGACGTGGCGGGCCCCTGGACCGCGTGGGCCGCGACCCTCGCCGTCCACGGCACCCGGGTCGTCGGAGTCGCCGCGAGCCCGCGCAGCTCCGCCGAGGTCGTCGAGCTGGACACCTGCACCGGCCGCGCCCGGGTGACCGGCGCCCCGCACAGCGACCCGGTCGACCCCGCCTACTACCCCGAGCCTCAGGTGCGCACCTTCACCGGCCCCGGAGGCCGGGAGATCCACGCCCACGTCTTCCCGCCGCACCACCCCGAACACGCCGGCCCCGACGACGAACTCCCGCCGTTCGTGATCTGGGCCCACGGCGGCCCCACCGGCCACTCCTCGCTCGTGCTCGACCTGGAGATCGCCTACTTCACCTCCCGGGGCATCGGCGTCGCCGAGGTCAACTACGGCGGCTCCACCGGCTACGGCCGGGAGTACCGCGAGCGGCTGCGCGAACAGTGGGGCGTGGTCGACGTCGAGGACTGCGCCGCCGTGGCCCGCGCCCTCGCCGACGAGGGCACCGCCGATCCGGCCCGGCTCGCCGTCCGCGGCGGCAGCGCGGGCGGCTGGACCACCGCCGCCTCCCTCGTCCACAGCGACGTCTACGCCTGCGGCACCATCGCCTACCCGATCCTGGACCCGGCCGGCTGGGCCACCGACGAGACCCATGACTTCGAGTCCCGCTACATGGACTCGCTGATCGGCCCGGTCGCCGAGGTCCCCGAGCGCTACCGCGAGCGCTCCCCGCTGGAGCACATCGACAAGATCACCGCGCCCTTCGTGCTGCTCCAGGGACTGGACGACCCGATCTGCCCGCCCGCGCAGGCCGACCGCTTCCTCGCCAGGATGGCCGGCCGGGGCGTCCCGCACGCCTACCTCGCCTTCGCGGGCGAGTCGCACGGCTTCCGCAAGGCCGACACCCTGATCCGCGCCCTGGAGGCCGAACTCTCCCTCTACGCCCAGACCTTCGGCGTCGACCGGTCCGACGTCCCCCGCCTGGAGCTGAGGAAATGAGCCCCCGGACGCACCGGACGCACCGGACGCCCCGGGCCGCCCTGGCGCCCAAGGCGCCGGAGCCGCTCGTCCGGCCACCCCGGCTTCGCCCCGGCGCCCGCGTGGCCGTCGTCGCACCCAGCGGCCCGATGCCCGACGACCGGCTCCAGGCCGGCCTCGACATCCTGCGCGGCTGGGACCTCGACCCCGTCGTCGCCCCCCACGTCCTCGACCGGCACCCCACCCACGGCTATCTCGCCGGGACCGACGAGGACCGCGCCCGCGACCTCACCGAGGCGTGGTGCGACCCCACCGTCTCCGCCGTGCTGTGCGCCCGCGGCGGTTACGGCGCCCAGCGCATGGTGGACCTGCTCGACTGGACCGCGATACGGGCCGCGGCCCCCAAGGTCCTCGTCGGCTACAGCGACGTCACCGCCCTCCACGAGGCGTTCGCCGTCCGCCTGGGCCTCGCCACCCTGCACGGCCCCATGGTCGCGGCGGCCGCCTTCCTCAAGGACGCCCGCACCCAGGAGTCGCTGCGCGCCACCCTCTTCGAGCCCGAGTCGGTGCGCGTCCTCCGCCCGGAGAGCGCCACCGCCCTCGTGCCGGGCCGCGCCCACGGTGTCACCCTCGGCGGCTGCGTCAGCCTGCTCGCGGCCGACCTCGGCACTCCGCACGCCCGGCCCTCCGCGAGCGGCGGGCTGCTGCTCCTGGAGGACGTGGGGGAGGAGCCGTACCGTCTGGACCGGATCCTCACCCAGCTCCTCCGCTCCGGCTGGCTGGACGGCGTCGCCGGGATCGGGCTCGGTTCCTGGGAGGAGTGCGGCCCGTACGAGGAGGTGCGTGCCGTGCTCGCCGACCGGCTCGGCGGCCTCGGCGTGCCCGTCCTGGAGCGGATGGGCTTCGGGCACCACGAGAGCGCGCCGACCGTGCCGTTCGGGACACCCGGCGTCCTGGACGCGGAGGCGGGGACGCTGACCCTGGACGTGCCGGCGCTGAGCTGAGGCCTTCCCTCGTGCAGGAGCCGGGAGCGCGACGGGGGCCTTCACTGAATCTCCGTCAACAACCTTTGTCCGGCGCGTTGACGGCTCTTTGACACGTGTCACACCATGGGCGCGCCCTTCTGCCTACCGGTAGGTAGGTGTCTCGTGCGCCCTCGGTGTGGAGGTTCCCGTGTCTCGTACCCGTGCTCGTGCCCGCGTCCGTGCCGGTGCCCGTGTCCGTGCTGGTCTCCTTCCGGGATCGCGCAAGGCTCTCGCGCTCACGGCCGGGGCGATGCTGGCCGCGCCGCTCGCCCTCGCCTCGCCCGCCCCCGCGCAGGGCGCCGAGCCCGGCACGTACAGCTACACCGTCACTCCGCTGCGGTTCACCGTCCAGGCGGGCGGCCGCAGTTGTGTGGTCGACGCCGATCTCTACCGGCCCGAGGGTGTCGACGCGGAGCACCGCGCGCCCGCCGTCGTCGCCACCAACGGCTTCGGCGGCAGCAAGAGCGACGGCACCACCGACGCCATCGGCAAGGCCGTCGCCGCCCGCGGTTACGTCGGACTCGTCTACTCCGGCCTCGGCTTCGGCAGGAGCGGCTGTCTCGTCTCCCTCGACGATCCGCGCATCGACGGCCAGGCCGCCGCCCGGCTCGTCGACTTCCTCGCCGGCACCCGCGCCGCCGACGACGGCACCCGCGCCGACTTCGTCACCCAGGACGGTCCGGGCGACCCGCGCGTCGGCATGATCGGCGGCTCCTACGGCGGCGCCATCCAGCTCGCCACCGCCGCCACCGACCCCCGTCTCGACGCGCTCGTCCCCCTCATCACCTGGAACGACCTCGCCTACTCCCTCGCCCCCAACAACGCCGACCGGGCCACCCCCGGCGTCTTCAAATGGCAGTGGGCGAACGGCTTCTACCTGATGGGCGAGGGCCAGCCGCTGCTCGTGCCCTCCCTCGACCCCAGCCGGATCAACTCCCTCGGCTGTCTGCACTTCGTCACCGACGCCTGCGACACCGTCCGGCTGCTCAACTCCGGCAGCTACCCCCGCGCCGCCACCGACCGGATGCTCGCCTTCGCGCGGAGCGTGTCCCCCGTCTCGTACCTCGACAAGGTCAAGGCGCCGACCCTCATCGTCCAGGGCCAGTCCGACAGCCTCTTCAACCTCAACGAGGCCCGGGACACCTACGAGCAGCTCCGCCGCCAGGGTGTCGAGACCCGGATGATCTGGCAGTCCTGGGGGCACAGCGGCGGACAGCGGCCCGGTGAACTGGACCTCGGCCAGGGGAATCTGGAGGCAAGTTACACCGGCCGGCGCGTGCTCGCCTGGTTCGACCGCCATCTGCGCGGCGACCGCGCCGCCGACGCCGGCCCCGCCCTCGCCTACTACCGCGACTGGCAGACCGGATACGGCACCGCGGCCCGCGTCCCCGCGCTCAGCCAGAAGCTCTACCTCTCCGGCGACGGCAAGCTCGTCGACAACCGCGCCAAGGTCGCCCGCGGCTCGCGCGAGTACGCCAACTGGCTCGTGCCGACCAGCCACTCCGAGTCCTCGCTCGCCGGCCTGATCGGACTGCCCGACCCGCAGCCGTACGACATCGCCGGCACCTACCTCGGCTGGCGCAGCGACCCGCTCACCGCCCCCGCCGACCTCGTCGGCTCCCCGCGCGCCACCCTGAAGGTGATCTCACCGCGCACCGAACGCGTCCAGGACTCAGGCGACGCCGCCGACAAGCTGGTCCTCTTCGCCAAGCTCTACGACGTCGCCCCGGACGGCACGAAGACCCTGGTCAACCGCCTCGTGGCGCCGGTCCGCGTGCCCGACGTCACCCGCCCCTTCACCGTCGAGCTCCCCGGCATCGTCCACCGCTACGAGACGGGCCACCGGCTGGAGTTCGTGATCGCCGGCGGCGACACCGCCTACTCCGGCAACCGGGGCATCAAGCCGGTGACCGTCACCAGCGCTCCCGAGGACACGGGCACGCTGGAACTGCCGCTGGTGAACGGCCGGGTGGACTGACGACGGCGGCGTACGGGGAAGGGGGTCCCGTACGCCGCCGTTGCCTGTCCTGGCGCCTGTCCGGGTGGCTGCCGTCGAATGCCGCCGCCCGCCGGTGCACGCCGGTCGGGCGGGCGGGCGGTCAGGTGGGTCGGGCAGGGGGCCGTCAGGCGGTCGGTCAGGCGGTCGGTCAGGCGGTCGCGAGGGCCGCGTAGCCCGGGCGGATCAGCTCGTCGATCAGGCGCCGGCGCTCCGGGAGCGGGAGGAAGGCAGATTCCAGGGCGGCGATCGTGAACTCCTCGAAGACCTCCGGGCCGTAGCCGAACGTGTCGGCCATGTGCTGGAACTCCTCGCTCATGGTGGTGCCGGAGACCAGGCGGTTGTCCGTGTTGAGCGTGATCCGGAAGCCGAGGCGGCGCAGCTCGTCGATCGGGTGCGAGGCGTAGTCCTTGGCCGCGCCCGTCTGGAGGTTGGAGGTCGGGCAGACCTCCAGGGCGATGCGGTTGTCGCGGACGTACGAGGCCAGGTGGCCCAGGGTGCCGTCCTCGGCGATGTCGTCGGTGATCCGCACGCCGTGGCCGATCCGCTCGGTGCCGCAGACCTGCACGGCCTCGTGGATCGACTCGGCGCCGACGGCCTCGCCCGCGTGGATCGTGAAGTGGCAGTTCTCCCGCTTCAGGTGCTGGAAGGCGGGCAGGTGGCGGGCCGGCGGGTTGCCGATCTCGCCGCCGGCGATGTCGAAGCCCGCCACGCCGTTGTCCCGGTGCGCGACCGTGAGCCGCGCGATCTCCAGCGAGCGGTCGGTGTGGCGCATGCCGGTGAGCAGGGCGCGGACGGTGATCCGGCCGTCGGCGCGGCGCTCGCCCTCGCGGAAGCCGCGGTTCACGGCCTCGACGACCTCGTCGAGGGTCAGCCCGGCCTCCAGGTGCTGCTCGGGGGCGTAGCGGATCTCGGCGTAGACGACCCCGTCGGCGGCCAGGTCCTCGGCGCACTCGGCCGCGACGCGCTCGAGCGCCTCGCGGGTCTGCATCACCGCGCAGGTGTGGGCGAAGGTCTCCAGGTAGCGCTCCAGGGAGCCGGAGTCGGCGGCGTCCCGGAACCAGACCGCCAGCTGGGCCGGGTCCTCGGTGGGCAGCGCGGTGTATCCGCAGGCCCGGGCCAGCTCGATGATCGTGGCGGGGCGCAGGCCGCCGTCGAGGTGGTCGTGGAGGACGGCCTTCGGGGCCCGCCGGATCCAGTCGGCGACGGCGGGGGAGGCAGCGGCGGTGAGGTTGTCAGACAAGTGCATGGCCGGGAAGTGTACGCCACCCGGGGAGGGTGGCGATGTGACGGTGGCGACAGCGGGGGGGTGGAGCGGTGTCCGCCGGGCCGCCGGCGGCCCCGGAAGGGCGCGACCCGCTCAGTTCGACTGGAGCAGCGGCAGCGCGGGCGCGCCCGTCGGCAGCATGTGCTTCGCGGCCAGGACCGGCGTGCCGTCGACCCGGACGACCTGCGTGACGAGCACCGCCGGGGTGTCGGCCGAGCGGCCCAGTTGTTCGCCCCTGCGGCGGCCGAGCAGCGTCGCCGTCACGGCGCTGTGGCCCGCGAGCGGCACGCCCCGCGAGGCTCCGGCGAGTACCGAGAGCATGGAGGCGCGCTCCGGCGCGGCCGTCGTGCGCAGGGCCTCGGCGAAGGCCGGATGGGTCTGCTCGAGTACGCCGTCGGCCGCGGCCCACTCATGGCTCAGTGCCGCCGGGCCGGCCTCGCCGACCAGCAGGGACTCCCAGAACCGCAGCTCGGCGGCGGCCGGGGCGAGCAGGTGCTGGGTGGTGAAGTCGGTGGGCTCCTCGACCGTGCGCAGCAGTGCCCGGACGCGCAGCGGCGCGGCCGCCCCGAGCAGCTCCTCCAGGGCCTGTACGTGCTCGAAGCCGCGCCGCGGCGGGTGCGCGTTGACCGTGCGCCCCACCCCGCGCCGCACCGTGAGCAGCCCGTCCTCCTGGAGCAGCAGCAGGGCCTCGCGCAGGGCCGGGCGGCTCACGCCCAGTTCACCCGCGAGCTTCGGCTCGGAGGGGAGGGTGGAGCCCGGTGGGTAGGTGCCCTCGTGGATGGCGTCAGCGATCCGCTCGTAGAGCGCGACGACCGGGCGTCGTTGCTGTCCGCGCTGTCCGCCGGCTGCCACGGATCCTCCTCGGGCTCGTTCCTGCTGGTACCCGCTCGCATCTGCTGGTACCTGCTCGTACCTGCCTCGTACCTGCTCTTGCGGTGGCTGTACCTTCCTCCGGCCTACCGTAGTCGGCTCACGTTGTCTGACAAGTCACTCGTTCGGTCCCCTCCGCAGGCGCCGGGTGGTGGGAAACGGCCCATCCTGGTGGGACTGACGACCGACGGGACGACGGAGGAGAGGGCCGGCCATGAGTCCCAAGGAGACATCGAGCACCGGCGGCGCCGGGGCCGGTGGAGTCTTCACCCCGGCCCGGATCGCGATGGCGGCCGTCGCGATCCTGACGCTCGTCCTGATCTTCGAGAACACCCGGCAGGTGCGGATCAGGCTGCTGATCCCCGAAGTGTCCATGCCGCTCTACCTCGCGCTGCTCGCCACCACGCTGCTCGGCGGGCTCTGCGGGTACTACCTGGCCGCCCGGAGGCGCAAGTGAGGCAAGTGAGGCAAGCGAGGCAAGTGAGACGTGCGACCGTCCTCGGGGCCGGCGCCCTCCTCGCGCTCGCGGCCGTCGCCGTCAGCTCGGCGGAATCGCTCGTGGAGGAGGACGCCCCCGAGGAGCAGGCGACGCCGGACCTCCTCGGCCAGGGCCTGTGGCGCGTCTTCACCGGCCTGGACCCGCGCACCCGCCTCGACGTCCACGACGTGGCCGGCGGCGACCGGCGCGTGCTGTGGCCCCCGAACTGGCGCGTCTGCACCCAGTACCCGGCACCGGGCACGCCACGGCACGCGCGCGGCCGGGTGGTGGTGGGCGTGGTGAAGAAGGGCGAGACGTGCCCGGAGCGGGTGACGTCGGCGCGACGCTGAGCCGGGAGCCGGGAGCCGGGAGCCGGGAGCCGGGAGCCGGGAGCCGGGAGCCGGATGCCCGATGCCCGGAGCCGGGCTCCTGGAGCTCGCAGCCCGCAGCCCGCAGCCCCGAGCCCCAGACGCGGAGCGGCACGGCGGCCGATCTCATCCGGCCGGGCGGCAGCGCCCTCGCGTCGGTAGGCTGGCGGCATGTCCGGTGATCTTGGAGAGTACGTCGCCGTCGGGGCCCGCGTCGGGCTGCGGCCGTTCACGCCTGGGGACGCGGACGAGTTCATCGCGCGGGCGTGGCAGAGCCGCGAGCTGCACGAGCCGTGGCTGTTCCCGCCGCTGACGGCGGAGACGTACGCGGCGTACGCCGCGCAACTCATCGGCAACCCCGAGCGGGTCGGCCTGCTCGTCTGCGACACCGCCGACGGGTCGATCGCGGGATTCATCAACATCAACAACATCGTCCGCGGCGGCTTCCTCTCCGGAGCACTCGGCTACGGCGCCTTCGCGCACGCAGCCGGGCGCGGGCTGCTCACCGAAGGGCTCGGGCTCGTCCTCGCGCATGCCTTCGGGCCGCTCGGACTGCACCGTCTGGAGGCGAACATCCAACCCGGCAACACCGCCTCCCGCGCGCTCGTGCGGCGGGCCGGCTTCCGGCTCGAAGGGTTCTCGCCCGCGATGCTGTTCATCGACGGCGCTTGGAGGGACCACGAGCGCTGGGCGATCACGTCGGACACCGACCCAAAGCGCTGAGCGTCCCACCAGCCCCCGGCCCCCCCGCAACCTCATCGCCCCGCTCCGTCGCCGACTGCGGCCGCGGCTCAGCGCTTGCGGTTGATCTTCATCGTGTCCAGGTCGGTGACCGAGGACCGCAGGCCCTTGAAGCCGTGCCCCAGCTCCTTCAGGGCCGTCTCCACCCGGTCCTCCGCGATCGCGGCCGCCATCTCCTCGCCGTCCGCCGCGTCCGAGACGACGACCAGGCGGTACGAGAAGTGCTTCAGCGCCCGGTCGTAGGTGAGCGAGCCCTCCTCGGTGAACGTCATCGCCGACATGCCGTGCTCGTCGACCTCGGCGAGCAGCCGCGTGCGGCTCTCCTCCGACAGTCCGTCGAACGTGCCCCGGACGATCACCCGGTAGGTGTGCTGCTCGCTCATTCCCCGCGCCTCTCTCGGTAACGGACCAAGCCTAGGTCGGCGCCCGCGCACCGCAACGGAATTTCTCGGTCAAGCCCTCCGGAGGAGGTTGTCCACCCCCTGGCCAGCGGTGGTTCCGGCGTGTTCCATGGTCGACATGACGACCGTACGACGTGCCGTACTCACTCTGCCCGCGGCGCCGTTGGGCCCGGACAACCCGCTGCCCGCCCTCCGTCTGCTCGCGCGGGCCGGAATCCCCGCGGTCGACGCGCGCGACCGGGCCGCACTGCCCTGCGACATGGCCCGGCAGCTCGGACACGCCCCGCTGCGCACCGTGCTCCCCACCCGGGTGCGCGACGGGTACGGGCGCGAGCGCACCCCCACCGAGCTCGACACGATCGTGATCGAGAACGACCGGCTCCGCGTCACCGTGCTGCCGGGCCTCGGCGGCCGGGTCCACTCGCTCCTCCACAAGCCGACCGGCCGGGAACTCCTCTACCGCAACCCGGTGTTGCAGCCCGCCGCGTTCGCGCTCAACGGCGCCTGGTTCTCCGGCGGCATCGAGTGGAACATCGGCGCCCGCGGCCACGGCACCCTCTCCTGCGCGCCGCTGCACGCGGCGGTCGTCACCGCGCCCGACGGCGGCGAGATGCTCAGGCTCTGGGAGTGGGAGCGGCTGCGCGACCTGCCGTTCCAGGTCGACCTGTGGCTGCCGGACGGCGCAGAGCACCTGCGGGTCGCCGTCCGGATCCGCAACCCGCACGAGCGGACCGTGCCCTGCTCCTGGTGGTCCAACACCGCGGTCCCCGAGGCCGGAAGGATCCTCGCCCCGGCCGAGACGGCCTGGCACCACGGCTACGAACGCGCCCTGCGCCGGGTCCCGGTGCCGCGCACGACGGACGGCGCCGACCGTACGTACCCGCTCGACGCCCCGCACGCGGCCGACTACTTCTACGCGCTGCCGGACGGGCAGCGGCGCTGGATCGCCGCGCTCGGCGAGGACGGCGCCGGGCTCGTGCAGACCTCCACGGACGGGCTGCTCGGCCGCAAGCTGTTCGTGTGGGGGACCGGGCCGGGCGGCCGGCGCTGGCAGGAGTGGCTGACCGAGCCCGGCACGCCCGGCTACGCCGAGATCCAGGCCGGGCTCACCCGCACCCAGTTGGAGCACCTGCCGCTCGAGCCGGGGGAGGAGGTCTCCTGGCTGGAGGTGTACGGGCCGCTGAGCGCCGACCCGGCCGCGGTGCACGGCCCCGACTGGGCGGCGGCGCGCGCGGGCGTCGAGCACGCCCTCGCGGAGGCGCTGCCGCGCGCCGGGGTCGACGCGGCGTACGAGGAGTGGCGGGCGGTCGCCGCCGACGCCGAACCGGGACCGCTGCTCGCGACCGGATCGGGCTGGGGCGCGCTCGAAGTCCTCCGCGGCGGGTACGAGTTGCCGGGCACGCCCTTCCCCGACTCGCTCCTCGGCGAGGAACAGCGGCCCTGGGCCTGCCTGTTGCGTACGGGCGCCCTCCCCGACCCCGAGCCGGGCGCCGCGCTCGGGTCGACCCCGGTCGCCGACCCGTGGCGCGACATGCTGGAGACCGCACCCGCCGACCCCGTCACCGAGTACCACCTCGGCGTCGCGCAGTGGGCGGCGGGCGATCTGGCCCAGGCGGTACGGAGCTGGGAGCGCGGCCTGAAGAACGCGGCCGAGCGCTGGCCCCTCCTCTACTGCCTGGCCGTCGCCGACCGCGAGGACGGGCACAGGGAACGGGCCGCCGAGCGGTACGCGGAGGCGCTCGACGAGCAGTACGGCGGTGACCCGGTCGTCACCGCCGCCCTCGCCCGCGAGGTGATCCCGGCCCTGCTCGACGCCTCCCGCACGGCCGACGCCCGCGCCGTCCTGGACCGCCTCCCGGAAGAGCTCCGCGCCCGCGGCGCCTTCCGTTACCTGGAGGCCCGCGTACTCGTCGCCGAGGGAAGGCCGGACGGGGCCCGCGCCGTCTTCGACGCGGGCTTCGAGGTGGCCGACCTGCGGGAGGGCGCGGAGGAACTGGGCGAGCTGTGGTCGCGCGTCACGGACGAACCACTGCCCGCCGCCTACGAGTTCAGGATGCGCCCGGCCGACGGGTGAGACGAGTGATGCTTGGCGGGCGATCGGGAGTGCCGGTAATCAGGCCCGGCACAGGATCTCGCCGTGCGGGACCATGAACCAGCCGTCGTCCTCCGTGCCCCAGGCGCGCCACGCGTCCGCGATCGAGGCCAGCTCCTCGTGGGTCGCGTGGCCGCCGCCGACGGCCAGTTCCGCGTAGACCGACTGGGTGACGCGGTCGGCCCACAGGCCGCTCCACCAGGCGCGCTCGTCGGGCGAGGCGAAGCACCAGACGCCGGCGGACGAGGTGACGTCGGTGAACCCGGCCTCGTGCGCCCAGGCGCGCAGCCGCCGCCCGGCGTCCGGCTCGCCTCCGTTCGCGCCGGCCACCCGCCGGTACAGGGCCTTCCAGCGGTCCAGGCCGGGGGACTGCGGGAACCAGGTGAACGCGTCGTAGTCGCTGTCCCGCGCGGCCACCACGCCACCCGGGCGGCACACCCGCCGCATCTCGCGCAGCGCCCGCACCGGGTCGCCGACGTGCTGCAGCACCTGATGGGCGTGCACGATGTCGAAGGAGTCGTCGGGGAAGTCCAGCGCGTGGACGTCGGCGACCGCGAACTCCACGTTGTCCAGGCCACGTTCGACTGCGACGGCCCGCGCCTTCTCCAGCACGTCCTTCGCCGAGTCCACCGCCGTCACCCGCCCCGGCGCGACCCGCGCGGCCAGATCGGCCGTGATCGTCCCCGGCCCGCAGCCGACGTCCAGGACGTCCAGGCCGGCGCGCAGTTCCGGGATCAGATAGGCGGCGGAGTTCTCGACCGTGCGCCAGGCGTGGGAGCGCAGGACGGACTCGTGGTGGCCATGGGTGTAGACGGCGGTCTCGTGCGGAGTGGACGACGCTTGGTCGGCGTGCGGCATGGCGGGGCTCCCAAGGACGAGTGGGTGCGGTGCGGTGTGGTGCGGTGTGGTGCGTGCTGATCACGGTACGCCGATCATTCGCATGATGAGACCCCGTTCTCATCATGTGGACGAGTCAGCTGAACGGGCCGCATGTGTAACGGAGTTCGCGCAGCGGCAGGCCGCCCGTCTCCTCGACGGCGGACACGCCGTCAGGGAGCCATCCGGCCGCCTCGTAGAACGCCCGCGCCCGCCCGTTCCCCTCCAGCACCCACAGCGCGGCCTCCCGGAACCCGGCCGCTCCCATCGCCGCGACCGTCGCCCCGAGCAGCGCGCGCCCCACGCCGCGCCCCCACACCTCCGGCGCGGCGTACAGCGCGGAAAGCTCCGCCGTGACCGCCGGGTCCAACTCCCCACCGGGCCACGCCCGGAAGGAGGCGAACGCCCGTACCGTCCCGGCCTCGCTCGTCGCCACGAGCACCGTCGGCGCGTCGGCCGACGACAGGCGGTCGCGCCACACCGCCGCCCGTTCGGCGACGTCGAGGCCGTCGAGATACGCGGCGGGGACCAGGCCGCGGTAGGCGGCCTGCCAGGAGCGGACATGGACGGTCGCGAGGGCGGTGGCGTCGGACGCGCCGGCGATGCGGATCGGCACGGGTGTCATCGATGGCACGGGTGGCACCGCTGGCATGGATGTCATGGGCGGCATAGGTGGCACAGGCGGCACGGGCGGCACGGGTGTCATGTCGCATTGTCGGTGGTGCCGGGGCGTGCGGGCCACGGGTTTCCCGGCGCCGGCGCCCCGGCTACCCGTCGGCCCCGCGCCGCCACTCCCACCTCCGCTCACCGTCCTCGAACGCCTCCGTCGGAGCGAGCCCCGCCGCCCGCGCCACCGCCGCCGACGCGTGGTGCTCGGGATGGACGTGCGCCACCAGGCGCGGCACGCCCTGTGCGCGCAGCCAGTCGGCGAGGGCCACCGCGGCCTCGCGGGCCAGGCCGCGGCCCTGCCACGGGGTGGCGAGGACCCAGGCGATCTCGGCGGCGCCGTCCGTCACCGTGGCCTGGACCGTGCCGACCGCCGCGCCGGTCTCGCGGAGCCGGAGCACCCAGTTGCACCAGGCGGCGGTGCGGGGCTCCGGCGGGCCGGCGAGGAGGCGGGCGTAGCGGGCGCGCAGGGCGGGTTCGGGGAGTGGCGCGCCGCCGATGAAGGCGTGGAGGGCGGGGTCGGCGAGGGCCTCGGCCATCTCGGGGGCGTGGTCGAGCCGCAGCGGCTCCAGATCGAGGCGGGGGCCGCGCAGCGGGGCGGCGGTGAGAAGGTGCGGTTCGGGTGCGGTCATCCGTACAGGCTGCCTCATCGTGCCGACGGTGCCCCGACGCGCCCCGACAGGCCCAGACACGACCTGATGTACCCCGTCATACCGTGATGTGCCTCGACGTGCCTCGATGTGCCCCGACACGGTCCCGGCAGCGATCGCGGAATTCGGACCGAGTCGCGACGACTTGACGGATCTTCACGTGACAGGGGCGTGAACGGCCCGCCGCCGCTCCCGTCCCGCGCCTACCCTGGCCCCCATGACCGCGCCCGCTCGTCGCACCCTGCTCAAGGCGCTCGCCGCCGCGCCCGCCCTCTCCGCGCTCGCAGTGCCCCAGGCCGCAGCCGCCACCGGCATCGTCAAGCCGCTGCCGCCCGAGTACTTCACGCTCCGCGGCACCAACGCCGAAGCGCGTTACGAGTCGTTCGCCGACACCGGCTCGCTCACGCCCAACGCGCGCTTCTTCGTCCGCAACCACACCTCCACCCCCGTCCTCGACGCCACCGGCTGGCGGCTCACCGTCTGGGGCGACGGGCTGCACGGCGGCGGTCCCGTGCACTTCACCCACGGGCAGCTGCGCGACCTGCCCGCCGTCACCCGCACGGCCCTCATCGAGTGCGCCGGCAACGGCCGCAGTCTCTACGCCACCCAGCAGGGCGAGACCGTCACCGGCACGCCCTGGACGCTCGGTGCGGTCGGCGCCGCGCGCTGGCGCGGGGCCAGGCTGTCGGACGTGCTGCGGCTCGCCGGGATCGCCGGCGACGCCGTCGACGTGATGCCGCGCGGCCTCGACGACGAGTACGTCACGGGCGGCGTCAGCCTCGGCCGGGTGCGCCGCCCGCTGCCCGTCGCCAAGGCGCTGGACGACGTGATCCTCGCGTACGAGATGAACGGCGAGCCGCTGCCGTACGACCACGGGCACCCGGTCCGGCTCGTCGTGCCGTCCTGGGTCGGCATCGCGTCCATCAAGTGGCTCGGCGACATCGAGGTGTCCCGCGCCCCGCTCGCCTCGCCGTGGAACACCGAGTACTACCGGATGTTCGGCGAGGCCTACCCGCCCGGCGGCAGCGCCCCGCTCACCCGCCAGACCCTCAAGAGCGCCTACGAGCTGCCGTTCGGCGCCACCCTGGAGACCGGCCGCACGCACCGGCTCACCGGCCGCGCCTGGTCCGCGCTCGCGCCCGTCCGCGAGGTCGACGTGTCCGTCGACGGCGGCGCCCACTGGCGGCCCGCCCGGCTCCTCGACGCTCCGCGCCGGAACGGCTGGGTCCGCTGGACCGCGCCCTGGCACCCGCACCGCCCCGGACCGGCCACCCTGCTCGCACGCGTCACCGACGCGGACGGGAACACCCAGCCCGAGCGGGCCGTGCCCAACACCCAGGGCTACCTCTTCAACGCCGTCGTCCGTCACCCCGTCACCCTCGTCTGACCCCTGCCCGACGCCTCCGGGGCCCGTCCGACGTCCGTCCGGGGCCCGTCCGACGCCCGGTCCGGGTCCCGCCCGGCGCGCGTCCGGGGGCCCGGCCAGGCCGATGCAATGCAGTTGTCTTGGCTGCCGAACCCCGACCGTGGGCCCGGTCACCCGCTGACCAGCGGGAGTGATCCGGACCGGGAGGACGCATCGGTACGGTTCTGAGCATGGTGATCGACAGAGGCCTCCACGAGGTTTCCGGCGCGGACATTCCCGGCGTACTCGACGAGGCCGCCCGCCAGGGCGTTCCTGTGTTCACGCTCTCCACCGCCGGGCGGACCGACCAGGAAGCATTCTTCGGGGCGGTGCGGGAGTCACTTCCCCTGGACCCGCCGCTCGGGCCCCGCATGGTCTGGGACGCCCTCTCGGATTCCCTCTGGGGCGGGCTCCACGAGCTGAAGTCTCCCCGTGCGGTCATCGTCTGGCCCGACGCCCGGCCCGTCGCGGGTGCCGAGGGTGACTTCTGGATCGCGCTGGACGTCCTCCGAGACGTGGCCGAGTCCCTCGCCGAAGACCGATACACCAGCGGAAGGCCGACGCGGGTCTCGGTTTACATCGCCCCGGCCCCGAGCGCTGGAGAAGCGGCGTCGGCGGAGGGCTGAGCGACTGGCTCGCGCGCCCCGTCACTCCGTGAGGCGGTCGCCGCCTGGCCTTCGGGGCCGACTCCGTACGATCCCGGGCGAACAGACACGGGGCCAAGGCCGAAGTGCACGACCAGCCTCGCCGGCAGGAGGCGGCGGCGCCGCTCGGCCCGGTCGTGCTCGGCTATCGCCGCGTCGACCGGTTCAGCGGTGAACACCTTCGTCAGGATCCCGGTCCGCACCCGCTGGCCCGCGCCCCACCCCGTCACACGCGGCGCAACGATCTCCCCGGCTCAAAGGCAACTGCGTCGGCCCGGCCAGGCCCCCGTCCGATCCTCCGAACCTCGCCCGAGGGGCGAATCACCCCGAACCTCCGTATAAAGGCTCTGTGGACCGAAGGGCCCTGACGGCGCTCGGGGCCGGTACGGAGGTTCGGGAGTTCGGGAGGCTCGGGAGGTTCGGGACATGCGGCAGACCGCCCCGGAGGGACGCGGCCCGGTACGGTACGGGCCGCCCGCGCCGGAGCCGGGACTGCCCGTGCTGCCCCGCCTCGCCGCCGTGCTCGCCGCCGCCGCGGACCGCACCGCGCCCGAACCGCCCGGTGGCGGGCCCGTGCTCCGCGAGGCCGCCGCCGGCTACTGGTGGCGGCGCGGCCTGCGCACCCACGCCGAGGACGTCGTCGCCGCGCCCGGCGCCCCGCCCCTGCTGCTCGCCCTGATCGCCGCCCACGGCGGCGACCTGCTGCTGCCCCGGCCGTGCCCGGCCTGGTGGACCCCGCAGGCCCGGCTGCTCGGCCGCCCCGCCTACCACGTGCCCACTCCCGCCGAATGCGGCGGCGTGCCCGACCCGTACGCCCTCCTGGAGACCATCCGCCGGGTCCGCGCCGAGGGCGGCCACCCGCGGCTGCTCCTGCTCTCCGTCGCCGACGACCCGACCGCGACCGTCGCCCCGCCCGAGATCCTCCGCGAGGCGTGCGAGGCCGCCGTCGCCGAGGGCCTGCACATCATCAGCGACGAGACCTGGCGCGACACCCTGCACCGGCCCCAGGACACCGTGCTGCTCAGCCCCGCGGAGATGTGCCCCGACGACGTCACCGTCCTCACCGACCTCGCCGGCGCCCTCACCCCCGCCGCCTGGCCCTGCGCCGTCGCCCGCTTCCCGCCGGCCGCCGCCGCCCGCGCCGACGGCTACGGCGACCCCCGCGCCCGTACGCTCGACATCCTCACCGCGCTCGGCGCCCTCGTGCCCGGCCCGTTCGCACCCGCCGCCGCGCACGCGCTCGACGAACCCGAGGACGTCACCGTACGGGCCCGGCTCACCGCCCACCTGCACGGCCGCGTGGCCGCCGCCGCCCACCGGGCCGTGCTCGCCGCCGGCGCCCTCGCCAGGCCCCCGCAGGCCGGCCGGCACCTCTACGCCGACCTCGGGCCGCTGCGTCCCGGACTCGCCGCCCGTGGCGTCACCGACTCCCTCGAACTCGAGAACCACCTCACCGCGCGGCTCGGCACCCCCGTGCCCGGCGGTCACCGCTTCGGCGACGAACTCGGCGCGCTGCGCGTCAGGTTCGACACCGCGGCCTTCCTGGGAACCACCGTGGAAGAACGGACGGAAGCCCTCACCTTCCCGCGGCCCGAGGAACTGCCGCACGTGGCGGCGGCGTTGGGCCGGTTCGGTGCGTCCCTTGACGAACTCGCCCCCCAGCAGGGCCGGTAGACGGCCGGTCGACGGAACAGACGCGGCAGCGCACGAGACGGAGGCAGCAGAGATGACGGAACAGACGGCCCGGCCGCCCCAGACCCCGCACTCCGCCGGCGCCCCGCACTCCGCCGGTACTCCGCACTCCGCCGGCACCTCGCACCCGACCGCTCCCGCGCCGCCGCCCTCCACGCCCTCCACGCCTTCCACGCCCTCCACGCCCTCCGCGCCTTCCACGCCCTCCCCTTCCCCGCCCTCCGTGCTTCAGCCCCTCGGCCGGCTCCGCCACGACTGGCCCCGCAGCTTCGCCGACCGGCTCACCGCGCCGCTGCCCGGCGTCCGCGCCATGGCCCGGCTCGCCCGTGAGGGCGCCCTCCGCCCCGCGCCGGACGGACTCCGGGACGTCCCGCTGCTCCCCTTCGAGCCCGGCCCGCTGCCCGAGGCCGGCCCGGACACGGTCGCCGTCACCTGGGCCGGACACGCCAGCTGGGTGGTGCGGATCGGCGGCCTCACCGTGCTCACCGACCCCGTCTGGTCCCGCCGCATCCTCGGCACCCCGGCCCGGCTCACCCCGGTCGGCGTCCGCTGGGAGGACCTGCCGCCGGTCGACGCGGTCGTCATCAGCCACAACCACTTCGACCACCTCGACGCGCCCACCCTCAAGCGGCTGCCGCGCCGCACCCCGGTCTTCGTCCCCGCCGGACTCGGCCGCTGGTTCACCCGGCGCCGGTTCAGCCGGGTCACCGAGCTCGACTGGTGGGAGGCGGCCGAACTCGGCGGCGTGCGCTTCGACTTCGTGCCCGCGCACCACTGGTCCAAGCGCACCCTGCTCGACACGTGCCGTTCGCTGTGGGGCGGCTGGGTGCTCGGCGACCGGGCGGGCCGCCGGGTCTACTTCGCGGGCGACACCGGCTACGGCCACTGGTTCGGCGAGATCGGCCGCCGCCACCCCGGCATCGACCTCGCCCTCCTCCCCATCGGCGCCTACGACCCGCGCTGGTGGCTCGGCGACGTCCACGCCGATCCCGAGGAGGCCGTCCGCGCCTGCCAGGACCTCGGGGCTCGCCGGATGGCCCCCATGCACTGGGCGACCTTCGTCCTCTCCGCCGAGCCCGTGCTCGAACCCCTCACCCGCGTCCGCACCGCCTGGGAGAAGGCCGGGCTGGCCCGCGAGGACCTGTGGGACCTGGGCGTCGGCGCGTCACGCGTGCTCGCCGCCTGATCACCTCGGAGAGCCGGCAGGTCCCGAAGAGCCAGTGGATCCAGAGGAGCCAGTGGATCCAGAGGAGCCGGCGGGTCCCGAGGGTCCCGAAGAGTCCGAGGGCCCCGGGTGCTCGTTCCCGGCGGGCGTCTCCTGGTGATCCCGGTGCTCCTGGTGATCCCGGTGCTGTCCGCGCAGCCGCCGCCACACCCCCGGCGCCGCGCTGATCAGCACCGTCAGGCCCACCGCCGCCACCACGCCCTCCCAGGGCTCGGGGAAGAGCGAACCGCCGAGGATGCCGATGAGCTGGTACGTCGCCGCCCACGCCAGACACGCCGGCAGATCACCCCGGGCGAAGCGCCGCAGCGGCATCCCGGCGAGCAGACACGCCAGCATCACCGGGATCCGACCGGCGGGCATCAGCCGGGAGAGGACGAGCACCGGCACCTGGTGGCTCTCCAGGCGCTCCTGCGCATGGGCCAGCCGCTCCGGCGTCACCCGGCCGCGCAGCGACGCCAGCCACCGGGATCCGCCCCGGGACCGCACCCCGCGCTGCCCGAGCCAGTACAGCGCCAGGTCGCCGAGGAAGGCGGCGGAGGAGGCGACCAGGAACACATAGAGCAGGGACAGCGGGTTCGACTGGTGGAAGGCCACCACCGCGGCCGAACTGACGATCGCGCCGGTCGGCACGACCGGCACCAGGGCTCCCAGCGCCACCAGCAGGAAGAGCGACGGATAGCCGACGGCCTGCTGCGTGGACTCCGGCGGCAGCTCGCGCACCGCCGCCACCAGACGGCCGATCACCGTCCGCCACCCGCCCGCGCGGCTCTTCGAACCCTCACCGCGCCACCTCCGGCCGGACCCGCTCGCCGTGCTCCAGCAGGTGCACCGCGACCTTCGGCGCGAGCCGGGCCGCGTGGCGGACGAACTCGTCGCCGGGGGAGTGGAACTCGTGCGGCCGGACCGCGTCCATGCCGATCGGCCAGTACGTGCCGAAGTGCACCGGCACCGCGGCCGCCGGGGACAGCGCGGCGAGTGCCTCGGCGGCGCGGCCCGCGTCCAGGTGGCCGTGGCCGAGGTACGGGCCCCAGCCGCCGACCGGGAGCAGGGCCACGTCCACCGGGCCGACCGCCTCCGCCATGCCGTCGAAGAGCCCGGTGTCGCCGGCGAAGTAGGTGCGGGCCTCGCCCTCCACCACGTACCCGAGCGCGGGCGAGCAGTGCGGGCCGACCGGGAGCCGGCGTCCGTCGTGCCGCGCGGGCACGGCCCGTACCGTCACGCCCTCGACGGTCACCTCCTCGCCCGGCACGATCTCGGTCAGGTTCAGGCCCCGCTCGGCGGGCAGCCGGCGCAGCGCCGGTACGGCGCGCGGGGCGCCGCTCGGCACGATCAGCCGGGTGCCGGGGGCGAGCCGGGCGAGCGAGGGCAGATGCAGGTGGTCGGCGTGCAGATGGGAGACGAGCACGGCCTCGGCGCGGGCGGCCTCGGGCGGTGGCGGCGCGCCGCGGCGGCGGCGCAGATGGGCGAGCCGGGGCGCGAAGAGCGGGTCGGTGAGGAAGCGGACCCCGGAGTCCTCGACCGTGCACGTGGCATGACCCCACCAGGTGACCTCCACCGGCACGCCGCCTTCTCCCCTCGCCGCTGGTCCCGGCCCCGGTTCCCTGCCGGGAAGCCGTGGCCCTTCCGTAACGAGGGTAAATGTCCGGAGCCGCCGGTGTGGCCGGTCTTCACCGGACCGACCCCAGTTGGTATACCGGACCCCTCCTCGGGGCCCGGGGAACGCAGTAGGGTCGGTCCATGGACGACGTTCGGGTGGCGGCGATCGCCAGCCTCACCCCGCTCGAAGAGCTCGACGACGACCCCTTCCTGGTCGACACCCGCACCCAGCACGCCATGTGCGTCCGCTGGGCCTGCGACCAGGGCTACACGGTGACGAGGAAGCTGTTCTGCTACGGCATCAGGCCCGACCACGAGGCCCTCTGGTCGGACGTCGACGAGGGCGCGGTGAACCTCTTCGTCGCACCGAACGAGCGAGTTCTCGCCCGCGCGTTGACGGACGTGCCGCGCTTCTTCGACGAGTGCGCGCGGCGCGGGGTGCGACTGGAGACCGCGGGCTTCATCGAACCCGCGTACGACGCGCCGATGAAGGCCGGGGTGCACCGCAGGCTGTCGATGCCCACCGCCGGTTACGACGGCTCCTGAGCGCCCCGCTCGCCCGCGCGCCCGTCCGTGCGCCCGCCCGCGCGCCCGTCCGTGCCCCCGCCCGCCCGGCTCCTCGGCTGCTCGACTCCGCCCGGCCGCTGCCCTCGCCACCCCGCCACCCGGGCATCTCGCCATCTAGCCATCTCGCTGCCCCGCCGCGCCGTCGGGCGCCCGTTTCCCCTCGTCCATCGCGTCGGAAGTCCCGGACCGTTGTGCCACGCTTGAGGCAGGAAACGGGTGAAAGGCGAACCAGGCGTGGGTGAGAGGCGCGGGGGTCCCGACCGCTGGCGGAGTGCCGGCGGCGCCCTGCTGCGGGTCGTCACGGTGTGGGCGGTGTCCACGCTCACGATGCTCGTCCTGGCCGGCGTGCTGCCCGACTTCCGGCTGCAGTCCGCCTCCGGGGACAGCGTCACCCAGGTCGCTCTCACCGCCGTCTGGGCCGCGGGTGCCTTCGGTGTGCTCTCCGCGCTCGTCTGGCCGCTGATCGTGCGCGCCCTGCTGCTCGTACCGGCCCTGCTGCTGGGCCTGTTGGTGTTCTTCCTCAACGGTTCGCTGCTGCTCCTCGCGCTCCGTCTGATCCCCGAGGGCGGCGGCGCCGCCACGCCCGAGACCGCCGTCGTGGTCGCCGCCGTGATGTCCGCCGTCGCCTCGGCCACCTCCACCGCGCTCGCCGTCCGCGACGACGAGGCGTACCGGCGCCGGCTCTACCGGCTCACCGACCGCAAACGGCCCCGGCTCGCGCGCGCGGGCGCCGAGCCCGCGCCCGGCACGGTCTTCCTCCAACTCGACGGCGTCGGCCACCGGGTGCTCGGCGACGCCGTCGCCGCCGGCCGGATGCCCACGGTCGCCGACTGGCTCGCCGACGGCCACACCCTCACCGCGTGGCGCACCGACTGGTCCAGCCAGACCGGCGCCAGCCAGCTCGGCATCCTGCACGGGTCCAACGAGGACGTGCCCGCCTTCCGCTGGTACGAGAAGGACACCGGCCGGCTCATGGTCTCCAACCGGCCCGCGAGCGCCGCCGAACTCCAGCGCCGCGCCGTGGAGCGGACCGGCGACGGCGGGCTGCTCACCTTCGACGGCGCCTCCCGCGGCAACCTCTTCAGCGGCGGCGCCGACCAGCTCGCGCTCGTCCTGTCGATGGCCGCCCGCCGGGGCCGCCGCAACCGTTCGCGGGCCGGCTACTTCGCGTACTTCTCCGATGCCGCCAACGCCGTCCGCACCGCCGGCTCCTTCGTCGCCGAGGCCGTCCGCGAGGTGGGGCAGGCGCTGCGGGCCCGGCTGCGCCGCGAGTCGCCGCGGGTCTCGCGCGGCGGGCTCTACCCCTTCGTCCGGGCCTTCGCCACGGTCGTCGAGCGGGACGTGGTGGTCGCCGCCGTCATGGGCGACATGCTCGCCGGGCGCAGCGTCGTCTACGCCGACCTGGTCGCCTACGACGAGGTCGCCCACCACTCGGGGCCGCGCGGCCGCGACACCGACCAGGTCCTCGGCCGCCTCGACCGGGCCCTCGCGCTGATCGCCAAGGTCGCCGAGCACGCGCCCCGCCCGTACCGGATCGTCCTCCTGTCCGACCACGGGCAGAGCCCGGGGGAGACCTTCGCTTCGGCGTACGGGCTGACGCTCGGGGAACTCGTCCGGGCCGGCTGCGGTCTGCCCGTGCCGCGCCGGGTGCGCCGCACCCGCCGGGGGCACCCGCGCACGGAGTCCGGCGGCGGCTCGGAGGCCCGGGACGCGGCCCGCGACGCGCTGCGCAGCGCCCTGCACCGGCCACCGGTCGACGAGGCGGGCGAGGCCGGCGCGGAAGGGCAGGAGGCGGCGGCGGTGGCCGCGGCCCGGGCGCCCGAACCGGTCGTCCTCGCCTCCGGCAACCTCGGCCTGGTCTCCTTTCCCGGGGTGCCGCACCGGATGAACCGCGAGGAGATCGACCGGCTCCACCCGGGGCTGCTCCGGACCCTCGCCCTGCACCCGGGGATCGGCTTCCTGCTGGTGGCGAGCGAGGCACACGGCTCGGTGGTGCTCGCCCGCGACGGCGCGCACGACAGCACACCCGAAGGCGGACCCGAGAGCGCGCACGAGAACGACAGCGCGCACGGCGGCGCCGACCTCGTGGAGGTGCCGCTCGCGCGCCTGGCCGACGACGAGGGGCCGCTCGCCGGCTTCGGACCGGGCGCGGCGGACGCGGTGCGGCGCACCGACGGTTTCCCGCACGTCGCCGACATCATGATCAACTCGAGGTACGACCCCGAGGCCGGCACCGTGCACGCCTTCGAGGAGCAGATCGGTTCGCACGGCGGCCTCGGCGGCGAGCAGGGGCGTCCCTTCCTGCTCTGGCCGCGCGGCCTGACGCCGCCGCCGGCGGATCTGGTGGGCGCGGAGCAGGTGCACCAGGTGCTGCGGGGCTGGCTGCGGGAGAGTCAGGGCGGCCCGCAGGTGCCGCTGGAGATTTCCCCGTCGAGCGAGGGTCCGGAAGCATTTCTTCCGGTCGAAGGGCCCGTCACGCGGGACAAAAACAGCTGATTTGGAGCGCCGTCCCGCCATCCGGACGATGGGGGCGTTTGTACGACGAGAGGCGCGCACCACCCCATGAGCACGGCCACCACCGGGACCACCCCCACCCCGACGACCTCCACCCCGGCCCCCGGCGGGGAAGCGCGGGAACCCGAGCGGCCGAAGGCCGGCAAGCACGACCGCCGCTTCGGACTTCCCGTCGCGACCGCCCTGGTCATGGGCAACATCATCGGTGGCGGCATCTTCCTGCTCCCCGCCTCCGTCGCCCCCTTCGGCACCATCAGCCTGGTCGCCTTCGGCGTGCTCACCCTCGGCGCGATCGCCCTCGCGCTCGTCTTCGGTCGGCTCGCCCGCCGTCTCCCGCAGACCGGCGGCCCGTACGTCTACACCCGCGCCGCCTTCGGCGACTTCGCCGGCTTCCTGGCGGCCT
The DNA here is from genome assembly GCF_042873935.1 of Streptomyces sp. NPDC004327. Classification (NCBI taxonomy): domain Bacteria; kingdom Bacillati; phylum Actinomycetota; class Actinomycetes; order Kitasatosporales; family Streptomycetaceae; genus Streptomyces; species Streptomyces sp. NPDC004327. The sequence goes on along the minus strand of NZ_JBIAME010000005.1, from coordinate 134,300 downwards.
GGAGCTACTGGATCACCGCCTGGGTCTCCAACGCGGCCCTCGCCGTCGCGGCCGTCGGCTACCTCGACGTGCTCGTCCCCGTCCACGAGTCGAAGCTCGCCACCATCGCCGCCGCGCTGGCCTTCCAGTGGCTGCCCGGCCTCGCCAACCTGGCCGGCACCCGCTACGTCGGCGCGGTGCAGGTCGTCGCGACCGTGCTGAAGTTCGTGCCGCTGATCCTGGTCGCCGTCGGCGGGCTCTTCTTCTTCGACCCGGCCAACCTCGGACCCTTCCAGGCGAGCGGCGGCAGCCCGTTCGGCGCCGTCTCCGCCTCCGCGGCGATCCTGCTCTTCAGCTACCTGGGCGTCGAGTCCGCCGCCGTCAGCGCCGGCGAGGTCCGCGACCCGCGCCGCAACGTCGGCCGCGCCACCGTCCTCGGCACCCTCGGCGCCGCCGCCGTCTACCTGCTCGGCACCCTGTCCGTCTTCGGCACCGTCCCCCACGACAAGCTCGTCCACTCCGCCGCGCCGTTCTCCGACGCCACGAACATCATGTTCGGCGGCTCCTGGGGCGGCGCCGCCGTCGCCTGCATGGCGATGGTCAGCATCCTCGGCGCGCTCAACGGCTGGACCCTGCTCAGCGCCCAGGCGCCCTACGCGGCCGCCCGCGACGGCCTGTTCCCGAAGGTCTTCACGGTCAAGCGGCGGGGCGTACCCACTGTCGGCGTGATCGTCACCGTCGTCCTCGCCTCCCTCCTGACGGTCTACAACTACACGGCCGGCACCCAGGGCGTCTTCGAGATCCTGGTCCTCGTCACCACCTTCACCGCCACCGTGCCCTACCTGCTCTCCACAGCCGCGCAGATATTCTTCCTGCTCTCCGGGCAGCGCGAGAAGGTCTCCCGCGCCCGCCTCGCCCGCGACGGCTTCCTCGCCCTCGCCGCCTTCGGCTTCTCGCTGTGGCTGGTCGCCGGAGCCGGCTACGCGGCCGTCTACCAGGGCGTGCTCTTCCTCTTCGCCGGCGTCCTCGTGTACGCGGTGATGGCCGCCCGCAAGGGCCGCGCGGCCGAGACCGCCCCCGTCACGGAGGGGTGACCCCGGACGGGGTGACCCCGGATGGAGTGAAATCCGGGCCCGCGAGGTAGGCCCGGCCGTCCGGCTGGGCAGTACGGATCACCGTGAGGCCCCCCGTCCGGTGCGCGCTCGCGGTGCTGCTCGTGCTCGCCGCGCTGCTCGGCGCGGGCGCGGGCGCCGGAGCGGCGGCGGTCGCCGAGGCGGGCCCGCGCGGTGTCAGCGCGGCCGCCGACCCCGGCGCGGAGACCCACGACGCCGCCGAACAGCACCAGGCGACCGCTCCCGTACGCGAGGCGCGGCGTCCCGCTTCCGCCCGGCGGCCCGGTCGCCAGGCGCCGACGACGTCCGCCGCGCCCCGTCCCGTACCGCCCCCGCACCCTGCGCGCACCGACGCTCCCCGGTCGACGGTGATGCGGTGCTGAGAGGCCCCAGGCCTCCGCACCTCATCACCCCTCCACCGCAAGGAGCTTCGCCATGCCCGCAGACCCCTTCGCCGTGCTCAACGCACTGCTGCGCGCGGAGGCCGCGCGCCAGGACCGCCGTAAGGACGCCCGTACCGAGCAGGACCGCGCGACGGAGCCGCCCGTCACACCCGTCAGGTCCGAGGAACGGAAGGGCCGCACGGACTGACCCGCATCTCGACCGGCCGGCCGCCCCGCGCCCCCGGCCGGTCGAGACCTCCGCGGCCCTCAGGCGCCGTCCGCGCCGTCCGCCCCGTCCGCACCGTCCGCGCCGTCCGCGCCGGCCGTGTGCGTCCCGCGGCCGTGCACCGCCACCAGCCCCAGCACCGCCAGCGCGAGGAGCGCGAGCGCGAGGAGCGCGGGGACGCGGGCGACCAGCGGACCGGCGAACAGGCAGAGCACACCGGCCACGAGCAGCGCGGTCGGCCGCGGCCGCGAGGAACGCAGCACGATCGCCGCCGCGCCCAGCAGGAACACCCCGACGCCGCCCGTCAGCGACCAGGCCACCGTGCCGTGCAGCGGCTCGGCGAGCCCGTAGTCGGCGGTGTCCGCGACCTGCTTGAGCACCTTCTTCATGCCGAGCGCGCACAGCACCACGCCCGCGACCAGCGGCAGATGGAGGAAGGTGTACACGTCCCGGCCGAACCGGGTCCGCTCGTCGCCGTCGAGCGCCGCGAGCCGGTGCTCGGCCGGCTCCCCGAACCGCCGGAAGTACAGCGCCCACAGCCCGGCCGCGAGCAGCAGCCCCGCCGCGCACGCCACGAGGACGGCCGGGGTCAGCGGATATCCGGCCATGCCGACGCCCATCGCCACGATCGACTCGCCGAGCGCGATGATCACGATGAGGCCGTAGCGCTCGGAGAAGTGCCCGGGGGAGTTGATCCGCCAGCCGGTCGAGCCGGTCACGTAGATCCCGCCGTAGTCGATGACGACCGCGCCCAGCCACAGCAGCAGCCGCGGCACCCCGTGGGACGCGCAGCCCACGAGCAGCAGCACGAACGGCGGCGCCACGGACAGCAGCGCCGTCCGCCGCAGCGTGCGCCGCAGGGCCGTGTCGCCCGGGCTGGAGATCCAGTACGAGACGAGGTGCAGCACCCGTACGGCGCCGTAGCTGAGCACGAACACCAGCGGCGCCGGCAGCCCGCCCGCCGCGTCCGCGAACACCTGCGGCACCGCGAGCGACACCACGAAGACCACGGCCATCACCGTGACGAGCACCCCGAGCAGCCCGCCCGAGTCGGCCCGCACCACGTTGCCCAGCCACGAGAAGCAGCACCAGCACCACCACAGCAGCGCGAGCACCGTCATCCCGCCGACCACGCGCACCGGCGACGGCGCGCCCGCCATCAGCGACGTGACCTGCGTGATCGCGTACACGAAGACCAGATCGAAGAACAGCTCCGCCGGAGTGACCCGGTGTTCCTGCCCGGTCGCGACCATGTGCGACCGCCCCTTGCCCGCCACGGTGTTTCCCCCTGAGTCCGCTGCTGTGCCGAGGCCGCTGTCATCCGGCCAACCCGGCGCGAACCCTACCGTCGAAGGAACCCCCTCAGGGCCTCATTACCTCTGACGTAATCGACCCGAGTTCCGGCCACCGGCATCCTCGTGAGCACCGGGTCCCGGGCGGCGCACTCCGCCCGGGGCCCGGGCCCCAAGCCGTCAGATACGCCTCCCAGGAGGGTGATCCGCCATGTCCCAGGCCCTGCTCGCCGGTCTCTCCCGCACCACCCAGCCGCAGTCCATGCTGCGCCGCTTCCTCGCCCTCGACGCCGTCGTCACCGGCGGCAACGGCCTCGCCTACCTGGCCGCCGCCGGACCGCTCGGCGAACTCCTCGGCGTCGACCGCGGACTCCTGCTCGAACTGGGCGTCTTCCTCACCGCGTACGCGGCCGGCGTGGCCTGGCTCGCCAGCCGCCCGCAGCCGCCGGTCCTCGGCGTCAGGCTCGTCGTCGACGCCAACCTGCTGTGGGCGGTGCTGAGCGTCGTCGCGCTCGTCGACTGGCTCGCGCCCACCACGGCCGGCGCCGTGTGGACGCTCTTCCAGGCGGTCACCGTCGCCGGCTTCGCCGGGCTCCAGTGGTCCGCGCTGCGGGCCGTCGCCGCCGCTACTCGTTGAGGGACCGCGCGAGGGACTGGAGGTAGGCGACCGTCGCCGGGTCGGCCGGGAGCATCGTCTCGATGGCCAGCTCGGCGACGGTCACGTCCATCGGCGTGTTGAACGTCGAGATCGACGACACGAACGACAGCACGTGCCCGTCGTGCTCGATCCGCAGCGGCAGCGCGAAGTACGGGTACGGCTCCGGGTCCTCCCGGTCGTCCGGGTCCGTGGTCCCCTCCGGCAGCGTGTACGCCGACACCTCCGCGTACAGCGCGCGCAGCGCCTCCGAACGGGCGAGCCCGATCTGACGCTCCATCTGGGCGAGCAGATGCCCGCGCCACTCGCGCAGGTTGCGGATGCGCGGCGCCAGGCCCTCGGGGTGCAGGGTGATCCGCATGGCGTTCAGCGGCGGCGTCAGCAGATGCTCCGGCAGCCCCGCGAGCAGCAGCTGAATGCCCCGGTTGGCCGCCACCACCGTGTACGAGCCGTCCACGACGAGCGCCGGATACGGTTCGTAACCCTGCAGCAGCTGCTCGATGCCCTCGCGCAGCGTCTCCAGCCGCGGATCGTCGAGCGCCGACTCGGCGTAGCGCGGAGCGTAACCGGCCGCGAGGAGAAGGGCGTTGCGGTCCCGCACCGGCACGTCGAGGTGCTCGGCCAGCTTGAGGATCATCTCCTCGCTCGGTCGCGAGCGGCCCGTCTCGATGAAGGAGATGTGCCGCGCGGACGAGTCCGCGCGCAGCGCCAGCTCCAGCTGGCTGAGCCGCCGCTGCTCCCGCCATCCGCGCAGCAGAGGGCCCACACCCGTGTCGGTCGCGACAGTCGTCATGGGCAGACGGTATCCCAGAGGGGGACCCGGGTACGTTCTCCCCGGGACCGCTCCGACACCACCCCGCACGCCCCGCAACGCCCAGCGCGCCTGCCGGCGCACCTCATCGGAGGGAGCACACGTGCCCACTCAGCCCCTGTCGCAGAAGGAGATCGAGGACCGCCTGCGGGAGCTTCCCGGCTGGTCACTCGACGGCGACCGCATCACCCGCCGCTACGAGCTCGCCGACCACTTCGCCGCGACCGCGCTCGTCGTGCACGTCGCCCAGATCCAGCAGGAGCTGAACCACCACAGCGATCTGACGCTCGGTTACAACACGGTCGCCGTGTCCGTGAACACCCACTCGGCCGGCGGGATCACCGAGAAGGACTTCGAACTCGCCGAGCGCGTCGAGGCGGTGGCGCCCGGCCACGGCGCACGCTGAGGCCGAACTACGATTCCCCCATGGGGGAGACCACGATTCTCGACTACGAGGCCGAGGCCGCGCACTACGACGAGACCCGCGGCGGGGTGCCGCGCGCCGCCGCCGCGGCCGAGGCCGTGCTGCGGCTGCTGCCGCCCGGCACCCGCACCCTGCTCGACCTCGCGTGCGGCACCGGCCTCGTCACCGAGCGCCTCACCCGGCCGGGACTCACCGTGTACGGCGCCGACGCCGCCCACGCGATGCTGCGGACCGCCGCGGGACGCCTGCCCGGCAAGGCGGTGCGCGCCGACGCCCGCCGGCTGCCGCTGCCGGACGCGAGCCTCGACGCCGTCAGCGCCGTGTGGCTGCTCCATCTGGTGCCGTTCGCGGCGGAGATCGTCGCCGAGGCGGCCCGGGTGCTGCGCCCCGGCGGCGTCTTCGTCACCACCGTCGACAAGGACGCCGCCCACGACGTCGGCAGCGACATCGACGCCGCGCTCCGCCCGCACCGGGCGTCCGGCGCGGGCTCCGACCGCGCCGACCGCGTCACCGCGTACGCCGCGGCACACGGCCTCGCCCCCGTGCCCGGCACCACCTTCACAGGGTACGGCCAGGGCACCAGCCCGCGCGGCACGGCCGAGAAGCTGCGCGCCGGCCACTACGCCTCCTGGTTCCACGGCACCCCCGCGACCGTGGCGGACCTGGCCGCCTCCCTCGCCGCCCTGCCGGACCAGGACCGGCCCCGCGCCGACCCCGCGTACCGGCTCGCCTGCTACGTCAAGGGCGCGCCGGGGGCGACGGACACCGCGGGCCCCGTGACGTCCGACGGGAACGCGTCCCCGAGGTAGCCCGCCAGGTCCGGGGTCCCGGGGGCGAGCATGTGCCTGATCCAGGCGTCGCGTTCGTGTCCGAACGGCCCCAACTCCCACACGCAGCCTATCCAGTTGCGGACGCCCGGGTCGCTCTTCACGAAGTGCGTCGGGTCCAGGTCCGGGCAGTCCAGGGCCGGTTGGCCGGCCGCGGCGCCCGCGAAGTGCAGCACGCTGTCCCACGTCCAGTTGTACGCGTTCAGGTACGCTCCGGTGTCGCCGCCCCGGTGCAGCACCACGAAGCTCGCGGGCGGCGTGCCGTCCGGCTCCGGGAACAGCTCGGGCAGGACGGCGTAGGCCGCCTTCTCGACCTCGGGCTCGATGCCCGCCGAGCCGAGGGCGGGGACGTGGTAGCGCTTGACGTACCGGCCGGCGATCTCGACGGGCGGCAGGACGATCAGGTTCTTCTCGCGGAAAGCCATGCCTGGACTGTAGGAACACTTCACTGACATCTTGTGTCAGTGAAGTCCAGCCGCCTTCTGACGATCCTGCTGCTGCTCCAGACCCGCGGCCGGATGACCGCCGCCCGGCTCGCCGCGGAACTCGAGGTCTCCGTCCGCACCGTCTACCGGGACGTCGAGGCGCTGCACGCCGCCGGAGTGCCGCTGTACGGGGACGCCGGGCACCGCGGCGGCTACCAGCTGCTCTCCGGCAACCGCTCCCGGCTCACCGACCTGTGCGAGCGCGAGGCCGAGGCGCTGGTCCTCGCCGGACTCCCGGCCGCCGCGGCCGGGCTCGGGCTCGGCGGCCACTTCGCCGACGCCCAGCTGAAGCTGCGGGCCGCCCTGCCGGTGCCGCTGCGCGAGCACGTGGACCGGCTGCGGGCCCGCTTCCACATCGACGCACCCGGCTGGTACGCCGAGGAGGACGCCGGGTCCCCGTTCCTGGAGGCGGTCGCCGACGCCGTCCGCGCCGGGCGGATGCTCGCCGTGCGCTACCGGCGCTGGAAGGAGCCGACCGACGTCGACCGGCGGCTCGCCCCGTACGGCCTGGTGCTCAAGGCCGGCCGTTGGTACCTGGTGGCGGGGACCGAGCGGGACAGCGGGTCCGGGGGCGGGGCCGGGACCGAGTCCGGGGGCGGGTCCGGGAGCGGCGCCGGGCCGCGCACGTACCGGGTCGACCAGATCCTCGGCCTCTCCGTCCTCGACGAAGAGGCCGTCGTCCCCGAGGACTTCGACCTGGCCGCCCACTGGCGGGCGAGCCAGGCCGACTTCCACGCCCGGCTCCACCAGGGCGAGGCCGTCGTCCGGATCTCCCCGCGCGGCGCGGCCCGGCTCACCGGCGCCGCCGCCCGCGCGCTCGCCGAGAACGGCGTCCCCGGGCCCGACGGCTGGACCCGCTGCACCCTGCCCGTCGAGAGCCCCGAGCACGCCCATGACACCCTGCTCGCGCTCGGCGCGGAGGTGGAGGTCCTCGCGCCCGAGGACCTGCGTGAACGGATCGCCGTCACCGTGCGGACCCTGGCCACCCGCTACGCCTGACCCGCGCCCGGCCTACTCCCTGCCGAACGCCCGGGCCGCGTAGAGCGAGAAGTCGCGCGGCTCGCGGCCGAGCACCCGCTTCACGCCGTCGGTGACCGGAGCGTTGTGCCCGTCGAGCAGCGTCGCGAACAGGCCCGCCAGCCAGGCCGCTTCGCCCTCGGGCATCCCGAACTGCGCCAGCATGCCCGCGTATTCCGCCTCGCTCATCGGCACGTAAGCGACCGGACGCCCCGAGACCCGACCGATCTCCGCCGCCACCTCCGCGAAGGTCAGCGCCCGCGGCCCGGTCAGCTCGTGCACCAGACCCGCGTGCCCGTCCTCGACCAGCGTCGCCACGAGCACCTCCGCCAGGTCGTCGGCGTCGATGAACGGCTCCGCCGTGTCGCCCCCGGGAATCGCGATCGTCCCGGCCGCGACGCCCTCCGCGAGCAGACCCTCGTCGAAGTTCTGCGAGAAGAACGAGGCCCGCACGACGGTGAGTTCCGTGCCGGCGGCGGCCTCCCGCAGCGCCTCCTCGGCCGCCACCGCCTCCGGCTCGCCACGGCCCGACAGCAGCGTGAGCCGCCGCACCCCGTGCGCCGCCGCCAGCTCGCCGAAGGTCCGCATCGCCGCCACCGCGCCCGGCGCGGCGAGATCCGGGTAGTAGTTCACACAGGCGGCGTCCGCGCCGGCCAGCGCCGCGGCCCAACTGCCCGCGTCCTCCCAGTCGAAGCGCGTCGCGCCGGACCGCGACCCGGCCCGCACCCGCACGCCCCGCTCCTCCAGAAGCCGCGCCACCCGGCGCCCGGTCTTCCCGGTCGCGCTCGTCACCAGAACCGTCGGCGTGCTGTCCGTCCGGGCGTTGTCCGTCCGGGCGTTGTCCGTCCGCGCGCCGTCCGTCCGGGCGTTGTCCGTCTGCGTGTCGTTCGTGTTCGTCGTCATGGTTCAAGACTCGTGGCGGCGGCGCCCGCATCCCATGCTCCACCGGCTCACCCGCATACGCGTGCGTCTACGCTGGCCGTCATGGACGCACTCGCCGGTCTGCTCGACGGTCCCCGGGCCAGGGGCGCCGCCATCCTGCGCATGGTGATGGCCCCGCCGTGGTCCGTACGGATCGAGGACGGCGCCCCGCTCTGCCTCATGTGCGTGACCGACGGCGAGGCGTGGATCGTGCCCGACAGCGGGCCGCCCGTGCTGCTGCGCCCCGGCGACATCGCCATCGCCCGCGGCCCCGAGCCCTACACCGTCGCCCACACCGCCGACGCCCCGCCCACCGCCGTCATCGGCGCCGGCGGCGTCTGCGCCACCCTCAGCGGCGACCCGCTGGAGGAGTCGATGTGCCTGGGCGTGCGGAGCTGGGGCAACGCCGCAGACGGCGGCACCACCGTCCTCGTCGGCACCTACACACTGGCCGGCGAGGTCGGCCGGCGGCTGCTGGACGCCCTGCCGGGCCTGCTCCATCTGCCCGGCGACGTGTGGAACTGCCCGCTCATGCCCTTCCTCGACGAGGAGATCTCCCGCGAGGACCCCGGCCAGAGCGTCGTCCTCGACCGGGTGCTCGACCTGCTGCTCATCGCCGCCGTCCGCACCTGGTTCTCCCGGCCCGGGGCCGCCGCGCCCGCCTGGTACCGGGCCATGGGCGACCCCGTCGTGGGCCGGACGCTGCGGCTCCTGGAGAACGACCTCGCCCGCCCCTGGACCGTCGCCGGCCTCGCCGACGAGGCGGGCGTCTCCCGGGCCGCGCTCGCCCGCCGCTTCGCCGACCTCGTGGGGGAGCCGCCGATGGCGTACCTCACCGGCCGGCGCATCGCCCGCGCCGCCGAGCTGCTGCGGCGGACGGAATCCACCGTGGAGTCGATCGCCCGCCAGGTCGGCTACAGCAGCGCCTTCGCGCTGAGCGCGGCCTTCAAACGGGTGCACGGGGTCAGCCCGCAGGAGCACCGCGGACGCTGAGCCCCCGCGGGCGCCGGGCACCGATCGCTTGCCGGTTCGGCAAGTTTTCTCGCGCGTACGGCAGCGGCGGCGCAGTCTGTCCCCATGAGCGCACACCACGGGACCCACCAGGGGCACAAGCACGGCCAGGACCAGCAGCCCGGCGACGGGCACGCCAACGGGCACGCCAACGGGCACTCGCACGGCCAAGGTCACGGCCACGGCCACGGGCACTCGCACGGGCAGGGTCACGGCCACGACCACACCGACCTCGACTGGGCCGAGCTGGCCCCGCTGCTCACCCGGCAGGCCGAGACCCAGAGCCCCCTCTACACGGAGGCGGCCGCCTGGCTCGCCACCCTCGCCCCGGCCGGCGGGGTCCGCCGGGTGCTCGACGTCGGCAGCGGCCCCGGCGTCGTCACCGCGCTGCTCGCCGAGGCGTTCCCCGAGGCCGAGGTCGTCGCCGTCGACGCCACCCCGGAACTCCTCACGCTCGCCCGCGAGCGCGCCGACGCCCGCGGCCTCGGCGACCGGGTCGCCACCCTGCGCGCCGAACTCCCCGAGGACTTCGGCACGCTCGGCACCGCCGACCTGATCTGGGCCAGCCAGTCCCTGCACCACATCGGCGACCAGCGGGCCGCCCTCGTCTCCTTCGCCGAACTGCTGAACCCCGGCGGCGTCATCGCCCTCGCCGAGGGCGGCCTGCCCGCCCGCCACCTGCCGTGGAACGCGGGCGTCGGCCGCCCCGGCCTGGAGGCCAGGATCGACGCCGCCCACGCCGACTGGTTCGGCGAGATGCGGGCCGCGCTGCCCGACAGCAAGGAGGAGATCGACGACTGGGCCGCCCTGCTCACCGCCGCCGGCCTGACGCCCAGCGGCACCCGCAGCTTCCTCGTCGACGTCCCGGCGCCGCTGCCGGACGCCGTGCGCGCCCAGATCGTCGCCCACTACACGCGGCTGCGGGAGGGCCTGGCCGAGCGCGTCGCGGACGACGACCGCGCCGCGATCGACCGGCTGCTCGACCCGGCCGACGCGCTCTCCCTGCACCGCCGCCCGGACCTCTTCCTGCTCATGGCCCGTACGGTCCACACGGCGCGGCGGTCCGGCTGAGGACCGCGCGGGCGCTCAGGCGCCCATGTTGAACGCGGCCGGGTCCGGGCCGAGACGGCGGCCCTCGTCCAGCGCGGCGATGCCCTTCAGGTCCTCGGCGTCGAGCTCGAAGTCGAAGACGTCGATGTTCTCCCGGATCCGGGACGGCGTCACCGACTTCGGGATGACGACGTTGCCGATCTGGAGGTGCCAGCGCAGCACCACCTGGGCCGGGGTGCGGCCGTGCTTCTGCGCGATCGCCACGATCGCCGGCACCTCGAGCAGGCCCCGGCCCGAGCCGAGCGGCGACCATGCCTCGGTCTTGATGCCGAGCCGGTCGTGCACCGCGCGGGACTCGGTCTGCTGGAGCTGCGGGTGCAGCTCGATCTGGTTGACGGCCGGCACGACGGAGGTCTCGCCGGTCAGCCGCTCCAGGTGCTCGGGCAGGAAGTTCGACACGCCGATCGCCTTCGCCCGGCCCTCGCCGAGGATCTTCTCGAACGCCTTGTAGGTGTCGACGTACGCGTCCTTCGCCGGCACCGGCCAGTGGATCAGGTACAGGTCCACGTAGTCGAGGCCGAGGCGGGCGAGGGAGGCGTCGAAGGAGCGCAGGGTCGAGTCGTACCCCTGCTCGCTGTTCCACAGCTTGGTGGTGACGAACAGCTCCTCGCGGCGCAGCCCCGAGGAGGCGAGGGCCTTGCCGGTGCCCGTCTCGTTCTCGTACGCGGCGGCCGTGTCGATGGAGCGGTAGCCGGCCTCCAGGGCCGTGCTGACGGCCCGCTCGGCCTCGTCGTCCGCGACCTGCCAGACGCCGAAGCCGAGCTGCGGCATCTGCACGCCGTTGTTGAGGGTGAGGAAAGGCACCTTGTTGTCCGTGCTCACGAGAGGCGGATCCTTACGTCTTCGAGGGTCGTCGGGTACTCCTGTCAGCGTCAACGATCACCGCGGTGATCGCATTCCGCCGGGCAGCGAAGAGACCCGGACGGACCGCCCGCCGTCCCCGTACCCGCGGCCCGTACCGGGACCGGTGCCGGGGCTCGCGGCCCGCAGTCGTGGCCGTCAGCCGTGGCCCGCGCCCGCGGCCTGCACCTGGGGCCCGTGCCCGCAGATCAGCGGCCCGCGGCCGCGCCCGCGGATCAGCGGTACAGCGCCGCGACCTCGTCCGCGTACGCCTGCTCGATCGCCTTCCGCTTCAGTTTCAGGGAGGGGGTCAGCAGCCCGTGCTCCTCGCTGAACGGATGGGCGAGGATCCGGAAGGTGCGGATCGACTCCGCCTGCGACACCCGGGTGTTCGCCGCCACCACCGCGCGCCGGACCTCCGTCTCCAGAGCCGTGTCGTGCACCAGCTCGGCCGGCGGCAGCGGCGGCCGGTTCTGCATCGACAGCCAGTGCTCCACGGCCTCCTGATCGAGCGTCACCAGGGCGGCGACGTACGGCCGGTCGTTGCCGACGACGATGCACTGCGCCACCAGCGGATGCGCCCGCACCCGCTCCTCCAGGCCGGCCGGCGCGACGCTCTTGCCGCCCGAGGTCACCAGGATCTCCTTCTTCCGCCCGGTGATCGTCAGATAGCCGTCCTCGTCGAGCACGCCCAGGTCGCCGGTCGCCAGCCAGCCGTCGTTCAGGACGGCCTGGGTGGCCTGCGCGTTGTTCAGGTAGTTGGAGAAGACGTGGCCGCCGTGCAGCCACACCTCGCCGTCCTCCGCGATGTGCACCGTCGTGCCCGGCACGGGCTGGCCGACCGTGCCGTACTTGGTGCGCTCCGGCGGGTTCGCCGTCGCCGCCGCGGACGACTCCGTCAGGCCGTAGCCCTCGTAGATCGTGACGCCCGCGCCCTCGAAGAACAGGCCGAGCCGCCGGTCCATCCCCGAGCCGCCCGACATCGCGTGCCGCACCCGGCCGCCGAGCGCCTCGCGCACCTTCACGTACACCGTCTTCTCGAAGAACTGGTGCTGCATGCGCAGTCCGGCCGACGGCCCGGGGCCGATCCCGAAGGCCTTGTGCTCCATCGCCTCCGCGTAGCGCACCGCCACCTCCACGGCCTTGTCGAACGGGCCCCGCTTCCCCTGGCCCTCGGCCTTGCGGCGGGCGGCGTCGAAGACCTTCTCGAAGATGTACGGCACGGCGAGCACGAAGCTCGGCCGGAACGCCTGCAGGTCCGGCAGCAGCGCGGCCGCGGCGAGCACCGGCTGGTGCCCGAGCTTCACGCCGCCGCGGATCGCCGCCACCTCCACCATCCGCCCGAAGACGTGCGCCAGCGGCAGGAAGAGCAGCGTGGACGCCTCGTCACCGGGCTTGGAGCGGAAGACCGGCTCCCAGCGGCCGATCACCATGTCCGACTCGAACATCAGGTTCGCGTGCGTGATCACACAGCCCTTCGGGCGGCCCGTGGTCCCCGAGGTGTAGATGATCGTCGCCACCGACTCGGGCGTCACCGCCCGCCGGTGCCGGTGCACCACGTCCTCGTCGATCTCCGCGCCCGCCGCGACCAGCTCGGCCACCGCGCCCTCGCCCGAGTCCAGCTGCCAGAGCCGCTGGAGCCGCGGCAGCCGGTCGATCACCGAACCGATGGTCATCGCGTGGTCCTCGTGCTCCACCACGCACGCCGTCACCTCGGCGTCGAACAGCATCCACAGCACCTGCTCGGCGGACGACGTCGGATAGACCGGCACCGGCTGGGCGCCCAGCGTCCACAGCGCGAAATCGAACAGGGTCCACTCGTAGCGGGTGCGCGACATGATCGCGACCCGGTCGCCGAACCGCACGCCCTGGGCGATCAGCCCCTTCGCCAGCGCCAGGACCTCGTCGCGGAACTGCGCCGACGTGACGTCCTGCCACTGTCCCCCGGCGTCCTTGCGCCCGAGCGCGACGTGCTGCGGCTCCAGCTCGGCCCGGTCGAACACCACGTCCGCAAGACCGCCGACCTGGGGCGCCGCCTCGACGGGCGGCACGGTGAACTCGCGCACTGGCCTGCTCCTTCGCCCGCTCGATCTCGCACTCCGTACGGCGCGGGTGAACCTACCCCACGCCGCAGCCGGGCGGGAGGGCCTTCACCAAGCCGCGACATTGCGCGTCTCGGCAGGTCAGGGACGGGGGAGCGGGCAAGTGAGGGGCCTTGGGGCGCCGTTGCGTGACCGCCGGTAAGCCCTGGTGGGAGTGAATCTCCACGGAATCTGTACGCGCTGATCACGGGGGCGACGCGGGGTCGCCGCAGGTGGACGGGCGTGGCGGGTGAGACGGGAGTGAACAGGAGAGGACGCCGGTCCCGCGCGCCCGCGCCCTAGGTCGCGCCCGCGCCCTATGCCGCGCCCGCGCCCTAGGTCTCGTGCCGCTGTCCGCCGCGCGGGCGCTGGAGGCGGTCGCCGCCCGCCAGGATCGCCGCGGCCAGGGCGTCCGCCGCGTCCTGGGTCGCACCGCGCCGGCGGCCCTTGCGGAGCACGAAGTCGACGGCGCCGAGGTCCGGGAGCCCGGTCCGGGCCGGCAGCTCGACCAGGCCGGGCGGCATCAGGCCGCGGGTGTGGGCCATCACGCCGAGTCCCGCCCGGGCGGCCGCCACGTTGGCGCTCAGGCTCGTGCTCGTGCACGCGATCCGCCACGGCCGGCCCTGCGCCTCCAACGCCTCGAAGGCGCGGGCCCGGCTGATGCCGGGTGGTGGGAAGACGATCAGCGGCACCGGACGGTCCGGGTCGAGCCGCAGCCGGGGCGCGCCGATCCAGACGAGCACGTCCTGCCAGACCAGCTCCTCACCGCCCAGCTCCGGCTGGTCGCCGCGCCGCTTGGCCAGGATGAGGTCGAGCCGGCCCGCCTCCAGCCGGGCCTGGAGCGTGCCCGACAGCTCGACCGTCAGCTCCAGGTCGACCTCGGGGTGCTCGCGCCGGAAGCTCTCCAGGATCTCCGGCAGCCGGGTCGCCACGAAGTCCTCCGATGCGCCGAACCGCAGCCGGCCGCGCAGCCGCGTCCCGGTGAAGAAGGCCGCCGCCCGCTCGTGCGCTTCCAGGATCGAGCGGGCGAAGCCGAGCATGGCCTCGCCGTCCTCGGTCAGCTCCACTCCGTGCGTGTCGCGGACGAAGAGGGGACGGCCGGTCGCCTCCTCCAGGCGCCGCACGTGCTGGCTGACGGTCGACTGGCGCAGCCCCAGCCGCCGGGCGGCCTGCGTGAAGCTCAGGGTCTGCGCGACCGCGAGGAAGGTGCGCAGCTGGGTCGGCTCGTACACACTCCGACGATAGCGCCGTGGGAAAGGGCCGCTGGAGAGGCCCGTTGGAGAGCACCGTTATCGCGGAACGTGATGACAGTCAGTGCGCTGTACGGGATTCCCGATCGCCGGGCGCTCCACGACGATGGACGGATGAGCTCCCGTACGCCGGCCGGCCCGCGCCGGTCCCCGCTGCCGTCCTGGCTGCCGATCGACCCGTACATCCTGGCGCTGCTCGCCACGGTCGGTGTCGCCGCGCTCCTGCCCGCCTCCGGGACGGCGGCGACGGTCGCGAACCACGCCTCGACGGCGGCGGTCGCGCTGCTCTTCTTCCTCTACGGGGTCCGGCTCTCGACCCGCGAGGCGATGGACGGCCTGCGCCACTGGCGCCTCCACGTCACCGTGCTGGCCTGCACCTTCCTGCTCTTCCCGGTGCTCGGTCTGGCGGCGCGGGGGCTGGTGCCGACGGTCCTGACGCCCGACCTCTACAACGGGTTCCTCTTCCTCTGCCTGGTGCCGTCGACGATCCAGTCGTCGATCGCGTTCACCTCGATCGCCCGCGGCAACGTGCCCGCCGCGATCTGCGCCGGCTCCTTCTCCTCCCTCGCCGGCATCGTCCTCACGCCGCTGCTCGCCGCGCTGCTCCTCGGGCACGGCGCGGGCGGCTTCTCGGCCGACTCGATGCTGAAGATCGTGCTCCAGCTGCTCGCGCCGTTCCTGGCCGGGCAGTTCCTGCGCCGCTGGATCGGCGGTTTCGTCGCCCGGCACAAGAAGGTCCTCGGCCAGGTGGACCGGGGCTCGATCCTGCTCGTCGTCTACACCGCGTTCAGCGAGGGCATGACCCGCGGCGTCTGGCACCTGGTGACCCCGGCCCGGCTCGGTCTGCTGCTCGCCGCCGAGGCGGTGCTGCTCGCCGTGATGCTGGCCCTGACCTGGTACGGCGCCCGGCGCCTCGGCTTCGGCCGGGCGGACCGGATCGCCATCCAGTTCGCCGGCTCCAAGAAGAGCCTGGGCGCCGGACTTCCCATGGCCAGCATCCTCTTCGGCCCGCAGGCCTCGCTCGCCGTGCTCCCGCTGATGCTCTTCCACCAGATGCAGCTGATGGTCTGCGCGGTGATCGCACGGCGCCGTGCCCGGGACCCGGAGCCGACGGAGGCGACGGAGGCGACGGAGGCGACGGAGGCGACGGAGGCGACGGGTGCGACTGAGGCGACGGGTGCGACTGAGGTGACGGGCGTGACGGTGGCGACGGGTGTGTCGGTGGCGGCAGGAGGGTCGGACGTGGTGACGGCGTCCGCGGAGCCGATCGCGGCCGATCGGCCGACGGGCGCGGCCTCGGCTGCGTAGGCTCGGCCGGTGGACAAGATCATCGACAAGCGCACCGTGTTCCTGGAGACGGCCGCCCTGCCGTCGGCCCCCGCCCTCCGCCTGCGCCCCTGGGAGGAGGCGGACGCCCCGGGCCTGGTCGAGCCGGGCCGGGACGCCGCCCTGCGCCGCTGGACGAGCATGGCCGTCGACGACGAGGCGGGAGCGGTCGACTGGGTCCGCACGCAGCGGCGCGGCTGGGAGGCGGGCGACCGCTTCGCCTTCGCCGTCCTCGAACCGCCCGAGCAGGGCGGCGCGGCGCGGCTGGTGGGGCACGTCGTCCTCAACGGCGTCGCCCCGGGCGCCTCGTCCGCCTCGGTCGGCTACTGGACCACCGCGCCCGCGCGCGGCCGGGGCGTGGCGCCCCGGGCCCTGCGGGCCCTGACGGCCTGGGCCTTCGCGACCTTCGCCGGGGACGGGCTGACGCGTCTGGAACTCCTGCACCAGGTGGACAACACGGCGTCCTGCCGGGTCGCGGAGAAGTGCGGGTACGAGCTGGGCGCGGTGCTGCCGGCGAGCCCGCCCGCGTACCCCCTTGAGGGGCATGTGCACGTACGGACGCACGGGGCCTGAGCCCGGGCCCTCGGGCCCTTTGCGGGTGCCGGTACGGCGCTCACGGCTTCCGGCGGCCGTTGCGCTCACGGCACGAGGACGACCTTGCCCAGGTTCTCGCGGCGTTCGATGATCGCGTGTGCCTCGGCCGCCCGCTCCAGCGGCACCGTCGCGTGGACGGCCGGCGTGAGGCGCCCGGCGGCGTGCAGCGCCCACAGTTCGTCGCGCCAGGCCGCGTAGTCGGCCGGGCGGGTGCGGAGCAGATGGGCCATCTGGAAGCCGATGACCGACTTGGCGCCGGCGAGCAGGTCGTACGCCTGGACCGTGCCGCCGCCCGAGCTGTACGCGACCAGCCGGCCGCCGGGCGCCAGTGCGGCGACGGCGCGGGGGAGGAGCTCGCCGCCGACCGCGTCGAGGACGACGTCGACCGGCTCGCCCCAGGACTCCTGGTCGTAGCCGACGACCTCGTCCGCGCCGAGTCCGCGCAGGAACGCGGCCTTCTGGGGCGAGCCGGCCGCCGCGACGACCCGGGCCGCGCCGAGCAGCCGGGCGAGGGGGACGGCGAGCTGGCCGACGCCGCTGGCCGCGGCGGTGACCAGGACGGACTCACCGGGCCGCAGCCCTGCCGCGTCCAGGGCGCCGCGGGCGACGAGGCCGCTGCGGACGAGCGAGACGGCGTCGACGGCGCTCGCTCCGTCCGGGACGCGGGAGGCCGTCGCGGTGTGGACCAGGGCGAGGTCGGCGTAGCCGTGGCCGAAGCAGATGCCGGTGATCCGGTCGCCGACGGCGAAGCCGGAGCCGGCGGTGTCCGGGCCGAGCGCCTCGATGGTGCCGGCGACCTCGCCACCGAGCGGCTGGGGCTCGCCGCCGCGGACCCGGCGCACCCCGGGCAGGCTCACGCCGATCGCCTCGACCCGGATGAGGAGTTCGCCGGTGCCGGGCCGCGGGGCGGAGGCCTCCTCGACGAAGAGGACCTCGGGACCACCGCTGACGGTATGGACGACACGACGCACGGGCGACACCTCCGGTGAGCGGGACCGGCACGACTCGTGGGGATTGCTTGCCGACCCATGGGGGATTCGTTGGGGTTCCCAACGATCGAAATTCTAAGGCATCGATCGTTGGGGAGTCCAATGGTTTCTCGTGATCCGGCGTAGACTTCCGGCCATGGCCGCCGACACCCCTCCCGCCCCGCGCGCGATCGCCGACCTCCCGAGCTGGCTCCTCGGCCGCGCCGCCACCCGGGGCCGCGGCCTGGTCGCCGCCGCGCTCGCCGACGAGGGCCTGCGCATGTGGCACCACGCCGTCCTCGCCGCCGTCGCCGAACGCGGCCCCGTCGCCCAGGCCGCCCTCGGCCGCAGCCTCGCCATCGACCCCAAGGACATGGTCGGCATCCTCAACGACCTCCAGGCGGACGCGCTGGTCAGCCGGGCCCCCGACCCCACCGACCGGCGCAAGAACGCCATCACCGTCACCCCCGACGGTCTCGTCCTCCTCGACCGCTGCCGGCGCCTGGCCGCCCGCGCCAACGAGGAACTCCTCGCCCCGCTCGACGCCGACGAGCGCACCCTGTTCCTCGCGCTGCTCCGCCGCATCGCCTTCGACCCGGCGGACCCGGGCGCCGACCCCGGCGCGGATCCCGGCGCCGGCCCGGCCCCCGGCCCGGCCCGCGGCCCCGTTGGCGGGATCACATCCCCGCCCCACCCGGGATGATCATCCGGGCCGATACGGTGCTCCCATGCCCGCACTCGATCCCGGCCGCACCGCGCTCGTCCTCGTCGACCTGATGGAACGCATCGTCGCGCTGCCCCTCGCCCCCCGCCCCGGCACCGACGTCCTCGCCACCGCAGGCCGCCTCGCCGACACGTTCCGCGCCGCCGGCGCGCCCGTCGTCCACATCCGGGTCGAGCGGCCGGGCATCGACAAGCAGCCGCCCGGCAGCGAACTCGTCGCCTCGCTCGTCCACGACGGCGACGACATCGTCGTCAAGCGCACCATCGGCGGCTTCCAGGGCACCGGGCTCCACGAGCTGCTCCGCGAGCACGGCGCCACGACCGTCGTGTTCGGCGGCATCGCCACCAACCTCGGCGTCGAGTCCACCGCCCGCGCCGCCGCCGACCACGGCTACGACCTCGTCTTCGCCGAGGACGCCATGACCGCGCTCACCGCCGACGAGCACCGGGCGTCCGTCCAGTTCGACTTCCCGCGCCTCGGCACCGTCGCCACCGCCGGCGCGATCACCCTCGACGGCGCCCGGGACGGCATGCGGGACGGCGCCGCGTGACCCGGGTGCCGATACGGTACGG
This sequence comes from Streptomyces sp. NPDC004327, assembly GCF_042873935.1. Taxonomy (NCBI): domain Bacteria; kingdom Bacillati; phylum Actinomycetota; class Actinomycetes; order Kitasatosporales; family Streptomycetaceae; genus Streptomyces; species Streptomyces sp. NPDC004327. The sequence continues at coordinate 115,692 of NZ_JBIAME010000005.1, read as the reverse complement.
GGCCCGCCCCTGCTCCCTGGTCGTCTGCCGCGGCTGCTGCTGCGGCGACGCCCGCAAGAACCCCGGCCAGGACCACGACGGCCAGCTCGCCCGGCTGCGCGCGGCCGCCGCGGCCTCCGGGGGCCGGCTGCTCGTCCGTACCAGCGACTGCCTCGGACCCTGCGCCCAGGCCAACGTCCTGGTCGTGCAGCCGTCCACCGAAGGACGGCGCCGCGGCGGCCGGGCCGCCTGGATCGGCTGGAGCGCCGACGCCGACTGCCTCGACGACGTCCTCGCCTGGACCGAGGCCGGCGGCCCGGGCCTCGCCCCGCCCCCGGCCACCCTCGAACTCCAGATGATCGACCCGCCGAAGAACTAGGCGAAGAACCGCCGACGACCTGGGCGAAGAACCCGCCGAGAGCCGGCCGAATAGCCGAGGTCCCGAGCCGGATCCCTAGCCGGGGACCTGGCCGGCGCTCTCGGCCATGGCGTCCAGATCGATCCGGTGCTCGCCCGCGTACACGTTCATGTCGTGCCCGCGCAGGAAACCGACCAGCGTCAGACCCGTCTCCGCCGCCAGGTCCACCGCCAGCGAGGACGGCGCCGACACCGCCGCGAGCACCGGAACGCCCGCCATCACCGCCTTCTGCGCCAGCTCGAACGAGGCCCGCCCCGACACCAGCAGCACCGCCCGCTCCAGCGGCAGCAGCCCCTCCCGCAGCGCCCGCCCGACCAGCTTGTCCACGGCGTTGTGCCGGCCCACGTCCTCGCGCACGTCGAGCAGCTCGCCGTCCTCCGAGAACAGCGCCGCCGCGTGCAGCCCGCCGGTCCGGTCGAACACCCGCTGCGCCGCCCGCAGCCGCTCCGGCAGCTCCGCGAGCAGCCCCGGCGTCAGTCGCAGCGGCGGGGTGTCGGCGATCGGGAAGCGGGCCGTGGTGCGCACCGCGTCCAGGCTCGCCTTGCCGCACAGGCCGCAGGAGGAGGTCGTGTAGACGTTCCGTTCCAGAGTGATGTCGGGGACGACGACCTCCGGCGCCAGCTTGACGTCCACGACGTTGTACGTGTTCGTGCCGTCGTCCTTGGCGCCCGCGCAGTACACGATGCCGCGCACGTCCGAGGCCGCCGCGAGCACGCCCTCGCTCACCAGGAACCCGGCCGCGAGCGCGAAGTCGTCACCGGGCGTGCGCATGGTGATCGCGATCGGCTTGCCGTTCAGCCGGATCTCCAGCGGCTCCTCCGCCACCAGCGTGTCCGGCCGGGAGTTCACCGCCCCGCCGCGGATGCGCACGACACGCCGTCGCTCGGTGACCCGTCCCATGTGACCGCACTCGATTCTTTCGTGGCGGAACGCCTTCGTTACGCCTTCGATGGTCTGACCGGCCCATTCTCCTCTTGTTCTTCTCCCCTGCCCCTCTTGTCACGGTCGGACAGCCACTCCGGGCGAATATTGGTGGTTTACGTCACCTGTTACCCATCAGTCGCTGGCAAGACTGGGTGGTCCTGCCGCAGGAACGAAACGGCAGCGAACCAACCAGCAAGGGGGCCCCGAGCATGACGGGCACACGAATCGCCGCGCTCGGGCACTACCAGCCCGCGAAGGTGCTCACCAACGCCGACCTGGCCGCCCTCGTCGAGACCAGCGACGAGTGGATCAGCACCCGGGTCGGCATCCGCACCCGGCACGTCGCCGGACCCGAGGAGCCCGTCGACGAACTCGCCGCGCACGCCGCCGGCAAGGCCCTCGCCGCCGCCGGGCTCGGCCCCGGCGACATCGACCTGGTGCTCGTCGCCACGTCCACCGCGATCGACCGTTCGCCGAACACCGCCGCCCGGGTCGCGGCCCGCCTCGGCATGGGCTCGCCCGCGACCATGGACCTCAACGTGGTCTGCGCCGGCTTCACCCACGCCCTGGCCACCGCCGACCACGCGATCCGCGCCGGCGCCGCCCGCCGCGCCCTCGTCATCGGCGCGGACAAGATGACCGACGTCGCCGACTGGACCGACCGCACCACCTGCGTGCTCGTCGGCGACGGCGCGGGCGCCGCGATCGTGGAGGCGACCGAGACCGACACCGGCGCGATCGGCCCCGTCCTGTGGGGCTCGGTCCCCGAGATGGGCCACGCCGTCCGCATCGAGGGCACCCCGCCGCGCTTCGCCCAGGAGGGCCAGGCCGTCTACCGCTGGGCCACCCACAAGCTGCCCGCGCTCGCCCGGCAGGTCTGCGAGCGCTCCGGCATCGCCCCCGAGGAACTGGCCGGGGTCGTCCTCCACCAGGCCAACCTGCGGATCGTCGAGCCGCTCGCCGCGAAGATCGGCGCGGTCAACGCGGTCGTCGCGCGCGACGTCGTCGACTCAGGCAACACCTCCGCCGCCTCCGTCCCGCTCGCCCTGGCCAAGCTCGTCGAACGCGGCGAACTCCCCTCCGGCGCCCCGGTCCTCCTCTTCGGCTTCGGCGGCAACCTCTCCTACGCGGGCCAGGTCGTCCGCGTCCCGTAGCTCCCGGCGCGCCACAGGCCGGCCGTGCCCCGTTCGGCGGAGACCGGTGGCGGGGCGCCCCGGGCGGGCCTAGCTTCGATCGCGGCGAGGGTCGTGTCCCGGCCCCCTGCGGAAACGCTCCGCGCCCGCCCTCGCGTGATCGGGAGGACCACCATGCGCGCGATACGTGCCGCCGCTTCCGCAGCCCTGCTCGCCCCCATGGCCCTCGTCGTGCTCGCCGCGCCCGCCGCCCTCGCGGAGGGGGACGACGGGCCCGGCCTCGGCCCGGTCGGCGGCCTGCCGGAGAACGGCGGCTTCCCGGAGAACAGCGGCTTCCCGAAGAACGACGGCGGCTCCGGGCACGGCATCACCTCCTTCGGCTTCTCCGTCACCCCCCGGACGGTCGCCCCCGGCGGCACCGTCACCCTCAAGTCGGACGGCTGCGAGGTGCCCACGGTCACCGTCACCTCCGGGATCTTCGACACCGTCACCCTGAACGAGGGTCACGAGGGCACCGCCACCGTCGACTTCGACGCCAAGGCCGGCACCCAGTACGAGATCACCTTCGACTGCAAGGGCGAGCGCGGCACCACCACCCTCACCATCGCCGCCGACGGCCACCAGGACGGCGGCCACCAAGACGGCGGCCACCAAGACGGCGGCCACCAGGACGGCGGTCACCAGGACGGCGGAGCCACCGGCGCCCACAAGGGCGTGAAGGCCGGCTTCGGATCGGCCGGGGTCGGCACCACCGAGATGGTCACCGGCGGAGTGCTCATCGCCGGCGCGCTCGGCGCCGCCGTGGTCCTGGCGCGCCGCCGCGAGAACACCGGGTCCTAGGCGACGTCTCGCCGACCAGACAGCTCCTCCGCCCGGGTGTGACGAGGACCGGGGCGGAGGAGCGCCGTTCACGAGGACGTCCACGAGGCCGTTCACGACGTCGACGAGGAGAGGGCGGGACACGCGTGCAGGGGTCGAACGGGCCGGGGCGGCGCGGCGCCTGGGGCGTCGTCGCCGTCGTCCTCCTGGTGGGCGTGCACCTCGTCCGCGGCGGCGCGGGGGAGTGGCGCGCGGACGGGCCGCCGCAGCCGCTGGCCGCCGCCGCGCCGGGGCGGGTCCCGGCGGGTGCCACGGCCGCCCCCGGCCCGCTGCCCGCCTCCCCGCCCGTACGGGTCCGGGTGCCGGCCGTCCGGGTCGACGCGCCCGTGGTCCGGGTGGGCCTGGACGCCGACGGCTGGATCGAGGCGCCGTCCCCGTACGACCGCGAGCTCGCCGGCTGGTTCACCGGCTCCGTCACCCCCGGCGAACGCGGCACCGCGGTCGTCGTCGGCCACGTCGACACCCCCGACGGCCGGGCCGTCTTCTACGACCTCGGCGCGCTCGCCCGCGGACAGCGCGTCGAGATCGCGCGCGCCGACGGGCGCACGGCGGTCTTCACCGTGTACGGCATCGAGGTCGTCCCCAAGGAGGGCTTCCCCGCCCGGCGCGTCTACGGCTCCACCGGCAGCCCGGAACTGCGCCTGATCACCTGCGGCGGCCCGTACTCGCAGGACGGCGGCTACGCGGGCAACGTCGTCGTCTCCGCCCGCCTGACCTCCGTGCTCCCGCGGAGCCCGTCCGCCCCCTAGGGGGCGCCCCCGGCCCGTGCGCCCGGAGTCGTACGCGGAACGGCACCACCGGCGTACGGAACCCGCCGGAAGCGGACTCGACGATGGAACACATGAAGCGCAGCACCCTCACCGCCCTGACCGCCGGCGGCGCCCTCGCCGCCCTCGCCTTCACCGGGCTCGTCGCCGCCCCCGCCGTCTCCGACTGGTGGGACGGCCGCCACGACGAGTACGGCTCGTACGCCACCGGCGCCGCCGCCAAGGCCGACCGGGCCTCCGTCCCGCGCTGGCTGCCCGACGAGGCCGGCTCCGTCGAGTACGCGATGAGGACCACCGGCGGCGACCGCGCCCTGAAGGCCGCCCTGCCGGCCGCCGCCCTCCCCGCGGGCTGCACCGTCCTGACGCCCGACACCCCCCGCCCCGCGCCCGCCCTCACCCCGGACTGGCTCCCGAAGGACGCCCGCGCCAAGGCCACCGCACGCTGCGGCCTCTACTACGCGTACGCGGACGGCCACACCCTGTACGGCTGGCAGGACGACCGGGACTGGATCAAGGACAACAAGGCGGCCTCACCCCACTGACCACGGAAAACGCTGGTGAAAGCCGCCTCGAACCCCTGGTAGAGTTATCCATGTCGCCGCGGGGAACACACCCCGGGACGGCACACCCGGTCCGGGTGGCGGAATGGCAGACGCGCTAGCTTGAGGTGCTAGTGCCCTTTATCGGGCGTGGGGGTTCAAGTCCCCCCTCGGACACCAGCCGGAAGGCCCCTGACGAAAGTCAGGGGCCTTCCGCGTTTCCTCCTACGGGTGGTGCTTGCGCGCCACCACCAGCCGGCACCGCGGGCTCCCGTCCTCCCGCAGGCCCAGCGGCCCGACCGGCAGCAGCTCCACCGCGAAACCCGCGTCCGCGAGCCGCGCGCGCACGTCGGCGAGGCGGAAGGTGCGGTAGTACATGACGAACGGCGGCCGCCACACGGCGTTGCGCAGCCGCATGGCCGCGTCGAAGCCCAGCAGCGTCCAGTAGGGCGCCGAGCCCACGCGCGGCGGGGCCGGGAGCGGGAAGGCGAAGGTGCCGCCGGGGCGCAGGGCGGCGTGGACCTGGGCGAAGAGCGCGCGCTGCTCGGCGGGGCGGAAGTGGCCGAAGGCGCCGAAGCTGACGGCGAGGTCGAAGGCCGGCGCGAAGGGCAGGGCCAGGGCGTCGGCGCGGACCAGGGTGGCGTCCGGGTGGGCGCGGCGGGCCTCGGCGAGCATGCCGGCGCTGAAGTCGACGCCGGTGATCCGGCCCGCGCACACCGAGCGCAGCACGCCGAACCCGGCGCCCGTGCCGCAGCAGACGTCGAGGCCCGAGTCGAAGGGCCCGAGCGGCTCCAGGGTCTCGGCGACCGCCGTGAGCAGCCGGTCCGGGGTGCGGAACGGGGTGGCGTCGAACGTGGCCGCGAGCAGGTCGTAGCCGTGCTCGACCGAGGACAGCGCCTGACGGGTCAGCTCGCGGAGCGTGGGTCCCTCGGGGGAGAACATGTCCCCGACCCTACGGCCCCGGGAGCACGCCGTGTCTCAGAGCGCGCTGCGCACCTGCGGCGGCGGCACGCTCCACGAAGGGGCGGTCCCGGTCAGCTGGCAGATCAGCAGGTAGAGCGGGATCGGCGGGGTGTACGGGGAGCCGCCGTCGGGGTGGTGGATGAGCCGGGGCCCGCGGTCGGGGATCGCGGCGCCGGCGGCGTAGCAGGCGGGCAGCGGCCAGGTCAGGTCCGCGTCGGAGCCGGCCGGGACCAGCCACCACCACCAGTGGCTGTCCGCGTACACACAGCCCTTGGCGGGCAGCCGGGACAGGATGCGGAAGCCGTAGCGGGCGGGCACGCCGACGGCGTCGCAGCCCAGGGTGGCCGGCAGGTCGACGGGGACCCGCAGCCGGGTCTGGCCGACGGGCGCGGGCAGCAGCCGCCTTCCGGCGCCGGCGGAGGATCCGGAGCCGTTCCCGGGGCTCCGGCGGGCGCGCGGGACCAGCAGTGCCGCCATGGACCTCAGCACGGCTCTCCCATGCCGTGCGCGAGTTCCGCCCAGACGACCTGTGCCGTGCCGTGGCCGGTGCGGTCCGCGCCCCACGCGCTGCACAGGGCGTCGACCAGGATGAGCCCGCGGCCGCGCTCCTCCTCGCCGCACTCGCGCATCCGCGGCCCGGCCGGGCCGCCCTCGTCGCGCACGGCTATCCGCAACCGGTCCTGGCCCTCGCGCAGTTCGCACACGACGCGCCCGCTGGCGGTGTGCACGACGGCGTTGGTGACGAGTTCGGAGACGACGAGCGCGACGGTGTCACGTATGTCCGGGCCGCAGCCCCACAGGATGAGCCGTTCCTCGGCGAGCCGGCGGGCGCGGGCCACCGACTCGGTGCGCGCGGGCAGCTCGAAGGCGAAGCGGCGTTCGTCGACGTGAGGGGTGTGGGGCCGTGGGCGCTGGCTCATGACGCGAGGGCTCATGAGACCTGAAGCGTGCGCGTTACCAGAAGCCACGACCGGATCCTCACAACTGTGGGCAGGAGTGCCGTACACATACCGCTATACGCATGCCGGCGTGGCGAATCGCCGGTCGGCATGCGTACTGGTTCACCGGAATACTGTGCTCCCGACTCGGACACTTGGCAAGTGGCACTCTGAAAATTGCAGAGTGCGGTGTTCTCTCTGGCCGGGTTCGTGGCACACTCTCCTCGAAATCAGCGCGTCGGGGAGGTCTTCAGAGTGAGCGAGCCGCGGTCCGCCCCCACGGTGGGACAGGTAGTCCTCGGCAAGCGGCTGCAGGATCTGCGCGAGCGCGCCGGCCTCAAGCGGGAAGAGGCCGCCAAGATCCTGCGGGTGGCTCCGGCCACGATCCGCCGCATGGAGATGGCCGAGGTCGCGCTGAAGATCCCGTACGTACAGCTGCTGCTGAAGGCGTACGGCATCCCGGACTCCGAGACCGAGGGCTTCGTCGCCCTCGCGGAGGAGGCCAACCTCCCCGGCTGGTGGCAGCGGTTCCACGACGTGCTGCCCGGCTGGTTCTCGATGTACGTCAGCCTGGAAGGGGCCGCGAGCCTCATCCGGGCCTACGAACCGCAGTTCGTCCCCGGTCTGCTGCAGACCGCGGACTACGCCCGTGCCATTCTGCTCAGCGGGGCCGTCGGCGGCAGTGATGCCGAGGAGATCGAACGGCATGTAGCCCTCCGCATGGAGCGCCAGTCCCTGCTCACCAGGGAGGACGCGCCCAAGTTCTGGGTGATCATGGACGAGACGGTCTTCCGCCGACCGGTCGGCGACGGGCCCGAAGTGATGCGCGCCCAGCTCGACCGGCTGCTCGAAGCGTCGGAGCTGCCGAACGTCACCCTGCAGATCGCGGATTTCGCGTCCGGACACCACCCCGGCACCTACGGGCCGTTCGTCCTCTTCCGGTTCGCCATGCCCGAACTCCCGGACATGGTCTACAGCGAGTACCTGACCGGCGCCGTCTACCTCGACGCGCGCCCCGAGGTGGCCTCCCACCTCGAGGTCATGGACCGGATGGCGGCCCAGGCCGCGACTGCACAACGCACGAAGGAGATCCTCCGGGACCTCCGCAAGGAGCTGTGAATGGATCGCATATACAACGGCATGCCCGCCGCTGAGCTCGGTGCCGAAGGCTGGCACAAGCCGTGGAGCGGCGGGAACGGGGGCAACTGCGTCGAGGCCATGAAGCTGGCCGACGGCAGAGTCGCCGTGCGACAGTCCGCAGACCCTGAAGGACCCGCGCTCATCTACACCCACGGAGAGATCGCCGCGTTCATCCAGGGGGCGAAATCCGGTCAGGCTGACTTCCTGCTCACCTGACCTCTTCCGTCCCGCCTCTCACATCGCGTAACACTTGCTGTAAGCGCCACCGTTCGACCCGCCGAGGAGAGCCGATGACCCCCCAGGACCCCGTGCACATCGACACCAGCAAGCCGCATCCCGCGCGGATGTACGACTGGTTCCTGGGCGGCAAGGACAACTACCCCGTCGACGAGGAGATGGCCCGCCAGCTCCTCACCGTCGACGCCCGCGGCCGCGACATGGCCCGGGTCAACCGCGCCTTCATGCACCGCGCCATCCGCTGGCTCAGCGCCCACGGCGTCCGCCAGTACCTCGACATCGGCACCGGCATCCCGACCGAGCCCAACCTGCACCAGATCGCGCAGCAGGCCGCGCCGGAGGCCCGCATCGTCTACTGCGACAACGACCCGATCGTGCTCGCGCACGCCGCCGCGCTGCTGCGCTCGACCCCGGACGGGGCCACCGAGTACATCCAGGCGGACGCCCGCGACCCGGAGCTCATCCTCGAAAGGGCCGGGAAGGTCCTTGACTTCGACCAGCCCATCGCCCTGTCGATGCTCGCGCTGCTGCACTTCCTCGGCGACGAGGACGGGGCGCAGGACCTGGTCGCCAAGCTCGTCGACAAGCTCGCCCCGGGCAGCTACCTGGTCCTCTCGCACGTCACCGGGGACTTCGACCCCGAGGGCGCGGCGAAGGCGGCCGCCATGTACAAGGCGCGCGGCCTGACCCTGCGGCCCCGCTCGCGCGACGAGCTGGCCGCGTTCTTCGACGGCCTCGACCTGGTCGAGCCGGGCGTCTCGCTCACCGCCGAGTGGCACCCGGAGCTGGGCGAGCCCGTCGCGGTCCAGGGCGACGACCCGATCCCGGGCTGGGCGGCGGTCGGCCGCAAGCGCTGACCCCGTTCCGTACGGCTTCCGTACCGCCGCAAGGCGAAGGGGCCCCACCGTTCCGACGGCGGGGCCCCTTCGCCGTACCTGCCGCCACGCCCTCACGACATCACGGCCTTACGGCCTTACGGCTTGCGGAGTGTCACCAGGAAGCGCCGCGCCGGGCCGGTGTTCCCCGCCGCGTCCACCGTGCGGTACTCGACCGTGTGGGTGCCGTAGTCGGGCGTCGCGTCGTCCCACGGCACCGCCCTGCTGCGGCCCAGCTTGCCGTAGACGAGGCCGTCGATCACCGTGCCCGACGGCGAGAAGCGGAACGGCGCCGACGCGTCGGCCGGCCAGCCGTAGTACGTGTACCAGCCGTCGCCGTCCACCCGGAACTGGCTCACCACGGCGCCCTCCTGGTCGTCCCGCGCGGTCAGCCGCATCGTGAACTCGCCGTCGTAGACGTACTCGACGTCCCGGCCCGGCCGGCTGACCGTCTCCAGCGGCTTCGACAGCTCGTACGCGGCGGTGGCGGCGGTCGCGTCCACCGTCCACCTCAACTCCCGCCCCGTGCCGGGGATCCGGGCGGTCAGGGCGTGCGAGCCGGGGGAGAGGCCCAGCGAACCCAGATCCAGATCACGGTCGTTGCCCGGGTTCGGCACCGTCCGGCCGTCGAGCGTCCAGCGCACGGCGAGGGTCCGGCGCACCGGGTGCGTGGTGTCGGCGTGGACCACGGACCGCGCGCCGACCGGGGCGGTGGTCGCCGTGTGGCCGGTGAACTCCGGCCGGAGACCGGTGTCCTCGGGCGTGGTCAGCGAGGGGTCCACGGTCCAGGTCACCGTACGGGTCAGGGCGGCCGAGGCGCGCACCGCGGGGTCGCGGACGAACGGCGTCGGGTCGGTGACGGTCGCCGTCAGCGTGTGCGTACGCCCCCCGGCCGGGCCCGGGTCCGCGAGGTCCAGGGCGCGCAGGTCGACCGTACGGGCGCCACGCGTCGTCAGCGGTCGGCCGTCCAGCCGCCATGACACGGCGAGTTCACCGCCCACCGGGTGCAGGGTGTCCACCCACACCGTGCGGTCGGCACCGATCGGCGCCGCGTTCGGGGTGTGCGCCTGGACCAGGTCCACCTTGGCCGAGATCGCCTGCACCATGACCTCGCGCTCCACCTGGTCGAAGGCGTAGCCCAGGGTCTTCATCATGGAGTGCCGGCTCGGCCGCCAGACGCCGCGGGTGCTGTAGAGGCCGCCCTCGTGGCGGCCGATGACCCCGCCCGACTCGCTCGGCTCGCCCAGCCAGCGCCACCACTTGGCCCGCCGCTCCCGCATCTGCTCCTCCGTCAGCAGCGTGTGATGGACGGAGGACGGCTCACCGCCCTCGTACGTGCCGCCCGGGACTCCGCGGCCGTAGTAGTCGTACTCGTCCTGGAGGCCGCCCAGCGAATGGCCGATCTCGTGCGGGGTGATGAGCGCCGACAGCGCGTTGCCGCCCGACGCGGTGGCGTAACTCCCGCCCGCGCCACCGTAGGTGGAGCTGTTGGCGAGCGCCACGATCTGCCGGTTGGCGCGGCCGGTGCCCGGCACCAGGTCCGCGTACCCGGCCGCCTTGCCGCTGTCGACGGTGAGCAGCCGCTGCACGCTGCCCGGATTGCAGCCGCCCCAGAAGCCCATGTCGAGCGCGGTGTCCCGGGCCGGCGCGCCGAGCCCCGGATCGCAGTCCACGCCCGAGTCCTTCGACGGCACCTCCACCGCCCACACGTTGATGTACGAGCGGTAGGACGCGAACGGTTCGACGCTCCACAGCATGCCCAGATGCCGCTCCACGTCCGCCCGGAACTTCGGCAGCTCCGCCGACGTGTACCCGTCGCCCAGCACCACCAGGTTGAACCGCCGCTCCGCCGGCCCCGTGGTCTGGACGGCCACGACGGTGGCACCGCCGGACTCCGCGAGGGCCGGGCTGCCGACGGCCGCGGTGCCCGTGGTCACGAGTCCCGCGGCCAGCAGACAGCCCGCGGCCAGCCGGGCCACCCCGCTGCGGAAGCGCTTGCGTCGCCGGTGAGTCATGGGGCGCGAGCCTAGGCCGCGCCCCCGGCATCGTAAAGATGTTCGTCAGTCGTCCATCTCGGCGAAGTGTCTCAGTGGCGCAAATAGGCAAGGCCCGCGTGCTCGGCCGTGTAGCCGTCGACCAGCCTGCGGGCCACCGCCACCGAGTCGACCAGCGGATGCACGGCGAACGCCTTCACCGCCGTCGCCCGCGAACCGCTCTCCGCCGCCGCCAGCACCTCGCGCTCCACCGCCTTCACCGCCGTCACCAGACCCACCGCGTGATACGGCAGCGGATCCACCGACACCGGATGGGCGCCGGCCGCGTCGACGAAGCACGGCACCTCGATCACGGCGTCCGCGTCGAGCACCGAAAGCGTGTGCCGATTGCGGACGTTGAGGATGAGCGTGGCCCGCTCGTTGCGCGCGATGGCCCGCATCAGGGCGAGCGCCACCTTCTCGTAGCCGCCCGACTCCAGGTCCTCCTCGGCCCGGTCGCCGACCCCGGCCGCCTCCCGGTTGTGCGCCATGTAGGTCGCCTCCCGGTCGGCGAGCGTGCGCTGCCAGGCGGACAGGGCCGGGGAGTCCGGCTTCTCCATCTCCTCGTAGAAACCGGCCTGTTGGTCCAGGAGATAGGCGCCGCGGGTCTTCTCCGCCTCCTGGTAGGCGCGGACCGCCTCACGGTTGAAGTAGTAGTAGTGCAGGTACTCGTTCGGGATCGCGCCGATCGAGCGCAGCCACTCCGTCCCGAAGAGCTTCCCCTCCTCGAACGAGCCGAGCAGCCGCTCGTCCTCGAAGAGCCGCGGCAGTATGTCATGTCCGCCGACCTTCAACCCCCGCAGCCAGCCGAGGTGGTTGAGGCCCACGTAGTCGATCCACGCCTCCCGCGGATCCGCGCCGAGGACCCGCGCCACCCGGCGGCCGAGGCCCACCGGCGAGTCGCAGATGCCGACCACCCGGTCGCCGAGGATCCGCGACATCGCCTCCGTGACCATGCCGGCGGGGTTGGTGAAGTTGATGACCCAGGCGTCCGGGGCGAGTTCGGCGATCCGCCGCGCGATGTGCGTCACGACGGGGAGCGTCCGCAGCCCGTACGCGATACCGCCCGCGCCCACCGTCTCCTGCCCCAGCACCCCCTCGGCCAGCGCGATCCGCTCGTCCGCGGCCCGGCCCGCGAGCCCGCCCACCCGAATGGCCGAGAACACGAAGTCCGCGCCGCGCAGCGCCTCGTCGAGATCCGTCGTCGCGCTCACCACCGGGGCGTCGGCCACCCCCACCGCCTGCTCCGCCAGCACCCGGGCGATCGCCGACAGGCGCCCGGAGTCCAGGTCGAACAGCGTGACATGAGTGACCCGCCCCTCGGCATGGTCGCCGAGCAGGGCGCCGTACACGAGCGGCACCCGGAATCCGCCGCCTCCGAGAATCGTCAGTTTCATGGTCGTACGCTACCGGGATGCACGTACTGAGCAGCAGGATTCTGCTCCGCCCGGCCGACCCCGAACGGTCCCGCCGCTTCTACGGCGAGGCGCTCGGCCTCGCGGTCTACCGCGAGTTCGGCACCGGACCGGAGCGCGGCACCGTCTACTTCCTCGGCGGCGGCTTCCTCGAACTCTCCGGCCGCGCCGCCGCCCCGCCCCCGGTGCCCGAGCTCCGGCTCTGGCTCCAGGTGGCGGACGTGCGCGCGGTGTACGAGGAGCTGCGCGGGAAGGAGGACGTGCGGGTGCTGCGCGAACCGGTCACCGAGCCGTGGGGACTGATCGAGATGTGGCTGGCGGATCCGGACGGCGTGCGGATCGCGGTGGTGGAGGTGCCGGAGGGGCATCCGCTGCGTTACCGGCCGTAGGGACCCCCGGTCGGGCGTTCAAGATCGTTTGTGGGCAGAATGCCGCGTATGGCGATAACGAACATGCCCGAAACGGCCGTGCTCGACGATGCCCCGGCGATCAGCGGCGCGCTGGCCCGGGCCTTCGACGACGACCCGATGATGCGCTGGTTCTTCCCCGAGGACGCCACCCGCGAGGCGACCCTGGGGCGTTACTTCTCCACGATCTTCACCCGGCAGTACGCCCTCAACGGCGTCTGCGAGCGCACGGCGGACGCGGCCGCCTTCTGGGTGCCGGCGGACGCCCAGGACAAGGCCGTGCCCGACGACGCGACCATACGAGAGCTGATCGGCATCCTGGGCGACCGCGCCGGCCTGTTCCGCGAGGCCGTCGAGACCGCCGCCCGGCACACGCCGCAGGAACCGCACTGGTCGCTGGCGCTCATCGGCGCCGACCCCGCCGCCCAGGGCACCGGCCAGGGCGCCGCGCTGCTGCGCTCGGGGCTCGCCAAGGCCGACGCGGCGGGCCTGCCGGTCTACCTGGAGTCCTCGAAGGCCGCCAACCTCCCGGTCTACGAGCACTTCGGCTTCACCGTCCGCGAGGAGTTCGCGCTCCCCGGCGGCGGCCCGGTCCTCTGGTCGATGTGGCGCGACCCGCGCTGACCGGTTGAACCGCACCTCGGCGGGGCGGGTGACCGTCGGCGCGCGACAATGAGCGCATGTCCCGACGCAAGACCCGCCCCGCCCGTACGGCCCGCCCCGCCGCCGCGCCCGCCGTGACCGCCGAGTCGCCCTGTCCCTGCGGACTCGACGCCGCCTACGGCGCGTGCTGCGGCCGCTTCCACACCGGCCCCGCCACCGCCCCGACGGCCGAGCTGCTGATGCGCTCGCGCTACAGCGCCTTCGTCGTCCGCGACGAGGCGTATCTGCTGCGCACGTGGGCGCCCGAGACCCGGCCCGCGGACGTCGACTTCGACCCGGCGATGCGGTGGACCGGTCTGACGATCGAGGAGACCGGCGACGGCACGGCCTTCCACCAGCACGGGACCGTGACCTTCCGGGCCGGCTACACGCACGGCGGCGCGGCGGGCGAACTGTACGAGCGGAGCCGGTTCGCGCGGCACGAGGGGGCGTGGGTGTACGTGGACGGCGAGTTCCTGGACTGAGGCCGGGGCGGGCTGGATCCAGGATTCGATGTCCGGCATCGTGGATCTCGGATCCTGGATCCAACCTCCTGCCGCCTGGATCCGCGATGCCGGATCCTGGATCCCGGACGTCGGATCCCGGACGTCGGATCCTGGATCCCGGACGTCGGATCCCGGATCCTGGATCCCGGACATTGGATCCAGGTCACCGCGCCGCGGTGCCCACCGTCTCCTCCTCCCGTGGCAGCCCCTGTGCCAGGTCCTCCGCGATCAGCTTCTTCGCGATGGCGTCCGTCGCCGCCCGCAGTTCCGGACCGCTGGGGCGGCCGCGTTCCTGCTCGATGCGGTCGGACAGCCAGTCGCCCCAGGCCTTGGTGATGACATCGGCCTCCCGCTTGCCCGCTCCGGTGTGGGACAGCAGATTGCCGTCCCGGGTCAGGAAGCCCTCGTCGACCATCCGGTCGAAGACCGGAAGCAGCACCTCTGGCGGCACCCGGCGGCCGGCCGAGATCAGGCCGAGGCTGGCGTGGCCGACGGTGCGCGTGAAGAGTTCCACCTGCATGACCGCCCACGCGCCCGCCATGTCGAGCCGGGTGTCGGAGGCGTCGACGATCCGCCGTGCGGTGTCGAGGTCGGTGCGCCGGATGATCCGGCCGACGGACAGTTCGAGCAGCTTGGCCGAGTCGCCGGTGGTGGTGGGGGAGGCGAAGCCCTCGCCCATGTCGGTGGACGAGGAGCGGACGGTGTCGCGGAGCGCGACCTGCTTCAGGAAGAGCGCCACCACGAAGCCGACGCCGGCCACCGGCACGGTCCACAGGAAGACGGTGTGCAGGGTGTCCGAGTAGGCCTGCACGATCGGTGCCGCCACCGGGTCGGGCAGCTTGTGCAGGCCGGCCGGGCTCTGCGCGGCCCGGGCCACGCCCGCCGGCGGCAGCCCGAGGCGGGCGCCGATCGCCGAGGCGCGGGCGACGCCCTCGGTGAGGTTGGGCTTGAGGGAGTTGGTGTAGATGGTGCCGAAGACGGCGGTGCCGAAGGAGCTGCCGAGCGTGCGGAAGAAGGTGACGCCCGAGGTGGCGGTGCCGAGGTCGGCGTAGTCGACGGTGTTCTGCACGGCGATGGTGAGGACCTGCATGCACAGGCCGATGCCGGTGCCGAGCACGAACATGTAGAGCGACGCCAGCCAGGTGCTGGTGCTCGGTTCCAGCAGGGACAGCAGATAGAGCCCGAGTCCCATCACCAGACAGCCGACGATCGGGAAGATCCGGTACTGGCCGGTCTTGCTGACCACGTTGCCGCTGAAGATGGAGGCGATGAGCAGGCCGACGACCATCGGCAGGGTGCGGATGCCGGAGATGGTGGCCGAGTCGCCGTCGACGTACTGGAGGTAGGTCGGCAGGAAGGTCATCGCGCCGAGCATGGCGAAGCCGACGACGAAGCTGAGCACCGAGCAGACGGTGAAGACCGGGTTGCGGAACAGCCTCATGGGCAGCATCGGTTCGGCCGCCCGGGTCTCCACCCAGCAGAACAGCCCGAGCGCGACGAACCCGCCGGCGAAGAGGCCGATGATGACGGCCGAGCCCCACGCGTACTGGTTGCCGCCCCAACTCGTCGCCAGGATCAGGGCGCTGGAGCCGATCGCGACGAGCGCGATGCCCAGGTAGTCGATGACGGGGCGGCTCGCGGAGCGCACGGAGGGGATGGAGCGGGCGGCGGCGATGACGACGAGGACGGCGATGGGCACGTTCACGTAGAACGCCCAGCGCCAGCTCAGGTGGTCGGTGAACAGGCCGCCGAGCAGCGGTCCGATGACCGTCGAGACGCCGAACACCGCGCCGATCGCGCCCTGGTACTTGCCGCGTTCGCGCAGCGGGATGACGTCGGCGATCAGCGCCATCGAGGTGACCATGAGGCCGCCGGCGCCGATGCCCTGGAGGCCGCGCCAGACGATCAGCAGCGTCATGTTGGTGGCGAGACCGCACAGGAACGAGCCGGTGATGAAGACGATCGCCGAGATCTGGAAGATCACCTTGCGGCCGAACAGGTCGCCGAACTTGCCGACGAGGACGGTCGCCACGGTCTCCGCGAGCAGGTACGCGGTGACCACCCATGACATGTGCGCGGCACCGCCCAGGTCCGAGACGATCGTCGGCAGGGCGGTGCCGACGATGGTCTGGTCGAGCGCGGCCAGGAGGACGCCGAGCATGATCGTGCCGAAGACGATGTTGCGCTGGCGCCTGTCGAGCACCGGGGGCTCGGCGGCCGGGGGAGCGGGCGCTGCTTCGCTGGTGGTCGTCACTCTCGCAGAGTCACACCGGCGGCGGTGTCCCGCATCCGGAGTACACCCGAACCGGTAAGGGACCCGGACGAGGTCCTCGCCGGATCGTTTTCAGGTCCTCGCGGGGTCCTCGCCGGACCGGTCCCGGATCCTCGCGGGGTCACCGCCCGATCCTGGTCCGGTCCTGGCCGGAAACGGCCGCCAACTCCCCTCCGGAGTCACATTCCCGGGCGCACCGGCAGCTTCGGGTGGTGCTTGGCGAGGATCTTGTTGGCGCGGGCGAGGGCGGCGAGCGCGTGCTCGCGGTCGGCCCGGTCCTCCGCGCACAGCGGCCCGCGGAAGCGGTACACCTCACGCGCCGCGCAGTCGGCGTCGACCTCGGCCTGGAGCACGTGCAGCGGCAGGCAGGACCCGATGAGCGCGGCGACGCTGTCGGGGATCGGCACGGGGACGAGGGGCGAGGGCGAGGCGATCACGGTCGGTCCTTGTGGGGGTCGTGGGGCGGCGAGAGGGTTTCTCTCGTCCATGCTCCTTCCATACGTACCGGATCCCGGTGCCGGTTCGACGACGTCTCCGTCACCGCCGGGCAACAGCCGCGCGGCGGCTTCGGCGAGCCGTGCGGACCGGTTCGTGGGCGCTCCGCGCGTTCCCGCAGGTGCGCGCCGGTACGCCCGTCGGATCGCTCGTCAGTTCACCGAACAAGAAGGCGGGAAAAGGGCGTTGCGGCCCCGGCCGGTGTGGGGCATCTCACGCCCGCCGCCAACTCCCGTTCTCCTGCGCGAGGATCTCGCCGAGGTCGTACGAGACGGGCTCCTCCAACTGGCCGTAGCCGCACGACTCCGGCGCGCGGTCCGGACGCCAGCGCTTGAACTGGGCGGTGTGCCGGAAGCGGTCGCCCTCCATGTGGTCGTAGCCGACCTCGCAGACCCGCTCCGGACGCAGCGCCACCCACGACAGGTCCTTCTTCCCCGACCAGCGGCTCGGCGCGCCCGGCAGCCGGGACGACGCGTGCGCCGACTCGTCGGACCAGGCCGCCCACGGGTGCCCGTCGGGCGGATCCATGCGCAGCGGTTCCAGCTCCTCGATCAGTTGGGCGCGCCGCGCGGCGGTGAAGGCCGCGCACACGCCGACGTGCTGGAGCGTGCCCCGGTCGTCGTACAGGCCGAGCAGCAGCGAGCCGACGACCGGACCGTTCTTGTGGAAGCGATATCCGGCCACGACGACATCGGCCGTGCGCTCGTGCTTGATCTTGTACATCAGGCGTTCGTCCGGCCGGTACGGCAGGTCGAGCGGCTTGGCGATCACGCCGTCCAGGCCCGCGCCCTCGTACTGCTCGAACCAGCGCGCGGCGAGCGCCGCGTCGGTGGTGGCCGGCGCGAGGTGGACGGGGGCGTCGACCCCGTCGAGCGCGCTCTCCAGGGCGGCCCGCCGCTCGGCGAGCGGAGTGTCGAGGAGGGCGTCGTCGCCGAGGGCGAGCAGGTCGAAGGCGATGAAGCGGGCCGGGGTCGTCTCCGCCAGCATCCGCACCCGTGAGTCGGCCGGGTGGATCCGTTCGGTGAGCCGGTCGAAGTCGAGCCGGCCGCCGTGCTCGATGACGATCTCGCCGTCGACGACGCAGCGCTCGGGCAGCCGGGCGAGGAGCGCCTCGACGAGTTCGGGGAAGTAGCGGGTCAGCGGCTTGCCGGTGCGGCTGCCGATGAAGAGCTCCGGGCCGTCGCGGTGCACGATCGCGCGGAAGCCGTCCCACTTGGCCTCGTACTGCATCCCCGGCGGGATCCTCTTGACGGCCTTCGCGAGCATCGGCTTGACGGGCGGCATCACCGGCAGGTCCATGCGGCGATTCTAGGGAGGATTCACTCCATGTGCCCCGATATGCGAGGTGGAGGTGGCCGCCCTAGGCTGACCGCCATGGCAGGCAAGGCGGCAGCGGTGGAGCTCGAGGTCGGCGACCGGACCGTGCGCGTGTCCCACCCGGACAAGGTGTACTTCCCGGAGCCCGGCTACACCAAGCTCGACATGGTCACGTACTACCTGGCCGTCGGCGACGGCATCACCCGCGCCCTGCGCGACCGGCCCACCACCCTGGAGCGCTACCCCGACGGGGTGACCGGCGAGTCGTTCTTCCAGAAGCGCGCCCCCAAGTACCTGCCGGACTGGATCCCGACGGCCCACATCACCTTCCCCAGCGGCCGCTCCGCCGACGAGATGTGCCCCACCGAGCCGGCCGCCGTGCTCTGGGCGGCCAATCTGGGCGCGGTCACCTTCCATCCCTGGCCGGTGCGGCGGGAGGACACCGACCACCCCGACGAGCTGCGCCTCGACCTCGACCCCCAGCCCGGCACCGACTACGGCGACGCCGTCCGCGCCGCCCACGAGCTGCGCGCGGTGCTCGACGAGCACGGGCTGCGCGGCTGGCCGAAGACCTCCGGCGGGCGCGGCCTCCACGTCTTCGTACCGATCCTGCCCAAGTGGACGTTCACGCAGGTCAGACGGGCCGCCATCGCCTGCGGCCGGGAGCTGGAGCGGCGGATGCCGGACCGGGTCACCATCAAGTGGTGGAAGGAGGAGCGCGGCGAGCGGATCTTCGTCGACTACAACCAGACCGCCCGCGACCGCACCATCGCCTCCGCCTACTCCGTGCGCCCCCGCCCGCACGCCCCCGTCTCCGCGCCGCTGCGCTGGGAGGAGATCGACGACGCCGTCCCGCGCGACTTCGACATCCGCACGATGCCGCAGCGGTACGCCGAACTCGGCGACGTGCACGCCGACATGGACGACGAGCGGTTCAGCCTGGAACCGCTCCTCGAACTGGCCCGGCGGGACGAGGCCGAGCACGGCTTGGGCGACCTGCCGTATCCGCCGGAGTACCCGAAGATGCCGGGCGAGCCGAAGCGGGTGCAGCCGAGCCGGGCGAAGAAGGAGTAGCCCGGAGCGGGCCGGCGGCGGTCACGCCTCCGGGGCGCGCCGCTCGCCGGGCGGGAGCAGCAGCACCTCCAGGGCCCGCGCACAGCCCCGCGCCTGGCTCAGGAACCAGTCGAGCCGGGCGTCGGTGAGCACCGCCGGCGCCGCCCGCAGCGCGAGCGCGAACCGGGCGTGTCCGGCCCGGTCGAGGACCGGCACCGCGACCGTGCGCACACCGAGCCCCGTCGCGCCGTCGTCCAGGACGTGGCCCCGCTCCCGTACCCGTCCCCACTCCTCGTCCGGTGCGCCGGCGCGCGGCCAGGCGAGCAGCACCCTGCCCGGGGCCGTCGAGCGCAGCGGCAGCCGCAGCCCCGCCTTCGGGGTGACCGGACCGCCGGCCACGATCACCGCGTACGGGCCGCTGCGCAGCGCGAGGTCGACGGTGGCGCCGGTGCGCGCGGCCAGCTCGCCGAGTTCGGGCGCGGCCAGATGCAGTCCGCGCTGGTGGTACGAGAGCCGGCCGAGCTCCGTCACGGCCGGGCCCAGGCGGTAGCGGGCGGTGCGCGCGTCCTGCTCCAGGAAGCCGGCCGAGAGCAGCGTCCGGGCCAGCCGGTGCGCGGTCGACGTGGGCAGGCCGAGCCGGCGGGCGAGGTCGGAGGCGCTCAGGTCGGGCCCGTTGTCGTGGAAGCAGTGCAGGACGTCCAGGGCCCGGCGGACGGCCTGGGACCCCGCCGGCGCGGTCGCGGTCCCCGCCCCGGGTCCGGCGTCGACGCCGGCCTCGGCTTCGGTGGTCATGTGCGTGGCTCCCCCTCGCTGATCGGCGCGGTCTCGGCGATCGGCCACCACGCTCCCATATGACGGGAGCCGGACAAGCGCGGAAGCGGGACCGGCAACACGGCGTTCACGCGTTCCCGGGGAGGGGCGAGGAGGCGCGGAAAGGGCCCGAGCGGGTACCGTGGGTGGCGGAAACGATACCGCGTGTGCTCGGCGCGCCGCGTTGATCGGACGTTGATGGCGCGTTTAGGGCGGCGGGTCAGGCTGCTGCCATGCAGATCGACACGATGCCCTCCGCCCCGGCCGCCCTCGTCGCTCCCGACCTCTCCTGGCAGGAGAACGCGCTGTGCGCCCAGGCGGGACCGGAGTTCTTCTTCCCGGCGCCCGGCTCCTCGACCCGCGAGGCGAAGATGCTCTGCGGGGCCTGCGAGGGCCGGGTGGCGTGCCTGGAGTACGCGCTCACGCACGACGAGCGGTTCGGGGTGTGGGGCGGGCTCTCCGAGAAGGAGCGGATCCGGCTCAAGCGCCGCCGCGGCTGACGGGGCCGACCCCGTGGAGGCCGTCCCCGTCAGGCCGGAAGTGGACCTTCACACTGGAAGCGGACCGTCACACCGGAGGTGGACCGTCGCACCGGAACCGGACCGTCACGCCGGACCGTCAGCCCGGAAGCGGGCCGTCGCACCGGAAACGGACCGTCAGCCCGCCGCGCGGGACGCCATCCGCGCCTTGCGCGCCGCGAGCCGCTCGTCGAACTTGCTCGCCTCGCTGTCCAGGCCGTTCATGTACAGCCCCAGCTCCTCCTGGGCCTGCAGACCCTCCGGGCCGAGACCGTCGATCTGGAGGACCTTGAGGAAGCGCAGCACCGGCTGGAGCACGTCGTCGTGGTGGATGCGCAGGTTGTAGATCTCGCCGATGGCCATCTGGGCGGCCGCGCGCTCGAAGCCGGGCATGCCGTGACCGGGCATCCGGAAGTTGACGACCACGTCCCGCACGGCCTGCATCGTCAGGTCGGGGGCGAGCTCGAAGGCCGCGCCCAGCAGGTTGCGGTAGAAGACCATGTGCAGGTTCTCGTCGAGCGCGATGCGCGCGAGCATGCGGTCGCAGACCGGGTCGCCGGACTGGTGGCCGGTGTTGCGGTGCGAGATGCGGGTTGCGAGCTCCTGGAAGGCGACGTACGCGACCGAGTGAAGCATCGAGTGCCGGTTGTCCGACTCGAACCCCTCGCTCATGTGTGCCATGCGGAAACGTTCCAGCTCGTCCGGGTCGACCGCGCGCGAGGCCAGCAGGTAGTCGCGCATCACGATCCCGTGCCGGCCCTCCTCGGCGGTCCAGCGGTGCACCCAGGTGCCCCAGGCGCCGTCGCGGCCGAAGAGGCTGGCGATCTCGTGGTGGTAGCTCGGCAGGTTGTCCTCGGTGAGCAGGTTCACCACGAGCGCGATGCGGCCGATGTCGGTGACCTTGGACTGGGAGCGGTCCCAGGCCTCGCCGTCCTCGAAGAACCCGGGGAAGTTCCGGGCGTCCGACCACGGCACGTACTCGTGCGGCATCCAGTCCTTGGTGATTTTCAGGTGCCGGTTGAGCTCCTTCTCGACGACCTCTTCGAGGGCGTAGAGGAGTCGTGCGTCGGTCCACCCGGCGGAACTGGAGAGGTGGGGGGAGGTGAGCGTCACGGGAACTCCTGGGGACGGAGAAGGGCATACGGAACTACCTACGTCTACGTAGGTTACGAGACCGTAGGTTAAGGGCCGGATAAGGGGGTGGCCAAGCCCGTCCCGCCGGGAGAGACCCGGGTCACGCCCCGTCGCGCCCCGTTTGACCTGCTGTGACGGCTCCGGGAGGAGAGGGGCGCGGCCCCCGCCTTGACGGCGGGGACCGCGCAGACGCGCCGCTCTTCACCCCGGATGGCGGTACCGAGAGGCCGGGCGTCGGGCCGCCGTCACTCCACCGTCGGCGCCTCCACGGTCTCCGGGGCCACCTCTGCCTCCGCGTCCTTCCCGGTCTCCGCCGCCTTCCCGGTCCGCTCCGCCGTCCCGGTCTCCTCCCGAGTGGCGAAGTTCCCGGTGCGCGCCGCCTCGGCCGTCGTCGGCCGCAGCTCCCCGTCGAGACGCATCCACCGGGTGATCCCGAGCGATTCCAGGAACGGCACGTCGTGGCTCGCCACGACCAGCGCACCCTCGTACGCTTCGAGCGCCGCCGTCAGGCTCCGCACCGACGCCATGTCCAGGTTGTTGGTCGGCTCGTCGAGCATCAGCAGCTGCGGAGCCGGTTCGGCGAGCAGCAGCGCGGCCAGCGTCGCGCGGAAGCGCTCGCCGCCCGACAGCGTCCCGGCGGCCCGGTCGGCCCGGGCGCCCCGGAACAGGAACCGGGCGAGGCGTGCCCGGATCTCGTTGGCCGTCGCCGCCGGCGCGAACCGCGCCACGTTCTGCACGACGCTCAGCTCGTCGTCGAGCACGTCGAGCCGCTGCGGCAGGAAGCGCAGCGGAACCCGCACCGCCGCCTCGCCCGCCACCGGGGCCAGCTCGCCCGCGATCGTCCGCAGCAGCGTCGTCTTCCCGGCCCCGTTCCGGCCGATCAGCGCCACCCGCTCCGGGCCCCGCAGCTCGAACTCCCCGTCGACCCTCGCCCCGTACGGCAGCTCGAGATCGCGCAGGAGCAGCACGCCACGCCCGGGATGGACGACCGTGCGCGGCAGCTCGATGCGGATCTCGTCGTCGTCCCGCACGGCCTCCACCGCCGCGTCGAGCCGCGAGCGCGCCTCGGCGAGCCGTTCCGTGTGCAGTGCACGGTGCTTGCCCGACGACACCTCGGCGGCGGCCCTGCGGTTGTTGGCGACGATCTTCGGTACGACCTTGTTCTCGTAGCTCTTCTGCCCGAAGCGCTTGCGCCGGGCCAACTTGACCTGGGCGTCGACGAGTTCGCGCTTCTGGCGCTGTACGTCGGCCTCCGCGACCCGCACCATCCGTTCGGCCGCCTCCTGTTCGGCCGCGAGCGCGTCCTGGTAGTCCGACCAGGCGCCGCCGTACCAGGCGACCTCGCCGTCGCGCAGATCGGCGATCTGGTCGACCCGCTCCAGGAGTTCACGGTCGTGGCTCACCACGACGAGCACTCCGGACCAGGCGTCCACCGCCTCGTACAGCCGCCGCCGGGCGACCAGGTCGAGGTTGTTCGTCGGCTCGTCGAGCAGCAGCACGTCGGGCCGGGCGAGCAGCAGCGCTGCGAGCCGGAGCAGCACGGACTCGCCGCCGGAGATCTCGCCGATCGTGCGGTCCAGGCCGATGTGCCCGAGCCCGAGCTGGTCGAGCACGGCGAGCGCCCGCTCCTCCACGTCCCAGTCGTCGCCGACGGCCGTGAAGTGCTCCTCCGCCGTGTCGCCGGACTCGATGGCGTGCAGCGCCGCCCGGGTCGCCTCGATGCCGAGGGCCCGGTCGACCGGCAGCCCGGTGCGCAGCACCAGGTTCTGCGGGAGGTAACCGAGCTCACCGGCGACGCGGACCGAGCCGGCGCCCGGCGTGAGCTCGCCGGCGATCAGCTTGAGCAGGGTCGACTTCCCGGAGCCGTTCAGGCCGACCAGACCGGTGCGGCCGGGGCCGACGGCCAGCCGGAAGTCGTCGAGGACGGGAGTGCCGTCGGGCCAGGAGAAGGACAGATTGGTGCAGGTGATGAAGGTGGGGCGATTCGCCATGGTGGTCTCCCGGTTGCGAAGCGTGGAACAGGGCATCGCGTGAGACACCGGGACGCGGGCGGCAATCCGGAAGCGGAGCGGCCGAGGGGATCAACCCTGGGCGGCTGCGGATCGGAGCGGCGCTCGTACGCCGAGGTCGAGGACGGCACACGCGGCGGCTGGGCGGCACGCGCGGCACGGTGTCTCGAACCTCAGACGAGCAACGGCCTTCTCCGATCGGGTGACAACAGGGCCACCGAGAACGTTACGGAGCGGGGGAGGGGGCCGCAAACGATTTACGGCGGGGGCGTCCGGGAGGGGCGCGGGGAGGCTTCGGGTGCTCCGCGGGGAGGCTACGGGTGCTCTTCGAGGAGCTGGGCCAGGTTCCCGTCCCAGTCGAGGTAGCGGTGCTCACGGCCGCGCGGCACCAGACGCTGCGAGCGCTCCAGGAAACCGCGCAGCTCGGAGGTCCGCACGTGCACCATGGCCACGCCCTCGGGCGCGTGGAACTCGACCACCGTGCGGTCGTAGCCGTACGGCCGCAGCCGCACGTCCCCGACGCCCGCCGGGCCCTCGACGCCCTCCGCCAGCAGCTCGCGCGCGAAGGCCCACGACACCTCGACCCCTTCCAGGGTCGCCGGCGGCGGGAAGGCGATGCTCACGGCGTACGGGTCCTCGCGGTCGTACCGGAGCGTGGCGGCGACCGACTCCATGCGGGGCGCGGACGCGACCAGGCGGGCCTGCACGGACTGCTCGATGACGGTGGACATGGCCCAGCCTCCTGTCGCGCGGCTACGTTCTCGTGGCATCTCCCTGACACAAGGAGAGACGAACCGCGGGGCCGGTTCGTGCACCGCAGGGGTACGTGAGCTGTGTCACCGCGCGCCGGCGCCGGCCGTCCGCGCCGGTCAGCGGGTCTCCGCCCGGTCGAAGTCGCCGCCCGCGCAGGGGCCCGAGTGGTCGCAGTACGGCTGGTTGCCGGAGGATCCGCAGCCGCACAGCACCGCCCGCGTCTCGTGCCGCCCGTCCGCGCCCGGTCCGGCGGACACGAGGAGGTCCCCGCGCATCACGAGCCGTCCGTCGGGCATCCGGCGCACGGTGGCGGGCACGTCCCCGGTCTCGGGAGGCTCGGCGGAGGCGCCCGCCGGGCGGTACTGCAGCGCGCCGGACGGGCAGCGGCGGATCACCTCGGCGACCAGCGCGGGATCGGCCTGGTCCGGCTGCACCCAGGGACGCTGCTCGACGTCGAAGACACCGGGCAGGCCGCGGACGCATTCGGCGGCGTGCAGACAGCGGCGCGGCTCGAAGGTGACGGTGATGCCCTCGCCGTCGTACTCCTTGAGCTTCGGCCTGTCGCCCGGGACGGGGTCGGTCGTGCGGTCCGTCATGCGCACCAGCCTAGGAAGGGCGGGGCCGGAACGCACTCTGGACGGGATCATCGCGGTGGGCTAGCTTCCGGCGCCATGACGTCCATGGGGAAGACGAGACGAATGATGGCGGCGGGACTGGCGGGGGCGGCGCTGGCCACGGCGCTGGCGGTCCCTGCCACGGCGACGGCAGCCACGGCAGCTACGGCAGCGACTGCCGGCGCGGCGGCCACGGCAGCGACGGCCGCCACGACGGCGCACGAGCGGACGCCGGGGGAGTGGCGGCTCACTCAGAGCGGCACGGACGCGCGCTTCCGGGGGCTGGCCGCGGTGAGCCGGTCGGTCGCCTGGGCCGCCGGTTCCAAGGGGACGGTGCTGCGCACCACCGACGGCGGGAAGAGCTGGCGAAACGTCTCTCCGGCCGGGGCCGGGGAGCTGGAGTTCCGTGACGTGGAGGCGTTCGACGCCCGGCGGGCCGTGGTGCTGGCGATCGGCGAGGGCGAGGCGTCCCGGGTCTTTCGCACCGACGACGGCGGCGCGACCTGGACGGAGTCCTTCCGCAACACCGATCCGCGGGCCTTCTACGACTGCATGACCTTCTTCGACCAGCGGCACGGGCTCGCGATGAGCGACCCGGTCGACGGCCGGTACCGCCTCCTGTCCACCCGCGACGGCGGCCGCTCCTGGCAGGTCCTGCCGAGCGACGGCATGCCGCCCGCGCAGCCCGGCGAGGCCGGCTTCGCGGCGAGCGGCCAGTGCCTGGTGTCGGCCGGGCCGCGCGACGTGTGGCTGGCGACCGGCGGCGGCGCGACCGGGCGCGTGCTGCACTCGGCCGACCGCGGCCTGACCTGGACCGCCACCGAGACCACCGTCCCGGCGGGCGAGGGCGCCAAGGGCGTCTTCGGGCTCGCCTTCCGCGACCGCCGGCACGGCATCGCCGTCGGCGGCGACTACCGCGAGGACCAGCCCTCGCCGCGGGCCGCCGCCGTCACCGGCGACGCCGGCCGCACCTGGACCACGTCCGCCACCCCGCCGCCCGCCTACCGCTCCGGCGTCGCCTGGCTCCCGCACACCACGTCCGCCGCCCTCGCCGTCGGCCCCACCGGCACCGACCTCACCACCGACGGCGGCCGCACCTGGCGCACGGTCGACTCCGGCTCGTACGACACGGTCACCTGCACCGACGACGGCGCCTGCTGGGCCTCCGGCGAGAAGGGCCGCATCGCGCGCATGACGTCGCGGTGACCGGCCGGGCGCACGGCGAGGGCCTGTCCGGCGGATCAGGGGCGGACAGGCCCTAGGCGGGCAGCCCGTCCCGGAACGGGGCGAGCCCGTCCGCGGTCTTCGTCGCGTAGAACTGCACGATCCGGTACGCGCACACCCCGGCCACGCTGAACGGGTCGGTCGCCACGAGCCTCTCGATCTCCGCGCGATCGACCCCGCCGGCCAGGATCACCCCGCCCTCCCGCGGCTCCTTCCGGCCGGACGCCAGGAACACGCCGGCGGCGTACTGCGCCTCCAGCCACTCGCGGTGTGCGGGAAGCAGGGCGTCGACCTGCTCGATGGGCGCGTGATAGCTCAACTCAAGTACGAACATGAGCGCCAGGCTAGGCGACGGGTCTCCGCCGCCTTCGGCATAAGGTCCCGATCATGACGATCATCGAGATTCCCGACGGGTGGCCGGCCGACGAGGACGCGGCGCTCGCCGCGCAGGCGGAGCTGCGGCAGCGGCTCGTCCTCGACGAGGAGGGACCCCGGGCCGGGGAGGGGCACGTGACCGGCGTCGACGTCGCCTACGACGACGAGCGGGATCTCGTCGCCGCCGCGGCCGTCGTCCTCGACGCCGGAACCCTGGAGGTGGTGGAGGAGGCGACGGCCGTGGGCCGGGTCTCGTTCCCTTATGTGCCGGGCCTGTTGGCGTTCCGGGAGGTGCCGACCGTACTCGCCGCGCTCGGACGGCTGAGCGCCGGTCCGGGGCTGCTCGTCTGCGACGGGTACGGGATCGCGCATCCGCGCCGCTTCGGCCTCGCGAGCCATCTCGGAGTGCTCACCGGCCTGCCGTCGATCGGCGTCGCCAAGAACCCGTTCACCTTCACGTACGGTCAACCCGGGCCGGAGCGCGGCGCGTTCAGCGAACTCGTCGCCGATGGCGAGAGTGTCGGGCGGGCCCTGCGCACCCGGGCCGGCGTGAAGCCGGTCTTCGTGTCCGTCGGGCACCGGGTGTCCCTCGACCGGGCCTGCGCGCACACCCTGCGGCTGACCCCGCGCTACCGCCTGCCCGAGACCACCCGGCACGCGGACGCGCTGTGCCGGCGGGCGCTCGCCGACGCGCTCGCGGAGAAATGAGCACGCGGGCGCAGTGACGGCTGGGACGGCTGAGTACCCGTACGGATACCGGACCGTTACCAAGGGACGGCAAAGTGGGGGTCATGACATCCCCCGGTACCACGGGTGCCACCCCGATCGGCACCCTGCAGTGCGTCGTCCTGGACTGCCCCGACGTCCTCGAACTGGCGAACTTCTACCAGCACTTGCTCGGCGGCGAGATCAACCAGCCCGACCCCCAGTGGGCCGTCGGCGACGCCTGGGCCACCCTGCACTGCGCCTCGGGAGCCGCCCCGGTCCTCGCCTTCCAGGGCGTGGCCGACCACCGGCCGCCGGTGTGGGGCGCGCCCGAGCAGCAGTTCCACATCGACGTACGGGTCGACGACCTGGAGGCCGCCCACGAGGCGGTGACGGCGCTCGGTGCCTGGCGGCTCGACGAGACGGCGGGGGACGACCGGCCCTGGCGGATCTACGCCGACCCGGCCGGCCACCCGTTCTGTCTCGTACGGCACTGAGCCCGTACGGCACCGAGTTCGTACGACACCGAATCCGTACGGCACCGAATCCGTACGGCACTGAGCCCGTACGGCACCGAGGCGCCCGGAAGGCGCCCGGGCCGCGCTCAGCCCGAGTGCGCCACCCGGAAGCGCAGGCCCGCCGCCCGCAGCCGTTCGAGGAGCGCGTCGCCCATCGCGACCGCCGTCGTGACCTGCCCGGCGGTGGGCGGCAGCGCGTCGAAGGCGAGGCACAGCGCCGACTCGGCGAGCATCTTCGCCGTCTCGTCGTATCCCGGGTCGCCGCCCGAGACCTCCGTGAAGACCCGCCGTCCGCCGCCCTCCCCGACGAACCGGACGGAGAACCAGCTGCGCGCCCGCCGCTCCGCGTCCGGGCCGCGGCCCGGCTCGTAACGCTCCATCAGCCAGCGCCGCACGAAAGGCAGTTGGGCGGCGAGGACGCCCGTGCCGACCACCGCCGAGCCGCCGAGCGCCATCGGCAGGGTCTTCACGGAGGCGTAGTGGCGGTAGCGGAAGTCCGGGCCGTAGCGCGGCAGCGCCCGCGCCGAGCGTGCCACCACCTGCGGGTCGAGCGTCGGCAGCGGCAGCGCCCAGGTGCCCGTCTCGCGGCTGAAGCGCGGCCCGCCGAGCGGGGCGCGGGCCCGCCGGGTCACCAGACGCGGCTCGTGCAGCCGCCGTTCGTGCGCGGCGCGCAGGATCTCCCGGCCGCGCCCGAAGGCCGTGACGGCCGAGGCGAAGGTGCCGCCCGAGAAGACCGCGCCGGCCCGGACGAAGCCGTCGACGCGCAGCGGCACCCCCTCGGGCAGCTGCCGCACCGTGAAGTACACGCCCAGGTCGTGCGGGACCGAGTCGAAGCCGCAGGCGTGCACGAGCCGGGCGCCGGTCTCGCGGGCGCGGGCGTCGTGGCGCACGTACATGCGGTCGACGAACTCCGCCTCGCCGGTCAGATCCAGGTAGTCGGTGCCGGCCTCCGCGCACGCGGCGACCAGCTCCTCCCCGTACCAGACGTAGGGGCCGACCGTGCTGGCCACCACCCGCGCGGATCCTGCGAGTTCGCGCAGCGCGGCCGGGTCGGTGGAGTCCGCGACGACCAGCGGCAGTTCGGCGCAGCGCGGCCAGCGCCTGGCGAGGCGCTCGCGCAGAGCGGTGAGCTTGCCGCGGCTGCGGCCGGCGAGGGCCCAGCGGCAGTGTGCCGGGGCATGCTCGGCCAGATACTCCGCGGTGAGCTCGCCCACGAATCCGGTCGCCCCGAAGAGCACCACGTCGTACGGCCTCACTGCCGCCCCTGTCTCCATCCCGCCCAGCCCCTCCGCATTCGCCCGCGCCGTCCCCCGGCGCGGATGCCGTCGGCGGACTCCAGGGCCTGTCCGGCGGATCACGGCCGGGTCCGCGGGGCCTTGTCCGGCCCGCAGCCGCCGGACAGACCCTAGCGGACGCCCCGGCGCGGGCGACCCGGACGTACCCCCGGGTAATTTCCAAGCGCTTGCTCGGCCCGGGGGCTTGTGCCGAGTGGAACACGTTCCTAGCATCTTCGGTGTTACATCATCACTGTCACACTCACCGCGAACCCCCTGGGGGCC
Organism: Streptomyces sp. NPDC004327; assembly: GCF_042873935.1. Classification (NCBI taxonomy): domain Bacteria; kingdom Bacillati; phylum Actinomycetota; class Actinomycetes; order Kitasatosporales; family Streptomycetaceae; genus Streptomyces; species Streptomyces sp. NPDC004327. The sequence goes on along the minus strand of NZ_JBIAME010000005.1, from coordinate 86,541 downwards.
CGATGACGACACCAGGCCGGTCCCGCACCGGACCGCTTTCCGGCGTTCGCGTGGTCGAGCTCGCCGGCATCGGCCCCGGCCCCTTCGCCGCCATGCTCCTCGCCGACCTCGGCGCCGACGTGGTGCGCGTCGACCGCCCAGGCGGCCCGGGCCTCGGCATCGACCCGGCGTTCGACCTCACCAACCGCAACAAGCGCTCCGTCCTCGTCGACCTCAAGGCCGACGGCGGCCCGGACACCGTGCTCGACCTCGTCGCCCGCGCCGACGTCCTCATCGAGGGCTACCGCCCCGGCGTCGCCGAACGCCTCGGCGTCGGCCCCGACGCCTGCCTCGCCCGCAACCCCCGGCTCGTCTACGGCCGGATGACCGGCTGGGGCCAGGACGGACCGCTCGCCCCCACCGCCGGCCACGACATCGGCTACATCGCGATCACCGGCACCCTCGGCATGATCGGCCCCGACCCCGAAGGCCCGCCCAGCATCCCCGCCAACCTGGTCGGCGACTACGCGGGCGGCTCCCTCTACCTCGTCATCGGCGTCCTCGCCGCCCTCCAGCACGCCCGTGCGCACGGCGAGGGCCAGGTCGTCGACGCCGCCATCGTCGACGGCACCGCCCACCTCGCCACCATGATCCACGGCATGCTCGCGGCCGGCGGCTGGCAGGACCGGCGCGGGGTCAACCTGCTCGACGGCGGCTGCCCCTTCTACGGGACGTACGCGACCTCCGACGGCGGCCACATGGCCGTCGGCGCGCTGGAGCAGCAGTTCTACGACGAGTTCGTCCGCCTCCTCGGCATCGAGGACCTCGCCCCCGCGCGCCACGACCTCGCCCGCTGGGGCGAGCTGCGCGCGGCCGTCGCCGACCGCTTCCGCACCCGTACGAGAGACGAGTGGACGGCCGTCTTCGAGGGCACCGACGCCTGTGTGGCCCCCGTGCTCTCGCTGCGCGAGGCGCCCGCCCATCCGCACCTGGCCGCCCGCGGAACCTTCGTCGAGCACGCCGGACTCGTCCAGCCCGCGCCCGCGCCCCGCTTCTCCGCCACCCCCGGCACGGTCCGCACCGGCCCCGCGCTGCCGGGCGCCGACACCGACGAGGTCGCCCGCGACTGGGCCGTACCCGCACTCCACCCTGACGCCCGACACCCCGACGCCCAGCACCCCGATGACGCCAAGGAGCAGCAGGCATGAAGCGCCGGCTCTACACCGCCGACCACGAGGCGTTCCGCGAGACCGTCCGCACCTTCCTCGCCAAGGAGGTGCTGCCGCACTACGAGCAGTGGGAGAAGGACGGCATCGTCTCCCGCGAGGTCTGGCGCGCCGCCGGCCGGCAGGGGCTGCTCGGCCTCGCCGTCGACGAGGAGTACGGCGGCGGCGGCAACCCCGACTTCCGCTACAGCGTCGTGCTCGCCGAGGAGTTCACCCGCGCCGGCACCCCCGGCCTCGCCATCGGCCTGCACAACGACATCATCGGCCCGTACCTCACCTCGCTCGCCACCGAGGAACAGAAGCGGCGCTGGCTGCCCGGATTCTGCAGCGGCGAGATCATCACGGCCATCGCCATGACCGAGCCGGGCGCCGGCTCCGACCTCCAGGGCATCCGCACCACCGCCGAGGACCACGGCGACCACTGGATCCTCAACGGCTCCAAGACCTTCATCTCCAACGGCATCCTCGCCGACCTCGTGGTCGTCGTCGCGAAGACCACCCCCGAGGGCGGCGCCCACGGCCTCTCCCTGCTCGTCGTCGAGCGCGGCGCCGAGGGCTTCGAGCGCGGCCGCAACCTCGACAAGATCGGTCAGAAGTCCCAGGACACCGCCGAACTGTTCTTCAACGACGTCCGCGTCCCCAAGGAGAACCTGCTCGGCGAGCTCGACGGCGCCTTCGTCCACCTGATGACCAACCTCGCGCAGGAGCGGCTCGCCATCGCCGTCGCCGCGATCGCGGGCGCCGAACACCTTCTGGAGCTGACGACCGCCTACGTCAAGGAGCGCGAGGCGTTCGGCCGGCCGCTCGCCCGGCTCCAGCACATCCGCTTCGAGATCGCCGAGATGGCCACCGAGTGCGCCGTCACCCGCAGCTTCCTCGACCGCTGCGTCGAGGAGCACGCCGACCCCGACGGGCCGGGCCTCGACGCCGTCCACGCCTCCATGGCCAAGTGGTGGTCCACCGAACTGCAGAAGCGGGTCGCCGACCGCTGTCTGCAACTGCACGGGGGATACGGCTACATGAGCGAATTCCCGGTCGCCAGGGCCTTCACCGACGGCCGGATCCAGACCATTTACGGCGGGACGACCGAGATCATGAAGGAGATCATCGGCCGCTCCCTGCTCGGCTGACCGCCGGCCCGCCCCTCACCCCGAACAGACTCGCCCGAAAGGCAACACCGTGACCACCGAAGCGTACGTCTACGACGCGATCCGCACCCCGCGCGGCCGCGGCAAGGCCAACGGGGCCCTGCACGGCACCAAGCCGATCGACCTCGTCGTCGGCCTCATCCACGAGATCCAGGCCCGCCAGCCCGGCCTCGACCCGGCCGCCATCGACGACATCGTGCTCGGCGTCGTCGGCCCCGTCGGCGACCAGGGCTCCGTCATCGCCCGGATCGCCGCCATCGCCGCCGGCCTGCCCGACACCGTCGCCGGCGTCCAGGAGAACCGCTTCTGCGCCTCCGGTCTCGAAGCCGTCAACCTCGCCGCCATGAAGGTCCGCTCCGGCTGGGAGGACCTCGTCCTCGCCGGCGGCGTCGAGTCCATGTCCCGGGTGCCGATGGCCTCCGACGGCGGCGCCTGGTTCGCCGACCCGATGACCAACATCGCCACCAACTTCGTGCCCCAGGGCATCGGCGCCGACCTCATCGCCACCATCGAGGGCTTCACCCGCCGCGACGTCGACGAGTACGCCGCCCTCTCCCAGGAGCGCGCCGCCGCGGCCTGGAAGGACGGCCGCTTCGACCGCTCCGTCGTGCCCGTCAAGGACCGCGCCGGGCTCACCGTCCTCGACCACGACGAGCACATGCGCCCCGGCACCACCGCCGACTCGCTGGCCCGCCTCAAGCCCTCCTTCGCCGACATCGGCGAGCTCGGCGGCTTCGACGCGGTGGCGCTGCAGAAGTACCACTGGGTCGAGGAGATCGACCACGTCCACCACGCCGGCAACTCCTCCGGAATCGTCGACGGCGCCTCGCTCGTCGCCATCGGCTCCAAGGAGGTCGGCGAGCGCTACGGGCTCACGCCCCGCGCCCGCATCGTCTCCGCCGCGGTCTCCGGCTCCGAGCCCACCATCATGCTCACCGGCCCCGCCCCCGCCACCCGCAAGGCGCTCGCCAAGGCCGGCCTGACCATCGACGACATCGACCTGGTCGAGATCAACGAGGCGTTCGCCGCCGTCGTGCTCCGCTTCGTCAGGGACATGGGCATCTCCCTCGACAAGGTCAACGTCAACGGCGGCGCCATCGCGCTCGGCCACCCGCTCGGCGCCACCGGCGCGATGATCCTCGGCACCCTCGTCGACGAGCTGGAGCGCCAGGACAAGCGCTACGGCCTCGCCACCCTCTGCGTCGGCGGCGGCATGGGCATCGCCACCATCGTCGAGCGCGTCTGACGTCCCGTCCGAATCCCTCTTACGGAGAAGCAGCAGTCATGAGCGAGAGCACCACCATCCGCTGGGAGCAGGACGAGACCGGCGTCGTCACCCTCGTCCTCGACGACCCCAACCAGTCCGCCAACACCATGAACCAGGCGTTCCGCGCCTCCATCAAGGCGATCGCCGACCGCGCCGTGGCCGAGAAGGACTCCATCCGCGGCATCATCTACACCTCCGCGAAGAAGACCTTCTTCGCCGGCGGCGACCTCAAGGACATGATCAAGGCCGGCCCCGAGGACGCCCGGGCGATCTTCGACACCGCCATCGAGATCAAGGACGCGCTGCGCCGCATCGAGACCCTCGGCAAGCCCGTCGTCGCCGCCGTCAACGGCGCCGCGCTCGGCGGCGGCTACGAGATCGCCCTCGCCTCCCACCACCGCGTCGCCCTCGACGCGCCCGGCTCCAAGATCGGCCTGCCCGAGGTCACCCTCGGCCTGCTGCCCGGTGGCGGCGGCGTCGCCCGCACCGTTCGCCTCATGGGCATCACCGACGCGCTGCTCAAGGTGCTGCTCCAGGGCACCCAGTACAACCCGAAGCGCGCCCTCGACAACGGGCTCGTGCACGAGCTGGCCGCCACCCCGGAGGAGATGCTCGCGAAGGCCCGCGCCTTCATCGACGCCCACCCCGAGTCGGCGCAGCCCTGGGACGTGCCCGGCTACCGGATCCCCGGCGGCACCCCGGCGAACCCGAAGTTCGCCGCCAACCTGCCGGCCTTCCCCGCCAACCTGCGCAAGCAGCTGAACGGCGCCCCCTACCCGGCCCCGCGCAACATCATGGCGGCGGCCGTCGAGGGCTCCCAGGTCGACTTCGAGACCGCGCTCACCATCGAGAGCCGCTACTTCACCGAGCTGGTCGTCGGCCAGACCGCGAAGAACATGATCCAGGCGTTCTTCTTCGACCTCCAGGCCGTCAACTCCGGCGCCAGCCGCCCCAAGGGCGTCGAGCGGCGCGAGGTCACCAAGGTCGCCGTGCTCGGCGCCGGCATGATGGGCGCCGGCATCGCGTACTCCTGCGCCCGCGCCGGCATCCGGGTCGTCCTCAAGGACGTCTCCACCGAGGCCGCCGCCAAGGGCAAGGCGTACTCCGAGAAGCTCTGCGCCAAGGCCGTCGCCAAGGGACGCACCACCCAGGAGAAGGCCGACGCGCTGCTCGCCCTCATCACGCCGACCGGCGACGTGGCCGACCTCGCCGGCTGCGACGCCGTCATCGAGGCGGTCTTCGAGGACACCTCGCTCAAGCACAAGGTGTTCCAGGAGATCCAGCACGTCGTCGAGCCCGACGCGCTGCTCTGCTCCAACACCTCCACGCTCCCCATCACCGTCCTCGCCGAGGGCGTCGAGCGCCAGGCCGACTTCATCGGCCTGCACTTCTTCTCGCCCGTCGACAAGATGCCGCTCGTCGAGATCATCAAGGGCGAGCGGACCGGCGACGAGGCCCTGGCCCGCGCGTTCGACCTGGTGCGCCAGATCAACAAGACGCCGATCGTCGTCAACGACTCGCGCGGCTTCTTCACCTCCCGGGTGATCGGCCACTTCATCAACGAGGGCGTCGCCATGGTCGGCGAGGGCATCGAGCCCGCCTCCGTCGAGCAGGCCGCCGCCCAGGCCGGCTACCCGGCGAAGGTGCTCTCCCTGATGGACGAGCTGACCCTCACCCTGCCGCGCAAGATCCGCAACGAGACGCGCAAGGCGATCGAGGAGGCCGGCGGCACCTGGGTCAGCCACCCGGGCGAGCTCGTCATCGACCGCATGGTCGACGAGTTCGGCCGCCCCGGCCGCAGCGGCGGCGCCGGCTTCTACGAGTACGGCGAGGACGGCAGGCGCGGCAAGCTCTGGCCCGGACTGCGCGAGCACTTCACCAAGCCCGAGGTCGAGGTCCCGTTCCGCGACATGCAGGAGCGGATGCTCTTCGCCGAGGCCCTCGACACCGTCCGGCTGATCGAGGAGGGCGTGCTGACGTCGGTCGCCGACGCCAACATCGGCTCCATCCTCGGCATCGGCTTCCCGGCCTGGACCGGTGGTGTGCTCCAGTACATCAACGGTTACGAGGGCGGCGTCGCCGGCTTCGTGGAGCGGGCCCGCGAGCTGGCGGCGACGTACGGCGAGCGCTTCACCCCGCCGGCGCTCCTGGTGGAGAAGGCGGAGCGCGGCGAGGTCTTCACGGACGCCTGAGGCAGACGCCTGAGGCCAGACTCCTGAGTCAGACGCTTGAGGCGGACACCTGAGTCAGACGCCTGAGGCAGACACCTGAGTCAGACGCCTGGGTCAGCGGCTCCGAAAGGCCGTCCGGAGTTCCTCGCTGAGGGATCGCTGGAAGGCCGTCACGAGGGCCTGGATCACCATCGGCTGCATGTGCGCCGACAGCGACTTCATCGCGGTCAGGTGATCCGGGTCCGCGCCGCTCTCCCGGTACGGGCTCCACACCTGCTCCTGGAACAGCCGGGCCAGCTCCTGCGCGGCGGCCCGGGCGTGCTCCAGGAGCACGGTGCGGGAGGCGAGGATCGTCTCGTGCTCGATCGGCACGTCGAGCAGCTCGACGCCGAGCCGCAGCAGGGAGCCGTCGAGCCGGAAGGCGTCGGGGTCGGCGGTGCGGTCGAGCACGCCCATCGCCGCCAGCCGGTCCACGTCCCGGTCCGCGAGCGGGCGCCCGGCCCGGCGCTCCAGCTCCTGCCGGGTGATCTCCTCGGCGGACTCGGGCGCCCAGGAGGCGACGAGGGCCCGGTGGATCGCCAGGTCCTGCGCGCTGAGGTCCGGCGGCAGCTGCTCCAGATAGCGCTCGATCGCCGCGAGCGTCATCCCCTGCCGCTGCAGCTCCTCGATCAGCGCGAGCCGCGACAGGTGCTCGGGCCCGTACCGCCCGACCCGCCGCGGCCCGATCACGGGCGGCGGCAACAGCCCCCGCGTGCCGTAGAACCGCACGGTCCGCACGGTGACGCCGGCCCGCGCGGCCAGCTCGTCCACGGTGTACACGGGCGCGGTGGCGGCCCACTGCTCGCTTTCCTGCTCCATGGTTCAACAGTATTGCTGTCTCACCAGGTGTGTAAAAGACCGCTGCGCAGCTTGGGCGGGGCGACGACGCCGCTGACAGAATGAAGGCGTGGGCCTGACGTTCTTCGACGACGAGCGGCTGGCACGGGACGTGTACGCGGCGGTGAGCTTCAGCGCCGGCGGTGAGGAAGCCGCTTCGGGCATCTCCCGGCAGCTCGCCCCGATCGTCGCGCACGACGGGCTCTGCCTCCGGGGCACCGATCCCGTCCTGGGCACCGAGCTCTGCTGGTTCAGTTTCTGGCACGGCTACGAGCCCGCCCTCGCCTCGCCCTCCTCACCCACCGCATCGCCGGTCCGGGCCCGCGCGGGCCGGCCGGCACGGCCCGGACGGACAGCGCCGTCGCCGTCGTCGGCGGGCGGTCGCACGACCGCGAGGCGGACCGGATCCTCGCCGCTCACGGGGCCGGATCGGAGCTCTGGCTGAGGCTCGCCGACGCGCGCGGGGCCTGGGGAGAGCTACGGCTGCTGCGTGCCTCGGGCGGGCGTCCGTTCGGCGAGGACGACACCCGACGGGCGTTGCGGCTCGCGCCGGCCCTGCTCGCCGTCCTCCGGCGCTACGGGACGTCCGGCCCGCTCAGTCCGGGCCCGGACGCTCCGGTCCTGCCCGCCGGCGTGGTCGTCATGGGCGCCGACCACAGTGTCAAGGCGGTCAGCCCGCAGGCGAGGGCCTGGGTCGAACAGGCGGTGGCGGGGGCCGAGCCCGCTGTCCCGGCGGGGGTCTCCGACGCCTTCTTCCACGCCCTGTCGCTCGCCGCCCGCGCCCGGGGCGATACCCGGGGTCCCTTGCTCTGCATGCCGCCTGCGCGCTGCGGCCGATGGTTCACCGCCCAGGCCGAGCCGCTCGGCGAGGACGCCGCCGCCGATCTCGCCATCATCCTGCAAGGGGCGGCCGGAGACACGGTCACGCCGTCGTTCTGCGCCTGGTACGGGCTCACGCCCAGGGAACGCGAGGTCGTCGCCGAGCTCCGTGGCGGCGCGCCCGTCAAGCGGATCGCGCGGCGCCTCGGCGTGTCCCCGTACACGGTCAACGACCACCTCAAGGCGGTGTTCCGCAAGACGGGCGCCGAGGGCCGCGACGAACTGGTCGCGGCACTGACCCGCTGAACTGCCCGAACGCCCATGTCCATCCCCAATTTCAGGGATCCTCCGCGGCCCGGCCGCCAGCCACGATGGAGGTCGAGTCGCAGAGGAGTGATCGTATGGGTACGTGGAACGCCGAGTGGTTCACGGTGCCGGGCGCGGCCGTGTTCGACACAGGCAGGCCGATCACGTCGGTGTCTCGCTCCGAGGAGAACGTCGACCTGTTCGTGGTGGGCAACGACAACCGGGTGTGGTCGCAGTTCTGGAGTGCGCAGGCCGGTTGGCACGGGGACTGGTTCCCGGTGCCGGGGCAGGCGGTCTTCGACGGGCAGCCGGTGGCTGCGGTGGCCCGGGACGCGGAGCATCTGGACCTGTTCGTGGTGGGCTACGACAACCGGGTGTGGTCGCAGTTCTGGAGTGCGCAGACCGGTTGGCACGGGGACTGGATGCCGGTGCCGGGGCAGGCGGTCTTCGACGGGCAGCCGGTGGCTGCGGTGGCCCGGGACAAGGACCATCTGGACCTGTTCCTGGTGGGCCACGACAACCGGGTCTGGTCGCAGTACTGGAGCGCCGAGCGGGGCTGGGCCGCCGACTGGGCGCCCGTACCGGGTGCGGCGGTGTTCGACGGGCAGCCGGTGGCTGCGGTGGCCCGGGACGGGGAGCATCTCGATCTGTTCGTGGTGGGCCACGACAACCGGGTCTGGTCGCAGTTCTGGAGTGCGCAGGCCGGGTGGCACGCCGACTGGATGCCGGTGCCGGGCGCGGCCGTGTTCGACCAGCAGCCGGTGGCGGCCCTCAGCCGCGACAGGGATCGCCTCGATCTGTTCCTGTTGGGCAAGGACAACCACGTCTGGACGCAGTTCTGGAGCGCCGACGGGGGCTGGAACACCGACTGGTTCGCGGTGCCCGGTGCGGCCGTCTTCGAGCAGGGCCGGCACATCACCACGGCGTCCCGGGTCCCCGGGCACATCGACCTCTACGTCATGGGGAACGACAGCCACGTCTGGACGACCAACTGGAGCGCGGAGCAGGGCTGGGCCGCCGACTGGTTCCCAGTGCCCGGACAGGCCGTCTTCGACCGGCACCAGCCGGTGACGGCCGTGTCCCGCCGCGGCAACCACCTCGACCTCTTCGTCCTCGGGCTCGACAACCACGTGTGGTCGACGTACTGGCACCACCGCACCCTGCAGTTCCGGCTGCGTTATTTCGTCGAGAAGGAGTCGACCGACGCCGTCCTCCAGGGCGGCGACGACGAGGTGTACGTCTCCGCGCTCGGCGTGGACTCGGCATCGGTCGTGGCACGGCCGGACGGCACGTACGGTGCCGAGGTCGTCAAGGGCGGCGAGATCGGGGACGTGTCCGAGGACGACGTGCGCGACCCCTGGCGCGACCGGCCGCACGTGCTCATGGAGTTCGACATCGACCGGCCCGGACCCTGGCCCCGGTCGTACACGACCACCCTGCTGGTGATCGAGCACGACGACGGCGACCTGAGGAGCGGGTTCGACACCCTGTACGGCGCCTTCGGCGGCCAGATCAGGGACGCCGTCGTCAAGGCCGCGACCACGGCCGGCGCGGTGATCACCGGGGCCGCCGTCGCCGGCGCGATCGGCGCGCTGGCCGGCGCCGCCTTCGACGCGGTGAACGAGAAGATCAGGTCCGGACTGGCGGACGAGTCCTTCACGCCGATCCCGATCACGGTCGGCGTCGACGGCCCGGAGCGCTTCGCGGGGCACCCCGCCATGGAGCGCCCGCTCACTCAGAAGGTGGAGCAGTTCGGCGGGTCCTACGAGATCCTCTACGACTGGCACGTCGCCTGACAGCGCGAGGCCCTGGCACACGAGAAGCCCCGCCGGAACGGCTCCGGCGGGGCTTGCGCCGTATCGTGGGCATGGCAGTCGGCCCGACAGCCGCCGCAGGGGAGAGCCGCCATGACGGAACCGATCAAGCACCCGCTCTTCGCCCGCTGCTACGCGCGCTACGCCGGCCCGGCGCTGCGGAAGGCGGGCATCGACGAACACCGCAGACGGCTCCTGGCCGGGCTGAGCGGCGAGGTCGTCGAGGTGGGCGCGGGCAACGGGCTGAACTTCCCGCAATACCCGCCCGAGGTCACCCGCCTCGTCGCCGTCGAGCCGGAACCGACGCTGCGCGCCCTGGCCGGGCAGCGGGCCGCCCGGGCCCCGGTCCCGGTGGAGACCGTCGCCGCCCGCGCCGAGCGCCTCCCCTTCCCCGACGCGAGCTTCGACGCCGCCGTCGTCTGTCTCGTCCTCTGCTCGGTCGCCGACCCCGGCGCGGCCCTCGCCGAACTCCGCCGCGTCCTGCGCCCCGGCGGACAGCTCCGCTTCCTCGAACACGTCCGCGCCCCCTCGCCCGCACTCCGCCGAGTCCAGCGGGTCCTCGACGCGACCCTCTGGCCCCGCCTGGCGGGCGGCTGCCACACCTCCCGCGACACCGAGTCCGCGATCACCGCCGCCGGCTTCGCCGTCACCGCCGTCGACCGCTTCGACTTCCCGGAGTCCCGCGTCTCCCTGCCGGCGACGCCACACGTCCTCGGCACCGCCGTACGGAGCGGGGAGCGGGGGGCGTTGTCAGTGGCGGCTCCTACGGTGGACCCATGAGCGCGATCGAGTACGTGCAGGGGGACGCCACCGCGCCGCGGGGGAAGGGCGTCAGGATCATCGGCCATGTCTGCAACGACCTGGGCGGGTGGGGAAAGGGCTTCGTGCTCGCCGTCTCGAGGCGGTGGGCGGAGCCGGAGGCGGCCTACCGGCGCTGGCACCGGGAGCGGGCGCGGAACGACTTCGGGCTGGGAGCGGCGCAGTTCGTCCAGGTCGAGCGGTATCTGTGGGTGGCCAACATGGTGGGGCAGCGGGGGATACGGACCGGGCGGAGCAGTGGCGTCCCGGTGCGGTACGAGGCGATCGACGCGGCGCTCGGGCGGCTCGCCGACAAGGCGGTGGAACTCGGGGCGTCCGTGCACCTGCCGCGGATCGGGTGCGGGCTCGCGGGCGGCACGTGGGAGCGGGTCGAGCCGCTGATAGCGGAACGGCTGGTGGCGCGGGGGATTGCGGTGACCGTGTACGACGGCGGGGACGCGGCGGCACGCGGTGGGCGGGCCGGGCGCTAGAGTCGGCCGCCTGTTCGGATCAGGGGCATGACAGGGGGAGGGTTATGCAGACGCAGCTCAGGGAGACGGCCACCGAGCTGGCCGCGGTGCTGTGGCGGGAGCACACCGTGTACCGCGAGCGCGGGGGCGGGGTGGTCATCCGGGGCGAGCACGTGCGGCGCTGGATCAGTCTGGCGCCGACCGGCGGCAGGGACCAGGCGCTCGTCCGGGCCGGCCGCATACTCGACGGCGGGACGACCGCGCCCGCCCGTCTTGAGGCCGTCGTGGACCTGACGGCCGGGACGGCCGAGCTCGCCGCGGTGTGCCGCCGGCTGCTCGCCGAGGCCGCCGCCGACGCGACGCCCTCCGCCGCCGGTCCCCGGCCGCGGTCCGCGCGCCCGCGCGGACGGCGGCACACCGGGTTCGGCTCGTGGGTGGCGCTGGTGTGCGTCGCGGCGGTCGTCGCCCTCTGGGCGTACACCGCCTTCGGCGGCGCCCGCTAGCCCGCGGCCTGGCGTGCGCGGGCCTCGCGCGCGGCCTTACGCGCACGGGCCGTGCGCGCGCGGGTCTTGGCGGCACGGCATTACGCGCGCGAGCCTAGGCGTGCGGCGGCGCCGGAGCCCTCGCGGGCCCCTGCGCCGCCGCCTGCCCGCCGGTCCGCCGGCCGGGCCGGTTTGGCCGGGTCAGTTCGCCGCGTACGCCGTCACCGGGAAGTGGTCGGACAGGTTGGTGTACGTGTAGTCCTTGCCCCAGCTGGAGACCGTCCAGGGCGCGGTCGTCTCGGGCACCACGTTGTTCGTCCAGCCCGCCGGGCGCGGGTGGCCGGCCCGGTAGAGGACGTAGTCGAGGTCCTCGCGCGGGTCGGTCGGGTAGCGGTAGCTCGCGATCGAGTTCGTCTGCGTGTCGAAGGAGTACGGGTGGCCGGTGCGGGCGTCCGCGCCGACCAGGTCCGCGTCGGCCAGCATCGTGCCGTACTCGGCGGACCGCGAGTCCACGTTCATGTCGCCCGCGACGATGATCTCCTCGTTCGCCGGGATGTTCTTGGCGTCGAGGAAGGCGTCGATCGTCTTGAACTGCCGGCTGCGCATCTGCGCCGCCTCGCCCGCCGAGCAGCCCGGGTCGGTGGACTGGGCGTGCGTGCCGACGACGTGCACCTTGGTGCCGTTGACGTCGAGGACCGCGTAGACGAAGCCCTTGTTCGAGTACCAGTCGGCGCCGCAGGCGTCCTTGTAGACGTACTGCTCCTTGCGGACGACCGGCCACTTGCTCAGCAGCGTGACGCCGCCGTCCTCCGGCGTCGTCGAGGAGTACGAGCCGCCCGTGGCGTCCCAGCCCGTCTTCGACCGGCCGACGACCGGCGTCTGGTACGGGTACTCGGCGGCCGCCTTCGCCTTCAGGGCGTCGGACGCGGTGTTGTCGAAGGCCTCCTGGAGCACGACGACGTCGTTGCCCTTGAAGAAGGACGTCGTGGGGATGGTCGCGGCCCGGTAGCCCTGTCCCCAGTTCGGGTACAGGTTCGTCGACATCAGGAAGGTGTTGTAGGTGAGCACCTTCAGGCTCGGCACGGCGGCGGCCGCGTCGGCGCCGGTGGCGGCCGAGGCGGTGGTCGCGGTCGCGGTCAGGGTGGCGGCGGCGAGCGCGACGGAGATGGCTGCACCGGTGGTACGGCGGAGCGCGGCGAGCGACACTGATAACTCCCGTGGGATGGTGGGGGGTTGATCCGGCGCCGCACATCAAATCAGCCGTGGTTACCTTCCGGTAGCCATTGGATGCCGCGAATCTGGCGCGGTTCGCACAAACGCGCCAACTCTCTGGCGACTGCCTGAATTGTGATGTTTGCGATTAGGTAAGATGCGCGCATGACCCTCGCGCAGAACAAGCAGATCTTCCCGACCGACCTGGGCCCCCTGAACCCGGTCTGGGCCGAGCTCATCCTCGGTGCCATCCTCTTCGCCCTCACCTTCCTGATCCTGGCGAAGGCGGTCCTCCCGAAGATCAACCGCACGCTTGCCCAGCGTGAGGACGCCATCGACGGCGGCACCGAGCGCGCCGACGACCTGCGCGCCGAGGCCGTCGCCATCCGCGAGCAGTACGAGGCCGAGCTGGCCGAGGCGCGCCACGACGCCGCCCGCATCCGCTCGCAGGCCACCGAGGAGGGCTCGGCCGCCATCGCCGCCTCCCGCGCCGAGGGCATCGCCGAGCGCGACCGCATCCTGGCCGCCGGCCACGAGCAGATCGCCGCCGAGCGCGAGGCCGCCGAGCGCGAGCTCTCCGCCGACGTCGACGCCTGGGCCCGCTCCCTGGCCGGCCGCATCGTCGGCGAGCCGGTCGGCGCCGAGCGCGCCTGACGCATCCCGCGTACCCGTACGGGGCCGCGCCCCGGGCACTCCTGCCCGGGTCGCGGCCCCGCGTCATGTCCGGCCCCGGGTCCGCCTTGCCCGCCGGACCCGGCCCGGGCAGCCTGAAGGCAAGCAAGCGCACGAGGGGGAGAGCACGTGACGGAGAACGAGCGGACTACCGGCGGACGGGACCCGCGCCCGGGACCGAAGGGCCCCGCCGGCACGGCGCGGGTCGCCGACGGACCGAAGGCCGCCGCGCCCGCCGGCGACCCCTCGCACGGCCCCGTGCCCGGTGACGCCCGGTCTGCGCCCGGTGACGCCCGGCCCGTGCCCGGTGACGCGCGCTCCGCGCCCAGTGACGCCCGGCCCGCGTCCGGTGATGCCCGTCTCGCGTCCGGTGACTCCCGGCCCGCGCCCCGCGACTCCCGCCCTGCGTCCGGTGACGCCCGGCCTGCGCCCGGTGATGTCCGTCTCGCGTCCGGTGACGCCCGACCCGCCCCCGTCGCCGCGTCCGGCCGTCGTCCCGAGCCCGTGCCGCCGCCCGTCGGTGGCGTGCTGTGGAGCGTCGCAGGGGACGTCCGCGCGCTGTTCATGCTGCCCGCCGCGCTCACCATGCAGGTCGCCCACCCCGCCATCGGCGCCGGTGTCGACGACCACTCCGTCTTCCGCACCGACCCGTGGGGGCGGGGCGAGCGGTCGCTGCGGTCGGTCCAGCTGTGGATCTACGGCGGCGAGCGGGCCGCCGAGGAGGGGCGCCGGCTGCGGGCGCTGCACAAGGAGATCCAGGGCAGCGACGCCCACGGCCGCCGCTATCACGCGCTGAACCCCGCCTACTACGCCTGGGTGCACGCCACCGGCTACCCCGTCTACCGCCACGGCCTGCGCTATCTCGCCCGCCCGCTCACCGAGGCGCAGGAGCGGCAGCTGTACGCCGAGTGGCTGCGGGTGGGCCGGGTGCTCGGCATCCACGACCGGGACATGCCGCAGACGATCGAGGAGTTCTGGCCGTACTACCGCCGGGTCCTCGACGAGGAGCTGGAGGCCACCGTCGTCGTGCGCGAGCTGCTCGACGCCGACGCCCCGGTGCCCGCTCCCGACCGCGGCCCGCTGCCCGTGCGCCTCGCCCTGCGGCTGCTCTGGCCGCTGCTGCGCGGGCCGTTCCAGCGCGCCCGCGCGTTCCTCACCGTCGGCCTCATGCCGCCGGACGCCCGCGCCGCCATCGGCCTGGACTGGACCCCGGCCCAGGAGCGCCGGCTGCGCCGCCTCGGCCTGGCCGCACGAGCCGTGGTCCCCCTCCTGCCCGAGCGCCTGCGCTATCTCCCGCTGGCACGGGAGGCCCGCGCCGAGGCCCGTCGGCAGGCCCGCCGGGGCTAGGGGCAGGGCGGGTGGTCCGTCGAGCGGGCTCCACCGTCGCGCCGGCCCGCGAGGCGCGCTGCCCGCCCGCGCCGAGGCACGCGCGCAGGCCCGCCGGGGCTAACCGCGGCCCGGTGACGCCGCCAGCGCCGCCAGGTAGTCGTCGAGCAGCTCCACCTGGCGTTCCGCCGGGAACGCCGCCGGGTCGAGCAGGGACTGGACGACCAGGCCCAGGACGAAGGACTGCGCGCCGGTCGCCAGGCGCGAGGGGTCGCCCGGCGGCAGTTCGCCCAGCTCCTGCGCCGTGGCGACCAGCTCGGCGAGCCGCGCCCGGCTGCGCCCGTACTTCCCCGCGTAGTCGGCGCTCAGCGCCGGGTCGGCGAGCGCCGTGTCCCAGGAGGAGACCCAGATCCGGTTGCTGGCCGTGGCCTCGTCGGTGAGCGGCAGGATGTCGAGCAGTGCGACGCGCACGGCCGCGAGGCCCGGTGTGTCCGAGCGCCGCCTGGGGCGAGCCATGGTGCGCTCGTCGAGCAGGTCCAGGGCGTGCGCGACCAGATCGCGCTTCGCCGGGAAGTAGTGGGTCAGCAGACCGGTGGTGGCGCCGAGCTCGGCCGCGACGGCGCGCAGCGTCAGGCCGCCGAAGCCGTGCGCGGCGAGGACGCGCCAGACCGCCTCGGAGACGTCACGGCGCCGGGCCTCGTGGTCCCCCTTGGTGCGTGGCATGCTGCTACGGTAATAGTCATAACGCTTGTTGTGTGAATGGGGTCCCTGATGTTCTCCCTCCCGCTGCGGGACGACGCCGTCCTCCGGCCGCTCGAAAGCTGGCACGCCGAGGAGTTCGCCGCCCATCTGGACCGGGCGCGCGACCACATCCGGCCGTGGGTCGGCCCGGCCTTCGTCACCACCGACGTCGAGGGCGCCCGGGCCACCCTGGTCCGCTACGGCGAGCGGCAGGCCGCCGACGGCGGACGCCTCTACGGCATCTGGCTCGACGGCACGCTGGTCGGCGGCGTGATGTTCACCGTCTTCGACGCCGACTGGGGAACCTGCGAGGTCGGCTGCTGGCTCGAACCGGCCGGCGAGGGCCACGGCCTGGTCAGTGCCGCCTCCACCGCCCTCCTCGACTGGGCCCTCGTCGAGCGCGGCCTGCACCGTGCCGAATGGCACTGCCGGGCCGACAACGAGCGCAGCGTCGCCGTCGCCCGCCGGCTCGGGATGAGCCTCGAAGGAACGCGTCGCGAGGCGTGGCCGTACGCCGGCGCCCGGTATGACAAGCAGATCTGGGGCATCCTCGCCTCCGAGTGGCGGGCCCGCCGCGCCTGACGCCGCACACGCCGCACTCGGAGCACACGGCCCGCACGCCGCACTCGGAGCACGGACAGGACGGAGCCGCCGTCCCGCCTGGCCAGGGGGACGACGGCTCCGTCGCTCATGGGATGCGCCCGCGCCTCAACGCCTGATCGCAGCGGTGCGCCAGCGCGTCAGCGCTCGTGGATCGTGTTCGTCTCCGCGATCTGCTTCCACGACTTCGGCTGCACCGGCTTCACGGCCTTCAGCCCCTTCGCCGCCGAGGCCGGAGCCGAAGCCGCCAGGCCCGCCTTGGTCGCCGCCGCGGTCCCGGGCTTGACCGGCTGGTACAGCCAGGTGTCGAAGAGGCCCGCGAGCGGCTTGCCGGACACCTTCTCCGCGTACTTCACGAAGTCCGCGACGTGCGCGTTGCCGTACGCGTGCTCCTGCGGCCAGCCCTTGAGGATGGCGAAGAAGGTCGGGTCGCCGACCTCGTCGCGCAGCGCCTGGAGCGCCAGCGCGCCCCGGTCGTAGACGGCGATGTCGAACTGGTTGTCCGCGCCCGGGTCACCCGGCTTGACCGTCCAGAACGGGTCGTCGGCCGCCCGCGTCGCGTACACGTAGTCCGCGAGCTCCTTCGCCGTGCCCTCGCCCTCCTTCTCCGACCACAGCCACTGGCTGTAGCGGGCGAAGCCCTCGTTGATCCAGATGTCCTTCCAGTCGCCGACCGACACGCTGTCGCCGTACCACTGGTGCGCGAGCTCGTGCACGACCACGGACACGTTGGCGCCGTTCGCGAACTGCCGCGGGCTGTAGTACGGGCGGGTCTGCGTCTCCAGGGCGAAGCCGGTGGTCACGTTCGGCACGTAGCCGCCGACCGCGTTGAACGGGTACGGGCCGTAGAGCGACTCCAGCCACTCGGCGACCTCGGTGGTCCGCTCGACCGAGGCGCGCGCCGCGCCGTCGTTGTCGCCGAGCTCCGTGCTGTACGCGTTGAGGACCGGCAGCCCGCTGGCCGTCTTGTCCGTCGTGATGTCGAACTTGCCGACGGCGAGCGTGGCGAGATACGTCGCCTGGGGCTTGTTGGAGCGCCAGTTGAAGCGGGTCCAGCCCAGCTTCGAGGACTGCGACTGCAGCACGCCGTTGCTGATCGCCTGCGTGCCGTCCGGCACCAGCACCGAGACGTCGAAGGTCGCCTTGTCGAGCGGGTGGTCGTTCGACGGGAACCACCAGACGGCCGAGTCCGGCTCGTCCGCCGCGACACCGCCGTCGGGCGTACGGTGCCAGGCCGACCAGCCGCCGATCTTCAGCTCGGACGGCTTGCCCGCGTAACGGACCACGACGGATATGGACTTGTTCTTCTCCAGCGGGACCGCCGGGGTGACCTCCAGCTCGTGGTCGCCGGAGGTGGCGAACTTCGCGACGCGGCCGTTCACGCGGACCTCGCTGACCCGCAGGCCCAGGTCGAGGTTGAAGCGGGACAGGTTCTGCTTGGTGGTGGCGAGGATCGTCGCCGTGCCCTCCAACAGGTCCGTCGCCGGCTGGTACTTCAGACGCAGGTCGTAGTGGGACACGTCGTAGCCGCCGTTGCCGCTGGCGGGGTAGTACGAGTCGCCGATGCCCGGCGCGCCCGGCTGGAAGTCGGCCGCCGATGCCGGGATCGCCAGCAGGAGGGAGGCCGCGAGAGCGCTCGGAACGATGATTCTGCGGTGCACAGGTGCTCCTCAGGTCGTGAAGTCGCAAGAAACGTAAGACGCTTGGTGGGCCGTCGGTCCTCAGCGACCCTATTCAGCCCCGCGACGGGCCGTCACGTCCAGAGCACCTCCTGTCACATGATCGCCATTCGGCCGACATGTACCACCCGTGGCGGTTGTCGCAGCGGGCACTCTTTTGCGGCGGAGCCGCCCGGGGTACCTTCCGCCCCATGCCGATACGTGTGCCGGTACGTGTGCCGTTACCCGCGCTGACGCGTGCGCCGGTGCGTGCGCGGAGCCGCCCCGGGACGTGACCTCCCGGACGGTCCGCCCGTTCAGCACCGTGTCGCCCCGACCGGCGCCCCGCGCCCCCGCGCACCGGCGCCCCGATCCCCGGTGAGGCCCGATGACCCGCATCCCCCGTCACCGCCGGCGCGCGCTCACCGTCGCGGCCGCTGTCGCCGCCCTCGGACTGCCGCTCCTCGCCGCCCCCACCGAGGCCGCGGGCAGCGCGCCCGGGCCGGCTCTCCCGCGCACCGGCTTCGAGACCAGCGACGGCGCCCGCTGGACCAGTGAGGCGGAGGAGACCGCCTTCCTCGCCGCCGTCGGCCGCGCCAGCGCCCGGCTGTCCGTCCGCACCGTCGGCACCACCGCGCAGGGCCGCCCGCTGCGGCTCGCCACCATCGGCACGGGCGCCACGACCGTGCTGCTGATCTGCTCCCAGCACGGCGACGAGCCAGCCGGCCGCGAGACCTGTCTGAGCACCCTGCGCGACCTCGCCTACGCCCAGGACGGCGCGACCCGGCGCTTCCTCGCCCGCACCACGCTCCTCGTCGTGCCCACCGCCAACCCCGACGGCCGCGAGGCGAACACCCGGGGCAACGCCGCCGGCGTCGACATCAACCGCGACCACCTCGCCCTGCGCACCAACGAGACGCGCACCGTCGCCGCCGTCATCCGCGACCGGCGCCCCGAGCTGATCTACGACCTCCACGAGTACGGCGCCACGCCGCCCTACTACGACAAGGACCTGCTCGCCCTCTGGCCGCGCAACCTCAACACCGACCCCCGTGTCCACGCCGAGGCGCGCACCCTGTCCGAGTCGTACGTGCGGCCCGCCGCGGCGCGCGCCGGATACAGCAGCGGCATCTACGGCATCTGGACCGACCCGGTCACCGGCGAGCCGGTCAAGCAGGTCGCCGGCGACGGCCAGGAGCGCATCCTGCGCAACACCGCGGGCGTCAAGCACGCCGTCGGCCTGCTCGTCGAGACCCGCGAGAACGCCCTCGACCCGGCCGAGCAGAACGACCCGGCCCGCAACCACCGCCGCCGCGTCGCCACCCAAATGGCCGCCCTCAAGGGCGCGTTCGGCTATCTCGGCGAACGGGGCGGACCGCTCGCGGCCGCCACCGCGGCGGCCCGCCTGACCGGCTTCGCCGACCGCGGCCCGGTCCTCCTCGGCGGCGCGGACAACGACCCGGCCGAGCCCGCCGAGATCCTCCAGGACCCGCCCTGCGGCTACCGCCTGACTGAGGCTCAGTACGCGGACGTCCGCGACGAGTTGGAGCTGCACGGCGTCGTCGTGCGCAAGGAGGGCGATGGCGTGCTCGTACCGCTGCGGCAGTCGCTGCGGGCGCTCGTGCCGCTGCTGCTCGATCCGCGCGCGGCCTACGGGCTCACCGGCGGAGAGCCTGTGGAGAGGTGTTGAGGACCTGGTGACCACGGCCCGGCCTGGCGGATCCCATGATCGTTCCGGGCTACGGTTACCCATCGGTATTGACCATACCGAACGGGAAACGGGCCGTGACGGCCCGGAACTTGGAGTGACACCATGACGAACGCGACGCCGCTGCGCCGCACCCTGTCGGCTCTCGCCGCCACGACGCTGCTGGCCGGGGGCCTGCTGCTCGGGCAGACCGCGACCGCCCCGACGGCCCAGGCCGCCGGATCCACGGTCACCTGCAACGTCCCGAAGATGCGCCAGGACTCCCACGCCCTGCGCGTCAAGGCCGCCAAGCTGAAGCAGCTCGGCTCCCGCGAGGAGGCCCGCCGCGTCAACGCCCAGGCCGACGCGCTGGACCGCCGGATCAAGGCGTGCGTCGACGCCGACGACAACGCCCAGAAGCCCTTCCCGGGCTGACCGGCACGGCACCCTCGGACGCCCGCCCGGCGGACCTCCCCGGTCCGCGGGGCGGGCGTCCGTCTCGTACGGCGCCTACTGCGGCCCGGGCCCCGGCCGCAGCCCCGGCCGCAGCCCTTAGCCCCCCCGGAAGCCCCCAGCCCCCCCCGGAAGCCCCCAGCCCCCCGGAAGCCCTCAGCCCTCAGCCCTCCAGAATCCCTCAGCCCCCGCAGACCAGCTCCGCCACCCGGTCCGCGCAGCCCCACGCCACCGTGACACCCGCGCCGCCGTGACCGTAGTCGTGGACGAGGAGCCCGCCGCCCGGCAGCGCCTCGGCCTCCAGCCGGACGCCACCGGCCCGCGCCGGGCGGAGCCCGACGCGGTGGCCGAGCACCCGCGCGCCCGCGATCTCCGGGCGGACCCGGGCGCAGCGCGCCACGATCGCGGCCGCCGCCTCGGGGGCCGGGACCAGGCTCTCGTCGGATTCGCGTGCCGTGCCGCCCAGGATCAGCCGGCCCGGCTGCGGGAAGAAGTACGTGGTGTCCGCCGAGCCCCCGTCGGCCGCCGTGAACCAGCTGTCCACTCCCGGGTTCTCCACCAGTACCAGCTGCCCCCGCACCGCCCGCATCCCCGGATCCGGCACCAGCTCCCGCGCGCCGAGCCCGGTGCAGTTCACCACCACCCGCGCGCAGGCCGCGGCCTCCCCGAGGGTGCTCGCCACGCGCCGCTCGACGGCCCCGCCCAGCGACGCCAACCGCCCCTGGAGCCAGGCCAGATGGACCGGCATGTCGACCAGCGGCAGCCGGGCCGCCAGACCCACCTCGTACGGCCCCGGCACCTCCGCCGGCGCCAGCTGCCGCAGCCCCGGCACCCGCTTCGCCCACGCGCCGAGCCCATCGGGCCCCTCCAGCAGCGTGTCGGCGTGCACGCCCGGCACGAGCCGCACGCCCGTCGCGTCCGGATCGCCGGCCAGCTCCTCGTACACCCGCAGCGAGGCGATCGACCAGTCGCCGACCTCCGCCGCCGGCTCGATCCGGTACGGCCACCACAGGGCACCGGCCACCGCCGACGTGGTCTGCGCCACGGCTTCCCGCGACCACACCCGGACCCGCAGCCCCCGCTCCGCGAGCCGGACCGCCGCCGTCAGGCCGATGACCCCGCCGCCCACCACGATCACATCGCTGTCCATGCCCGGGACCGTACCCGCGGGCCGCGCGGCCCGACACGTAGGATTCATCACCTGATGACTGCCACCCTCGTCGCCAAGAACCTCGCCGCCGGCCACGGCGAGCGCTCCCTCTTCTCCGGGCTCGACCTCGTCGTCGCCCCCGGGGACGTCATCGGCCTCGTCGGCGTCAACGGAGCCGGCAAGTCCACGCTCCTGCGCCTGCTCGCCGGCCTCGACACCCCCGAGGACGGCGAACTGCGGCTCTCCCCGCCCACCGCCACCGTCGGCCACCTCCCGCAGGAGCCCGAGCGGCGCGAGGGTGAGACCGTACGGCAGTTCCTGGCCCGGCGCA
The DNA here is from genome assembly GCF_042873935.1 of Streptomyces sp. NPDC004327. Classification (NCBI taxonomy): domain Bacteria; kingdom Bacillati; phylum Actinomycetota; class Actinomycetes; order Kitasatosporales; family Streptomycetaceae; genus Streptomyces; species Streptomyces sp. NPDC004327. The sequence goes on along the minus strand of NZ_JBIAME010000005.1, from coordinate 65,355 downwards.
CCGGCGTCGCCGCCGCCCAGGCCGCCATGGACGAGGCCACCCAGGGCCTCGTCGACGGCACGCCCGGCGCCGGCGACGCGTACTCCGTCAGCCTGGAGCGCTGGCTCGACCTCGGCGGCGCCGACCTCGACGAGCGCGCCGAGGAAACCGCCGGCACGCTCGGCCTCACCATCGGCCTCGACCAGCCGATGACTTCGCTCTCCGGCGGCCAGGCAGCCCGCGCCGGCCTCGCCTCCCTCCTCCTCTCCCGCTACGACGTCTTCCTCCTCGACGAGCCCACCAACGACCTCGACCTCGACGGTCTGGAGCGCCTGGAGGCCTTCGTCGCCGGCCTGCGCGCCGGCACCGTCGTCATCAGCCACGACCGCGAGTTCCTCACCCGGACCGTGACCAAGGTCCTCGAACTCGACCTCGCCCAGCAGCAGATCACCCTGTACGGCGGCGGCTACGAGGCCTACCTGGAGGAGCGGGATACCGCCCGCCGGCACGCCCGCGAGGAGTACGAGGAGTACGCCGACAAGAAGGCGGGCCTCGAATCGCGCGCCCTCATGCAGCGCAACTGGATGGACAAGGGCGTCCGCAACGCCCGCCGCAAGGCCACCGACAACGACAAGATCGGCCGCAAGCTGCGCGGCGAGGCCAGCGAGAAGCAGGCCGCCAAGGCCCGCCAGACCCAGCGCATGATCGAACGCCTCGACGTCGTCGACGAGCCCCGCAAGGAGTGGGAGCTGCGCATGGAGATCGCCGCCGCGCCCCGTGCCGGCGCGGTCGTCGCCACCCTGCGCGAGGCCGAGGTCCGCCGCGGTGACTTCTCCTTCGGGCCGGTCACCCTCCAGGTCGACTGGGCCGACCGGGTCGCCATCACCGGCGCCAACGGAGCCGGCAAGTCCACCCTCCTCGCCGCCCTCCTCGGCCGCCTCGCACTCGACTCCGGCGACGCGGCCCTCGGCCCCGGCGTCGTCGTCGGCGAGGTCGACCAGGCCCGCAAGCTCTTCCACGGCACCGAGACGCTCCTCGAGGCCTTCTGCGCGGCCGTTCCCGACACCGAGCCGGCCGACGTCCGCACCCTGCTCGCCAAGTTCGGCCTCAAGGCCGACCACGTGCTGCGCCCCGCCACCACCCTCTCGCCCGGCGAACGCACCCGCGCCGCGCTCGCCCTGCTCCAGGGCCGCGGCGTGAACCTGCTCGTCCTCGACGAGCCGACCAACCACCTCGACCTGCCCGCCATCGAGCAGCTGGAGTCGGCGCTCGAGTCGTACACCGGCACGCTGCTGCTCGTCACCCACGACCGGCGGATGCTCGACGCCGTCCGCGTCACCCGGCGCATCGAGGTCGCCGACGGCAAGGTGACCGAACTCTGATGACCGCCGCACCCGGTGCCGGCGTCTCGTTCGGGTGGGGGCCGGCCGACGCCCGGCGCCTGGGCGCCCGCGCCGAGTGCGTGGTCGTCGTGGACGTCCTCTCGTTCACCACCGCCGTCGCCCGCCGGCTCGCCGCCGGCCCGCCGGCCGGCATCGCCGTCGTCGCCGCCGGCGAACGATGGCCCGACGGCTCCCTGCGGCCCGCCCTGGAGGACCTCCTCGCCGCCGGCGCCGTCCTCGCCGCACTCCGGGCCCTCGTCCCGGGCGGCGCCACCCTGACGCCCGAGGCGACCGCGGCGGCCACGCTGTGGACCGCCACGGAGGACCCGGTCGCCGCCTTGCACGGCTGTGACTCGGGCCGTGAACTGTACGAGTACGGCTATCCGCAGGACGTGGAGGTGGCCGCCGAGATCGACTCGTCCGCCGCCGTCCCCGTCCTCGTGGACGGCGCATTCCAGGAGGCACCATGACCGACGACGCCCGCGTGACCCGGCTGATCGCGATGCTCGACGACCTCGACGCCGACATCGACGAGACCATCGACCTCGCCGACGAGATCGCGGCGACGGGAGACCGGGGCCACCTCCCGCGCCTCACCGCCGAACTCGACCGCGCGGTCTCCGACCGCAACTCCTACGCGCGCGAACTCCTCGGCGGCCTCATCGCCGGCCTCGGCGGTACGGAGCAGCTGCCGGTCCTCGTCCGCGCCTCCGCCGTCGACCTCGGCGACGACCAGGACGGCCTCGCCACGGAGATCGTCGACCTCGTCCAGGCCGACCCGAAGACCGCGCAGCGGCTCCTCGGGCCGCTGACGGGGGACGACGACCTGTCGGTGGCGAACCGGGCCGAATGGGCGCTGCGCTTCGTGCCGTAACGCACGCCCCTGCGGCCGGTGCGCGCGATACGGTGGGACCTCGCCGAGAGGGCCGAGGGGGAGACGGAATGTCGGGCGTGCGGGCAGTGGGCTCCACCTCGCGGCACGGTGGCCATGGCTGACCTGTTCGGCAGGAAGCGGGCGCGGCCGGGCGTCGAGGCGGGAGCCCACGGCGTCGCCGTGGGCGGCGACTCCTCCATGAGCGCCATCGGCGACAACAGCGTCGTGAACATCCACCTGCCCGCACAGGACCGCGGCGCCGTCGGCTGGCCCGTCCGGGTCGGCGCCGTGCCCGTCCTCGCCTCGGCCTTCCAGGTCCGCCCCGAGCTGCGCAGCCGGATCGAGACGGCGCGCGCCGACGGCCACAGCGCCGTCCTCACCCAGGTCCTCTCGGGCGGCGGCGGTGTCGGCAAGTCACAGCTGGCCGCCGCCTACGCCGCCGAGGCGGCCGGCGACGGCGTGGACCTCATCGTCTGGGTGCCCGCGGCGGAGCCGGACCAGGTGATCGCGCGGTACGCGCAGGCCGCCGGCATGGTCCACGCCGCCGGCGCCTTCGGCCACGACGCCTACGCCGACGCCCAGGCGTTCCTCGCCTGGTGCGCCACGACGGAACGCAGCTGGCTCGTGGTCCTGGACGACATCACCGACCCCGGCACCATGGTCTCGTGGTGGCCCGTCGGCACCTCCGGCTGGACCCTGGCCACCACCCGACTGCGCGACTCCCGCCTCTCGGGCGGCGGCCGCACCCTCGTCGACGTCGGCGCCTTCACCGGCGACGAGGCCATGGCCTACATCGAGGGCCGCCTCACCACGGCCGGCTCGCCTCACCTCCTGGACGAGCGCGCCGCGGACCTCGCCGAAGCGCTGGGCTGCCTCCCGCTCGCCCTCGGCCACGCCACCGCGTACATGCTCAACGAGCAGCTCACCTGCCGCGCCTACCTGGAGATGTTCACCAGCCGGCGGCTCCACCTCGCCGACCTGCTCCCGGACACCGCGGACGCCGACGGCTACGGCCGCGCCGTCACCACGACCCTGCTGCTCGCCCTCGACGCGGCCGACGCCCCGCTCGCCGCCGCCGTCCTGCGCCTGGCCGCCTTCCTGGACCCCGACGGACACCCGATCGGCCTGTGGGAGACCGGCCCCGCCCTGGACTACCTCACCCGGCACCGGCAGGCCATCGACGCCGCGGCGCCACGGCGGCGCGGCGTCTGGGGCATGGGGCGGCGCCGTGCCGCGGCTTCCTCGATCACCCCCGAGGAGATCCAGCGGACCCTGCACACGCTCAACCGCTACAGCCTGCTCAGCGTCGACCGCCGGCACCGGTTCCGCGAAGTGCGCATCCACGCCCTCACCGCCCGCGCGGCCCGCGAGACCTCCCCGCCGGACGACCAGGTCGAGACCGCGCGCGCCGCGTTCTCCGCACTCCTCACCAGCCGCTTCGACGCCCTGGACGCCAGCGGACTGCCGGCCGAACTGCCCGCCGTCCTGTACGCCAACCTGGACACCCTGTACGGCGTCAGCCCGCGGGCGACGTGGTCCGAGACGTACGAACGCCGACGCATCGCCCTGAAGGCGGACCTCGACGCCGACACACGGCCGCGCGGACGCGACGAGCACCGCCGGGCGGCGGCGGAGCCGCGCCGGGCCCCCTGGGCCCCGGCCGAGGACCGCGAGCGGGAACGGGAGCTGCGCAGCAGGCTCGAACGGGCCGCCGAGCTGCTCGCCGAGAGCGGTGTCCTCGGGGACGTCGACAGGAGCGCGGTGATCGCCGGCCTCTCCGACGCGCTGTCCCAGGGGGACCGTCAGCCGCGGCCGCGCGAGGCGGACATCGACTGGATGGGTGAGGAGCAGGCCCGTACGCGCTGGGTGGAGCCGGCGGCCGCGCAGGTGCCCGCCCCGGCCGCCCCGCCGGCGCCGACCCCGGCGGAGGATCCCGGCCCGGAGCGGCTGGAGAGCGTCATTCGGCTGCGGCTGCGGGACGTGGCAGAGCGCGAGCGTGTTCTCGGAGAGGACCACCTGCACACGCTCAACGCGCGCGCGGACCTAGCGGCTGCCTACCGTGACGCCGGCCAGTACGCGGAGGCGGTGTTCCTGAGCAAGCAGCTTCTCGCCGACCGCGAGCGCGTTCTCGGTCCCGATCATCCCGACACGATCGCCGCCCGCGCCAGGCTCGCCTTCGCCTACCGAAGCGTCGGCCGGTACGAGGAGGCGATCGAGCTGAGCGAGCGGGTCCTCGCCGATCGTCAGCGCCTCCTCGGCCACAACCACCCCGACACCCTCATGGCCCGCGCGGACCTCGCCGTGGCCTACGGTGACGACGGTCGGCTCGCGGAGGCGCTGGCCCTGGGCGAGCGGGTCCTCGCCGACCGTCAGCACGTCCTCGGCCACAACCACCCCGACACGCTCACGAGCCTCAACAACCTCACCCTCACCTACAGCGAGACCGGACAGTACGACGCGGCGCTGTACGGGCAGCAGCAGGCCGTCGCGGGATTCGAGCGGGTGCTCGGTCCCGACCACCCGGACACGCTCCACGCCCGGGCGAACCTGGCCGCACTCCACCGGAAAGTCGGGAACCACGACGAAGCCGACCGCCTGTGCGAGCAGGTCATCGCCGACTTCGAGCGCGTGCTCGGCCCCGACGATCCCCGCACGCGCAGGGCCCGGGCGAACATGTACTCGCTCTAGGGACAGCTCGGCGGCCGGACCGGCCCGACCCGAGAAGAGCGGCGCACGCGACGAACCGTCGGCGTGAGACGGCCCCCGCCGACCGGACCTCGGTCCGGCCGACAGGCGCCGTTCACCACATGCCTCAGCGCTTCCCGCGCCGGTCCCGGCCGCCAGAGCCGCCCTCGTTCAGCAGGCCCGCCTTGCGCAGCGCGTCGGCCATCGCGCTGTTGGCGGGCGCCGCGGCCTGGCCACGGTCGCGGCTGCCGCCACCGCCACCGGCACCGGCACCGCCGCCGCCACGCCGCTGCTGCGGCGGACGGCCGCCCCGGTCGCCGCGGTCACCGCGCTCGCCCCGGTCACCGCGCTCCCGCTTCGGCGCGCCCGGCTCCGCGGCCGAGGAGGCCGCCTCGTCGTCGAGGCGGAGCGTCAGCGAGATGCGCTTGCGGGGGATGTCGACGTCCAGGACCTTCACCTTGACCACGTCGCCCGGCTTCACCACGTCCCGCGGGTCCTTGACGAAGTTCCTGGACATGGCGGAGACGTGCACCAGACCGTCCTGGTGGACGCCGATGTCGACGAAGGCGCCGAACGCGGCGACATTGGTGACGACACCCTCCAGGACCATCCCGGAGGCGAGGTCGGAGATCTTCTCCACGCCCTCCATGAAGGTGGCCGTCTTGAAGGCGGGCCGCGGGTCGCGTCCCGGCTTCTCCAGTTCCTTCAGGATGTCGCCGACGGTCGGCAGACCGAAGGTGTCGTCGACGAAGTCGTCCGCGCGCAGCGAGCGCAGCACCGCGGTGTTGCCGATGAGCGCGGCGACCTCGCCGCCCGCCGTCTTGACCATGCGGCGCACGACCGGGTACGCCTCGGGGTGCACGGCCGAGGCGTCGAGCGGGTCGTCGCCGCCGCGGATGCGGAGGAAGCCCGCGCACTGCTCGTACGCCTTGGGGCCGAGCCGCGACACGTCCTTCAGGGCGCGCCGGGACCGGAAGGGGCCGTTGGCGTCGCGGTGGGCGACGATGTTCTCGGCGAGGCCGGCGCCGATGCCGGAGACGCGCGAAAGGAGCGGCGCGGAGGCGGTGTTGACGTCGACGCCGACGCCGTTCACGCAGTCCTCGACCACCGCGTCCAGGGAGCGGGAGAGCTTCACCTCGGACAGGTCGTGCTGGTACTGCCCGACACCGATCGACTTCGGATCGATCTTCACCAGCTCGGCCAGCGGGTCCTGGAGCCGCCGGGCGATGGACACCGCGCCGCGCAACGACACGTCCAGGCCCGGGAGTTCCTGCGAGGCGAACGCGGAGGCCGAGTAGACGGAGGCGCCGGCCTCCGAGACCATCACCTTGGTCAGCTTCAACTCGGGGTGCTTCGCGATGAGTTCACCGGCGAGCTTGTCGGTCTCGCGGGACGCGGTGCCGTTGCCGATGGCGACCAGCTCGACCGCGTGCTCCTTGGCGAGCCGTGCCAGCTTGGCGAGCGACTCGTCCCACTTGTTGGCGGGGACGTGCGGGTAGATCGTGTCGGTGGCGACGACCTTGCCGGTCGCGTCGACGACGGCGACCTTCACACCCGTACGGAAACCGGGGTCGAGGCCGAGCGTGGCGCGGGTGCCGGCGGGCGCCGCGAGCAGCAGGTCGCGCAGGTTCGCCGCGAAGACCCGCACCGCCTCGTCCTCGGCGGCCGTGCGCAGCCGCAGCCGCAGGTCGATGCCGAGGTGGACCAGGATCCGGGTGCGCCAGGCCCAGCGGACGGTGTCCTGGAGCCACTTGTCACCGGGGCGGCCGCGGTCGGCCACGCCGAAGCGGGACGCGACGATCGGCTCGTACGAGGACATGGCCGCCGGGCTGTCGGCGGGCTCCTCGGGCTCCAGGTCCAGGGTGAGGACGTCCTCCTTCTCGCCGCGCAGCATCGCGAGGATCCGGTGCGAGGGCAGCGCGGTGAACGGCTCGGCGAAGTCGAAGTAGTCGGCGAACTTCGCGCCCGCCTCCTCCTTGCCCTCCCGCACCTTCGCGACCAGCCGGCCCCGGCCCCACATCCGCTCGCGCAGCTCGCCGATCAGGTCGGCGTCCTCCGAGAACTTCTCGGTGAGGATGGCCCGCGCCCCCTCCAGCGCCGCCGCCGCGTCCGCGACGCCCTTGTCGGCGTCCACGAACGCCGCCGCGGCGGCGTGCGGCTCCACCGACGGGTCGGCGAGCAGCCCCTCGGCCAGCGGCGTCAGACCGGCCTCGCGGGCGATCTGCGCCTTGGTCCGCCGCTTCGGCTTGAAGGGAAGATAGATGTCCTCCAGACGCGCCTTGGTGTCGGCGGCCAGGATCTGCGCCTCCAACTCGGGCGTCAGCTTGCCCTGTTCCCGTACGGAGTCGAGGACCGCCGCGCGCCGGTCCTCCAGCTCGCGCAGATACCGCAGCCGCTCCTCCAGGGTGCGCAGCTGCGCGTCGTCGAGCATCTCGGTCGCTTCCTTGCGGTAGCGCGCGATGAACGGCACGGTCGAACCGCCGTCCAGCAGTTCGACGGCCGCCTTCACCTGTCGCTCGCGTACGCCGAGCTCCTCGGCGATCCTTGCCTCGATGGACGTCGTCACGATGTCCCGACCCGCCTTCTCGTGCCTCAAGCTTGCGGTTGCATTCTGCCGGGTCGCTCACCCGTACGCGGCAACCGACCCGGCCCCGCGCGCCGCGCGGGGCCCGTGCAGCTCGGCCCGCGGAGCTCAGGGCCGCATGGCCCGGCTCCCCGCGTGCTCAGTTCTTGCCGCTGAGGTTGGCCGGGAACGCGCCCGCGCCGACCGCCGCCGTCAGGAAGCCCTTGGTGAGCTCGGTGAGCCGGGCCACGCCGTCCGCGCCCAGGTGCTCGTACGGGGCGGAGTCCAGGCGGTCCGTCTCGTCCTCCAGGTCCGCGCGCAGCGCCACGCCCGCCTCGGTGAGCTCGCCGCCGGCGTCGAGCAGTCCGCGCCCGCGCAGCCGCTCCGCGGCCGCGTCCCAGTCGTCGCGGCTCCAGCCGCGGGTGCCGAGGACCCAGCGCGGGGACATGCCCTTGCCGGAGGCGGTGTGGCTGAGCAGCGCCTCCACCGGGTCGAGCCCGGCGGCGACCAGGGCGACCAGATGGCCGTCGCCGCGGTGCTCGCGCAGCAGGGTGGTGGCGTGCCACAGCCGCAGGTGCGGGGCGTCCGCGTCCGGCACCGGCAGATCGGCGTTGCCGGCGTACAGCGGGCGGGCGTGCCGGGTGCACGCCCCGGCCGCGCGCAGCGCGAGCTCGGCGGCCTCCGTCATCTCCGCCGAGGCGATCGCCTCGGCGCCGAGCAGCCGGCGGAGGGTCGTGTCCACGGCCCGCAGGCGGGCGTCGAGCACGGCGGCGGGCGAGGCGGTCTCCCAGACGGCGGGCAGGTGCCGGGAGAGCAGTTCGTGGTTGTAGTTGTAGAAGGTCGCGGCCACCGTGCCGGCGCCGACCGCGCCGAGCGGCGCGCTGCGCGCGGCGAGGCGCATCGTGCTCGGGTCCGTGATGCCGAGCTTCTCGAACTCGGCGTCGAGGTCGGGCGAGAAGAACAGCGTCGCGTGCAGCAGATTGACCGGGTGGGCGCAGCGGCGGACGGCGTGCGGCGGCAGATTCGTCATGGTCCCGCACCTTACCTACCGGCCGGTACGGCCGGAACGCCCGGGGGCGGAGGGATGGCAGAAAAGGTGGGGTGCTCGTCATTGCGGCCGTCCCCGGGCCCGCGAAGGATGGAGCCATGACGCAGCGAACCGCTTGGTCCGACCGGTCCGTCAGGTCCGTTCTTGTCGTCCTCTTCGAGGGCGTGCAGAGCCTCGACGTGACCGGACCCGTGGAGGTCTTCGCCGGTGGCGCCCGCGCCGCCGGCCGGCCCGGCGCGTACGAGATCCGCACCGCCTCCCTGGACGGCGGTCCGGTCCGCACCCACAGCGGCCTGCGGATCCTGCCGGACACCTCGCTCGCCGAAGCCGTCGCCGGCGGCCCGCCGCACACCCTGCTGGTGCCAGGCGGCGAAGGTACCCGCGCGCCCGATCCGGCGCTCGTCGACTGGCTGCGGACCCACGCACCGGCCGCGCGGCGCCTCGTCTCGGTCTGCACGGGCGCGCTGCTGCTCGCCGAGGCCGGTCAGCTCGACGGACACCGGGTCACCACGCACTGGATCGCCTGCGACCAGCTGGCCCGCCGCCACCCCGAGGTGACGGTCGATCCGGAACCCATCTTCGTCCGCGACGGCCGGCTCGCCACCTCCGCCGGGGTCACCGCTGGCATCGACCTCGCGCTCGCCCTCGTCGAGGAGGACCTGGGCCGCGACGCCGCCCTCGGCGTCGCCCGCCACCTCGTCGTCTTCCTGCGCCGCCCGGGCAACCAGGCCCAGTTCAGCACCCAGCTGGCCGCCCAGACCGCCCGCCGCGAACCGCTCCGCGACGTCCAGCACTGGATCGCCGAACACCCCGAGGACGACCTGTCCGTCCCGGCCCTCGCCGCCCGCGCCCGGCTCTCGCCCCGCCACTTCGCCCGCGCCTTCCAGGCCGAGACCGGCACCACGCCCGGCCGCTACGTCGACCGCGTCCGCCTGGAACACGCCCGCCGGCTCCTGGAGGAGTCCCCGCAGGGCGTCCAGGAGGTCGCCCGCGCCACCGGCTACGGCACGCCGGAGGCGATGCGCCGCGCGTTCGTGAAGGCGCTGGGTACGACGCCGGCCGATTACCGGAGCCGCTTCCACACGCCGGTGGGCTGACCGGCCGCCGGGCCTGGAGGGGATCCAACATCCGGGATCCAGCATTCGGGATCCGATATCCGGGGTCCAGAATCCCGGATCCCGGATCCAACACCCCGGATATCCGATATCCAAAACCCACTATCCAAAATCCGAAGTCCGAAGTCCGAGATTCGATATCCGTCAACCCGCGAAAGGACCCGGCATGCAGATCGCCGTTCTCCTCTACGACGGCTTCACCACCCTCGACGCCGTCGGCCCCTACGAACTCCTCGCCCGCCTCCCCGGCGCCGAGACCGTCTTCGTCGCCAAGGAGGCCCGACCCGTCCGCAACGACCAGGGCAGTCTGGCCCTGCTCGCCGACAAGGCCCTCGCGGACGTGCCGCGTCCCGACATCGTGCTGGTGCCGGGCGGGCCCGACGCGCGGACGGCGAAGGACGACCCGGAGATCCGGGAGTGGCTCCGGACCGCCGACGCGACCAGCACCTGGACCACGTCCGTGTGCACCGGCTCGCTCCTGCTCGGTGCCGCCGGTCTGCTGACCGGCCGGCGGGCCACCACGCACTGGCTCGCGTACGAGGAGCTGCGGGCGCTCGGCGCCGAACCGACCGGCGAGCGGGTGGTGTTCGACGGGAAGTACGTGACGGCCGCCGGCGTGTCCTCCGGCATCGACATGGCGCTGCACCTGCTCGGCCGGATCGCGGGTGACGCGACCGCGCAGACGATCCAGCTGCTCACCGAGTACGACCCGCAGCCCCCGTACGACGCGGGCTCCCCGGAGAAGGCCCCGGCCGAGATCGTCGCGCAGTGGCGCGGCCGGTCCACGGCCGAGGCCGCCGCGCAGTCGTAGGGCCGGACCCGGCGGCTCAGCGCCCGTACGTGAAGAGCGGCGGGCGGCGTTCCAGGAAGGCGGCGACACCCTCGGCGGTGTCGCCGCTGCCGCGCGCCTGCTGCGTCCAGTGGGCGTCCCGGTCGGTGCGCCCGTTCGCGAACTCCTTCGCCGCGGCCTGGGTGAGCAGCGAGCGGGAGACGAGGGTGCGGGTGAACTCGGCGACGCGCTTGTCGAGTGCGCCGGCCGGCAGCACCTCGTCGACCAGGCCGGTGCGCAGGGCCCGTTCGGTGTCGATCAGCTCGCCGCTGAAGAGCAGGTACTTGGCGGCCGAGGGGCCGACGAGGGCGGCGAGCCGGCGGGTGGAGGAGGACGGGTAGACGATGCCGAGCTTCGCCGGCGTCACGCCGAAGCGGGCGCCGTCCTCGGCGAAGCGCAGGTCGCAGGCGGCGGCGAGCTGGCTGCCGCCGCCGACGCAGTAGCCGCGGACGGCGGCGAGCGTCGGCTTCGGGAAGGCGGCGAGGGCCTCCTCGGCCCGTACCGCGAGCGACTGCTGCTCGTCGCCCGGCTCGCGCAGGGTGGAGATGTCGGCTCCGGCGCAGAAGGTCTCGCCCGCGCCGGTCAGCACCAGCGCCCGCACGGCCGGGTCGGCGGCGAGCGGGGCGAGCAGTTCGGGCAGGGACCGCCACATGCCGGCGGTCATGGCGTTGCGCTTGGCGGGGTTGGCGATGACGACGGTGGCGACCTCGTCGACGACGCTGACGGTCAGCTGCGGCTCCATGCGCCGGATGCTATCCGGGCACCCTCTCCGTACGATCAAGAAGGGGGTGCGAGGAGGAGACGCCCATGGCCGGCCAGGACCCGCCCCCGCCCGGCGACCACCCGGCACCGCCCCCGCCCGGCGACCCGGCACCGCACCCGACCGGCACTCCGTCCGATCCCGTGGACGAGCTGGTCCGCCGGGGCAGGAGGCTCCGGCGCCGGTTCGGCTGGCTCGCCGCGCTCGGCGGCCTGCTGGTGGTCGGCGGGATCGTGGGCCTGATCTACACCTGGGCCGCCACCCTCACCTCCATGCTGCTCTTCGGCTGGCTGCTGCTGGTCGGCGGTCTCGTCGGCCTGCTGCAGGCCGTCCAGTCGCGCGGCACCCCCTACTTCTGGCTCGCGGTCGTGGTCGCGGCCCTGAACATCGCGGCCGGCGTGGTCGTCATCCGGCATCCGGAGGCCTCGGCGGAGGCGCTGACCATGTTCGCGGCGCTGCTGTTCCTCACCGGCGGGCTGTTCCGGCTGGTCGGCAGCGTGGTGGTGCGCGGGCCGCAGTTCGGCTGGACGCTGCTCCAGGGCGCGTTCGGGCTGCTGCTCGGCATCCTGGTGCTGTTCGACTGGCCGCACAGCAGCCGCTACGTTCTCGGGGTGTTCTTCTCGCTCGCGCTGCTCTTCGACGGGCTCGGGCTGATCGCGACGGGCGTCGGCGGCCGACGTATCGTCAGTATGGTCACACCGACGCCACATCCATCGAAATCGTCAACGGGGGATCAGGAACAGTCGAACAACTGACGTTGGCATACCCACCCGATCAGAAGTCGGTCGATACATGTCGACTTTTGGTCAGTAGCCGGAGGGGCCCCGGCGGATTCCCAAGACTCGACCCGTGGCGACAATCGAGCACGAGGGCGGGAGCCGGACTATGGGAAGCCGCGGGAGCGTCCCCGCCCGGCCACCGTCCTACGAAGGGGTCTGGCGCTTCACCGCTCCCGCGGTCGACGTGTCCGTGCCGCAGGCCCGGCACGCCGTGCGCGACCTTCTCATCAGGCAGAGCGTCCCGGTCCACGACGACACCGTGCAGGGACTGCTTCTCATCGTCTCCGAACTGGTCACCAACGCGGTGAAGCACGCCGCGCTGCTCTCCCCGGAGATAGCGGTCGAGGTGGCCATCGGGGCGGAGTGGATCCGGGTGTCCGTCGAGGACAACCATCCGTACCGCCCCAAGGCCCTGGAGGCCGACTGGGGTCAGACCGGCGGCCGGGGCCTGCTCCTGGTGCGCGAGATCGCCCGGGAGGCCGGCGGCGCCTGCGACGTCGAGCACACCGCGAGCGGCGGAAAGATCATCTGGGCTGCGCTGCCCCTGAACCCGTTCGTCCCGGGGCAGCCGCCGGCCGGGCCGGTGGTCCCGGCCCCGGTCCCGGCCCCCGAGGTCACCAGCCCCCGGACTGGCCCGTCAGTTCCTTGATCGCCGGGCGTGCCGCGTCGAGCACCGTCATGAACCAGGCGGAGAACGGCGCGGCCGCGTGGCGCTCGGCGAGCTCCGCCGCGGTCACGAAGGCGGTGTCCTCGATCTCCTCCGGGTCCGGCCGCACGGCGCCCTGCACCAGGCCGACGAAGAGGTGGTTGAACTCCTGCTCCACCAGGCCCGATGCCGGGTCCGGGTGGTTGTAGCGGACCGTACCGGCCTCCGCGAGCAGCGAGGGCGAGACGCCCAGCTCCTCGAAGGTGCGCCGGGCGGCCGCTGCGAACGGCGCCTCGCCCGGGTACGGGTGGCCGCAGCAGGTGTTGGACCAGACGCCGGGGGAGTGGTACTTGCCGAGCGCGCGGCGCTGCAGCAGCAGCCGGCCGGCCTCGTCGAAGAGGAAGACCGAGAAGGCCCGGTGCAGCTGCCCCGGCGCCTGGTGCGCGGCGAGCTTCTCCGCCGTGCCGATCGTGACACCGTCCTCGTCGACGAGTTCGAGCATGATCGGCGCCCCGGCCGTGTCCGGCCGGACGCCGTTCGACGAGCCGGGAGCCACGGTGGCTGATGTGGTCGGCATACCCATCCTTCGCTTCGGTCCTCTCCCTCACGGGCAAGCCCAGTCTGCCGTACAAAAGCGGCTTGTCCGTACTTCGACGGCCGGACATGGCCGGTCCCACCGCACGGAGTACAACCCTCGTGCGGCGGGACCGGCCGGTCGCTCAGACCCCGAAAGCCGCCGGATACGTGATCGTGCCCCCGTCGACGGCGCCGGAACCGTCCAGGTCGAGCGCCATCATCGCTTCGTCCGGAACGGCGAAGGCTGGCTTGATCCCATACGCGGACGCCCGTGCGAATCCGAACCGCGGGTAGTACCCCGGATGGCCCAGCACCAGGACGAGCCGCTCCCCGCGCAGCCGCGCCGCGTCGAGCACCGCCCGGACGACCGCCTGCCCGGCGCCCGAGCGCTGGTGCGCCGGGGTCACCGCGACGGGCCCGAGCGCCGCCGCCGGGACGCCGTCCACATGGCAGCGGGTGATCAGGGCGTACGCGGCGACCGAGCCGTCCGGCGCCTCCGCCACGTACGAGAGCCCCGGCAGCCAGGCGTCCCGGTCGGCGCGCAGGGCGTCGACGAGACCGGCCTCCTCGGGCGTCGGGAAGGCGGCCGCGTTGATCTCCCGTACGGCGGGGATGTCGGCGGCCGTCTCCTCGCGGGTCGTCCAGCGCGGATCGGCGGGCCGCAGGACGAAGCCCGCGTAGCCGTAGTCGGCGCCGTGCGCGCGGCGCAGCGCGATCTCGGCGCGCGCCCCGGCCACCGCCTCGGCCATGCCGGGGACGGCGGTGTCCGCCGTCTCGGCGTGCTCGGCCAGCGGCTCGTAGTACTCGTCCCAGTCGCTCTCCGGCTGCGCGACGGTGCCGAGCACGTGATAGCCGGCCGCGACGGCCGCCGCCGCGTTCGCGGTGACCGTGCGGAGCGGGTAGTGCTCCTCCCAGAAGGCGCGGGCCTCGGGGCCGGGCGCGTCGGTGGTCCAGACGCACTCGGTGAGCACGAGCCGGCCTCCGGGCGCGAGGAGCCGGCGCCACTCGGTCAGCGCCCGGTCGAAACCGAGGACGAAGACCGAGCTCTCGGCCCAGACGAGGTCGAAGGAGCCGTCGCGAAGAGTGCCGAGCGCGCCCATGTCGGCGCGGAGGGCGCGGACCCGGCCGGCGAGCCCGCGGGCGGCGGCGGTCTCCCGCAGCTCGTCCAGGAACGGCTCGTGCGTGTCGACGGCCGTCACCTCGGCGCCCGCCTCGGCGGCGAGCAGCAGCGCGGAGCGGCCGGGACCGCAGCCGAGGTCGAGCACGCGCGGCCGGTCCGGCAGCGGCCCGGCGAGGGCGAGCAGCCGGCGGGTGGTGGTGTCGGAGCCCGGGCCCTGCCGCGGCAGTCCGTGGTGCAGGGCGAAGAAGGCGTCGTGGAGCGCCTGGGCGTGGGCGGAGGTGTCGCTGATGTGGTCGGACAAGGTGGGAACCCTTGGGTGAGGGGGCCCGGCCGACGTCATGACGTACCGGTGGGAACCGGGATCAGGTCAGCCGGAGACCCGGGAGCTGAGGCTGGACCGGGTGCCGCCGCCGTGGGCGGCCCGCATCGCGACGGTCATCAACCTCAGCTCCTCTCCACCTCACGTCTGTCCCGACGAGGCTAGCAGCCCCGCCCGCTCACAGACAGAGCTTGGCCTCGTGCTCGGCGTGACCCAGCGGCTCCAGCTGGAAGGTGCAGTGCTCCACGTCGAAGTGCGAGCCCAGGCAGCCCTGGAGGTCGTGCAGCATCTTCTCGTGGCCCACCGAGTCCAGCGCGTCCTGCGTGACCACCACGTGCGCGGAGAGCACCGGCATGCCCGAGGTGATCGTCCAGGCGTGCAGGTCGTGCACGTCCTCGACGCCCGGCAGGGCCAGGATGTGCGCCCGGACCTCCGCCATGTCGACGCCCTTGGGGGCGGCCTCCAGGAGCACGTCCAGGGTCTCGCGCAGCAGCTTGAAGGTGCGCGGCACGATCATCAGGCCGATCAGGATCGAGGCGATCGGGTCCGCGTACTGCCAGCCGGTGAGCAGGATGATGCCGGAGGCGATGATCACGGTCACCGAGCCGAGCGCGTCGGCGAGCACCTCCAGATAGGCGCCCCGCACGTTCAGGCTCTCCTTCTGGCCGCGCATCAGCAGCGACAGGGAGACGATGTTGGCGACCAGGCCGATCACGGCGAAGGCGATGGCGAGGCCGCCGCGGGTCTCGGCCGGTTCGAGGAACCGCTGGATCGCCTCGTAGAGGACGTAGCCGCCGACGCCGAGCAGCAGCAGACAGTTGGCGAGCGCGGCGAGGATCTCGGCGCGCGCGAAGCCGAAAGTACGGTTGCCGGCGGGCGGCCGGTTGGCGAAGTGGATGGCGAGCAGCGCCATCGCGAGGCCGACGGCGTCGGTCGCCATGTGCGCCGCGTCCGCGATGAGTGCGAGCGAGTCGGCGACGAGGCCGCCGACGATCTCCACCACCATCACGGAGAGCGTGATGCCGAGTGCGATGCGCAGTCGGTTCCTGTGTGCCAGCCCCGCGGTGCCCGTCGGCGGCGGGCCGCCGTGGCTGTGTCCGTGGTCGTGTCCAGCCCCCATGACATGGCCTCCCGGTCGTGTCGTCTCCAGTGCCGCTTCGGTGCCCCGAGTGGCCAGTGAACTACGGGTGGGGGGTATGTGCAACACGGTACTGAACACCGTTGTCATATGCTCTGACCTGCGGATTTACTGAACGGGTCGATGTGCTGCCGGGAAGCGTTTGTCGCCCGGGCCGCCGATCGCCCATGATGATCTCCGCGTGACGCGGCTCACCCGAACGGACGCGGGGCGGCCGACGGGAGTCGGTACCGCGAAACCTCGGTGAACTCGCGCTTCCGTCATCCGATAGCCTCAGCCGACGTGCCGCCGCCCGGTGCCGGGCCGCATCAAGGCGCCCGGGGCCGTGCCGCGGGTCCCGCCGGCCCGTCCGCCAGCTCCAAGGAGTGAGTTCGTCCTGTCGACCGCCATCCTCACCGGCCCGCCGGTACCCGGATCGTCGCTCGACGCCGATCTGCGGTCCCTCGGCTTCCACGTCGAGGTCGCCCCCGGGCCCCACGAGACCGGCGCCCTGCTCGCCCGCGTCCCCGCCGCCGAGCGGGTCGCCCTGGTGGACCCGCGCTTCGTCGGCCACCCGCACGCGCTGCGGCTCGCGCTGACCGACCCCCGCTTCCCGGCCGCCGCCGCCCCCGGCGCGCTCACCGCGCAGCCCGAGGCCCGCCCGGCCCTGGCCCGCGCGCTGGCCGCCGCCGAGCGCGCCGCCGCCCCGACCGCGCCCCCCGCGCCGTACGAGACCGGCGCTCCCGCCCCGTACGACGCCGCGGACAGCCTCCCGGACAGCGTCGCCGACGCGCTCGGCGCCGACGGCGTCGCCGTGCACCGGCCGCAGCTCGGCACGCTCGTCGCCGCCGTGCCCACCGACCCCGAGGCCCGCCACCAGGCCCGCGCGGCCGTCGAGGCGGTCGACGACGAGGCCGTGCGGCTGCGGTCCGCCGTGAAGGCGCACGACGGCTTCTTCACGACCTTCTTCATCAGCCCCTACTCGCGCTACATCGCCCGCTGGTGCGCGCGCCGCGGCCTGACCCCGAACCAGGTCACCACCGCCTCGCTGCTCACCGCGCTGATCGCGGCCGGCTGCGCGGCCACCGGCGAGCGCGGCGGCTACGTCGCGGCCGGTGTGCTGCTGCTCGTGTCCTTCGTCCTCGACTGCACCGACGGGCAGCTCGCCCGCTACTCGCTGCAGTACTCGACGATGGGCGCCTGGCTCGACGCCACCTTCGACCGCGCCAAGGAGTACGCCTTCTACGCGGGCCTCGCCCTCGGCGCCGCCCGCAACGGCGACGACGTGTGGGCGCTCGCGCTCGGCGCCATGGTCCTGATGACCTGCCGGCACGTCGTGGACTTCGCCTTCAACGAGTCGAACGCTACCGACGACCCGGCCGGCGCCGCGAGCCCCGGAGCCACCGCCAAGACCGGCCTGGCGCTCTCCAGCAAGCTCGACAGCGTCGGCTGGACCGTCTGGGCCCGGCGCATGATCATCCTGCCGATCGGCGAGCGCTGGGCGATGATCGCCGTCCTCACCGCCGTCACCACCCCCCGGATCGTCTTCTGGGCGCTGATCGCCGGCTGCGCCTTCGGCGCCTGCTACACCACCGCCGGACGCGTGCTGCGCTCGGTCACCCGCAGGACGCCCCGCTCCGACCGTGCCGCCCGCGCGCTCGCCGACCTCACCGACTCGGGGCCGCTCGCCGAGCTCCAGGCCCGCCTGCTGCGCGGCCGCGCCGGCGTCGTCAGCCCGGTCTTCGTCGCCGCGCTCGGCGCCGCCGTGATGGTGGCCGGCGCGCTGTACCTGCCCTTCGGCGACGCCCGGCTCGTCGCCGTCGCGGTGATCTACGTCTTGGCCGCCGGCCTCGCCGCCGCCCGTCCCCTCAAGGGCGCGCTCGACTGGCTGGTGCCGCCGTTCTTCCGGGCCGCCGAGTACGGCACGGTGCTCGCGCTCGCCGCGAAGGCCGGCGCCGCCCACGCGCTCCCCGCCGCATTCGGGCTGGTCGCGGCGGTCGCCTACCATCACTACGACACGGTGTACCGCATCCGCGGCAACGCCGGCGCGCCGCCCGCCTGGCTGGTGCGCACCATCGGCGGCCACGAGGGACGCACCCTCCTGGTGGCCGTCCTCGCCGCCCTCCTCGCGAACCGCGGCGACGACTTCACCCTGGCGCTCACCGCCCTCGCGGCGGCCGTGGGTCTCGTGGTGCTCGTGGAGTCCATCCGTTTCTGGGTCTCCGCCGGAGCACCCGCCGTACACGACGAAGGAGAGACAGCATGATTGGCCTCGTACTGGCAGCCGGTGCCGGACGGCGTCTGCGCCCCTACACCGACACCCTTCCGAAGGCCCTCGTGCCCGTGGACAAGGCGGGCGACGGCTCGCTGACGGTCCTCGACCTCACGCTGAAGAACTTCGCCGAGGTCGGCCTCACCGAGGTCGCGATCGTCGTCGGCTACCGCAAGGAGGCCGTGTACGCGCGCAAGGAGGCCCTGGAGGCGAAGTACGGCCTGTCGCTGACCCTCATCGACAACGACAAGGCCGAGGAGTGGAACAACGCCTACTCCCTGTGGTGCGCGCGTGAGGTCCTGGGGCGCGGTGTGATCCTCGCCAACGGCGACACCGTCCACCCGGTCTCCGTCGAGAAGACCCTGCTCGCCGCCCGCGGCGACGGCAAGAAGATCATCCTCGCCCTCGACACGGTGAAGAGCCTCGCCGACGAGGAGATGAAGGTCGTCACCGCCGACGGCAAGGGCGTCTCGAAGATCACCAAGCTGATGGACCCGGCCGACGCGACCGGCGAGTACATCGGCGTCACGCTCATCGAGGCCGAGGCCGCCGAGGAGCTCGCCGACGCCCTGAAGACCACCTTCGAGCGCGACCCCGACCTCTACTACGAGGACGGCTACCAGGAGCTGGTCAACCGCGGCTTCACCGTCGACGTGGCGCCCATCGGCGACGTGAAGTGGGTGGAGATCGACAACCACGACGACCTGGCGAAGGGCCGTGACATCGCGTGCCAGTACTGACCCGGCTCATCCCGTCGCCGGTCGTCGTCGACATCCGCGGGGGAGCGCTGGACGACCTGTCCGCGCTCCTCGCGGACCGTCGGATCTCCAGCAACGGCCGGATCGCCGTCGCCATCAGCGGCGGCTCCGGCCTGAAGCTGCGTGACCGCTTCGCTCCCGAGCTGCCGGACGCCGACTGGTACCCGGTCGCCGGCGGCACCATCGACGAGGCCGTCAAGCTCGCCGACGCCATGCGCGGCAAGCGTTACGACGCCGTCGTGGCGCTCGGCGGCGGCAAGATCATCGACGTGACCAAGTACGCGGCGGCCCGGGTCGGCCTGCCGCTGGTGGCCATCGCCACCAACCTGTCGCACGACGGGATCTGCTCGCCGATCTCCACCCTGGACAACGACAACGGGCGCGGCTCCTACGGCGTGCCGACCCCGATCGCGCTGGTCATCGACCTCGACGTGATCCGGGACGCGCCGATCCGCTACGTCCGCTCCGGCATCGGCGACGCCATCTCCAACCTCTCCGCCATCGCCGACTGGGAGCTGTCCCACCGCGAGACCGGCGAGAAGGTCGACGGCCTGGCCGCCGCCATGGCCCGCAGCGCGGGCGAGGCGGTGCTCCGGCACCCCGGCGGCGTCGGCGAGGACGACTTCCTGGTCACCCTCTCCGAGGGCCTGGTGATGTCCGGCATCGCCATGTCGATCAGCGGTGACAGCCGCCCCTCCTCGGGCGCCTGCCACGAGATCAGCCACGCCTTCGACCTGCTCTTCCCGACCCGCGCCGCCAGCCACGGCGAGCAGTGCGGCCTCGGCGCCGCCTTCGCCATGCACCTGCGCGGGGCCCGCGAGGAGTCCGCGCAGATGGTCGCCACGCTGCGGCGGCACGGCCTGCCCGTGCTCCCGGAGGAGATGGGCTTCACCGTGGGCGAGTTCGTGCAGGCGGTGGAGTTCGCCCCGCAGACGCGGCCCGGCCGCTACACCATCCTCGAACACCTCGACCTGTCCACCGACGAGATCAGGGACGCATACGCCGACTATGCAGAAACCATCGGTAGCTGAGCTCCGCCCGGTCGTGCACCCCCCGGGTGTCAAGGACCGGCGGAGCGGCGAACACTGGGGCGGCCGCCTCTACATGCGGGAGATCTCGCTGCGGATCACCCGCCAGCTGGCGAACACCCGCGTCACGCCGAACCAGCTGACGTACCTGATGACCCTGGCCGGCGTGCTCGCCGCGCCCGCCCTGCTCGTCCCCGGCATCCCCGGGGCCGTGCTCGGCGTGCTCGCGGTCCAGATGTACCTGCTGCTCGACTGCGTCGACGGCGAGCTGGCCCGCTGGAAGAAGCAGTACTCGCTGGCCGGCGTCTACCTGGACCGGGTCGGCGCCTACCTGTGCGACGCGGCCGTCCTCGTCGGCTTCGGGCTGCGCGCCTCCGACCTGTGGGGCGGCGGCCGGATCGACTGGCTGTGGGCCTTCCTCGGCACCCTCGCCGCGCTCGGCGCCATCCTCATCAAGGCCGAGACCGACCTCGTCGGCGTCGCCCGCCACCAGGCCGGCATGGAGCCGGTCAAGGAGTCGGCCGCCGAGCCGCGCTCCTCCGGCATGGCGCTCGCCCGCCGGGCCGCCGCCGCGCTCAAGTTCCACCGGCTCATCCTCGGCATCGAGGCGTCCCTGCTGATCCTGGTCCTCGCGATCGTCGACCAGATCCGCGGCGACCTGTTCTTCACCCGGCTCGGCGTCGCCGTGCTCGCCGGCATCGCGCTGCTGCAGACCCTGCTGCACCTGGTGTCGGTCCTCGCCTCCAGCAGGCTCAAGTGAGGGCCGCCACCATGACCGGAACGCTGAAGCTGGGCGCGGTCGTCATCACCATGGGCAACCGGCCGGACGACCTGCGGGCGCTGCTCGACTCGGTCGCCCGGCAGGACGGCGACCCGATCGAGGTCGTCGTCGTCGGCCAGGGCGTCGAGATCCCCGACCTGCCCGAGGGCGTCCGCTCGATCACCCTGCCGGAGAACCTCGGCATCCCCGGCGGCCGCAACATCGGCATCGAGGCCTTCGGTCCCGGCGGCAGCGACGCCGACGTGCTGCTCTTCCTCGACGACGACGGACTGCTCGCCAACACCGACACCGGCGAGCTGGTCCGGCAGGCGTTCACCGCCGACCCGAAGCTCGGCATCATCAGCTTCCGGATCGCGGACCCGGAGACCGGCCTCACCCAGCGCCGGCACGTGCCGCGGCTGCGCGCCTCGGACCCGCTGCGCTCCTCGCGCGTGACCACCTTCCTCGGCGGCGCCAACGCCGTGCGCACCAAGGTGTTCGCGGAGGTCGGCGGTCTTCCCGACGCGTTCTTCTACGCGCACGAGGAGACCGACCTCGCCTGGCGGGCGCTCGACGCCGACTGGATGATCGACTACCGTTCCGACATGGTGCTGCTGCACCCCACCACCCCACCGTCCCGGCACGCGACGTACCACTTCAACGTGGCACGCAACCGCGTGTGGCTGGCGCGCCGCAATCTTCCCGCACCCCTGGTGCCGGTCTATCTCGGCGTGTGGCTGCTGCTCACCCTGGCCCGGCGGCCCTCGGCCGAGGCGCTCAAGGCGTGGTTCGGCGGTTTCCGGGCGGGATGGAAGGTGCCCTGCGGGCCTCGCCGCCCCATGAGGTGGCGTACGGTATGGCGGCTGACCCGGCTGGGACGCCCGCCGGTC
This sequence comes from Streptomyces sp. NPDC004327, assembly GCF_042873935.1. Lineage (NCBI taxonomy): Bacteria > Bacillati > Actinomycetota > Actinomycetes > Kitasatosporales > Streptomycetaceae > Streptomyces > Streptomyces sp. NPDC004327. The sequence continues at coordinate 43,855 of NZ_JBIAME010000005.1, read as the reverse complement.
GTCTGACATCGTGGTACCCGACTTGCCGCGCATCTTGAACACGAAAGTTTCGACTTGTGAGTGACACAACGCAGGACGGTGGGGTCATGACCAGCACCCGACCGTTCGCCGACGACGGCCTGAGCCCGGCCGAGCTGGCCGCGAAGCACGGTCTCGCGGTCAGCGGTGCCCGGCCGGGGCTCGGTGAGTACATCCGTCAGCTGTGGGGCCGCCGCCACTTCATCCTGGCGTTCTCCTCGGCGAAGCTCACCGCCCAGTACAGCCAGGCGAAGCTCGGCCAGCTCTGGCAGGTGGTGACCCCGCTCCTCAACGCCGGCGTCTACTACCTGATCTTCGGCGTGATCATCGGCGCGGACCGGGGCATGCCGCACTCGGTGTACATCCCGTTCCTCGTGACCGGTGTGTTCGTGTTCACCTTCACGCAGAACTCGGTGATGGCCGGCGTCCGGGCGATCTCCGGCAACCTCGGCCTGGTCCGGGCGCTGCACTTCCCGCGCGCCACGCTGCCGATCTCCTTCGCGCTCCAGCAGCTCCAGCAGCTGCTGTTCTCGATGATCGTGCTCGCCGGTGTCGCCATCGCCTTCGGCAGCTACCCGTCGCTGAGCTGGCTGCTGCTCGTCCCGGCGCTGGCCCTGCAGTTCGTGTTCAACGCGGGCCTGTCCATGATCGTGGCCCGGATGGGCGCCAAGACGCCCGACCTCGCGCAGCTGATGCCGTTCATCATGCGCACCTGGATGTACGCGTCCGGCGTGATGTTCTCCATCCCCGTGATGCTCGCGGACAAGCCGGCCTGGATCGCCGACCTGCTCCAGTACAACCCGGCCGCGCTGCACATGGACCTGATCCGGTTCGCCCTGATCGACGGCTACGGGGCCCACAACCTCCCGCCGCACGTCTGGTTCGTCACCATCGCCTGGTCCGTGGTGATCGGCGTGGGCGGCTTCGTCTACTTCTGGAAGGCCGAGGAGAAGTACGGCCGTGGCTGATCACTCCCAGGGCCGTGTGCCCACCGTCATCGCGGACAACGTCCACATCGTCTACCGGGTCAACGGCGCCGCCGGCGGCAAGGGCAGCGCCACCGCCGCCCTCAGCCGGATCATCCGCGGCCGCAAGGGCGAGAGCGAGCGCGGCGTGCGCAAGGTGCACGCCGTCCGCGGCGTCTCCTTCACCGCGTACCGCGGCGAGGCCATCGGCCTGATCGGCACCAACGGCTCCGGCAAGTCGACCCTGCTGCGCGCCATCGCCGGCCTGCTGCCGACCGAGAGCGGCAAGGTCTACACCGACGGCCAGCCCTCGCTGCTCGGCGTCAACGCGGCCCTGATGAGCGACCTGACCGGTGAGCGCAACGTGATCCTCGGCGGCCTCGCCATGGGCATGAGCCGCGAGGAGATCAAGGGCCGTTATCAGGACATCGTCGACTTCTCCGGAATCAACGAGAAGGGCGACTTCATCTCGCTGCCGATGCGGACCTACTCGTCCGGCATGGGCGCCCGGCTCCGCTTCGCCATCGCCGCCGCCAAGCAGCACGACGTCCTCATGATCGACGAGGCGCTCGCGACCGGTGACCGCAAGTTCCAGATCCGCTCCGAGGAGCGCATCCGCGAGCTGCGCAAGGAGGCCGGCACGGTCTTCCTGGTCAGCCACAGCAACAAGTCGATCCGGGACACCTGCGACCGGGTGCTCTGGCTGGAGAAGGGCGAGCTGCTCATGGACGGCCCGACCGACGAGGTCATCGCCGCCTACGAGCGCGAGACCGGCAAGTAGTCCCCGCACGGTTTCCACCGCCCCCGCCGATCCGATCGGCGGGGGCGGTTTCGTGTCGGGGCGCGTCCGGTTTTCGCGCGTCGCGGACCCGCCCGGAATGTTCATGCGGTCAACATCGGGCAGGATGAGCCCATGGCAGCGATCTCGGGAGGAAAGACCTACCATCACGGCGACCTGCGCAACGCCCTCATCTGCGCGGCCGTCGGCCTCGCCACCGAAGGGGGCCCCGAACGTGTCGTGCTGCGCGAGGCCGCCCGCCGCGTCGGCGTCTCGCCCACCGCCGCCTACCGGCACTTCGAAGGCCGCGGCGAGCTCCTCGCCGCCGTCCGCGAGCACGCCCGGCACGCCCTCGCCGACGCCATGGAGCGCACCGCCGTCCGCGCCCCCGGGGCCGACGACCCCGCCCTCGCCGCCGAGGCCAGGCTCGCCGCCCTGTGTCGCGGCTACGTCGCCTTCGCCGTCGCCCAGCCGGGCCTCTACCGGTCCGCCTTCTCCGCTCCCCGTGCCGATGCCGGGGCCGCCGGGACCGCCGCCGAGGGCCCGGGCGCGGCAGGGGTACGGGCGTTCGCGCTGCTCACCGACGCCCTCGGCGCCGTCGCCGCGGCCGCCCGGCCGCCCCGCGCCGCCCGGCCCGCCGCCGAGGCCGCCGCGTGGTCGGCCGTGCACGGCCTGTCGCTGCTGCTCCTGGAGGACCCGCTGCGACGGCTGCCCGCCCAGCGCCGGGACGACGTCGTCGAGTCCACGCTGGCGATGGTCGTCTCCGGGACCCGCGCCTGCTGAGAACCGGTGGAGAACGTCAAGGTTCCGTGAACTTCCCCTCGGTACGGGAAGGTTGACCGGCCCCGCCGCGTTGTCGCGGTGCGCCGACCCCCGGACGCGATACAGCGCCTCGTACAACGTAAGCTGGACCGGTCTGATTCGCGGCAAGTGGGGCGATACCCCACGGCATCCGGCCGCCGGGCGTCCGGCCCTGGGCAAGGGTCGGCGGCGTGTCCGAAATAGGATGGATTGGATCCGCGGTGTAGAACGGGAGATGTGACGGCCATGACGCAGAATCTCCAGCTCCACGAGGGTGGAGCCGTCCTCGCGTCGGGCAGCGGCCGGTGACGGGAACCGGGCAGGCGCGCCCCGACACCGCCTCGCGCACCACACTCGGCAAGGCCGCGGACGAGAACTTCCCCGTGGCCCCCTTCTTCCTGCCCCGCGCCTGGCGCGACGACCTCATGGCCGTCTACGGCTTCGCCCGCCTCGTCGACGACATCGGCGACGGCGACCTCGCGCCCGGCGGCGCCGACGCCCGCCACCTCGGCGTCGGCCCCGAGCACGCCGGCGACCGGCTCGCGATGCTCGACGCCTTCGAGACCGACCTCCTGCGCGTCTTCGACCCCGCGGACGGCCCGCCCCGGCACCCGCTGCTGCGTGCCCTCGGCCCCACCGTCGAGCGCCGCGGCCTCCCCCCGGAGCCGTTCCTCGGCCTCGTCGCCGCCAACCGCCAGGACCAGCTGGTCCGCCGCTACGAGACGTACGACGACCTCCTGGCGTACTGCGAGCTGTCCGCCAACACCGTCGGCCGGCTCGTCCTCGGCATCACCGGTACCGCGACGCCCGAGCGGATCCGCCGCTCCGACGAGATCTGCACCGCGCTCCAGATCGTCGAGCACCTCCAGGACGTCGCCGAGGACCTCGGCCGCGACCGGATCTATCTGCCCGCCGAGGACCTGAAGCGCTTCCACGTCACCGAGGAGGACCTCGCCCGGCCCACCGCCGGCGCCTCCGTGCGCGCCCTGATCGCCTTCGAGGCGGACCGGGCCCGCGGCCTGCTCGACGCCGGCCTCCCGCTGGTCGGCAGCGTCCACGGCCGCCTCCGGCTGCTGCTGGCCGGCTTCGCCGGCGGAGGGTACGCGGCGCTCGACGCGATCGGCGCCGCCGGCTTCGACGTGCTGTCCGGGCCGCCCAAGGCCGCCAAACCGAGTCTGATGCGCCGCGCGGGCACCGTCCTGCTCGCGGCGCGGAGAGAGGGGTGAGCCGGACAGTGGAGGGACAGTCCCAGCCGTCGGCGCAGGTCCAGGCCGCGTACAGCTACTGCGAGGCCGTGACCGGCACGCAGGCGCGCAACTTCGCGTACGGCATCCGGCTGCTGCCGACCGAGAAGCGGCAGGCCATGTCGGCCCTGTACGCCTTCTCCCGGCGCGTCGACGACATCGGCGACGGGCCGCTCGCGCCCGGCGACAAGAAGGACCGCCTGGAGGCCACCCGCACGCTCCTCGGCCGGGTCCGCGCCGGCGAGGTCGAGGAGGACGACACCGACCCGGTCGCCGTCGCCCTCAGCGACGCCGCCCGCCGCTTCCCGATCCCGCTCGGCGGGCTCGACGAGCTCATCGACGGCGTGCTCATGGACGTGCGCGGCGAGACCTACGAGACCTGGGACGACCTCAAGGTCTACTGCCGCTGCGTGGCCGGCGCCATCGGCCGGCTCTCGCTCGGCGTCTTCGGCACCCAGCCCGGCGCCGTGGGCGCCGAGCGCGCCGCCGAGTACGCCGACACCCTCGGCCTCGCGCTGCAGCTCACCAACATCCTGCGCGACGTCCGCGAGGACGCCGGCAACGGCCGCACCTACCTGCCGGCCGACGACCTCGCCAAGTTCGGCTGCGCCGACGGCTTCGGCACCGACGCCCTGCCGCCGGGCGCCGACTTCGCGGGCCTCGTCCACTTCGAGGTCCGCCGCGCCCGAGCCCTGTTCGCCGAGGGCTACCGGCTGCTCCCGATGCTCGACCGCCGCAGCGGCGCCTGCGTCGCCGCCATGGCCGGCATCTACCGCCGCCTCCTCGACCGCATCGAACGCGACCCCGGCGCCGTGTTGCGCGGCCGCGTCTCCCTCCCCGGCCGGGAGAAGGCGTACGTGGCCGTCCGCGGCCTCTCGGGCCTCGACGCCCGCCACATCTCGCGCCGCACGCTCAGGAGGCCCGCGTGAGGTACGCCCCCCTGGCGCGCGCCGCCGCCCGCCCCGCTTACGCCGCCTCCGGCGCGCCCCGGACAACCCGCCGGGCCCGTACCGCGTCCCTGACCACGACGTTCCGAGGGGAGGCCGCATGACCGCCGACGAGATCCGGGTCACCGGGGGAGCGGCCGGCGCGCGCGGACACGGCGAGCGGCGGCCCGCGGCCGTCGTCGTCGGCGGCGGGCTCGCCGGCCTGACGAGCGCGCTCCAGCTGGCCGACGCCGGGGTGCGGGTGACGCTCCTCGAGGGCCGGCCCCGGCTCGGCGGACTCGCGAGCTCCTTCAAGCGGGGCGACCTCACGGTCGACAACGGACAGCACGTGTACCTGCGCTGCTGCACCGCGTACAGCTGGTTCCTCGACCGGGTCGACGGCGCCCACCTCGCGCCCGTGCAGCCGCGCCTCGACGTGCCCGTGCTCGACGTCGGGCACCCGCGCGGTCCCCGGCTCGGGCGGCTGCGGCGCGACGCCCTGCCCGTACCGCTGCACCTGGCCCGCAGCCTGGCGACCTATCCGCACCTGTCGGCCGGCGAGCGGGCGAGCGTCGCGCGCGCCGCGCTCGCGCTGAAGAAGCTGGACCCGGCCGACCCGGCGCTCGACGGCATCGACTTCGGCACCTGGCTGGGCCGGCACGGCCAGTCCGCGCGCACCGTCGAGGCCCTGTGGGACCTGGTCGGCGTGGCGACGCTCAACGCGCTCGCCCCGCACGCCTCCATGGGTCTCGCGGCCAAGGTCTTCAAGACCGGACTGCTCTCCGAGAACGGCGCCGCCGACATCGGCTGGGCCCACGTCCCGCTCGGCCACCTCCACGACACCCTCGCCCGCAAGGCCCTCGACGACCTGGGCGTGCGGATCGAGACGCGCACCAAGGCCGAGGCGGTCACCCGCACCGACGACGGCCGCTGGGCGGTCAGGGCGGCGGGCGAGATCCTGGAGGCAGACGCCGTCGTCCTCGCCGTACCGCAGCGCGAGACCCGCGAGCTGCTGCCGGACGGCGCCCTCGACGACCCCGACCGGCTGCTCGACATCGGCACCGCGCCGATCCTCAACGTGCACGTGATCTACGACCGCAAGGTGCTGCGCCGGCCGTTCTTCGCCGCGCTCGGCACGCCCGTCCAGTGGGTCTTCGACCGCACCGACTCCTCCGGGCTCACCGGCCCCGGCCAGTACCTCGCCCTCTCCCAGTCCGCCGCGCACGACGAGATCGACGAGCCCGTCGCCGCCCTGCGCGAGCGCTACCTGCCCGAGCTGGAGCGGCTGCTGCCCGCCGCCCGCGGCGCCGGCGTGCGGGACTTCTTCGTCACCCGCGAGCGGACCGCCACGTTCGCCGCGACCCCTGGCGTCGGCCGGCTCCGGCCCGGCGCCCGCACCCACGCCCCCGGCCTCTACCTGGCCGGCGCCTGGACCGCCACCGGCTGGCCCGCGACCATGGAGGGTGCGGTCCGCAGCGGCTTCAGCGCCGCGGGCGCCGCACTCTCCACCCTCGGCCGCCACTACGACCATCCGCTGCAGGAGGCGGCATGAGTGTGAGTACCGGAACTAGAGGAGAGACCGTGCCGACTGTGCCCCCGGGGAATCCGGGCGTCGACACCGCGGACGTCGCCGCACTGCTGGAACGGGGCCGCGCCCTGTCCACGCCCGTCATGCGGGCGGCCGTCGACCGCCTCGCGCCGCCCATGGACACCGTGGCCGCCTACCACTTCGGCTGGATCGACGCCGAGGGCAACCCGACCGAGGGCGACAGCGGCAAGGCCGTCCGCCCCGCCCTCGCGCTGATCTCCGCCGAGGCCGCCGGAGCCGCCCCCGAGGTCGGCATCCCCGGCGCCGTCGCCGTCGAGCTGGTGCACAACTTCTCGCTGCTCCATGACGACCTCATGGACGGCGACGAGCAGCGCCGGCACCGCGACACCGTGTGGAAGGTGCACGGCCCCGCCCAGGCCATCCTGGTCGGCGACGCGCTCTCCGCCCTCGCCAACGAGGTGCTGCTCGAACTCGGCACCGTCGAGGCCGGCCGCGCCACCCGCCGCCTCACCACCGCCAACCGCAAGCTCATCGACGGTCAGGCGCAGGACATCTCCTACGAGCACCGCGAGCGGGTCACCGTCGAGGAGTGCCTGGAGATGGAGGGCAACAAGACCGGCGCCCTGCTCGCCTGCGCCGCCTCCATCGGCGCCGTCCTCGCGGGCTGCGACGACCGGACCGCCGACAAGCTGGAGGAGTACGGCTACCACCTCGGCCTCGCCTTCCAGGCCGTCGACGACCTGCTCGGCATCTGGGGCGACCCGGACGCCACCGGCAAGCAGACCTGGTCCGACCTGCGCCAGCGCAAGAAGTCCCTGCCGGTCGTCGCCGCCCTCGCGGCCGGCGGCCCGGCCTCCGAGCGGCTCGGCGAGCTGCTCGCGGCCGATGCCAAGAGCACCGACTTCGACTCCTTCTCCGAGGAGGAGTTCGCCACCCGCGCCGCCCTCATCGAGGAGGCCGGCGGCCGGGAGTGGACCTCCCAGGAGGCCCGCCGCCAGCACGCCATCGCCGTCCGCGCCCTGCACGAGGTCGACATGCCGGCCAGGGTCCGGGAGCAGCTCACGGCACTGGCCGATTTCGTCGTCGTGCGGAAGAGATGATCGCCATCGCTCTGATATAGGTGCGCAGTCGCCGGCCGGTGCCCCGCGCACCGGCCGACGGCAGACCCGGGAAAGCAGAAGTACGCGTCACTCACTGACCGACTGCATGAAGGGGAAGCCATGACAGCGACGACCGACGGAAGCGCCGGGGCCGTGGGACCCCGGGCGGCAGCCTCGGCCAGCGACACGACCACCGGCACGCTCACCGGCGGGCCCGCGCCCGGAGCGCTCGACGAGGCCGCCGCCAAGGCCGCCGAACGCTCCGTCGACCACCTCCTCGGCCGGCAGGACGCCGAGGGCTGGTGGAAGGGCGACCTGGAGACCAACGTCACCATGGACGCCGAGGACCTGCTGCTCCGCCAGTTCCTGGGGATCCTCGACCCGGACACCACCCGCGCCGCCGCCCTCTTCATCCGCGGCGAGCAGCGGGACGACGGCACCTGGGCCACCTTCTACGGCGGGCCCGGCGACCTCTCCGCCACCGTCGAGGCGTACGTCGCGCTCCGGCTCGCCGGCGACCTCCCCGACGCCCCGCACATGGCCCGCGCCGCCGCCTGGATCCGCGAGCAGGGCGGCATCGCCGCGGCCCGCGTCTTCACCCGGATCTGGCTCGCGCTCTTCGGCTGGTGGCGCTGGGACGACCTGCCCGAGCTGCCGCCCGAGCTGGTCTTCCTGCCGAGCTGGTTCCCGCTCAACATCTACGACTTCGGCTGCTGGGCCCGGCAGACCATCGTGCCGCTCACCGTCGTCTCCGCCAAGCGTCCGGTGCGGCCCGCGCCCTTCCCGCTCGACGAGCTGCACACCGACCCGGCCCGCCCGAACCCGGTGAAGCGGCTCGCTCCGGCCCTCAGCTGGGACGGCTTCTTCCAGCGCGTCGACAAGGGCCTGCACCTCTACCGCAAGGTCGCCCCGCGCCTGCTGCGCAAGACCGCCATGGACGCCGCCGCCCGCTGGATCGTCGAACGCCAGGAGAACGACGGCTGCTGGGGCGGGATCCAGCCGCCCGCCGTCTACTCGGTCATCGCCCTGCACCTGCTCGGCTACGACCTGGAACACCCCGTGATGCGCGCCGGCCTCGCCTCGCTCGACCGCTTCGCGGTCACCCGCGAGGACGGCGCCCGCATGATCGAGGCGTGCCAGTCCCCGGTCTGGGACACCTGCCTCGCCACCATCGCGCTCGCCGACGCGGGCGTGCGCCCGGACCACCCGGCGCTCGTGAAGGCCGCCGACTGGATGCTCGGCGAGGAGATCACCCGCAAGGGCGACTGGGCCGTGCGGCGACCGCAACTCCCGCCGGGCGGCTGGGCGTTCGAGTTCCACAACGACAACTACCCGGACATCGACGACACCGCCGAGGTCATCCTCGCGCTGCGCCGGGTCAGGCACCCCGACCCGGCGAAGGTGGAGGCGGCGGTCCGCCGCGGCGCGCGCTGGACCGCCGGGATGCAGTCGAGGAACGGCGCCTGGGGCGCCTTCGACGCCGACAACACCAGCTCCTTCCCCAACCGGCTGCCGTTCTGCGACTTCGGCGAGGTCATCGACCCGCCGTCCGCCGACGTCACCGCCCACGTGGTCGAGATGCTCGCCCACGAGGGCAAGGCCGGCCACCCGCGCACCCGGCGGGGCGTCGAGTGGCTGCTCGCCGAACAGGAGCCGAACGGCGCCTGGTTCGGCCGCTGGGGCGTCAACTACGTATACGGCACCGGCTCGGTGGTCCCGGCCCTCGTCGCCGCCGGACTGCCCCGCACCCACCCCGCGATCCGCCGCGCGGCCGGCTGGCTGGCGTCCGTGCAGAACGAGGACGGCGGCTGGGGCGAGGACCTCCGCTCGTACCGGATGCGGCAGTGGATCGGCCGCGGCACCTCCACCGCCTCCCAGACCGCCTGGGCGCTGATCGCCCTGCTCGCGGCCGGCGAGCGGGACTCCGAAGCGGTCCGCCGCGGCATCGCCTGGCTGGTCGAGCGGCAGCGCGCGGACGGGTCCTGGGACGAGCCGCAGTTCACCGGCACCGGCTTCCCCTGGGACTTCTCCATCAACTACCACCTCTACCGCCAGGTCTTCCCGCTCACCGCGCTCGGCCGCTATGTGCACGGCGAGCCGGTGCCGCACGGCCGGGAGGACACCTGATGGCCCGGGAGCCGGCCGCAGAGGGCCCCAGAGGCGCCGAGGGCGCCGAGGGTGCCGCAGGGCCGGCCGAGGCCGCCGTAGGGGCCGGGGCCGGCGGTCCGGTACGGGCCGGGGCCGGCGGTCCGGTACGGGCCTCGGATCCCGTACGGGCCGGGGCCGGGCATCCCGTACGGGCCCGGGCCGCGGCCGGTGCCGGACTCGCCGTGCCGCCGCTGATCGTCGCCTGCGCGCTCGGCATCGAGAAGCTGGCGCTGCGCAGCGGCGACCGGGCCGGGGCGCCCGCGCCGCTCGCGGTCGTACGGACCGGGATGGGCCCGGCGCACGCCCGCCGGGGCGTGGCCCGGGCGCTGGCCCGTGAGCCCTGGCGGGACGCGGCCGTCATCGCCTCCGGCTTCTGCGCGGGCCTCGCGCCCGGTATGCACCCCGGCGACATCGTCGTCGCCGAGGAGACCCGCGACGCCGACGGCGTCACGCCCTGCGCCGGCACCGAGCTGCTCGTCAAGGCGCTCGCCCGCGCCCTGCCCGGGCACACCGTCCACACCGGCCCGCTGACCGGCTCCGACCACGTGGTGCGCGGCCCGGAGCGGGCCGCGCTCGCGGCCGGCGGGGCCATCGCCGTCGACATGGAGTCCGCCGCCACCCTGCGCACCGCGACCGCAGTCGGACCCCGCCCGGTTGCGGCCGTCCGGGTGGTCGTGGACGCTCCAGAACATGAACTGGTCCGGATCGGCACCGTACGCGGGGGAATATCGGCGTTCCGCGTTCTCCGTGCCGTCCTTCCCGCTTTCTTCGAATGGCACCGTTCTTTGCTGCTCCCCAGGAGGTGAGCCGAGTCATGGCCATGCCGCTCCGTCAGTCCATCCGGGTCGGGACCTATCTCTTCGAACAGAAGCTCCGCAAGCGTGACAAGTTCCCGCTGATCGTCGAGCTCGAGCCGCTGTTCGCCTGCAACCTCAAGTGCGAGGGCTGCGGCAAGATCCAGCACCCGGCGGGCGTCCTCAAGCAGCGCATGCCGGTCGCCCAGGCGGTCGGCGCCGTCCTGGAGTCCGGCGCTCCGATGGTGTCCATCGCCGGCGGCGAACCCCTGATGCACCCTCAGATCGACGAGATCGTGCGCCAGTTGGTGGCCAAGAGGAAGTACGTCTTCCTGTGCACCAACGCGATGCTGCTGCGCAAGAAGCTCGACGAGTTCACCCCCTCCCCGTACTTCGCCTTCGCCGTGCACATCGACGGGCTGCGCGAGCGGCACGACGAATCCGTCGCCAAGGAGGGCGTGTTCGACGAGGCGGTCGCGGCCATCAAGGAGGCCAAGCGGCGCGGATTCCGGGTCACCACCAATTCGACCTTCTTCAACACCGACACCCCGCAGACCGTCATCGAGGTGCTCAACTTCCTCAATGACGACCTCCAGGTGGACGAGATGATGATCTCGCCCGCCTACGCCTACGAAAAGGCCCCCGACCAGGAGCACTTCCTCGGCGTCGAACAGACCAGGGAACTCTTCCGGAAGGCGTTCGCGGGCGGAAACCGGCGCCGCTGGCGGCTGAACCACTCGCCGCTCTTCCTGGACTTCCTGGAAGGCAAGGCCGACTTCCCCTGCACCGCGTGGGCGATCCCCAACTACTCCCTCTTCGGGTGGCAGCGCCCCTGCTACCTGATGAGCGACGGCTACGTCCCCACGTACCGCGAACTCATCGAGGAGACCGACTGGGACAAGTACGGCCGCGGCCGGGACCCGCGCTGCGCCAACTGCATGGCGCACTGCGGTTACGAGCCCACCGCCGTCCTCGCCACCATGGGCTCCCTCAAGGAGTCGCTGCGCGCGGTCCGCGAGACCGTCAACGGGAACTCCACGTCATGACCGGCGAGTTCGACCTGCGGGCGCTGCTGGCCGAGCGCGGCGGCGAGCGCTACGAGCTGCACGCCCGCCACCTCAACCACCAGCTCCCGCGCATGCTCCACACCATCGGATTCGACCGGACCTACGTACGGGCCGAGGGCGCGCACTTCTGGGACGCCGAGGGCAACGACTACCTCGACATGCTCGCCGGCTTCGGGGTCATGGGGCTCGGCCGGCACCACCCGGTCGTCCGCAAGGCGCTGCACGACGTCCTCGACGCCGAGCTCGCCGACCTCACCCGCTTCGACTGCCCGCCGCTGCCCGGGCTCCTCGCCGAGCGGCTGCTCGCCCACAGCCCGCACCTCGACCGGGTCTTCTTCGGCAACAGCGGCACCGAGGCCGTCGAGACCGCCCTGAAGTTCGCCCGGTACGCCACCGGGCGGCCCAGGATCGTCTACTGCGCGCACGCCTTCCACGGCCTCACCACCGGCTCCCTCTCCGTCAACGGGGAGAAGGGCTTCCGGGACGGCTTCGCGCCGCTGCTGCCCGACACGGAGATCGGGCTCGGCGACCTCGACGCCCTGGAGCGGGAGCTGCGCAAGGGCGACGTGGCCGGCTTCGTCGTCGAGCCCGTCCAGGGCAAGGGCGTCCACCAGAGCCCGCCAGGCTTCCTGCGGGCCGCCCAGGAGCTGCTCCACCGGCACGGCGCGCTCCTGATCGCCGACGAGGTGCAGACCGGCCTCGGCCGGACCGGCGACTTCTATGCCTACCAGCACGAGGACGGTGTCGAGCCCGACCTGGTCTGCGTCGCCAAGGCGCTCTCCGGCGGCTATGTGCCGGTCGGCGCCACCCTCGGCAAGGACTGGATCTTCAAGAAGGTCTACTCCTCGATGGACCGGGTCCTGGTCCACTCGGCCAGCTTCGGCTCCAACGCGCAGGCCATGGCCGCCGGCCTCGCCGTGCTCTCGGTCATGGAGAGCGAGGACACCGTCGCCCGCGCGCGCCGGACGGGCGAGCTGCTCGCCTCCCGGCTGCGCGCGCTCGTACCGCGCTACGAGCTGCTCAAGGAGGTCCGCGGCCGCGGCCTGATGATCGGCATCGAGTTCGGCCGGCCGTCGTCGCTGGGCCTTCGCAGCCGCTGGACCATGCTCCAGGCGGCCCGCAAGGGCCTCTTCGCCCAGATGGTCGTGGTGCCGCTGCTCCAGCGCCACCACATCCTGACCCAGGTGTCCGGAGACCACCTGGAGGTCATCAAGCTCATCCCGCCGCTGATCATCGACGAGGCGGACGTCGACCGCTTCGTGACCGCCTTCACCGCGGTGATGGACGACGCCCACGGCGGCGGCGGACTCCTGTGGGACTTCGGAAAGACGCTGGTCAAGCAGGCCGTCGCGCAGCGCTGACGCGTTCTTCCGGCGGCTTCGGTGCGCGGGTTTTGCCTCTGAGGCAAGAAAGTTGCCTCAGAGGCACAAGCCTGGCGCAATGGACGCATGGACCACGTCACCGACGTCGTACCCGACGTCGCCCCACGGCTGCGCGACCTGCGCCGCAGGCGCGGGCTCACCCTGGAGGCGGCCGCCCAGCGCGCCGGGCTCTCGCCGGCCCATCTGTCGCGGCTCGAGACGGGCAACCGGCAGCCCTCGCTGCCGATGCTGCTCGCGCTCGCACGTATCTACGGTACGACGGTCTCCGAGCTGCTCGGCGAGGCGCCGCCGGAGCGTGACCCGGTGGTCCGGGCCGGACGCTCCGATCCGGTCGAGGCCGACGGCTGGATCTACCGCCAGGCCGGGGGCGCCGGACGCGCCCTGCAGTGCCTGCGGGTCCACGTCCCCTACGCCACCCGCGCCGACATCGTGCGGGTCCACCCGGGCGAGGAGTGGATCCACGTCCTGGAGGGCCGGGTGCGGCTCGCGCTCGGCGAGACGGTGCACGTCCTCGATCCCGGGGACAGCGCCCATTTCGACTCGCTCACCCCGCACCGGATCGGTGCCGCCACCCAGGCCGGGGCCGAGCTGCTCTTCGTCCACACCCTGATGCAGAGCCCCGCCGCCGAGCTGTGCCTCGGCGACGGGACCCCGCACCGCCGCTGAGGTCCAGAAAGGAAAGACATGTCCGAGAAGTCCGTACCGGTCACCGGCGAGGAGCGCGGTGAGGGCAAGTTCCCCAAGGGCCTGGTGCTCCGGCTCTTCGCCTATCTGGTCGCCGGTCACCTCTTCGCCGCCTTCCTCTACCTGCTCTTCGCGATGGGCGCGAAGTAGCGGCGGCCCGCGCCGGGGCTACGCCTCCGTGAGCATCCGCTCGCGCAGCCGCTCCCGGGTCTCGGGGGCCAGCTTCAGGCCCTCGGCGAGATAGGCGTCGACCGAGCCCCAGGTCGTCTCGATCGCCTCGAAGGCGGCCCGCAGATACTCCGCCCGCGCGTCGAACAGCGGCGCGAGCAGCTCCATCACCTCCGGCGACATCGCGTCCGGGGCGGTGGAGCTGCGCTGCACCTTGTAGCGGCGGTGCGGGGCGTTGGACTTCAGGTAGTCCTCCTCGATCGCCCCGCGCTCGACCCCGAGCGCCAGCAGCGATATCGCGATCGCCAGGCCGGCCCGGTCCTTCCCGGCGGCGCAGTGCATCAGGACCGGGACGCTGTCCTCGGCCATCGCGTGCAGGACCCGGCTGTGCTCGGCCGTCTTCTCCACGATCATCTTCCGGTACGAACCGGACATCCGGGCCGCCGCCTTGCCGTCGGCCAGGAGCCCGCGCAGCTGCTCCACGTCGCCGGTGCGCACCAGGTTCCAGAACTCCTTGCCGTCGGCCGGGTCGCTGAGGGGGATGTTCACGTTCCGTGTCCCCGGAAGGTCCACGTCCGGTCCCTCGATCCGCCGGTCCGCGTCGTTGCGGAAGTCGAAGACCGTGTGCAGCGACAGGGTGGCGAGGAACGCGGCGTCCTCCTCGGTGGCGTGTGCCAGGTGGCCGCTGCGGAACAGCTGTCCGGGGCGCACCGCCCGGCCGTCCGTGGTCGGCAGGCCGCCCAGGTCACGGAAGTTGCGTACGCCGGCGAGCTCGGGCTCGGTGGTCGCTTGCGTCACGGTTGCTCCTGGTCTCTCGAGATCGGTTCCTCGGGCAATCATCCAGGGTCGGATGCCAGTGGCACACCCCCTCGGGGTGGGAATGGTCGATCTGTCCGTATTGTGGGTTTGGTGATAACGCGCCCTGGTTGCAGGGGAGATGGGAATCGGGGCGTGAGCAGCGTCATAAACGTGACGGACCGTGGCTGATCGTCTTTTTCGAATTCCTTTGGGGAAAGGGAAATCGAAGGCCCGTCATCGACGCAGGGTGACCGGAATTCCGGCCGGATTTCACGTGATCAAGAGTGGCCGGAAATCCATGGCTTGTTCGCGTCGACCCGGCTCGTCTAGCGTCGCGCTCAATCCGGACGGACCGCCGAATCCTGCCGCCGCCCGGAATCCGCACCCACCCGTGTCAGGCAGGAGCGGGGGACCCAGGTACTTTGCCGATCCCTCGACGCATCACGCTCGAAGGACGGCTCGGGGTGAAGCCGCGCGAAGGCGCGGCCGGACATCTCCAGTCCGAACCCGACAGCTCACCTCGCAGGCGACGGAGAGGAATTCGCCATGCCCGCGAAGGGTAAGCACCGCCGTACCAAGGCCAACCCGATCACCCGCGGGTTCGTCGCCGCCGGCACGGGTGGCGCCGTCGTCGCGCTCCCGCTGATCGGCGCGACCGGCGCCCACGCCGCCGAGCAGGCCGCCCCGGCCGCGGCCCCCCAGCGGGCCGTCGCCGCCGCGGCCCCCGCCGCCGTCACCCCCGCCCAGGCCCCGGCCGCCGCGTCCGCCGCCCCCGCGTCGTACACCGTGGTGCGCGGCGACTACCTGTCGAAGATCGCCTCCGAGCACCACCTGGCCGGCGGCTGGCACCAGCTCTACCGCGACAACCGCCAGGTCGTCGGCGAGAACCCCTCGCTGATCCTGCCCGGCATGAAGCTGGTCCTCGGCGGCAGGAACCACGCCAAGGCCCACCCGGCGACGACCGCCGCCCCGCAGTCCTCCGCCGACGGGCAGCGCGCCTCGCGCAGTGCCGAGCGCACGGCGAAGCCGGCCGCGGCCCCCGCCTCCTCCTCGTCCGCCGCTTCCTCCTCCTCGGCCTCGTCGTCCTCCGCGTCGACCGGCACGACCTCCTCCACCGGCTGGGTCGTCCCCGTCAGCGGTGGCATCTCCACCGCGTACAAGACGCCGGGCGCGATGTGGTCCTCCGGCTACCACACCGGCGTCGACTTCATCGCCGACACCGGCACGGCCGTCCACGCGGTCGGCCCCGGCACCGTCTACTCCGCCGGCTGGGGCGGCGCCTACGGCAACCAGATCGTCATCCAGCACGCCGACGGCACCTTCTCGCAGTACGGCCACCTCTCCTCGATCTCCGTCAGCGCCGGCCAGACCGTCACCGCCGGCCAGGTGATCGGCCTCTCCGGCGCCACCGGCAACGTCACCGGCCCGCACCTGCACTTCGAGATGCGCACCGGGCCGGACTACGGCTCCGACATCGACCCGCTGGCCGCCCTTCGCCAGCACGGCGTCGCGATCTGACGCGTCTGCCGCTTCGGACGCTTCTGGAGCGTCTGACGGACCATAAGCGGGGCCATCACCGATGGCCCCGCTTATTCCTGCTTGACGTGATCTTTACCTCGTGGCATATGTCACCCGCCGTCAACCCCTCCTTACGGTCGCGTAGGTCACACGCGTAAGGGAAAGATGTGGTCCCGTGGCAGACGATTCGAGATCACGAGACAAGAACGCATTCGGGTCGTACGCGGCGATCGGTGACAGCTTCACCGAGGGCGTGGGAGACCCCGGGCCCGACGGGAATTTCGTCGGCTGGGCGGACCGATTCGCGGTCCTGCTCGCCGACCAGCTGCCTGAGCACGACGCCTTCCGCTACGCCAATCTGGCCGTACGGGGGCGCCTTCTCGACCAGATCGTCACGGAACAGGTGCCGCGGGCGAAGGAACTCGCCCCGGACCTGGTGACCTTCTGCGCCGGGGGCAACGACATCATCCGCCCCGGGACCGACCCCGACGACGTCGCCGAGCGTTTCGAGCGCGCCGTCGCCGACCTGACCTCCGCCGTCGGCACCGTCATGGTGACGACCGGCTTCGACACCAAGGAAGTGGCGCTCCTCAAGCACCTGCGCGGCAAGATCGCCACGTACAACGGGCACGTGCGGGCGATCGCCGACCGCTACGGCTGCCCGGTGCTCGACCTGTGGTCGCTGAAGTCCGTCCAGGACCGCCGTGCCTGGGACGGCGACCGGCTGCACCTCTCGCCCGAGGGCCACACCCGGGTCGCGCTGCGCGCCGCCCAGGTCCTCGGCCTGCCGGTGCCGGCCGACCCGGAGCAGCCGTGGCCGCCGCAGCCGCCGCGCGGTGCCCTGGAGGTCACCAAGGACGACATCCACTGGGCCAAGGAGCACCTGGTCCCGTGGATCGGGCGCCGGCTGCGCGGCGAGAGCTCCGGCGACCACGTCGAGGCCAAGCGCCCCGACCTGATGCCGCTCTGACGTCTCTGACGTCTCTTCAGGAGACCGGCCGCGGTGTGTCCGCCGGGACGCGTTCCAGGACGCCCCCGGCGAACACGTCGTACAGCGGCAGCGTCTCCAGGTGCACGTAGCCGATGTGGCAGTCGCACTGCGCCAGCGGGCAGGCCCGGGGGCGCAGCGCGGCGCGGTACGAACCGTCGTAGAGGTTGCCGAGCTCGGCGCGCACGAAGTGGCAGCGGCGCACCGTCCCGTCGCCGTCCACCGAGACCACCGACTCGCCCGTGCGGCAGGGCAGCCCGGCCGAGCGGTGCGGATGGCGGCTGTACGGGAAGAGCGGGTCGAGCGCCGTCCAGCCGGCGGCCTCCGCGTCGGTGTAGGTGTGGCCCTCGGCCGCGTTCACCCACAGATAGACCTCGGCCGGTAGCTCGGCGCGCAGCCGGCGGGCGTGTCCGAGGTGCTCGGGCAGCCCGACGACGCCGACGCTGAAGCGGATGCCGCGCGCGGCGAGCTCCCGGCACTTGCCGAGGAAGCGCTCGTACGGCGTCTGCCCGGGGTGGTAGGTGCACCACAGGGCCACGGTCCGCGGGTCGGCCTCGGCCAGCCACTCGGTGCGGCAGCTCAGATTGGTCTGGATCGCCACCCGCTCCACGTGCGGCAGCCGGGACAGCTCGACGATCGTCCGCCGGTACCAGGACCGCACCAGGCCCTCGCCCCACGGGGTGAACAGGATCCGCAGCCGGTCCCCGGTCTGCCCGGCGGCCCAGCCGGCGAAGCGCTCCAGGGCCGCCCGGTCGGCCCGCAGCCGCTCCGGGCTGTCGCGCCGCTTGGCGAACGGGCAGTACGGGCAGTCGTAGTCGCAGGAGGCGAGCGGTCCCCGGTAGAGCAGGGTCAGATCCATGGCGTCGGGCATCCGGGCCTCCGCTACTTCGTCTCGTACGCGGCCATCGCCGCGCTGACCGCCGGCGAGAACAGCTCGGGTCCGAGCCCGTCCGAGTGCGCCAGGCCCTCGGGCGAGAGCCGCAGCAGCCCGGCCGGGGCGTCGGTGTCCAGCCAGCCGCGCTGCTCGAAGCGGGCCAGCTCCCCGGCGAAGTCCGTCAGCGCCGAGCCGCCGAACCGGGCCGTGTAGCCGTCGAGCGGCATGCCCTCGGCCTGGAGCAGCGACTGGAGCAGATGGCGGCGGCGCGCCTCGCCCCCGTCGACCCGGCGGCCCACCTCGGCCCGGGAGAAGTCGTCGGTGCCCGCGTAGGCGTCGATGATGCGACGGATCTCGGGCATGCCGACCGCGTAGTCGAAGGAGTAGTGCAGCGCCGAGGTGTACGAGCGGGCGCCGCAGCCCAGGCCGATCATGCCGTCCGTCTGGCAGGCGTAGTCGTCGGGGCCGAGCGGGGCCGCGTCGGCGCGCCGGAACATGCGCATCGACACCTGCTCGTAGCCGTGGGCGAGGAGGTGGTCCCGGCCGTGCCGGTAGAGCCGCAGCCGCTGCTCGTCCCACTCCCGGTCGGCCGCGTCCACGGCCTCGGCGGTGGCGGCCTTGCGGCCCAGACCGGTGAGCGGGCGCACGTACAGCGGGTACAGGTACAGCTCCTCCGGCCGCCAGGCGAGGGCGGCGTCGAGCGAGCGGCGCCAGGACGCCACGGTCTGGCCGTCGATCCCGTAGATCAGGTCGATGTTGAGGACCGGCACGCCGGTGTCGCGGATCCGGCCGAGGGCCGCCTCGACGTCGGCCCGGCGCTGCGGGCGCACGGCGGCCCTGGCCTCGGCCTCGACGAAGCTCTGCACGCCGATGCTCAGCCGGGTCGCGCCGCGCTCGGCGAGCACGGCGAGCCGGTCGGCGGTCGCGGTGGCCGGCGAGGTCTCCACGGACAGCGGCACCGCGCGCAGGTCGGCGCCCATGCGCCGCTCGGCGATGTCGCAGAGCCGCTCCAGCTCGCCGGCGGTGAGGAAGGTCGGCGTGCCGCCGCCGAACGCGGCCGTCGCGAAGCGCACCGGGGCCGTGTCGCCGAGGGCCTCCCGCACCGCGCTCGCCTGCCGGTCGAGGGCGTCCAGATAGCGGGTGGTCAGCTCGTCCGGGGCGCCGATCCGGGTGAAGAGGTTGCAGAAGCCGCAGCGGACCTCGCAGAACGGTATGTGCGCGTAGAGCGAGAGCGCGTCCTTGGGCTCGCCGGCCCACAGCGCGGCGAGCGACGGCCGGTCGGGCAGCGGGCGGTAGGCGGTCTTGTGCGGATAGGCGTAGACGTAACTGCGGTACGGGCGCGGGGCGTCGGTCGGGGTGCTCACGCGGCCTCCTCCTGGGCCGGGGCGGAGTCACCGGCCGCCGGTCCGGGCAGCGTGAACTGCGCGTACGGCACGGTCCACACCGACTCGTGGCCGAGGCGGTGACCGGTGAAGCCGTCGTCCCCGTAGGCCGTGCCGTGGTCCGAGCAGACGATCGCGAAGCAGGAGCGGCGGCTGCTCATCGCGGCGAAGAGCCGTCCGATGTGCCGGTCCACGTACTCCAGGGCGGCGGCGTGGGTGGCCCGGGAGTCGCCGGCCTCTCGGGTCGCGCCCGGCAGATGGAACCAGTTGGGCTGGTGCAGCGCCGCGACGTTCACGAACAGGAAGAGCCGCCGCTCGCGCGGGAGACGGGCCACGACCTCCTCGGCGCGCGCCACCTGTGACTCGAAGGAGGTCGGCGAGGCGACCCCGAACGAGGGCTCCCAGTGGCTCTCCTGGAACAGGCCGGGCAGCACCGTGCCGAGCGGCGGCTGCCCGTTGAAGAAGCCGACCCCGCCGACGCACACCGTCCGGTACCCCTCGTGGGCCAGTGCCGACACCAGGTCGGGCGTGTCGTGGAAGACGTAGGTGCCGTCCGCCGTGGTCTCGCTGCCCGCGAACCGGGCCGCGAAGAGCCGCGGATGCGGGCCGGGCGTCGCCGGGGTCGGCAGGAAGCCCGCGAACATGGCCTGGTGGGAGGCGTAGGTGAAGCTGCCGGGCGCGTGCCGCCGCTCCCAGGTGCCGCCGGGCAGATGCCGGGCCAGGTTCGGGATGCGGCCCCGGGCGGCGAGCTCGGCGGCCACGTCGTACCGCAGGGTGTCGAGGGTGACCAGGAGCAGATCGTGGCTGCCCACGATCCCGTTCATGTCGGGGGTGTGCGCGTCGGGCGCGTGGGAGGAGTTCACGGCGTGCTGGTTTCTGTGGATCGGGTGTGTCGGGGACGCGGGCCGCGGAGCAGGGCGGCGACCTGGGCCGCGTAGGTGTCCAGGCCCTCGGCGCCGCTGCCCGGCAGGCCCGTGAGCCCGGGGAGCAGGTCGCCGAAGGCGTTGACCTCGCCGACGGCGAAGCGGCGCCAGCCGGTGCCGGGCAGCAGGTCGACGCCCACGCAGCGGGTGCCGGGGAAGGCGGCGGCCGCCGCCTCGCAGACGGCGAGCGCGTCCTGGAAGCGGCCGCCGGCCGCGGTGATCGCGTCCCGCGCGGCGGCCAGGTCGCCCCGGGCGCCGCCGAGGTGGAGGTTGGTCATGGGGGAGCGGCTGGTGCGGACGACGGCGTGGGTGGCCCGGCCGTCGACCACGACCACCCGCAGGTCGGCCGCGCGTCCGTGCTGTGCGGCCTTGGGCAGCCAGCGCTCGAGGTGCAGGCCGTCGGGCGCGAGGGCGTCCACGATCGCGGCGACCTCCCGCTCGGTGCGGTAGCGCCGGACCCGCAGCGAGTTGAACAGGCGGCCGTCCGCGGCGCGTTCCACCGAGGTGGTGGCCTGGACCCGGCCGCCGCCGGCCGTCTCGACCGCGAGGACGCCGGATGCCGAGGAGCCGTGCGCGAGCTTCACGAACACCCGGGGCAGCCCGGCCTGCGCCATCAGTGCCCGCGCGTCCGTCCAGCCGCGTACCGCCGGAGCCGCCGGGCCCGAGGTGGGGGAGTCCGGCACCGGGATCCCGGCGGCGCGCAGCCGCCCGTGGGTCAGCCGCTTGTCGAAGAGGACGGCCGTCTCGGCCGGGTCGTCGACCAGCGTCGCCCCGGCCTCGCCCGCCCGGACCGCGAGCCCTGCCAGGGCGTCGGTGAACCGCTCGTACCAGCGCCGCGAGCCCTCCACCCGGGCCGGGTCGTCCGCGCCGCGCAGCAGCCGGTCGACCGCCGCGTCCTCGCCGGGCGTGTCGACCCGGACGGTCTCCCCGGCCAGGAACCGCGCGCGGCCGTGCAGCACGTCCCGCCACGGCACCACCCTGACGTCGGGCAGGCCGGCGGCGCGCGCCGCGTCCTGGAAGAGGCGGACCCGGCGGTCGGCGGGGTTGCCGACGACGGCGGGGCGGAGGCTCGCGGCGGGGCTCATTCGCCGACCGCGGTGTACCGGTAGACCGTGCCGTCGTACTCGTCGGGGGCCTGGGCGTCGCTGACGTCCACGTCGACGCCGTGCGGCGCGAGCGCCTTCACGACCCGCTCGCGGACCGCGTCCGACAGGTAGTGGTGCGACAGGTCGAGGCGCTTCAGATGGGTCAGCGACTGCCCGGCGAGCAGCGCTTCGACGCCCTTGTCGGTGAGCACGCCCATGGACAGGTCGAGTTCGGTCAGGCGGGCCACGACCGGGGCGCTCGCGACGGCGGCCACCACGTCGTCCTGGGTGTCGCTGTTGCGCAGCCCCAGATACTTCAGGGCGGGCAGCCGGGTGCCCTCCAGGATCGGCTCCAGGTCGTCGGTCGTGGTGTCGTTGCCGTAGTCGTCCCGGCCGAGCCAGAGCTCCAGGTGCTCCAGGGCGGGCAGGGCGCACGCGGCGATGTTCCGCACCAGGCGCCCCGGCAGCCCGCCGGTCTGCACGACCAGGCGGCGCAGCGCCTCGTGGCGCACGGGCGGGAACTCCAGGCCGGTGGCGCCGCGGACGCCGAGCGTGCGCAGCCCGGGGTAGGCGAGGAGCAGCGGGGTGATGTCGGACTGGACGATCCAGGAGATCTCGCAGTCCTCGGAGAGCATATCGCCGAGGAACACGGCCTCCAGCGCGGGCAGTCGGTCCTTGGCGCCCGTCAGGGCCTCGACGATGTCGGCCGACGAGTTCTCGAAGGCCTCGTCCCAGCCGCCGACGACCAGCGCCCGCACCCGCGTGGTGTCGACGTCGGCGAGGAAGCGCTCGAACAGCGGCTGCCACTGCTCGTCGTCGTCCTCCGCGTACGTCGAGGCCGACAGCCGCCAGGCGACCGACGCGGGGTCGGGCAGCTCGGCCGGCGTCTCGTCGGGGCGCGCGGGGAAGTCGGCCACGGGCAGGCCGTGGAACTCGTGCAGGTAATCCCCAAGGGTCATGGCTGCTCCAGACACCGGACGTGAGGCCGGACGGCGTTGATCGGCTGATGCGAGAAGTTGTACCAAGCGGCACTGACAACGCCCGCCGGAGGGCCCGCGGGAGCGGGTCGGCGCCCGGCGACACGCGCGTCCCGAACGGAATCTGATGATTTGTCTGATAATCATCACTCGTGCATGCCCGTCGCGCCCGTGGCGCCCTCCTCAGCCTGCTGCTCGCCGCGGCCGCGCTCCTCGGCGCGCTCCCGGCCGCCGCCCAGGCCGCCCCGCCCCCCGGAGACGACCCGAGCCTCGTGGCCAGACCGACCTCCCCGGCCCCCGGAGACGACCCGAGTCCCGTGGCCCCGGCCCCCGGAGGCGACCGGACCCTCGCCGCCCCGGCCGCCTTCACCATCTCCGGGCTCGACCTCCACGACGGCCAGCTCGCCAAGTTCGGCGACACGTACTACATGTACGGCACCATGTACGGGTGCGGCTTCCAGTGGTACGTGGCGCACACGCCCTGGTGCGGCTTCGGCGTCTCCACCGCGCCCGCGCCGCAGGGCCCCTGGAGCACTCCGAAGCCGCTCTTCGATCCCGGCACCGCCGATCCCTGGACCGACGGATCGTGGCAGGAGACCTGCGGCGGCACCGGACAGGGCTGCTTCAACCCGAGGATGATCCGCCGCACCGGCTGGGGCAGGAACGACGGGGTCTTCATCCTCTGGTTCAACAGTCCCCGGCACTATTCGGCCGACCACACGAACGCCTACAACGTGATGGGCTGCGCCTCCGCCGCCGGCCCCTGCGGGCCCGGCGTCACCCCGAACGGCTCGTACCACAAGCCCTCGCTCTCCTTCTGCACCGGCAACGGGGACTTCGGCTTCATCGCCTCCGGCGCCCCCGGCGGCCGCCCCGCCCTCGTCTGCACGCTCGCGGGCAGCGCACAGATCAACATCGAGGAACTCGACACCTGGGGCAGCGGCGGCCACGGCATCGGGGTGCGCAAGGTCGCCGGGCTCGGCACGGTCGAGGGGCCGGGCGGCTACTGGGACCCCGTACAGGCCCGCTACGTCCTCACCTACGCCGATCCCGCCTGCGGCTACTGCGCCGGCACCCCGATCGGCTACGCCACCGCGCCCTCGCTCTACTCCGGCTGGAGCGCGCCCGGCAACGTCGGCTGGAGCGCGCCCGCGAACGGCCGCCGCGTCTTCAACGGCAACAGCTGCGGCGGCCAGCCCAGGACGGTCGCCGTGCTCGACGGACGGCCCTGGCAGATCATCGACCTGTGGCGCGGCACCCGCAACGAGGCCACGGCCGCCACCCACGTCGTCCCGCTGTCGTACGCACCCACCCCGGGCACCGCGGGCGACGGCCGGGTCTGGCGCCCGCCGCTCAGCCTCGTCTGCTGAAGCCAGGCCGTCCGCCGAGGTCAGGCCGGGGCCGCCGGCAGCCCCAGCTCGCGGTCGAGCGCCGCGTCCGCCCACCGCAGCATCGTGGCGCGGGAGAGCGAACCGGCGTACGAGGTCATCTGCACGGCCAGGCCGTCGAGGAACGCGGTGAGCCGCCAGGCCGCGGCGACCGGGTCCGGGCAGCGGAACTCCCCGGCCGCCGCGCCCTCGGCGAGCACCGCCGCCAGCTCCCGCTTCCACGCCTGGTCCAGCGCACCGGCGACCTCGCGCAGCGCCGGCTCGCGCAGCGCCGCCGCCCAGCTCTCGATCCACAGCCGCCAGCCCTTGGCCCGGCCGGTCGGGGCGTACCAGCGGACCGCCGCCCGCAGCCGCCGCACGGCCGTGGTGCGCCGCCCGAGCAGGGCGCGCAGCCGGGCCAGGTCCTCCTCGGCCGCGTGCGCGAAGGCGGCCGCGACCAGCTGTTCCTTGGTCGCGAAGTGGTAGAGCACCAGTGCGTTGCTCACCCCGAGCTCCGCGGCCACGTCGGCGATCCGGACCGCCGCGACGCCCCGGGCCTCGATCTGCACGACGGCCGCCCGCAGCAGCGCCTCCCGCCGCTCCGCCACGCTCCACCGCACTCTCGCCACCTGCGGCACCCTACACAGCCCGTGACCGGGGCGGATCCCGGCCGAGGGCCCGGCCCGGCGCGCTTCGGCGCGAGCCGCCCATAATGGGGGGACCCTCGACTCCAGGTTCAGGAGGTCTCGTGACCGGCACTGGCTCCGACCACACGCTGCGGGCCCGGCTGCGCGCGCTGCGCCCCGCGGCCTTCGGCGCGGACCCGGCGGGGGAGCGCCTGGAGCGCATCCGCCGGTCCCCGAACTTCGCCGACGGGGTCTTCGTGAACCCCGAGTCCACCCGGCACCGGCCGTCCGGCGGCGCCGTCGAGTTCGCCAAGATCTACTTCGAGAAGGAGGCCCGGGTGCGCCGCGCCCCGGCCGGCCGGATCCCCGTGCACCCCACCACGGTGGCCGACCTGGCCCGGCCGCCGGCCACCGGCCTCCGCCTCACCTGGATGGGCCACTCCAGCGTCCTCACCGAGATCGACGGGCACCGGGTGCTCTTCGACCCGGTCTGGGGCGACCGCTGCTCGCCCTTCGCCTTCGCGGGCCCCAAGCGGCTGCACCCGGTCCCCGTGCCGCTGGCCGCCCTCGGCCCGGTCGACGTCGTGGTGATCAGCCACGACCACTACGACCACCTCGACCTGCCCACGATCAAGGCGCTGGCCGGCACCGGCACCGTCTTCGCGGTCCCGCTCGGCGTCGGCGCCCACCTGGAGCGCTGGGGCGTGTCCGCCGCCCGGATCCGCGAGCTCGACTGGACCGAGTCCACCACCGTCCGCGACCTGCGCCTCACCGCGACCCCCGCCCGCCACTTCTGCGGCCGCGGGCTGCGCAACCAGCAGCACACCCTGTGGGCCTCCTGGGCCGTCGAGGGCCCCGAGCACCGCGTCTACCACAGCGGCGACACCGGCTACTTCTCCGGCTTCGAGGAGATCGGCGCGGCCCACGGCCCCTTCGACGCCACCATGATCCAGATCGGCGCCTACTCCGAGTACTGGCCCGACATCCACATGACCCCGGCCGAGGGCCTGCGCGCCCATCTCGACCTGCAGGGCGGCAGCCCGCACGGCGTGCTGCTGCCGATCCACTGGGGCACCTTCAACCTGGCGCCGCACGCGTGGGCCGAGCCGGGGGAGTGGACCAAGGACGCGGCCGACGAGGCCGGGCAGGCCGTCGCGCTGCCGCGGCCCGGCGAGCCCTTCGAGCCGGCGGGCAAGATCCCGGCCGAGGCCTGGTGGTCCGGTGTCACCCACCCGATCGCGCGCCCCTGGCGGCGGCCGCGGCCGGTGGTGACGGCGGCCGCCGAGGACCGGAGCGGCGATCTGGACTTCGCGGGAGACGTCTGACCCGGGCCCGGCCGGCCCCGCGGCGCATGCTCAGGCCGCTCCCCTTCCGCGCAGTTGCCCGTCCTCCCGCGGCCCGGTGTCCGGGAGCAGGGGGCGCGGCGGCGGAGCGGGCGCGTGCACGAGGCGGATCAGGTCGTTGCGCGAGCGGACCGACAGCGCCTGGAAGATCTTGCGCAGGTGGTAGTTGACCGTGTGGGGTGACAGGTAGAGGCGCTCGGCCATCTCCTTGTTCGTCAGTCCGTCCGCCGTGAGCCCGGCGATGACGACCTGCTTCTCCGACAGCTCGTCCCAGCCCGGGATCGTGGTCCTGTCCCGCGCGGCGGAAGGCAGCGCGCCGCCGGACGGACCCGCGTGCCGGTCGCTCATGCGCGTCACCGCGTTCGAGGCGCGGGGCGGGCCGGAGGGGCCGGCGTCCGCACCCGACTGGCACACCGTCATGAACCCCCGTACCGGCTTGACGGCGGCGGGGGAGGCGGGGTGACGGTGGGGCGCGTCGGACATCCGGGGCGCCGCCGCGAAGCGCGTCGCCCGGTACTGGTCCATCTGCTCGCGCACCGCGGCCCGAGCCGTGGCGGGAATCGAGTTCAGCACGACGCACCGGAACAGCTCGTTCGCGAAACGTACGCCGTCCTCGTGCTCGGTCAGGAGACCGGAGACCATGGCCTCCTGCAGGTCCGGCAGCAGACGGGAGGGCTTCACCCCGAGGATCTCGGCGAGTTCCGCGAACGTCACGCGGCTGCCCGCGACCGAGGCGACGGAGAGCATGTGGGCGGACGAGGGCGAGCAGTCCTGCAGATAGCGCCGCACCAGTGAGGTGAAGCGCTCGGGCAGGGCGGGACGGGCGAGGTGCGCGACCGCGCCGGCTTCCAGCTTCCCCTCGTCCAGCAGTCCCCCGACGAGCACGTCGAGGGCCTGGGGGTGGCCGGACACCGCGGCCACCATGCGGGTGAGCTCGGCGTCCAGCCGCAGGCCGAGGAGGTCGTGCGCCATCTCCTGGGCCGCCCGGTCGTCCAGGGCGCCGAGCCGGAACAGCCGCTGATGCCCGGCGGCGGAGGCCAGGGCGATGTCGACCGGGCTGTTGGGCCGGCCCCACCGTCGGCTGGTGCACCACACGACCGGCACGTTCGCGGCCCTCATGCGCAGGTCCGCGAGCCGTCTCACATCGGAGGCGTCGGAGCAGTGGACGTCGTCCAGGAGGACGACGAGGGGACCGTCGAACCCCTCGTGGTCCTCGTGCAGACCGCGGATCACCGTGGCACCGGATGCCACCGCCAGGGCTCCGGCCTCGGCGAGCAGACGGGATCTGCCCATGCCGGGCGTCCCTTCGAACGAGATGTGCACGCTTCTCGCGTGGTCCGGGCCGTGGATCGCGTGACGAAGCGCCGAGATCTCGGCCGGTCGGCCACGCAAGGGGCGGGACCCGGCCTCCAGCACTGCTTTCACGTGTCGGTCACCTTCTGTCGAGGGGGGCTGGGCGACGGATGGGGAAGGACTGGGGCACGGGACCGGTGTTCCGACCGGCCGAAGGGCGGCACCAGCACGATCGTCGCCAGTGACGAGGGTGGCGGCCGCCCGAGCGGTCGTGCGGCGGCGGCGTCGCCGAATAAAATCTCACCCGCGGCGCGAGGCGGCGCAAGTTCGGCGATGCACGCGGTGCCTACTAGGTCAAGTCGCCTGCCTGCCCGGCTGGTTGGGCGCCATCGCGCCGTGCAGCAACAGGTCCCAGGTCCGCGCGGCACAGTGGACGGCCGTCGTGTCGCGGTCCGCACGGGGGCTGGTGCAGCGGGCGCACTCCTCGATGCCGGTGATGAGGAACTGCACCGACTCGGCGAGCGCCGCCGGGACGACCCCGCCGCGCAGCCGCCCCTGCTCGTGCGCCGTGGTGAGCAGCTCGGTCAGGCTGGCGAGCCAGGCGTCGGTCCAGGCGCCGTGGATCGAGCGCTCCCGGGTCAGCCGCGCGGCCGCGCGCACCATGGTGCTCTCCTCCAGGAGCCGGGCGATCGACAGGGTCAGCGACCGCGCCTTGCTCAGGGGCGGGGCCGCGAGTTCGCCGATGCGCCCCGTGACGAGCCGGGTCAGCTGGATGCCCGAGGACTCCACGGCGTCCGCCAGGTCCAGTTTGGTGGGGAAGTGGAAGGTCAGCGCGCCCATGGAGATGTCGGCGGACTTGGTGACGCACGTCAGCGGAGTGCCGGCGTATCCCTTGCGGTCGAACTGGTCGGCCGCGGCCTCCAGGATCAGACGTCGTGTCCGTACCGCTCGTACCTGCTTCACTCCGGCCTTCTCCTGTGACGGACACGATTCCGAATACTGAGACATGGCTTTCCAACTCCTCGTCATCCAACGTACGGCCGACCAGCCCCGTCGGGAGGTCAACGGCCGAAACTGATCTCAAAAAAGAGAGAACGCTTGCTATGTTTCTTGGGTCGCGGGTCTCATCAAAGCCGCTAGGGGGACGGAAGCATCATGCTCAACCAGCGCATCACGGGTTCAGCGTCGACGTGCGGAACGCCGTTGGCCGAGTTCGTCGAGACGGTCTTCGGCAGCCTGCCTCGTGTCGATCAGCGCCGCTGGGCCGATGTGTACCTGCGCGGCCTGCTGAACGCACCGGGCCGCAAGACGATGAAGCGGCTCGCCCGGCAGCTTCCGTGCGAGAGGAGTGCCGCTCAGGCGCTGCAGCAGTTCATCACCTCGAGTCCGTGGGGCTGGAGCGAACCGCGGACCGTGCTCGCCCGCATGGCGGCCCGCGAGCTGCCGGAGTACGCGTGGGTCACCCGGACGGTCGTGTCCGAGAAGCGCGGTCACCGGTCGGTCGGCGTCCACCGGCGCTTCGTGCCCGAACTGGGCGCCACGGTCAACTGCCAGATCGGCGTGGGTCTGTTCCTCGCCTCGGAGTCCGAGGCGATCCCCGTGGACTGGCGGCTCGTCCTGGACCCGGTGTGGAGCGGCGACGCCGAGCTGCGGCGACTGGCGCGCATCCCCGACGAGGCCGGGTCCGGCTCGGCGTGGGAACAGGCCCTGGAGATGGCGGAGACCGCCGATCTGCTGAGGCGCTCGGAGCGGGCGCCGCTCGTGGCCGACCTGACGGCCACCGGCGATCCGGCCCTGCTCACCGGTGCCCTGGCCCGCGACAGGAGGGAGTTCCTCGTCCGGGTACGGCCCGACCAGCCGGTCCTGGAGGCCGCCCGCGCGATGGCGCCCTCGCGGGGCATCGCGCCGCCTTCCCCGGTCACGACGGCCGAGCGCCTCTTCGAGGAGGGCACGACGGGGCAACGGCAGGTGTTCCCGGCCCGGTTCGCCGACGGGGCGGGGCCGGCGCGACTGAGCTCCGCGCTCGTCCGGCTGCCCGGTGCCGCCGGCACCGCTCCCGGTGGCGGGGGACCCTTCCACCGGCTGCTCGTCCTGAGCTCCGCCGACGGGCGAACCCCGCCCCAGTACTGGATCAGCGCCCTGCGCCGCCGAGGCGTACGGGAGGTGCTGTCCCTGATGCGGCGACAGCAGGTGGTGCAGTCCACCGTGCGCGTCCTCGGCGAGGACTTCGGGCTGACGGACTTCGAGGGGCGGTCCTTCCCGGGGTGGCACCACCACATGACGATGGTGTCCGCCGCGTACGCCTACGACGTGCTGTCGCGGCGCGCGGTGCGCCTGACCGCGTGACGCGACGCCCGGAGTCAGGCGGCGGTCCAGCCGCCGTCCACCGCCATGGCGGTGCCGGTGACGAACGAGGCCCGTTCGCTGCACAGCCAGGCCGCGGCCTCGGCGACCTCCTGAGGCACCGCCATCCGCTTCTGGACCGAACGGTTCACGAAGCGGTGCTCCAACTCCGGTGCCTTGTCGAGGACTTCGTCCATGAGCTCGGTCCTGACGCTGCCCACGACCAGGGCGTTCACCCGGATGCCCCGCTCCCCGTACTCGGCCGCCGCGGCGCGGGTCAGCCCGAGCACCGCGTGCTTGGCCGCGACGTACGGGGCACCGGAGCCGGGCGCCTGAACGCCCGCCACGCTGGAGGTGTTCACGATCGAGCCGCCGAGTCCGTCGGCCAGCATCGCCGGTATCTGGCTGCGCAGACAGTTCCAGACGCCCCGGACGTTCACGTCCATGACCCGGTCGAAATCGGCCGGGTCCGTCTCGTGCAGCAGCCGCCCGACCGACGCCCACCCGGCGTTGTTGAAGGCCCCGTCCAGCCGTCCGAACCGCTCCACCGCCGTGGCCACGGCGCGCGCGACGTCCTCCTCGCGCACCACGTCACCGGCCGCGGCCACCGCCGTGCCCCCGCTCTCGGCGATCTCCTCCGCCAGGTCCCGCAGGCGGTCCTCCCGCCGGGCCATGAGCACCACGTTGGCGCCCTCGGCGGCGAAGAGCCGGGCCGCGGCGGCGCCGATGCCGCTCGAACAGCCCGTGATCATGATGGTCTTGCCGTGCAGAATCACGCGTCCTTCATCCTTCTCTCGGTGTGCCCCGGCCCTGCCGCTCGTGCCGTGCCGCGCCGTCAGCCGAACGCGGCGCGATTCCGGCGGGCCCAGGCCGCGAACTCGGCCGGCGGTCGGCCGGTCACGCGTGCCACGTCGTGCGTCACGGACGCCTTGGCGCCGGCGGCCTGGCGGCGTGCGCTCTCCAGCAGCGCCTCGGCGACGGGGCGCGGATAGCGGGCGAGCCAGCGTGCCATCGCCTGATCCTCGGTCAGTTCCAGGTGTCTCAGGGGCTGGTGGAGGCAGGCCGCGAGTTGCTCGACCTGCTCCCGCGCCGACAGGGCGGCCGGCCCGGTCAGTGCGTAGGCCCGGCCGGCGTGCTCGGCACCGGTGAGGGCGCGGGCGGCGACCTCGGCCACGTCCGCGGGGTCGACGCAGGCGTTCGGCGCGTCGCCGTACAGCGTCGCCACCGGCTCGCCGGCGCGCACGGAGCCGGCCCACGCCAGGCAGTTGGACATGAAGGCACGGGGGCGCAGGAGCGTCCACGTCATGCCCGACGCCTGCCAGAGCCGTTCGCATTCCCGCTGCCAGCGGGTGACGAGGTCCTGCGCGTCCGGATCGGTGACCGCCAGGGCGGACAGCTTCACCACATGGCGCACGCCGGCCGTCGTCGCCGCGTGCAGGAGGTGCGCGTCATGGCGCGGGCTCGCGGGGTCGAAGGTGACGACGAAGAGGGCGTCCGCCCCCTCCATGGCCCGGTCCAGTCCGCCCGGCACGTCGAAGTCCGCGCGGACGAGGCGGCCGTGCACGCCGAGCCGGGCGGCCCGCTCGGGGGACCTGGTCAGCGACAGGACGTCATGGTCGGCGGCGAGCAGGGCGGTGAGCCGGCGGCCGACCGTTCCGCCGGCGCCGGCGACCGCGATGCGCAGGCTCATCCCGTCTCACCCCGGCGCGGATCCAGGTCGATCCGTGCGATCACCTCGGGCGGTGCGAACCCCGGCAGCAGCATGCGCCACATGCGGACGGTGCGCTCCGGCAAGTCGCGCCGGCTGCTCACCAGTTGGGAGTACAGCTGGATTCCGGTGCATGCCCCGACCAGGAACTCGGCGATGTCCTCGGAACGGGCGTCTCCCGTCAACTCGCCCTGTTTCTCGGCGTCTTCCAGGCACTGGACCATTATTTCCCGCCAGCCGAGGTAGGAGGAGGGGTCCTGGACGCCGAAGCTTCCCTGTTCCACCGAGAGGCGCACACCTGCTCGCAGGAGGGGGTTCACCTGGAGTTCGCACGCCCACACGAGCGTGATGTCGACCAGGCGCTGCAGCCCGTCGGAGGCCAGCTTCGGCTGGATCTGCTGGGGTTGCGCCTCCATGACGGCGAGGGCCAGGCCCTCCTTGGACTTGAAGTGGAAGTACATGGCACCGGCGGTGACGCCGGCCCGCTCCAGGATGCGGGCGATGCTGGCGCCCGCGTAGCCGTACTCGTCGAACGCCTCGGCTCCCGCGCGCAGCAGTATCTCGCGGGTGCGCAGGGCGCGTTCCTGTGGCAGGCGCGTCATCAGCCCGCTCCTCTACATCGCGTCATCGTTGCTCCCGACGCCTCCTCGACAGAAAAAAGAACGTCCCTTACGTTTACATGCAACTGATCACATCGTCCAGCCGCAGTCGCTGCGCCTTGTGGCGCGGCCGCCGGCGGGACGCGTCGAACGGGAGTGATGTTGTCCACGTCCTGTGCCCTCGTTTCCGCTGCCCAGGCCCCGACCACGGTGGCCCAGCGGTCGGTTCACAAACGGAACGCCGCCGAAGTGCTTCTGACGGGATGGCGGCGGATCGCCGACGACCGGTTCGTCGTCACCGCCCGGTGGCCGCCCGGCCACGCCTTCTACGCCGTGCGCGACCACCGGCACGACCCGCTGTTACTCACGGAGACCATCCGCCAGTCCTTCCCGTTGCTCGCCCACGAGGCGTACGGCGTGCCGTTCGGCCACCATCTGGTGTGGGACAGCTTCACCTGGTGCCTCAACCCCGACCTGCTGCGCGCCGACGGCTCGGCCGCGGAACTCGAACTCCGCGTCACGGCACGGGAGGTGGTGCGCCGCAGGGAGAACGTCGTGGCGCTCTCGCTCGCCTACGACGTCGTCCGTCACGGAAGGCCGCTGGCCACGGCCGTCAGCCGCTTCACGATCCAGGCGCCGGCCGTCTACCGGCGGTTGCGCGGCGACCACGGGGACCTGGCCGCCGTACGGCCGATACCCGTGCCACCCGCCGTCGACGCCCGGCACGTGGGCAGAACGGACGCCGGAGACGTCGTCCTTTCGCCCGCCGACGCCCCGCACCGCTGGCAGCTGAGGGTCGACACGGACCACCCGACGCTCTTCGACCACCCCGTCGACCACGCCCCGGGCATGCTGCTGCTCGAAGCGGTGCGCCAGGCGGCGCACGCCGTGTCGGAACGGACCCCGGTGAGCGTGATCGCGATGGACGTCCGGTTCCACCGGTACGCGGAACTGGACGCCCCCAGCTGGGTGGAGGCACGGCGGACCGGGAGCGACGTCGTGGGGCGTCCCCGGCTGGCCGTCACCTGCAGCCAGGCGGACGGCGAGCTGTTCTCCTGCACGGTCACGCTGGACGAGGAGCCGCGCGGGGCCGCGTAGCCGGCGTCGTACCCGGTGCGCGGGGCCTCGCGGCGCGCCGTACACGAAACGGGCGGCCGGCAGGATGTCGGCCGCCCGTCTCGTGCGCGCTCAGACCTGTTCGGCCTGCTTGGCGGAGGCGCTGCCGCTCGGTACGGCGGCGGCCGCGGCCGGCTCCGGCGCGGCCGCGGCCGCGGGGGCCGAGCGGCGACCGAGGTCGGGGAGCACGGTCGCCAGACCGAGCACGGCCATGATCGCGCCCAGCCACAGCGGGGCCCGCAGTCCCCAGGCGTCGATCACGACGGCGCCGATGGCGGAGCCCAGGATGATGCCGAGGGTGATGAAGGAGGAGTGGACGGTGTTGACCAGCGGGCCGGCGTTCCCGGTGCGCTGGACCCGGGTCGCCATGGCCGGGTTCATGGTGACGCCGACCAGGCCGATGCCCATCATGCAGATCACGACCGGTACGGGCAGGTCGGCGAGGAGCGCGAAGCCGGTC
This sequence comes from Streptomyces sp. NPDC004327, assembly GCF_042873935.1. Lineage (NCBI taxonomy): Bacteria > Bacillati > Actinomycetota > Actinomycetes > Kitasatosporales > Streptomycetaceae > Streptomyces > Streptomyces sp. NPDC004327. The sequence continues at coordinate 10,831 of NZ_JBIAME010000005.1, read as the reverse complement.
AGGAACACCGTGTTGAGCACGAGGCCGACGGCGAGGACGGGGACGGTGTGGCGGTCGGCGAAGCGGCCGACGATGTTGTTGCCGACGACCGTCGCGGCACCGTAGGCGATCAGCAGGACGGGGACGGTGCCGGCGGAGAAGCCGGCGAGGTCGGTGAGGATCGGGTTGAAGTAGCTGAAGGCCGAGAACGTGGCGCCGATGATGAGCGTGCTGGTGCACAGCACCAGCCACAGCTTGGGCTTGCGGAAGACGCCGATCTCCTGGCGGAGGCCGCCGCCGCCCTCGGCGCGCTCGATGCGGGGCACGCCGAACAGGGTGGCCACGGCGGCGAGCAGGGTGATGCCGGTGATGGTCCAGAACGCCGCGCGCCAGCCGAACCGCTCGCCGACCAGCGTGGAGATGGGCAGTCCGAGCAGGGTGCCGAGCATGAGGCCGTTCATCGCGACCGCGATCGCGCGGCCGCGGATCTCGGGCCGGGTGATCTGGGCGATCATCGAGATGCCCACGCCGAAGAAGGCCTGGGAGGCGATGCCGGTGATGATCCGCGCGGCCATCATCGTGGCGTAGCCGGTCGCGGTGGCCGCGAGGACGTTGCCCGCCAGGAAGATGACGAACAGCACCATCAGCGCCGTGCGCGGGGGGAGCTTCATGACCGCCATGGTGAGGAACGGCCCGCCGGCCGCCATGGCCACCGCGAACGCGGTGATGAGGTATCCGATCTGCGGGATGGTGGCGTTCAGGCCGTCGGCCATCTGCGGCATCAGTCCGGCGACCACGAACTCGCTGGTCACCATGGCGAAGATGCCGAGTGCCAGGACGTATACGGCGCGAGGCACGTTCGGTCTCCTTGAATTATGGATTGATCAGTTCAAAACCAGGGCAGGGGCAGCCGGAGCCCGGGACGGGGCCGGGGCGCCGGCGTGGGTGACGGACCGGTGGGGCGATCCGCCTGTGTGCGTCAGTGCGTCAGTGCGTCAGTGCGTCAAGGGTGACCTCGGCGATCGACTCCAGTGCGGCGCGGTCGGCACCGCCCTGGCTGGAGATGCGCATGCCGCCGATCGCCGCGTTGATGAAGCGGGCCAGCGCTCCGGCGTCCCGCCGCGAGGTGATGCTGCCGTCCCGGCGGCCCTCCTCGACCACCGCGCGCAGCACCGCGAGCCTGCGTGCGGTGTCGCGCTCCAGCATCTCCGCCGCCCGGCTGTCGCGGGCTGCCAGTTCGACCGTGGTGTTCACGGTCAGGCAGCCCAGGCTGCGACCGCCGGACCGGTGCTCGGTCTCGCCGTCGACGACCATGGCGAACAGGGTGCGGATGCGGTCGGCGGCGCTGCGCCGCGTGTCCTCCAGGACGCCCAGCTGGGTGGTCGTCATGGTCTCGATGTAGTGGGCCAGTGCGCGCTCGAAGAGGTCGTGCTTGCTCTTGAACGTGTTGTAGATGCTGCTGCGCCCCAGGCCGGTGGCTTCGCACAGGTCCTGGGTGGAAGTGGCCTCGTAGCCCTTCTCCCAGAACGTGCGCATCGCCGCGTCCAGGGCCCGTTCCTCGTCGAACATCCTCGGTCGGGCCATGGAATGACCGTAGCACGTTTTGAATCGCTCGGTCCAATAGTCGGGGGCGGTCCGGAAGCCGGCGGTCGTCACGGCGCTCCCGCCTGGTAGCGCGCTCCCCGGACGGCGCGCGGTGACCACGGACGGCGTCCGGTGCGGAACATCGCGTCCGCGCGCGCGAGCGCACCCGGCCGCAGCTCCTCGGTTCTGCCGAGCACCGACAGGCGGGTGGCCGACTCGTCCCCCAGATACAGGGAGCTGAGGTCCCGGACGTCGATCCTGAGGTCCGCGGCGCGGGTGGTCCGGGCGCAGGAGGCTCCGTCCCGTGCGCCGTCGAGCAGCCACCGGCCGGCCGCGTACCCGGCGGCATCGGTCACCTCGAGCACCAGACCCGCCTCGATGCCGTAGGTGCGGGCGGCCAGTGTGCGGGGCGTGTCGAGGACGCGCAGCCACATGTAGTCGCTGAGCGCGCTGATCCGGGCCGCCCGCGGGTCGCCGAGCCACAGCGGGAGCAGCGTGTCGGGGGCGCGGTAGGGCAGGTGGACCGTGGTCACCCAGTCGACCGTCACGGCGTAGCGCAGCAGCGCCGCCTCCGCCCGCGCGGACACGGCGACCAGGTCGCGGATCCACAGCGGCGACTGGGGCAGCATGGCGCCCCAGGTCTCCTCGGCGCTGAAGCTGAGCAGACCGTCCGCCTCGCCCGAGTCCGGATCGAAGTGCAGGGCGAAGAAGGGCTCGGAACGGCCGCCCCCCGACCCCTGCCCGGCGGCCTCCTGCCACCACGGCTCGTCGCGGCGCAGCGCTCCGGGCTGCTCGGCGCGCAGCCGCTCGTACACCCGCGGCGCGGCCTTGAGGTACTCGCGGGCGTCGACGAGCAGCACACCGGAGGTGTCGGCGGTCCGCGCGGGATCCAGGCGGGCCCGGTGCACGTCGATCTCGAACCAGGCCATCGCCGTGGCGGGCCCGAATCCGTAGCGGCCGTAGAGCGGGTACTGCGCGGCGTCGAGGACGGCGACGGGCTCTCCGCGCTCGAAGGCGCCTTCGAGGTCCATCGCCACCATCCTGTTCAGCAGTCCCCGGCGGCGGTGCGTGCCGGCGACGCTGACCTTCGAGATGGCCGAGGCGGGCAGGAAGGCGCCGCCCGGCACGGTGAGTTCCTGGGCGGAGCTCCGGTAGGTACCGACACACCGGTCCATGTCGAAGGCCCCGATGAGCCGGTCCCGCGCCGTCGTCGACCGCAGGGCCTCGACGCTGCTCTCGGTGTACGGGTGCAGATACCCGTTGCCCCAGGTGCGGGTCCAGGCGGGAAGGTCGTCCTCGGTGACGGAGCGTATGTCGATCACCGCTGTATCGGTCATTGCTGCTCAACCTCCGGTCGGCCCGGGGCGGCGGCGCGGCTGCCGGAGCCCGCGCCGCCGCACCGGGCCCGCGTCAACGGCTTGCCTTGATGGACAGCGAGTGGCGGAAGTAGTCGGTCGGGTCCCAGCGGCGCTTGATCTTCTGCAGCCTGCGGTAGTTGTCCTTGTAGAACAGCGCGTGCCAGGGCAGACGGGACCGGTTGTAGCGGGGATCCGCCATGTCCGTGTCCGGGTAGTTGATGTACGTGCCGTCGGTCACGCCGTCGATCGCCGGCACGCCTCCGGTCTCGGCGAAGACGTCCTGGTACCAGTCCCTGATCCACCGCATGTACCGCTCGTCGCGCCGCTCGTCGGACCAGATGTTCTGGAAGATCACCTTGAAGGCCGAGTCGCGCTGGGCGCTGGCGGTCGCGTGCGGTGCGACGCCGTTGATCCGGCCGCCGAAGGACAGCAGGACCAGCGTGGTGTCCCGGTTGTCCGGCGCCGGGTCGGACAGGGCGCGGTAGAGGGCGGCCACCTGGTGGTCCGTGAAGTTCTTGCGGAAGTAGGCCGCCTTCAGGCCCACGCGCGCGATCGGGTTGGCACCCACCGGGTCGGGGGCGCCCAGCATCCGGGCCGCCGCGAGCCACGGCAGCTCGGCCGGGCGGAAGTAGTTCGGCATGGACGCGAGTTCACCGCTGGGCCGGTCCATCGGCACCGCTTCGAGGCCCGTCCCGTCGAGCAGCTCCGCCAGATACGCGTCGAGGAGCGCACGTGAGCGGGGAATGGTCGCGTCGATCTGGGTGTAGAGGCTGAGCCGGCCGAAGGCCCTGGCGTTGACGTTGAACAGGCTGCTCAGGTGACGGTACTCGTCGTCCGGACCGCTGTGCCGCTCGTGCCAGGAGCCGAAGTTCTTCAGCAGACGGCTGAACGAGGCCTCGTCGAGCTGGTCCCAGAGGAAGTCGACGGCGCTGACCCACACCCGGGACGGCGGGTTGACCAGCTGGTCCTCCGGCCGGCTGCCGGTGGCCTCCGGCGAGCGGAACCAGTAGCGGGTGGCCAGGCCGAAGTTGCCGCCGCCACCGCCGGTGTGCGCCCACCACAGGTCGCGGTTCGGGTCGTCCTCCTCCCGCGTGGCGACGACCGTGCGCACCTTGCCGGCCGCGTCCACGGTGACGACCTCCACCGCGTAGAGGTGGTCGACCACCAGGCCGTACGCCCGGGAGAGCATGCCGTAGCCGCCGCCCGACACATGCCCGCCGGCCCCGACGCTGTGGCAGACCCCGCCGGGGATGGTGACGCCCCAGCCCTTGTAGAGGGCCTCGTAGACGTTGTAGAGCCGGGCGCCCGCCTCCACGTAGAACGCGCGGAAGCGCGGGTCGTAGCCGACGCCGGTCATCTCCGAGAAGTCCAGGATGACCTCCACCTCGGGATTGCAGGTGAAGTCCGCGACGCAGTGTCCGCCGCTGCGCACCGACACGCGCTTGCCCAGGCGGAACGCGTCGCGCAGCGCTCCCTCCGCGTCCGCCGCGGAGCGGATCATCTTGATGTACTCGGGGCGCGCGACGTGCCGCTTGTTGATGCCGGTGGTCAGCAGCTCGTAGCGGGGATCACGCGCGGACACCTTCGCGCCGACGGCGGTGGGGGCACCGTGGGCGGCGCGGGCACCGGAGGCGGCCGCCGCTGCGGCCGGCGGCGCGGCCGTCAGCGCCGCGGCACCGACCGCTGCCGCGCCGCCCGCCAGGACGGACCTGCGGCCGAGACGTGCTGATGACATGGGTTCCACCTCTTGGGCTGTGACGAGGGCGAGCGGATCGGCATTCCCGGCCCGTTTGCGCTTTCGTCGGCAGGCGACCGGATTCCTCTCACGCCGGGCAATGGAAAAGAGGCTAGGACGCGTCCGGCCGGACCTCCACTAGTGGCGTGGGTAGTCGCCGGCCTACTCGCTTCTACCGGACCGAGTAGAAAAGCGTCGGAGCAGCCGATTCCCCTTGATGGGCGTTCTTCGCCGACCCTAAAGTCCGGTCCCATGGACAACGTCAGGAATCTCGCCGGAAAAATAGCCCTGGTCACCGGAGGGAATCGGGGCATCGGCGCCGCGATCTCGCGCCGGCTCGCCGCGCACGGGGCCGATGTCGCTCTCACGTTCGCCCGGAACAAGGACCAGGCCGAGACCGTCGCCGAGGAGATCCGCGCGGCGGGAGGCCGCAGCCTGGCGATCGCCGCCGACGCCAGTGACCCGGAGGCCGTGCGGACGGCCGTGGACGCGGTGGCCCGCGAGTTCGGGCGCATCGACATCCTGGTCAACAACGCCGGCTACATGGACATGTCGATGCCGTCCCTGGAGGAGCTGTCGCTCGACATCCTGGACCGCACGCTCGACGTGAACACGCGCGGCGCCTTCCTCACGGCCCAGGCCGCCGCCCGGCACATGGGCAGCGGCGGACGGATCGTCAACATCAGCAGCTGCCTCGCCACCCATGTGCCCGGACCCGGCATGACCGCCTACGCCATGAGCAAGGCCGCGATCTCGGGCCTCACCCTCGGCCTGGCGCGCGACCTGGGACCGCGCGGGATCACCGTCAACCAGGTGGCACCGGGCTCCATCGACACCGACATGAACCCGGCGGACGGTCCTTCGGCCGACTACCAGCGCTCGCAGAACGTCTTCGGCCGGTACGGGAACGCCGACGAGATCGCTCACACGGTGGCGTACCTCGCGTCCCCCGAGGCGGCGTTCGTCACCGGGGCTTCGGTGGCGGTGGACGGGGGATCCAACCTCTGACCGGACGCCGCGCCCGGTCGATACCGCCATCGGGCGTCCGTCCGATGCACCACCGCACAGAAGTGGGTTGAGCCATGCGAGCACTTGTCATCGATCACTCCGCACCCGGCGGGCTGCGTCTCGCCGACGTACCCGATCCGGTGCCGGGCCCGGACGAGGTCCTGGTCAGGATCGCCGCGACCTCCCTCAACTACGGGGAGCTGCCCGCGACCGGCAACGCCGCCGCCCCGGAGGGCGAGGTCCCGGGCTGGGACGCCGCGGGCACGGTGGAGCGGGCCGCCGCCTCGGGCGCCGGGCCCGCGGCCGGTGCCCGGGTCGTCACCTGGGGACTGGGCGGCGGCTGGGCGGAGCTGCGTGCGGTGCACGTCGGCGAACTCGCCGTGCTGCCGGACGAGGTCGACTTCGTGAGGGCGGCGGCGCTGCCCGTGGCGGGGCTGACCGCCCTCCGCGCGCTGCGCCGGGCCGGTGTCAGGCCCGGTCACCGGGTCGCCGTCACCGGCGCGTCGGGCGGCGTCGGGCACTTCGCCGTGCAACTCGCCCGGCTGCAGGGCGCCGAGGTGGTCGCGGTCGTGGGCGCCCCGGCCCGCGGGGAGGGACTCGCGGAGCTGGGCGTGAAGAGCGTGGTGACGAAGCCGGCCGAGATCGACGAGCCGGTCGACGTCCTGCTGGACAACGTCGGCGGCCCGCAGCTCGGCGCGCTCCTCGGCTCCATGGCCGACGGCGGCACCGTGATCTCCGTCGGAGCGGCGTCCGGGCAGGACACCCCGCTGGCGCCCTACCAGCTGGTCGGCAAGCGGCTCACGCTCGTCGGCCACCAGGACGGCGGAGGCAGCGCCGCCGACCTGGCGCACCTGGCCGGTCTGGTCGCCGACGGCCGGCTGACGGTGAGCGTGGGCCGGGTGGCCGACTGGCAGGCGGCCGCCGAGGTGGCGGACGACATCGTCGGCCGCCGGGTGCGGGGCAAGGCGGTGCTGACCCTGGCCTGACTCCGCCCCCGTTCCCCGCGCACGCACGTGACCGAAGCGCGTCGCCGTTTCCCCCCGGCGACGCGCTTCTTCGCGTTCGGGACCACGCCGGCCCGACGCTTTCTACTCGGATGAGTAGGGCAAGTAGCCCGAGAATTACCTGAATTACCAGTGGTCAATTCTCCGGTGAATTGAATAGCGTATTTCCCGGAGCGTCGAGACGATGAATCGAGGGGCTGTGTCCACGACGGCTTACAGCAATCCGCACCGCGTAGAACTCCGTGATCCGGTGCCCGAGGCGGCGGACCTGCGCTCGGCCATGCGCCTGTTCCCCACGGGCGTCGCCCTGCTGTGCACCGGCACGGGCGAGACGGCCGTGGCCATGACCATCAACGCCCTCATGTCCGTGTCCCTGACGCCGCCGCGCATCCTCGTCAGCGTGGCGCACACGGCACGCGCCCTGCCCGTCCTGTCCGCCAGCCGGACCTTCTCGGTCCACCTCCTCGGTGCCCGGCAGGAAGCGACCGCCGCACGGTTCGCCTCCCGGGAGAAGCCGGCGGGCACCGCCCTGGAGGGTGTGGTGGAACGGGACGTCCTGCCGGGCGCCCTGGCCACGCTGCGGTGCTCCGTGGAACAGGTCTTCCAGGGCGGGGACCACAGCCTGTTCCTCAGCCGGGTCGACTCGATCGGACACGGCGCGGAAGACGACGAACCTCTCATATTCCACCGCGGAACTCTCGGATCCAAGCAACGGTGAGGTGTCCCTTGTCTGTTCTCCCTGCAGGAATCCCGGCCGGCGCGGTACAGGCCGCCGGTGAGAAGTCGAAGCCCCTGCCGCCGGGCGCCAACGTCAGCATGTTCGACCCCCGCGACATCTACGGCATCGTCCGGCCGCGCACCGTCGACGAAGTGCGCGACATCGTGCGGGCCTTCGCCCGGACCGAGGGAGGTCCCCGGCTGCAGGCCCTGAGCACCGGCCGCAACTGGGGCCTGGGCTCCCGGGAACCGGCCCGCGACGAGGTGGTGACCCTGGAACTGCGGGCACTCGACGCGGTCCGCGACCTCGACGTCGAAGGCGGCTGGGCCGTCGTGGAGCCGGGCGTCACCCAGCTGCGCCTGGCCGAGCTGCTCGCCGGCACCGGCCGGATGCTGAACGTGACCGCCTCCTCCGGCCACACCAGCGTGCTCGGCAACATCGTCGACCGGGGCGTGGGCCTGCGCCGGCAGCGCACCCTGGACCTCGCCGGCCTCGAAGTCGTCCTGCCGGACGGCGAGCTGATACGCGTCGGCTGGTGGCCGGACGGCGAGCGGCCGGGAGCGGTCAACCCGCAGGGCCTCGGTCCCTCGCCGCTCGCCCTGTTCACCCAGTCCGACCTCGGCATCGTCACCGCGGGTGTCGTACGGCTGCTGCCCCGCCCGGAGGACCAGCGCGTCCTGCGCCTCGGATTCGCGGGCGACAAGCTGACGCAGGCCATCGACGAACTGCGGCGCTGGACGGCGCAGGGACTCGTGTCGGGGGTCCTGAAGGTCTACGACAGCGTCTCCAACGAGTCCTACGGCGGCGCCGCGGAGGCCTACCTGGCCCATCTGTGCGTGAGCGGCACCGAGCGGTCCGTGGCCGCGGTCACCCGGGTCATCCAGGAAGAGGCCGAGCACAGCGGCCTGTTCACCCGGGTCCTGCGCTCGGACGAGCACCCTCCCGCGGAGGACGACCTCGTCGCCCGGGCGGTGGAGCGGCTCTACGCCGGAGACCCCTCGCGGAGCGAGGCGATGCTGAGGAACGCCGTCGGCCAGGACGCGGACCGGGTCGACGCCGAGGGCGGCGGCTGGCTCTTCTTCCTCCCGCTCGTCCCCTTCACCGGCCGCGCGATCGCCCGCGCCCAGGAACTCCTCGCCCAGGTCCACGCGGAGACCGGCGTCCGGGCGGGCTCCACCATCAACGCCCTGGACCCGGACGTGGTCGACCTGGTCGTCAACTTCCGCTTCCCGCGCACCGAGCGCGACGCCGAGCGGGCGCACCGGGCGCTCGACCGCACCTACGAACTGTTCGCCGAGGCCGGCTTCCACCCCTACCGCCTCGACTCCGACCACCACGCGTGGGTGGACCGGCTTTCGCCCGACCCCGCCGCGCGGGACCTCGTCCGCCGGCTGAAGCAGACCCTCGACCCCCGCCAGGTGATCGCACCCGGCCGCTACGCCTGACCGTCCCACACCACCGGAGGACACCGTGACCATCGCACCGCCGCAGATCCCCGACACCGCGGAGGACATCCTCCGCCACGCCCGTGAGGCCGTGCCGTTCCTGCGCGAGCGGGCCGCCGCCATCGAGGCGGCCCGTCACCTCCCCGAGGACGTCGTCGACCTGCTCCGGCGGGGCGGCGTGTTCCGCGCCGCCGCGCCCAAGGACCGCGGCGGACCGGAGCTGACGTCCATGGAACAGACCCGGCTCATCGAGACGCTGGCCACCGGAGACGTCTCCACCGCCTGGTGCGCCATGATCGGCATGGACTCGGGCATCTACGCGGGCTACCTCACCGAGGAGGCGGCCCAGGAGTTCTACGGCGAGCTCGACACCCCCAACTCCGGCTGGATCCACCCGCAGGGGCGGGCCGAGCGCGTGCCCGGCGGCTACCGGGTGTCCGGCAACTGGCGCTTCGGCAGCGGCTCCACGCACTGCGACGTCCTCGTCGCGGGATGCCAGGTGTTCAAGGACGGCCTGCCCGAGACCGACCCGGTCACCGGCGACCCGGTGGAGTGGCGCGTCATGGTGGCCCGCCCCGATCAGTACGAGATCGTGGACACCTGGTTCACGACGGGGCTGGCCGGCAGCGGCAGCCGCGACTACAAGGTGACCGACCTCTTCGTGCCGGAGGAGCACTCCTTCTCGTTCCATGTGCCGCGGCGCACGGGCCCGCTGCACGCCACGCCCGACGCGATCCTGCGCAAGATGTCCGGGGTCCCCCTGGGCCTCGCCCGCGCCGCCATCGACCATGTGCGGGAGCTCGCCCTCGCCCGGGTGGACCGGGAGACCGGGACGCCGTGGACGCAGAGCCCGCGCGTGCAGTCGGCCCTCGCCCGGGCGGAGATGGAGCTGGCCGCGGCGCGCGCCGGCGTCTACTCCAGCCTGGAGGAGCAGTGGGCCGCCCTGGAGCGCGGCGACGAGACCACCGCACAGCTGCGCACCGCGACCGCGCTGGCCCGCTATCACGCCTTCCGTACGGCGCGGGAGATCGTCTCGGCCCTCTTCGACCTGGTGGGAGGCTCGTCCATCTACCGCGAGAAGTCCCCGCTGGACCGCTGGCTGCGCGACGCCCACACGATGTGCCAGCACGCCGTGGCCCAGGAGTCGATCCTCGAACTCACCGGGCGCGTCCTCCTGGGCGGCGAGTCCCGCAGCCCCTTCATCTGACCGTCGCCCGACTCCCCGGCACGGGCAAGGGTGCCGAGAAACGTAAGGAACAGAACCGTGTCGCAGAGCACCACCCCCCAGCCGAAGAGCCACGACGCACACGACCACCACGACCACCACGAGCACGCGCGGCAGCCCGCCCGGGACATCGTCCACGTCCCGGCGGGCGAGGGCCGGTCCGTGTGGCTGAGCGGCGACGTCTACACCGTGAAGCTGACCCACGAGGAGTCCGGCGGCTCCCTGACGTTCCTGGAGGCCAGCGTCCCGCCCGGCGGAGGACCGCCGCTGCACATCCACGCCGACGCGGACGAGGCGTTCTACCTGCTCTCCGGCGAACTCGACATCACGGCCGGGAAGCGCACCTACGCCGTGCGGCCCGGAGACTTCGTGTTCATCCCCAAGGGCACCGCCCACCGCTTCCGCAACAACGGCATCCACACCGCACGCCAGCTGCTGCTGTTCAGCCCCTCGGGAGTCGACCGCTTCTTCCTGGAAGCGGGCTCGGCCCCGGTCCCGGGCACTCCGCCCCCGCCCCCGGAGACCGAGGACCTGCCGCGGGTCATCGCGATAGGGGAGCGCCACCACCTCTTCCAGGCCGAGGAGGAACCCCGATGACCACCCCGACGCTCTCCCGCGCGAAAACACCCGGGACACCCGGGACACCCGGGACACCCGGGACACCCGAGGCGACCTGGCGGGACCTGCCCGCGGCGCAGCAGCCTGAGTACCCCGATGCCGAGGCTCTGCGCGACGTCGTCGCGGAGCTCGAGTCCTATCCTCCGCTCGTCTTCGC
>NZ_JBIAME010000004.1:0-755732 GCF_042873935.1 Streptomyces sp. NPDC004327 | reverse complement strand
CGGGGGGGGGGGTGGGGGGGGGGGGGTGGCGGGGGCCGGGGGGGGGTGTGGGGGGGGGGGGGGGGGGGGGGGGGGGGGGGGGGGTGGGGGGGGGGGGGGGGGGGGGGGGGGGGGGGGGGGGGGGGGGGGGGGGGGGGGGGGGGGGCCCCCCCCCCCCCCCCCCCCCCGCGCCCGCAGCCTCTACGCCATCAGAGGACCACCACCGAGCGCAGCACGTCGCCGTGGTGCATCCGCTCGAAGGCCTTCTCGACCTCGTCCAGCCCGATGGTCTCCGTGACGAAGGCGTCCAGGTCGAGGCGGCCCTGGAGATGGAGGTCGACGAGCATCGGGAAGTCGCGGGACGGCAGACAGTCGCCGTACCAGGAGGACTTCAGCGCGCCGCCACGGCCGAAGACGTCGATCAGAGGCAGTTCCAGCTTCATCTCCGGTGTGGGCACACCGACCAGGACGACCGTGCCGGCGAGGTCGCGGGCGTAGAACGCCTGCTGGTACGTCTCCGGGCGGCCCACGGCCTCGATGACGACGTCGGCGCCGTAGCCGCCGGTCAGCTCGCGGATCGCCTCGACCGCGTCGGCGGAACGGGAGTTGACGGTGTGGGTGGCGCCCAGCCGGCCGGCGGTCGCCAGCTTGCGGTCGTCGATGTCGACCGCGATGACCTTGGCGGCGCCCGCCAGCTTCGCCCCGGCGACCGCCGCGGCCCCGACGCCACCGCAGCCGATGACGGCGACCGAGTCGCCGCGGCCGACGTTCCCGGTGTTGATCGCGGCGCCGATGCCTGCCATCACCCCGCACCCGAGCAGGCCCACGGCGGCGGCCGACGCGGCCCGGTCGACCTTCGTGCACTGCCCGGCCGCCACCAGCGTCTTCTCCGCGAACGCGCCGATACCCAGCGCCGGGGACAGCTCCTGCCCGGTCGAGGCGAGGGTCATCCTCTGCTTGGCGTTGTGGGTATCGAAGCAGTACCAGGGCCGTCCCCGCAGACAGGCGCGGCACTGACCGCACACCGCCCGCCAGTTGAGGATGACGAAGTCGCCGGGCGCGACATCGGTGACGCCCTCCCCCACCGACTCCACGACGCCCGCGGCCTCGTGACCCAGCAGGAAGGGGAACTCGTCGTTGATCCCGCCCTCGCGATAGTGCAGGTCGGTGTGGCAGACCCCGCAGGCTTCGATCTTCACCAGCGCCTCGCCCGGGCCGGGATCCGGCACGATGATCGTCTCCAGGCTGACGGGGGCGCCCTTGCCCCGCGCGACGACAGCACGGACCTGGTGCGTCATGACCACTCCTCGGCTGGTACGAGACCTGAACAGACGTTGCTCATTACGACACGCATCTCACGTGTCGCAACAAAGCATCGTGGAGCGCCAACGGGAGGTCAAGGAGTCGGCGCGCACCGCACGGCAGCCGAAGAAGCGGCAGGGGTGGTTGTCGCGACCCGCGCGCCGCGGTCGCGGCGTACCGGGCGTGCCAGGGGTTACCGTCGGCCCCATGGAGCGAATCCGAGCGGCCCTGGTCGACATCGACGGCGTCCTCACCGTTTCCTGGAAGGCCCTGCCGGGAGCGGCCCCGGCCATGGAGCGGCTGCGCGGCGCGGGGCTCCGCATCGCCCTGGTCACCAACAACACGTCCCGCACCCGGGCCGCCATCGCCTCGCGTCTGGCCGGCCTCGGCTTCCCCGTCGACGCCGCAGACGTCCTGACCGCCCCGGCGGCCACGGCGGCCTATCTGCGCGAGCACTTCCCCGGCGCGCGCTGCCTCCTGCTCAACAGCGGGGACGTACAGGACGATCTGGAGGGGATCACGCTCGTCGAGGAGGGTGACGCCGACGTCGTCGTGCTCGGTGGTGCGGGGAGCGAGTTCGGCTACGAGGCCCTCAACCGGGTCTTCCGGCAGCTGCAGGGCGGGGCCCGGCTGGTGTCGATGCACCGCAATCTGTACTGGCGCACCGAGGGCGGCCTCGACCTGGACACCGGGGCCTTCCTCGAAGGGCTCGAGAAGGCCGCCCGCACCGAGGCGGAGGTGACGGGCAAGCCGTCCCCCGCGTTCTTCGCAAGCGCCCTCGCCCACCTCGGCGTCGAGGCTTCGGAAGCACTGATGGTCGGTGACGACATCGAGTCCGACGTGCTGGCCGCCCAGCGGTCGGGCATCACCGGCGTACTGGTGCAGACGGGCAAGTACCTGCCCGAGACGCACCGCGCCGCCTCCGGGACGCCCGATCACGTCCTCGACTCCTTCGCCGACCTTCCCGCCCTGCTCGGCGCCGGGGACGACGGAACACCTCAGGACTGACAGGTCCCATGGGATGGAGGCGGGTAGAGGCGGTCATCGAGCATCAGATTGCGTCGCCGGGACCTCAGGCCCGCGCCCAGCGGACGCGGGCCGCCGGCCGGACTTCGCCGGCCGCGAGCCCCGCTGACGCCCCGCCCGCCGCCCGCCGTCACCGCGCGAAGAGCAGCCGGAGCGCGACCCGCCGGTAGTAGCGCACATGGGCGAGCGCCAGCTGGGCGGCCGCCTCCGCGTCGCCCGCGCCGATCGCCTCGTACAGCAGCCGGTGCTCCTCCCACAGCGGACCCGGCTCGTCGACCTGCTGGAACAGCCAGCGCAGCCGCCCCTCCAGGGACTCCAGGCCGGTGACGAGGAGTTCGTTGCGCGACATGCGCACGATCTGGGCGTGGAAGGCGGCGTTGGCCCGCGAGAGGCGCTCGGGGCCGCCTTCGGTGGTGGCGGCGCGGGCCTCGGCGAGCAGCCGGGCGAGGGTGTTCAGCTCGGCGTCGGTGCGCCGTTCGGCGGCGCGGCGCACGGCGAGGACCTCCAGGGCCTCGCGCATGTCGAAGAGGTTCTCGACGTCCTGGCGGGTCATCTCGCGGACGACGATGCGGCGCGGGGAGACGGCGGTGAGGAAACCCTCGCCGAGGAGGATGCGGATGGCCTCGCGGACGGGCACCCGCGAGACGCCGAACTCCTCGGCGACCTCCCGCTCGACCAGCCGGTCCCCCGGCTTCAGCCGTCCGGCGATGATGCGGTCCCGCAGTCCTTCGCGGACCTGGTCGCGGAGCCAGCCGCCGCCGGCCTCCCTCGCCCCTGCCCCTGTCATCGGTCCTCCCCCGTCGGTCACCTCACGGTATGCCACCTGGGCGGGTGGCCCGGGTGGCGGGCCTGCGACGTCCGTCTCGATCGACTTGACGCACACGCGTGCGATACTTAGCTTCGCCTTACCTAAGTTCCACTTCCCGCCTGTGAGAGTCGTCCCGCCATGCCGAGAACCCTGTCGCGTCCGCCCCGCACCCTCGCCGTCACGGCGGACACGGCAGCGCCCGGAACGCCCGCGCACGAGGACCTCACCCCCGGCTGGCTCCTCGCCCTCACGGGCGTACTCGCGGCCGGCGTGCTCGCGGCGTCCTGCTGGACGGCCGGACATGTGCACGCGGACATCACCCTGCAGACCGTGGCCCGGTTCCTGCACGTGGCGAGCCTGGTCGCGGGACTCGGATCGGTGCTCGCAGTCGACTGGTTCGCGGTGCTCTGGCTCACCGGCCGCCGCCCACTGGCCGCCGTCCTCGACACCGCCTCCGCACTGCAGACCCCGATCTGGGCCGGCCTCGGCGGACTGACCGTCACCGGCCTCTTCCTCCGACCCGACCTGGACTCGCCGCTCACCCTGGTCAAGCTCGGCCTGGTGCTCGCCGTCACGGTCAACGGCCTGTACGCGCACCGGCTCGGCCAGCTGCTCGAACGCGTCCGGGACCGTGCCGAGGTGCCCCGCCGGCTGCTCGTCCGCTCCGGTCTCGCGGCCACCGTCAGTCAGGCCGGCTGGTGGGGCGCGACGGTCATCGGCTTCCTGAACAGCCGCTCCTGACCCTCGCTCACTGTCTGTTTCCGCCGCCGTTTCCGGCCCGTTCGCGGCCTGTTCCCGCCCTCGTTTTGGATTGTCGGAGGATCATCCCTACGATCCTCCGATGATCACGAGAAAACGGCTGGCGACCGGGGCCTGCGCGCTGCTCGCCGCCCTGACCGTCGGGCTCCTCCCGACCAGCGCCACGGCCGACGACGGACCGGCGGCCGCGGACTCCGCCAAGGAATCGCCCAAGGTCGAGCTGGTGCTCGACGTCAGCGGCTCGATGCGCGCCCGCGACATCGACGGACAGTCCCGGATGGCCGCCGCCAAGCAGGCGTTCAACGAGGTCCTGGACGCGGTGCCGCAGGAGGTGCGACTCGGCATCCGCACCCTCGGCGCCGACTACCCGGGCCCGGACCGCAAGCGCGGCTGCAAGGACACCCGGCCCCTCTACCCGGTCGGCCCGCTCGACCGCACCGAGGCCAAGACCGCCGTCGCCACCCTCGCGCCCACCGGCTGGACCCCCATCGGCCCGGCGCTGCTCGGCGCGGCCGACGACCTGAAGAAGGGCGAGGCCGCCCAGGGCGCCGACGGCCAGGCCGGCGGGGCGACCAAGCGGATCGTGCTCATCACGGACGGCGAGGACACCTGCGCCCCGCTCGACCCGTGCGAGGTGGCGCGTGACATCGCCGCCCAGGGCATCCACCTGGTCATCGACACCCTCGGCCTGGTCCCGGACGTCAAGACCCGGCGCCAGCTGATGTGCATCGCCGAGGCCACCGGCGGCACGTACACCTCCGTGCACCGCACCGAGGAACTCTCCGGCCGCGTCCGGCAGCTGGTCGACCGCGCGGCCGACCCGGTCGTCACGCCGGTCGCCACCGACGGCGCCGGGCGCTGCGCCGACGCGCCCGTGCTCAAGCCGGGCCTCTACACCGACCGTCAGGTCTTCGGCAGCCACCGCTTCTACAAGGTGGACGTGCTGCCGGGCCAGGAGCTGCGCGCCTCGGTGAGCATCGGCGCCGACCGGGCCGTCAACAAGGACTACGGCGTGCTGCTGCGGGCCGTCACCACGCACGGCCGCGAGATCGTGCGAGGCTCCGAGGCGGGCGACGGGCGCACCGACGTCATATCGACCGGCCTGCGCTACGCGAAGAAGGACGACCGGTCCGCGCTGGACGACGACACCAAGACGGCCGCCGAGACGGTCTGTCTCCAGGTCAGCAACTCCTTCTCCGCTCCCCCGTCGGTCAAGACCACGCCCGGCATGCCGGTCGAGCTCGCGATCGACGTCGTCGACGGTCCCGGCGCGGCCTCGGACGTGGCCTCCTTCGGCCTCGGCCGCGGCTGGTGGCTGCTCGGCGCGCTTGTGCTCGCCGGCTTCCTCGGCGGCCTGATCTGGGGCTGGCTGTCCCGCTGGCGCTTCGCCGTCTGGAGGACCAACTGATGCGTACTGTTCGCACGATGTTCGCGGCCGCCGCGCTCGCCGGCGCCGCCCTGCTCGGCCCCGCCGCCCCTGCGGGCCTCGCCGACACCGCGACCCCGACCGCCGTCCCGAGCGGCAGCGCGAGCGCCGCGGAGCAGGCCGGGCCGACCGAGGCCGGTACCTCCTTCCGCACCGCCGCGTTCTTCCGGCAGGGGCAGCAGGCCACCGCGCAGGCGTCCACGGGTGACTACCTGTACTGGCAGTTCCCGGCCGACTCCGGTCAGCGGCCCACCGTCTCCGCCACCGTCACGCTGCCCGACCCGGCGCTGCGGCACGGCTCCTCGGCCTGGCGGATCGACGTGTACGACGGGCTGCGCCGGCGTCAGCCGTGCATGTACGGCATGCAGTCGCGGCTCGCGGCCAAGGACGCCGCGACGGTGGAACTCCGTTGCGTCCTGCGCCCGGTCCGGGCCGCCGCCGACACCTGGTCGAACGACCCGCTGCCGGGCGTCTACTTCGTCCGTCTGACGGTCACCGGGCTGCCCGAGGACGACCTCGGCCAGCCGTTCTCGGCCCGGATCGGCGCGGAGTCGAAGGAGCTGGGCGGGGCGTACGCGGCGGACGGCGCGCTCGCCGTGCCGCTGGTGCCCGGCGCCACCACGCCGGAGACGGTCGAGGCGCGGGCGCCGGAGGACGGCTGGTCCTCGGGCTGGTGGTCCGACCGCTGGCTGTGGACCGCGGCGGGCGGCGTGCTCGCCGCGCTCGCGGGCATCGGCGGTTACGTCCTGACGCGCGGCTCCGGCCGCCCGTCCCGGGTCCCGCCGGGCGTCTGACCCGTTCACGCGTCACACCGGCCCCTGTCGCCCCGGCGGCGGGGGCCGGTCGCGTGTCCGGCGGCGCCAGCGCGAACTTCGCCGGCAGGCCCGTCCCGCGCCACCTGGCGCGCGGCGCCATCGGCTTCGGCCTGATCAACGGCCGCTACCGGCCGCCGGGCCTGACCAGGCCGCTCTCGTACGCGTGGACCGCGGCCTGGGTGCGGTCGCGCAGGCCGAGCTTGGTGAGGATGCGGCTCACATAGGTCTTCACGGTCTGCTCGGCGACGACGAGACTGCCGGCTATCTCGGCGTTGGACAGGCCCTGCGCGATGAGCGTCAGGACCTCGGTCTCGCGCTCCGTCAGCGAACCGAGCCGGTCCATCCGCGGGACCGCCGGGGCGGGGCTGAGCCGGGAGAACTCCGCGATGAGCCGCTTGGTCAGATTCGGCGCGAGCAGCGCGTCGCCGCGCGCCACGACCCGTACCGCCTCCGCGAGTTCCTCGGCCGAAGCGTCCTTGAGGAGGAAGCCCGCGGCGCCGGCGCGCAGCGCCTCGTACACGTACTCGTCCAGGTCGAAGGTGGTCAGGACGAGCACCTTGACGGTGGCGTCGGCGGGTTCGGTGAGCAGCCGGGTGGCCTCGATGCCGCCCGTGCCGGGCATCCGGATGTCCATCAGGACGACATCGGGGTCGAGTTCGGCGGCGCGCGCGACGGCGTCGGCGCCGTCGACGGCCTGGCCGACGACCTCGATGCCCGGCTCGGCGTTCAGCAGGACCGTGAAGCCCTGCCGGACCATGCTCTGGTCGTCCGCGATGAGAACCCTGATGTCGTCGCTGCTCATGGAGCCGTGATGTCCTTCGTGGTGAGAGGGGCGGGGAGCACCGCGGTGACCTCCCAGCCGCCGTCGGGGGTGGGTCCGGCGGCGAGTTCGCCGCCGAGCATGGCGGCGCGTTCGCGCATGCCGAGCAGTCCGTGGCCGGGTTCGCCGGAGGCGCCGGGCGCGGTCGGGGCGGCCGGGCCGCGGGGGGCCGTGTTGGTGATCCGCACGGTCAGTCCGTCGCGGTGGTAGCGGGTCTCCACGGTGGCGCGGGCGCCGGGGGCGTGCCGCATCACGTTGCTGAGGGCCTCCTGCACGATGCGGTACGCGGAGAGTTCGGCGCCCGGGGAGAGCGGCCGGGTCGCGCCGTGCGTCCCGGCGGTGACGTCGAGGCCGGCGGCGCGGACGTTGCCGAGGAGTTCGCCGAGCCGGTCGAGGGTGGGCTGCGGGGCGTGCCGTACACCGGCGGCGGCGTCGCTGCCGTCGCCGTCGCCGCGCAGCACGCCGAGGACGCGCCGGAGTTCGGTGAGGGCGTCGACGGCGTTCTGCCGGATGCCGGCCAGGTTCTCGCGCAGCTCGGGCGAGGGGTTCTCGACGAGGTGCGGGGCGACCTGGGCCTGGATGGAGATGACGGACATGTGGTGGGCGACCACGTCGTGCAGCTCGCGGGCGATCCGGCCGCGCTCCTCCAGGAGGGCGCGGCGGGCGCGTTCGCCGGCGGTGAGCACCTCCTGTTCGACCAGGCGGGTGCGCGAGACGCGGGCGGCGCGGAGCGAGCAGCCGACGACGGTCGCGGTGGTGAAGAACGCGGAGCCGACGGACAGGATGGCCGGGTGCGGCACGGTGTGCGGCAGCAGGGCGCCGATGCCGGTGAGCAGGGTGACGCCGAGCGCGGTGGCGGCGGCGAGGGGGCGGACGCGCAGCGAGAGCAGCAGCAGGACGAGGGTGTGCAGGGCGACGGCGGCGCCGCTCCAGGGCCAGGGGGCGGCGAAGAAGGGCGCCGCGAGGGTGCCGTTGATCAGGAGGGCGGCGGTGGAGAGCCAGGTGGCGGCGGCGGGCCGGGTGAGGGCGAGGACGGGCGCGGCGGTCTGCAGGACGACGAACAGCGTGATGCTGCCGGGGGCCGGCTCCATGGAGTTCTCGTACTCCGTCATCCCCCACATCCCCAAGAGGAAGCTGAGGAGGACGAGATGGGCGTGCGGCAGCCAGCTGAGGTAGCGGTGGCGGGGCAGCGGGTCGCGGCGCGGCGAGCCGAGGTCGGCGCGCAGGATCTCCGGGGCGGCGCGCAGCGCGCTCTCCCACCGTGCCGTGTCCCCCGCCGTGCCCACCGTGCCTCCCCCGCCCGTGTGTGTGATCTTCTGCGACAGCCTAGGCACGTCGTGCCTCCGTCCTTCTGGCGGGCCGCCGCTTGACGGTGGCGCGGGTGCGGGTGGTGCGTTCGTACGCGTGGAAGACGGCCCCGCAGATCAGCAGCGCGACGGCGAAGACCGGGAGCCAGCCGAGCCGGGCGAGGACCCAGCCGTAGTTGTCGGGGACGGTGTGCAGGCCGGTGAGCGGGCCGTGGCCGAGGCGGCCGGCGGTGAGCAGTCCGCCGGCGGTGACGGCGATCATCGCGGTCTGGTGCCAGAGGAAGACGGTCATGGCGCACAGGTTGAGCAGGGCGACGGCCGCCCAGGCGGCGGGCCGGGCGAGGGCGCGGCGCAGCGGCCCGAGGAGCAGCATGGCGGCTCCGGACTGGGCGAGGCCGAAGGTGACGGCGGCGAGCGTGGGCGGGTTGAGGTTGGAGACCGGGGCGCCGGGCACGCCGACCATGGAGCCGGGGTAGCCGGCGAAGGCGACGAGGAGTCCGGTCACGGCGGCGCCGCCGAGCAGGAGGGTCCAGGAGGCGGCGGGGGCGAGCGCGCCGCGGCGGGCGATCAGGGCGCCGAGGCAGTACGGGACGAGCCAGCCGGCGGGCAGGTTGAGCCAGCCGAGCCACTCGGGGCCGTCGAACCCGAAGCGGGCCAGGTCGACGTGGAGGACGACGGCCAGCGGCCACAGCGGGTGGACGCGGGCGACGAGCGGGGTGGCGGCGGTGAGGGCGGCGAGGACGAGCAGGAACCACAGCGGCGAGAGCACGAGCTTGCCGAGGGTGTGAACGGTCGGCCAGGGCACTCCGGAGGCGAGCATGGCGGCCGCGGCGACCAGCCAGACGAGGAGCAGCGGGACGACCGGCCGGAACAGCCGGCGGAGCCGGGCGGCGATCCAGGTGCCGTGGCCCTCGCCGCGGGCGCGGGCGGCGGCATGGCCGCGGGCGGCGACGTACCCGCCGACCAGGAAGAACACGGCGAGGGTCTGGAACACCCAGGAGACCGGGGTGAGTGCGGGCAGATGGCCGAGGGGGCTCTCGGTGTGCAGGGTGCCGCTGTCGGCGACCAGGGCGGTGACCAGCCAGTGGCCGAGCACGACGCCCAGGATGGCGAAGGCGCGCAGCGCGTCGAGGGCGCGGTCGCGGCCGGGCGGGGTGGTGTCGGCGATGCGCCGGATGAGGGTGTGGAGGCGGTCACGCACGGTCGGGCTCCTGTCCTTCGACGATGCGGGCGAGGTTGCGCAGGGGCAGGGAGCCGGGGGCGAGGTAGTCGCTGTGGGTGCCGTCGCCGGCGGCGAAGCGGCGGGCTCCGAAGGCGGGGTCCATGGGGTCGGTGCCGAAGCCGAGTTCGGTGCCGGGGAGCAGCGGCAGGCTGAGGTGCGGCACGTCGGCGACCCAGTCGCCGGTGGCGCGGCCGGCCCAGACGGTGGCGCGGGTGTGCAGGTCGGCGGCGCTGTCGAGGGTGGTGCCGGGGCTGCCGTAGAGGACGACGGCGGCGACGGGCAGGTCGGCGGCGGCCAGCGCGCACACCACGGAGCCGTAGGAGTGGCCGAGCAGGGTGATCGGCGCTCCGGGCCGAATGGCGGTCAACTCGCGGATGAACGCGTGGAGTTCGTGTGCGGCACTCGCGGCCCGGCCGGGTGTGAGGGAGGCGGCGCTGGCGGTGGCGGGGGTGCGGTAGCCGAGCCAGGCGACGACGGCGGTGCGGGGGCCGGAGTCCTTCCGGAGGGCGGCCTGGAGGGCGAGGGCTCCGGAGCGGAACCGGCCGTAGCTGTCGAGTGCGGTGTCCACGCCGGGGACGAGGACGGCGATCCGCTCGGCGCGCGCCAGGTCGCCGACGACCTCGACGCTGCGGCCGCCGTCCCGCCCGTCGAAGGAGAGGAACTGCCGTCCCGGCGCGGCCATCTGCCGCAGCGAC
The DNA here is from genome assembly GCF_042873935.1 of Streptomyces sp. NPDC004327. Classification (NCBI taxonomy): domain Bacteria; kingdom Bacillati; phylum Actinomycetota; class Actinomycetes; order Kitasatosporales; family Streptomycetaceae; genus Streptomyces; species Streptomyces sp. NPDC004327. Next base: position 745,573 of record NZ_JBIAME010000004.1, on the reverse strand, counting down.
CCGGCTCGCCGGGGCGCGCCGTACTCCTCCGCCGTGCGCGCGGCCGCCGCCAGGTCCGCCCGCCCGGTGGCGTACCGCGCGTCGAGCTGTGCGGCGAGCACGTCGGGCCCGGCCGCGGTCAGCGGCCGTACGGCCCGCGGCGCGGGCGCCGGCACCTCGGCGGGCCGGGCGGCGCCCACGACCGGCACCGCGACGGCGGCGGTGACGAGCGCGGCGAGCAGGGTGCGGCGGAGGCGGCCGGTGCGGGCGGGGGGCGCCATGAGGTTCCTTCCGTGGCGGGTCTTCGTTCCGCTCCGAAAGGTAGGAATCAGCCGCTGTCGCCGGCGTCCCGCCAGGGAGCCAACCTCGGCGGTAGCTCTCAGGTATGACGGGTCATCCGCAGGTCCCAGCACCCGCGCCCGCCCGCCACCGGACACGCTGCCCGTGAACTGCTCTGATGTGGGCGGGAGTTGGCCCGGCGGTCTGGCCGGCGGTCCGGTGCGCGGCTAGGGCCTGTCCGGCGGATCATGGATCATGATGAACGGTCGCTTCACGCCTCCTCGTTCGGCGCCGCGGCGGCCGCCTACGCCGAACACCGCCCCGACTACACGCAGGCCGCGGTGCGCTGGGCCCTCGGGTCCGCGCCGGGTCCGCGGGTGCTCGACCTGTGCGCCGGAACCGGCAAGCTGACCGCCGTGCTCGTCGCGATGGGCGCCGAGGTCGTCTCGGTCGAGCCCGACCCGGCGATGCCGGCCGAGCTGCGCAGCGCCGTGCCCGGAGTGCGGGCGTTCCAGGGCAGCGCCGAATCGATTCCGCTGCCGGACGGGTCCGTCGACGCGGTGGTGGCCGGCAACGCCATGCACTGGTTCGACATGGCGGTGGCCGGTCCCGAGATCGCCCGGGTCCTCGCGCCCGGCGGCGTCCTGGCCGGTCCGTGGAACGTCCTGGACGACGAGGTCGACTGGGTCGAAGGGCTCGCGGAGATCAGCGGCAACGCCGCCATCGGCCCGCGTGACACCCCGGCCGCCTGGCGCGCCGAGACGGCGCGCATGCACCTGCCGAAGACCGGTGCGCCCCGCTTCGGCTCGCCCGAGCAGGCCGGCTTCGCCCACGGGCAGCTCCGCACCGCCGACTCGCTCGTCGCGACGCTCGCGACGCGCGCGGGGATGATCGTCATGCCGGAGGCGGAACGGGAGCACGCGCTCGGCCGGATCCGCTCCTATCTCGCGAGCCGGCCGGAGACCGCCGAAGGCGAGTTCACCCTGCCGATGCGCACCAGCGTGCTGCGCGTCCGCAGGCTCTGAGGCCGGGCGGCGGCCCGTCGGGCGGGGCTCCGGCGCGGTCGCCTCAGAGCGCTCCCACGCGGTCGTAGCGCAGCAGCACCACCCCGTTGCCGAAGGTCCGGGTCCGATCGAGGCGCAGCTCGGCGGTGGTGTCGGTGGGCGGGAACAGGCGGGTGCCGCGGCCGACGAGGACGGGGTGGACGTAGACGTGGTAGACGTCGATGAGGTCCAGCTCCCGGAAGGCCGCCCCGAGCACGGCGCCGCCGACGGTGAGGTCGCCGTCGGCGGCGGCCGCGAGGGCGCGGACCTCGCCGGCGTCCACGCGGCGGACGATCGTGGTGTCCGGGCCGGCGTGCTCCAGCGTCGTGGAGTAGACCGTCTTGGGCATGGACCGCCAGATCCCGGCGAACTCCCGTGTGGCGGGAGTGCTCGCCGGGTCGCTGTCGGCGGTCGGCCAGTAGTCCGCCATCAGCTGGTGGGTGCGGCGGCCGCTGAGGAACCCGCCCATGCCGGCGAGTTCCTCGTTGAAGTGCCGGTGCAGCTCCTCGTCGACCCGGTGCCAGCCGATGTCGTGGCCGGTCCCCTCGATGTATCCGTCGAGGGAGACGGAGATGAACTGCACGATCTTTCCGGACATCGTCCGCGCTCCCTAGGTCGGCTGCCGGGTCGTCGCCCGCGCGTCACGGCATGCGGCGGGCGCCCTCCTTGACGGCCTCGCGAATACGGTTATAGGTGCCGCAGCGGCAGATGTTGCGGATCTGGTCGAGATCGGCCTCGTCGACCTCCCGCCCGGCCTCGCGGGCCCGCTTGACGGCCGCGACGGCGGCCATGATCTGGCCGGGCTGGCAGTAGCCGCACTGGGCGACGTCGATGTCGAGCCAGGCCTCCTGCATCGGGTGCAGGTCCTTGCCCACGGTGCCGGGCAGGCCCTCGATGGTGGTGACCTCGTCGGTCGGCCCGATGTCCTTCACCGGGACGCTGCACGGGTTGAACGCCCTGCCGTTGAGGTGGCTCGTACACGCCTGGCAGACGCCGAGGCCGCAGCCGTACTTGGGGCCGGTGACGCCGAGGACGTCCCGGAGCACCCAGAGCAGCCGGACGTCGTCCTCGACCTCGGCGGTGACGGCCTTGCCGTTGAGGATGAAGGTGTGCTGGGGCACGAAGGCTCCTGAATTCCTGGTCGGTGAGAGGTCGCGGGGCTCAGAGTGCGCGGTCGCGGCCGTCGGTCGGCGACGCCGGGATCGGCGGCACGGTGGGCAGCGGGGTGAAGGCGAGCGGCTCGCCGTGGTTGACGGGGAAGCTGGTCGGCATGGTGCCGGTGGCCCGGCCGTACGCGCAGGCGACGGCGGCCATGGAGGCGGCGACGGCCAGCTCGCCGGCGCCGCCCGGCTTGCCGGTGGTCGGCGGCATGACGACGATCTCCAGCTCGGGCGGGGTGTTCCACTGCCGGGTGTAGAAGTAGTTGTCCCAGCTGCCCTCCAGGAAGTGCCCGTCCTTCAGGTGCAGGCCCGAGGTGAGGGTGAGGGCGATGCCGTCGATGATGCCGCCCATCATCTGGGCTTCCAGACCACGGGTGTTGACGGCGAGGCCGACGTCGACCGCGCAGACGACCTTGGTGACGCGCGGCCCTGTGTAGGCGTCGCGGATCTTCCGGCCGGTGGTCTCCGGGCGGCAGTCGATCTCGGCGAGGACGGCGACGAAGCCGTGGTACTCGGGATGGATCGCGATGCCCTGCGCCGTGCCGGGCGCCATCTGCCGTCCCCACCGGCCGACTTCGGCGACCTTGTCGAGCACCGCCCGGGCCCGCTCGTCCTTGAGGAAGCGGCGCCGGAACGCCAGCGCGTCCTCGCCCATCCGCTTGGCGAGCTCGTCGGCGACGAGTTCCTGCGCGCAGCGCACGTTCGGCGAGTAGATGTTGCGCATGGAGCCGGTGTTGAAGCCGTGGTCGACCTCGTTGAGCAGCTGGGTGGTCACCCCGAAGTGGTACGGGCTCGACTGGGTGAGCTGGAACATCGTCTCGGAGAACGTCAGGTCGGCGACCGGGAGCTGCGCCGCCTCCGAGGTGATGATCTCGCCGACGCCGTGCCCGAAGTCGGTGGCGGCGGAGGTGTGCCGCAGTTCGTACGTGAGGACCTCGCCGAGCGCGTACGTGGCGCGCACCCGGGAGGTGGCCATCGGGTGCGTACGGCCCTGCCGGAAGTCGTCGGTGCGGTGCCACATCAGGCGCACGGGCTTGCCCATCGCCTTCGAGATCTCGGCGGCCTCGCCGGCGGCGTCGTGGAACAGCTTGCGGCCGAACGAGCCGCCGCCCTCGGTGACATGGACCTTCACGGCGGTCACCGGCAGCCCCAGCTGGAGCGCGATCTTCTCCTGGGCGACGATCGGCGCCTTGAGACTGGCCCAGATCTCGGCCGAGCCGGGGCGGACGTCGGCGACGGCGCAGTTGGTCTCCAGGGCGCTGTTGCTCGCGAAGTGGAAGGTGAAGCGGGCGTCGACGGACTTCGTGAGCAGGTCCAGGGGCGGGACGACGAGGGGCAGTTCGGCCCGGCGGAGCTCCGCGAGCACCGTGGCGTCGGAGGCGCCCTCGGCGGTGCCCGGGCCCCAGTCGACCTTGAGGGCGCGGACGGCGTCGATGCACTGGCCGAAGGTCCGGCCGCGGACGGCGACGCCGGTGGAGACGGTGACGACGTCGGTGATGCCCGGCATGGCCCGGACCTCGGCCAGGTTGTCGACCGAGCGGACGGTGCCGTTGATCGTCGGCGGGCGGCACACCATGGTGGGCAGGGCGCCGGGGACCTGGACGTCCATGGCGAACTTCTTCCGCCCCGTGACGGCCTCCAGCGCGTCGACCCGGCGCTGCGCGGTGCCGATGACCTTGAACTGGGCGGGGTCCTTGAGCGTGACGGACACCTGTGTGTCGGCGAGCGCGGCGGCCTTCACGGCGAGTTCGCCGTAACCGAGCCGGACTCCGCTCGCGGAGGTGATGATGCCGGCCTTCGCGGTCAGCGTGCCGACGGCCTCGCCGAGTTCGAGCGCGGCGGCGCGCAGCAGCCGGCCCCGGGCCACGGCGGCGGCGACCCGGACCGGGGTGAAGGTGGAGATGGTGGTGTTGGAGCCGCCGGTGAGCTGGTTGAAGAGCAGCTCGGGCCGGGCGTCGGCGAGCGTCACCTTGATCCGGTCGACCGGCAGGTCCAGCTCCTCGGCGATGAGCATCGCGGTGGAGGTGGTGATGCCCTGGCCGACCTCGGCGCGCGGCAGCGCGAAGTGGGCGGTGCCGTCCGGGTCGATGCGGATGGTGATGAGGTTCGCCGTGGGCAGCGCGGCATGCGTGAGCATGTCGTTCAGGTCGTAGATGTCGGCGGGCCCGGGCAGCGACGGCACCACCCCGGGCACGAGCGCCTCCGCCCGCGCGGGCGCCACCGCCTCCTCCCCGAGCTGCGCGGCGACCGTGAGCGTCGGCGCCGCCAGTACGTACCCGAGGAATCGACGCCGCCCGATACCGCGCGGCGGCGCGGCTTCCGGTTCGTGCTGTGCGGCGCGGTCCTGCGCTTCCATGGGCGCTGCCCTTTCGACGAGGGGTGAGCCGATGAGGTTACTCGGCAGTTGTGACGAGTGGATCATCACCCCGACGGCCCACTCAAGGGGCCGGAACGCCGCAGCTTTCACCCCGGACACGCCAAGCCCACACGTACCGGGAAGCACGATCCGAGCTCGCCTCCGCGCCCGCGTGCGGCCACGAGTCCGTCAGGTCGCCGCTTTTCGGATGATGGGTTCGATCAGTGAGGGTGGACAAGGCACGGAACGACGGTCTTACCGCGCGGGCCCCAGGCCGCCGCCCCTCGCGCCCGCCCCGCCGCCTGACGTGACGAATCCGGCCGGACCGCAGACGACGACCAGCGCCCCATGCGACTCGGCACTACCCCGCCCCCGCACATGGGCTACCCTCCCCCGCCATGACCGGATCCGCGCGCGTCACCGCCACCCGCACCTCCTACGACACCGTCGCCGCCTCCTACCAGCGGCTGCTCGCCGACGACCTGGCGACGGCTCCGCTCGACCGGGCCATGCTCGTGGCCTTCGCCGAGGAGGTGCGGGGAGCCGGCGGCGGACCCGTCGGGGACCTCGGGTGCGGGACAGGGCGGGTGACGCGGTTCCTGCGGGACCTCGGAGTGGACGCGTTCGGCGTGGACCTGTCCCCCGGGATGATCGAGGTGGCCCGGGCCTCGTATCCCGGCCTGCGCTTCGAGGTCGGGTCGATGACCGGCCTCGCGCTCGCGGACGGCTCGCTCGCCGGGGCGCTGTCCTGGTACTCGACCGTGCACATGGCGCCGGAGGAACTCGCCGTGGTCTTCGGCGAGTTCCACCGGGTGCTGGCACCGGGCGCGCCGCTGCTCGTCGCGTTCAAGATCGGTGACGAGCGGGTGCGTCTCGAGCGGGCGTACGGTCACGAGGTCGACCTGGACGTCTACCGGTACCCGGCCGAGCGCGTCGCGTCGCTGCTCGCCGCCGTCGGCTTCACCGTGACCGCGCGGCTGGTGCGCGAGCCGGGGCCGGAGCAGGCGACGCCGCAGGGCTTCCTCCAGGCGCGCCGGGCGGAGTGATCCCAGGCGCCGCGGGCCCGGGCGACGGCGCGGCCACCGCAGCCGCGCAGGGTGGCGCGGGGCAGCCGGGTGCGCGGGCCGCCGCCCGTCATCAGCGCGTTGACGGACGCCATCGGGTCGCCGCCGGCCGAGCGGGCGAGAAGCGCGCCGACCACGACCGGGAGGAGCGCCACGGCGAGGGCGGCACCGGTGGCGGTGACCTGGTGCAGAGGGCGGGGGCGCGGGGCGGCGTCGGTGGTCATGAGGCCATTTCAGCCGCACGGCCGGTCCCGGGACATGGGAGCCGGTACTCAGTTCCCGCACCCGAGGTACTCAGTGCCGGGCGCCACCACCGTGACCAGCGTGAACGAGGCGTGGAACGGGCCCTGCGCGAGCCCGGCGAACAGCGGCGGGCCGGGCCGGAGGCCGAGCGGCCACAGCGGTCCACCTTGTACGCGCGCCGGCGTCCACGGCCGCGGTACGCACGTGCATCCGCCCCGGTCGGCCTGGGCAACCCCCCCTGTCGTCGCCCTCCCCACGAAGTCGAGTACCGCGATCGGGTCCGCGGAGACGTTTTTTCGGCGACCCTCGACAGCAACGGACACATCGTGGAGGTGGGGCGGATATGACCAGGGCGACGACGGTGGACACCGGAAGGCTCCGGATCCTGGTGGTGGAGCACGAGGACGGCGCCGGGCCCGGCCTCGTGGGCGAGCGGCTGCGCGCGGCCGGGCTCGACACGCGGGTCCACCGCCCGTGGCGCGGCGAGGAGTTGCCGGGCTCGCTCGACGGCTGGTCGGGGCTGATCGTCCTGGGCGGCTCGGTCAACTGCGAGGACGACACCGCCGCCCCGTGGCTGCCGCGGGTCAGGGCGCTGATCCGGGAGGCCGTCGAGGCCCGGATACCCGTGCTCGGCATCTGTCTGGGCGGCCAGCTCCTCGCGCATGCGCTCGGCGGCCGCGTGGCCGTCCGCGCCCTCGGCCCCGAGCTCGGCACCGTACCGCTGCGCCGGCTGCCCGCGGCCGACGACGACCCGCTGTTCGGCACGCTGCCCGAGGGCGCCCCCGCGGCCCAGTGGCACTGGGACGAGATCGACCGCCTGCCGCCCGCAGCGGTACCGCTGCTGACCGGCGACGACTGCCGCCACCAGGCGTTCCGGGCCGGCGCGTGCGCGTGGGGCGTGCAGTTCCATCCGGAGGCGCTGACGGGCACGATCGCCGGATGGGCCGCGGCGGACGCGCCCCGGATGCGTGCCGACGGCCTCGATCCGGACGGCGCGGTCGCGTCCGTGCGGGAGGCGGAACCGCGACTGCGGGCGGTGTGGGGCGCGGTGGCGGACGCGTGGGCGGGCGTGGTCCGGGCCGGCCTCCGGGACGCGCGGGCGGGTGTGGCCGTGGCCGGTGGGATCGCCGGGGAGTGATGGGATGGCGTGGGCACGCGCGCGTGCCCACGCCGGGACCGGCGTACCACCCCGGAAGCCGACAAGCCCGTACCACCGCGAACCCGTACCCCCGTACCCAGCAAGCCCGCGAACCCGCAGCCCCGCAAGCCCGCAAGCCCGCAAGCCCGCAAGCCCGCAAGCCCGCAAGCCCGCAAGGAGAACCCTCACCATGGCCGACGAGTACCGCATCGAGACCGTCCGCACCGGCTACCGCACCTGGACCGCCCGCAACGACCGCGGCGCAGAGGTCCGGATCGCCGCCGCCGACGACACGGACGCGCAGCCGTCGTTCACGCCGGTCGAGTTGCTGCTCGCCGCGATGGGCGGCTGCGGCGGCCTGGTCATCGACCGCACCGCGCGGGCCGTCGACCACGACGGCCTGCGGATCGTGGTGGAGGGCGTCGCCGGTCCCGAGGACGACGGCCGGATCGGGCGGATCCGGGTGAGTTACGAGTTCGAGCTGCCCGACAACAACCCGCGCGCGGCGGACGTCTTCGCCCGCGGGGTGCGGCTCACGCACGAGAAGTACTGCACGGTCAGCCGCACCGTCGAGCACGGCGCCGAGGTCGAGGCGGTGCTGCCGGACGGCACGACCGGCTTCCGCGCCGGCGGCTGAGCCGAGTCGCGGGGCGGCCCCGGCGGCTACTCCTCGATGGCACCGCCGATCGCCCGCAGATGCCGGCGGAAGGTGTAGGAGGGGTCCTCGGCGCGCCGCGCCAGGTAGGCGGCGAACCGGGTCTGCTCGCGCAGCGTCTCCCCGGCCCTGATCCGCCGGGCCTGTTCCCGCTCGGTGCGGAAGATCTCCTCGGCGGTGCCGAGCACGGCCTCGGCGCGGCCCGCCGCGACGAACAGCACGCCGTCGTCGTCGGCGAACACCATGTCGTCGGCGCCGACCGTGTGCTCGCCGAACCGGGCGGAGCGCAGCGCCTCGGGACCGCGCGGGTCGAGGCGTACGGGGCCGGGGGCGTGGGCCCCGTAGGAGAAGACCGGCAGCCCGATCGCGACCAGGTCGGGCGTGTCGCGGTGCAGGCCCCAGACGGCGACGCCGGCGATCCCGGCGGCCCGGGCCTCCAGGACGGCGAGGTCGCCGACGCACGCCTCGTCGCGGCGGCCCTCGTTGTCGATGACGAGCACGTCGCCGGGGGCGGCGTGGGTCTCGAAGGCCTCCAGGAAGACGTCGACGCTGCCGTAGTGCCGTACGGGCAGGACGCGTCCGGCCATCCGCTGCCCCGGTACCACGGGCCCGACGCCGGCGGGCGCGGCCCGCAGCGGTTCGCCGAGCCGTACGCAGGCGTCGGCGAGCAGCGGCGTGGAGAGTTCGGCGAACCGCTTGAGCATGGCTGTTCCCTTCGGCAGGTCCCGCCGGACGGCGGGACGGTCCGGATGCTAGTGCCGCATCAGACAACCTTTGCTCCGTGCGACGTGACGCACCGTTTTGAAAGCTGGTCCGCACGGCTCGGGGTCGCGAGGCTGTCCGGGTGGCAGAACGCGTACGTGTCCGCGAGATCGACGACGACGAGGGGCAGCGCCGATCGCCTGCACCCCGGCCGACAGCTCCTGACTCAACGGCGTCGAGGCCCGGTTCCACCGCGCTGCGCTACACGCCGGTAGTGCCGTCGATGCGTTCCCGGACCAGGTCGGCGTGGCCGTTGTGGCGGGCGTACTCCTCGATCATGTGGACGTAGATCCAGCGAAGGTTGACGTCCTGCTCCATGAAGCGACCCGTATCGGTCAGAGCACGCTCGGCGCAGTTCTCACGGGCGCGGGCGATCTCCGCGTGCCAGGTGGCCAGGGCATCGCTGAGGGTGGAGCCCTCAGCCACGTCGAAGCCACCGTCGGGGCCATCCGGGTCGGCCTGCGGGTCGTAGATCGGCGGGGCCTGTTCTCCGGCGAACACCCGGCGGAACCAATTCCGCTCCACCTCCGCCATGTGCTGGACCAGGCCGGTCAACGTGAAGCCGGACGGCGGCACGGACGCCGCGGCGGCCTGCGCGTCGTCCAGCCCCTCGCACTTCATGGCCAGTGTGGTGCGGTGAAAGTCGAGCCAGCTTTCGAGGGTCGTGCGCTCGTCGGCGTTCAGGGGCGGCATGGGGCGATCGATGGCACTCATCGGCTGATTATCGCCAGCGTCCGAAGCCGTCGACAGGCGGGGTCTCGCCACAGGGCGAACGTTGCCTGATGCGGCGCCGGCCATTGCGGGGCGTCAGGAAAGGTCCACTCACGGGTGGTTGGCCGGGGCGGGCGCGGGAGGGAGCGCGGTACGTTCCCTTGCGCAGGCCGGGACCGGGACCGTGAAGGGGAACATCGTGATCGTGATCGCGCACCTCAGTGACACCCACATCGACGCCTCGCCGCGCGGCAGGAAGCGGACGCTGGCCACCATGGCGTACCTGGACTCGCTCCCGTACGACCTGGACGCGGTGATCGTCACCGGCGATCTCGCCGACCACGGCGAGGAGTCGGAGTACGTCTGGCTGCGCGACCACGTCCTGTCCTGCCGGCACCCGGTGCTCGCCTGCCCCGGCAACCACGACCGGCGCGACGCCTTCCGCCGGGTCCTGCTCGGCGCCGAACCGCCGGCTCCGGAGGCGCCGGTGAACCAGGTGCTGCGCGGCGACGGCTTCGTCCTCGCGCTGTGCGACTCCTCGGTGCCGGGCAAGGACGAGGGCCGCCTGGAGGAGGAGACGCTGGCCTGGCTGGACGCGGAGCTGTCCATCACGCCCGAGGGCACGCCGGTCCTGGTGGGCTTCCACCACCCGCCGACGGCCCTCGGCATCCCGTTCGTCGACAGCATCCGCCAGTTCGGCGAGCACCGGCTCGCCGAACTGGCCCGCCGCCACCCCTCCCTCACCGCCTTCCTCTGCGGCCACACCCACACCGCCACGGCCACCACCTTCGCCGACCGCCCGGTCCTGGTCGCACCGGGTGTGGTGTCGATGACCAAGCTCCCCTGGGAGCAGAACGGCCCGGCCGACTACGTGTTCCGCGACGAGCTGGCGCCGTCGCTCGCCTTCCATCTCCTCACGGACGACGGCCGCCTGACGACGCACTACCGGAGCGTGCCGCTCGGCTGAGGCGGGCGGCGGGCGCGGGGCTCAGTCCAGCCAGATCGCCCGCAGCGGGCCCAGCGGGTCCTCCTCCGTGCGCGGGGGCGCGTCCCAGATCCTCGTCGCGCGGGTGGTGGCGGTGTACGCGGGCCAGTCGGCACCCGGGTCCCCGTCCGTGACGAAGCGGACCCAGGCGCGGTGGAGGGCGTCGGCGAGTTCCTTGGGCGGGGTGGGACCGGCCGCGGCCTCGACGCCCTCCGCGTCGAGCAGGTCGAAGGCGAAGGGGAGGTCGAGGCAGTGGTACGCCTGGCCGTTGACGGGCGAGGTCCAGTCGAACTGGTAGAGCCAGGTGGGCTGGGAGCGCGCGGCGCGGGCGTCGGCGACGGCGAGGGACGGGGCGCGGAAGGTGACGTCCGTGAGGGCCTGGCCGAAGAGGCCGGATGGGGCGGCGGCCGCGTACGTCTCCGCGAAGGCGGCGGCGCGGTCCTCGGTGAGGCCGAGGCTGCCGAGCAGCAGCGGCAGCGGCGGCCCGTCGGGGCCGTCGCCGGGGCCGGGGATCATGTTGAACTCGTGCGCGGTGAAGCCCAGCATCAGCGGCACGCCGTCGCCCGCGTCGCCGCGGGTGAGCGCGTCCAGGACGGGCTCGGGGATCAGCTCGCCGTCGGCGAAGGGCGCCAGCGAGAGCATCGGCGGCAGGCCCTCGCGGTCCGGCCCGGGCTCGCCGAGCCGGTCCTGGAGGTCGAGGAGCTCGTCGTCGCTCAGGTCCCGGAGGGCGGCCGCCGTGGCCGGCCGGCCGGTGCGGGCGGTGAAGAGGCGGGACACGGCCCGGGCGACCTCGGGCCCGTCCGGCCGCATCACGGCGCCGGACACGGACAGGACGGCGCGGAACAGGCCGCGCGCCGACGGCACGGCGAGCAGGGTCTGGACGGCGCCGCCGCCCGCCGACTGCCCGGCGATCGTCACCTTCGCCGGGTCGCCGCCGAAGCGCGCGATGTTGTCGCGGACCCACTCCAGGGCGGCGATCCAGTCCCGCACGCCCCGGTTGTCGGGCGCGTCGTCCAGGTGCAGGAAGCCCTCGATGCCGAGCCGGTAGCCGAGCGAGACGAGCACGACGCCGTCGCGGTTGAAGGCGGCGCCGTCGTACCAGGGGCTGGCGGCCGACCCGGCCAGGTAGCCGCCGCCGTGGATCCAGACGAGCACCGGAAGCCCGACCCCGTGGTCGGTGCCGGGCGTGAAGACGTTGAGGTTGAGCACGCCGTCGCCCGGGATGGACGGCTCGGGAATGGTGGTGACCTCGGCGAAGGGGCGGCGCTGGGCCGTCGGCCCGTACGCGGTGGCCTCCAGCGGCTCGGTCCACGGCTCCGGCGGCACGGGCGCGGCGAAGCGCAGCGGGCCGACGGGCGGCTGCGCGTACGGGATGCCGAGGAAGCGGCAGCTTCCGTCGGCCCGGCGCTCGCCGCGGACCGGGCCGCGGGTGGTGGCGACGAGGGGGTTCTCGGAGGTCATGGGCGTGCCTTCCTGGGCCTGACCGGGTGCGGTGGCGGCCGCGTGCTTCACCGCTGCTGCCTCACCTCATGGTGACACGAGTAAGTTACGGGTGTCACGCATCCTCCGCCATCCCTTCGCCGTCTCCCCTCACGGGTTCGGCCCGCGCGGGGCCGGGGAAGGGAGGCGGTGTGAACGTGAGTCCCGACACCGTGCTCGGCGTCCTGGTGGTCGCGGCCGGCGCCGTCGTCATGGCGGCGGGCGCCCGCTGGAAGGGCCGCTCGGTCCGCCCGCTCGCCCCGCGCCGGGCCCGGACGCTGGCCTGGCAGGCGTACGTGCGCGCCCTGGCCCGCTCCGCCGACCTGGCCGTCATCGCCGCCCGCGGCACCGCCGGACGCGGCGAGCCGGCGATCGTGACCGTCGACGACGTCGTACGGCTCGCGGAGCGGCGCTTCGGCTACGAGGAGGTCTCGCGCGAGCACGCGGCGGCGGCGCTGCGGCACGCGTACGAGCGCGCGGGCTGCGCCGCCGACACGGTGACGGACGCCTACACCGCGATCCAGTAGCGGCGCTTGCGGCCGATCTCGGTGTCCCGGACGTCCTCCAGGACCCCGCCGTTGCGCTCGATGGTGCGGGCCGAGGCGACGTTGCCGTCGGCGCAGGTCAGCAGCGTCCGGTCGAGACCGAGGGCACGGGCCTCGGGCAGGACGGCGGCGAGGGCCCGGGTGGCGAGGCCGCGGCGGCGGGCGGAGGGGCGGACGCTGTAGCCGATGTGGCCGCCGGCCCGCAGCAGGAAGTCGTTGAGCTCGTGGCGCAGGTCGATGGCGCCCAGGTACGTGTCGCCCTCGACGATCCACCAGTGGGTGGCGTGGACCCGGCCGGCGGGCACCGGCAGGCTCCGGTCGGACTGGGCGCGGAGCTGGGCGACCCAGTCGGCGAAGGCCCCGGGGTCGGCGAGGTCGGCGTCCGCGGCGAGCCACAGACCGGCGCCGTCCTGGTGCCCGCCGGGGCCCCACTCGGCATGGGACTCCAGCCAGGAGGCGTGCAGTCGGGCGGTGGGGGCGATCAGTTCAGGCATGCCGGCGACGATAACAACGCCGTCCCGATGCCCCGACGGCCCTGTCCGGCCCGCCCGCTCATCACCCCGCTCATCCGCCTGTCATTCGCCGGTGGTGCCGTCGATGCGTTCGCGGAGCAGATCGGCGTGGCCGTTGTGGCGCGCGTACTCCTCGATCATGTGGGCGAGGACGTACCTCAGCGAGTAGACCTCCCCACCGAGGCTGCCCGTGACGTCGAGGGAGGGGGCGGCGGCGACGATCGCGCGGGCACGGGCCATCTCGTCGCGCCAGTACGCGAACCCCTCGGCGACGTCGGCGTCGTCCACGTCGAATTCGGCCCAGTCGGTCGAACCCGGCGGGGTCCACGGGCTGCGGCTGCGCTCACCGTTGATCACGTTGCGGAACCAGCCGCGCTCGACCTCCGCCGCGTGCCGGACGAGACCGAGGAGCGAGAGCCCGGAGGGGCCGACCGCCCGCTCGCGCAGCTGCTCGTCCGTGAGGCCGGCGCACTTCAGGGCGAGGGTGTCGCGCTGGAAGTCCAACATCGCGGTGAGCGTGGTGCGTTCGTCGGCGGTGTACGGCGGCGGGGTGCGGTGATCTTCGCTCATGGCGGGATCGTGGCAGCCGACGGGGGCCACGGCCAGGGGATTTCACATGCCGGTCACGTGTGGACGCGCCAGGAGCGGAAGCAGCTTAGGCGCGTAGGCGGACGCATCGTGAGCGGCAGCACCGCGGCAGCGGCAGGAGCGCAAGCGTCAGGAGCCGGACACGCCAGGGGCCGGTTGCGTCAGGAGCCGGACTGCTTCGCGTAGTCGACGAAGCCGACCCAGTCCAGGGCCACGCAGCGCTCGTCTCCGACCACCCAGGCGTCATGGCCCGGCTGGATCTCGTAGAACTGGCCGGGCACCAGGTCGGCGGACTGGCCGTCGTTCATGACCACGGTCATGCGGCCGCTGACCACGTATCCGACGTGGTGGGCCTGGCAACTGTCGGTGCCGGCGATCGGCTTCACGTGCTCGGACCACTTCCAGCCCGGCTCGAACACGGCCCGGCCGACGGCACCGCTGTCGGTGGTGAGCAGGTCCAGTCGGCCCTTGCCGCCCTCGAAGGGGCGGACCTCGTCCGCGGAGTCGAAGCTCCTGGTAACGATTCCAGCCATCGTCGTCCGCCTCCCGGCGGTGGAACGTGCGACCCCGAGTCCACTTCAAGGCTACGCCGCGGGGCCGTCCCCGCATGCCGTGGCCGCACGCCGGGGCCGGAGCCGGAGCCGGCCGTGTGGCCGGGCTGTGTGGCCGGGCTGTGTGGCCGGCAACGGTCGTCGCCGGGAAAGGTCGTTGCCGGGGAAGATCGCCCGGGGTTAGCGTGACGGTATGACTGCCGGGTCGGCCATGGGCCGTGATCGAGTAAGGCGCCCGGCCGTGGTGTGAGCGCCGCCGGCGGGCGGGCGCGGGGTCCGCCGCGGCCTTCGTCCCGTACGGCGCGCACAGCGCGCGTGCGGGAGCGAGGACGTGACCAGTGCTTCACCCTGCGAAAGGACTCCCCATGGCTGTCGAGCTCAACCACACCGTCGTCCACGCCCGTGACCGCCGGGTCTCCGCCGAGTTCCTGGCCGAGGTGCTCGGCCTGGAGGTCGGCGCCCCGTTCGGCCCCTTCCTGCCGATCGAGGTCGGCAACGGCGTGACCCTCGACTACTACGAGTCGGACGCCGACTTCACCTCCCAGCACTACGCCTTCCTCGTCCCCGACGAGGAGTTCGACACGATGATCGCCCGCCTGGAGCGCATGGGCGTCACGTATTACGCGGACCCGCACCACGGCCGGCCCGGCGAGATCAACAACCTGTTCGGCGGCCGCGGCGCGTATTTCCTCGATCCTTCCGAGCACAACATGGAGATCATGACCGTGCCGTACAGCCGCTGATTTCCTGAAATTTTGTTGAACGCAGAGCACCCTTTGGCGGAACCGGGCATATCCGGTGGCGGTTTTCTGTGCGGTTCCCTTATCGGGCACATCTACACATAAAGCCCAGATAAGCGCACAATGAAACCGCGGCGCGTTGCCGCAAAACGCGGTCGGATGTGCAAGACGCCAGAAGGAGGCGAGTCACATGGCCGACGTCTCTCACCGTCCAGGTGACATCAGAGGACACCCGGACGCCGGAGAAATGCGGGAACGTTATGCCCGTGTCCTCCAGACCCGGGGTGTGGCGGCCGTCGAGGAGCTGGTGATCCTGGCCGGGATCTACGCCGCGATCTCGGCGTACACGGTCCACTTCGCCGCCGCCCTGCCCACGCTCGCGATCAGCAACCTGATCGTCGGCATCGCCGTGGCGGGCCTCGGCCTCGCCATGTCGATGGCCCCGGAGCGGTCCCAGGACCTCAACTTCGTCCTGCTGCTGCTCGGCGCATGGCTGATCGTCTCCCCGTGGGTGGTCGCCCGGTTCCCCAGTACCGGAGCGATCGTCAGCAACGTCGTCACGGGCGCCTGCGTCTGCCTGTTCGCCCTCGTGGCAGGCGGACTGCTCATGAGCAAGAGAAGGACGTAGCGGTCTGATCGTCTCCCGCGAACGGCGTCGGCTCCTCGGCACGAGGAGTCGACGCCGTTCACTTTCGTCGCGCCCGTGTCTGTGAATGGCCACTGTTCGGTAACTCATTGACCCGCCTGGTTTGAGCCACATAAGTTCTGCGTAAAGCTTCCTGCACACGAACAGGCACCACTCACACCACCAGTCCTTGGGGGGACGAAGTGAACTGGTACGTCGATGTTCTGAAGAAGTACGCGGTATTCACCGGCCGGGCGCGCCGTCAGGAATTCTGGATGTTCGCGCTGTTCAACCTCATCGCGGCGATCATCGTCATGGTCATCGACATGGCGATCGGCTCCTACCCGCTGCTGTACACGGTCTACGCGCTGGGCGTTCTCCTGCCCAGCCTCGGCGTGACCGTCCGCCGGCTGCACGACACCGGCCGCTCCGGCTGGTGGATCCTGATCGACCTGATCCCGTTCGTCGGCGCCATCATCCTGATCGTCTTCCTCGCCACCGAGGGTGCCGCCCAGGACAACGAGTACGGCCCGAACCCGAAGGCGGCACCGGCGTACTGACCGCGGCGGCCGTCCAGACGCACAACCCCCGGAAGCACCGCTTCCGGGGGTTTCCCCGTTCCGGGGGCAGGATCGGTGGCTCCGGCCCGGGCCGCGCGACCCCGGCTCCGGGCTCCGGGCTCCGGGCCCGCATAGAGCCGGTACGGAGCGTTTGACCGCCGCGCCTTGTGCACGGCGGCACAGGACCCGCCCGGCCCGCCCCGCCTAGCCTCGCCGCCAGGCACAGCAACGAGGGGCGGTACCACCGGTGAACTGGCTCATTCACGACTACCGCGAGAGCGATCTCGCCGCCGTCGTCCATCTCATCGACACCACGGCCGAGCTCGGCCAGGAGTCGGTCTTCTCGGTCGCCGAGTGCATCGGCGCCCTGACCTCCCGCCAGCCGGCCGTCGTCGCCGTACACCAGGGCGTGCCCATCGGCGCGGCGCTCGCCTGCGTCGCCGGGGAGCGGGCGTGGGTGATGCGGGTGGCGATCTCGTCGGCCTGGCGCGGCCGGGGCCTGGCCAGCGCGCTGCTCATGGAGCTGGAGCGGCGGCTCGTCGCGGCCCGGGTGGCCCGGATCGCTTACGTGCTCCCGGAGGAGGAGCTGCTCGGCGAGGGGCTGCTGAACGCCGGCTACACCCGGCAGCCGGCCGTCGCCTACTTCGAGAAGGTCGAGCCGCTGCACGGCCCGGCCGCCGGTCTCCTCGACGACCTCGGCGGCCGGCTCCTGCCGGCCGACCTGTGGGGCAAGGTCGCCGGAATGGAGCGGGAGAAGGATCTGATCGAGCGGCGTGTCGTGCTGCCGCTCGCCGAGCCCGAGCGGGCCGCCCGGCACGGGGTGCGGCCGCCGCGCGCGATCGGTCTCTTCGGGCCGCCCGGCACCGGCAAGACGACCTTCGCCCGGGCCATCGCCTCCCGGCTCGGCTGGCCCTTCGTGGAGATCCTGCCGTCCCGGCTCGCCGACGAGGGCAACCTGGCGGCGGCGCTGCGCGCCGCCTTCGCCCGGATCGCCGAGCTCGACCGGGTGCTGGTCTTCATCGACGAGGTGGAGGAGATCGCGCCGGTGCGCGCCGAGCCGGTGCAGCCGGGCGGCATGCACGGCGTCACCAACGAACTCCTCAAGCTGATACCGGGGTTCCGGGAGCGCGACGAGCGGCTGCTGGTGTGCGCGACCAACTCGATCCGTTCGATCGACCCGGCGTTTCTGCGCCCCGGCCGCTTCGACTACCTGATCCCGATCGGTACGCCGGACAAGGCGGCCCGCGCCGCGATCTGGTCCCGCTACACGGACGCCCGGCCGGACGTCGACGTGGACGCGCTGGTCGCCGCCAGCGATCTGTTCACCCCGGCGGACATCGAGCACGCGGCGCGGATCGCCGCGCAGAACTCCTTCGAGCGGGACCTGGCGACGGCGGCGGCGACGGCGCCCGGCGCGAGCACGGCCGACTATCTCGAGGCGATCGCGCAGTGCCGGCCGACGGTGACGGCCGAGATGATCGAGCAGTTCGCGTCGGACATCACGGCGCACGCCCGCTTCTGAGCGCGCGCGGCTCCGGCGGCGGCCGTCACGCCGGACGTCGGGCGGTCCGCCGGTAGAGCACCTGGTGGGCGTCCCATTCCGTGAACGACTCGGCGTGGGTCATGCCCACCGCCTCCAGGAGCCGGCGCGACGGCGTGTTGGCCTCCTGGGTGACGGCGACGACACTCGGCGTGTCCTCCAGGGCCCGCGCCACGGCCGCGGCGACGGCCTCGCGCGCGTACCCCTGCCCCCAGTGCTCGGGCAGGAACTGGTACGACACCTCCGTCTCGCCGCCCCGCCCCGCCCGCTCCACCGTGACCAGGCCGAGCACCGCGCCGTCGGCGGCCCGCTCGACGGCGCGGCAGTGCGGCGCGCCGACGATCCGCCGCTGCCGGATCCGCACGACGGCCTCGGTCACGGGGCCGCCGAGGTGCCGCCGCACCTCCGGATCGGTCCACAGCCGCGTCATCACCGGCAGGTCCCGGGCCCGCACGGGGCGGAGCACGAGCCGGTCGGTGATCAGCGTGAGGTCGGCGGCGGAGGGCATACCTCGATGATGCCAGGCGCCCGGGCCTCCCGGCGACGGCGCGAGGCGGCGCTCACGCCCCCGTGACCAGCGCCTTCACGTCCTCCCACGCCAGATCCATCGGCGCGTGGGCGTCCCGGGCCGTGGCGGTGTCCTTGTAGCCGCTGGAGGTGGCGACGCAGACGACGGGGCCGTCCTCGTCGGCCGGCTTGGGGCCGTGGCTGCGCAGGCTCGCCAGGCCGGCCGCCGCGGAGGCCTCGCACCACAGGCCCTGGGCGGCCAACTCGGCCTGGGCGGCAATCATCTGAGGATCGGTCACGGTACGGGCCTCGCCGCCGGTGGCGCGCAGCGCGACGACGCCGCGGTAGCCGCCGATCTCGCAGTCGATGGCGTACGCGGCGGTCGGCCCGGCCGGGACGCGGGCGGTGTCGGCGCCGGTGCGCATGGCCGTGGTGAGCGCGCCCGCGGCGGACGGTTCGGCGGCGTACACGCGCGGCACGGAGCCGGTGACGCCGAGCCGGGCCAGCTCCTGGAATCCCTTGGCCACACCGTAGAGCAACTCGCCGTATCCGGTGGGGAGATGGACGGCGGCCGGGGCGCGGCCGAGGCTGAGGGCGATCTCGTACGCGAGGGTCTTGTAGCCCTCGGGTCCGAAGGGGTGGCCGGTGTGCGCGGTGTCGGTGACGCTGCTGACCGACTGGTAGCCGAGTTCGTCGACGATCCGGCGCATGAAGGGGCGGACGTTCGCCGGCGGCACGGTCAGTACGGTCGCGCCGTAGGCGCGCACATGCGAGGCGACGGCCGGCGGGGCGGTGGGCGAGGTGAACAGCACACAGGGCAGGCCGGCGCGGGCCGCATACGCGGCGGCCGAGGCGCCGTGGTTGCCGGACGAGGACACGACGATCCCGCGCGCGCCGGACGCGACGGCGGCGGACACGGCGACCCGGTTCAGCCGGTCCTTGTGGCTCCAGGTGGGATTGCGGGACTCGTCCTTGATCCAGACGCCGTCGGAGAGCGGCACGAGCGGCGTGTCGCCCTCGCCGAGGCCGGGCGCGACGAGCGGCGGCAGGAGCGGCGCCCAGCGTTCCAGGCCGTGGGCGGCCGGACGGGTGAAGAGGTCGGCGGGAACGCGGTCGTAGTCGTAGTCGACGTCGAGCGGGTACGCGGTCGTGCCGGTCGACGTGACGGGGCAGCCCGCGGTCAGCGGCGGCCACAGCGGATGACGGACGTCCGGGTCGCGGAGCGAACGCTGGGCGGTGGCAAGGGAGCCGGCGGACCGGTAATCGACGTACTCGGTACGGGAGTTCATGTGCCCATCCTGCGCTGAAGCGCGGCGAGCGCGCCGGCGTGTCGGCCCGGAACGCGGCGGCGCAGCTCGACCAGCGCCGGGCCGAGGGCGCGGGCCCGGGCCGGGTCCGTGATCTGCTCCCACTGGTGGTGCGCGCGGTCCACCGCGCCCTCGACGTCCGGCTCGTGCGGCTCCTGGCGCAGCCCGAGGCGGGCCTGCGCGGCGGCGATCCACAGCTCGCAGCTCCGGGCCGGTTCCCCGGCGAGCCGCGCCAGGTCCGCGCGCACCTCCACCCAGTGCAGCGCCTCCCCCGACCTGGGCCCGTACCGCCTGAGCGCGTCGCTCTCCCACGCGGCGGCCATGGCGGCGGCCTCACCGTGCCGCCCGGCCATCGCCGCGGCCAGGATCGCCGGATGCGGGTCCACGTCACCACCGGGCCTCGGCGGCGCATCGCCCACGGCGGGCTCGGGAGCCCGCGACGGGCGCGGGGGCACGACGGCGGCGGGTACGGCGGCGGAGGCGGGCGTCGGTACGGGCACGACGGCGGCGGGTGCGGACTCGGGCGCGGGTGCGGACGTCGGTACGGGCGCGGGGGCGGGCGTCGGTACGGACGCGGCCACGGGTGCGGGCGGCGGGTCGGCCTGGGGGCGCGACGCGCCGTAGGCGCTCGGGGCGGGCTCCTGGGCCCGGGCGTGCGCGGGCTCGGCGTGTGCGGGCTCGGCGTGTCCCGGCTGCTGCCCCGTCTGCCGAGCGGCCTCCTGCTGCCCCGTCTGCTGGCCCGTCTGCTGGCCCGGCACCCTCGGCGCTCCGAAGCCGGTCGACGCCCCGAAGCCGGCCGGAGCACCGATCGGCGTGTCGGCCCCGCCCCCGCCCAGCAGAATCGCCGTCTCCTGACCGGCCGTCCTCGCCGCCACGCCCGCCTCCTCGTGCAGGGTGGCGAGCGCGGGGCGCGCACCGGAGCGCCACACCTCGGCGAAGTGGCGGAGATAGTCGGGCGTGTTGAGCGTGCCACGTCGCGGGAAGGGGGTGATCCGGGCGAAGAGGCTTACGGTCGGAGGGAGTTCGAGTAGTCCGGGCCCGGCTCCGGTGAGGCGCTCCCACAGTTCCGGGTCGGCGGCGAGGTCCGCGACGACCGTGGTGGTGCCGGGGCGGCGCGGGGCGAGTTCGGTGGCGAGCCAGTGCCAGGGAAGGCCGGTGTAGCGCAGGGTCGAGGGCGTGCTGCGGGCGAGCGCGAGGTGCGGCAGGCGCTGGCGGCGGTCGAGCTGGAGCTGGCCCGCGAGGCAGAGCGTGAGCGGACCCGGGCCGGCCGCGGCGGCGCGCAGCCGGGTCAGGACGGCCTGCGGGTCGAGAGGGTCCGCCAGTTCGACGACCGTCGCCGTGTGCGTGCCGGTGAGCGCCCCCGCGGGCACCGCCGCGAGCGCGGGCAGCACCGTCGCCGCGTCCATCGCCCGGCCCCGTCCGGCCGGCGCCGCCGCCAGCAATACCGCCGTACCCACCGCGTTCACCTCGTCGCTCACCACCCCTGCACCGTAACGCGTGGCCGCGTGGCCGAAATGCGGACGGGGTGTGTCCGGATCGCCGCTGGGCCTTTGACATATGCCAGAAGCACCACCGTATCGAGTGTTGCCAAATCCCTTACGGCGTGTCCCGGGCTGTGCGAAAGTCTTACCCGGGCTTTCCTTCCAGACCTGGCCGTGCCACGTCGCCTGCCTGCATCGGAGTACGACATGCCGTCCCATCTGTTCGCGGACCGTGCCGCCCAGCCGCCTGAGCCGGGTGCGGTGGACGCGCTCATCAAGCAGACGCGCCGGTTGCGCGGCGGGGTGGACGCGGTGCGCCGGGACGCGGTGGTGAACGAGGACGACCCGCACAACCGCTGGCAGCGCGCCCTGTGCGATCTGGCCGTCAACCAACTGGACGACCTCGACGAGCACTTGGGCCAGCTGAAGGCCGGCCTGCCCGGTGAGACGACGCTGAGCTTCGCCGACCCGGCCGACGCCGCAGCCGCGTACGCCGAGCCGGCCGTGCCGCAGCCGCGGCTCACCGGCTCCCTGCTCTCCCGCGTCGGCAGCGCCGAGTGGGACCTGCTCACCGATGACGCGCACTGGTCCGAGGAGCTGTTCCAGATCTTCGGACGGCCCGAGGAGAGCGGCCCGATGACCCTGGACGAGCTGCCCTCGATGGTGTTCGCCGAGGACCAGCCGGTGCTCCAGGCGATGGTGACGGACTGCCTGATCGACGGGAAGCCGATCGACGGCGAGTTCCGGATCGTCCGCACCGACGGCCGGGTCCGCACGGTGCACATGACGGGCGAGCCCGTCCTCGACGCCGACGGCTGCACCGCCTCCATGTGGGCGGTCTTACGGGACGTCAGTGAGCTGCGCCGCAGCGAGCGCGCGGTCCGAGAGAGCCGCGACAGCCTCCAGCGCCACCGTCAGATCGAGCACACCGAGCGGCGGGTCGCCGTCGAGCTCCAGGAAGCCGTGCTGCCGCCGTGGCGCGGCTCGCTCCGCTTCGCCCACGACGGCCCGGCCCCGCTCGACGTGGCCGGGCTCTATCTGCCGGCCGCGACGACCGGCCTGATCGGCGGCGACTGGTACGACGCGCTGGCGCTCCCGGACGGGGATGCGCTGCTCACGGTCGGCGACCTCACCGGGCACGGCGTCGCCGCGACCTCCTCGATGGCGATGCTGCTCGGCGCGCTGCGCGGCATGGCCGTGGCCGGGATCCGGCCGGGTGCCCTGATGGGGCACCTCAACCAGCTCCTGGAGACCTCGGTCCAGCCCGCCCTCGGCAGCGCGATGTGCTGCCGCTACGACCCCGCCGCGCAGACCCTCACCTGGTCCCAGGCCGGCCACCCCGCCCCGCTGCTGTTCCGGGACGGGACGGGACGCGCCCTCGGCCGGCCGGACGGGGTGCTGCTCGGGGCGACGGCCGGCGCGGTGTACGAGGAGGCCGAGACGCGGCTGCTCCCCGGCGACCTGCTCCTGCTGCACACCGACGGGCTGACCCGCACCGGCGACGCCCTGGACGACACCGGTACGCAGCGCCTGCTGGCCCTCGCCCCACGCCTCGCCACCGCACGCGACGCGCAGGACTGCGTCCGCTCGGTGGTGGAGGAGTTCGGCGAGGGTCCGCGCGAGGACGACGCCTGTGTGATGGTCGTACGGGTCGGGACCGGACACTGACCACCGGGCCGGCGGCCCGACGGCCGGCGGCCGGCGGCCTCGACCAGGCACTCCCCGGTCCCTGACCCGTACGACGAGCACGCCCCGCACCCGCGGTCGCGCGCCGCTGACCCCTTCCCCGGACCCCGGCGACCCCGCCCCTTGCGGTGACTTCCCAGCGTGGACCTGCGACGACCCGTGACGGCCGCGCGCCTCACGCCTCCCCGGTCCGCGGCCGGTTGGCCGGGGCCTTCGGGAGTGCCGTCTCGATCTCCTCCCGCAGGTCCTCGATCCTGGTGTAGCCCGCGTAGTGGCCGGTGAGCCGGTACATCTCGCGGAGCCGGTCCCAGGTGCGGTGCGAAGAGGTGTCGCCCATGGAGACCAGCGCGAGCCGCGCGTAGCGGTCCGCCTGCTCGGGATCGTCGGCGATGAAGCAGGCCGAGGCGAGCGAGATGTGGTCGAAGAGCTTCGAGCGGTCGTGGCCGTGCTTGCGCAGTTCGAGCGCGAGCTTGGCGTGGCGCTGGGCCGGGACCGCGGCGGCCGGGTCGTGCTCCGCGAGCGTGCGGTAGGCGAGCGCCTGCATGCCGTGCAGGTCGGCCTCGTCGAAGTTCTGCATCCAGCTCGGCTTCTCCTCGCCCGAGTCGGAGACGAACATGTTCTCCGCCTCGCCGAGCGTGCGGCGCATGGCCTGGCCGCGGCCCATGGACGCCTGCGCCCACGCCTCGATGGTGTGGAACATGGCCTTGGTGCGCGGCAGCAGCCGCTCGCCCGCGCCCGAGGTGGCGAGTTTCATCAGATCGAGCGCCTCGTCGGGCCGGCCCAGGTGAACCATCTGCCGGGCCGCGCGGGACAGTGCCTCGCCGGCACGCGGCCGGTCGCCGCCCTCGCGGGCCGCGTGCGCGGCGATGACGAAGTACTTCTGGGCGGTGGGTTCGAGGCCCACGTCGTGCGACATCCAGCCGGCGAGCACGGCCAGGTTGGCCGCCACGCCCCACAGCCTGCGCTGCAGATGGTCGGGGTGGTGGTAGGCGAGCATGCCGCCCACCTCGTTGAGCTGGCCCACCACGGCCTTGCGCTGCAGGCCGCCGCCGCGGGAGGCGTCCCAGGCGCGGAACACCTCCACGGAGCGCTCCAGGGCCTCGATCTCCTCCGACCCGATGGGGGCGGCCTCGTAGCGGTCGTACCCGGCGGGGTCGGCGTGGAGGGGATCCATGGCGCGGGGGGCTGCGCCGGAGCGTGCGGGGTCGGTGTGGAGCCAGTCGTGCATGGCGTTGGTGAGTACGGAGCCGGCGGCGAGTGCCGCGCCGGCGCCCACCAGGCCGCGTCGGTTGAGCATGAGGTCCATTCCCGTGAATTCGGTGAGGACCGCTGCCGTACGCTCGGGCGCCCAGGGCAGCCCGTCAGGGTTGTCGGTGTTCCTGACGTCCCGCCTCTTTCCGGCGCGCCCGTGTCGTACGAACCCGAGGTCCTCGATGGTCACGACACGGCCGAGTCGCTCGGTGAACAGCGCCGCCAGCACCCGGGGCACGGGATCGCGCGGGGTCTCCCCCATGTCGATCCAGCGCCGCACCCGCGAGGTGTCGGTCGCCAGCTGCGGATGGCCCATGGCCGCCGCCTGCCGGTTCACGAGTCTCGCGAGTTCGCCCTTGGACCATCCGGCCAGGCCGAAGAGGTCCGCCAGGCGGGTGTTGGTGTGTCCTGTCACGTCAAAGCCCCCAGGTTCTCGGCTGAGTTGACAGTAGCCCGCTGTCATAGGGCTGGCGACTATTCGCCAGGGTTCGCCAGGGTGCGCCCGATGTTCCGCCACCCACGCGCGGGTGTCAGGTAGGAACGCGCCACCCCGCCCCGTCGACCGGCCCTCATTTACCCCAGGGTGCGGTTCGGTCGGTCGGGCGGGGCGACGCACGCAACTCGTCGGCGCACGAAGGGATCTGTCTCCTCCATGTACACAGCATCGTCCTCCGTGTCCGCCCCTCCCCGGCCCCTGCACCCCACCCTCCCGGCCGGTTCCGGACCGTACCTCGCCCCTGGCGCGACGCCGGGAGCGGTGCGGCCGAGGCGCTGGGCGGGCAGCACCGTCCAGCCGGCCGCCGGGAGAATCGATCTGTCCGGCCCCCAGGGCGCCCAGCTGCGCATGGCCATCGCGTCCGTCCACCGGATCTGCCCGGAGTTCAACGCGGTGCAGGTGCTGCGGCGGTCGGGACGTTCCGTACTGATCGTGGGCACGACCGGACGGACGACCGCGGTCGCCAAGTGTTTACTGGACCACTCCCCCGCGTGGGTCGAGCGGTTCAGGCACGAAATAGCTTCCTACCGCTCCTTCGTCCGGCACCGTCCCCCGGTGCGCGCGCCGCGGCTGATCGCCGCGGACCCGGAGAACTGCACGCTGGTCATCGAGCGGATGCCGGGGCGGGCGGCGGCGCTGACCCGCCACCCCGTCGAGGCGCCGCCCCGGGCGGACGTCCGCGCCGCGCTCGGCGCCGTGGCCCGGCTGAACGCCTGGCGGCCGCCGGCCGGGACGTTCGACGCGCCGCTCGACTACGGGGCGCGGATCGCCCGTTTCCACGAGCTGGGGCTCTTCACCGACCGGGACCGGGACGACCTGCAGAAGCTGCTGCACGGGCTCGCGCAGGCGGGTGGCCGGCAGGGCATGGGGCAGTTCTGTCACGGTGACGCCCTGCTGTCCAACATCCTGCTGTCGCCGGCCGGGCCGGTGTTCGTCGACTGGGAGCACGCGGGCTGGTACCTGCCGGGCTACGACCTGGCGACGCTGTGGGCGGTGCTCGGCGACGCGCCGCTGGCCCGGCGCCAGATCAGCCAGCTGGCGCAGCAGGCGGGCACGGCATCGCGGGACGCGTTCCTGGTGAACCTGATGATCGTGCTGACCCGGGAGATCCGTACGTACGAGACGGCGGTGCAGCGCACGATCCGGGAGGCGCCGCCGGCCGGATCGGTCCCGGTGCCCGCGGGCGGGGTCTCGCCCGGCGAGGAGCAGCGGCTGCTGCTGCGGCGGCTGCACGACGACTGCGCCATGGCACGGCGGGCCGTGCGCGCGGCGGTCGGCACGCGCTGAGCGGGCCGGCGGACGGGGAACGGGGGTGGCGCGCCGCGCGCCCGGTGCCGACACACCGGGAGCGCGGCGCTTCGCTCTTCCCAGGGCCTCCTTCAGGGACCATTGGTCCATGCCACTGACGCGCCGCAGGCGGGCGCGCCGCCCCCGCGAAACTCCTCTGACATGGGAAATCGCCGCCCTGAGCGGGTGATTGACGGATCGTCCGGGAGCCGCTACCCCTGTACGGGTTCGGTCCCGCACGCCCCCGCTCACCCCCCGCTCCCTGGAGGCTGCCTTGCTCCGTTCCACGTCCCTCAGACGTGTCGCACCCGCCGTCCTGCTCCTCCCCCTGTTGTCCGGCGCGCCCTCGGCCACCGCCACCGCCTCGGCCGAGGGGCCGGTGGCGGGCTCGTTGCAGCGGCAGTTCGCGGTGGCGGCCGAGCGCCACGGCGTGCCGCAGAGCGTGCTGCTCGCCGTGTCGTACCTGCAGTCGCGCTGGGACACGCACGGCGGCGCGCCGAGCGTGACCGGCGGCTACGGTCCCATGCACCTCACGGACGCGGTGACGGCGCTCGCCGGGGAGCCGCGCCACGCCGACGGCACGGAGGACGCGCGCGGCGACGACGCGCGGGCGCCCCGGGTGCCGCGGGCCGCGCCGGATCCGGTGCCGGATCCGGACATGACGGGCGGGGTGCCGCCCGCGCGGTTGCGGACCCTCGACCGGGCCGCCGAGCTGACCGGCCGGCCCGCCGAGGAACTGCGCACCAGCGCCGCGGCGAACATCGACGGCGGTGCGGCGCTGCTGGCCGCGGCGCAGCGCGCGGCGGGGCTGCCGGCGAGCGCCGACCCGGCCGACTGGTACGGGGCGGTGGCGCGCTACTCGGGCGCGGACGACGCGGCGACGGCGGTCACGTACGCGGACGACGTCTTCGACGTGATCCGCACGGGCGAGTCGCGCACCACGGACAGCGGCCAGCAGGTGACGCTGGAGGCCGATCCGGCCGTCGCCCCGGCCACCGGACAGGTCGCGGCCCTCGGCCTCAGGGCGCCCGCCAAGGGGCCGGTGGAGTGCCCGGAGTCGGTGGCGTGCGAGTGGATCCCGGCGCCGTACGAGGAGTTCGGGGACGGCGACTACGGCAACCACGACAAGGCGGACCGGCCGGCCTCGCAGTCGGTCGACTACATCGTCATCCACGACACCGAGGGCAGCTGGGCCACCACCCTGAAGCTGGTGCAGGATCCGACGTACGTGTCCTGGCAGTACACCCTGCGTTCCTCGGACGGGCACATCGCGCAGCACCTGGCGCTGAAGGACGTGGGCTGGCACGCCGGCAACTGGTTCCTGAACGCCAAGTCGGTGGGCCTGGAGCACGAGGGCTTCCTGACCTCGCCGGACTCCTGGTACACGGAGGCGATGTACCGCTCGTCGGCGCGCCTGGTGCGCTATCTGGCGAAACGGTACGGCATCCCGCTGGACCGGCAGCACATCCTGGGTCACGACAACGTGCCCGGGCCGACCACGTCGTCCGTCAAGGGCATGCACACGGACCCCGGGCCGTACTGGGACTGGGCGCACTACTTCCAGCTGCTCGGCCGGCCGATCACGCCGAGCGCGGGCCCGGACGCGGGCGTGGTGACGATCCGGCCGGACTACGCGTCGCACCAGCCGGTGTACACGGGGTGCGTGACGGCCGGGGAGGCGTGCGCGCCGCACGGGAGCGGTGCCGTGCGCCTGTACACCGCCGCGAGCTCCGACGCGCCGCTGGTGAAGGACATCGGCCTGCGGCCCGGCGGGCAGGATTCGACGACCGGGGTGAACGACACGGGCGCGCGGGCGTCCACCGGCCAGAGCTTCGCGGTCGCCGAGCGGCGGGGCGACTGGACGGCGATCTGGTACCTCGGTCAGAAGGCGTGGTTCCACAACCCGAAGGAGGAGCCGACGGCGGTGAACGCGCGCGGCGCGGTGCTCACCCCGAAGGAGGGCCTGGCGTCGGTGCCGGTGTACGGGCGGGCGTATCCGGAGGCGGCGGCCTATCCGGCCGGGGTGCCGGTGCAGGCGGTGTCGCCGCTGCCGTACAAGCTGCTCGCCGGGCAGCGGTACGTGGTGGGCGGGAGCACCCCGGGCGAGTACCTCTACGCACCGACGTTCGATATTTCGCGCCACGCGGTCGTCCGCGGCCAGGAGGAGTACTACGAGATCCAGTTCGGCCATCGAGTGGCCTTCGTGAAGGCCGCTGACGTGCGGGTTTCTCGCGCCTGAGCGAAGGCGCGGGCAAGTTCCGGCGGGTGCCGCCGGACCGTGGCGGGAACGCGGTCCGGACGGCACCCCCTGCCGTTCGTATGACTATTCCGGTGTTCGCGTGGGCGTGGTGATCGACGGGTAATGCTCGGCCGGACAACTGCCAGCATGCTCGTCGAAAGGCCCTCCTCGCATGGCTCAGCCCTTCGTTCTGCCGGACTTCTATGTTCCGTATCCGGCGCGGCTCAATCCCCATGTGGAGGTGGCCCGGACGCACACCTGCGCGTGGGCGCGCGCGATGGGGATGCTGGAGGGCTCCGGGGTCTGGGAGGAGACGGACCTCCAGGCGCACGACTACGCGCTGCTGTGCTCCTACACCCATCCCGACTGCGACGCCGAGGTGTTGTCGCTGGTCACCGACTGGTACACCTGGGTCTTCTTCTTCGACGACCACTTCCTGGAGACCTTCAAGTACAGCGGCGACCGGGCCGGCGCCAAGGCCTATCTCGACCGGCTGCCGCGCTTCATGCCCGCCGATCCGGCGGCCGGGACGCCCGAGCAGGAGAACCCGGTCGAGGCCGGACTCGCCGACCTGTGGCGGCGGACGGTGCCGGCGATGTCGGAGGCGTGGCGGGTGCGGTTCGCCGAGGCGACCGAGCATCTGCTCTACGAGTCCCTGTGGGAGCTCGACAACATCAACGAGGGCCGGATCGCCAACCCCGTCGAGTACATCGAGATGCGCCGCAAGGTCGGCGGCGCGCCCTGGTCGGCCGGGCTCGTCGAGTACGCGGCGGGCGCCGAGGTGCCCGAGCGGGTGGCGTACTCCCGGCCGCTGCGCGTGCTGCGGGACGCCTTCTCCGACGCGGTCCATCTGCGCAACGACCTCTTCTCGTACCAGCGGGAGGTGGAGCAGGAGGGCGAGAACAGCAACGGCGTGCTGGTCCTGGAGAAGTTCCTCGGCTGCACGACGCAGGAGGCGGCGGACTCCGTCAACGACCTGCTGACCTCGCGGATCCAGCAGTTCGAGAACACGGCCCTGACCGAGGTACCCGCGCTCTGCGCCGAGCAGGGCCTCGGCCCGGTGGAGGCGGCGGCGATCGCCGCGTACACCAAGGGACTCCAGGACTGGCAGTCCGGCGGCCACGAGTGGCACATGCGCTCCAGCCGCTACATGAACGAGGGCCTGGTGAGCGACGCCTCGCCGTTCGAACGGGGGCTCGGCACCGGCGTCTTCGACATCCGCAACCTCTTCGGGCGCCCGGCCGAGGCCCGGGTGCGCGCGCTCACCCACCAGCCGCACCAGAAGGTCGGTCCGTCGCTCCTGCCGGACTTCGACCTGCCGTACCCGCTGACGCTCAACCCGCACTACGCGCAGGCGGCGCGGCACACGGCCGACTGGGCCGATCGCATGGGCTATCTGAACGACCTCTGGGACCGTCCGATGCTGGAGCGCTGCGACTTCGCGCTCCTGTCGGCGGGAATGGACCCGGAGGCGAGCCCGGAGGAGCTCGAGTTCGGCACGGACTGGGTCACCTGGGGCACCTACGCGGACGACTACTACACGCTCGTCTTCGGCAAGACCCGCAACCTCGCCGCCGCGAAGCGGCAGAACGACCGGTTCAAGTCCCTGATGCCGCTGGGGCGCCCCGCCGCCGCGGCGGGTGTGGCGGGAGCGCTGAACCCGCTGGAGCGCGGGCTCGCCGACCTGTGGGCGCGCTCGGCGGAAGCGATGGGCGAGACGGCCCTGGCCCGGTTCCGCGGCGCCGCCGACGACATGCTGGACGGCTGGCTGTGGGAGCTGTTCAACACCGCCCAGCACCGGGTGCCCGACCCGGTCGACTACATCGAGATGCGCCGCAGCACCCTCGGCTCCGAGATGATGCTGCTGCTCACCCGGCTGCGGCACACGACGTCACTGCCACCGGAGATGCTCCGCTCGGGCACGGTACGCGCCCTGGAAGGCACCGTCATGGACTACGGGGCGATGGTCAACGACCTGTTCTCGTACCAGAAGGAGATCGAGGTCGAGGGCGACCTGCACAACCTGCTGCTCGTGGTGCAGAAGTTCTTCGCCTGCGACTACCCGGCGGCGGTGTCGATGACCGACGACCTGATGCGGGGCCGGCTGCGTCAGTACGAGCACCTGAAGAAGAGCGAAGTGCCCCTGCTCCACGCTGACTTCGGGCTCGACGCGGCGGGCCGGGCGGCTTTCGGCGCGTATCTGCGCGGCCTCGAGGACTGGCTCGCCGGCTTCCTCAACTGGCACCGGAGCACGGGGCGTTACGCTGCCGAGCACGTCCACGCGGGCGCCGGAACCTCGCTGGCGCGGCGGGGCCCGCAGGGCCTGGGCACACAGGCGGCGCGGCTCGCGACGATGTACGGCTCCCTCGTACCGTAAAAGCAGCGTGACGGCCCCCCGGCATCATGCCGGGGGGGCCGTCACGGTCCGATGTCCGGGTGTTACGGGTGCAGGCCGCGCAGCCGGTCGAGTTCGCGGCGGTCCCGCTTGGTGGGCCGGCCGGCGCCGCGGTCACGGACGGCGGCGACGGCGACCTCCTCGCGCGGCGGCGGGGGCGGGGAGTTGTCCACGTACGCCTCGGCGGCGACCGGCGGGCCGACGCGCTTGGTGTGCAGCTCCTTCACCTCGACGATCCGCTCCCGGCCGCCGTGGAAGATCCGCACCTCGTCACCCGGTTTGACGGGCTGGGCGGGCTTGGCCCGCTCCCCGTTGACCTTGACGTGCCCGGCGCGGCAGGCCGCCGCCGCCTGGGAGCGGGTCTTGGTGAGCCGGACGGCCCAGACCCAGCTGTCGACGCGCGCGCTCATCGGCCCCCGCCTCCCTGTCAGCCCTGCTGGAACAGCTCGGCGGGCAGCGGCTTGAGCAGTGCGTACAGGTCGTCGGTGATGGGCCGGTCCCAACTGACGATGGTCACCAGGACGTTGTCGCTGCGGTCGAACTGCACGCAGGAGATCCGGCTCTCAGAGAGCTTGAGGCGGCGCACGATGAGCAGGTTGTCGCCCTGCATCACGGGCACGTCCTCGCGGTCGACGACCTCGACCGGCTCGTCGTTCTCGAGCGCGGCGAGCATCTGGGCGACCTCGAAGGGCACCTGCCCCTCGCCGAGCTCGCGCGCCGGGGAGCCCTCGGGCAGGTTGCCGATGATCATCGCGGGGCCGCGGCCGCCGAACAGGTCGTAGCGCAGGAACACGCCCTGGCAGCTGCCGTCGGGGGCCGGGAGGAGACCGGCGCCGAGATTGCCGGGCCAGTCCCCGGGGTCCATGGCCAGGACGTCGAAGTCCGGGCCCGCGGGTGTGGCGGCGCTGCGGCGGCGGAGGAAGGACATACCGCCATGGTACGTGTCCCGGCGCACGGTGCGGCGCGCCGGGGCGACGTCACGACACGCCCGGCGCCAGCGCCTGCGCGAGGCCGGCGTGGTCGGTGCCGAGCTTGCGGTAGACGGCGGAGAGCAGGCGGGTGGCGGTGGCGCGGTCGACGCCGAGCGCGTCGACCGGGTCCTCGCCGCGGGCGGCCAGCTCGGCGGCGGTCCGCTCACGCGCGGTGAGCGTGTCGGTGCCGGCCGTCCGCAGCGTGCGGGGGCGCAGTCCGGCGGCGGCGAGCTCGGCCCTGGCGTCCTCGACCAGGCCGTCGGCTCCGCAGCTCTGGGCGGTCTCCAGGCCCCGGTAGAGGTGATCGGCGGCCTCCTCGGTGCGGCCGGTGCGGCGCAGCGCGACGCCGAGGGCGACGAGGGAGCGGGCCAGCTCGTACGCGGCGGGCGAGCGGTCGAGCCACTCGACGGACTCCTCCAGGAGCTTCACCCGGTCGGCCTCTGCGGAGACCTCGGCGGTGACGCGCAGCGCCTGGCCGATCGCGGAGGGCGCGCCGTACTGGCGGGCGCGTTCCACGGCCGCGACGGCGGTGTCGCGGGCCCGCTCCGGGGTCTCGCAGGCCTCGGCGAGGGCCAGGTGCAGCTGCCAGGGGCACCAGGCGGGGTTGCGCATGCCGCGCGGGTCGAGGCGGCGGCCGACGGCGGCGAGCTCGGCGGCGGCCTCCTCGGTCCGGCCGGTGGCGAGGAGCAGTTCGGCGTGGACGGTCTGGGAGTCGGGGAAGGTGACGGCGGCGGGGAAGGGTTCGCCGAAGTCGTGGGCGCGGGCGACGCGCTCGGCCTCCTCCGTGCGGCCGCGGGCGAGCAGCACCTCGATCATGGCGCCGGTGGCGTACCACTGGGCGGGGGTGCGGGGGCCGACGCGCTCGGCGAGCCGGAGGCCGGCGCGGACGAAGTCCTCGGCCTCGACGAGCCGGCCGCGGCGGTAGCGGATGTAGCCGAGCAGGGTGTACGCGAAGGAGAGGTGGGCGCCGCGCCAGCCCTGGCGTTCGAACTCGGCGGTGCCGGCGGCGAACAGCTCCTCGGCGCGGCCGGGCCGGTCGGCGTAGAGGAAGGTGAGCGCGACCAGGACCGGCACCTCGAAGCCGCGGCTCTCGTCGGCCCAGCTCAGGCCGCCGTCGAGGGCGCGGATGGCGTGGCCGACGCCGACGCCGGAGGGCTCGGCGCGCACGGTGGCGTCCCAGGCCCGCAGGCCGATGATGTAGCGCTCGGTGAGGTCGCGGCCGGTGAGCCGGTCGGCGAGCCTGGCGAGGCGGCGGGAGCGGGCGGGCGAGTCGGGTTCGTCGGCGCGGAAGGCGTCCCACATGAACTTCTCGGCCTGCATGCGCAGCCTGCTGCGGGCGTCGGTGGTGAGCCGGGCCTCCCGGCCGAGCAGTTCGGACGCCTCGACGAGGCGGTCGCTGTGGGCGAGGACCTGGGAGAGCCGGTAGACGATGCCGTGGCGCAGGGCCGGGTCGGCGACCGGTTCCTCCAGGGCCGCGCGGAGGTGGTTGACGGTGGTGGCGGGTTCGGTGAGCAGGGAGGAGCAGCCGAGTTCGAAGAGGACGGCGGCGCGCTCGTCGTGGTCCGGGGGTTCGCGCAGGGCGCGGGCGAGGTAGCGGCGGGCGGTGTCGGGCGCGCCGGCCCGCAGGGTCTCTCCGGCGGCGGCGCGCAGGTGCTGCACGACCCACGGGTCGCCCTCGGGGTGGGTCTCGACGAGGTGGCGGGCGGCGGCGGTGGAGCCGAGTCCGGCGTCGACGACGCACCAGGCGGCCTGGCCGTGCAGGGCGACGCGGGTGGCGGCGGGGATGGCGTCGTAGACGGCGGTGGCGATGAGCGGGTGGACGAACTCGAGGGTGTCGGAGGCCTCGTGGAGGTCGGTGTCGGGGCGGGCGGGGGCCAGGACCCGGGAGCGGCGCAGGAGTTCGGCGCAGCGGGTGACCTCCTCGCCGCCGAGTCCGGCGACGGCGCCGGCGAGCTGCGGGGAGATCTCGGTGCCGAGGACGGCGCAGGCCCAGGCGAGCCGGACGGTGGAGGTGCCGAGGCGTTCGATCTGGGCGATGAGGCCGCTGCCCTTGACGGCGGCGGCGAGGTCGCGCAGGGCGGGGGCGCGGTCGGCGACGGGTTCGAGGCCGCGGTCGCGGATCCGGGCGGCGAGTTCGACGGCCTCGAAGGGGTTGCCGGAGGTGACCTCCCAGAATTCCCGGCAGAAGGCGTCGTCGGCGTCGGCGCCGACGCGGTCGCGGACCAGGCTGGCGATGGCGGCGGTGGTGAGCGGCTCCAGGCCGAGGGGCCGCTGGCCGGACCGGCGGCCGGTGAACTCGGCTCCGGAGTCGGGCAGTTCGTCGGGCCGGTAGGCGACGACGAGCAGCATGGGGAGTTCTTCCGCGCGCGGCGAGAAGGCGGAGAGCCAGCCGAGGGACTCGGGGTCGGCCCAGTGCGCGTCGTCGAGGACGACGACGAGCGGGGCGCGGCGGACTGCGAGGTGGGTCAGCACCCAGTCGAGTCCGTCGCGCAGGCCCTGCGGGTCCGGCGGGGCGCCCTCGGCTGCGGTGCACAGACCGAGCGCGGGGCCGACGATGTCGTACCAGCCGCCGAGCCGTTCGCGCAGTTCGGTGCGGGAGGCGGCGGCGAGCTGGGGCTGGATCAGCTGCCGGGCGACGTGGAACGCGACGCGCTGTTCCTGGTCGCCGCCGCGCGCGGAGAGCACGGTGCAGCCCTTGGCGGCGGCGCGGCGGCGGATCTCGGCGAGCAGGGTGGTCTTGCCGAGCCCGGCGGGCGCGGCGTAGGCGAGGACGCCGCCGCGGCGCGGGGTGGTGCCGGGGCGGCCGGGTCCGCGGCCGGAGCCGGGGACGAGCCGCAGGGCGGGTGCCTGGCGGGGCGCGGGGACGCGGCCGGGGCGCTCGGGGTGACGCAGGCGGGTGGGCGCGGCGGCGTTGCCGGTGCCGGGCTCCGGCGTGGTGCCGGACGGGTGGCCGTCCGAAGGATCGGCCGGGCCGGTGCCGTCCGGGCGGCGCGTACCGGCGGGCCCGGGGCCGGCGCCCCGGGCCGGGTCGGCGAGCCCGGGGGCTCCGGAGCCGATCCCGACGAGCAGGTCCAACGCCTCCTCGGCGGCGGCGAGTTCGGCCTCGCGCTCGAAGAGGCCCAGGCCCCGGCCGGCCGGACCGCCGGTGTGCTGTGCTGCCATCGTCCACCCCCACGGTGGGGGCGCACGCCCGGCGCACAGGGGGGTGCGTCGGGGCGGTGGCCCCGCGAAAGGCCCAGCGTACGCCGGGAGACCACATCAGGGAGCAGGTTTGTGTGGGTCCTGTGAAAGGGCGTCGAGTACGGCCAATGCCTGCTCCGCGCGGGCGTGTTCGACGAAGAGGTGATCATGGTGGAACCCGGCGACCACGTTGCAGCTCAGCCCCGCGTCGGCGAGGGCTCCGGCGACGGCCGCGGTGAGGCCGACGGCGTCGAGCGCGGAGTGGACGCGCAGGGTGATCCAGGCGGCCACGTAGTCGTACGCCAGGCAGGCCGCGTCGGCCTCCTCCTGGCGCACGACCAGCGTCACGCCCTCGGGCTCGGCGACGGTGACGACCGGCGAGAGCCCTTCGGGCAGCGAGCCGGGATCGGAGCGCTCCAGCGTGGTGAAGACATAGCGGCCGGGGTTGGCCTCCGGCCGCATCCCGGCGAGCAGCCGGCTCAGGTCGCGCTCGGGACTCACGCCGGGTCGAACTCCCCGTCGCGCGCCTTGACGACGAACGCCCGCCACTCGGCCGGGGTGAACACGAGCGACGGCACCTCCGGCCGCCGCCCGTTGCGCATCGCGATGAAGCCCTCGACGAACGCGATCTCCACGTCCCCGACACCCTGGCTGCCGGAGCGCCAGTCGGCCCCCGACAGGTCGAGTTCGGGCACGTCCCGCCTTCTGGGGAGGGTGCTGATGCTGTCCGTCACGTCCCTGCTCCTCTCGCGCCGTGGGCCTCAGCGTAGCGAGCGGGCGGGGGTGCGGACAGCCCTCAGCCGGTGGGCGGCCGGTCGCCCACGACCCACATCGCGAAGAACTGCGCGCCCCCTCCGTACGCGTGTCCGAGCGCCGTGTGCGCCCCTTCGACCTGGTGTTCGCCGGCCTGCCCGCGGACCTGCAGCGCCGCCTCCGCGAAGCGGATCATGCCGGAGGCGCCGATGGGGTTGGTGGACAGCACGCCGCCGGACGGGTTGACGGGCAGGTCGCCGCCGATCTCGGTCACCCCGGCCTCGGTGAGCTTCCAGCCCTCGCCCTCGGCGGCGAAGCCCAGGTTCTCCAGCCACATCGGCTCGTACCAGGAGAACGGCACGTACATCTCGACGGCGTCGATCTGGCGGCGCGGGTCGGTGATGCCGGCCTGCCGGTAGACGTCGGCGGCGCAGTCGCGGCCGGCCCGCGGCGAGACGAAGTCCTTGCCGGCGAACAGGGTCGGCTCGCTGCGCATCGCGCCGCCGTGCACCCAGGCCGGCGGACGGGGCGCGCGGGCCGCACCCGCCCGGTCGGTGAGGACCATGGCGCAGGCGCCGTCGGAGGACGGGCAGGTCTCCGAGTAGCGGATCGGGTCCCACAGCATCGGCGCGGACTGCACCTTCTCCAGGGTGATGTCGTGCTCGTGGAGATGGGCGTAGGGGTTCTTCAGCGCGTTGCGGCGGTCCTTGTACGCGACGAGGGAGCCGATCGTGTCGGGGGCTCCGGTGCGGCGCATGTAGGCGCGCACGTGCGGGGCGAAGAAGCCGCCGGCGCCGGCGAGCAGCGGCTGCTGGAAGGGGACGGGCAGCGACAGGCCCCACATGGCGTTGGACTCGGACTGCTTCTCGAACGCGAGGGTGAGGACGGTGCGGTGGACCCGGGCGGCCACCAGGTTGGCGGCGACCAGCGCGGTGGAGCCGCCGACCGAGCCCGCGGTGTGGACGCGGAGCATGGGTTTGCCGACGGCGCCGAGCGCGTCGGCGAGGTAGAGCTCGGGCATCATCACGCCCTCGAAGAAGTCGGGGGCCTTGCCGATGACGACGGCGTCGATGTCCGCCCAGGTCAACTCGGCGTCGTCGAGGGCCCTTTGGGCGGCCTCGCGGACGAGTCCGGCGATCGAGACGTCGTGGCGGGCGGCGACGTGCCTGGTCTGCCCGATGCCGACGACGGCGATCGGCTCCTTACTCATGCGAGTCCCCTTCCAGGACGGCGACCAGGTTCTGCTGGAGGCAGGGCCCGGAGGTGGCGTGGGCGAGGGCCCGGTCGGAGGCGCCGCGGTGGATGCGGGCGGCGGCCTCGCCGAGCCGGATCAGTCCGGCGGCCATCATGGGATTGGCGGCGAGCGCGCCGCCGGACGGGTTGACGCGGACGTCGTCGCCGAGGCCGAGCGCCCTGCGCAGGACGACCTCCTGGGAGGTGAAGGGCGCGTGGAGTTCGGCCGTGTCGACGGGCCGCCCGGCGGCCGGGTCGTAGGCGCCGGCGCGCTCGGCGGCGAGGCGGGTGGAGGGCGAGTCGGTGAGGTCGCGCACGCCGAGCGCGTGCGCCTCGATGCGGTGGTCCATGCCGGTGATCCAGGCGGGCCGGGCGCACAGCTCGCGGGCCCGGTCGCCCGCCGCGAGGATCACGGCGGCGGCGCCGTCGCCGATCGGCGGGCAGTCGCCGGTGCGCAGCGGCGCCACGACGTATTCGCCCTGCGGGCGGGCGCCGGGCAGCTGGGCGTACGGGTTGGCGGCGGCGTCCTGGCGGCTGCGGGCCGCGATCGCCGCGAGCGCGGGCTCGTCGGTCGCGCCGGCGTCGATCAGGGCCCGGGCCTGCAGCGCGGCGAGGGCGACGGAGTCGGGCCACAGCGGCGCCGTGTAGTACGGGTCGAGCTGGCGGGTGAGCACGTCGCGCACGGAGCCGGGCGAGGACTTCCCGTAGGCGTACACCAGCGCCGTGTCGGCCTCGCCGGTGAGCAGCTTCACCCAGGCCTCGTACAGCGCCCAGGCGCCGTCCGTCTCGACGTGCGACTCGGAGATCGGCGGCCAGGCGCCGACGCCGTCGAGGGCCATGGTGAAGGAGAAGGCGCGTCCGGCGAGGTAGTCGGAGGAGCCGGAGCAGGTGAAGCCGATGTCGGAGGTCTTCAGTCCGGTCTGCCGGAGCACGTCGTGGAGCACCGGCATCAGCATCTCGACCTCGGAGAGGTCGTCGGTGCGGCGGGTGTGGCCGGTCTGGGCGAAGGCGACGATCGCCACGTCGCGGCGGGCGGGGCTCACAGCAGCTCCTTGTACGTGTCGTAGTCGGCGTCCGGCTCGCCGCAGGGGCGGTAGTGGTCCGGGTAGCGGCCGCCCTCGGTCCACACCGGTTCGACCCGCAGCCCCATCCGGACCTGGTCGTACGGGATGCCCGCGATCCGGCCGTGCAGCGCGAGGCCGGCGCCGTCGAGGGCGATGTGGGCGTAGACGTAGGGGACCTCGATGTCGAGGTTGCGCGCCTTGATGTTCACGATGCAGTACGTGGTCACCGTCCCGCGCGGCCCGACCTCGACGCGGTCGGTGGTCGCGACGCCGCAGGTGGGGCAGGCGCCGCGGGGCGGGACGTACACCTTGGCGCAGGACGGGCAGCGTTCGCCGACGGTGCGCCGGCCGGCGAGGGCGTGGAGGTAGGCGGTCTGGGCGCGGCCCGGGGTGTAGGTGTAGTCGAGGCGGGCGGGCGCGAGGATGCCGGTCACCGGTTCGGCGAACACACCGTCGTGCGACCGGGGTTCGGGTGCGCCCGGCGCGCCGTCGTACGGCTCGAAGCACGCGATGTCCGTGATGGCCCCGAGCCGCTCCGCCGCCCAGCGCACCCGCACCCGCATGCCGGTCCGTACGGCCTCGGGCCCGGGCGCGTCGAGCGCGTGCAGCAGCGCGGTGTCGGCGCCGTCGAGCCGGACCAGCACCCAGGCGAAGGGCGTCGCGAGTGGCTGCCCGGGCCGCGGTTCGGGGTTCCAGGCCCAGGTGGTGACGGTCCCGGTGGCCTCGACCTCGACGAGTTCGCGCAGTTCGGCGGCGGTCTCGGGGTCGTACTCGACGGGTGGCACGAGCACCCGCCCGGCCTCCGTGCGGACGCCGAGCACGGTGCGCTCGCGCAGCCCGGTGAGGAAGGCGGACTGGACGGGTCCGAGGGAGCGGGTGAAGGGGAACTCGACGACGAGGGGGGCGCGGAGCGTTTCGGGGGCGGGGGGCATGAGGACCTCCGGAGTGAGGCGGGGCGGAATCCGGCCCCGCCGGCGTGTGAGGCGCGGGGGCCCGGGGGCCGAGCCCCCGGTTCGGGAAGACGTGGTGGGTCACGCGCGTCGGTACACCGGCGTCCGCTTCTCCGCGAACGCCTTCGCCCCTTCCTTCGCGTCCGCCGTCGCGAAGACCGGCCAGCCGCGTTCGAGCTCCGCCGCCAGCCCGTCCTCCTCCGTCATCGCGGCCGTCTCGTAGACGGACGCCTTGACGGCCTCGACGGCGAGCGGGCCGCAGGCGTTGATCCGGTCGGCGATCTCCAGGGCCGTGTCCAGCGCCTGGCCGTCGGGGACGACCCGGCCGACGAGGCCGATGCGGGCGGCTTCCTCCGCAGGGTAGGGGCGGCCGGTGAGGAGCATTTCGAGGGCGTGGGTGCGCGGGATCTGGCGCGGGAGGCGGACGGTGGAGCCGCCGATCGGGAAGAGGCCGCGGCGGACCTCGAAGAGGCCGAAAGTGGCGGAGGCGCCGGCGACGCGGATGTCGGTGCCCTGGAGGATCTCGGTGCCGCCGGCGACGCAGTGGCCCTCGACGGCGGCGATGACGGGCTTGCGCGGGCGGTGGTGGCGCAGCATCGCCTTCCAGTGCAGGTCGGGGTCGGCCTTCAGGCGGTCGCGGTAGTGGTCGCCGGCCATGCCGTCCCCGGCGAGGGCCTTGAGGTCCATGCCGGCGCAGAAGGTGCCGCCGGCGCCGGTGAGGACGACGGAGCGGACGGTGTCGTCGGCGTCGGCGGCGAGCCAGCCGTCGTGGAGGCCGACCAGCATCGGCAGCGAGAGCGCGTTCTTCGCCTCGGGCCGGTTGAGGGTGAGGACGAGTGTGGCGCCCTCGCGCCGCACGGTGAGGTGTTCGGTTCCGCCGCTCATGTCTGTCTCCCGTCGTCGCCCGCCGTCATGCGCCGTCGTCATTTCTGGAACAGGTTGCAGGAGTCGCGAGGTCACTTCAATAGTTTTCTGACACCTAGTCAGATTCTTCTGCGCGCGCCCTTCCCACCTCTTCCCATCGGCGCTCTAATGACCGACCGACCCCCGGCGGACCAGGACCAGGAGGAACGGTGGAGTACAACCTTGCCGACCTGTTCGAATCGGTCGTCGACGCGGTCCCGGACCGCGAGGCGCTGGTCTACGTCGACCACCCCGGCACCGGCGCCGAGCGCCGGCTGACCTATGCCGCGCTCGACGCCGCCGCCAACCGGCTCGCGCACCACCTGATCGACGCGGGCCTCAGGCCCGGCGAACACCTCGGCCTGCACCTCTACAACGGGGTCGAGTACCTGCAGACCGTGCTGGCCTGCCTCAAGGCCCGGCTCGTACCGGTGAACGTCAACTACCGTTACGTGGAGGAGGAGTTGGTCTACCTCTACCGGGACGCCGATCTGGCCGCGCTCGTCTTCGACGGCGAGTTCACCGAGCGGGTCGCGGCCGCGCTGCCGCAGACGGAGAAGCTGCGGCACCTCGTGCGGGTGGGGACCCCGCCCGAGGAAGCGCCCCGGCTGGAGTGCGTGGAGTACGCGGACGCGGAGGCGTCCGGCTCGCCGCGGCGCGGCTTCGCGCCGCGCTCGGCCGACGACCTGTTCGTCATCTACACCGGCGGCACCACGGGCATGCCGAAGGGCGTGATGTGGCGCCAGGAGGACCTCTTCTTCGCCGGTCTGTTCGGCGGCGACCCGAGCGGCGAACCCGTCAAGCGCCCGGAGGAACTGGCCGAGCGGGTCGCGGCGGGCGGGGCGGGACTCACCTTCTTCCCCACTCCCCCGCTGATGCACGGCACGTCCACGCTCACCACGTTCATCGCCTTCAACTACGGACAGCGGGTGGTGATCCACCGCAAGTACGTGCCCGAGGAGGTGCTGCGCACCATCGAGAAGGAGAAGGTGTCGAGCGTCTCGCTGGTCGGCGACGCGATGCTGCGCCCCCTCGTCGACGCGCTCAACGGACCTCTCCGGGGCACCGACCTCTCCTCGCTGTTCAGCCTCTCCTCGTCCGGGGCGATCATGTCGGACACCGTCCGCGACCAGTTCCAGGCCCTCGCCCCGAACGTCATGCTGCTCAACAACTTCGGCTCGTCCGAGTCCGGTTCCAACGGCCGGGCCACCGACGACTCCGGGCCCGCGAAGGGCTTCCGGCTGCACGTCAACGAGCGCACCCAGGTGGTCGATCCGGCCACCCACGAGCCCGTCGCCGTCGGCGAGACCGGCCGGCTCGCCCAGCGCGGACACGTACCGCTCGGCTACTACAACGACGCGGCGAAGACCGCCGAGACCTTCTTCCAGAAGGACGGCGAACGCTGGGTGCTGCTCGGCGACATGGCCACCGTCGGCGAGGACGGCGTCGTCACCGTTCTCGGCCGCGGCTCGCAGTGCATCAACACCGGCGGCGAGAAGGTCTATCCGGAGGAGGTCGAGCAGGCGCTCAAGTCCCACCCGGACGTGTACGACGCGCTGGTCGCCGGCGTGCCCGACGCGAAGTGGGGCAGCCACGTGGCCGCCGTCGTCCAGCTCCGCGCCGGGTCCGCGCCGCTCGGCCTGGCGGCCGTGCAGGCCCACTGCCGCACCCGGCTCGCCGGCTACAAGGTGCCGCGCCAACTGGTGCTCACCGACACGATCCAGCGCTCGCCCAGCGGCAAGGCGGACTACCGCTGGGCCCGGTCGGTGGCGGTGGAGGCGGACAGCGCGAGCTCCTAGACGAGCTCCGCGGCGCAGCTCCGGGACGGGCTCCTAGACGCCGAACTTCCACAGGGCGGCCAGGAACTTCTCCGGCCGGTTGGTGTGCACCAGGTGCCCGCCGCCCTTGATGGTCAGGAACATGCCGTCCTGGACCAGCTCGGCCAGCTCCGCCAGCGGGGCCTGCGGCAGATGGCTGGATCCGCCGCCCCCGACGATCAGCGTGGGCACGCTGATCTCCCCCAGCTCCTCGCGCCACGCCGGGTCGGGGTCGTTCAGCTCGGCGTCGGTGGCGCCCACCACCGCCCAGTCGAGGGCGACCGGCTCCTCGGGCGGTTCGGCCGGGCCGCGCGGCGGATCGAGCGGGACGAAGGCCGGCGGCTCCTCCAGGACGAGCCGGCCGACCAGCCGCGGCTCCCGCTGCGCCAGCAGACAGGCGGCGCCGGCGCCCATCGAGTGCCCGACGACGGTGACGCCGGTCAGCCCGAGGGCCCGCAGGAAGCCGGCCAGCTCGTCGCGGAACACCCCGAAGCCGTAGTGCCCGGGCCGATCGCTGAGCCCGTGGCCGCGCAGGTCGACGGCGTACACCCGGCGTTCGGTGGCCAGCTCCGCAGCGATCCCGGCCCAGTCGGCGCCGCTCTCGCCGCGCCCGTGCACCAGGACCACCGGCGGCGCGCTCCGCGGCCCGCGCCGCTCCGGCCCGCTCACCCGGTACGCGAGGCGGACGCCGTCGACGGTGACCGTGCGCACCCCGGGGTCGAGGAAGGCGGCGAGCGGGCGCACGAAGTCACCGGCGTCGTCCACCCACGGGAAGTGGCCGGCGGCCGGCTGCACCACGACCTCGCCGTGCGGGAAG
Source organism: Streptomyces sp. NPDC004327 (assembly GCF_042873935.1). NCBI lineage: Bacteria > Bacillati > Actinomycetota > Actinomycetes > Kitasatosporales > Streptomycetaceae > Streptomyces > Streptomyces sp. NPDC004327. Next base: position 703,721 of record NZ_JBIAME010000004.1, on the reverse strand, counting down.
CAGGCGGCGATCTCGCCGGCCTTCGCCGGGGTGGGCCCGCCGTCGTACTCGCCGGCGAGGACGAGGACGGGCGCGTCGAGGGCGCGCAGCGCGGCGCGGGTCGCCTCCGGGTCGAAGGCGCCGTCGCCGTAGAACTCGCGGACGGCCTCCCAGTTCGTCTGCTCGCCGGCTCCCGCCGCGTGCGCCCGCGCGGCCTCGTCCCACCGCCCGTACGCGAAGGGCATGACGACCGGGACGGCCTGCCGCGGCGGGGTGTCGGGGACGAGCGCGTCCAGGGCGGCGCGGGCCTGCGGGTACCACGGCTCGCCGGCGAAGACCTCGGCGGCCTTGTCCCACTCCTCGTCGGTGACGCCGACGCCGACGGCCCGGCCGCCCGGGGTGACCAGGACCAGGGAGCGGATCCGCCCGGGGTGCGCGGCGGCGTAGAGGGTGGCGAGGTTGCCGCTTGCGGAGTGGCCGAGCAGGTCGATCCGCTCCAGGCCGAGATGGGCGCGCAGCGCCTCGACGTCGGCGACCTGCCGGTCGCAGCGGTAGCTCGCCGGGTCGGCGGGGACCGCGCTGCGTCCCGTGCCGCGCGGGTCGAGCACGATCAGCGTGCGGTGGGCGTCGAGTCCGCCGAGGTCCCCGAGATAGGCCGCGTCCCTCATGGGCCCGCCGGGCAGGACGACCAGGGGTTCGCCCTCGCCCCGTATCCGGTAGGAGAGTTCGGTTCCGTCGTACGTCGTGAACTGAGGCATGCCGCCGATCATGTCCGTCCCGCGGGCGCGCGGCAACGGAGTTCGCCCGGAGCGCGATACGGTGGGATGTCCGCCCCGGATGTCCGCCCCCACCAGCGAAGGAACCGCTCCACCGTGTCCGAGACCCGTCCCGACGAGCTGCGCGGCGACTGCGCGAACTGCTTCGGCCTGTGCTGTGTGGCCCTGCCCTTCGCCAAGTCCAACGACTTCGCGGTGACCAAGTCCCCGGGCGATCCCTGCCGCAACCTCCAGGACGACTTCCGCTGCGGCATCCACACCCGGCTGCGGGACAGCGGAATGCGCGGCTGCACGGTGTACGACTGCTTCGGCGCCGGCCAGAAGGTCTCGCAGGTCACCTTCGGCGGGATCTCCTGGCGGGAGGCGCCGGACAGCGCCCGGCAGATGTACGAGGTGTTCCCGGTGATGCGCCAGCTGCACGAGCTGCTGCGCTACCTGGCCGAGGCACGGGCGCTCGCCGCGACCCGGTCGCTGCACCGGGATCTGGACCGGGCGCTCGCCCGGGTGACGGAGCTGACGGACGGCCCGGCGGCCGCGCTCGAGAAGCTGGACGTGGGTCCGGTGCGGGCGGAGATCAATCCGCTGCTCCTGAAGAGCAGCGCCCTGGTCCGCGCGGCGGCCGGCGGCAAGCCGAAGAACAAGCGGGGCGCCGATCTGATGGGCGCCCGGCTGCGCGGGGCGAAGCTGCGCGGCGCGGACCTGCGCGGCGCGCTCCTGATCGCCGCTGACCTGACCGGCGCCGACCTCTCGCTCGCCGACCTGATCGGCGCCGACCTGCGGGACGCCGACCTGTCGGGCGCGGACCTCACCGGCGCGCTGTTCCTCACCCAGCCCCAGCTGAACTCGGCCCGCGGCGACGCGGCCACCCGCCTGCCGGAGGGCTTGGAGCGCCCCGCGCACTGGACCAGCTAGACCTCGTACACGTAGGGCGTGGTCGTCGTCAGCGCGGCAAAGCCGAGCCGCGTCAGGATCGGGCGGCTGGTGTCGGCGGCGTCGACCTGGAGGTAGCGGTAGCCGCGGGCGGCGGCGATCCGGGCGCGGTGGGCGACCAGGGCGCGGTAGAGGCCGCGGCCGCGCCAGCCCTCGACGGTGCCGCCGCCGTACAGGCCCGCGAAGTCGCTGCCCTCGGCGAGTTCCAGGCGGGCGGCGCTGACGGGTGCGCCGTCGGCGAGGGCGACGACGGCGGCGACGGTGCCGGGTGCCGCGGCGAGCTGGTCGAGCAGGCGGCGGCCGAGGGCGGAGCTGTCGGTGCCGAAGGCCCGCTCGTGGACCTCGACCACCATCCGTACGCCTTCCTCGTCGGTGACGGCGCGCAGCTCGACCCCGTCGGGCAGCCCCTCGTGCGGGGGCAGGGCGGCGGTCTCGGCGACCATCAGGGTCTCCCGCTCCTCGGCGGCGAAGCCGGCGGCGAGCAGCCGGGCCGCGAGGTCGGCGGGGCCGTCGTGGCCGTACAGCTTCCATTCGAAGGAGCGCCCGGCGGCCCGGAAGTGCCGGATCTGGGCGGCGATGGCGGCGTCGGCGTCGTGCGCGTCGAGGCCGGACCAGAGGATGCCGTTCCAGCCGTGCGCGGGTCCGGTCTGGCGGACGACGGGGCCGTCGCGTTCGACGCGGGCGCCGGGCCCGTCGGGGCGGGCGCCGAGACGGAGCTGCCGGTCGAAGAGGGTGCGGGTCTGCTGGAGGTCCATGGCCCCACCCCAGCATCGGGCGGGGCCACGGTGCCACTGGATTAAGTCGGCCCGGACGGCGGACCGGTCACCAGGTGACGGGCAGGGTCTCGGGGCCCCGGTTGACCGAGCCGGTGCGCCAGGCGATCCGTTCGGGCGGGACGGCGAGAGCGAGGCCGGGGAAGCGGGCGAGCACGGTGGCGAGCATGACCTCGGCCTCCATGCGGGCGAGCTGGGCGCCGGCGCAGTAGTGCGCGCCGTGGCCGAAGGCGAGGTGCGGGGCCTCGTCGCGGGTGAGGTCGAGCCGGTCGGGGTCGGTGTAGACGGCGGGGTCGCGGTTGGCGGCCGGGTAGAAGACGTGGACGGCCTCGCCGGCCCGGATGGTGACGCCGCCGACGGTGAGGTCCTCGGTGGCGACCCGGGGCATGCCGACGCCGTTGCGCTGCGGGATGTAGCGCAGGAGCTCGTCGACGGCCCGGGGCAGCAGCGCGGGGTCGGCGCGCAGCTTGGCGGTCTGCTCGGGGTGGGTGAGCAGCGCGTACAGCATGGTGGAGACGATGTTGCGGACGGCGTCGAGGCCGTTGAGGGTGAGCATGACGGCCATGGAGACCAGCTCGGGGGTGCTGAGGCCGCCGGTGGCGCGGGCGGCGGCGAGTTCGCTGATCAGGTCGTCGGCGGGGTGCGCGGCGCGGTGGCGGGCGAGGTCGGCGAAGTAGCCGGCGATCTCCCGTTTGACGGACTCGCCCGCGGCGGCGGTGGTGTCGTGGGAGAGGAGCCCGGCGCGCCACTCCTCGACGCGGTCGAGGTCGGCGGCGGGGACGCCGAGGAGTTCGGCGGTGACGGTCGCGGCGAGCGGGCCGACGAAGCTCTCGGCGAGGTCGGCGGGCGGGCCGGCGTCCTGGGTGCGCAGGGCGAGTTCCTCGGCCCTGCGGGTGGTGTGGTCGCGCAGGGCGGTGATGCGGCGGCGGCCGAAGGTGGGGGCGATGAGCCTGCGCAGCCGGGTGTGCTCGGGCGGGTCGGCGCGGCCGACGCCTCCGGCCGGGGCGAGGGTGTGCGGGGTGGTGCTGGTGATGGCGCGGCCGACGGTGAGCGCCCGGCTGAGCCGCGGGTCGGCGCAGACCTGTCTGACGTCCTCGTGGCGGGTGACGAGCCAGGCGTGGCCCTCGCCGTGCGGGAGCCGGATCCGGGCGACGGGTTCCTCGCGGAGGAGCCGGTGCGGCACCGGGTCGAAGTCGGTGCCGCGCAGCGCGGCCACGGCCCAGTCGTGGACGACGGGGCCGTGGGCCGGGGAGGCGGGCGGGGGCGGGGTCACGGGGTGGTTCCGGTTCCTCGCGGGGCGCCGGCCTCGTCCCGTACGTCCGCGCCTTCCTCGCGCGCGGCGGCGTCGTGCCGGAGCGGGGTGATCTGTTCGATGTCGTAGCGGATGCGGAGCTGTGCGATGGCCTCGTGGTCCACCGGGCCGCCCGTGCCGAGGATGGCCATCAGCTCCTCGAAGTAGGTCTCGTGGTAGGTGGGCGGCGCGACCTGGAAGAGCAGCCGGGCGGGCCGGCCGCTGAGGTTGGCGAAGGCGTGCGGGCAGCCGGGCGGGACGAGCATGAGCGTGCCCGGCGTGGCCCGTACCGCGCGCCGACCGTCGGCCGAGCGCCAGCCGTGCCAGCTGTCGGCGGTGCGCACCTCGGGTTCGAAGGCGAGCACGTCGAGCTCGCCTTCGAGGAGGTAGAACAGCTCCTCGGCGCGGCCGTGGGTGTGCGCGCCGACGTCGAAGCCCGGCGGGACGACGACTTCGAAGGTGGAGGCGGTGGTGGTGTGTTCGCCGGTGACTTTGAAGGTGACGTGCTGGGCCGGGGTGGACAGGGTCCTGCCCTCGCCCGGGGGCACGATGAGGCCGCTGAGGGTCATCGTCGGGTGGCTCCTCTCACCAGGTGACGGGCAGCGTCTCGGGGCCGCGGATCAGCGCGCCGCGCTGCCAGCGGATCTCCTCGGCGGGGATGGCGAGGCGCAGGTCCGGGAAGCGGGTCCACAGCGTGTCGAGGAGGATCTCGGACTCGATGCGGGCGAGCGCGGAGCCGGGGCAGTAGTGCGGGCCGTGGCCGAAGGCGACGTGCGGGTTGTAGCCGCGGTCGAAGTCGAGCTTCTCGGGCTCGGCGAAGACTGATGGGTCACGGTTGGCCGTGAGGTACGAGACGTAGACGGGGTCGCCCTCGGGGATGCGGACGCCGCCGACCTCGACGTCCTCGGTCGCGATCCGGGAGAGGCCGACGGCGTTGCGGTGCGGGATGTAGCGGAGGAGTTCGTCGACGGCCTGCGGCAGGAGCGCCGGTTCGGCGCGCAGCCGGGCCAGGTGCTCGGGGTGGGTGAGCAGCGCGTAGACCATGTTGGCGCTGTTGTTGCGGACGGCGTGGGCGCCGCCGATCTGGATGAGGACGGCGAGGCCGACGGCCTCCTGCTCGTCGAGGGTGCCGTCGTCGATGGCGTCGGCGAGGACGGCGGCGAGGAACTCCCTGCCGGTGCCGTGGCTGCGGCCGATGAGTTCGGTGAAGTAGCGGGCCATCTCGCCCTTGGCCTTCTCGCTGGCCTCTCGGCCGGCGCCGGCCGAGATGATGGTGTCGGACCAGCGGGCCATCAGCGGCTGGTCGCCCTCGGGGACGCCCATGAGTTCGCTGACCATGGCGAGCGGGAAGGGCCGGTTGACGAGCTCCATGAGGTCGGCGGGCGGGCCCTGCTGGGCGAGCCGGTCCAGGAGCCGGTCCATCACGTCCTGGGCGTGCTCGCGGAGCGAGCGCAGCGCGCGGGCGCTGAAGGCGCGGGCGACGACGCGGCGCATCCGGGTGTGGTCCGGCGGGTCGGCGAAGCCGACGGCGCCTTCCATGGGGATGAAGTGGGGGGCGAGCCGGGTGATGGAGCGTCCGTAGACGGCCTGGCGGCTGAACCGCGGGTCGACGGAGACGAACTTGACGTCCTCGTAGCGGGTGACGAGCCAGGCGTGGCCGTCGCCGTGCGGGAGGCGCACCCGGGTGACCGGGTCCTCGTGGAGGAGCCTGGCGAGGAGCGGGTCGAAGTCGAGGCCAGTGAGGTCGGGGACGGCCCAGAAGTGCACCTGGGGCTCGTCGGTGGTGTCGGGGTTCGTGGTCGTGGTCATGGAGCCACCGCCGCAGTCGTGGGGAGAGCGCTGTCGAGGGATTCGAGGGGCAGGTCGGGAAGCAGGTCCGCAGCCCGGCCGGGGAGCGGGCCGGGAGAGGTGGGGAGGGGGACGGTCTCGTGGCGCGGGGGCGCGAGGGCCCCGGTCACGGTCCAGCTGCCGAGGGAGATCTCGGCGGTGATGCCGGGGCCGAAGCCGGCCAGGATGCCGGTGGCGCCGGGCCGCGGGCCGCCTTCGTCGAAGAGCCGGCGCAGCGCGTCGAGGACGACGGCGCTGGCGATGTTGCCGTATTCGGTGAGGGTGGCGCGGCTGAAGCGGAACAGCTCGGGGGCGACGCCGAGGTGGGTGCCGAGGTCGTCGAGGATGCGGGGGCCGCCGGCGTGGACGATGTAGAAGTCCTGGCGGCCGGCGTCGCGGCCGTGCCGTGCGGCGAGGCCGGCGAGGGCGGGGGCGAGCTGGTCCATGGTGCCGGGGACGCGCCGGTCGAGCTGGAAGTGGAAGCCGGTGTCGCGGACCTGGTAGGCGATCCAGTCCTCGCTGTGCGGTACGAGGTGGGAGCCGTTCGCCTCGAGCCGGATGCCGGTGCCGCCGGAGCCGCGGACGACGGCGGCGGCGACGGCGTCGCCGAAGAGGCCGTTGGACAGCAGGTTGCCGACGGAGAGGTCGTCGGGCTGGTAGCACAGCGAGCAGAACTCGCAGGCGACGATCAGCGCGTTGGCGCCCGGGTAGGCGGCGCAGAAGTCGTGGGCGCGGTTGATCGCTGCGCCGCCGGCGGCGCAGCCGAGCTGGGCGATGGGCAGTTGCCGGGTGTCGCCGCGGAAGCCCAGGTTGTTGATCATCCAGGCGGTGAGCGACGGCATCATGAAGCCGGTGCACGAGACGTAGACGATGAGGTCGATGTCCCTGGCGGTCAGGCCGGCGTTGCGCAGGGCCTCGTCGACGACGGCGGGGACGCGGGCCTTGGCCTCGGTCGCGTAGAGCGCGTTGCGGGCCTCGAAGCCGGGGTGGGCGAGGGTGCGCGCGAGGGGCTGCACCAGATGCCGCTTCGCGACGCCCGTGTTCTCGATCAGGCGGAGGACGAGCGGCAGTGACGCGTGGCCCGCGTGCAGGGTGCGGGCCAGGTCGAGGGTCTCCTGCCGGGTGATCGTGTGTTCGGGCACGGCGACGGAGGGACGGCACAGGACAGGCATGACGGTCTGACGATCCATTCGTCCGGGGGTGGGGAGGGAAGCCGGACGGCCACATCTTCTGTTCCGTTTTCCCTCGCGGAGTGCCGTTCGGGCGTTCGCGGGGACAATCACACCCGAATGTGTGATCTTCGCCCGCAGGTTCGTGACCCGCCGGCGCGGGCGCCGTTCGGGCGCCGCGCGCGCTCGGCCGTTCGGGCAGACTGGCGAGCGAAGAATTCCTGGCCCGGCTCTTGCCAAGCCCCCGGGGCGAGCGGCTTTACTGGCCCCATCAAGATCTACCGAATGATCGGTCGTCCGTTTTGCCACGGGTGACACGTGACGTAGGCGTGAGGCGAGGGAGTGGCGCATGAGTGACCTGCTGGACGCGGGCGAGCGGCTGAGCCGCGACGAGCTGGAGACCCTCCAGCTGGAGCGGCTGCGCGCGACCCTGCGGCACGCCTACGAGAACGTGGCGTTCTACCGGCAGTCCTTCGACAAGGCGGGGGTACGGCCGGAGGACTGCCACTCGCTCGCCGACCTGGCCCGCTTCCCCTTCACCGCCAAGACCGATCTGCGTGAGCACTACCCGTTCGGGATGTTCGCCGTCGACCAGTCCGAGATCCGCCGTCTACACGCCTCCAGCGGCACCACCGGCCGGCCCACCGTCGTCGGCTACACCCAGCGCGACCTCGACACCTGGGCCGACGTGGTGGCCCGCTCGATCCGCGCGGCCGGCGGCCGGCCCGGCCACAAGGTCCATGTGGCGTACGGATACGGGCTGTTCACCGGCGGCCTCGGCGCGCACTACGGCGCCGAGCGGCTCGGCTGCACGGTCATCCCCGCGTCCGGCGGCATGACGGCCCGCCAGGTCCAGCTCATCCAGGACTTCCGGCCCGAGATCATCATGGTGACGCCCTCGTACATGCTCACCCTGCTCGACGAGTTCGAGCGCCAGGGCGTCGACCCGCGCGGCACCTCCCTGAAGGTCGGCATCTTCGGCGCGGAGCCGTGGACGGAGGAGATGCGTCGCGAGATCGAGGAGCGCTTCGCGATCGACGCCGTGGACATATACGGGCTCTCGGAGGTGATGGGCCCTGGCGTGGCGCAGGAGTGCGTGGAGACCAAGGACGGCCTGCACGTCTGGGAGGACCACTTCTACCCGGAGATCGTCGACCCGGTCACGGGCGAGGTGCTGCCGGACGGGGAGCAGGGCGAGCTGGTCTTCACCTCCCTGACCAAGGAGGCCATGCCGGTCGTCCGCTACCGCACCCGCGACCTGACCCGGCTGCTGCCCGGCACGGCGCGCGTCTTCCGCCGGATGGAGAAGGTCACCGGCCGCAGCGACGACATGGTCATCCTGCGCGGGGTGAACCTCTTCCCCACCCAGATCGAGGAGATCGTGCTGCGCACCCCGGCCGTGGCACCGCACTTCCAGCTCCGGCTGACCAGAGAGGGCCGCCTCGACGCGCTCACCGTCCGGGCCGAGGCCCGCCCGGAGGCCACCCCGGAGCAGCGCGCGGAGGCGGCGCGGGCGATCGCGGCGGCGGTCAAGGACGGCGTCGGCGTCTCGGTGGCGGTGGAGGTGGTCGACCCGGAGACGCTGGAGCGCAGCGTGGGCAAGATCAAGCGGATCGTGGACCTGCGGGAGGGGCGGTAGCGGGTCGGGCGGCCTCGGGCCGGGCGGGCGGAAGCCCGCGGGGGCATACGGGCCGGGCGTGAGCGCTCGGGAGGGTAGGGCCGGCATGAACGTACGCGACCATATCCGGCCAGGTGTGAGTGCGCGGGCGGCGTCGGGCCGGCACGACCGTACGTGACCGCATCCGCCCAGGCATGACCGGCGCGGCCCGCGTCGGGCCGGGGCCGGGCCCCACCGGCCCGCCCCCTCCCGTCAGTCCTGGTGGCGCTCACGCAGCTCCCGCTTGAGGATCTTGCCACTGGCGTTGCGCGGCAGGGCGTCGACCAGGATCACCCGCTTGGGGGCCTTGAAGTGGGCGAGCCGTTCGCGAGCGTGGGCGAGGAGTTCGGCCTCGGTGACCTCGGCGCCGGTCCGGGGTACGACGAAGGCGGTGACGGCCTCGATCCAGCGGGCGTCGGGAAGGCCGACGACGGCGGTCTCGGCGACGGCGGGGTGGGTGTAGAGGGCGTCCTCGACCTGGCGCGAGGCGACGAGGACGCCGCCGGAGTTGATGACGTCCTTCACCCGGTCGACGACCGTGAAATAGCCGTCGGCGTCGCGGACCGCGAGGTCGCCCGAGCGGAACCAGCCGTCGCGGAAGGCCTCCTTCGTCTCCTCCGGCTTGTCCCAGTAGCCCTCGCACAACTGCGGGCTGCGGTAGACGACTTCGCCGGGTGTGCCGTCCGGGACGTCGACGCCGTGCTCGTCGACGACGCGTGCCTCGACATGGCGCACCGGCCGGCCACAGGAGTCCATCCGGCCCTCGTGCTCGTCGGGGCCGAGGACGGTGGCGAGCGGGCCGATCTCGGACTGCCCGAAGCAGTTGTGGAAGCGCAGGGCGGGCAGCCGGCCGCGCAGTCCCTCCAGGACCGGGACCGGCATGATCGAGGCGCCGTAGTACGCCTTGCGCAGGGCGGAGAGGTCGCGGGTGGCGAACTCGGGATGCTGGGCGAGGCCGATCCAGACGGTGGGCGGGGCGAACAGGCTGTCGCAGCGGCCCGCTTCGACCAGGTCGAAGAGGACGGCCGGGTCGGGTCCGTCGACGATGGTGTTCTCGGCGCCGACCGCGAGGTACGGCAGCAGGAAGACGTGCATCTGCGCGGAGTGGTAGAGCGGCAGCGAGTGCACCGGCCGGTCGTCCTCGCGCAGGTCGAGCGCCTCGATCGCGCTGTCGTACTCGTGGACCAGGGCCCGGTGGGTCATCATCGCGCCCTTGGGCAGGGCGGTGGTGCCGGAGGTGTAGAGCAGCTGCACGAGCTCGCGGGGGTCGCGGTCCGCCTCGTCCGCCGTGGCGGCAGGCTCGGCATCGAGGAGCGCCGCGAGGAAGGAGTCCTCGGTGTCGCGCAGTGGCCGTACGGGGATGCCGTCGGGCACCCGGCCGGCGAGGGCCGGATCGGCGAGGACCAGCGAACTGCCGGACTGGCGCAGGATGTACGCGAGGTCGTCGCCGGTGAGGTGGTGGTTGACCGGTACGTGGACGAGGCCGGCGCGGGCGCAGGCGAGGAACGCGATCAGATAGGCGTCGGAGTTGTGCGCGTAGGTCGCGACCCGGTCGCCCTCCGCCAGGCCGGTACACCGCCCGGCCCCGCGCAGCAGGGCGGCCGCGGCCGAGACGGCGGCGTCCAGCCGGGCGTAGGTCCAGGTCCGCTCGCCGTAGCGGACGGCGATCCGGTCGGGGACGCGCTATGCGCTCGTGCGCAGCACGCCGTCGACGGTACGGGTGAGCAGTCGTCGGTCCATGGCTGAGGATCTTCGGCGGGCCGGGGCGACCGGTCAAGTACCCGCGTGCTCCCCGCGGTGTTCCCCCGGTCCCGTACCCAGGTGCTCCCCGCCGTGTTCCCTGAGGGGGCCGCCCAGGGGTACCCCGAGCTGCTTCTCCGGGGGCACCCGGAAGCGACCCTGAGATACCGGTCGGGATGTTGAAGTGGGTGCGCCGGGCGGTGTGTGATGGTTCAACCCGCAGTCATCTTCTGTGCGTTGGGAGACACGTTGCACTTCCGCACCTTCTTACCCGCCCGGCTCAAACGCCTCGCACTCCTCGGCGCGGCCCTCGCCACCGTCACCGCCACGCTGCCCGCCACCGCCACCTCGGCCTCCGCCGCAGCGGGCGCCGGCGCGGAGCCGCGCGACCACGGTCTGTCGGCGGTCATCCGGTACACCGAGTACGGCATCCCGCACATCGTCGCCAAGGATTACGCGAACCTGGGCTTCGGAACCGGCTGGGCGCAGGCCGCCGATCAGGTGTGCACGCTCGCCGACGGCTTCGTGACCGTCAACGGTGAGCGCTCCCGCTGGTTCGGCCCCGACGCCGCGCCCGACGGTTCGATGTCGGCCGCCTCGAAGAACCTCTCCAGCGACCTCTTCTTCCGCGGGGTGAAGGACGCGGGCACGGTCGAGGCGCTGGTCGCCAAGCCCACCCCGGCCGGTCCGAGCCGGCAGGCCCGGGAGCTGATGCGCGGCTGGGCGGCCGGCTACAACGCCTGGCTGAGCAGGAACCGGATCACGGACCCGGCCTGCGCGGGCAAGGAGTGGGTCCGTCCCGTCACCGCGCTCGACGTGGCGCGGCGCAGCTGGTCGCTGTCGGTGCTCGGCGGCGAGGGCCGGGCCGTGGACGGCATCACCGGCGCCCAGCCGCCGGCCGCGCCCGCGACGGCGGGGCGCACCGCGTCCGCCGCACCCGGCACGACCGTCGCGCGCGCCGCGGAGCCGGTCGACCCCGCCCGTACCGCGGCGGCGGCCGGCGAGCTCTTCTCGGCCGCGAACTCCACCATGGGCTCCAACGCGGTCGCCTTCCAGGGCGCGACCACCGCCAACGGCCGCGGCCTGCTGCTCGGCAATCCGCACTACCCGTGGCAGGGCGGCCGGCGGTTCTGGCAGTCGCAGCAGACCATCCCGGGCGAGCTGAACGTCTCCGGCGCCACGCTGCTGGGCAGCGCGCTCGTCAGCATCGGCTTCAACGACAAGGTGGCCTGGAGCCACACGGTCGCCACCGGCGTCGCGCTGAACATGCACCAGCTGACCCTCGATCCGGCCGACCCGACCGCGTACCTCGTGGACGGCAGGCCGGAGAGGATGACGCCGCGCACGGTGACGGTCGCGGTCAAGGACGGCGCCCCGGTCACCCGGACCCAGTGGTGGACCCGGTACGGGCCGGTCGTCAACGGGATCGGCACCGGGCTGCCGCTGCCGTGGACGACGACGACGGCCTTCGCGATGAACGACCCCAACGCCGCCAACCTCCGCGCCACGGACACCGCCCTCGGCCTCGCCCGGTCCCGGTCCACCGGCGACATGGTGAAGGCGCTCGGCCGGACCCAGGGGCTGCCGTGGGTGAACACGATCGCCGCGGACGCGGCCGGGCACACGCTGTTCACGCAGGCGCAGGTGCTGCCGCGGATCACCGACGAGCTGGTGGCGCGCTGTTCGACGCCGCTCGGCCGGGCGACGTATCCGTCCTCGGGCTTCGCCGTGCTCGACGGCTCGCGCGGCGACTGCGTGCCCGGCTCGGATCCCGACGCCGTGCAGCCGGGCATCTTCGGGCCGTCCAGGATGCCGGCGCTCCGGGACGCCCCGTACGTGGAGAACTCCAACGACAGCGCCTGGCTGGCCAACGCCGACCGGCCGTTCGCCGGGTACGAGCGGGTCTTCGGCAACATCGGCACCCCGCGCTCGCTGCGCACCCGCGGCGCGATCGAGGACGTGGCCGCGATGGCCGGCCGCGGCGGGCTCACCGTCGCCGACCTGCAGCGGCAGCAGTTCGCCAACCGGGTCCCGGCCGGCGACCTGGCCGCCGCGGACACCGCCCGCGCCTGTGCGGCGGCGCTCCCCGACGACCCGGAGCCGTGCCGGGTGCTCGGCGCCTGGGACCGCACGGTGAACGCGGACAGCCGCGGCGCGCTGCTCTTCGACCGCTTCTGGCGGCGGTTCACCGCTTCCGTGCCGCCTGCCGAGCAGTGGAAGGTGCCGTTCTCGGCGGCCGACCCGGTGCGCACCCCGAACACCCTCGACACCGGCTCGCCGGCCTTCGCCAAGGCGCTGAAGGACGCGGTGGCGGAGCTGCGGGCGGCCGGGATCGCGCTCGACGCGCCGCTCGGGCAGCACCAGTTCGTGGTGCGGAACGGGGCTCGGATCCCGGTGAGCGGTGGCACGGAGGCGCTGGGCGTCTGGAACAAGACGGAGGCCTGGTGGGACGCGGCGGCCGGCGGCTACCCGGAGGTCGCGCACGGCTCCAGCCACATACAGGCGGTCGGCTGGGACGGCAGCCGCTGCCCGGTGGCCCGCACCCTGCTGACCTACTCCCAGTCGTCCGACCCCGCCTCGCCGCACTTCAGCGACCAGACGCGGCTGTTCTCGGACGAGCGCTGGGTGACCTCCCGGTTCTGCGAGAAGGACATCCTGCGCTCGCCCCAGCTGAAGGTGGTCGTGGTCAGGGGCTGAACGACAGGAACACGAAGGCGGCGAAGATCGAGAGATGGACGCTGCCCTGGAGGAGGGTGGCGCGTCCGGGCACCACGGTCAGGGCGCTCACCACCGCCGTGAGCACGAACAGCACCATGTGGAGGGGCCCCAGACCCAGGATCAGGGGTCCCTCCAGCCACACCGAGGCGAGCGCGATCGCCGGGATCGTCAGGCCGATGCTGGCGATGGCGGAGCCGTAGGCGAGGTTCATGCTGGTCTGCATCCGGTCACGGCTCGCGGCCCGCACGGCGGCGAGCGTCTCGGGCAGCAGCACCATCAGGGCGATGACGACGCCGACGACGGCCTTCGGCAGGCCGGCGGAGTCGACGGCGTCCTCGATGGTGGGCGAGACGAGCTTGGCGTTGCCGACGACGGCGACCAGGGCGACCACGAGCAGGGCGAGGCTGAACCAGGTCGCGCGCGGGGTCGGCGGCTCGGCGTGCTCCTCCTCCTGTGTCCGGTTCTCCTGGCCGGGCCGGGGCACGGGCAGGAAGTAGTCGCGGTGCCGGACCGTCTGGACGCCGACGAACACCCCGTAGAGGAGGAGCGAGGAGACGGCGGCGAAGGCCAGCTGCGCGGAGGAGAACTCGGGGCCGGGGTGGGTCGTGGTGAACGTGGGCAGGACCAGGGTCATCGTCGCGAGGGTGCAGACGATGGCGAGTTCGCCGCCGGAGCCCTCGGCGTTGAAGACGGCGATCCGGTTGCGCAGCGCGCCGACGAGCAGGGAGAGGCCGACGATGCCGTTGCAGGTGATCATCACGGCGGCGAAGACCGTGTCGCGGGCGTAGCTGGTCGCCTTGTCGCCGCCGCCGATCATCAGCATGACGATCAGTCCGACCTCGATGACGGTGACGGCGACCGCGAGCACGAGGGAGCCGTAGGGTTCGCCGACGCGGTGGGCGATGACCTCGGCGTGGTGGACGGCGGAGAGGACGGCGGCGAAGAGGCAGAGCACGATCAGCACCACCGCGAAGCCCGGGAGATCGTGGCGTCCCCATCCCAGGCCGAGGCCGATGGCCGCGACCACCGGCCCCCAGGTGGTCCACTGCCGTGTCAGTGCTGCGGTACTCGAACTCATGCCCTGAATCCTGCCATAAAGGGGAGAAATGCCTCTGCCCGCCGCGTTCGGTGCGAACGCGGCGGGCAGGGGCGAGTGGGCTGGTGCGGGTTACGGCTTCGGCAGGGCGCAGCCGGCGCGGGTCAGGTCGATGACGCTGCCGGGACCGATGCAGGGGACCATGTTGTAGGTCTCCTGGGCGTAGTTGATGCCCTGGCGGACCGTCACGGCGCCGTTCGCGTCCACCTCGCACGGGTTGTTCACGGTGCAGCTCTGGCCGTCCTCGTTGCCCGTGTTGTTCACGGCGACGACCTTGCCGGTGTTCTGGTCGACGACCGGCGAGCCGGAGGTGCCGCCGATGGTGTTGCAGGAGGAGGTGTAACGGACCGAGTCCTTCCAGGTCCAGTCACCCTCCTTCAGGCGGTAGACGAACCCGTCTATGTTGCAGCTGTAGGTCCGCTTCCAGTAACCGGAGACGACCGTGATCGGCGTGCCCGCCACCGGGTGGGTGTCGGCGAGGGTGAGGGCGCTGATGCCGTACGCGCTCTGGATCTGCGCGTACGTCTTGGTCAGCTGGTAGATCGACACGTCCGTGTCGGTCATCGTGCCGTACGCGATCTTGCTGGCGCGCAGGGTGCCGACTCCGGTTCCGGCCGAGTTGAGCAGCGTGAACGAGCGGGTGGAGCGCCGGTTCAGGACGACCTCGCCGGCCGCCGGGAAGCCGGTCTCCAGGCAGTGGCCGTTGGAGAGGACGAGCGCGGGGTCGCTCGGCAGGGAGCTGGGCGTGCGCACGACGGAGCCGGAGCAGTTGCTGAGCGCGACGGTGCCGGCGAAGTCGACGGCGGCGAGCGCCGGCTTCACGGGGGCGCTGCGCGGCGCGGACGCCGGGGCCTGTGCGACCGTGTCCGACGGCGCGGACGCCACGGCCGGGGCTGCCGCCGCTCCGGTGAGGAGCAGGGCGAGCAGGGCACCGACGAGAGGCTTCTTCATGTGGGGGTTCCCCTCTGCATGATGTGCAACCGGAGATCCTCCGGTTGTCATGAGCATTCTCGAAAGGACCGACTCCCCTGGCAAGAGGGCGTCATGAGCCGACTGCCGTGACTCCGCCCGTCACATCGGACGCTCGCGCCCCTCCCAGTACGGCTCCCGCAGCCGGCGCTTGTAGAGCTTGCCGTTCGGGTCGCGGGGCATGTGCGCGATGAAGTCGACTGACTTGGGGCGCTTGTAGGAGGCGAGCCGGGCCTCGCAGTGGGCCAGGATCGCGGCGGCGAGCTCGGGGCCCGCGGCGTGGCCGGGGGCCGCTTCGACGACCGCCTTGACCTCCTCGCCCCAGTCGGCGTGCGGGATGCCGAAGGCGGCGGCGTCGGCGACGGCGGGGTGGGCGAGGAGGGCGGACTCGATCTCGGCGGGATAGATGTTGACGCCACCGGAGATGATCATGTCGATCTTGCGGTCGCGCAGGAAGAGATAGCCGTCCTCGTCGAGGACGCCGAGGTCGCCGACGGTGAAGAAGTCCCCGATGCGGTTCGACGCGGTCTTGGCCTCGTCCTTGTGGTAGCGGAAGCCGCCGGTGCTCATCTTCATGTAGACGGTGCCGAGCCGGCCGGGCGGCAGCCGGTTGCCGTCGTCGTCGAAGACCTCGAGTTCGCTGATCGGCCAGGCGCGGCCGACCGTGCCGGGCTTCTTCAGCCAGTCCTCGGCGGTCGCGAACGCCCCGCCGCCCTCGCTCGCCGCGTAGTACTCCTCGACGCAGGTCCCCCACCACTCGATCATCGCCCGCTTGACGTGGTCGGGGCAGGGCGCGGCGCCGTGGATGGCGTGGCGCATGGAGGAGACGTCGTAGCGTCCGCGGGTCTCCTCGGGCAGGGCGAGCAGCCGGTGGAACTGGGTCGGCACCATGTGGGTGTGGGTGCAGCGGTGGGTGTCGATGAGCCGCAGCATCTCCTCGGGGGCCCACTTGTCCATGAGGACGAGCGGGTGGCCGATGTGCAGGGCCGCGGCCGCGAACTGCAGCACGGCGGTGTGGTAGAGCGGCGAGCAGACCAGATGGACGTTGCCCTCGAAGGGCCTGATGCCGAAGATGCCGAGGAAGCCGCCGAGGTAGGTCTCCTCGGGAAGCTTGCCGGGCAGCGGGCGGCGGATGCCGCGAGGGCGGCCGGTGGTGCCCGAGGTGTAGTTCATCACCCAGCCGAGGGTCCGGTCCGCGGGCGCGGACGCGGGCTGCCCGGCGAGGAGTTCGGCGTACGGGCGGAAGCCGGGGACCTCGCCGACCGCGTACCGTACGGCCCGCGGCAGACCGGCCTCGTCGGCGGCGCCGGCGGCGGCCTCGGCGAAGCGTTCGTGGGCGAGCAGGACCTTGGCGCCGGAGTCGGCGACGATCCAGGCGATCTCGGGCCCGACCAGGTGGTGGTTGACGGGCACCAGGTAGAAGCCTGCCTGGGCGGCGGCGAGATAGGCCGTGAGGAAGGCGGTGCCGTTGGGCAGGACGACGGCGAAGGCGTCGCCGCGCTCCAGGCCGGCGGCGCGCAGGCCGTGCACGAGCCGGTTGGCGTCGGCGAGCAGCCGGCCGGCGGTCCACTCCTCGCCGTCCGGGGCGACGAGGACGGCGCGGCCGGGATCGGCGGCGGCCTGGGACCAGAAGCCGTTGACGGATTCACTGCTCACTGGGCGTCCCCTCGTCCCGCGATGCGGTTGATGCGGTCGACGGCCCTCTCGAAGCCGCGCGTGAGGTCGTCGAAGACCTGCTGGACGCTGCGCTCGGCGTTCATCCGGCCGACGATCTGGCCGACGGGCGTCCCGAGCAGCGGGGCGATCTCGTACTTCTGGATCCGGGAGACGGCCTCGGCGACGAGCAGGCCCTGCAGCGGCATGGGCAGGGTGCCGGGCCCTGCCGGGTCGTCCCAGGCGTCGGTCCACTCGGTACGGAGCTGGCGGGCGGGCTTGCCGGTGAGCGCCCGGGAGCGGACGGTGTCACCGGAACCGGCGGCGAGGAGCTTCTCGGTGAGGGCGCGGGAGTGGAGTTCGGCCTCGGTGGTGGTGAGCCAGATCGAGCCGAGCCACACGCCCTGGGCGCCTAGGGCGAGTCCGGCGGCGATCTGCTCGCCGCTGCCGATGCCGCCGGCGGCGAGCACGGGCAGCGGGGAGACGGCCTCGACGACCTCGGGGGTGAGCACCATGGAGGCGATCTCGCCCGTGTGACCGCCGGCCTCGTAGCCCTGGGCGACGACGATGTCGATGCCGGCCTCGGCATGGTGGCGGGCGTGCCGGGCGCTGCCGGCGAGGGCGGCGACGAGGACGCCGTGGTCGTGGGCGCGGGCGACGACGTCGGCGGGCGGCGAGCCGAGCGCGTTGGCGAGCAGCTTGATCGGGTAGTCGAAGGCGACGTCGAGCTGGCTGCGGGCGACCTGTTCCATCCAGCCGGTGATGCGCCAGCCGGACGCCTCGCCCTCGGGCAGCTCGGGGACGCCGTGCTTGGCGAGGGTCGCGCGGACGAACTCGCGGTGGCCCTCCGGGATCATCGCCTCCACGTCGGCCTCGGTCACGCCCTCGACCTTCTTCGCGGGCATGACGACGTCGAGGCCGTAGGGCAGCCCGTCGGTGTGGTCCTGCATCCAGTCGAGGTCGCGGGCGAGGTCGTCGGGGGCGGTGTAGCGGACCGCGCCGAGGACGCCGAGTCCGCCGGCTCTGGTGAGGGCGGCGGCCACCGCGGGGAAGGGCGTGAAGCCGAAGATGGCGTGCTCGATCCCCAGTTTCCGACTCAGCTCCGTCTTCATGGGCGGCATGGTGCCGCAGCCCGGGTGCCGAGGGAAGAGATTTTCTGATGCAGTGTCAGATTGTTTGGTGGCGGGGGCCGCCGTGGGAAAGGGTGGGCATGATGCGGACGACGGGGACGTGGGGCTTCGGGGACGCGCGGCGGACCGTGCTGCGGCGCGGCCCGGCCGCGCGGGCGGGGCTGCTCGCCGGTCATCTGGACCGGCTCGTCGCGCACGCCGAGTCCTTCCTGCGCCCCTCCCCCGCCCACCCCTGGTACGCGGGCGCGGTGCTGCTCGCGGGGCGCGGCGGGACGGTCGCGCTGCACCGGCCGATCGGCCTGGCCGTGCGCTACTCGGCGTACGAGGAGAAGACCGACACCGGCGTGGAGCTGCCCGCGGGCGAGCGGATCCCGATGCGCGCGGACACGGTCTTCGACCTGGCGTCCGTCTCCAAGCTCTTCACCTCGATCCTTGCGGTGCAGCAGATCGAGCGCGGCGCCCTGGAACTGGAGCGGCGGGTCACCGGGTACCTGCCGGAGTTCGGCGGCGGCGGCAAGCAGGAGATCACGGTCCGTCAGCTGCTCACGCACACCTCGGGGTTCCGGGCCTGGATCCCGCTCTACGAGGAGCCGACCCGCGAGGGCCGGCTGCGGCTGCTGTGGCGGGAGGTGCCCGCGAGTCCGCCCGGGACGGGCTATCTCTACTCCGACCTGAATCTGATCACGCTTCAGCTGATCCTGGAGGAGATCACCGGCCGCACCCTGGACGACCTGCTCCGGACCGAGATCACCGCTCCGCTCGGGATGCACCGCACTCGTTTCAATCCCCCGCTCTCCTGGCGGCCGGACATCGCCGCGACGGAGGACGCCCGCAGGCCCTGGTCCGGTCTTGACCGGGGGATGGTGTGGGGCGAGGTGCACGACGAGAACGCGTACGGCATGGGCGGGGTCGCCGGCCACGCCGGGGTGTTCTCGTGCGCCTGGGACCTGGCCGTGCTCGCCCGGACGCTGCTGAACGGCGGCGCGTACGGCGATGCCCGGATCCTCTCCGCCGCCTCCGTGGAACTGATGTTCACCGACTTCAACACCGCGTTCCCCGGCCACGCGCACGGCCTCGGCTTCGAACTCGACCAGCGCTGGTACATGGGCGCGCTGGCCACCCCGCACACCGCGGGCCACACCGGTTTCACCGGCACCAGTCTGGTCCTCGACCCGACGACCGACACGTTCCTGGTCGTCCTCGGCAACTCCGTGCACCCCGTGCGCGCCTGGCGCTCCGGCTCCGCGCCCCGGGTCGCCGCCGCCGACGCCCTGGCCCGCGCCGTGCCGGTACACCCGGCCCGGGGCCGTCAGGCGTGGTTCTCCGGCATGGCGGGCGGCGCCGGCGCGACCCTCACCCTGCCGGACGTCGCCGGCGCCGCCCGCCTCGCCTGCGCGCTGTGGTGGGACACCGGGCCCGGCGCGGACGCCGCCGTCCTGGAGGCTTCGGCCGACGGCGGCGCCCACTGGACCCCCGTCCCCTTCACCACCACCGCCCGCGAGGCCGGCCCGCCGCAGCCCACGGAGCATCCGTCGGGCGCGGTCGGTGGCTGGTCGGGCCGCGTCTGGCACGACGCCGCCGCCGACCTGACGGCGTGGTCGCCGGGGCCCGTACGGCTGCGCTGGCGGTACGCCACCGACCGGCGCCTCGTGGGGCGCGGGGTGTACGTGGACGGGCTGCGGGTCCTCGACGCCGCCGGGGCGCCGCTGTTCGACGAGGCACGGCCGGCGGACGCGGCACGGATCGAGGCGGGGGGATGGACGGCCTCGGCGGACTGACCGGACGCGTCCCCGGCAGTCGGCCCGTCAGCCGTCCGTCCCGGCCGCCGCGCGCAGGGCGTCGAGCACCGGACGGATCAGCGGGTGCTCCTCGGCCCCGCGCCGAACGGCCGCGAAGACCCGGCGGGTGGGGGCGACGCCGTCGACCGGGCGGATGAGGACATCGGTGAGGTCGGTGCCGCGCAGGGCCGAGCGGGGCACCAGGGCGACGCCCGCGCCGGCGGCGGCGAGGGCGACGACGGCGCGGAAGTCGTCGGAGATGTGCTCGAAGCCGGGCGCGAAGCCGGCGTACTCGCAGGCGAGGACGGTCACGTCCTGGCACGGGTTGCCCGCGGACTGGCCGATCCAGGGGTCCCTGGCGAGGTCGGTGAGGGCGGTCCGCTCCCGGGCGGCGAGCGGGTGGTCCGGCGGCAGGACCGCGTCGAACGGCTCGGCGTAGAGCGGGACGCGGGTGAGCCGGGCGTCGTCCTCGCCGGGCGCGCCCCGGTACTCGACGGCGACGGCCACGTCGACCTGCCGGTCCAGGACCATGAGCAGGCTCTCGTCGCCCTCGGCGTCGCGCACCCGCACGCGGATGCCGGGGGCGGTCCGGGCGAGGGCGCCGATGGCCGGGGCGACGACGAGGCCGATGCCGGTGGCGAAGGCCGCCACCGTGACCGTCCCGGCCTCGCCCGAGCCGTACGCCGCCAGCTCGGCCTCGGCGCGCTCCAGCTGGGCCAGGACGGCGTTGGCATGGCTCAGCAGGATCTCGCCGGCGGGGGTGAGCCGGGCGCCGCGGGCATTGCGGTCGACCAGGCGGTGGCCGGTCTCCTGCTCCAGCGCGGCGAGCTGCTGGGAGACGGCGGACGGGGTGAGATAGAGCGCGGCGGCAGCCGCCGTGACGGTACGGTGGTCGGCCACCGCCCGGAGGATGTGCAGCCGCCGCGCTTCGATCATGCCCCTAGTCTCGCAGGGCGGCGCGCGCGTCGACGAACGCGTCCACAGCCCGGTTCACATCATCCGACGAATGCGCGGCGGAGAGCTGGACACGGATGCGGGCCTGGCCCTGCGGCACGACCGGGTACGAGAAGCCGATCACGTACACACCGCGCTCCAGGAGCAGCTCGGCCATCCGTCCGGCCACGGCGGCGTCGCCGATCATGACGGGGGCGATGGCGTGGTCGCCGGGGAGGATGTCGAAGCCCTCCTCGGTCATCCGGCGGCGGAACAGCTCCGTGTTGGCGTTGAGCCGCTCGCGCAGGTCGCCGGCCGACTCCAGCAGGTCGATGACCTTGAGGGAGGCGGCGGCGATCACCGGGGCGAGGGTGTTGGAGAACAGGTACGGACGCGAGCGCTGGCGCAGCAGGGCGACGATCTCGGCACGGGCCGCGACGTAGCCGCCGGAGGCGCCGCCGAGGGCCTTGCCGAGGGTGCCGGTGATGATGTCGACGCGGTCCATCACGCCGTGCAGCTCGGGGGTGCCGCGGCCGCCGGGGCCGACGAAGCCGACGGCGTGCGAGTCGTCGACCATGACCATGGCGTCGTAGCGCTCGGCCAGGTCGCAGATCTCGCCGAGCGGGGCGACGTAGCCGTCCATGGAGAACACGCCGTCGGTGACGATCAGCTTGCGCCGGGCGCCGCCCTCGGTGGCCTCCTTGAGCTGCTGCTCCAGGTCGGCCATGTCACGGTTGGCGTAGCGGAAGCGGCGGGCCTTGGAGAGGCGGATTCCGTCGATGATGGAGGCATGGTTGAGGGCGTCGGAGATGACCGCGTCCTCAGGCCCGAGCAGGGTCTCGAAGACGCCGCCGTTGGCGTCGAAGCAGGAGGAGTAGAGGATCGTGTCCTCCTGGCCCAGGAACGCCGAGAGGCGGGCCTCCAGCTCCTTGTGGACCTCCTGGGTGCCGCAGATGAAGCGGACGGACGCCATGCCGTAGCCCCAGCGGTCGAGGGCGGCGTGGGCGGCGGCGACGACCTCCGGGTGGTCGGCGAGGCCGAGGTAGTTGTTGGCGCAGAAGTTCAGCACCTCGCCGGGGCGGCCGCCGGAGGTGACCGCGACGGTCGCGGACTGGGGGGTGCCGATGACCCGCTCGGGCTTGTGCAGACCGGCCTCGCGGATCTCGTCGAGGGTGACGCGGATGTCGTCGCGTACGGAATCAAACATGGGAGGCGCTCCTGGGGATCAGACGGTCCAGTCGAGGATGATCTTGCCGCTCTTGCCGGACGCGGCGTCGTCGAAGGCGGCGTCGAAGTCGCGGTAGTCGTAGCGGCCGGTGATCACCGGGGAGAGGTCGAGGCCGCCCTCCAGGAGGACGGACATGGCGTACCAGGTCTCGAACATCTCCCGGCCGTAGATGCCCTTGATCGTGATCATCGAGGTGACGATCCGGGCCCAGTCGACGGCGAAGTCCTCGGCGGGCAGGCCCAGCATGGCGATCTTGCCGCCGTGGGTCATGTTGGCGACCATGTCGCGCATCGCGTGCGGGTTGCCGGACATCTCCAGGCCGACGTCGAAGCCCTCCTTGAGGCCGAGGGTGCGCTGGCCGTCGGCGATGGTCTGCTCGGCGACGTTGAGCGCGAGGGAGACGCCGGTCTTGCGGGCCAGGGCGAGGCGCTCCTCGCTGACGTCGGTGATGACGACGTTGCGGGCGCCGGCGTGCTTGGCGACGGCCGCGGCCATGATGCCGATCGGGCCGGCGCCGGTGACCAGCACGTCCTCGCCGACGAGCGGGAAGGAGAGCGCGGTGTGCACGGCGTTGCCGAACGGGTCGAAGATCGCGGCGACGTCGAGGTCGACCTCGACGCGGTGCACCCACACGTTGGAGGCGGGCAGCACCACGTACTCGGCGAAGGCGCCGTCGCGGCCGACCCCGAGGCCGACGGTGGCGCGGCACAGGTGGCGGCGGCCGGCCAGACAGTTGCGGCACTTGCCGCAGACCAGGTGGCCCTCGCCGCTGACCAGGTCGCCGGCCTTGATGTCGGTGACGTCGCGGCCGGTGTCGACGACCTCGCCGACGAACTCGTGCCCGAGGGTCAGCGGCGTGGCGATGGTCTTCTGCGCCCAGCCGTCCCAGGAGCGGATGTGCAGGTCGGTGCCGCAGATTCCGGTCCGCTTGACCTTGATCAGTACGTCACCGGGGCCGTACTCCGGCTCGGGCACGTCCGTGAGCCAGAGTCCCGGCTCCGCCTTCTGCTTGACCAGCGCCTTCAATGTCACGGCTCCCGACGTACGTGTCCTGTGATGTCCGGGTCCGGGCACGACGAAGCACCCAAGATCCCTGGAATGAAATCTTCCGTACGTCGGGCCTGCGGTCCATCGAGGTTTTCTTAAGCGCGCTCGCAGATCAGCTTCACGCCCCTGACGGGAGCGGCCCGGGCGTCAACCTCGCGGCCTCCGGTCCCACTACTGCTTTCGAGTGCCGCCGATTACCGCCATGGCCGCGTTGTGCCCGGGAACGCCGCTCACGCCGCCGCCCCGGACGGCGCCCGCGCCGCACAGCAGGACGTTGGCGCGGTCCGTCTCGACGCCCCACGTGCCCGCTGTGACCTCGGCGCCTTCCGCGCCTTCCGCGCCTTCCATGCCTTCCCCGAAGGGGAAGGAGAGGTCGCGGTGGAAGATGTGGCCGCCGGGCAGCCGCAGCTCGTGCTCCAGGTCGACGGGGCTCTTCGCCTCGATGCAGGGCCGGCCGTCGGCGTCGCGGGCCAGGCAGTCGGCGATCGGCTCGTCGAGAACGGCGTCGAGCTGGTCGAGGGTGGCCTTGAGGAGGGCCTCGCGCGCGCCGTCGGGATCGGCGGCGAAGAGCCGGGCGGGCGCGTGCAGGCCGAAGAGCGTCAGGGTCTGGTAGCCGCGGGCGGTGGCCTCGGGGCCGAGGATGCTCGGGTCGGTGAGGGTGTGGCAGTAGATCTCGGCCGGCGGCGCGCCGGGCAGTCCGCCGGCGGCGGCCTCGGCGTACGCGGTGCCCAACTGCCCGTACCCCTCGGCGATGTGGAAGGTGCCGGAGAACGCCTCGCGCGGATCCACGGCCCGGTCGCGGAGCCTCGGCAACCGGGTCAGCACCATGTTGACCTTGAGCTGCGCGCCCTCGGCCGGGGCCGGGGCCGGGTCGCCGAGCAGCTGGGCGAGGGCCTGCGGGGAGGCGTTGACGAGGACGTGCCCGGCGCCGACGACGCCCTCGCCGTCGGCGGTGCGGTACGCGACCTCGGCGCGGGTGCCGTCGGTGTCGATCCTGATGACCTCGTGGCCGGTCAGGAGGGTGGCCCCGGCGGCGCGGGCCGCGTCGGCAAGGGCGTCGGTGAGGGCGCCCATGCCTCCCACGGGCACGTCCCAGTCGCCGGTGCCGCCGCCGATGACGTGGTAGAGGAAGCAGCGGTTCTGCCGCAGCGAGGGGTCGTGGGCGTCGGCGAAGGTCCCGATCAGGGCGTCCGTCAGGACGACGCCGCGCACCAGGTCGTCCGCGAAGTGCCGCTCGATCGCGGCCCCGATGGGCTGCTCGAAGAGCATCTCCCAGGTCTCGTCGTCGTCGACGCGGGCGCGCAGCGCGTCGCGGGTCGGCAGCGGCTCGGTGAGCGTGGGGAAGATCCGGCGCGCGGCGCGCGCCGTGCGGCCGTAGAAGCCCTGCCACGCCTCGTACTCGCGGTCCGAGCCGGTGCGGGCCGCGAAGGAGGCGCGGGTGCGGGCGTCGTCGCTGCCGACGAGCAGACCGGAGTCGCCGTACGGGGTGTACGAGGCGACGGAACGTTTCCGCACCGCGAAGCTCAGCCCGAGGTCCCGGACGATCTTGTCGGGCAGCAGCGACACGAGGTACGAGTAGCGCGACAGCCGGACGTCCACCCCGGGGAACGGCCGGGTGGAGACGGCGGCCCCACCCGTGGAGCCGAGCCGTTCCAGGACGAGGACCCGGCGCCCGGCGCGGGCGAGGTAGGCGGCGGCGACGAGGCCGTTGTGTCCGCCGCCGACGATGACGGCGTCGTAGGAGCTCTGCGGTGCGGTCATGCCCCTTGCTAGCACCTGCCGGCGGGATCCCACCAGGTGGCGTGCGCGAGGGAGTTGTTGTCAGTGGCGGCCACTACCGTGAGTGACATGGGGAACTACTTCGAGAACGTCGTCGTGCCGGACGCCTCCGCCGAGGAGGCGCCGCGGCTCGCCGCGCACGGCCTCGACTGGCTCGTCGCGGAGGGGATCGTGCACCGGGAGGCCGTCGCCGGCTGCGTCTTCGGCGCGCCCGCCGGGCATCTGCCGGGGCCGCACTGGGCACCCGCGGTCACGGACCCGCGGATCGAGCCGCTCGGCGGGGTCGCGGTGCATGCCGGGCCATGGGTGTCCCACGCGATACCGGTGGAGAGCCGGTACGTGATCTGCCCGCACTGCGCGGCGCCCACCCGCTCCGCCACCGACGACGGCACGCCGGTCAAGGAGGTGTGGGACCTGTTCGGCCCGGCCTTCGAGGTCTGGGAGAAGACCGGCGCGGCCATGGTCCCCTGCGGCGCCTGCGGCCGGACGGGCGACGTGGCGGCCTGGCGCTGGTCGGACGACGACCTGGTGCTCGCGCACCTGGGCTTCGCGTTCTGGGACTGGCCGGACCTCGCGCCGGAGTTCGTGGCGGAGTTCGGGAAGGTGCTCGGCGGGGGGCGGCTGATACGGATGGGCGGAAAGCTCTGACGGTACGCCCGGGCCCGGACCCGTCCGGCGGATCCGGATCGGGGCCGGGATCGGGGCCGGGCCGGGGTCAGGCGGGCCTTGGCCGGCGGGACCTCGCTACGCCCCCGTGCCCGCCGCCCGTTCCCGGCAGTAGCCCTCGTCCGCGCGCGCCGCGCGCGTGTCCGGATGGTCCGGGCCGAGGACGCGCGTGCGGGTCTCCGTCACCCGGCGGTACTGCTCCAGGGCCTCGGGCCAACGGCCCAGCCAGCCCAGGGCGATGGCGGTCTCACGGCGGCTGGCGAGGGTGTCCGGGTGGTCGGCGCCCAGGACGCGGGCGCGGGCGTCGAGCACGGCGCGCGACTCGGTCAGGGACGCGTCCCACTCGCCGAGGCGGCCCAGGTTCACGCCCAGGCCGTGGCGGGCGCGCAGGGTCTCGGGGTGGTCGGCGCCGTCGGCGCGGGTGCGGGCGGCGGCGAGGTCGCGGTAGAGCGCGGCGGCCTCCTCGGCGCGGCCGAGGCGGCCGAGGCAGATGCCGGTCTCGTAGCGGGCGGCGAGGGTGTCGGGGTGGTCGGGGCCGAGGACGGTGCGCCGGGCCTCGGCGACCTCGCGGTACTGGGCGAGCGCGTCGGACCAGCGGCCGAGCCGGCCGAGGGCGTGGCCGATCTCGTGGCGGGTGGCGAGGGTGTCCGGGTGGTTGGCGCCGAGCAGCCGGGTGCGGGCGTCGGCCACCTCGCGGGCGGTGGCGTATGCCTCGGTGACCCGGCCGATCCGGCCGAGCGTGAAGGCCAGGTTGTGGCGGCAGCGCAGGGTGTCGGGGTGCTCGGCGCCCATGGTGCGTTCGCGTGCGTCGAGCACCGCCTCGTACACCGAGTGCGCCTCGGCGTGCCGGCCGAGGCCGCCGAGCACGTACGCGGTCTCCTGACGGGCCGCGAGCGTGTCGGGGTGGTCGGTGCCCAGGGTGCGGGCGCGGCCCTCGGCGACCGCGGCGAAGCGGCCGAGGGCGTCGGCGGGCCGGCCGAGCCGGGCGAGGGCGAAGCCGAGTTCGTAGCCGCTGGCGAGGGTCTCGGGGTGGTCGGCGCCGAGGACGTGCGTGCGGTCCCGGACGACGGTGCCGAGCAGGTCGGCGGCCTCCGCCCAGCGGCCGAGCCGGCCGAGGCCGAGGCCGGCCCGGTGCCGGCCGGCGAGCACGGCGAGGAGTTCGCCGGAGGCCGGACCGGCGGCGGGTTCGGCCTCGGCGGCCTCGGCGACGGCACGGGTCCAGGCGCCGGTGAGGGCGGTGGCCGGGTCGTGGGCGCGGGCCGCGCGGCCGGCGAGGGTGGTGACGGCGGTGCGGCCGTTGCCCATGGTCCGGGCCCAGCCGGGCAGGGCGGGCGGCGCCGGGGGCGTCAGCGTCCAGGAGCCGCTGTGGCGGCCCGAGGTGAGCCGTTCGCGCAGTTCCGCCGCGTCGGACGGCCGGCCGTCGGGCGTCTTGGCGAGCAGGTCGAGCACGGCCAGGTCGAGATAGCCGGGCAGTTCGGGGCGGCGGCTGCGCAGCGGCGCGGGCACGGTGTCGCGGTGGCCGATGAGGATGGCCCAGGTGTCGTCCATGTCGAACGGCGGGGCGCCGGTGGCCATCTCGTAGAGCACGCAGCCCAGCGAGTAGAGGTCGCTGCGGTGGTCGACCTCGTCGCCGCCGCCGATCTGCTCGGGCGACATGTAGTGCGGGGTGCCCATGGCGATGCCGGTGCCGGTGAGGCGGGAGGTGAAGCCGATGTCGGCGCCGAGGCGGGCGATGCCGAAGTCGCAGATCTTCACGGTGCCGTCGCCGAGCCGCACGATGTTGGCGGGCTTGAGGTCGCGGTGGATGACGCCCTGGCGGTGGGTGTAGGCGAGGGCGTCGGCGACCTGTTCGGCGATCTCGACGACGTCGTCGACCGGCAGCGGCCGCTTGCCGTTGTCGTTGAGCAGCTGGCTCAGGTTGCGCCCGTCGAGGAGCTCCATGACGAGGAAGAGCACGCCGTCGGAGTCGCCGAAGTCGTGCACGACGGTGATGCCGCGGTGCTGGAGCGCGGCGGCGACGCGGGCCTCGCGGCGGAAGCGTTCGCGGAGCACGGCGAGGTTGGCGGGGTCGCGCTGCTGGCCGAGCGGCCGCAGGCACTTGACGGCGACGCGCCGGCCGAGGGATTCGTCGGTGGCCCGCCAGACCTCGCCCATGCCGCCGCGGCCGATCACCTCGTGCAGCCGGTAGCGGCCCTGGATCAGCCTGGTGTCCGTGTC
This sequence comes from Streptomyces sp. NPDC004327, assembly GCF_042873935.1. Classification (NCBI taxonomy): domain Bacteria; kingdom Bacillati; phylum Actinomycetota; class Actinomycetes; order Kitasatosporales; family Streptomycetaceae; genus Streptomyces; species Streptomyces sp. NPDC004327. The sequence goes on along the minus strand of NZ_JBIAME010000004.1, from coordinate 676,365 downwards.
CGCCATCGCGTGCTGTCGCCCCCGTTTGCCCTGTTGCCGTGCGGCTCCCTCCCCGGCTCGTCCAGTATGGCGGCCGCGCTGCGCAGACTGTACGGCATGGGCCGGGTGTCGGGACCGAGCCGGTCCATGGCCCGCAGGACGTGCCGCGGCGGCAGCCGCCAGCGCAGCCGGTCGGGCACGCAGCGCAGCAGGTTCGCGGTGGCCGTCAGCCGCCGGGTGACGGTGCCGGGCGGCGGCGCCGGCCTGCCGTAGAGCTCGTGGGCGTACGGAGGCAGGGAGTCGTACGCGAGGGCGGCCACGCGCCGCCAGAGGACCTCGCGCGCGGGGCGCAGCGCCGGGGCGACCGGTGGCCGGCGCAGGAAGTCGTCGACGGTGCGGGCGTCGTCCCCGGCGGCGAGCCGGGGCCGGATGTCCTCGAAGTAGCGGTCGAGGGCGGAGGTGCTGCCGGGCACGGCGCCGGGGTCGAGGCCGACGAGCCGGGCGGAGGTGCGCTGTTCGTCGACGTAGCGGTCGGCCTGGGCGTCGGTGAGCGGGATGCCGGAGCGGCGGACGACGTGGAGGTAGGAGTCGATCTCGGCGCAGTGCACCCAGAGCAGCAGCTCGGGGTCGTCGACGCCGAGCAGCCGGTGGATCTTGCGGACCCGGGCGCCCGCGGCCTCGGCGGCCTCGGTGGTGCCGTAGGTGAGCGTGCCGACGAAGCTCGCGGTGCGCATCAGCCGGCCCCAGGCGTCCCGCCGGAAGTCGCTGTTGATCATGACGCCGCGGACGGCGACGGGATGCAGCGCCTGGAGGTACAGGGCGCGCACCCCGCCGATCCACATGACGGGGTCGGCGTGCAGCTGCCAGGTGACGGACCCGGGGCCGAAGAGCCCCGGGTCGGGGTCGGGTGGCGCCAGAGAGCCGGATGCCATGCCTCAAGGCTAGGGCCTGTCCGGCGGGCCCGGCCCTGATCCGCCGGACGGACCCCGGGCGGCCGCCCGCGCGAAGCGTCAGCGCCAGATCGTCTGCACGGAGTCGAACTGGACCCAGGTGATCGCGTTGCCCGTGGTGGCGCCGAAGACGCTCACCGAGCCGGTCGGGTTGATCTCGAAGCGGCAGGCGTTGACGCCCTGGCTGTTGTTGCGGGGCGCGGCGGCGCGGACGTAGCCGGTGGGCAGGGCGAAGCCGTCGGGCAGCCGGCCGATCTTGGCGTCGGCGGTGAGGCTGCAGGTGACCAGGCCGCGGGCCTGGAGGAAGGTGGTGCCGGCGATCGTGACGAGCCGGACCTCGGGGGTGGCGCCGGCGCTCGAGGTGATCCCGGGCTCCAGGACGAGCGCGGTCCAGGCACCGGCGTCGACGGTGCCGGTCACGGCGGCCGCCGGGGTGGCGCCTGCGAGGCTGCCGGCGGTGAGGGCGGCGGGCAGGGCGAGGGCCGCGCCGAGGACGCTGCGGCGGTTGTGGGACATCGGTGGTCGGCTCCTTGGCAGGGACGGGAAGTGACGTGAGGTCAGCGCCAGACGGCGCTGAAGCTGTCGAGCTGGGCCCAGGCGATCGGGTTGGCGGTGCGTCCGCCGTACAGCCGCACGGCCCGGTCGGTGCCGATCTCGACGCGGGCGACGGCGGGGCCGCCGGCCGCGTTGTCGCGGGGCACGGTGGCGCGGGCGGTGATGCTCGGGGTGAGCGCGTCGGGCAGGGTGCCGAGGACGGTGTCGGCGGTGAAGGGGCCCGCGACGCCGCCGGAGAGCTGGAGGACGGTGGTGCCCGCGAGGCTGATCAGCCGGGCCTTCGGGGTGCTTTGATCGGGCGTCACCCCGGTGGCGAGGGCGATCGGCTGCCAGTCGGCGAGGACCTTCACACCGTCGGTCTCGGGGGCTCCGGACAGCGACAGGATGGTGCAGGTGCGCGGGCCGGGGTCCTCGCAGGCGTAGCCGAAGTGGAGGTGCGGGACGCCGTCGCGGACGGAGACCGCCATGCCCTCGGGCTCGCGGTACTCCAGGCCGGCCGCGGCGGTGACGAACTGCCGGTCGAGCTGCTTGCCGGTGGCCCATTCGAAGGCGGTGAGGTACGTGTTGCCGGGCAGCGGGACCTTGGCCAGGGACTGGCCCTGGAGCGTGTAGAGCACGCCGGCGTGCGAGGTGTACCCCTGGAAGTCGACGCCCTCGGGCGGCAGGACGGGAGTGATCCGCTGGAGCGGCTGCCACACCCCGGCGGCGGCCTGCGCGAGGTCGTACCGCTCGTAGCACATGGCTCCGCCGAGCCCGAAGCGGAGCACCAGCTCGTTCGCGCCGTGGTCGATGGTGGGGGTGATCCAGCGGGCGGCGGGGTCGGGGGTGTAGGGCGGGGTGTGCCGCCCGGTGCCGTGGTCGACGACGTCGCCGTCCGCGTACGCGAAGCTGGTCACGGCGGTGCCGAAGCCCTCGTGGCTGGAGTTGGCCAGGGACGCCGTCTCCGTCCACAGCCACACGGCGCCGGCACGGTTCTCCACGCCGAGGTTGACGCCGTGTCCGAAGCCGCGCAGGTACATGTGGCCGAGGATCGTGCCGGACGGGCCGAGCCGGGTGAGGCACAGGTCGCCGTTGTTCAGGCGGGTGGGCCAGTCGGGGGCGGTGGTCTCGCCGGGCAGCAGGATCCCGCCGTCCATGACCTGGAGGACGTAGACGTCGGCGGTGACGGGGTCGAAGGCGAACGACTGCATGACGGTGCCGTTCTGCAGCGGGCGCCGGTGGAGCAGCTTGCCCACCGGGCCCGCGATGTCTATCTGTCCTGGGATGGTGACGCTCAACGGCGCGCTCCTCGTGAGAATGCGGCGGCTCGGATGTGATCTGTTCATGATCGAACCGCGTCAGTGTGCCAAACCTCCTCCTCGACGGTCAGGACGCGGGTCTCCGGGCGGCCCGCGAGCGCGGGCGAGTTCGTCGGTTGTGTCCACACTCGGGTGGTGAGGAAGCCGAGGAAACGCTCCGCCTGCGCGGCCTCGGCGAAGGAGAGGTCGACCACCACACGAGCCGGGTCGTCGACGGGCCGGCGGACGCAGTGGTGCAGCACGCCGGCCTCGGCGCGGGCGGGTGCGAAGCGGTCGAAGGCGCGCTTCCACACGGCGTAGTCGGTGATCGGGTGCTCGATGCGCAGGGTGATCATGGCTCCTCCTCCGTGGTTCCTCCTGCCCGGCCCCCCTCGCCGCTCTCCTCCGCGGCTTTCCCCTTCAGCGTGGGGCGGGGCGGCACGGCGCCGGTATCCCAGGAATCGGGGGATCCGCGCCGTACGCTCCACGCCATGCCCTCCCCGTCCCCGTCCCCCGATCCGTCCCGCCTCGCGTACGACCGGGCGTACGAGCGGATCGCGCGGGTCTGTGCGGCCGGCGGCGAGCCGCGGCAGCTGCGGGTGCGGCTGCTGCGCGAGCTGCGCGCCGTGCTCGGCTTCGACGCCTTCGCCTTCCTGCTGACCGATCCCGTGACGGAGGTCGGCTGCGCCCCGGTGGCCCGCGTCCCGGACCTGGCGGAGCTGCCGCGGATCGTGCGGCTGAAGTACCTGACGCCGGTCAACCGCTGGACGGGCCTGTCCGGGGCGGCCGCGCTGAGCGGGTACGCGCCGGGGGCACGCGGCGCGATGTGGGCGCAGGCGCTGGCCCCGCTCGGGGTGCGGGACCTGGCGTCGGTGGTGTTCCGGGACCGGCACGGCTGCTGGGGGTTCCTGGACCTGTGGCGGTACGGCACGCGGGCCGCGGCCCGCTACGGCGACGGCACCGGCGGCGTGGCCGGGCCTTTCGGCCCCGCCGAGCTGGGCTTCCTGGACCGGATCGCCGGGCCCGTGACGGCGGCGCTGCGCGCGGGGCAGGCGGCGGCCTTCACGGTCCGGCCACCGGGCGCCGTCCGGCCCGGCCCGCTCGTCCTGCTGCTCTCGCCCGGGCTGCGGGTGCGCGGCCGGACGCCCGGTTCGGACGCGTATCTCGCCGGCCTGCTTCCGCCGAAGGCGGGGGAGGCCCCGGTGCCGGCCGCCGTCTACAACGTGGCGGCGCAGCTCCTCGCCCGCGAGGCCGGCGTGGACCCGCATCCGCCGCGCGCCCGGGTCCATCTCGCCGACGGGCTGTGGCTGACCCTGCGCGCGGCCAGGATCGGCGGCGAGGAGGAGCCGGTGACGGGCCGGGCCGAGGACCGGGAGATCGCGGTGACCATCGAGGAGTCGACCCCGGCGGAGCGGCTGGACGTCTTCTGCCGGGCGTACGGCCTCAGCGCGCGCGAGACCGGGCTCCTCGGGCTGCTCGCCGAGGGCGCCGACAGCCATCGGCTCGCCGGGGCGCTGTTCCTGTCCGAGCACACCGTGCAGGACCATCTGAAGTCGGTCTTCGCCAAGACGGGCACCCACAGCAGGCGGGCGCTGCTCGCCCGCGCGCTCGGCACCTGAGGCGGGCTCCGGGCCGTCCCCGTGCGGGGTGCCGGCCGGCCGCGCATGCTCGAAGCATGTCCCAGGTCACCACCACCGACCTGTACGAGGTCACCATGGCGCTGTCGTACCTGCGCGAGGACATGCGCGCGCCGGCCACCTTCAGCCTGTTCGTGCGCGACCTGCCGCCGGGCCGCGGGTTCCTCGTCGCCGCCGGGCTCGAACCGGCCCTCGACTACCTCTCGCGCTTCCGGGTGGGCCGCTCCGACGTGCGGGAGTTCGCCGAGGTGCTGCGCCGGCCCGCCGCCGACCTCGAACCGCTGCACGGCCTGTCCTTCGAGGGGCAGGTCCGTGCCGTGCCCGAGGGGCGGGTCGTCCTCGCCGGCGAGCCGCTCCTGGAGGTGACCGCGCCGCTGCCGCAGGCCCAGCTGGTGGAGACGTACCTGCTGTCCCTGCTCTGCCACCAGACGACGGTGGCGTCCAAGGCGGCCCGGTGCGTGCTGGCCGGTGCGGGGCGGCCGCTCGTGGACTTCTCGCTGCGCCGCGCCCACGGGGCCGAGGCGGGCCTGCAGGCGGCGCGGCTCGGCGCCCTGGCCGGCTTCGCGGGCACCAGCAACGTCGCCGCCGCCCACCGCTACGGCATCCCGGCGGCCGGCACCATGGCGCACTCGTACGTGGAGAGCTTCCCCTCGGAGGAGGCGGCGTTCCGGGCCTTCGCGCGCACCCACCCGGGGCCGGTGACCTTCCTGGTCGACACCTACGACACCGGCCTCGGGGTGGCGACGGCCGCGCGCGTGCTGGCCGACCTGGGGCTCGGTCCCGGGTGCGCGATCCGCCTGGACAGCGGGGACCTGGGCGCGCAGGCCCGCCGGGCGCGGGCCGCGCTGGACGCGGCGGGGCTCGGGGACGTGCGGATCATCGTGAGCGGCGGGCTCGACGAGTACGCCGTCGACCGGCTCGTGCGGGACGGGGCGCCGGTCGACGCGTACGCGGTGGGGACGAAGGTCGGCACGGCCGCCGACGCCCCGTATCTGGACGCGGCGTACAAGCTCGTCGAGTACGACGGGCGGCCGGTGATGAAGCTGTCGGCGGCGAAGGCGACGGCGCCGGGGCCGAAGCAGGTCTTCCGAGGGCCCGGCGCGCGGGACGTGATCGGCCTGGCGAACGAGGAGCCGCCCGGGGGCATGGAGCCGCTGCTGGTGACCGTGATGCGCGGCGGGCTGCGCACCGGACCGCCCGACACCCTGGCGGCGGCCCGCGCCCGCTTCGAGGCGGACGTCGCGGCGCTGCCCGAGGAGGCCCGCCGGATCGAGGATCCGGTGGCCCCGGTGCCCGAGGTGTCGGCCCGTCTGGCCGCCCTGACCGCCGTCGTACGGCACCGGACGGGCGCGCGGACCGGCGCCGGGCGCGGCGCGCCGGACTGAGGCCGCGGGGGGTGTGACGGCATGACGTGGGCACTGTCGCTCGTCGGGGCGGGCCTGGTGCTGTTCGTGCTGCGCGACGTCTTCCACACGCTCTGGCACCCGACCCGGCACGGCGGGCTCAGCCGGCTGGTGATGCGGGCCGTGTGGCGGCTGTGGGCCCGGCCCGGGGCGACCGTGCGGCGGGTGAGTCTCGCGGGGCCGACCGGCATGATGACGGTGGTCGCCATCTGGTCGCTCCTGGTGGCCGTCGGCTGTGCGCTGATGTACTGGCCGCACATGCCGGGGGACTTCTCGTACTCCTCCGGGCTCGCCCCTTCCTCGCACGCGGGCCCGCTCGACGCGCTGTACGTCTCCCTCGTCACGCTGGCCACGCTGGGGCTCGGCGACATCGTGCCGACCTCCGGCTGGCTGCGGGTGCTCGCCCCGATCGAGGCCCTGGTGGGCTTCGCCCTGCTGTCCGCGACCGTCGCCTGGATCCTGGGCGTCTATCCGGCCCTCGCCCGCCGCCGGGCGCTCGCCCTGCGGCTGTCCCATCTGCGCCGCAGCCGGGCCACCGCCCGGGCCCTGGACACCGACGGCAGCGCCGCGCTGATCGACGCCCTGGCCACGGCCTTCGCGACCGTCACCGTCGACTTCCTCCAGTACGCCGAGTCGTACTACTTCTACGACGGCGAGGAGCACATCTCGCTGCCCGCCCAGCTCCCCTACGCCACCCGTCTGGCCGCCCAGGCGGCCCAGGCCCGGCATCCGGACGTCCGGGTGGCGGGGGCGGCGCTGCGGACGGCCCTGGACGACCTGGCGGGGGTGCTCGACGCGCGCTTCCTGCGGACGGGCGGGGCTCCGGAGGGCGTGTTCGCGGCGTACGCGGCCGACCACGGGCGCGGACGGAGCAGCGAAGGAGGAGGGGACCCATCCGCTTCTCGCGGATCCTGATTGTGCGGTGCACGGCTCGAAGCCGCTTCTCCGCGTCCTCTCGGAAGGGGACCCCTCCTCACCCTCAGCAAAGCACCGCTCGGCGCCGCGCGCCACGCAGTGTGCGCACTGTGATGCCCGTCTCTCGCCAAACGGCGATTCACACCCATTGATGTGCATTTTTGTTACGGCAATACAAACAGCGAAACATTCCAGTAATCCAAGGCAATATCCCTGATCAACCTTCGATTCCGATGCGTTGCAGCCATGTCGATCTTTCGATCTAATGCCTGATGTCCGGAGCGGTGACCCCGTCTCCGAAGTGGTCCAGGGCGTTCCCCCACAGTCGGCGCGCCCCGAACGAGCGGGAGTGCGGCAGCGTGGCAGCGGTATCGATGGTGGATGCGTTCCGGCGTGATCGGGTCGGGATCGTCTCGCTCTTCGTCGTCGGGTTCTTCGTGCTCCTCGCCCTCGCGGCGCCCCTGGTCACCGCCCTCTACGGCAAGAACCCGACCGAGCACTACGGCCAGAACGGGGCCGGTCTGCTGAGTCCGGAGGGCCTGCCCCTGCTGCCCAACGGCGGCATATCGGCCGAGCACTGGTTCGGCATCGAGCCCGGTCTCGGCCGTGACGTCCTCGCCCAGCTGGTGTACGGCGTCCGCACCTCGCTGCTGATCGCCGGCACCTCGGCCGCCGTCATCGCCGTCATCGGCGTGGTCGTCGGGGTGGCGGTGGGCTACCTCAGCGGCTTCGCCGACCGGGCCTTCACCTTCGTCTGCAACGTCCTGCTCGCCTTCCCGGCCCTGTTGTTCCTGATCACGCTGGGCCCGGTCGTCCAGACGCGCTTCGTCGGGCCGGGCGAGAACGAACCCACCTGGATGCAGTTCCTCGTCCTCGTCCTCGTCTTCTCGGCCTTCGGCTGGGTGCCGCTCGCGATGGTGCTGCGCACGGTCGTACGGTCCCTGCGCGAGCGGGAGTTCGTCGAGGCGGCCCGGGCCCTCGGCGCGAGCCGGCGGCACATCGTCTTCCGCGAGCTGCTGCCCAACGTCTGGGCCCCGGTCCTGGTGCACCTCACCCTCACGGTGCCCGCGATGGTCACCACCGAGGCCGCGCTGTCCTTCCTCGGGGCCGGCGTCAACGAGCCCGTCCCCGACTGGGGCCACATGATCTCCCGGGGCGCCGACGTCTTCTACGACGACCCCACCTACATGGTCTTCCCCGGCGCCTCGCTCCTCGTCTTCGTCCTCGCCTTCAACCTCCTCGGCGACGCCGTACGGGACGCACTCGATCCGCACACCGTCCGCTGAGCCCGCCCAACGCCACTCACCCTCATCAGCAACACCCGCACGACACAACGGAGTTCGTCATGCCCGCAACCAGACTGCGCGCCACAGCCGTTCCGGCTCTCGCCACCACCGCCGCCCTGCTGCTGTGCTCCTGCTCCGCGGGTGCGGGTTCCGGGAACGCCAAGAACAGCGCCGCGGCCACCAGCGGTCAGCGGCTGACCACCACCCTCGGCACCGCGAAGGACAGCCAGGGCCCCGCCGCCGAGATCCCCGGCGCCCGCGCGGGCGGCACCGTCACCGTCGCCAACGAGCAGGACTTCTCCCACCTCGACCCGCAGAAGATCTACGCCGGCGAGAGGTACAGCACCTCGCTGCTGTGGGGCAGGCAGCTGACGCAGTACCAGATCATCGACGGCAGGCCCAGGCTGGTCGGCGACCTGGCGACCGACACCGGCACCTCCGCCGACGGCGGCCGCACCTGGACGTACCACCTGAAGGACGGCATCGCCTGGGAGGACGGCAGGCCCGTCACCGCACAGCAGGTCAAGTACGGCATCGAGCGCACCTTCGGGCCGGGCTTCGAGCTCGGCCCCACCTACTGGCCGCAGTGGCTCACCGGCTCCGCGGACCGCGCCGAGGCCGTGAAGAAGTACGGCGGGCCCAAGAAGGACGGCGACCTCGAGGCCATCGAGACGCCCGACGACAGGACCATCGTCTTCCACTTCCCCGAACCGCAGTCCGACGTGCCGTACATGGCCTCCCAGTCCTCCTCCTCGCCGGTCCGCGAGGACAAGGACACGGGCACCGGCTACGACGTCAGGCCCTTCGCCACAGGGCCGTACAAGATCGTCGAGCACAAGCAGAACCGCAGCCTCACCCTGGAGCGCAACCCGTACTGGAAGCCGGAGACGGACTCGATCCGGCACGCCTACCCGGACCGCTTCGAGTTCACCTTCGGCAAGGCCGCCCTCAACACCGCACAGGAGGTGCTCAACGGCCAGGGCACCGGCGCGACCACGCTCACCACCAAGGACAGGCTCCCGCCGGAGCTGTTCGCGACGGTCGAACGCGACCCCGCCAAGCGGAAGCTGGTCGTCTCCGGCAGCCAGGGCGCCTACACCCAGGACCTGTACATCAGGAACGACCGGGTCACCGATCCCGAGGTCCGCAAGGCCATCCACTACGTCTTCCCGCGCGAGCAGGCCCGCCAGGTCCTCGGCGGCCGCTACGCCGGCGACATCGCGGCCACCCTCTCCTCACCGGCCGTCGTCGGATGGAAGAAGTACGACCCCTACCCCGTCGCCCCCACCGGCGACATCGCCAAGGCCAAGGAGCACCTGGCCAAGGCGAGGACGAAGGTCACCAAGCTGACGTACGCGTACCCCACCGAGAGCCCGCAGGACGACCAGGTCGCACAGGTCCTCGCCGACGCCTTCGCCAAGGCCGGGATCAAGCTCGTCCTGAAGGGCCTTCCGCCCGGCGCGTTCAACGACGTGGTCTTCGGCGGCGGCGACAACCCCTACGACCTGTTCCTGTCGACCAACTCCGTGGACTGGCCCACCCCGTCGACCCTGCTCCCCCTCGGCTACGAGAGCCACCTGGACGCGGTGTCCAACCCCATCCGCTACGGCAACCCGCGGGTGGACAGGGAACTGGCCCGCATCTCGAAGATCGGTGACGCGCGGAAGAAGGCGGAGGAGCTGATCGGTCTGGAGGAGACGGTCATGAAGGACGTCCCCCTGGTGCCCTTCCTCTACAAGAGCATCTCCCAGTTCCGCGGCGAGAAGATCGGCGGCGCCGCCATCCACCCGATCTACGGCGTCACGGCCCTGGCCGACGTGTACGTGAAGAACTCCTGACCCCGCGACCATGACCCGATACCTCCTCAAGAGGGTCGCGCAGGCCGTGGCGGTGCTCCTCGCGATCACCGCCACGACCTTCGGGCTCTTCTACGCCGCCCCCTCCGACCCGGCCCTGATCGCCTGCGGCCCCAGGTGCGACTCCACGCAGCTCGCAGCCGTACGGACGAGCATGGGACTCGACCGGCCGATCGCCTCCCAGTTCACCGACTACGTCGGCGGCATCGCCGGCGGCCGCACCATCCCGGACGTCGACGGCACCCCGATCCCCTGCCCCGCCCCCTGCCTCGGCTACTCCTACACGCTCCACCAGCCCGTACTCGCCGCCATCGAGGACCGCCTCCCGGTGACCGTCTCGATCGCGGTCGGCGCCCTCGCGGTGATCCTCGTCCTCGGTGTCGGCTCGGGCCTGGCGTCGGCGCTGCGCCGGGGCAGGCCGACCGACCGCCTGCTGTCCGGATTCAACCTGCTGGGCGCCAGCGTGCAGATCTACTTCCTCGGCTACGTGCTCCAGTTCCTGCTCGTCTACTCCACGGGCCTCTTCGCGCCCCCGCGTTACGTCCCCTTCGCCGATCAGCCCGGCCAGTGGGCCCTCGGCCTGGTCCTGCCGTGGCTGGTGCTGGGCTTCGTCAACGCCGCCGTCTACGCCCGTCTCACCCGCTCGCAGATGCTGGAGACGATGCACCACGGGTACGTCCGCACGGCGCGCGCCAAGGGCCTGGGCACCCTGCGCACCCACCTGAAGTACACCGCGCGCGGAGCGGCCGGCCCGCTGGTCCAGCTGCTCGGCCTGGAGGTCGGGGCCCTGCTCGGGGGCGCGTTCATCACCGAGACCGTGTTCGGCCTCGGCGGCGTCGGCAAGCTGGCCGTCGACGCGGTGACCGGCAACGACCTGCCCACGGTCGTCGGCACCGTCCTCGTCGCCGCCTTCTTCGTCGTCGTGTTCGTGGCCGTGGCCGACCTGCTGGTGGCCTGGCTGGATCCCCGAGTGAGGCTCGCATGAGCGATCGACCCGCACTGAGCGTCCGCGATCTGGCGGTCACCTTCCACACCGTGCGCGGCCCGGTCTCCGCCGTCCGTGACGTCTCCTTCGACGTGGCCCCGGGCGAAGTCCTGGGTCTCGTCGGGGAGTCGGGGTCGGGCAAGTCGACGATCGGCCTGGCCGCCCTGGCCCTCCACGATCCGGCGCGTACCCGCGTCGAGGGCGGCATCCGACTCGGCGACGGCGGCCTCGATCTGGTCGGCGCGCCCGAAGCGGCTCTGCGGAAGGTCAGGGGCGCCCGTGTCGCGATGGTCTTCCAGGACGCCCTGGACGCGCTGTCGCCGTACCACACCATCGGCGCCCAGATCGCGGAGGCGTACCGCATCCACCATCCGCGGGCCGGCCGCGGGGAGGCACGGGAACGCGCGGCGGCGATGCTGGAGCGGGTGGGCATCCCGGCCGCCCGCGCCGCCGACCACCCCCACCACCTCTCCGGCGGCATGCGTCAGCGCGTCGTCATCGCCATGGCGCTGATCAACGACCCGGGCGTCCTGATCGCCGACGAACCGACCACGGCACTGGACGCCCGAGTCCAGCACCAGGTGCTCGACCTGATCCGCGAACTCCAGTCGGAGGCGGGGACGGCCATGCTCCTCATCACCCACGACGTGGGCGTGGTGGCGCGGACATGCGACCGCATGCTGGTGATGCGCGACGGCGAGGCACTCGAAGAAGGCCCCACCGAACGCCTCCTGACCTCCCCCGCCCATCCCTACACCAAGGCCCTCATCGGAGCGGCCCCCACCCTGGACACCGTCCCCGGCACCCGCCTGCCCACCGTCGACGACCCGGAGCCGAAGTCACGCCCCAGGGCCCGCCTCCGCGCCGCCCCCGATCCCGGGGTCCTGGCCGAAGTACGCGACCTGCGCGTGGACTACCCGGGCCGCCGCCGCGCCAGCCCCCACCCCGCGGTGAAGGGCGTGAGCCTCCACGTGGCACGCGGGGAGACCCTGGGCCTGGTGGGCGAGTCGGGCTCGGGCAAGTCCACCATCGCGCGAGCCCTGACCGGCCTGCGCCGCCCCACGAGCGGGGAGGTCCTCTTCGACGGCCGGGACGTCTCCGGGGCGGCGACGGACACCCGTCTGCGCCGCGAGCTGAGCCGCGACGTGCAACTGGTCTTCCAGGACCCGTACGCGTCGCTGAACCCACGCCACACCGTGGAGCAGATCGTCACCACGCCCCTGCGCATCCACACGGACCTGGACCGGGCGGAACGCGGGAAGCGGGCGGCGGAACTCCTGGAACAGGTCGGCCTGTCCTCGTCGCACCTCTCCCGTCACCCGCACGAGTTCTCCGGCGGTCAGCGCCAGCGCATCGGCATCGCCCGCGCACTGGCCCTCCGGCCGCGCCTGGTCATCGCCGACGAACCGGTGTCCGCGCTGGACGTGTCGGTCCAGGCGCAGGTCCTGAACCTCCTGATGGACCTGCGTGAGGAGCTCGGCCTGTCGCTGCTCTTCATCTCCCACGACCTGGCGGTGGTACGGCACTTCTGCGACCGGATCGCGGTCCTGAAGCAGGGCGAACTGGTGGAGGTGGGCCCGAGGGACACCGTCTTCGACTCACCGGCCGCCCCCTACACCCGCGAACTGCTGGACGCGTTCCCGCACCACCTCCTGCCCACCGGCGGCCGGCCTTCGCCGCCCGTCTGATCCCCCCGCGCCCCCGCCTCGTCACGGCTCAGCGGCGGACGCGGGGCATGCCCAGACCGATCCAGGAGATGATCTCGCGCTGGATCTCGTTGTTGCCGCCGCCGAAGGTGAAGATGACGGCGGACCGGTAGCCGCGTTCGAGTTCGCCGTGCAGGACCGCGCCGGCCGAGCCCTCCTTCAGCGCGCCGGCGGAGCCGGTGACCTCCATGAGCCAGGCGTAGGCGTCGCGGCGGGCCTCGGAGCCGTACACCTTGACGGCGGAGGCGTCCTGCGGGGTGAGGGTGTCCTGCTCGACGGCGTTCACCATCTGCCAGTTGAGCAGCTTCATCGCGTCGAGGCGGGCGTGGGTGCGGGCCAGGGTGCGGCGGACCCAGCCGAGGTCGAGGACGCGGCGGCCGTCGGCGAGCTTGGTGCCGGCGGCCCAGCGCTGCACGTCGTGCAGGGCGCGGATGGCCATGGTGCCGTGGGCGGCGAGGGTCACGCGCTCGTGGTTGAGCTGGTTGGTGATCAGCCGCCATCCCTTGTTCTCGTCGCCGACCCGGCGCGAGCACGGAACGCGGATGTCCTCGTAGTAGCTCGCGGTGGTGTCGTGGGAGGCGAGGGTGTTGATGAGGGTGCAGGAGTAGCCGGGGTCGCTGGTCGGCACGAGCAGCATGGTGATGCCCTTGTGCGGCGGGGCGTCGGGGTCGGTGCGGACGGCGAGCCAGACCCAGTCGGCGGTGTCGCCGTTGGTGGTCCAGATCTTCTGGCCGTTGACCAGGTAGTGCCCGGTGGTCTCGTCGCCCTCGCGGACCGCGCGGGTCTTGAGGGCGGCGAGGTCGGTGCCGGCGTCGGGCTCGCTGTAGCCGATCGCGAAGTCGATCTCGCCGGAGAGGATCCGGGGCAGGAAGTACGCCTTCTGCTCGTCGGTACCGAACCGCATGATCGTCGGGCCGACGGTGTTGAGGGCCATCAGCGGCAGCGGCACGCCGGCCTGGGCGGCCTCGTCGAAGAAGATGAACTGCTCCATCGGGGTGAGGCCGCGTCCGCCGTACTCGGTGGGCCAGCCGACGCCCAGCCAGCCGTCCGTGCCGAGGCGGCGCACGGTCTCGCGGTAGAAGCGCTTCTGGGCGGCCGGGTCGGCGTACCGGGCGTGGACGTCCTCGGGGACGAGCTCGGCGAAGTAGGCACGCAGCTCGGCGCGCAGGCGGTGCTGGGCGGGCGTGTACTCGAGGTGCATGGCGTCTCCCGTGGCGCGGGCTCGGGGCTCGGAGCTTGGGGCGGCCACGGTAGAACGTGTTCCAAAAATGTGGAAGGGCCCGTGCGCCGCTCGGCGGCGTACGGGCCCTTCCGCCCCGCTGGACGGGCGGGTGTCCGACGTGTGGGGAAGATCGAGAGGTCGGGAGGTGTCAGGGGAGGAGTTCGTCCATGGACGCGCGGGCTCCCTTTTCCGCCATACGGCGCTCCGCCCAGGCAAGGCTCTTCTTGTTCACGTCACGCCCGGAGGCCAGGATCAGGTCCTCGGCCGTGAACTCGCCCTCGGACCCGGCGTGCAGCAGCCTGTCGGGCGTCGGCGTGTCCCCCCTGGACGTCTTGTCGGCTTCTCCGTTCATGCCGCCTCCTCGTTCCGCGCATTTCTGCAGGCACTGGCCATTCTCGTGGCCGGGTCCCGGTCCCGCATGTCGGTGCGGTGTCGGCGCCGTGTCGACGGCGCCGGAGAGGCTGACGGCCCGGCCATCACGACAGCTCAGGAGCCACCCCATGCCCCCTGCCTCCCCCTCTTCGGGATTCCCGCTGCGCCGTGTCCGGGTGACCGCCGTCCGGCCGCTCACCCCGCGCATGGTCCGCGTCACCCTCGGCGACCCGTCCCTGGTCGGGGCTCCGCTCGCCCGGCCCGACGCGCAGGTCAAGCTCTACTTCCCGCGCGCCGGTCAGACCGAGCCCGAGCTGCCCGCGCCCGACCCGGACGGCGACGTGATGCGCTGGTACGCGGCGTACGGCGCGCTCCCGGAGGAGCGGCGTCCCTGGATGCGCAGCTACACCGTGCGGGCGCACGATCCGGCCGCCGGGACGGTCGACGTCGACTTCCTGCTGCACGGCGAGGCGTACGGCGAGGAACGGACGGAGGAGGAGGGAGAGCGGTACGGCGAGGGGCCCGCGACGCGGTGGGCGCGGGGCGCGCGGCCCGGGGACGTCCTCGGGATGTTCGGGCCGTCCGACCTGTTCGCCGCGCCCGTCGACCCGGGCGCGGGCGACTGGACGCTGCTGGTCGCGGACGCCTGTGCGCTGCCCGCCCTGGCCACGCTCGCCGAGGCGCTGCCGCCGGGTCACCGGGCCGTCGCGTACGTCCAGGTCGCCGACGCGGCGGAGGAGCAGCCGCCGGCCTCACCGGGCGCGCTGACCGTGCACTGGCTGCACGGCACGCAGTCGCTGCTCGACGCGGTGCGGGCGGCCGTCCTCCCCGACGGCTCGCCGTACGTGTGGCTGGCCGGCGAGGCCGGGACGGTGCGGGCGCTGCGCCGCCACCTGGTGGAGGAGCGGGGCGTCGACCGGCGGGCGGTCGACTTCGCCGGATACTGGCGGCGCCGCCTGACCCAGGACGACGCGCCGACGCCGCAGGACCTGGCGGAGGCGCGGGAGCGGCTGGCTGGCATGGAGGGGTAGTCACTCCCGTACGAGGGCGGCCGCCTCCTTGACGGTGAGGGCGCGGCCCTCCGCGTGGCGGTCGGCGTAGCCGGCGGGGCCGAGGGCGGCGCGCAGGGCCCGCTCGGCGCGGTCGCGGATCGCGGCCTCGGTGTGGGCGGAGAGGGGACGGATCCCGGCGCCGGCCGGGTTGCCGCGGTGGGTGTCGTACGCGCCGAGCAGCCGCGCGCCCGCCTCGGCGGCGCCGGTCCCGGCCCGCGCCCAGGCCGCGGTCGCGAACTGGGTGACGAGCAGGTGGGGCGCGACCATGTGGGCGAGCGGCTCCATCTCCCGTACGGCGCGGGCGAGCCGGGCCGTCGCCTGCTCGAACGCGCCGTCCAGGCAGTCGAGCCAGGCGCCGAGACCGCCGAGCACGCCCGGGAAGAGGCCCGGGGTGGTGTGACCCAACTCGGCGTGCATGCGGTGGAGTTGCTCGCGGGCGAGCGCGGTGCGGCCGGTGCCGCCGTAGTGCTGGGCGAGCAGCAGCCGGGCGGTGCTGACCGCCTCGGCGCCGGACTCGCCCGACTCCTCGGCGGCCTCGGCCAGCAGGCGTTCGGCGTCGGCGCGGGCGGCCGGGTCGGCGGCCACGGCCGGGGTGCGCAGCCGGACGGAGGCGAGCAGCGCCTTGAACACCGGGATCTGGGAGCGGGCCCCGAGGAGCGCGGCCGCGTCCATCGCCCGCGCGAAGTCCGCGGCGGCCTCGTCGGCGCGGCCCGCGCGCTCGTACGTCTCACCGCGCGCGGCCAGCGCCTCGGCGACGCCCCAGGAGTCCCCCGCCGCCTCGAACAGGCTCAGCGCCTCGTCCGCGTCGTCGGGCCGCCCGCCGAGCAGCCGCGCCCGCATGAGCAGCGCGAAGGCGAGGTCCCAGCGGTCCCCGTGCGCGCGGGCCGCGGCCACGAGCTCGGTCAGCGTGTCGTCCATGCTCGCGAACCGGCCCGTCATCAGCCGCGCGAAGAACCACATGAAGCCGGGGTGCCGGCAGTTCTGCGGCAGTCCGGGCCGGTAGGCGGCGACGACCGGTTCGAGCCGCCCCTGCATGCCCGCCCCGGTGACGTCGCCGCCCTGGGTGGCGAGCGCGAGCAGCCGCCCGCCCCGGCGCGCCTCCCACAGCCGCTCCCCCGTCCACGGCGGCGCCACCTCGTGACACCGCCCGTCGAACGCCGTCGCCTCCCGCACTGGCTCCTCGAACGGATCCACCCCGATCCCGGCCACCTCGCCGAGCCACGTCCGCGCGTCGTCCAGGTGGTTCCGCAGCTGCCAGAACCAGCTCATGGCGTGCACGAGACACAGCGCCTCCTGCTCGTCCCGACCCCGCACGGCGGTTCGCAGCGCCCCGCGCACGTTGTCGTGCTCGGTCTCCAGCCGCCGCAGCGCGAACGCCCGCCGGGGGCCGCGGAGTTCGAGATCGGCAAGGCGGGCGAGTTCCCGGTAGTGGGTGAGGTGGCGCCGCTCGGCGGCCGGCCGGTCCCCGGCCTCGTCGAGCCGCTCGGAGGCGTACTCGGCGACGGTCTCCAAAAGCCGGTAGCGCATGCCGGTGCCGAACCGGGCCCCTGCCTCCGACCCGGCCTCGGTGGCGACGACGAGCGACTTGTCGACCAGCGAACCGAGCAGATCGAGGACACCGCCACCCTCCCCCGGCTCACCGCACACCGCCTCCGCCGCCTCCAGATCACAGCCACCCGTGAACACCGCCAGACGCCGCAGCACCGCCCGCTCGCCCTCGTCCAAGAGGTCCCACGACCAGTCGACCACCGCACGCAGCGTCTGCTGCCGCGGCAGCACCGTCCGCGCGCCCGAAGTGAGAAGCCGGAAACGGTCGTCGAGCCGGTCGGCGATCTGACGCGCGGTGAGCATCCGCAGCCGGGCCGCGGCCAGCTCGATCGCCAGCGGCAGGCCGTCGAGACGGCGGACGATCTCCGCCGCGGCCTCGGGGTCGTCCTCGACCCGGAAGCCGGGACGCACAGCCGCGCCACGCTCGCCGAGCAGCCGCAGCGCGGTGGCCACCGGCAGCGGGCCGAGCGGGTGCAGCACCTCGCCGGGGACGCCCAGCGGCTCGCGGCTGGTGGCGAGGACGGTGACACCGGGGCAGCGGGCGAGCAGCGTCTCGGCCAGCTCGGCAGCGGCGCCGACCACGTGCTCGCAGTTGTCGAGGACGAGGAGCAGGCGGCGCCGGGAGCAGT
The DNA here is from genome assembly GCF_042873935.1 of Streptomyces sp. NPDC004327. Lineage (NCBI taxonomy): Bacteria > Bacillati > Actinomycetota > Actinomycetes > Kitasatosporales > Streptomycetaceae > Streptomyces > Streptomyces sp. NPDC004327. The sequence goes on along the minus strand of NZ_JBIAME010000004.1, from coordinate 658,993 downwards.
GTTCGACGAGGACGGTGAGGGCGTCGCGGGTGGCGGGGTCGGTGAGGGCGGGCGTGGCGCGCAGATGGGTCTCGCGGGCGCCGAGGGCGGTGAGGACGGCGGCGGGGACGTCGGACTCGGCGCGCACGGAGGCGAGTTCGGCGACGGCCGCCTCGCCCGGGCGGGCGCGCGCGGCCTCCAGGGCGAGACGCGTCTTGCCGACGCCGCCGGGGCCGGTCAGGGTGACGAGCCGGGCACGGTCCAGCGCCTCGCCCAGTTCGGCCAGTTCGGTGTCGCGGCCGAGGAACGAGGTGAGCGGCGCGGGCAGCGGCGGCCGCGCCGGCGGCCGGTGCGGCTGCTCGCCCGCCAGCAACTCCTCGTACAGGGCCTTGAGTTCGGGGCCCGGCTCGGTGCCGAGGCGTTCGGCCAGGGTGCGGCGCACCGTCTCGTACGCGGCGAGTGCCTCGGCGGGGCGCCCGGCGGCGCGCAGGGCGCGCAGCCACAGGGCCTGGAGCGGTTCGTCGAGCGGGTGGCCGGCGCGCAGCTCGGTCAGCTCGGGCAGGACGGCCGTCGCCTCGCCGAGCGCGACGGCGGCGGCGAGGCGGTCGCGGCGGGCGCGGGAGCGGCGCTGTTCGAGCCGGACGGCGAGCGGGTCGGTGGCATGGCCGGGCAGGTCGGCGAGGGCGGGGCCGCGCCACAGCGCGAGGGCCTCGTCGAGGAGCGCCGCCGCGCGCTCCGGCCGGCCGGCGGCCAGCTCCCGCGCCGCCTCGTCCGCGGCCCGCTCGAAGCGGAAGGCGTCCACGTCCTCGGGTGCGGCGGCGAGCCGGTAGCCGCCGGGCACGGAGGCGACGGCCTCGTGGCCGAGGGCCCGGCGCAGCCGGCCCACCAGGGCCTGGAGCGCCGCCAGCCGGCCGGCCCGCCCGCCGCCAGGTTCCTCCGCCCACACCTGGGCGATCAGGTCGTCCGTCCGCACGGGGCGGCCGCCCGCCGCGGCGAGGGCGGTGAGCAGGGCGCGGAGCCGGGCGCCGCTGAGGGCGGCGTCCGGGCCGTCGGCGCCGGGGGCCCGGACGGGGCCGAGGATGCGGTAGGGCGGGGGCGGCTGCACCGCGCCATTCTGCCGAATCCGCCCGTGTGGCGGTGTCGCCGCCATGGCGTGCGGGGGGTGCCGGTTCGACAATGGGGAAGATGACCGATGACGAGCTGAGCGCGCACGGCGGCGAGATCGGGCCGGCCGAGCGCCTCGCCATGAACCGCACCGGCAGCTTCGACTGGGACCTCGACACCGGCCACATCGATGTCGACGACGCGGGCCTGCTGGTGTTCGGCCTTGCCGCGGACGAGTTCGACGGGCGGCCCGCGACGCTCCTGCGCGGCCTGGACCCGCAGGAGCGGGTCCGTCTGGAGGGCGTGGTCCGGCACGCGATCACCGGCGGCGAGAACTCGTACTCTGCGCACGTACGGGTCGAGGCGGCCGACGGGACACCCCAATGGACGCAAGTGCAGGCCCGGATCCTGCGCCGGGACGACGGCCGGGCGCACCGGATCGTGGGGATCGCGCGGGACGCGACGGCCGAGGTGACGCACTCGGCTTTCGTGATGGACCTGGAGAAGCGCCGCGAGGTGCAGACGAGCATCGTGGAGCGGACGACGCACGCGCTGTCGCGGGCGGTGACCGTGGACGACGTGACGGCGTCGCTGACCGGCCCCGGCGGGCTGGCGCGGCTCGGCGCCGACGGCCTGTGCCTCGGCCTGGCGGAGAACGGCTCGCTCAATCTCATCGCGCTCAGCGGCGAGTCCCTGGAGGTCCTCGACGACTTCCGCAGCCGCCGCCTGGACCGCGGGCTGCCGCTCGCCGAGGCGGTGCTGAGCGGCCGGCCGCGGTTCGTGAACTCGTTCCAGGACCTGGGCCGGGACTTCCCCGAGCTGACCCCGTACGTGAGCCGGATGCCGTTCCGCTCGGCCTGCTACCTGCCGCTGATCGCCCAGGCCCGGGCGCTCGGCGGGATGGTGCTGTTCTACCGCCGGCCCAGCTCGTTCAAGGCCGACGAGCGCAATCTGCTGCTCGGTCTGGCGGCGATCGTGGCGCAGTCGCTCCAGCGGGCGATCCTCTTCGACGAGGAGCGGGAGCTGGCGACCGGGCTGCAGGCGACGATGCTGCCGCGCCGGATCCCGCAGATCGCGGGCGGCGAGATCGCGGTGCGCTATCACGCGGCGTGGAGCGGTCGGCAGGTCGGCGGCGACTGGTACGACGTGATCCCGCTGCCGCGCGGGCGGGTCGGCGTCGTCGTGGGCGACGTCCAGGGCCATGACACCCACGCGGCCGCGATCATGGGGCAGCTGCGGATCGCGCTGCGGGCGTACGCGGGCGAGGGCCACGCCCCCTCGACGGTGCTCGCCCGGGCCTCCCGCTTCCTCGCCGAGCTCGACACCAACCGCTTCGCGACCTGCACGTACGCGCAGGTGGACCTGGCCGGCGGCACGGTGCGCGGGGTGCGGGCGGGCCACCTGGGGCCGCTGATCCGGCACACGGACGGCCGGGTGGGCCGGCCGAAGCTGCGCGGCGGACTTCCGCTGGGGCTCGCGACGGTCTTCGGGGACGAGGAGTTCCCGGAGACCCGGCTCGACCTGGTGCCGGGCGAGACGCTGGTGCTGTACACGGACGGCCTGGTCGAGCAGCCCGGCACGAACATCGAGTCGGGGCTTGAGGCGCTCGCGGAGGCGGTGAGCAGCGGCCCGCCGCAGGCGGAGGCGCTCGCGGACCACCTGTCCGAGACCTTGTGGGAGCGGTGGGGTTCGGGCGACGACGTGGCGCTGCTCGTGCTGCGCCGCACCCCCGACCCGGGCACGCCCCGGGCGCCGCGCATCCACCAGTACATCCACCAGGCCGATCCACAGGGCCTGTCGGACGCCCGGGCGGCGGTGGGGCAGGCGCTCGTCGACTGGGGCATGCCCGAACTCGCCGACGACGCCGAGCTGTTGACCGGCGAGCTGCTCGTCAACGTGCTGCTGCACACGGAGGGCGGCGCCGTGCTCACCCTGGAGGTGCTGCCGGAGCCGGTGCGCCGGGTGCGGCTCTCGGTGCAGGACCGGTCGAGCGCCTGGCCGCGGCGGCGCACCCCGGGCGAGGCGGCGACGTCGGGGCGCGGGCTGCTCCTGATGGACGCGATCGCCGCGCGGTGGGGCGTGGAGCCGCGCGGCGAGGGCAAGGCCGTGTGGTGCGAGATCGGGCCCGAGCCGGCGGACGGCTCCGCCGGCGGATTCCCCGTCGTGGCGGACTGAGCGAAGGACGGTGCGGCCGATGGATCCGGTGGCGGCCCTGGAGCGGATCGCGTTCCTCCTGGAGCGCTCACAGGCACCCGCCTACCGGGCCCGGGCCTTCCGCACGGCCTCGGCGGCGGTCACGGAGCTCGGCCCGCGGGAGGTGGCGCGGCGCGCGGCCGCGGGCAGCCTGGAGTCGGTGAAGGGCATCGGGCCGAAGACGGCGGCCGTGGTGCGCGAGGCGCTGGCGGGGCAGGTGCCCGCGTATCTGCGGGACCTGGAGAAGGAGCTGGAGGACTCGCTCGGAGTCCCCGGGGAGACGGCCGGCGGCGAGCGTCTGCGGGCCGCGCTGCGCGGCGACTGCCACGTGCACTCGGACTGGTCGGACGGCGGCAGCACCATCGAGGACATGGGGCGCACGGCACTGCGACTCGGCCACGAGTGGACCGTTCTGACGGACCATTCGCCCAGCCTGAAGGTGGCGCGCGGGCTGTCGCCCGACCGGCTGCGCGAGCAGCTGGACGTGGTGGCCGCGCTGAACGAGCAGTGGGCTCCCTTCCGGCTGCTCACCGGCATCGAGTGCGACATCCTGGAGGACGGCTCGCTCGACCAGGAGCCCGAACTCCTCGACCGGCTCGACCTGGTGGTGGGCTCGGTGCACTCCAAGCTGCGGATGGACGCCCGGGCGATGACCCGGCGCCTCGAACGCGCGGTGCGCGATCCGCTGATGGACGTCCTCGGTCACTGCACCGGCCGGCTGGTCGCCGGCGGCCGACTGCGCCCCGAATCGGAGTTCGACGCCGAACGGGTCTTCGCGGCCTGCGCCGAGTCCGGCACGGCGGTCGAGATCAACAGCCGCCCGGAACGCCTCGACCCGCCCCGCCGGCTGCTCCGCGAGGCGGTGGCGGCGGGCGTGTACTTCGCGGTCGACACCGACGCGCACGCGCCGGGCCAGCTGGCGTGGCAGATCCTGGGCTGCGCGCGGGCGGAGGAGTGCGGGGTGCCGGCGGAGCGGGTGATCAACACGTGGCCGGCGGAGCGGCTGCTGGCGTGGACGCGGGAATGACCGTGATGACCGCCGGACGGGAACGGGGGCGGTGGCGGAATCCGCCACCGCCCCCGAGCGGGTCATCAGGCGAGCCGGAGTGCCTCAGCCTTCAGTACCGCGGGCCTTTCAGTACCGCAGGTCCTTCTGGTCCGTGATCACGCGACCGGCGATGTACAGGTTCCCGTCGGAGTCCAGGATCCCGATGATCTTCTTCGTGGAGCCGTGGTGGGTCGTGAAGTAGATCTTGTCCGCCTCCTGGGAGGTGGAGAAGTTCGTGTTCACGGAGAGCTCGATGCTCACCGGCGAGCTGATGAGCACGTCCTTCTTGGGCGAGTTCGGGTAGACCTGGTTGTCCCGCAGCTTGACCCGACCGTGGGTGTCGCCCTCTTCCCAGTCCGTCGCCAGTCCGAGATCGATGTCGGCCATGAGGCTTCCTCTCCAGTCCAGTTGTTCCGGCGGATGCACGAGGGACCTTATGCAGCTCCGATCACCGGAAGGGACCAGTCCGTCGAACTACGTCAGGCTAGATGAGCAGATGACCGGATTTTGGCTAATTCACGGCACACGGGAGGCCGAAAGGGAGAGAGCACTCATGCCGCCCGGAGCGGCGGAAAGGGGACCAAGCGGAGGTCAGGCGCGCTGCCAGACCGTGGTCACGTTGCAGAACTCGCGGATGCCGTGCCCGGACAGCTCGCGCCCGTACCCGGAGCGCTTCACGCCGCCGAACGGCAGCGCGGGGTGGGACGCGGTCATGCCGTTGACGAAGACGCCGCCCGCCTCCAGGTCGCGGACGAAGAAGGCGATGTCCTCGTCGTTGCGAGTCCAGACGTTCGAACTGAGGCCGAAGGGCGAGTCGTTGGCGACGGCGACGGCCTCCTCGATGTCGGCGACCGGGTAGAGCGTGGCGACGGGGCCGAAGGCCTCCTCGCGGTGGATGCGCATGGCCGGGGTGATGCCGGTCAGGACCGTCGGCTGGTAGAACCAGCCGCGCGGGAACCCGTCCGGGCGGGCGCCGCCGCACAGCACGGTCGCGCCGACGGCTACGGCGTCGTCGACGAGGGCCTCCAGGTCGGCGCGGCCCTGTTCGGTGGCGAGCGGGCCGACGTCGGTGTCGTCGTCGAGCGGGTCACCGACGTTGAGGGCGTTCATGGCGGCGGTGAAGCGTTCGGCGAAGTCGTCGTAGACGGCCTCGTGGACGATGAACCGCTTGGCGGCGATGCAGGACTGGCCGTTGTTCTGCACACGGGCGGTGACGGCGGTCTTGACGGCCCGGGGCAGGTCGGCCGAGGGCATCACGATGTACGGGTCGCTGCCGCCGAGCTCCAGGACGGTCTTCTTCACCTCGTCGCCGGCGATGGCCGCGACGGAGCGGCCGGCCGGTTCGCTGCCGGTGAGCGTGGCGGCCGCGATCCGCGGGTCGCGCAGCACGCCCTCGACGGCGCCGGAGCCGATCAGCAGGGTCTGGAAGCAGCCCTCGGGGAAGCCGGCGCGGCGGAAGAGGTCGCCGAGGTAGAGGGCGGTGCGCGGCACGTTGGAGGCGTGCTTGAGCAGGCCGGTGTTGCCGGCCATCAGCGCGGGCGCGGCGAACCGGATCACCTGCCAGAGCGGGAAGTTCCACGGCATGACGGCGAGGATCGGGCCGAGCGGCCGGTAGTGCACCCGGGCCAGGTCGGCGCCCGAGTCCTGCACGTCGCGCTCGGCGGGCTGCTCGTCGGCGAGCAGCGCCTCGGCGTTCTGCGCGTACCAGCGCATGGCCTTGGCGCACTTGGCCGCCTCGGCGCGGGCCGCGACGATCGGCTTGCCCATCTCGGTGGTCATGGTGCGGGCGATGTCCTCGGTGTCCTCGTCGAGCAGCACCGCGGCGGCGCGCATCAGCCGGGCGCGCTCGGCGAAGGAAGTGGTGCGGTACTGGCGGTACGCCTCGTGGGCGGCGTCGACGCGCCGCTCGACCTCGGCGGGCCCGTGGGCCTCGTACGTGCGCAGCGTCTCGCCCGTCGCCGGGTTCACGGTGGCGATGCCCATGTCGTCTCCTCGTTGCCTGGAGCCCCCGCAGACGTTCTCCCCCACGGTCAACGTCTCGCGGACCGGGTCCGGCCGCAATCGGGGCGGGACGGCGGGGTGACCCGCGCCCGGTCACGCGACTCCGGCCACCCAGCGCAGGGCGCCCGCCAGGTGGGCGCGGAAGACGGGATCGGCGTACGACTCCGGGGTGTGGCCGAGCGCGGTGAACAGCACCCGGCCCCGGCCCGGCACGGCCTCCCGGCACCACACCAGCGGGTGGTCGGCGCCCAGGGTGCCGCCGCGGTAGCGGGTCTCGTCGGCGCGGGCGAGGACGCGCACGCCGGCGGCCCGCGGGTTGGCGGTGAAGTTGTACCACTCGTCGGTCCACTCCCAGCGGGCCGGCAGCGCGGCCGTCGCCGGGTGCCCGGCGTCGTCCACGAGGACCGTGCCGGGCTGGATCTCGGGGTGGCCGCCGAAGCGGGTGCCGAGCAGTTCGCCGTAGAAGGGCCAGTCGGGTTCGGCGTTGGCCGCCGCGTGCACGGCGAGCACGCCTCCCCCGCCCCGCACGTACGCCTCGAAGGCGGACCGGCCCTCGTCGGTGAGCACGGTGCCGGTGGTGGAGAGGAGGACGACGGCGGCGCAGCGGGCCAGCCGGGCGGGGGTGAGGGCGGCGGGGTCCTCGGTGCTCTCGGCGGTCAGGCCGGCGGTGCGGGCGAGGGCGGCGAGGGCGGCGGTGCCGGCGGGAATGGAGTCGTGGCGGTAGCCGGTGGTACGGGTGAAGAGCAGGACGTCCCGGCCGCCGCCGGTGTCGTTGCCGGGCACGCTACGCATTCTCCCCCGCCACTCGGAAAGCGCTTTCTCCCGCGACCCTAGCCAGCGAAAACGCCGCGCCGCAAGGCCCCGGCCTGCGGCAGACTGCGCCGATGGACCTGCTCACCCGGCCGCACCGCGCCCTCGCCCATGTCTCCGCCCGTGCCACCGGCGGCCCGCTCGACCCGGCGCTGCGCGTGACGCTCAACTTCCACCCCACCTTCCTCGCCCGCCTCGCCGAGGACGGCGTCTACCGCTCCCAGTTCGTCACCGGCACCAGCAACGGCGGGCTCACCGCGCACCCGGGCGGCGACCGCTGGCGCTGGGAGAGCCGGATCTTCGGGGGCGCGTACGACGACGCCCCGGCGCACGAGCGGCCGGTGTACGGCGCGCTCGACCACCGGCGCCGCCCCTTCGGCGCCGCGCCGCGCTACGGCTCCGCGCATCTGCGGCTCGCCGCCGCCGCGCTGTCCCGGACCACCTTCTGCTATCCGGACAGCGTCCTGGAGCCGACGGACTTCGGCGTCGTGGAGCGCACGGCGCCGCTGATCGCGCTCGCGCTCGCCGACGGCAAGGACGCGCTCGACGACTACGTGGAGGCCCAGGTGCACGGGCCGGTCGAGCTCGCGCGGGACGTGGAGGCGCTCGTCCTCGACCCGTCGTTCCGCGGCACGGAGGTGGAGGCCGCGGCCCGGGCGCTGCCCTGCCCGGTCGAGTGGCACGCCGGCTTCCGGCTGTCGGTGGCCGAGCTGCGGCGGCACCCGGAGTTCCGGGGCCCCGAGTTCGTGGAGCTCGGCGCCGCGCTGGCCGTGGACGGGTGGCTGGATCCGCGGATCGTGCAGGAGGCGGCGGAGTCGGGGCGGTACGACCGGCAGGACGTGAAGCGGGTGTGGCACCTGCTGGCCCGGTTCGGGGCGCCCGACGCGTAGGGCGCCGCGGGTGAGCGGTGAGGTCATTGCCGTATCGGATACATCTCTGTATCTTCTGGCGCGCCCGCACCCCCGACGCCCCGCACTCCCGTCCCCGCCCGGAGGCCTCCATGAGCACCCTGCCGCCCGCCCTCGCCGCCGCCGTCGGCCCGCTCCCGGAAGGGGTCACGCTGCCGCTGCCGCCGCGCTTCGATTCGGTCGAGGAGGAGCGGCGGTACCGCAAGGAGCAACTGGCCGCCGGCTTCCGGATCTTCGGCCGGTTCGGCTTCTCCGAGGGCGTCGCCGGGCACATCACCGTGCGCGACCCGGAGGATCCGGACACCTTCTGGGTCAACCCGTTCGGCATGAGCTTCACCCAGATCAAGGCGTCCGACCTGATCCGCGTCGACCACGACGGCCGGGTGATCAACGGCCGTCGCCCGGTGAACCGTGCCGCCTTCGTCATCCACTCCCAGGTGCACGCGGCCCGGCCGGACGCGATCGCCGCCGCGCACTCGCACTCGCTGCACGGCAAGGCGTTCTCCAGCCTGGGCGTGCCGCTCGACCCGATCACCCAGGACGCCTGCGCGTTCTTCGAGGACCACGGGATCTACGACGACTACCGCGGCGTCGTCAACGAGCTGGAGGAGGGCGAGCGGGTCGCCAAGGCGCTCGGCGCGTACAAGGCGGTCATCCTCAAGAACCACGGACTGCTCACGGTCGGCCAGTCGGTCGCCGAGGCGGTCTGGTGGTTCGTCACGATGGAACGCTCCTGCCAGGCCCAGCTGTTGGCGATGGCGGCGGGCACCCCGCAGCTCATCGACCGCGAGACGGCGCTGCTCACCCGCGGTCAGATCGGCTCGCCGCTGGCCGGCTGGTTCCAGGCCCGTCCGCTCTGGGACCAGATCACGGCCTCGGACCCGGACCTCCTCGACTGAGCCGAAGGTCTTCTAGACGGCCCGGGCCGGGCGGGTGGAAGCCTCCAACAGCGGTGCCAGGAAGTCGCGTTCGAGGCTGCCCGGCGGCAGTTCGCCCGGTTCGACGTAGCTCTGGGCGAGGCCGCCCTCGCGCAGGGCCACGATCAGCCGGGCGAACCGGTCGGCGTCCACGGTGAGTTCGCGGCCCGCGCGGCCGAGGACCAGTTCCAGGCCGCGGGCGAGTTCCGCGCGGAGCCGGGCCTCGTGGCGGGCCAGCACCCAGGCCGCCTGCGGATCGCGGATGGCGTGCAGCGTGAACTCCATGCTGACCAGGTACCAGTCGCGCTCGTCCGGCTCGACCCGCGCGGCGAGTCCGGCTAGCCGTTCCAGGGTGTACTCCTCCGGCCCGAGCGCGTCGATCGACTCGGCGAGCCGCCGCACGATCTGCTCGCCGTGCTCGTCGAAGAGCGCGAGGAAGAGCTCTTCCTTGCTGGCGAAGTTCGAGTAGTAGGCGCCCCGCGTGAACCCGGCGCGCTCGCAGATCTGCTCGATCGACACCGCGTGGAAGCCGTGCTCGGCGAAGGTCTCCAAAGCCGCCCGCAACAGGGCCGCGCGGGTGCGGGGACGGCGTTTGGTGACACCTTTCGGCACGGGTGGTTCCTCCTTCGGGCCCCCGCGCCGGGCGGCCGGGGGTCGGTCGGCCGTCCACGATACCGGCGGCTCGCCCGGGCGCGGTCCGGCCGCCGACGATAGGATTCATCGCATGGGAGAGCGGCCCGTCGCGCCCGCCGCACCCGAGCTGGTCCTCGAGATCGACGGGGACGCGACCTTGATGAACCCGAGCCGCGTCTATCGCATCGGGCGCGACCCCACCAGCGACTTCGTGCTGGCCGACGCCCGGGCGTCCTGGCACCACGCGGTGCTGCGCGCGGTCGACGACCACTGGACGCTCGAAGACGCCGGCAGTACGAACGGCACCTTCGCCGACGACCACCGGGTGGGCCTGAGCATGGTCGGCCCCGGCACGGTCATCCGCTTCGGCCACCCGACGGAGGGCCCGATGGCGGTCCTGCTCGCGGCCGCGCCGCCGGAGCCCGTACGACCGCAGCCCGCACGCCAGGAACCGGCGCCACCGGAGCCCGTACGCCAGGACCCGGCGCCGGCGCCGGCGGAACCTGGCCAGCAAGAGCCCGTACGACAAGAACCGGCGCCCCCGGACCCCGTACAGGAGCAGCCCCCGCACCCCGGACCCGTACCGCCCTCGCCCCCGCACCCCGCGCCCGCGTCCCCCGGCCCCCCGCCGCCGCCCCGTCCCTCCGCCGTCTCGTACCCCGCGCTCACCGGCACCTTCCGGCAGCCGACCTCCGTGCGTCCGCTGCCCGTGCACACCGTGCGCATCGGCCGGGCCGCCGACAGCGACCTGGTGGTCGACGACCTGACGGTCTCGCGCCGGCACGCGGAGCTGCGGGCGGCGCCGGACGGCACGTACTGGATCCATGACCTCGGCAGCCACAACGGCACGTTCCTCAACGGCCACCCGGTCACCGAGGCGCGGGTGACGGCCGAGGACGTCATCGGCATCGGGCACCACGCGTTCTGCCTGATCGGCGGGAACCTCGTCGAGTTCACCGACACCGGCGAGATCTCGCTCGACGTGCAGGAGCTGGCCGTCACCGTCGACCACGGCCGCAAGACGCTGCTCGACGCGGTGTCGTTCCCGGTCGGCGAGAAGTGCCTGCTCGCGGTCGTCGGCCCGTCCGGCGCGGGCAAGTCGACGCTCCTGAACGCCCTGACCGGGCAGCGGCCGGCCGACCGGGGCACCGTGCTCTACGACGGCCGTGACCTGTACCGGGACTACGCGGAGCTGCGCCAGCGCATCGGACTCGTCCCGCAGGACGACATCCTGCACCTCCAGCTGACCGTGCGCCGGGCCCTCGGGTACGCAGCCGAGCTGCGCTTCCCGGAGGACACCGCGCCCGCCGAGCGGCGCGCCCGGGTCGACGAGGTGATCGACGAGCTGGGCCTGCAGGAGCGGGCCGGGCAGCCGATCCACAGCCTGTCCGGCGGTCAGCGCAAGCGGGTGAGCGTGGCCCTGGAACTGCTGACGAAGCCTTCGCTGCTCTTCCTCGACGAGCCGACGTCCGGGCTCGACCCGGGCATGGACCGCTCGGTCATGCACATGCTGCGCGGGCTCGCCGACGACGGGCGGACGGTCGTCGTCGTCACGCACAGCGTGCTCAGCCTGGACGTGTGCGACCGGCTGCTCGTGCTCGCGCCCGGCGGCCGCGTCGCCTACTACGGTCCGCCCGGCGACAGCCTGGACTTCTTCGGCTTCGCGCAGTGGCCGGAGGCGTTCGAGGCGTTCGAGAACGACCGGGAGCGGGACTGGGCGGGCCGGTACCGGTCCTCGCGCTTCCACCACCGCTACATCGAGGAGGCCACCGTACGGCCGCCCGCACCCGGCGCGGGAGCGGCGGAGCACGAGCCCGCGCCGCCCCCGCCGCCGAAGGCGCAGAGCTGGGGCGCCCAGCTCCGTACGCTCGTCCGGCGGTACGCGGCCGCCCTGTCCGCCGACCGGACCTTCCTGGCGATCATGGTCGCGCTGCCGTTCGTCATGGGCGCGATGGCCCGCGCCCTGTCCGAGGGGAAGCTCAATCCCGAGTCCACGCTGAACGTGCTGCTGATCCTCTGCGTCGGCGCCGTTCTCACCGGCGCGGCGAACGCGGTGCGCGAGCTGGTCAAGGAACGCACCATCTACCGCCGCGAGAGAGCCGTGGGCCTGTCCCGCTCCGCGTATCTGATGTCCAAGGTGGTCGTCCTCGGCGTCATCACCGTCGTGCAGGCGGTGGTGCTGACCCTGGTGGCGCTGATCGGCGTCCCGCTCGGCGCGCCCGGCGGCAAGGGCGTGCTGATGCCGCCGCTGCTCGAACTGACACTGGCCGTCGCGCTGCTCGCGTTCACGGCGATGATGCTCGGCCTCTTCGTGTCGGCGCTGGTGCGCAAGGAGGAGGTGACGATGCCGCTGCTCGTCCTCCTCGCGATCGTCCAGGTGGTGTTCTGCGGCGCGCTCCTGAACGTGCGCGGCACGCCGGTCCTGGAGCAGCTGGCGTGGCTGGTGCCGTCACGGTGGGCGTTCGCCGCGATGGGCGCGACGATCGACATCGGCGCGATCGTGCCGGGCGAGAAAACCGCCGATCCGCTGATGAACCACACGGTCGGCGCCTGGCTGTTCGACATGGGGATGCTGGTCGTGCTGTCCGTCGTGCTCGGACTCCTGGTGGCGCGGCTGCTGCGCCGGCACGAGCCGGTCGTGATGCGGAAATAGACGGCGGAGGTGGCTGTGGTCGCTGTGGATGGCGTGCCGGAGTACGTGCCGGACTTCCGGCCCACGCATGTGGTGCCGCGCGACGGGCTGCCCGCCTGGGAGGCGCCCGATCCGGCCGTGCCGACGGCGCCGCTCGACGCGCTGCTGCCGGTGCAGCTGCTCGACCGGGTCGGCGACTGGGGCCAGGTGCTGTGCTCCAACGGCTGGTCGGCGTGGGTCGACGCCCGGCTGCTCGTCTCCGTGCCGGCCGATCCGCCCGCCGCCGGCCGGGCCCTCGCCCGGACCGCCGATCCGCGCCCGCTGATCGCGCGGGCCGAGGACGCGCTCGGCCGCTACCGGCGGGCGGCCGAGGAGCTGGCCGCGGGGCACGCGGACGGCGAGACGTTCCGGCAGCGGACCCGCGGGCTGCGGGTGGGCATGGTGGTCGACGGCGAGTCGGTGTGGCTGTACGACGCGGAGCACGAGCGCTGGGTGTTCTGCGACGGCACGGGGCTGAGCACCTACGCGGCCTCCGCGGCCCCTTCGGCCGCGACGCCGCCCGCCGAGGCGGTGCACGAGCCGACGCAGGTGGTGCCGCGGCTGGACGCCGAGGGTCCCGGGGCCACCCAGGTGGTGCAGGAACAGCCGGCGGCCGGGCCGGGTGACGCCGGATGACGCGGGCGCCCGGTGACGGCACCGTGAGCGGCACCGGCGACGGCGCCGGGCCTGCGAACGGTGGCGGCGCCGGGCGTGCGAACGGTGGCGGCGCCGACGGGGCCGCCGGGCGCGGCGCCGGCGGTGGCCGTGGCCGTGGGGCCGATGCCGACGGCGCGCTGCCGGCCGGGCGGGAGTCCGGGCTCGCGGGGAAGCGGATCGCCGGGTACGTCGTCGAGGCCGAGATCGGGCGCGGCGGCATGGCCGTCGTCTACCGCGCGCACGACCTGAACCTCGACCGCACGGTGGCACTGAAGCTGCTGGCGCCGGAGCTGGCCCGCAACGACACCTTCCGCAAGCGCTTCACGCACGAGTCACGGGTGGCGGCGGCCATCGACCACCCGCACATCGTGCCCGTCTTCGAGGCGGGTGAGACGGAGGGCGTGCTGTACATCGCGATGCGCTACGTGCCGGGGCAGGACCTGCGGGCGCTGCTGGACCGGGAGGGGCCGCTGGAGCCGGTGACGGCGGGGCGGATCGCGGTCCAGGTGGCCTCCGCGCTCGACGCGGCGCACGCGCACGACCTGGTGCACCGGGACGTGAAGCCCGGCAACATCCTGGTGGCCGAGGGCACCGACCGGGACCATCCGGAGCACGTCTACCTGACCGACTTCGGGCTGACGAAGAAGTCGCTGTCGCTGACCGGGTTCACCACGGTGGGGCAGTTCGTCGGGACGCTCGACTACGTGGCGCCGGAACAGATCTCCGGCAAGCCGGTGGACGGCCGCTGCGACGTCTACAGCCTCGCGTGCGTGGTCTTCGAGACGCTGACGGGCGTGCCGCCGTTCCGCCGCGACGACGACATGGCGTTGCTGTGGGCGCATCAGTACGATCCGCCGCCTCCGCTGTCGGAGGAGCGGCCGGGGCTGCCGGAGGCGGCCGACGCGGTCTTCGCGAAGGCGCTGGCGAAGACGCCGGAGGAGCGGTACGGGACGTGTCTGGAGTTCGTCGCCGAGCTGCGGGCGGCCGTGGAGCGGGGCCGGCGGTCGAGGTCGGCCGTGTCCGGCGGGAGCGTGGCGAACGCCGTGAGCGGGAAGTGGCCGCAGGGGCCGCCGCCGGAGCCGCCGGCGTGGGCGCGTCCGGTGTTCCGGGAGCTGTGAGCCGCTTCGGGGCGTCAGGCGCGGGCTCGTCGGGCGTCGTGCCGTCAGGCGCCGTTGGGGGGCGTTTTTCGTCGGGTGTCGTGCTGTCAGGAAGTCGTTGGGGGCGTCGTTTCGTCAGGCGTCGCCGGGGGCGTCGTCTTGGGGGTCTCGACCTCGCCGCGGCGGTGCACGGGCCTGGCGAGGAGCCCTCCGAGGAAGCCGGCGACCAGGCCCCAGAGCAGGGCGAGGCCGACGGTGGCCCAGATGTTCGGGCGCAGCACGACCGTGGCGCCGAGCGCGTCGAGGTCGCCGATGCCGATGACCGACAGGCCGAAGTGGGCCTCGACGAGGGTCAGCGGGGTGACGACCAGCATGGCGAGGGCGAAGCCGATGCCCAGGTGGAGGGCGTGCCGCCAGGGCGGGATGCGGGCGGGTGAGCGGGCGGCCATGACGAACGCGGCGGCGAGCACGAGCACAACGGCGACCGGCAGCAGCCACCAGGCGCGGGCGTCGTAGGAGGCGAGGGTGGACAGGTCGACGGTCGACAGGTCCTTGCCGCCGTTCCCGCCGCGCAGCACCTCGTCGAGGATCTGCGGCATGGGCAGGCCGAACGGGCCCTCGGCGCGGCCCTGCCAGGAGCCGCCGATGCCGATGCCGAGCGCGAGCCAGGAGACGTTGGGCAGGCCGAGGAGCAGCACGGCGAAGGTCTGGGGGACATGGCCCTTGGTGGCCGCGACGACCAGGCCGATGACGAGGCCGAGGACCACGTACGCGAGCAGCAGGAGCAGCAGCGCGGACGCGGCGGGACGGACGGCCTGGTGGTGCCGGACGAGCCGGGGCGGCAGCGGCGTGCGGCGGGAGACGAGCAGGGCGATGACCAGGACGCCGAGGATCCACAGCAGTCCGTAGAAGAGGGTGGGGCCGACGTCGGTGCGGAAGCCGACGCTGGGGTTGGTTGCGTCGAGGAGGCCCTTGAACAGGTCGGCGAGGTCGCCGGTCGTCGTGGCTTCCTGGTCGGCGCCGCCGAGGCTGATCGGGAAGTCGTGGCGGGCGAGCGCGGAGACGCCGGCGAGCGCGGCCAGCCAGAGCACTACGGTGGGCACGGCGAGCGCGAGCAGCCGCCGTCCGCGGGCGACGGCGTGGTGGCGCAGCGGGCGCAGGAACAGGAATCCGGCGACGAGTGCGCCCACCAGGGTGACGGTGAGCGGCATGGCGGTGAGTTCGGCCTGGGTGCCGGCGAGGGATCCGGCCTGGCCGGAGAGGCCGACCTGGCCGCCGGCGGCCATCACGACGACCGCGGCGGCGACGGACGCGAACGCGCCCGCGCCGCCCGGCAGGTCGGCGGCGCCCGCGGCCCACAGGCCGAGGACGGCGGTGACGCCCATCGCGAGGAAGCCGGCGACGACGGTGCCGAGCGCCGCCGCCAGGTCGCGGGCGAGGTGTTCGCCGAGGTCACCGGGGGCGGACGGGCGGGGGGAGGTGGGGAGCCGCGTGCTCACCCTGCCCACGCTAGTACCGGCGGGTGCGGTCCGCTTGCGGGCTGCACCCGGTTGACGCACACAATGGGCGCGGAACGGAAGAAAGGGAAACAACGTGACTTCCCACCCGCCGTCCGGGCAGCCCTCGGTCCCTCCCACCGGCCCGCCTTCGGGCCCTCTCTCGGGCCCCGGCACGCGCCCCGGCCAGACCACTCCCCCACCTCCTACCGGCCCGCCGAGCGGCGGTTCGAGCGGCGGTTCGGGTGGCGGGGGCGGTGGATCCGGCGGCGGGGGCGGTGGATCCGGCGGCGGGGGCGGCGGTACGGGCGGAGGCGCGGCGAGCGGCGGTGGCGGCGGGGGCCCGTGGTGGCGCTCGGTGCCCAAGGTCGCCTCGCTGACGGCCGTGCTGGTGGCGGCGGTCGCGCTCATCGTGGTGCTGACCCAGCGGGGTGACAACGGCGGTTCGAACCAGGCCGGTTCGGGCGGCGGCGAGGTCTTCCTGCAGAACGCCGCCGCCACCGGCCCCGATCCGTTCACCCGCTCGACCGCCCGCACGACGGGAGCCACGATCTCCCCGCCGGCACTGCCGAGCGAGAGCGGCGGCGACACCAACGCGGCGCGCACCGTGACGGGTTCGACCCCCGGCCTCTACGGCGGGACGCGGCACACCGCGAGCTGCGACGTCGAGCAGCAGATCCGCTTCCTCGCCGACGAGCCCGCCAAGAACGCGGCCTTCGCCTCGGTCATGGGCGTCTCGGCCGGTGAGGTGCCGAGTTTCCTGCGCTCGCTGACGTCGGTTCAGTTGCGGGTGGACACCCGGGTGACCAACCACGGCTTCCGTGACGGCTCCCCGGTCGCCTTCCAGTCGGTGCTCCAGGCCGGCACGGCGGTCCTGGTCGACGGCCACGGGGTGCCCAGGGTGCGGTGCGCCTGCGGCAATCCGCTGACGCCGCCGGTGGCGCAGAAGGCACCGAAGCAGGTCGGCACGGCCTGGCCGGGCTTCCGGACGAGCAACGTGGTGGTCGTGAACCCGTCGGTGACGGTGATCAACGTCTTCATCATCTTCGACCCGAACACGGACGGCTGGATCGCCCGGAAGCCGGGCTCGGCGGGCCATGAGCACGACCGGCCGACGACTCCCCCGCCGCCGCCCTCGCCGTCCACCTCGCCCACGACGTCCCCGTCGACCTCGCCGTCCACGTCGCCGAGCAGCCCGGTGCCTTGTGTGACGGTGACGGGCACCGAGACCCCGACGCCCACCAACAGCGTGACCCCCTCGCCCTGCCCGTCCAGCCTGTCCTCGCCGCCGGCGTCGTCCTCGTCGAGCAGCCCGCCGCCGTCATCCCCCTCGACCTCCGAGCCGCCGTCGCAACCGGCGTCGGAGCCGGCCTCGGCGTCGGCACCGGCGTCCGAGTCCGCGTCGTCGGCCGGGCCTTCGACGGTGTCCTCGGCACCGGAGTCGCAGCCCCAGTCGGCGGCCGTGCTGCCCCCGCCGAGCGCCTCGGGCTCCACGTCCTCGTCGCCGTCCGCGTCAGTGTCCTCGAAGTTCTCGGGGTTCTCGAATGCGGCGACGCGGCCGGGGAGTCAGCCGCTGATCTGAGTGGGCGGGGCGTACGCCCCGGCCTCCGGCACGCCGCTACGGGCGTGCCGCCGCAGCACCCGCGCCTCACCACGGCGCAACGCGGGGCCCGGGACCACCAGTACGGGGCCCCGGGCCCCGGCCATGACCGCCCGCAGCACCGGCCGCCGCCCCAGCCGGCCGAACCGGCCCCGGCGCGGGCTCGTCCCGAGCACCAGCAGGTCTCCGGTCCGCCCGGCCGCCCCGAGCAGCGCGGCGGCCGGCGCGTCCCGCACGATGCGGCGCTCCACGGCGACGGCCTCGGGCAGGCCGCCGAGCCCGTCGTCGAAGGCCCGCGCGAGCCGCTGCCGGGCCTCGCCGGCCCACATCCGGGCCCAGGCACGGTCCGGGTTGCGCGCGTGGAGGGACTCCCCCTCGGGCGGTTCCCAGGCGAGGACCGCCAGCAGTGCGGCGTCTTCGCGGTGGGCGAGCGCGGCGGCGTGGCGGAGGGCGGCGAGCGAGGCGAGCGAGCCGCTGACGCCGACGACGATCCTGGTCATGCCCGCGCTCCGCGGCGCAGCGCCCGGCGCAGGGACTGGATCCAATAGGCGATATCCCGCGCGCTGGATCCGATGTCCGGCGTCCTGGATCCAGGATCCGAAGTCCTGGATCCCACGGCCCGCGTGGTGGATCCACCATCCCGGACCTTGGATCCGATATCCCGTATGGGGGATCCACTCCCCCACCGCCGCAGGATCGGCTCCTCGGCGCGCCGCTGCCACGTCCTTTCGTCACGGTCGGTGAAGTGCTCAGCCATCTCCCCACGCTCCTTTCCCCAGGGCCACCAGGCCACTGAAAAGGAGTCTGTAGCCTTATTGGCCTGGACAGCACAGCCAATAGGGAGTGATTGGCATGGCAGAGGGTCGAGTGATCCGCAGCGTGGTCACCCTGCCGGACCGCATGCTGAGCGGGCGGCAGCTGGCGGCGCTGCTCACGCCGCCCGTCGAGGGCCGGTTCGGTTACCGCGAACTGGCCCGGGCGGTGCGGCAGGCGCTGCTCGACGGGCGGGTCGCGCTGCGGATGCGGCTGCCCGCCGAGCGCGAGCTGGCCACCGCGCTCGGGGTGAGCCGGACGACCGTGACCGCCGCCTACGACCTCCTCCGCGAGAGCGGTTACGCGCACAGCCGGCAGGGCGCCGGCACCTGGACCGCGCTGCCCGAGGGCGAGTCGCCGACCGGGCCCGCCGCCCTGCACGGGGACTCCGACGCGCTGATCGACCTGGCGCTGGCCGCGCCCGAGGCTCCGGCCGGTCTGCTGGCCGAGGCGCTGGCGCGGGCCGCCGAAGAGCTGCCCCGGTTCGCGACGGCGCAGGGCTACCACCCGTACGGGATCCCGGAGCTGAGGGCCGCCATCGCCGACCGGTACACCGCGCGCGGACTGCCCACGCGGCCCGAGCAGATCCTGGTCACGACCGGCGCCCAGCAGGCCGTGGCGCTCGCCCTCGCGCTGCTCGGCGGGCCGGGCGACCGGGTGCTCGCCGAGAACCCCTCGTACCCCAACGCCCTGGACGCGATGCGCGGCCGGCGGCTGCGCATCACCCCCGTGCCGGTCACCGAGACCGGCTGGGACAGCGGGCTGATCGACGCGGCGCTGCGGCAGACCGCGCCGCGGCTCGCGTACCTCATCCCCGACTTCCACAACCCGACCGGTCGGCTGATGCCCCCGGAGCAGCGGCGGGAGGTGGCCCGGGCCGCGCGGGCCACCGGGACCTGGCTGGTCGTGGACGAGACGCTCACCGACACGGCCCTGGACGTGCCGGCCCCGGCGCCGTTCGCGGCCACGGCCGGGCCCGGCAGCGGCGAGCAGCTGATCACGGTCGGTTCGCTCAGCAAGAGCTGCTGGGGCGGGCTGCGGGTGGGCTGGGCGCGGGCCTCCGCGCGCGTGGTGACCGAGCTGGCCCGGGTGCGGATCACCCACGACCTCGCCGGTTCGGTTCTCGACCAGCTCGTCGCCGTCGCCCTGATGGACCGCGTCGACCCGCTGCTCCCGTCCCGCGCGGCCGAGCTGCGGCGGCGCCGGGACGCGCTGGTGACGGCGCTCGCCCGGCACGTGCCGGAGTGGCACTGGACGCTGCCGCCCGGGGGCCTCTGCCTGTGGATCGACCTGGGCCGGCCGATCGCCTCGCAGCTCGCGGCGCGGGCGCTGCGGCACGGTGTGCGGGTGGAGGGCGGCGGCCGGTTCGGCGTCGACCCGGGCACGCACGAGCACCGGCTGCGGATCCCGTACGCGCTGCCCGCCGAGGTGTACGAGACGGCGGCCGAACGGCTCGCGGCGGCCCTGGAGGGCGCCCCGGCCCGGTTCGCCGACCCGGGCCTGCCCGACTGGGTGGCCTGAGGCGGATCACACCGATAATCGGATGCCCGGGGCAACGGGCCTGTGTACGGTCGTACGAGTGGAACCACTGACCGACAAAGAGATCCGCGCGTCCTTCGTGAACTGCACGAAGGGTGACGCGGCCCGGCTGAAGCTGCCGCTCGACTTCGCCGAGCTGCCCTGGCCCGACCTGGACTTCCTGGGCTGGGTGGACCCGGGCGCGCCGCTGCGCGCCCATCTCGTCGTGCCGCGTGCCGAGGGCCCGGTCGGCGTGACGCTGCGGGTGCCGGCCGTCGGCCGGACCAGCGCGATGAAGTCGAGCATGTGCCAGATCTGTCTGACCTCGCACGCCTCCTCGGGCGTGACCCTGCTGGCCGCGCCGCTGGCGGGCACCCGCGGCCGCGAGGGCAACACGGTCGGCACCTACCTCTGCGCCGACCTCGCCTGCCCGCTGTACGTGCGGGGCCTGCGGCAGCCCAAGCTGCGCGGCCGCCGGCACGAGGAGTCGCTGACCGTGGAGGAACAGGTCGCGCGGATGACGGGCAACCTCGACGCCTTCGTGGACCGGGTGACGGCCGGCTAGCGGCCGTCACCCCTCATCCCGCACGTCAGCGGAAGGCCTGCTCGCCGGTGAGCGCCTTGCCGATGACCAGGGAGTGGACCTCGCTGGTGCCCTCGTAGGTGAGGACCGACTCCAGGTTGTTGGCGTGGCGCAGCACCGGGTACTCCAGGGTGATGCCGTTGGCGCCCAGGATGGTGCGGCACTCCCGGGCGATCGCGATGGCCTCGCGGACGTTGTTCAGCTTGCCGACGCTGATCTGCTCGGGGGCGAGCGTGCCCTGGTCCTTGAGCCGGCCGAGGTGGAGGGCGAGCAGCATGCCCTTGCCGAGCTCCACGGCCATGTCGGCGAGCTTCTGCTGGGTGAGCTGGTACGAGGAGAGCGGCCGCGCGAACACGGTGCGGTCGCCCGCGTACGAGATGGCCGTCTCCAGGCAGTCGCGGGCGGCGCCGAGCGCGCCGAAGACGATGCCGAAGCGGGCCTCGTTCAGGCAGCCGAGCGGGCCGGACAGACCGCGGGCCCCGGGGAGCACGGCGTCGGCGGGCAGCCGTACGTCCTCGAAGACGAGTTCGCTGGTGACGCTGGCGCGCAGGGACAGCTTCTGCTTGATCTCGGGCGCGCTGAAGCCGGGGGTGTCGGTGGGCACGACGAAGCCTCGGACACCGTCCTCGGTGCGCGCCCAGACGACGGCGACGTCGGCAACGGAGCCGTTGGTGATCCACATCTTGGTGCCGTTGAGCACCCAGTCGGAGCCGTCCCGCTTGGCGTTGGTGCGCATGGCGCCCGGGTCGGAGCCGGCGTCCGGCTCGGTGAGGCCGAAGCAGCCGATGTACTCGCCGGCCGCCATCCCCGGCAGCCAGCGCTGCTTCTGCTCCTCGGAGCCGAACTTCCAGATCGCGTACATGGCGAGCGAGCCCTGTACGGAGACGAGCGAGCGCAGTCCGGAGTCGACCGCCTCCAGCTCCATGCAGGCGAGGCCGTACGCCACGGAGTTGGTGCCCGCGCAGCCGTAGCCCTCCAGGTGCATGCCGAGGACGCCGAGCCCGCCGAGGGTGCGGGCGAGTTCGCGGGCGGGGATGGCGCCCGACTCGAACCACTCGGCGATGTGCGGACGCAGTTCGCGGTCGGCGAGGGCCCGCACGGTGCGGCGGATCTCCCGCTCCTCGTCGGTGAGCAGTCCGTCGATCGCGAGCAGATCGAGAGGGTGGACGGGCGACGACTGCGACGAACGCGTCGGCTGCGGCGACGACTTCACGGACGGCCTCCTGGCGACTGTGGCAACTCGGCGAGCGGAAGCGTAGCCCTAGATTGGATATTGGATCCAGTATTGAATATCTGATCTCCTCTGCATACGGTCCGCTTGGATCCGATGTCCGGGATCCCACCTCTGGGATCCGATGTCCGGGATCCGATGTCCGGGAGGAGCGGTATGCACGCGGAACAGCCCGGGGCCGCCCCGCCCGGCGCCCTGTCCGGGATCGTCGTCGCGGACTTCGGCCGGGTGCTCGCCGGCCCGTACATGACGATGCTGCTCGCCGACCTCGGCGCCGAGGTGGTGAAGATCGAGCGCCCGGGCGCGGGCGACGACACCCGCGCATGGGGCCCGCCGTTCGCCGACGGCCAGGCCACCTACTTCCTCGGCGTGAACCGCAACAAGCGGTCCGTGGCGCTCGATCTGACCGACCCGGCGGACCTGGAGACGGCCCGGGCGATCGTGGACCGCGCCGACGTGCTGGTCGAGAACTTCCGGCCCGGGACCATGGACAGGCTCGGCCTCGGCTACGAGCGGGTGCGGGCGTCCAACCCCGGTCTCGTCTACTGCTCCGTGACCGGCTTCGGCTCGGCCGAGGGCGCCCACCTGCCGGGCTACGACCTGCTGGTGCAGGCCATGGGCGGGCTGATGAGCGTCACCGGCGACCCGGACGGCCCCGGTACGAAGGCGGGTGTGGCGCTCGTCGACGTCATCACCGGGCTGCACGCCGGGATGGGCGTCCTGGCCGCGCTCCGGCACCGCGAACGCACCGGCGAGGGCCAGCGTCTGGAGGTCTCGCTGCTGACCTCGCTGCTCTCCGCGCTCACCAACCAGGCCGCCGCGCATCTCGCCGCGGGGGTCGTGCCGCGCGCCCTGGGCAACCGGCACCCGAGCATCACCCCGTACGAGGTGTTCGAGGCGAGCGACCGTCCACTCGTCCTGGCCGTGGGCAACGACCGGCAGTTCCGGGCGCTGTGTACCCGGATCGGCAGCCCCGCTCTGGCCGACGACGCCCGTTTCGCCACCAACACGGCCCGGGTCGCGCACCGCGAGGAGCTGGTGGCGGCGTTGTCCGAGCGGCTCGCCGGGCGCACCGCCGACGCCTGGTTCGAGGAGCTGACGGCGGCCGGGGTGCCCTGCGGCCCCATCAACGACCTGGCCGGTGCCTTCGCGCTCGCCGACCGCCTCGGCCTTGACCCGCGGGTGCCGGACCGGGCCGCCGGACCCGGGCAGGTGGCCCACCCGGTCTCCTTCGGCGCCACCCCGGCCGCCTACCGCTCCGCTCCGCCGCGCTTGGGCGAGCACACCGCCGAGGTCCTGGCCGAGCTGGGCCGACGCCCCGCCGGACCGGACGGGCCCTGACGGTCGGCGACGGTTGTCCACAGGGCGGGAGGGGCCGGACGACAGGTTGTCCACAGGCCACGACGGTGTGTCGGCGGGCCGTAGGAAGATGTACGCCACGCAGTCGAGGGAAGGGGCACCGCCGATGAGCAGCGCGGTGGAGAGGAAGCGGCCGCCGACCGCCCAGCAGTTCGTCCTGGAGGAGCTGCGACGGGCCATCACCAGCGGGGAGTTGCGGCCGGGCGACCCGATACGGCAGGACACGCTGGCGGCGCGGCTCGACGTGAGCCGGGTGCCGCTGCGCGAGGCCCTGAAGACGCTGGAGGCCGAGGGCCTGGTGGTGCACCACGTCCACCGGGGCTATTTCGTCGCCGAGTTGTCCCTCGCGGACCTGGAGGAGATCTACCGGATCCGCGCGCTCCTGGAGACCGAGGCGGTGACCGCCGCCTTCGCCCGCATGCCGGAGGACGTGCTCGACGCCCTGGAGCGGATCCAGCCGGAGGTTGAGCGGGCGGCGGACGCGGGCGACGTGTCGGCCATGGCCGAGGCGAACCGGCGCTTCCATTTCACTCTGGTCGAGGCTTCGGGCCTGCCGCGCCTGGTGCGCCTGATCGCCACCCTGTGGGACGCGACCGACGCGTACCGCTCGCTGTACTACGCCGACGACGCGCACCGCGAGGTCGCCGTCCACGAGCACCGGGCGGTCATCTCGGCCGTGCGCGAGCTCGACACGGCCGCGGCCCTCCACTGGCTCGACGAGCACCGCCGCCACGCCGTCAGCGCGCTGCGCGAGGTACTCGCGCGCGAGTGACGGCAGCGTCGGGAGTGACGGGAGCGACCGGGTGCGTCCGCCGGGAACGCGGCCGACCATGGAGGAGGGGCCGTCCGCCCGCCGGGAGGCACCGACGATGCGCAACGACCGTGACACGCTCCGTGGCACGTCAGGGCGGCCCGTCCTGGACGTGCTCATCGTCGGCGCGGGCCCCGTCGGGCTCACCGCGGCGGCCGAGCTTCGCCGGCATGGCACCACCGTGCGGATCGTCGACCGGCTGCCGGCCCGGCTGCCCTTCGCCAAGGCGGTGGGCATCCAGCCGCGCACGCTGGAGATCTGGGACCGGATGGGCTTCGTCCGGGCGGCCCTGGAGGCCGCGGTGCCGCTGCGCGGACAGCTCGTGTACGTGGACGGCGTCGAACGGCCCCGGCTGGAGCTGACGCTGCCGGACGACGTGCCGTACCGCTTCGCGGCGCTGCCGCAGTACGAGACGGAGCGGATCCTGGAGGAGTTCCTGGCACGGTTCGGCACCCGGATCGAACGCGGCACGGAGCTGGTGGGCTTCGAGCAGGACGAGGACGGGGTGACCGCCCGGCTCGCCAGGGCCGTGGAGGGCGGGCCGCCGGCCGAGGAGGAGGTGCGCTGCCGGTATCTGGTGGGCTGCGACGGCGCGCACAGCGCGGTGCGCAAGGGACTCGGGCTGGGCTTCGAGGGCGGCGCGTTCCCCGAGGAGTTCATGCTGGGCGACGTGGAGGTGGACTGGGACCTGCCACCGGGGTACGGCGTGCGCTCCACGCACCGCGGCGCGGCCGGACACCCCGACGAGGCGCTGGTGGGCATCCCGCTGCCGGGCCGCGGCCGGTACCGGATGTCGATGACCGTCCCGCCCGAACTGACCGCGGCCCGGCGGGCCGAACTCACCGCGGCCGACGGGACCGGTGCCACGGTGGAGGCCGTGGCCGACGAGGTCACGCACGGCCTCGACAGCGGCGGCCACACACCGTCGCTGTCGGACATCCAGGCCGTGCTCGACCGGCTGTCACCGCGCCCCGTCACCGCTTCCGCACTGCGCTGGTCGTCGGTGTTCCGGATCAGCCACCGGCTGGTCGACCGGTACGGCGTGGGGCGGGTGTTCGTCGCCGGGGACGCCGCCCACATCCATCCGCCGACCGGCGCCCAGGGCATGAACACCGGCATCCAGGACGCCTACAACCTGGCGTGGAAGCTGTCCCTGGCGGCCGCGGGCTCGGCGGGACCGGACCTGCTCGCGAGCTACGACGCCGAGCGCCGCCCGGTCGGCGCCGAGGTCGTCGGCCGCACGGTGCGGCACGCGAAGGAAGGCGTGCAGGCCGATCCGGAGGCCCCGGCCACGCTGCTGCTGCGCGAGGCACAGCTGCTCGTCGGCTACCGCGACAGCCCGGTCGTCGCCGCCCCGGACCCGGCGGACGACGGCGCGGGACCCCGGCCCGGCGACCGGGCACCCGACTGCACGGGGCTCACCGAGCCGCTCGCCTCGTATCCCCTGCGCCTGTACGACGTGCTGCGGGACCGCGGCCATGTGCTGCTGCTCTACGGCGCCGCCGAGTCCGACGGCCTAGCCGAACTAGCCGAGCGAGCCGCCGAGTTGTCGGGCGGCGCGGTGCGGGCCTGCGCGGTGCTTCCGGGTGGCCCGGGGGCGGCCGGGGACGGCCGCGGCGGGCCGGCGATGCCCGTGTACCGGGACGCGGACGGCCAGTTCGCCCGCCAGTACGCCGCAGGGACGCCAACCGCCTTCCTCGTACGGCCCGATGGCTATCTCGGCGCCCGGCTGCGGCCGCCCGCGGCGGCGTCCCTGGAGGCGTACCTCCGGGGTGTCTTCCGCATCTGAGCGGGCGCGGGCTCGCCGTGCGGGGGCACGGCGGCGGGCCTAGCCTGGGAGAGGAGTATCGCCCTCGGCCGGCAGGAGGCTGCCGTGAGGAAGTCACAGGCGCGTTGGCGCAGGCTCTGCATCGGAGTGGCCCTGACGGGCACGCTGTCGGTACCGGCGCTCGCGGGAGCGGCGTACGGCGCGGCGGCGCCCGGCCCGTTCGGCCCACCCGGCACCACAGCGGCAGCGGGCCCGGCGAGCCCCGCGAACACCACACCGTCGCCCTCCCCCTCGGACGACGAATTCGCGCAGCTCACGCCGGCCGTCGACGCGCAACTCGACGACGCGATACGGCAGGTCATGCAGGAGGCGAACGTCCCGGGCGTCATCGTGGCGGTGTCCGCGCCGGGCAAGGGCCAGTACATCCGCACCTTCGGCGTCGCCAACAAGACGACGGGGCAGCAGATGACCCCGGACCTCTACATGCGGATCGGCAGCGAGACGAAGACCTTCACCGTGACCGCGCTGCTCGAACTGGTCGACGAGGGCAAGCTGGGCCTGGACGACCCGATCGGGAAGTACGTGAGCGGCGTGCCCAACGGGGACCGCATCACGCTGCGCGAGCTGGCCGGGATGCGCAGCGGCCTGTTCAACTACTCGGCGGACCCGGACTTCTACAAGGCGTTCACCTCGAACCCCGACCGCCCCTTCACTCCGCAGGAGTTGCTGGCGTTCTCGTTCCGGCATCCGGTGAACTTCCAGCCGAACGCGCAGTTCGAGTACTGCAACACCAATCTGATCCTGCTCGGCCTGGTCGTGGAGAAGGTCGGCGGCATGCCGCTGCACGACTTCATCACCAAGAACGTGTCGGCGCCGGCCGGGCTGCGGCACACGATCTTCCCGACGGACGCGGCGTTCCCCGAGCCGCACGCCCACGGCTACACCAACCAGACGGCCTCCGGGCAGATCGAGGACTCGACGGACTGGAACCCGTCCTGGGGCTGGGCGGCCGGCGCGATGATCTCCAACCTCCAGGACATGCGGACCTGGGCCAAGGTGGTCGCCACCGGCACCCTGCTCACCGCCGACACCCAGGCGCAGCGGCTGCGGACCGGGCCGTCCGGCATCCCGGGCACCGGCTACGGTCTCGGCATCTTCAACGTCCAGGGCTGGATCGGCCACAACGGTTCGCTGCCCGGCTACGAGTCGCTGACCATCTATCTGCCGGAACACCAGGCGACACTGGTGGTGCTGCTCAACACCGACATCGTGCACAACGGGGTCGAGCCGAGCACCCTGTTCGGACAGGCGATCACGCAGATCGTCAGCCCGCAGCACGTGTTCAACCTGCCGCAGTCGACCGAGCCGCACGCTTCGGCCTCCTCGCCGGCCTCCCCGTCCTCGCCCGGTTCCTGAGGCCTCGCCCGGCCCCCCCGTCCCCCGGCTCGCGCCCGTGAGGGATCATGGACAAAGGAGTCGAGAAGGGACGGGACGAACGATGAGGCACCGCAGTGTCGCCGACCTCATGACGCCCACGGCGGTCACGGTGCAGCCGGGCACTCCGTTCAAGGAGATCGCCCGGCTGCTCGACGAGTACGGCATCACGGCCGTGCCGGTGGTCGACGAGGCGAACCGGCCGGTGGGCGTGGTCTCCGAGGCGGACCTGCTGAAGCGGCACACCGCCAAGGACGGTCCGAGCACCGCCGAGGCGATGATGTCCAGCCCCGCGGTCGTCGCCCGCCCGTCCTGGACGGCGGTGGAGGCGGCCCGCGTCATGGAGCGGCACCGGGTGAAGCGGCTGCCGGTGGTGGACGCGGGCGGGCAGCTGATCGGCGTGCTGAGCCGCAGCGACCTGCTCCAGCTGTTCCTGCGGCGCGACCGCGCCATCCAGGAGGAGATCGTGGAGGACGTCGTCACCCGCATCCTGGGCCTGTCCCCCGCGTCCCTCCACATCGACGTCTCCGAGGGCCGCGTCACCCTGACCGGCACGCTGCCGCGCCGCAGCCTCGCGCCGATCTTCGTACGGCTCTGCGAGGACGTGGACGGAGTGGTCGAGGTCGTGGACCGGCTGGCGTACGAGGACGAGGCCGGCACGACGGAGGACTGAGCCGGAGCCCGTCCGCGAGCCCAGAACACCTGACACACGGGCGGCGGAACACCGTCATACGGGGCCCCGGACCCCCGCGGCGCGGGGCTCGGACCACCCGTCACGCCCGGCCACCGCGCACCTGGTATGCGCGCCCCCCGGAACACGCGCCACGCACGGCCGCTGAGAACCGTGCACGCGCGGCCAGCGGGGACCCGTCACGCGGGGCCTTCGGCCCGCCGTGATGCGTCCCGGGCCCGTCGCCGTCGACGGACCCGGGACGCGCGGCGGCCGGTTACTGGACCGCCTCCGGCCAGCCGTATCCGGGTCCGGTGCGCTGGGGCACGGTGTCCGCGCCCACGGCCTCCATCTCCCGGTTGGCCTCCCTCATCAGCTTTCCGGCCAGATCCGTCATGGCCCGGCTCGCGGCGAGGTCGTCGCCGATCACCGGCACGTCCACGTCCGTCGGATTGCACCGCGCGGAGCCGTGGCCGGTGATCTTCGACGTGCCCGTGTCCAGGCGGGCCTCCGCCTTGGTCCTGCCGTTGTCCTCGACCAGATCCAGGCCGACCTTCCACTCCAGATGTCGTGTCATGGCCTGCCTCCTCGTGCCCTGCGGCCACGCGAGACCGCCGCGCGGCCGTCTCCTTCCAGGATCCCGCCACGATTCGCCGGGCGCCACGCCTCGCCCCCGTGCCCCGGCTCGCCGCCGCGCGGTGATCGCCGCGCACGGGGCGCGCAGCCGCTCACCACGGATACCGCTGGGGACGACCAGGCCGGGCCCGGCACCGTCATGGCGCTTCTCGCCGCTCGGCGGCGGCTCGGTGGGTCTGTTCCGTGAGCACTTCGCGGGCGCGTTCCAGGAGGTCGCACAGGGCGGCGTGCTCGGCGGGCGTGAAGGCCTGGGAGAGGGCGCGCTCAAGCACGATCACTTCTTGGTATGCGCGATCCAGCAAGCTCCGGCCCGGATCGGTGAGGGAGGCGATGAGGACCTTCGCGTGTACGGGGGAGGCCTCCCGTGTGATCAGGTCCTTGTTCTGCAGTCCGGCGAGCACCGGGGCCATGGTCTGCTGGGTGACGCCGCAGGCGCGTGCCAGCTGGGCCCCGGACAGGCCGTCGGATTCCCGGGACAGCGTGAGCAGCACCGTGTACTGGGTCATCGTCAACCCGTAGCCGCGCAGCACCGCTTCATGGTGCGCCATCAGCGCCTGTTCCGTGCGCCGGATGCGCATGCACAGGTACTCCTCCGCGGGGATCTCCACCACGTCACCCACTCCAAACTCAGCTTCCTGTCTTGACTCAGGCACCTGATACTCATAGCGTCTCCAGTGTCAGGATACTGATTCAACCCAGGGAGCGTATTGATCAAGGCCATCGTGCTCGGGTCCGACGACCGGTTCACCCTCGCCACCGCCGAAGCGCCGGCCCCGGGCCCCGGCGAGGTGGCCATCCGTGTCCAGTACGCGGGCCTGCAGTGGGGCGACGTCCTCGTCGGCAATGGGCACCTCCCCGCACCGCGCCCCTTCATCCCCGGCTTCGAAGCCGCCGGGAGCATCGTCGCCGTCGGCGAGGGCGTCGACACGGCTCGCATCGGCCGGCCCGTCACCGCACTCACCGCCTCCGGCGCCTTCGCCGAGTTCGTCACCGCTCCGGCCGCGCTCGCCTTCTGCACCGACGGCCTTGATGCCCGTCCCGCGGCGGCCTTCGGCTGGGCCACTCCGACCGCGTACGACCTGATCAACACGGTCACCCGTGTTCGCCCCGGAGACCGCGTGCTCATCCACGCGGCGCTCGGAGGCGTCGGCTCACTCGCGGCCCAGTTCGCGAAAGCTTCCGGCGCCGCCCGCATCGTCGGCGTCGGCGGTGGCGGTGGCGGTGGCGGTGGCGCCGAGCAGGCCGACTACGCGGCCGGACTCGGCTACGACCACCTGATCTCCCGCACCGACTTTCCCGATGCGCTCGCCGACGAGGAGTTCGACGTCATCCTCGACCCTGTCGGCGGCCCCGCCCGCCTGGCGAACCTCGACCGGCTGGCCCGGCACGGCCGCCTCGCCGTCTACGGCAACATGGCCACCTTCGAACCCGTGCGGATCAACGCCAACGAACTGCTCATGAACGGCATTTCCGTCCTGTCCTACAACAGCAACCTGCTCAGCCGGACCCACCCCGAACGCCTCGCCGCCAGCGCGGCAGAGGCCCTGCGGCTGCTGACCGACCGACAGGTCCACATCGACATCTCCGCCGAGTACGAACTCGCCGAGGTCCCCGCCGCCATCAGACGCCTCGCCGCGGGAGGCACCCGAGGCAAGACCGTCATCCGAATCGGCTGACGCGAACGACTGCGGCCCGTGACTCCGGAGTTCGGCCGTCGCCGCGCTCGGCCACTGGGCCCCGCTCACCGCGCACGACGACCCCGCCGCCCTGGGCGTCGCACCGGCCGCCGGCCTGCCGGCCCTCGCTTCACCGCCAGTGCGGTGGTTGATCATTCGCAAGGAAGCGCTCCGAAGCGATGAAGAGACGACGCGGTCGGTCTGGCGGGAGCCGATCGGCGATCAAGCCTGACCGTTCCCACGAAGTTGCCCTCCTTCTCAGCTTTTTCATTGAACGGTCATCTACGCAGACGGCACGAGACTAGAGTCATCGCGCTGACAGCACCTGCTCCCAGCTGAGGCGGGCATCGGTTCGTGACAGGGCGCAGGGCAAAGCGTGCTGGGGAGCGCGCAAGTCATGGGAGCAAGGGGGGGACCGCATTGGCCCAAAATCAGAGACCTCAGCCGACGGCGGAGGACAAGAAGAACTTCCGAGTTGGCTGCGGAGTCATACTGGCCGCGCTTCTCGCGATCGGCGGATGCAATGCCCTGATCAACGACGACAACGACTCATCGTCCAGTTCGTCGTCCTCGACATCTGCGTACGACGGGAAGACGACGACCATCAGGGTCGGGGACTTCGTCGGCATGGGACTTCAGGCAGCGCAGGACGCAGCACAAGACCACGGCATCTACCACCTCGACTCAACAGATGCCACTGGCCAGGGCCGCCAGCAGCTCTTCGACCGCAACTGGACGGTCTGCTCTCAGACACCTGCGGCCGGCGCGACGATGAGCACCACTGACACGCTCACGTTCGACACCGTCAAGTCCAGCGAGGGCGAGACCTGCAACGACCCCACGGGGTCTGGCAGCAGCGATACGGACGGCGGAGACAGTTCCTCAACTGCCCCCGGCACGGAAGGCAACTACAGCAGCGGCGGTTCTTCCACTACCGCAGGCACCGGGGACAACTACAGCAACGATTCATCCAGCAGCGGCTCCCGCTCATCAACTGGCGGCTCCGAATCGTCGGGAAGCGACTCCAGTTCTTCTTCGTCCTCGGGTGGCACTTCGCAAGCACCCACAGGTGCCACCGCCCAATGCAACGACGGTACGTACAGCTATTCCGCACACCGGCGAGGCACCTGCTCACATCACGGTGGCGTGGCCGTCTGGCTCGCCAGTGTCCCGTCATAGAGAGGAAGCCGACGTGATCGGCCTCGCAGCCAGCCTCATCAAAATGTCGATGTGGCTCATGTGCGCCTCCATCGATCTCATTTTCGCCCTGTGCACCTTGGGCAAGGTCGACCCCAAGACGCGCAGGTTCTTCTGAGGCAGAACTCAGGATCGGATAGGGCGGTGTGGCAGAACTGCTGGCGCCGGTAAGTCCCCAGGCACGCGAGTTGCAAGCGAGTGTGATCTTCCAGGGCTACCGACCACCCAGCAGCCACTTGCACGCGCTCGTCCACGAGGACCTTCTTGGTGCCGAGGTCCTCCGTCATCGTCCGGTGGGTGTGGCGAGGGCCGTGGGGTGTGAGGCCCCTGGCGATAGGGACCCAGCAGTCATCCGCTCGGTCGGTAGCGCTGTGGCCTCGGGCCGGGACGCCGGACCAGGGCTCGCCGAGCATCGGCACGAGGCATGCCTCTTGAGGTGCCTTCCTTGGGTCCCAGCCGGAGACCGGGGCGAAGCCGTTGCGGCGCCATTGGGCGCGTGTCCCGATACGGTGCCGCCGCGTACGAACCCGAGGTCAGCAATGGCCTGCTCCACCTTCCCCTTTGTGGACTCTTCCACGCAGTCCGGGGGGGGTGAGGACGTTCGACACCGTGCCCGTGGATACGCCGGTGCGGTAGGCGACGTCGACGAGCTTCGCCCCCTGGTGGCCGACTGGGCAGACACGCAGCGCCTGTGGGACTACCACCAGATGAGCCACACACCCCGGCCGTGCTCGGTCGCGATCGGGCTCGGCAGCCACGACCTGGGGGCGGCCGACACTGCGATCGACCTGTACAGGCGCGTCATGGCTCCACTCCTCGTATTCAGTGGCGCCACCAGCCCGACGAACCGGGAACGCATTCCCCACGGTGAAGCGGAATGTAGGCAGGACGGGTGCGGCAGTCCATCTTTCAGCTGTGGCAGCGAATGGACACTACGTTTCACGTGTGAAACAAAGGCGCGGAAGATGCTGGTCAGAGCTCCGCTAGTCGACTAGCGGAGCTGATGATCGAGGGCTCGCTGCGAGCTGAGCAAGCGCCTCATGGAGGCGGTCAACCTGGGCGCTTTTCTTCCGGTGCATGGTTGATCCGCTGCTACGTTCCTGGCCGAAAGAAGGCCCCGTCCCGGTCCGCTGAGACAGCACGACGGGGGCCCCATCCGCCTTCCCGACGGGAGGCGCTCGGAAGGATCATCATGCAAGAACCTGTTGACCCTCTCGAGTCACCCTAAGGGCTGTCCCGGAATCCACTGCCGCCCTGGGGCGCTGCTACCCCAGGGCGGGAGGTGGCGGCTGCTGGCGGATTTCCGGGTGCCCTGCCGGGGTTCCGGTCCTGCTCCGTGGTCTCCTGGATGAGGTAGCCGGCCCTGCGGCTCTGCCCGTGCTGGGGAACGTCCTGATGAACAGTGTCTTCCACGTGAGCGCCGTAATGCCGGCCGTTCTGCCCTTCCTGATCCGCCTGGCAGCCGTCCCCGATATCGCGGTGCGGTCCGGATTGGTCGACTTCCTGGTAGTTGCCGCGGAACTGTCTTCGTCCGTCGACGCCGACGATGAACGCCAGGTGCTGCTGTTCGGCAGGGACTCCGATCACCCGGAACGCGAGTGGTGCAGGGCCGCCTTCGCTGCACACGCTTCCGCTCTGCGCGCGTTGTTAGAGGATGAGACCCTTCCGGACGGACTGATCAGCGTGGACGACCGCGAGTGCCTGCTCAGGGCTGTGGAACCGCAGCAACGTCCTTCCTGACTGCCCGCAGACCGGCACTGCGGCCCGTGAAAAGATCTTGCGGTGTCTGGTGAGATTACGGCGTAGGAGCCTTCCTGGATAGCCCCGTTCACCGGGCTGAGCCTTCACTGCTTCAGCACGTTGGTGACACAGCTGCGGCGTGAAGGAGCTGACGCGGTCCGCAGAGGCCGGCCGTGGAGCCTGCCGCTGGAGGACCGGGTGCTGCTGACGGCTTACTGGCGTACCAACTTGACGTTACGGCAGCTCGCTCCGCTGTTCGGCGTCTCGAAGTCCGCAGCCAACCGCATCGTCAGCCACCTCGGCCCCCTGCTCGCGCTCACGCCCCACAGACGGTTCCGCAAGAGCACCGTCCTCATCGTGGACGACACCTTGGTTCCCACTCGCGACCACACGGTGGCCGAGCGGTCGAAGAACTATCGGTACTCCACCAACCACCAGGTCGTCATCGATGCCGACACCCGGCGCGTCGTCGTGGTCGGCCGGCCGTTGCCCGGCAACCGCAACGACTGCAAGGCAGGGGCACTGTCCGGTGCCAAGGATGCAGTCGGCCGCACCACCGTGATCGCCGACGGCGGCTACCGGGGCACCGGCTTGGTCATCCCGCACCGCCGTGAGCGCGGGCAGAGCGAACTGCCGGCCTGGAAGGAAGAGCACAACATTTCTCACCGCCAGGTCCGCGCCCGTTTCGAGAACGCCTTTGCCCGCATGAAGACCTGGAAGATCCTCCGCGACTGCCGCTTGAAGGGCGACGGCGTCTATCACGCGATGAACGGAATCGCCCACCTGCACAACCTCGAACTCGGCCGATAGGCGAGCAGAGCGGGCAGCAGCCGATCACGGCCCCACCGACTCGAAGATCTTTACGAAACAGCCCTTAGACAGCTGCAGGGAGGCGGTGAGTTTAACTGCGTGAAAACCCGACGAACAGCGCGGACGAGCACGCACGTCTGCGCACCATTAGTGCTGGCGAGGGCCGCATCAGCGCCACGCAGCTCTTCCGTCGAAGTTACGTCGGGACGCAAAGAGTGTGGGTTCCAAAAAGTCCCGCCACCCCCACAGCCGTAAGACCAGGTCAGGGGCCTGATTCGAAAATCGGATCAGGCCCCTGAGTGGTTTCCAGGCATCTTGGGAGCCGAGCCGACTTCAGGATCCTACTCCCCGCAGGGAGCCGATCAGGGGGTGGCAGGCGTACGCCTGCTCCGGTCGTCGAGGACGATGACGGCGGGACCGTTCTCCTTCTCCGCCTCGTGGGTCACCTGATCCACCGCAAGAGCGGTCCTGCGGTACACGGCCGCGGCCAGGGCCCAGGTCGCCAGATCCTGGTCCTTCCCGGACGCGGCATTCGTCTCGTGGTCGCGAATCACCTGCCACATGGTGGTGAGCAGGGCGAGCAGGGACCTGCCCGACAGTGAGGTCTCGATGCGCCCGTCGTCCACATCGTCAACTTGCTCCGGAAGGCGGAAGTGGGGGCGGCCGCTGGTCTGCTCGGCAATGAAGTCCCACGTCTCGCGATGGCAGATCAGCTGTGCGGACGCGATGGACGCTGCGGACAGCAGCCGCCCCAGGTGAGCCCGGTCGTCCTCCGGACCTGCCGCAGAAGTCTCGTAGCGAGGATTCTCGACGGGCGCCTGGGGAGGCGCGCCGCTCTCCCCAGTGGCACCGGATCGGCCGTGAGTTGTGCGGACCTCTTCGAGCGGATCCACCTGGGCTTCCTCCTTCTCAACCGGTTCGACGGCCTTGAACGGCGCCGTCGGCGCTTCCAGCGCGTGCGGGTCCTCAACAACACCCGGCTGCTCCGCAGGCTCTGCGGCGGCAACTGGCGCCGGGAGAGCCCGCGGATCAAGGGACGCCTTGGCGTTCTGCTCCACGCGCTGGCTCAGCGCCTCCACAATGCTGCGGGTGTCAGCCAAGTCGGTGAGCATCCGCTCCTGCCTCCGACGAAGCTCGCGGTTCTCCTCACGCAGCCCAAGCGTGCCCTGTGCCACGGACTCCAAGACCTTCTGGCGGCTTTGGTCCAGGGTCACGTAGAGAGCACTCAAACCCGTGGCCGGGTCCTCAAGTTCTCTGCGTATAACTTCCAGTTGGCTAAGCACCTTGTCCGTCTTCTCGACCGATCGCCATGCCATGCAACTCCCTCTCCACCGACAGCGACGACCGGGGATGCCTCCCCTGCTCAAGGTCGGACAATGCGATGATTTCCAGCCGAATCATCGTTCCGCTTGTGCGGGGATCGGCGAGAACGGTGCCCGCATCGGGGAAGGGGCCGACCCCGTCACGTCGGACAGCCCCGAGCTCGCTATGGCCCGTGCCCTCAAGGGTCGTGGTCTGATCACCATGCCGAAGCACAGTGGGAAGTGGCGGGCGGAGTTCACCGACGCGGGGCGCTTCTATCT
Source organism: Streptomyces sp. NPDC004327 (assembly GCF_042873935.1). NCBI lineage: Bacteria > Bacillati > Actinomycetota > Actinomycetes > Kitasatosporales > Streptomycetaceae > Streptomyces > Streptomyces sp. NPDC004327. Next base: position 624,050 of record NZ_JBIAME010000004.1, on the reverse strand, counting down.
GGAGTATGGGCATCACCCGGACCTGCCCGAGCGGGCTCCGCAGAAGCAGCGGTCGGCGCCAGCCGGGCCAAAGTCACAGGCTACCTCTCTCGCTCGCCAGCAGACCGCATCACCTGACGAGAAGCGGCGGGCACCGCCGCGCCGCAGTGAAGCCGCCACGGCAGTCATCTGCCGAGGTCGGCTCGGCCATGATCGTGGAAGTGCAGAAGGCTGGCAGATTCCTTCGCCTTCATTCGGGAGGGTCTCTTTGCTGGTCGAGGGTGGTTTTGGGTCGGGGACGAGAGAGTCGGCGAGGGCACCCTCAATGGCTGTATCCGTCCGGCCGGATCCGGCCGGAGGCGGCGACCGGCGGCTGGCATTCCCGGTTCGGGACGCAGGCGTTCGCGGGTTCCGATGGCGCGGGAGCCGGGCCCCTGATGAACGGTCAGACCGGTTCATTTCTTGGGAAGATGCCGGACTGGACGGCCGGGCTGCCCGCGCTCAGCCGGCCGCGCCCGGGCGCGGGCGCGGGCGCGGGCGCGGGCGCGGCGTGCAGCCTCCGTGCCCGCCTGGCCGCAGGGATGGTGCATGCCGCGGCGGCGAGCAGGGCGGTGACCGTCAGGCCCGGCCCCGGCCGGCGCGCACGGCGATCACCTACGGTGACGGTCACCAGTGCCGGGACTTCACGTACGTCGACGACGCGGTTTCCGCCACCATCGCCACGGCCACCGTCCCGACGGTGCAGGGCGTGATCAACGTGGGCGGCGGTTCGGGCGCTCCCTGCTCGAAGTGATCAACATCGCGCGCAGCCTCGCCGGGCACGAGGTCCAGGTTCACCAGGAGCACCCACGCAGCGGCACCGTCCTCGCCACCCGAGCCAATCCCACCCCGCGCCCAGGAGGCCCTGGACGGGCAGCCCCGGGTCGACCTCATCGCCGCATGTGGGCCCGGACGCGCAGCGTTGGCCGCCAAGTCCGCCGCGTACAGCGGCTCGGTGCAGCCGGCACGCGAGCCGTGTCTCGTAAAGCACGGGCTTTCCTGCGCGTCCCCGAACCCGGCCGCGCAACTCTCGGATCTGCGTGAACTTCCCTTCCGTTAGGTCGATACTGCCGAAGAGGACACCCGCCGACTCCCCTGTCGAACCACGACCCCCACCTGTCGCCCAGTCACCCAAGCCGGCATCGAGTCGGCATCAGCACCGACGCACGACGCCGCAGGCCGCGGTGGAGCGCCGAGGCCATGAATCATGCACACCAGCAATGACCTGCGAAACCCAGCTCATGAGCCCATCTGCCAGCCTCCGAGGAGACGCCTGTGAAGATGTTGATCAATGGTCCGGATTCGGTGGTCGCGGACGCGCTGCGCGGGATGGCCGCCGCGCACCCCGGTCTTTCCGTGGACGTGGAGAACCGCGTCGTGCTGCGGCGGGACGCGCCGGTGCCGGGGCAGGTGGCCCTGGTGTCGGGCGGCGGGTCGGGGCACGAGCCGCTGCACGCGGGGTTCGTGGGGCCGGGGATGCTCACGGGGGCGTGCGCCGGCGAGATCTTCACGAGTCCCGTACCCGATCAGATGGTGCGGGCCGCGACCGCGGTGGACAGCGGCGCCGGCGTGCTGTTCGTGGTGAAGAACTACACCGGTGACGTGCTCAACTTCGAGATGGCCGCCGAGCTGGCGGAGGACGAGGGCCTCCGGATCGCGAAGGTGCTCGTCGACGACGACGTGGCGGTGACCGACAGCCTGTACACGGCCGGGCGGCGCGGCACCGGCGCCACGCTCTTCGTGGAGAAGATCGCGGGCGCGGCGGCCGAGGAGGGCGCCCCGCTCGACCGGGTGGCGGCGGTGGCCCGGCGGGTGAACGAGGGCTCGCGCAGTTTCGGCGTGGCGCTGAGCGCCGTGACCACGCCCGCGAAGGGCTCGCCGACCTTCGATCTCCCGGACGGCGAGCTGGAGTTGGGCATCGGCATCCACGGCGAGCCGGGCCGGGAGCGGCGGCCGATGATGACCGCGCGGGAGATCGCGGACGTGGCCGTCGGCGCCGTCCTGGACGATCTGCGTCCGAAGGGGCCGGTGCTCGCGCTGGTCAACGGCATGGGGGCGACACCGCTCCTGGAGCTGTACGGGTTCAACGCCGAGGTGCGGCGGGTGCTCGGCGAGCGCGGCGTGCCGGTCGCCCGCACGCTGGTCGGCAACTACGTGACCTCGCTCGACATGGCGGGCTGCTCGGTGACGCTGTGCGAGGCGGACGAGGAGCTGCTGCGGCTGTGGGACGCGCCGGTCGAGACGCCCGCGCTGCGCTGGGGACGGTGAGGGGACGACGATGAGCGACCAGGAGACGACGTACGACGCGGGGTTCTTCCGCGCCTGGATGTCGGCGGCGTCCGCCGCCGTGGACCGGGAGGCGGACCTGCTGACCGAGCTGGACTCGGCGATCGGTGACGCCGACCACGGGGCCAACCTCAAGCGGGGCTTCGCCGCCGTGTCGGCCGCCCTGGAGAAGGAACCGCCGGCCACGCCGGGCGCGGTCCTCGCCACGGCCGGCCGGCAGCTGATCTCCACGGTGGGCGGGGCGTCCGGTCCGCTGTACGGGACGCTGCTGCGCCGCACCGGCAAGGCGCTGGGCGAGGCGGAGCGGGTCTCGCGGGCCGCGCTCGCCGAGGCACTGGCGGCCGGGGTCGCGGCGGTGGCCCAACTGGGCGGGGCCGCGGTGGGCGACAAGACGATGCTGGACGCGCTGACGCCCGCGGTCGGGGCGCTCGGCACCTCGTTCGCGGCGGCCCGCGAGGCGGCGGAGGCAGGCGCGCTCGCGACCGTGCCCCTGGTCGCCCGCAAGGGCCGGGCCAGCTACCTCGGCGAGCGGTCCGCGGGGCACCAGGACCCGGGGGCGACCTCGTCGGCGCTGCTCTTCGCGACGCTCGCGGAGACGGCGGACGCGGACGCGGCCACTCCGGACGCCACGGCTCCTGCCGCCACGCCTTCGCTCGCGGCAGGTCCCGACGCGGCAGGCTCGGAAGCCTTCGGACCCGGAGCGGCAGGTCCGGCCACCTCAGGAGCCGGCAGGGCCGATCCGGACGCCGCAGCTCCTGACGCCACGCCTTCGCTCGCGGCACGTCCCGACGCGGCAGGCTCGGATTCCCCGGACGCCGACACGTCAGGTCCGGTCGCCCCCGGACCCGGCACGGCAAGTCCGGACGCCCCAAGTCCCGGCGCGGCAGGTCCCGGCGCCCCGGACCCCGACGCGGCGGGTCCGGAGCTTGCCGGATGAGCGCGGGCGGTACGGACACTCCGGCGGCCCGCGTCGGGATCGTCCTCGTCTCGCACAGCGCCGCCGTCGCGGCGGCCGTCGCCGAGCTCGCCCGCGGCCTCGCGGGTGGCGGCGTCACTGCGCCGGTCCTCCCGGCGGGCGGCACGCCCGACGGCGGTCTCGGTACGAGCGCCGAGCTGATCGCCGAGGCCGCGAGGGCCGTCGACGGGGGCGCCGGGGTCGCGCTCCTGGTCGACCTGGGCAGCGCGGTCCTGACGGTGAAGGCCCTGCTCGCGGAGGGTGACGAGCTCCCGGAGGGGGCGCGCCTGGTGGACGCCCCGTTCGTAGAGGGCGCGGTGGCGGCGCTGGTGACGGCGAGCGCCGGGGGCGATCTGGACGCGGTGGCGGCCGCGGCCTCGGAGGCGTACGCCTACCGCAAGGAGTGACGCTCCCGGCCGCCCGGGAGGGGACGGCGCCGGTCGGTCCCTCCCGGGGGCTCAGCCGTCGATCCGGTCCGCGGGCTCAATCATCGCTCCCTCCCGGAGACTCAGCCGTCGCGGCGCCTCCCGCAGGCTCAGCCGTCGGCCCGGTCCGTGGGCGGGGGCCGTCGCACGACCGCGCGGCCCGCGTCCAGGTCGAGGCCCATCGCGGGCGGCGCGCCGTCCTCCGCGTCGTGCCTGAGGACCATGTCGGTCCGCTGCTGCTCCAGGCGCACGTGCTTGGTCGGGGTGAGGAGCGCGAAGAGTTCGTCGACGGCCATCGCCGCCGGATTGCCTCCGGTGGTGCGGGCCGCGAGCCGTCTGGCCAGGGCCCGTGGACGGCCGGTGCGGTGGATGAACCGCCGGAGTAACGCCAGCGCGAAGAGCACCAGCATCAGGGCTCCCATCAGGAGCAGACTCAAGGTCATCGCCATGACGCGTCAACGGGCCGTCCTGGGTGATCGTTCCCGTGTCGCACGAGCGTGCGTCATGCGTCATTCGTCATGCGTCATTCGTCATGCGTCGTGTCACCGGGGACGCCTCACGTGAGGCCGCCTCACGAGGGCCGCGTCACGGGGCCCCGTCACGAGGGCCGCCTCACGAGGGCCACCCCACGAGGCCGCCCCACGAGGCATGGCGCATATCACCCGCCCACCTTTATGCAACTTGTTGCAGAAGCCTTGGCGCGTCGTCTACAACAGTGCGTGACGACCCCGCGCGAGGAGGCGCCCCGATGGCCCCGAACACCCCGTACCCGCACCTGCTGAGCCCGCTGGACCTCGGGTTCACGACCCTGCCCAACCGGGTGCTCATGGGCTCCATGCACGTCGGTCTGGAGGAGACCGAGCACGGCTTCGAGCGCATGGCCGCGTTCTACGCCGAGCGCGCCCGCGGCGGCGTCGGGCTCATCGTCACCGGCGGCATCGCGCCCAACGAGGCCGGGCGGCCGTGGGACGGCGGCGCCAAGCTGACCGACGCCGAGGAGGTCGCCGAGCACCGGCTGATCACCGACGCCGTGCACGCCGAGGGCGGCCGGATCGCGATGCAGATCCTGCACTTCGGCCGGTACGCGTACCACCCCCAGCTGGTGGCCCCCAGCGCCATCCAGGCGCCGATCAGCCCCTTCGTGCCGAACGAGCTCTCCGACGCCGAGGTCGAGCAGACGGTCGAGGACTACGCCCGCTGCGCCGAACTGGCCAAGGAGGCCGGTTACGACGGCGTCGAGGTGATGGGCTCCGAGGGCTACCTCATCAACGAGTTCATCGCCTCCGCCACCAACCAGCGCACCGACCGCTGGGGCGGCTCGTACGAGAACCGGACGCGCTTCCCGCTGGAGATCGTGCGCCGGATCCGCGAGCGGGTCGGCGAGGACTTCATCGTCATCTACCGGCTCTCCATGCTCGACCTGGTCCCGGGCGGCTCCACCCTGGATGAGGTCGTCGCGCTCGCCAAGGAGATCGAGGCGGCCGGCGCCACCATCATCAACACCGGCATCGGCTGGCACGAGGCCCGCATCCCCACCATCGCCACCTCCGTGCCGCGCGGCGCCTACACCTGGGTGACGAAGAAGCTGATGGGCGCGGTCTCCGTCCCGCTGGTCACCAGCAACCGCATCAACACCCCCGAGGTCGCCGAGCAGATCCTCGCCGAGGGCCGTGCGGACATCGTGTCGATGGCCCGTCCGTTCCTCGCCGACCCGCAGTTCGTCGCGAAGGCCGCGGCCGGCCGCGCCGAGACGATCAACACCTGCATCGGCTGCAACCAGGCCTGCCTGGACCACACCTTCAGCCTGAAGATCACCTCCTGCCTGGTGAACCCGCGGGCCTGCCACGAGACCGAGCTGGTCCTCTCCCCCACCCGCCTCGCCAAGCGGATCGCCGTCGTCGGCGCCGGCCCGGCCGGCCTCTCCTGCGCCGTCTCGGCGGCCGAACGCGGCCACCGGGTCACGCTGTTCGACGCCGGCTCCGAGATCGGCGGCCAGCTGAACGTGGCCAAGCAGGTGCCGGGCAAGGAGGAGTTCGAAGAGACCCTGCGCTACTTCCGGGTCCAGCTCGCCGAGCACGGTGTCGACGTCCGTCTGAACACCCACGTGTCGGCGGCCGACCTGGCGGACTTCGACGAGGTCGTCGTCGCCACCGGCGTCACCCCGCGCACCCCCGAGATCGAGGGCGTCGACCACCCGAGCGTCGTCGGCTACCTGGACGTGCTGCGCGACCGCGTGCCGGTCGGCGAGCGGGTCGCGATCCTGGGCGCGGGCGGCATCGGCTTCGACGTGGCCGAGTTCCTCACGGACGGCGGCGAGGGCGCGAGCCAGGACCCCGAGACGTACTTCCGGCAGTGGGGCGTCGACACCTCCTACGAGTCCCGGGGCGGCCTGCGCACCCCGGAGCGGCCGCGGCCGCCGCGCCAGGTCCACCTGCTCCAGCGCAAGACCAGCAAGGTCGGCGCGGGCCTCGGCAAGACCACCGGCTGGATCCACCGCACCGAGCTGAAGCACCGGGGCGTCACGATGGTCGCCGGTGCCTCGTACGACCGGATCGACGACGAGGGCCTGCACCTGACCATCGACGGCGAGGCGCAGCTCCTCCCGGTCGACACCGTGGTCCTGTGCACCGGCCAGGAGCCGCGCCGCGGTCTGTACGAGGAGCTGGTCGCCGGCGGCCGCTCGGTGCATCTGATCGGTGGCGCGGACGTCGCCGCCGAGCTGGACGCCAAGCGGGCCATCGACCAGGGCACGCGGCTCGCCGCGGCTCTCTAGGCACGGACCGGCGGCGCCCGCACCGCTGTGCCGCCGGTCCGGCCGGCCGGACCGGCGCCGCCGCGCCGCCGGTCCGGCCGGCCTCCGACCGGTCGAACCTAGGATGCGTCCATGTCCCTCCCGCACGCGATCCTCACGGCGCTGCTCGAGAAGCCGTCCTCCGGCCTCGAACTGACCCGCCGCTTCGACCGGTCGATCGGCTACTTCTGGTCCTCCACCCACCAGCAGATCTATCGCGAGCTCGGCAAGCTGGAGCAGGCGGGGTACATCCGTGCCCTGCCCGCCGCCGTGCCCGCGCGCGGGCAGAAGAAGGAGTACGAGGTGCTGCCCGCCGGGCGCGCCGAGCTCGTGTCCTGGGTCGACACGACGGAGGATCCGAAGCCCTGGCGCTCGGCGCTGCTGCTGCGCATGCGCGCGGCGGCGGTGGTCGGCGGCCGCGGTCTGCGGGAGGAGTTGGAGCGCCATCTGGGCCTGCACCGGGCCCAGTTGGACGAGTACCTGGAGATCGAGGTACGCGACTTCCCGCCCGCGCGGCGGGCGGCGGAGCCGGACCGGCTGCGCCATCTGGTGCTGCGGGGCGGGATCGAGCTCGAACGGTTCTGGGTGCAGTGGCTGACCCAGGCGATCACGGAGCTGGGCGAGTCCTAGTACTGCAACGGGCTTTGCGGTGACGGTTGCAGTCCTAGGCCTCGGCCGCCTTCCGCCAGGCCGCGTCCCGCAGCAGCCGCAGCCCGTTGAGCCCCACCAGCACCGTGGAGCCCTCGTGGCCCGCGACGCCGAGCGGCAGCGGCAGCTCGCCGAGCAGGTCCCACAGGACGAGGGCGCCGATGCAGGCGCCGGCGACGACCAGGTTCTGCACGACCAGGCGGCGGGCGCGGCGGGAGAGGGCGACCACGGCCGGGAGGGCGGCGAGTTCGTCGCGTACGACGACGGCGTCGGCGGTCTCCAGGGCGAGGTCGGAGCCGGTGCGGCCCATCGCGACGCCGGTGTGGGCGGCGGCGAGCGCGGGGGCGTCGTTGACGCCGTCGCCGACCATGAGGACGCGTGCGCCGGCCGCCTCCCAGTCGCGCACCGCCGCGGCCTTGTCCTGTGGCAGCAGTCCTGACCGTACGTCGGCGAGGCCGGCCTCCCGTGCCACGCGCTCCGCCGCGCCCGCATTGTCGCCGGTCAGCAGGGCGGGGGCGGTGCCGGTGAGCCGGGTGAGGGCGGCGACGGCGGCGGGGGCGTCGGGGCGGAGCCGGTCGGAGAGTTCCAGGACGGCCGCCGGTTCGCCGTCGAGAAGGACCTCGACGGCGGTGTCGGCGTGCGCGCCGGGGGCCCGGCGGACCTCGACCTCGCGGCCGTCGACCCGGGCGCGGACGCCCTGCCCCGGCACCGAGGCGAAGTCGGTCGCCTCCGGAATCGCGAGGCCGCGGGCGCGGGCCTCGGCGACGACGGCGCGGGCGAGCGGGTGTTCGCTGGGCCGTTCGGCCGCGGCGGCGAGGGCCAGGGCGGCCGGGTCGCCGTGCACGGCGGTGACCCGGGGCGCGCCTTCCGTCAGGGTGCCGGTCTTGTCGAGGGCGACGCGGTCGGCGGCGCCGAGGCGTTCCATGACGACGGCGGACTTCACGAGGACGCCGTGGCGGCCGGCGGTGGCGATGGCGGAGAGCAGCGGCGGCATGGTGGCGAGGACGACCGCGCAGGGCGAGGCCACGATCATGAAGGTCATGGCGCGCAGCAGCGTCGCGGTGAAGTCGGCGCCGAGGGCGAGCGGGACGGTGAAGAGGGCGAGGGTGGCGGCCACCACGCCGACGGAGTAGCGCTGTTCGATCTTCTCGATGAAGAGCTGGGTGGGCGCCTTGGTGGCGCTCGCCTCCTCGACGAGGGTGACGATCCGGGCGAGGACGGTGGCGCCGGGCTCCTGGCCGACGCGGACGCGCAGCGCTCCGGTGCCGTTGAGCGTGCCGGCGTACACCTCGTCGCCGGGTTCCTTGGCGGCGGGCAGGGGTTCGCCGGTGATGGTGGCCTGGTCGACGTCGCTCGTGCCGGACAGGACGGTGCCGTCGGCCGGGAGGCGTTCCCCGGGGCGTACGAGCACGGTGTCGCCGACCGTCAGCGCGGCGGCCGCGACCGTCTCCTCGCCTGTGGCGGTGAGGCGTGCGGCGGTGGCGGGGGCGAGGTCGAGCAGGCCGCGCACGGAGTCGGCGGTGCGGCGGGTGGCGAGCGCTTCGAGGGCGCCGGAGACGGCGAAGATGACGATGAGCAGGCCGCCGTCGAGGTACTGGCCGATGGCGGCGGCGCCGATCGCGGCGACGACCATCAGCAGGTCGACGTCGAGGGTCCGCTCGCGCAGGGCCTTGAGTCCGGCGAGGCCCGGCTCCCAGCCGCCGGCGGCGTACGCGACGGCGTAGAGCGGACCCCAGGCCCAGGCGGGCGCGCCGGTCAGGTCGAGCGGCAGGGCGGCGAGGAAGGCCAGGGTGGCGAGCGCGGCCCAGCGGACCTCGGGCAGACCGAGGAGCGGGCCGCGGAACAGGCCGCGGAACCCGGGGCGGCGGGTGCCGGGCGGCGGGCCGGTCCTGGCCGGTGCTGCGGGGGTGTCGAGGGCCGGGAAGGCCATGGCGGCACTGCCTTTCGGGGTTCGGGGAGGGGGCGCGGGCGTGCGGGACCGCGCCGGCCGCTCCACCATACCCGAACACATGAAGAGCTCTTCATGCATCGACTGGTCCGCGCCGATACGATGAGCGCATGGGACACGTAGTGACAGGCCAGGCGGCGGACCGCACGACCGCGGCGACCCATCTCGACGCCGAGTCCGCGGCCACGATCGCCGAGACGCTCCAGGCCCTCGCCACCCCGTCCCGGCTGATGATCCTCACCAAGCTCCGGCAGGGCCCGTGCGGCGTCACCGAGCTCGCCGAGGCCGTCGGCATGGAGCAGTCCGCCGTCTCCCACCAGCTGCGGCTGCTGCGCGCGCTGGGCCTGGTCACCGGAGTGCGGCAGGGCCGCCGGATCGAGTACAGCCTGTACGACAACCATGTCGCCCAACTCCTCGACGAGGCCGTGTACCACATCGAGCATCTGCGGCTGGGCGCCCGCGACGTGGCGCGTACCGGCGTGGATACTGGTCAGTCCCAGACCTGACGGATCCACGGGGGTGGATCCACCCACGCGAAAGGGCGAGGATGGCCGACGAGTTGGGATCCCGCAGGGCACGCAAGTCGCGTCACGCGGTGGTCATCGGGGGAAGTCTCGCGGGTCTGCTGGCCGCGCGGGTGCTGAGCGAGCACGCCGAACGGGTCACGGTCGTGGAGCGCGACCGCTATCCCGCGGAGGCGGACGCCCGCCCCGGTGTCCCGCAGGGCCGGCACCTCCACGTACTGATCGAGGGCGGACAGCGCGCGCTCGACGAGCTGCTGCCCGGGTTCATGGCCGAGCTGCACGCCCTGGGCGCGCCGAAGGTCGGCATCCCCGAGGACATGGTGCAGTGGCAGAACGGGCAGTGGTTCGCCCGCACCCCGGCCACCGCCCACTTCTACACCGGGCCGCGCGACCAGCTCGAATGGCTCGTGCGCAAGCGGGTGTTCGCCGATCCGCGGATCGAACTCGTCGAGGGCACCGAGACGGTGGGGCTGCTCGGCGACTCCTCCCGGGTGCGCGGCGTGCTGCTGCGGGAGCGCGGCGCGGGCGCCGGCAAGGAGGCCCGCGAGCTGAAGGCCGATCTGGTCGTGGACGCCTCCGGGCGCTCGACCCGCGCGGCGGACTGGCTGGCCGGGATCGGCGCCGAGGCCCCGCACGAGGAGACCCTCGACACCGGCCTGGCCTACGCGACCCGGATGTACCGCTCGCCCGCCGACGACCCGTCGGTGGACGCGCTCGGCTACTACGTCGTGCCCAACCCCGCCCAGACGTACGGCGGCGTGGTGCTGCCGCTCGGCGACGGGCGCCACCTGGTCACGCTCTCCGGGCTGCGCGACGACCCGCCGCCGACGGACGAGAACCTCTTCGAGGAGTACGCGCGCAAGCTGCCGCACCCGGTGGTCGGCGACTGGATCGCGAAGGCCGAGCCGATGTCGCCGGTGTACGGCTTCCGCAAGACGGCCAACATCCGCCGCCGGTACGACCGTCCGGGCCGCCGCCCGGCCGGCTTCCTCGCCACCGGCGACGCGCTGTGCTCCTTCAACCCGATCTACGGGCAGGGCATGGCGGTCGCCGCGCTGAGCGCGGTCGCGCTGCGCGCGGCGCTGGCGGACCCGAAGCACGCGCCGAGCACGCGGCGGGTGCAGAAGGCGCTGCTCGACGCCTCGAAGCAGGCGTGGGACATCTCGGCCGGAGCCGACAAGAAGATGCCGGGCGCCGAGGGCGACGCGGCGCGCACGGGCGTCATGGACAAGTTCTCCGGCTGGTACCTGGGCCGGGTGCAGGCGCGTACCGCGGGCAACCCGGTGGTCGGCGCGGCCTTCCGTTCCGCGCTGACGCTGAGCGCCCCGCTGACGGTCCTGTTCGCCCCGGCGGTCGCCCGCGAGGTGCTGTTCGGCCCGGTGCCCGAGACGCCGGCCGAGCCGCCGGTGCGCCGCGCGGAGAGCTAGAAGGGCGAGGGGCGGCGCCGCACTCGGCGCCGCCCCTCGCAGCCCTCAGGAGCAGTCCCTCACGGCCCGATCTCGAACGTGGGCGGCTTGAGGCCCGCGAGACAGCTGGTGTCCGGAGCGGCCGGGTCGTCGAAGAACGAGACGGTCATCGTCTGTGCGCACGTCGAGTCGGCGAACACCACGTGGGCCACGTACGGCACCGTGACGGCGATGGACCGGCTCAGCGTCCGCGCGGCGTACGGCCCGCTGCTCGGCGCGGTCTGGGCGTCGAACCCGCCGGACAGGACGAGGGTCGGGATGTCGCTGACCGTCCTGTCCCGGATCGAGGGGTCGGCCGGGGGGACGTCCCAGGCGTCGCAGTCCTGGTGGAGCCAGGTGAGGAACGGAGCGTTGACCAGCACCGAGCGGGGGAACGAGGGGAACAGGCGCCGGCCTGCCCGGACCACCTCGTCCTCGCTCTCGTACGGGGTCCACTCCCTGCAGAAGACGCCGTAGGCGAGCCCGTGCCCGGTCCTCCCGATGGCCTGCGGGCTGAGCTTGCCGCCCGCCCACTGCTCGGCGACCCGCCGCGGGTTGCCGTGGGCCAGCTCGTCGATGGAGCGGGGCACTCCGGCCGCCACATGGGTCGCCGAGGCCAGCCAGTTCACGAGGACTCCGCCGTCCAGCACGACCTTCACCGGCTGCGGTCGGCCGGGGACCGTGACGGTGGTGGTGACCGGATGGGCCTCGACCTCGCCGACGAGGCGCTCGAACGTGGCCTTGAGGTGCGGATAGCGGGTGTTGCAGGCGGACTGCTGCTCACATGCCCTGAACAGGCCGTCGTAGCCCTCTCGCGCGGCCTTCCAGGTCACCGCCCCGCCGGCCAGGGCCGGCGGCAGGACGCCGTCGATGCCGACCGACCGGATGCCCTCCGGGTGCAGGCGCATGTAGTGGAGCGCCAGGTTGGTGCCGTACGAGATGCCGAACACGTTCCACTGCCTGATGCCCAGCGCCTTGCGCAGGTCGTCGTAGTCGGCGGCGCTCTCGGGGCCGTAGTAGGCGCTGGGATCGGCCCCGCGGCTCACCACCCGGTCGCGGCACTTCCGCGTCTCCTCGACGTGCAGACGCCCGGTGGACGGTGCGCCGAAGACGAGGCCGAGGGAGTCCGCGGCGAACTGGTCGACATTCGGGCAGGTGAGCTGCGGGTCGGCCGAGTAGGTGCCCCGCTGGGACATGAAGATCACGTCCCGGTCGCGGTTCAGGTGGCCGTTCAGGGCCAGCGGGATCTCGGAGACGGCGTCGTCGCCGGGTCCGCCGGCGAGCCACACGATCGGGTCACCCGACTTCTTGCTCGTGGCGGCCGGGATGATGGCCACCGCGAGGGTGATGCGGCGCCCCTGTCCCTTGTGCCCGCCGTGCTCGCCATGTCCGTCGTGCTCGCCGTGTTCGTGGTGCTCGCCGTGCTCATCGTGTTCGTCGTGCCGGTGGCGCGTCTCGGGGACGGTCAGTGTGCCGCAGTGAGCGGTCTTCAGGGCGGGGATCAGATCCGCCGTCCTCGGGCAGGGCCCGGGTACGAAGCGGGAGTGGCCCGCCGTCCGGGCCACCGTGCCGAGCGGCGCCGCAGGGCCGGACTCGGCCTGGGCGGGTGCCGCGACGAGGCCGGCGGCGAGGACACCGGCGGTGACGCCGGCCAGCGCGGCCGGGAGCCGTCGCGCGGTGCTCCGGTCGTGGGGTGGTCTCTGGTGGCGGGGTGGTCTGAGGGACGTCAATTCGGTCTCCACATCAGGGGATGATGGTGAACGGTCGGGGCTTGAGTCCTGCCACACAGCCGGTGTCGGGCGCGGTCGGCCGGGCGAGGAACGAGGCGAGGACGCTCGCCGCGCACGGCGACTGGGGCACCACCCAGTGGCCGATGCCGGGGATCCGCACGGAGGTCGAGCGGGGCAGGGTGCGGGCCGCGACCCGGGCCCAGCTCGCGCCGGTCTTCGCGTCGAAGGTGCCGGAGAGGAGGAGCGCGGGCACCCTGCTGAAGGTGGGCACGCGCTGGATCGCGGTGCGGTCCGGGACGTTCCAGACGTCGCACACGTGGTGCTCGAAGGGCAGCTGCGGGGGCTGCGCCAGGACCGTGTCCGGCCAGCCGGGGAAGTTCCGGCGGCCCGCCTTCAGGATGTCGTCCTCGCCGAAGCCGGGCGCCCATTCGGCGCAGGCCACCGACTGCGTCAGGCCGTGGGCGAAGGCGCCGACGACGGTGCCGACATCGAGGGCGCGGGCCTGCGCGAAGCGCGTCGGGTTCCCGTGGGCGAGTTCTTCGAGCGCGGCGGGGACGTCGACGGCCTTGACGGTGTTGGCGACGAGGATGTTGATCAGCGCGCCGCCGTCGAGGTCGACCTTGACCGGCTTCCCGCCGCTCGGTGGCCGCGCCGTCAGGGTCAGGGGGTGTTCCTCAAGGCGGCGTACCTGCTCGTCGAGCGTGCGCCTCAGGTGCGGGTAGCGCTTCTTGCAGGCGGGTTGCGCCTCGCACGCCGCGAAGATCTCGCTGATGCCCTCCCCGGCGCTGTCCCAGGTCCACGGCAGGTTCACGACCGGAGGGGGTGCGATCGAGTCGATCGCCACCGAGCGGATGCCCTCGGGGTGGCTGCGCAGGTAGGTGAGAGCCAGGTTGGTGCCGTACGAATACCCGTAGACGTTCCACCGGTCGATGCCGAGGGCCCCGCGCAGGGCGGCGAAGTCCGCGGCGTTCTCGGTGGTGTTGTAGGCGCCGAGGTCGATTCCCTCGGCCGCGAGGCGGTCCCGGCACTCCTTGGCCGCGCGCACCAGCAGCCGCCCGGTCGAGGGGGCGTCGTAGCGCAGCCCGACGGCCTTCACGTTGAACCGGTCGATCTCGGGGCAGGCGAGGTTGGGCCGCGAGTGGAGCGTGCCGCGCTGGGCCATGACGATCAGGTCGTTGTCGCGGTTCACGCCGGAGGCGATGAGGAAGGGGATGCTGTCGAAGGCGTCGCCCCCGGGGCCCCCTTCCATGAAGACCACCGGGTCGCCGGCGGGCGGGGCCGAGGCCGCCGGGATGATCGCCACGGCCAGCCGGACGGTCCGGCCGCCACCGCGGTGGGAACGGTTCTCGGGCACCTCCAGGAATCCGCACCGGCCGGGGACCGGCTCGGACGTCTTCGGGCAGGGAGCGGGCACGAAGCGCGCCGGACCTCCCGGGTGTGGCCCTTGACGGGGTGGTGACACCGTGTTGCCCGGCGCCGGTGGACTTCCGGTCGCCGGGGGGCCTGCCGCGGTCGGGCCGGCCGCCCCCAGCAGGGTGAGTCCGGCCGCGACGAGCGCGAGTGCGGTGCGCGCCGCCGAAGCGCGCCGCCGACCGTCCGGGCGCCGGGCGGGCGCCCGGACGGGACCTGCTTCCGTCATGGGGTGGTATCTCTCTGTGGACCACGGCGGCCCCTTCGGGGGCGACGCCGCGTGGCTGGGCCCGCCACGTCACGGCGGGGCGAGGCTGTGCTCGTCAGCCTGCGGTCGTGGGGAGAGGTCCACCACTCATGGGCGCCAGTCGGAGCAGTGCGTGACCGCCGGCGGTTCAGACGCCCGGGGCGGCCGCCACCACCCCGGCGGCGATGCCGGCGCTCAGCGCCGCGTAGTCGTCGGCGTTCTGGCCCGCGTAGCGCAGGGCGAAGTCGGCGACGGCGCGGTCGAAGACGTCGGAGCCGCCGAGGTAGCCGGCGATGGCGATGCGGTCGCCGGAGCGGGCGTGGGCGCGGGCGAGGGCCCGGCCGCACAGCCGTGCGTATTCGCGCAGCGTGGACGGGGACATGGTCTCGACCTCTGCGGAGCCCTTCATGTCGCGCAGCTGGCGCCAGTAGAAGTGACGGCGCTCGGGTCCGGTCATCCAGCCGAGGAAGATGTCGCTGGCGGCCTGGGTCAGCCGCTGGCCGCTGACCACCCGGTGGCCCTGGTGGGTGAAGGCGCTCGGCTGGAGGTACTGCTCCAGGACCGACGGGCCGGCCTCCTTGATCTGGAGGAAGAGCGGGTCGGCGTCGTCGCGGCCCTCCAGGAGGAGGATGAAGCAGCGGGTGCCGACGCTGCCGACGCCGACGACCTTGCGGGCGGCGTCGACGAAGCGGTAGCGGTCCAGGAGGACCCGGCGGTCCTCGGCCAGCGAGCTGCGGTAGTCGCTGAAGATCTTGCCGATGGAGATCCGGTCGACGTCGGTGACCCGTTCGAGGAGCGGCGGGTCGTCGACGATGCGCCGCCCCGATTCGCCCTTCTCGGTGAGCTTGTCGAGGACCTGGAGGCTGGTGCGCCGGCGGGCGTGGGCGAGCCGGCTCTCGACGCGGGCCCGGTTGGCGCCGCGGACCAGGGAGGAGAGGTCGTCGGCGGCGATCCGCTCGTACCAGACCTCGAGTTCGCCGAGTCCGGCGAGGCGCCGCATGGTCGTGCGGTACGACTCGGTGGCGACGAGGGCGGCTCGGTGGGCCTTGGACTTGGCGGAGCCGTTCTGGAGGGCGGCGACGGCCACGGAGGCGGCGAGCCGCTTGACGTCCCATTCGAAGGGTCCGGGGAGCGTCTCGTCGAAGTCGTTCACGTCGAAGAGGAGCGTCCGTTCGGGTGAGGCGTAGACGCCGAAGTTGAGCAGATGGGCGTCGCCGCAGAGCTGGACGTTGAGTCCGGTGCTGCGGGTGGCGCCGAGGTCGGCGGCCATCACGGCGGCGGCGCCGCGCAGGAAGGCGAAGGGCGAGACGGCCATCCGGCCGTAGCGGATGGGGGCCAGCTCGGGCAGCCGGTCGACGGCCTCCCGCTCCAGCAGGGCGATCGGGTCGGGGCGCTGGGAGGAGGGTATCCAGCGGCCGTGCGAGGACCGTGGGACCCGCTCGCGGGCGGACTTGCCCCGCCGGGCCCGTTCGGACGGCGTCGTCATCCGGCCTCACCGCCTCCTCGCACCGCCGCGGCCGCCGCTGTGAACGCCGCTGTCGCCGCTGTTCCTGATGCGATCCATTACAAGGCGCGCCGCTCGTTTCGGCCACTCTCGCCGACGGGACTTCCGAAATGGTTTAGACCAATGATAGGAATTGATCACCCACACGGCTCGGTTGGTCACACCGAGCAATGGTTGAACCCAGCACGACAGAGAGGGTCCGAGACATGGCCGAGCCCGTTCCCGAGCAGGGGCCGAGGGCGGAGCTTCCGCTCTACCTCCGGGTCGCCGCCGCACTCCGTGACGACCTGACCCATCGCCGCATTCCTCCCGGCAGCCGGCTGACGTCCGAGCGCCATCTCGCGCTCCGCTTCCACGTCAACCGGCAGACCGTCCGCAGCGCACTGCAACTCCTGCGCGAGGAAGGCCTCGTGGTCACCGACCGGCGCGGCACCTTCGCCGCCGACCCGCCCGCCGATCCGCTCGCGGGCCCGGCGGACGGGCCACCCGGTCCGCCCGCCGCGCCGCGGCAGTTCTTCCCGGGCGGCCCGCGGGCCGCCGACGCCCTGGTGCGCGCGGCACTGTCCTGGGAGGCGCCGCCCGTGTCGCTCGCCCGGCGGCTCGCACTGGCGCCCGGGGAGCCCACGCTGGTGCACCGCCATGTGGTGCTGACCCCGGCCGGCGCCTCGCTGCAGCGCTCGGTCTCCTGGTTCTCGCGGCCCGCGCTCGCCGAGATCCCGCAGCTGGGCCGCTACCGGCGCGTCGTCGAGCGGTACCGGCAGCCCGATCTGCGGCTGCTCTACCACTGGATGCACCAGGCGGGCCTGCGCACCACCCACCGCGAGTCGGTCGGCGTGCCGGCCGCGGCCGCGGTCCGGGACCGGGCGGCCCCGGAGCGCGGCGCCGCGGAGGCGGCGGGCGGTACGGCCCTCAGCGTGCACCGGGTGGTGAGCGACCAGCACGGGCACGCCCTGGAGGTCACGGACATCGACCTCCCGGCCCGTACGGGGGCCTGGACCTACGAGTTCGCGGGCTGACCGGCCCCGGCACGGGCCGACACCAGGGGGCGTCTCGCCGGTCAGCCCGGATCAGGGAGCCGCGAGCCCGGCGTGATCGGCGGGACACCCCTGGCGCCCGCCGGCCGGTCGCGGCTGCCGGCAGGGATGTCAGACGATTCCCTCGGCGATCTCCGCCTCCTCGCGCGCCGTGCCGTACGACTGCGGCGTGCCGTACGAGCGACGGGCGACGTACCACCACACGCTGGCCAGGACGAGGACGACGGCCAGGGCGATCACCGCGTAGTTCATGGTGTCGACGGTGACCGGCGAGCGCTGCGGCAGGCAGAACAGCACGGTGACGAAGGCCACCCAGACGACGGCGATCCAGCCGATCGGGCGGCTCCAGCGGCCCAGGTTCCACGGGCCGGGGACGAAGTCCTTGCCGGCGCGCAGGCGCAGCAGGATCGGGATGGCGTAGGCCGGGGTGATGCCGATGACGTTGATCGCGGTGACGGCGCCGTACGCGGTGGCCGAGTAGAGCGAGGGCACGGCGAGCAGGGCGGCGACGGCCACGGAGAGCCAGACGGCGGGGACCGGGGTGTGCGTGCTGCTGCTGACGCGGCGCCAGATCGAGGATCCCGGAAGGGCGTTGTCGCGGCTGAAGGCGAAGACCATGCGGCTGGCGGCGGCGACCTCGGCGTTGCCGCAGAAGAGCTGGGCGACGATCACCACGAGCAGCAGGGCCTTGGCGCCGCCCTCGCCGAGCGCGTCCAGGAAGATCTGGGCGGGCGGCACGCCGGTGGGGGTGTTCTGCGTGGCCGCGTAGTCCTTGATGGCGAAGGTGAGTCCGGCGAGCAGCGCGAAGCCGGCGATCCAGGAGGCCCAGATGGAGCGGACGATGCCCTTGGCGGCGGCCACCGAGGCGTTGGCGGTCTCCTCCGAGAGGTGGGCGGAGGCGTCGTAGCCGGAGAAGGTGTACTGGGCGAGGAGCAGGCCGATCGCGGCCACGTAGAGCGGGTTGGCCCAGCCGGTGTCGTCGACGAACTTCGTGAAGACGAAGGCCGCGGACTGGTGGTGGTCGGGGACGAACGCGAGGGCGCCGACGATGAGAGCGACGCCGCCGAGGTGCCACCAGACGCTGATCGAGTTGAGGACGCTGACCAGCCGGACGCCGTAGAGGTTGAGCACGGCGTGCACGAGCAGGATCACCAGGAAGGTGACGAAGGTGGACTCGGGGGTGGGGACGATGCCCCACTGGAGGTTCAGGAAGGCGCCGGTGAAGAGCGCGGCGCCGTAGTCGATGCCCGCGATGGCGCCGAGCAGACCGAGCAGATTCAGCCAGCCGGTGTACCAGCCCCAGCGGCGGCCGCCGAGCCGGTCGGCCATGTAGTAGAGCGCGCCGGAGGTCGGGTAGGCGCTGGTGACCTCGGCGAGCGCAAGGCCGACGCAGAGGACGAACAGGCCGACGCCGGCCCAGCCCCAGAGCATCACGGCCGGGCCGCCGGTGCCGAGGCCGAAGCCGTAGAGGGTCATGCAGCCGGAGAGCACGGAGATGACCGAGAAGCTGATGGCGAAGTTGCCGAAGCCGCCCATCCGGCGGGCCAGGACGGGCTGGTAGCCGAGTTCTCTGAGCCGGGCCTCCTCGTCCCTGTGGGGCGGTGGCGGCTTGCGTATCGCGTCGGTGGGAGCGGGGCGGGACATGGGTTCCTCCGGGGGGAGAGGGGGACGGGGTGGTGCGGGGGGGCGTGGGGGCGCTCAGGGGCCGGTGCGGCCCTCGGAGGCGGCGCCGAGGCAGCGGGCCCGGGCGCGCAGGAAGACGTCTTCGGCGGGCCCGCGCTCGTCGGGCCGGTCGGTGCGGTACGACCAGGGCTGCGGGGTCCAGTACGGGCCGAGCGACTCGAAGACGCGGGCCGCGTCGGGAAACCGCAGGCCGCCGTAGAGCGCGTGCGCCAGGTAGTTGAGGTCGAGCAGGCTGGCCTCTTCGGTGGCGCAGAAGAGGAACCAGCTGTCCATGGCGCGCCGGGTGTCGCGGATCGCGTCCTCGGCCACCCAGTGCAGGTCGAGGGCGCGCTCGTGGCCGCGTTCGCGGCGGTAGCGCTCGACCCGGACGTAGAGCGGCAGGGCGTGCAGGGCGGAGCCGACCGGGGCCATCGACGCCGCCCACTGGGCGTAGTTGACCGCTTCGGAGAGGGGGCCGGAGCGGCGTGCGTAGACGAACTGGAGCATCCGGTGGTGCGCCTCGCGGTTGTACGGGTCGCGCTTCTCGGCCTCGGCGAGCAGTCCCCAGGGTCCGGGCGGCAGCATGGGGGCGGGCGGGGCGAGCCGGTGCTCCTCCATGCGCTGCTGGGCGTCGAGCACGGAGAGGGCGAGGCGGCCCACCCAGGGCACCGGGTCGGCGGGGGCGCGCTCGGCGGCGGCCAGGCAGGCGGTCCACGCCTCCTGCCACAGTTCGCGGGTGCGGGCGTGGGTCGTGCGGTGGGCGCGTACGGCCCGCTCGACGGCGACCCGGGAGTGCATCACGGTGGCGGCGGCGGAGTCGGGCTGCTCGGCGCGCCAGGTCTCGACGACGTCGGTTCCGGCGGCGACGGCGGCGAGCACCTGGGTGCGGCGGGTCCAGCCGGACCAACCGGAGGTCTCGTCGAGTAATCGGGCCATGGCCACCCAGCGGCCCGTCCGCAGGTCCTGGACGGCGCCGCGCAGGGCGTGGTCGTGGCCCGCCGGGTGGTAGACGGGCCGGAAGCCTTGCGCCGCCATCAGGCGACGCGTCGGGGGGTGGGCGACATGGTTCCTCGTGGGGTCGGGGTCGGTGAAGGGGATGGTCAGTCCCCTGGGATGGAGGGCGTGTCCGTCCCGGCCTTTGAACGGCGATCACTATAGAGGTCGCCGGACGTGACCGATCCACTTTTCTCCGTGACCGTAACTAATCAGCCAGCGACCGGATTTGACTTGATGTCAGCGAAGCGGACGAACCTGACGACCTCGGCCGGGAAGTCTTGACGGACGGTCACGGCTGCATCAGGCTGACCGGTTCCACGATCAAGGAAGCCCGGCGGACCCCGCCGGTCCGCCTTCCACGGATCGACGCCAGACCGACGACAGGGAGTCGCGCACATGACGGGCCCGGTACTCGCCGTCGACCAGGGCACGTCGGGCACCAAGGCGCTCGTCGTCTGCCCCGAACGCGGCGTCCTCGGCGCCGGTTTCGCCCCGGTGCGCCCCCGCGCCCTGCCCGGCGGACTCGTCGAGGTCGACCCCCGTGAGCTGTACGACTCCGTGGTCGCGGCCGGACGCGCGGCGCTCGGCGAGGCCGGCGAGCCCGCCGTCGCCGTCGGCCTCGCCAACCAGGGCGAGACGGTGCTCGCCTGGGATCCGCGGACCGGTGAGCCGCTCGGCGACGCGCTGGTCTGGCAGGACCGCCGGGCGGCTTCCGTTTGCGCCGAACTCGCCGGTGACGCCGCGGAGTTGACACGGATCACCGGCCTGCCGCTCGATCCTTACTTCGCCGCTCCGAAGATGGCCTGGATCCGTCGCAGTCTGACCGGCGCGGGCGTGGTCACGACGAGCGACGCCTGGCTGGTGCACCGGCTCACGGGCGCCTTCGTCACCGACGCCGCCACCGCCGGCCGCACCGGACTGCTCGACCTGGACACCGTCGCCTGGTCCGAGGCCGCGCTCGACGTCTACGGACTCGGCGCGGAGCGGCTGCCGCGGGTCGTCGACTGCGACACGCCCGTCGGCACCACGACCGCCTTCGGGCCGCCGCTCCCGCTCACCGGCCTCCTCGTCGACCAGCAGGCCGCCCTGCTCGCCCAGGACGTGACCGCACCCGGCACCGCCAAGTGCACCTACGGCACCGGGGCGTTCCTGCTCGCCCAGACCGGGCCCGCGCCGCGCCGCGGCGACTCCGGCCTGGTCGCCTGTGTCGCCTGGCGGCTCGCCGGAGACACCAGCTACTGCCTGGACGGACAGGTCTACACGGCCGCCTCCGCGGTCCGCTGGCTCACCGACCTCGGAGTGATCGGCGGCGCCCGGGACCTCGACCCGGTCGGCGGCGCCGTCCCCGACAGCGGCGGCGTCACCTTCGTGCCCGCCCTCGCCGGCCTGGCCGCCCCCTGGTGGCGCGGCGACGTCCGCGGCTCGCTCACCGGCCTGGGCCTCGACACCCGGCCCGGCCATCTGGTCCGCGCCCTGTGCGAGGGCATCGCCGCCCAGGTGGCCGAGCTGGCCACGGCCGCGGGCGGCGACCTCGGCACGCCGCTCACCACCCTGCGGGTCGACGGCGGCCTCACCCGCTCGGCCCTGCTCATGCAGACCCAGGCCGACCTGCTCCAGCGCCCCGTCGAGGTCTCCGCCCTCCCCGACGCCACCGCCCTCGGCGTCGCGGCCGTCGCCCGCCTCGGACACTCCCCCGGACTCCCTCTCCACGAGGCCGTGCCCGTGTGGAAGCCGTCGGCGGTCTACGAGCCGCGGATCACCGCGGACGAGGCGGCGGACCGGCTGGGCCGGTTCCGCACGGCGGTGGCGTCGCTGCTCGCCGACGGCGACGGATCCGGCGCATGAGCGTCACCCGGCGCGGGGCGCTGCCGGACAGCTCGGCGCCCGGGGCCGCGTACGACGTCACGGTCGTGGGCGCGGGCGTGGTGGGCTGCGCCATCGCCCGCGAGCTGGCGCGCCACTCGCTGCGGGTCGCGCTCGTGGAGGCGAGCGGGGACATCGGCGAGGGCAGCTCGAAGGCCAACACGGCCATCCTGCACACCGGTTTCGACGCGGTGCCCGGCTCCCTGGAGGCCCGGCTCGTGCGCGAGGGCGCCGGGCTGCTCGCCGCGTACGCCGAGGAGACCGGCATCCCCGTCGAGCCCGTCGGCGCGCTGCTCGTCGCCTGGGACGAGGAGCAGCTCGCGGCGCTGCCCCGCCTCGCCGACAAGGCCGTACGCAACGGGCACCACGGCACCCGGCCGCTCACGGCCGCCGAACTGTACGCCCGCGAACCGGAGTTGGGTCCGGGGGCACTGGGCGCGCTCGGCGTGCCGGGCGAGGCCGTCATCTGCCCGTGGACGACCCCGCTCGCCTACGCCACCCAGGCCGTGCGCTCCGGTGTCGACCTGCACCTGGACTGCCCGGTGGAGCGGATCCGGCCGGGTGACGACGGCGCCCCGCACCGGTTGATCACCCGGCGCGGGGTGCTGCGCACCCGCTTCCTGGTCAACGCCTGCGGACTCCACGCGGACGCCTTCGACGCGCTGATGGGGCGGTACGACTTCACGGTCACCCCGCGGCGCGGACAGCTCATGGTCTTCGACAAGTTCGCGCGCGGCCTGGTCCGGCACATCCTGCTTCCGGTGCCCGGCGCGCTCGGCAAGGGCGTGCTGATCGCGCCGACGGTGTACGGCAACGTGATGCTCGGGCCGACCGCCGAGGACCTGGACGACAAGGCGGCGACCGGTTCGACGGCCGAGGGGCTCGCCTCGCTGCGCGCGCAGGGCGGCCGGATCCTGCCCGCGCTGCTCGACGAGGAGGTCACCGCCGTCTACGCGGGCCTGCGCGCCGCCACCGGCGCCGAGGACTACCGGATCGCCGCCCATCCCGAGCTGCGGTACGTGACGGTCGGTGGCATCCGCTCCACCGGCCTGACGGCCTCGATGGCCCTCGGCCGGCACACGGTGGAACTCCTCGCCGCGGCGGGTCTGGAGCTGGGCGCCGGGCGTCCTCTCGCGCCGGTGCGGATGCCGAACCTCGGCGAGGCGTTCCCCCGCCCGTACCGGGACGCCGGGCTGATCGCCCGCGACCCCGCGTACGGCGCGATCGTCTGCCACTGCGAGCGGGTGACCCGCGGCGAGATCCGCGACGCGCTCGCCTCCACCGTGCCGCCCGCGTCCCTCGACGGGCTGCGGCGCCGTACCCGGGCGCGGGCGGGCCGCTGCCAGGGCTTCTCCTGCGGGGCGGCGGTCCGGGCACTGTTCG
Organism: Streptomyces sp. NPDC004327; assembly: GCF_042873935.1. Classification (NCBI taxonomy): domain Bacteria; kingdom Bacillati; phylum Actinomycetota; class Actinomycetes; order Kitasatosporales; family Streptomycetaceae; genus Streptomyces; species Streptomyces sp. NPDC004327. The sequence goes on along the minus strand of NZ_JBIAME010000004.1, from coordinate 601,181 downwards.
AGGAGGGGGCGCGGTGAACCGTTCGGTGGACGTGCTGATCGTGGGCGGCGGCCCGGCGGGGCTCGCCGCCGCGGCGCGGCTCGCGGCCGCGGGGGCCGGCCGGGTGGAGGTCCTGGAGCGGGAGACGGCGGCGGGCGGGGTGCCGCGGCACTGCGCGCGCCCCGGCTTCGGGGCCTGGCCGGGTCCGGCCTACGCCCGCCGGGCGGTGCGGGCCGCGGTGCGGGCCGGGGCGGTCGTGCGGACCGGGGTGAGCGCGACCGGCTGGGCCGGCCCGCTGACGGTGGAGGTCACGGCTCCCACCGGGCCGGAGCGGATCACGGCCCGGGCGGTGCTCCTCGCCACGGGCGCGCGGGAGCGGCCGCGCAGCGCCCGGCTGGTGCCGGGATCGCGGCCGGCCGGCGTGCTGAGCACGGGTGAACTCCAGCAGTCCGTGGAGCTGTTCGGGCTGCGCCGGGAGCGGATCGGACGCCGTGCGGTCGTCGTCGGCGCCGACCCGGTCGCCCGGCACGCGGCCCGCACCCTGCGCCGGGCCGGGGTCGCGGTGGCGGCCGTCGTCGCGGACCGGCCCCGGGGGCCGCGGGTGCCGGACACGCCCGTCCTGCACGGGGCGACGGTGACCGAACTCGTGGGCCGCGGGCGGCTGTCGGGCGTCCTGGTGCGCGGTGCGGACGGCCGGACGGGGCTGCTGCGGTGCGACACGGTGGTGTTCACCGGCGACTGGCTGCCGGACCACGAACTGGCCCGCTCGGCGGGCGTCCCGCTGGACCGCGCCACCCGCGGCCCGTCGGTCGACTCCGCCTTCCGTACGCCGGTCCCGGGCGTCTTCGCGGCCGGCAACCTGCTGCGGGGCGTCGAACCGGCCGTGGTGGCCGCGGCGGAGGGCCGCGCGGCGGCCGCGGCGGTCCTGGCGCATCTGGCGGGTGAGCCCTGGCCGGCGCCGGGGCTCGCGCTGGTACCGGCGGGCGAGCTGCGCTGGCTGTCGCCGGGCCGGCTCACCGCCCCCGCCGCCACGCTGCTGCTCCGCCCCGCGACCCGTCTCCTCCGGCCGGTCCTGACGGTGCGCCAGGACGACCGGCTGCTCCACGAGCAGCGCCTCCCGGCACTTGTGGAACCGCACCGCTCGCTGCGGCACACGGCCGCGTGGGCGGCGCAGGCGGATCCGTCGGGCGGACCGGTGCTGGTACGGCTCGACGGGCGCGGAATCCGGAAGACGTAGCGGGCGTCGTCCGGCCGGTCGCGGACCGCGGCGGGGACCGGCCAGGGGCAGACCGGCCAAGGGCGGACCGCGGCGGGGACCACGGGGCGGTCCGCCATTTCATCCGCCGTACATGGAGCGGCGGTTCCGCTTCCTCTATCGTCATGGACATGGCAGCAGGAATCCTCACTGCGCGCCGCCACGTCGACCAGGGGCACACGGCGAGCGCCCTGTGTACGGTCGCCCCGGCGCGCTGAACGCGCCCTCCTCTCCCACGGGATCCCCACCCGGCGCTTCCGCCCGGCTCCCGTCTCTTCCCCTTCCGCACCGCGGCGGTCGGCGGCCCGCAGCCGCCCGTCCGCCGTGCCCTCTTGCGTCGAGCTCCAGGAGAAGTGGACATCATGAGCGAGAACAGACGACACCCGGTGAGCCGCCGCGGCTTCCTCGGCGGCGCCGCCGCCGTCGCGGCCGCCACGGCCGTACCCGGCCTCGCGCAGGTCGCCGCCGCCGGCCCGGCCGCTGCCGCCGGCCGCCCCAACATCCTGCTGATCGTCACCGACGACCAGCCGAAGCACACCGACTGGGCCCTGCCCAAGACCCTGGCCTGGCTCGCCGACCAGGGCGTCAGGTTCTCCAACGGCCACGTCGCCACCCCGCTGTGCGCGCCCTCGCGCTCCAGCGTGTTCTCCGGCCGTCACGCCCACAACCACGGTGTGCGCAACAACAAGGCCTCGTACGCGCTGGACCAGAACACCACCGTGCAGCGGTACCTCAAGCAGGCGGGCTACCGCACCGGCCTGTTCGGCAAGTACCTCAACTCCTGGACGCTGTCGGACAACCCGCCGCACTTCGAGGAGTTCGCCCTCCTCCAGCCCGCCTACGTCAACGCCCAGTGGAACGTCGACGGCACCGTCCAGACGATCAACGGCTACACCACGAACATCATCAAGAACCGCACGCTGAACTTCCTCGACAAGGCCGCCACCGACTCCCGGCCCTGGTTCGCCTACGTCACCCCGTACGCCTCCCACGGTCCGCGCACGCCCGAGGCGAAGTACGCGGACACCGTCGTCCCGGACTGGAACGGCCGGCCCTCGGTCCCCGAGAACGACCGCAGCGACAAGCCGCCCTACATCAAGAACGCCACCGGCACCCTCGCCGACGGCCGGACCATCCGTGCCGAGCAGCTGCGCACCCTGCTCTCCGTCGACGACGCGGTGCAGGCGTTCAAGGACAAGCTCCAGGCCCTGGGCCAGCTCGACAACACCCTCGTCATCTACATCGGCGACAACGGCTTCAGCTGGGGCGACCACGGCTGGACCGCCAAGTCGGTGCCCTACCGCCCGGCCCACGAGGTGCCGTTCTACCTCTCCTGGCCGGCCGGCGGACGGGCCGCGGGGACCGTGGACAACCGCATCGTCGCGAACATCGACATCGCGCCGACCATCCTCGACGCGGCGGGCATCACGCCCGACACCCCGCAGGACGGCCAGTCCCTGCTGTCGTCCGCGAGCCGTGACCACCTGCTCGTGGAGTGGTGGAAGCAGGGCACGGCCGCCGGCGGGGTGCCGACCTGGTCCACGTACGTCGCCAAGGACAAGCAGTACACGGAGTACTACGACCTGACGACCGACGGGAACGGCACCGTCTCCGGCACCGGCCAGGTCACCTTCCGCGAGTACTACGACCTGGTGAACGACCCGTACCAGCTGACCAACAAGCTCTACCAGGCCACGCCGGCCGACGAGCAGGCCCTCGGGATCCCCGCCCTCGCCGCGCGGCTCGCCGCCGACCGCACGGCCTGACCACTCGGGCCGAGCGCTCCACCCGACCACTCGGGCCCGACCGCACCGAAACGCACCCTCACGGAAGATCCGGCCGGGGGGGCGGGGCCCCCCGCCCCGGCCCCCCCCCCCCCCCCCCCCCCCCCCCCGCCCCCCCCGCCGGGCCCCCCGCCCCCCGCGCCCGGGGCCCCCGCGCCGCCCGCCGTCCCGACGGAGCCGCCATGTCCTCGTGCTGCACCCCCGGCCGCGCCGACGCCCATGGCCCGGCGCTCACCCTCGCACCCCCGCCTCCCGCGCCGCCGCCCTCACGGGTGGCCCGGCAGCTGATCCGCCTTCCCGGCGGCCGCTTCCTGATGGGCACCGACGACCCGGACGGCTTCCCCGCGGATGCCGAGGGGCCGGTGCGGGAGGTCGCGGTGGCACCGTTCCGGATCTCGGCCACGGCCGTCACCAACGCCCAGTTCGCCACCTTCGTGAAGGCCACGGGCCACACCACCGAGGCGGAGCGCTTCGGCTTCTCCTTCGTCTTCGGGGCCTTCCTCGCCGAGGAGGTGGCGGCGGCCTCCCGGCCCGTGGCGGCCGTGCCGTGGTGGCGGGCGGTGGAGGGCGCCTCCTGGCGCCGCCCCGAGGGCCCGGGCTCGCACGTCACCGACCGGCAGAACCACCCCGTCGTCCATGTGTCCTGGAACGACGCCCAGGCGTACTGCGCCTGGTCGGGCACCCGCCTGCCCACCGAGGCCGAGTGGGAGTACGCGGCCCGCGGCGGCCTGGAGCAGCGACGCTACCCGTGGGGGGACGAACTGGCGCCCGGCGGCCGCCACCTCTGCAACATCTGGCGGGGCGACTTCCCGGACGTCAACACCGCCGCCGACGGCCATGTCTCCACGGCTCCGGTGAAGTCCTTCCGGCCCAACGGCTTCGGCCTCTACAACACGGTCGGCAACGTCTGGGAGTGGTGCGCGGACCGGTTCGCTCCCGGCGAGGAGACGTCCCGGGCGATGCGCGGCGGCTCGTACCTCTGCCACGACTCCTACTGCAACCGCTACCGTGTCGCGGCCCGCAGCTCGAACACGCCCGACAGCTCGACCGGCAACATCGGCTTCCGGGTGGCGGCCGGTCCGGCCTGAGGGGTGCCTCGTCGATCGGGCGTCACTCCGCGGCGGAGGCGCCCGACTCCTCGTCCAGGAGCGGGACGAGGCGGTCGATGACGTGCGGCCAGCCCGCGGTCATGCCGGCGAACGCCTGGCGGCCGAGCGGCGAGTCGAGGTCGAAGCCGGCGTGCGTGAGGAAGAGGCGGGTGCCCGTGCCCTCCGGTTCGAGGCGCCAGGTGATCGTGGTGTCGAGGGTGCCCTCGGCGAAGCGGTAGGTGAACAGCCGCTCGTCCTCGACCTCGGTGACCTCGCAGGGCTGGACGCCGAAGTCGCCCATGTCGAGCGTGAACCGGTGACCGACGACCGGCTTGACGTCCCCGGCGGCCCACCAGCGGACGTGCAGCCCGGGTTCGGTGAGCGCGGCCCAGACGGCGGCCGGCGGGTGGGCCAGGAACTTGGCGCAGTGGATGGTGTCGGTCGCGGACTGATCGGTCATGTCTCGTTCTCCTCTTTCTGTTCGTCCAGGAAGTCGGACAGGGCGTCGAGGCGCCGGTTCCAGTAGTGCTCGAAGGGGTGGAGCCAGTCGCTCACCTCGACCAGGCGGGCCGGCCGGAGGTGGTAGTAGCGATGGCGGCCGCGCGGCTCCTCCTGCACGAGTCCGGCGGACCTGAGCACGGCCAGGTGCTCGGACACGGCCGGCCGGCCGAGCGCGAACATCGCGGCCAGCTCGCCGGTGGAGCGCGGTCCTTCCCGCAGGGTTTCGAGCAGTTTGCGGCGCACCGGATTGGCCAGCACGCCGAACACGTCGGTGGGCATGCCGCCACATTACGTCGGGATTCTCCGACGCGTCAATCTTTTCCGACGCGTCGAGGCCCGCGGCGCGGGATGGCCGACCGGTCGCATCGGGGGCGCGGCGCGGGAAGCCGGATCGGTCGCATGGGGGGCGCGGCGCGGGACGGCGGACCGGTCGCATCGGGCCGACCGGTCCGCCACACTGGGCGCCATGCCCGAGAAGCGCAGTGCCGGTCTGCTCCTCTTCCGCCGCACCCCGGACGGCGGGACGGAGGTCCTGATCGCCCACATGGGCGGCCCGTTCTGGGCCTCCCGGTCCGAGGCCGCCTGGTCGGTCCCCAAGGGCGAGTACGGGCAGGAGGAGCCGCCCGAGGCGGCGGCGCGCCGGGAGTTCGAGGAGGAACTGGGGCTGCCGGCGCCGGACGGGGAGTGGATCGCGCTCGGCGAGGCCCGGCAGGGCAGCGGAAAGGTCGTCACCGTCTGGGCGGTGGAGGCGGATCTCGACCCGGCGGCGGTGGTGCCGGGGACCTTCACGATGGAGTGGCCGCGCGGCTCGGGCACACAGCGCGAGTTCCCGGAGGTCGACCGGGTCGGCTGGTACGGACTCGCGGACGCCGAACCGCTTCTGGTGGCCGGTCAGCGGGTGTTCCTGACCCGGCTCGCGGACCGCCTGGACGCCGCCGGGGCCTGATTGTCAGACCCGTACGAGAGGGTGGACGCGTCAGTCTCGAACCATCGGACAGGGAGCCCGACATGACGACCATCACCGGCCGCGAGCGCGCCGCCGCCCAGGCGTATCTGCGGCTGCTGGAATCCACCCAGGCCGTGCTCTCCGACCCGCACCTGGAGCCGTACGCGGCGGCGATGCTCACGCATCCGATGGCGGAGGCCGACGCGGCGCTGCGCGAAGCGGGGCTTTCCGGGAACGAGGCGCGGCTGCTCGGCCTGGTGGCGGCGTTGCGGGCCTCCCCCGCCGCCGAACGGGGGAGGGCGGGGTGAGCGCCGGGAGGGTCGTCGGCGCGGGTCGCCGAGGGCGGCGGCACCGCGCTGAGCCGGCCTTTCGCGTGCGGCACGGGGTCCGTGGCACGCGGTCGTGATCCGTCTCCCCGACGGTCCGGCGCGCGGACGCGGGCTCCACGGGCCCGCCGCCGCCTCTCAGCCGACGTGCTCCCCCGCCGGCTCGGTGGGCGCGTCCTCCCCCGGCTGCCTCGGGTGGCGGCCGTGGAGTTCGGCGAGGCCGCGGCGGGTGGCGGCGAGGACGACGCGGTCGCCGGGGCCGAGGACCGTGCCGGGCGGCAGCTCCCAGACCGGGACGTAGCCGGAGCGGTCGTGCGGCACGCCGGCGTCACCGCGGGCGATCACGCGCCAGGCCCCCGGGCGGAACGCCTCGGCGGTGGTGCGGCCGGCCAGGAGCGGATGGTCGGCGACGTCGAGGGCGGCGAAGAGGAGCACCCGGCGCTCGACGGGGATGGCGCCGAGGATCTGGCGGCCGATCATCGATCCGGCGAAGGCCGGCGCCGCGAGGTGCGAGACGCTGCGGCTGCGGGTGACGGCGTGCGGGTAGGCGGTGCGCAGGGTGCGGTAGACGGCGGTGGCGAAGTCGTCGTCGTACAGCCTGAGCGCGACCCGCAGCCCGGGGCTGAGCGAGCGGGCGTGCAGCGCGGCCTCCAGGTTGGTGATGTCGACGCTGGTGAGGGCGAGCAGGGCGCCGGCGCGGTGGATGCGGGCGGCCTCCAGGACGCCTTCCTCCGTGACGTCGCCGATGACGGTCGGCACCCGCAGCCGCCGGGCGAGCGCGAGCCCGCGGGCCTCGGGATCGGCCTCGACGCAGACCACCGGGATGTTCATGCGGCGCAGCCGGGCGAGCACGCGGGTGCCGACCTTGCCGAGGCCGAGGAGCACGACGTGCCCGGACAGTCCGCGCGGCGGCCGGCGCAGGGTGGTCGCGCTGCGGAAGGTGCCGAAGGCCTCCAGGAGCGCGGCGATCACCACGGGCAGCAGGAGCAGTCCGACGAATCCGGCGAGGATCTGCAGCACCTGACGGCTGGTCGGCTGCCCGACGGCCGGATCGCCGATGGCGAAGATGTCGAGCAGGATCAGATAGGCCGCGTGCAGCGGATGGTCGCCGGTGGTGAGCGTGGACGCGAGGGTGAGCGCGACGACGGCCGCGGCGACCCCGGCGAGCGACCAGCGCAGCCGCCGCGAGAACAGCGAGCCGACGGGCAGCCCGGACGCGCCGAGCCAGCCGGAGGTCTGCGCGGGACCCTCGTAGCGGAGCGTCTCCAGGGCGACGATTCCGCGCCCGGTGGCGGCCGCCACCTCGGCCTCGGCGGGCAGCAGCCGCGGGCCCTGATCTCCGCTGCGCTCGGAGCCCTCGCAGCCGGCCGGGTCGCCGGCGGTCGCGGAGAGCAGGGCGAGCGGACACAGGCCCGGGTCGGCGGCCTCGCCCGGCGCGGACGGGGTGCGATCGACGGCGTGCAGCAGCAGCCCGCCGGCCTGGATGACCTTCTTGCTGCCGGCGACGGCGGTGGCCGCGAGCGCCGGAGCGGCGGTGTCGGCGTCGGAGAGCACGGTCGTGGCGGCGTCCAGCTTGCCCGGGTCGAGGCCCGGCTCGACGACGGCCGCGGCCTGGTCGAGGAGGGTGGCCAGGTGCTGGCCGAGCCTGCGGTTGTAGAGCCGGATGACCAGCCGCAGGCGCGGGTTGAGCCGGCGGGCGGCGAGCGCCGTACGGATGTTGCGCTCGTCGTCCTCGTGCACCAGGGCGAGCGCGGCGGCCCGCTCGACGCCCGCGTCGAGCAGCGCGGTGTCGTCGACCTCCGCGGTCTCGACGACCCGCACCGCCGGCCGCTCCTCCGCGGCACCCGCCGTCGGCGCGCCACCGCTCCCACTTCCACTCCCGGTCCCGGTCGTGCGGGTGACGGCCGCCGTCACCCGTCCGAAGAGCGCCATGGCCCGCCCGGTGCGCGCCTCGGGCCGCCCGACGACCCGGCCGCCCCGGCCCGGCCGCTCGCCGGGCGGCGGGACGAGCAGGGTGACCCGCTCCCCGTACATCTCGTTGAGTTCGGCCGAGAGCCGGTGGGCGAGGACGTCGTCACCGCAGACGATCATGTGCTCGGACGGCGGCGGGGCACCCGTCGGGGCAACGGGCCTGCTCTGGTACGGGAATGAGGACACGTCACCAGCATGCCCTGCCCCACTGACGGCCGGACCGGTGGCCGGGGCGGCGCGGGCCGCGGGGGCGGCCGCAGGGGCGGAGGGGCGGACGTACGGCGCCCGGATCACCGGCACGCCGGCGCCCCGCCGTCCCGCTCACCCCCACAACCCGGCCCCGCCCCCGACCCCACGCCGGTCGCGCCCCGGCCCCACGCCGGTCGCGCCGCGGCCCCACCCCGGCGCACCCCGGTCGCGTGACCGTCTACGCCGGTCGGCGCAGTCCGATCTGCGGGCCGCGGGCGGCGTTCCTACGGTGGCTGAATGATCGTCATGCCAGCTGTCCGCCATGCCGCCGCCGGTGCCGCGGCGTTGCTGCTCGCCCTGCCGGTCCCGGCGGCCTCGGCCGCCGCCGTCGCGGAGCCCACGCCGCCCGCGCGGCCCTTCGTCGATCCCGCCCGCCTCGACCGCTCCGGCAGCCAGGTGCAGCCGTTGCGCGGGGCCCCGGAGCTGCCGTCCGTCTCGGCGCTGTCGTGGCTGGTGGCCGACGCGGCCACGGGCGAGGTGCTCGCGGCGCGCAACGCGCACAAGCAGCTGCCGCCCGCCAGCACGCTGAAGACGCTGTTCGCGCTGACGGCGCTGCCCCACCACGCCCCGGGCGAGCGTCACACCGTCCGCGACGAGGAGTTGGAGGGCATCGGCGAGGGCAGCAGCATGGTGGGCGTGAAGGAGGGCCTGACGTACAAGGTGTCGGACCTGTGGAACGGGGTCTTCCTCAGTTCGGGCAACGACGCCGTGCACGTGCTCGCCGCCATGAACGGCGGCTGGCGGTCGATGTCGAAGCAGATGCAGGAGAAGGCCCGCTCGCTCGGCGCCCGCGACACCCGGGTGGTCTCGCCGGACGGCTACGACGCGCCGGGCCAGGTGTCCTCCGCTTACGACCTGGCGGTGTTCGCCCGTACGGGTCTCCAGGACCCGCAGTTCACCCGCTACTGCTCGACCGCGTACGCCGACTTCCCGGCCGGCGGGTGGTCGTACGGCATCGCCAACACCAACCGGCTGCTCACCGGCGCGGACGGGGTCGCGCGCTATCCGGGTCTCATCGGTGTGAAGAACGGCTACACCAGCGGCGCGGGCAACACCCTGGTGGTCGCCGCCCGGCACGGCTCGCGGACGCTCGTGGTGTCGGTGATGAACCCGCAGGGCGGCGGCGGGTTCGCCGTGTACGAGGAGGCGCGGGAGCTGCTCGACTGGGGCTTCGACGCGTGGGGGCGGGTGCAGCCGGTGGGCTCCCTGAAGCCCGCGAAGGACCTGGCCAAGGCGCAGCGCCCGCCGTCGCCCGAGCCGGTGCGCGCCCCGGTGCCGGCGACGGTCCGGGCGTCGGCCCAGGGGACGGCCCAGGACCGGGTGCAGGCGAAGGCGGGACCGGAGCCCGGCGCGGGCGTGCAGGCCGCGGCGGCGACCGGTGCGAAGCCCCCCGCCAGGGACGCCGCCCCGTCCGGCGGCGCGGCCGGGCTGCCGCTGGCCCTGGTGGGCTCGGCGCTCGGCGCGGCGCTCTCGCTGTGGCTGTGGCGCCGTTTCGGCGCCCGCGGCAACTGACGGGCCGTACGGTGAGAGAACCGCTGGTCAGACGCTGTCGTCCGCGTCGGGGCGGGGGCGTTCGTCACCGGTCAGATGGCGGCGCGACCAGCGGAGCAGCAGCCGCAGCAGGCACACCAGGGTGAGCGCCCAGACCGCGGCGAACACCCAGATGAGCACCGGGGATCCGGAGGCGACGGCCGCCACGAAGAGGGCGAGGGCCAGTGAGCCGAGGAAGACCGCGGCGGGGCCCGTGAGCCGGCCGCCGCGGAACCGGATCCGCGTCCCGCGGCCGCCGAGGGACCGGGCGAGGGAGGCGTCCGCGCCGAGGTCGTGCGCGATCTCGTCGAGGATCCGCCGCTCGCGCGGCGAGAGCCCCGCACCCGATCCGTCCATGACCGGCACCTCCCGCCCGATCCGTCCGGCCTACTCGGCGGTTACCCCGCTCACGCTCGGCGAACCGCACACGCCGAGGCCGGACCCGGCGTCCGCCGTGTAGCGCTCGGCGGCGTGCACCGCCCGGCGTGCGCTGCGCTCCCCCATCAGGACGCACAAGGTGTACGCGGTGTCCTCGAACCGTCTCCGGGCCGCCAGGTCGTACGGCCTGGCGAGGACCATCCGCTCCTGTTCGCGGAAGGTGCGCAGCAGGCGGTCGATCGTGGTTCTGTCCGGGAGCAGCATCCGGTCCTCCGGTCCTTCGGTCCTTCTGGGACGCCGTACGGCCACGCGGGCGTACGGGCACGTCGTCGTGCGGCCGTACGGCCCACCGGTTCCCCGGCCCGTCCATCGTGGGGTCAGCCGCTCACGCGCGCGACCGATGCCGTCACGTTGGGTCATCGGTGCCGTCCGGGCGCGGCCGCGGCGGGGTTCCCGCATGCGGGGACGGCCGCGATGGCGGAAGGTCGAGACATGAGTCCGAGCGAGCGGCTGCGCGTGGTCGTCACCGGTGCCACCGGGAACGTCGGGACGAGCCTGCTGCGGGCCCTGGAGCGGGAGCCGCGGGTCACGTCCGTGCTCGGCCTGGCCCGCCGCCGGCCCCGGCTGGCGCTGGAGCGGACCGAGTGGGCGGAGGTGGACCTGTCGCGGGACGGCGACGAGCCCCGGCTCGCCCAGTACGTGGCGGACGCGGATGCCGTGGTCCATCTGGCCTGGCGGTTCCAGCCGACGCACGATCCGGTGGAGACCTGGCGGACGAATGTGCTCGGCGCGGTACGGGTCTTCGACGCGGTCGCCGCCGCGCGCGTCCCGGTCCTGGTGCACGCCTCCTCGGTCGGCGCCTACTCCCCGGGGCCGACGGGCGGCGCGCCGGTGTCGGAGGCGTGGCCGACGCACGGCTGGCCGGGGGCCGCGTACACCCGGGAGAAGGCGTATCTGGAGCGGGTCCTGGACACCTTCGAGCGCGATCATCCGCAGACGCGGGTGGTGCGGATGCGGCCGTGCTTCCTGTTCAAGGAGGAGGCGGCGAGCGAGCAGCGGCGGCTCTTCGCGGGGCGCTGGGTGCCGGGGCAGCTGTTCCGGCCGGAGCTCTTGCCGCTCGTGCCGGAGCTGTCCGGGCTGACCTTCCAGGCCCTGCACACCGACGACGCCGCCGACGCGTACCGGCGGGCGCTGCTGCGGGACGTGCGGGGCGCGTTCAACCTGGCGGCCGAGCCGGTCGTCGACGCGGAGGTGCTGGCCGGGCTGCTCGACGCGAAGCCGGTGAAGGTGCCGAGCTCGGCGGTGCGCGGCGTGCTCGCGGCGGCCTGGCGGTTGCGGGCGGTGCCCGCGTCGCCGGATCTCTTCGACGCGGTGCTGCGGCTGCCGCTGCTCGCGACCGAGCGGGCGCGGCACGAGCTGGGCTGGGCGCCGTCCAGGACCTCGGTGGAGGCCCTGGAGGCCTTTCTGCGCGGCGCCCGGGCGGGCGGCGGCGACGCCACCGGGCCACTGGCCGGCCGCCGCTTCGGCTGACCGGCCGAGCGCCCTCCCCCGGCCCGAACCGACCGCACCGCCCTCCCCGTACCTCCTGCCCCGCTCGGCCCCAACGCTCGGGTCCGCGCGGGCTCTTCCTCCCTCGGCCCTCCGGCCCTCTCAGGCCCCACTCCCGGTCGGCTCGGGCCCTTCCCTCCTCGGCCCGCGCGGCCCGTAGCCCCGCCCCCGGGCCGCGCGGCTCCCTCTCCCTCGACCCGCTCGGCCCGCGCGGCTCGCAGCTCCGCCCCGGGCCGCGCGGCTCCCTCCCCATCGGCCCGCGCGGTCCTCGGTCCCGCTCAGCCGCGCGTGGCGTCCCAGTCCACGATCCGCATCGCGGCACCCGCCGCCTCCCGGCCCCGGCAGTGCGCCCGGTGCCGGGCGAGCAGCCCGGCCACGTCGAGGTGCCGGCCGAACTCCGGGCGGGCGGCGAGCCGTCCGGCGTAGGCCCAGAGGGCGGTGTGGCCGGCGACGCGTTCCATGGCGGCGGCGTCGAGGTGCCAGCGGTGCACGGTGTCGAGCTGGACGAGCGTGACCCAGACGGTGACGTCGGCGGCGGTGAGCGTGTCGCCGAGGACGTACGGGTGGCGGGCGAGGCGCCGTTCGAGCGATCCGAGGGCGGCGAAGAGCACGGTGAGCGGGTCGCGGTGGGCCGCCGTGTCGTCGAGCCCGAGTTCCCCGGCACGCTGGGCGGCGGCCTGCACGCTGTGCTCGCACAGGTCGGCGACGGCCCGGATCTCGTCCTGGCGGCCCTCGGGCAGCAGCTCGGGCCCTTCGCCGCGGAAGCGCAGGGCGAGGTCGCGCAGGATGTCCGGCACATGGGTGGTGACGATGCGCCCGGTCCAGCCGTCGCTGAGCACGGGCGCGGCCGCCGGTCCGGTGTACAGGTGCGCGCTGGCCTCGTACAGGGGCCGCAGCACGTCGTATCCGCCGTCGGCGGTGTCGGGGCGCGCGGGCAGCACGGTCAGCGGCAGCACGTCGTCGAGGCCGAGGAGTGCGTGGGTCACGGCGACGCCCAGACAGCCGGGGTCGGCGGCGGCGAGATGGAGCCGGTAGCGGTGCGGCACGGCGTAGTGGCCGCTGCTCATGTCGCTGCCGATGCGGCCCCGGAAGTCGGGGGTGGCGGTGCGGACGGGGACGACGGACATGGTTCTCCCTGGGTGCTCGGTGCTGGGTCGCCGGGGCGCGGGCAGAGGTCTGCGCGCGCCGGGAGGCAGCAGAGGTACGGGAAGGCGTGCCGGCCGGCGGGAAGGCCGATGGACGGGGGATGCCGGCGGGCCGGGTGCGGGCGAGGTCGTACGGGGGCGGCTACGCCTGGGCGCAGACCCGCAGCAGGTCGATGTGACGGCGGGAGGTCAGGGCCAGCGGGCGCGGCGGCCGGACGGCGGCTGCCGTGTCCGGTGCGGGCCTGGCGCTCATGCTTCCCTACCTGTTCGCTCGGATTCCCGTCTTCGAGTGTGGGAGCGGTCGTGGCGCTCGTCAAGGGTGCGGAACGGGACGGCCAGTCATAATGCGCGTATGCGCATTTCAGCCAGGGCCGACTACGCGGTGCGCGCCGCGCTCCAGCTCGCCGCGGCCCAGGACGCCGGGCCGGTGAAGGCCGAGGCCATCGCCGAGAACCAGGGGATCTCCCACAAGTTCCTGGAGGGCATCCTCGGCGACATGCGCAAGGGCGGTCTGGTGCAGAGCCAGCGCGGCGGCAACGGCGGCTACTGGCTCGCCAAGCCCGCCTCGGAGATCTCGGTCGCCGACGTGATCCGGTGCGTGGAGGGGCCGCTGGTGTCGGTGCGCGGGGTGCGGCCGCCGGAGCTGTCGTACACGGGTCCGGCCGAGTCGCTGCTGACCTTGTGGGTGGCGCTGCGGGCGAACGTCCGCCAGGTGCTCGAAGGCGTCTCGCTGGCCGACATCGCCGCGGCGAAGCTGCCGCCGCAGGTCGTCGCGCTCGCGGAGGCCCCGGACGCCTGGACCAACCCCTGAGCGTCAAGTCCCTGGAAACACCCAGGTCATGAGCGTTACATCCATCCACTGAGACCTCGATGTCCGCGATACGGACGCCTCTTGGGGGTCGGGACGCCCCTCTGTCACTATCCCTACTAATCCAGTGGGGATACGAGGGGATCCGGTGAGGTGACGTGAGAACGCCGAAGAAGTCCACGCGACGAACCGCCTCCGCACCGCTCGGCCGCCCCGGCGACGACGCCATCTGGCCCCGTGTCACCCGCGAGCTCGCCGACGACCTCGCCGTCGACGCGCTCGCCCGCGACCGGGCCGGCAAGGCGCCGTTCGACGAGGTGGCCCGGCTCCAGGAGGCGGGCCTGCCGGCCCTGCTCACGGCGCCGGGACCCAGCGGGCGCGGCGCGGACTGGCACACCGCGTGCGGGGTGGTCCGGGAGATCTCGGCCGCGGACGGCTCGATCGGCGAACTCCTCGCCCACCACTGCGTCCTGTCCTGGACCTCGCGCTTCCTCGGCCCCGGCCCCGGGACCGCCGCCACGGACCTGCCCGCCCGCACCGTCGACGGGGCCTGGCTGCTCGCCGGGGCGGTCGAACCCGGCCCTGCCGGACTCGACCTGACCCCCGCCGGCGGCGGCGCCTACGTCCTCGACGGGCGCCGCGCCTTCGCCTCCGGCGTGACGGTCGCCGACCGGCTCGTCGTCGGGGCGCGCTGTACGGAGACCGGCGACCTGCTGCTCGTCCTGGTGGACCCGGCGCACCCGGCGGTTTTCACGGAGCCCTACGCCGAACGGGTGGGCCAGCGCCTCGCCGGGGCCGGCACCGTCGCCTTCGACCGGGTGCCGGTCGCGGCCGCCGATGTGCTCGGCGCGCTCCCCACCGACGAGCACGCCGTCTCCCCGTACGCCACGCTCGCCCCGCTCGCCCTGCGGCTGCTCCTGGTGCACGTCGGGCTCGGGATCGCCGAGGGGGCGCTCGCCGAGGCCCGGGACATCAGCCGGGCCGGCCAGGCCGGGCCGCCGCCCGTCGCCGGGGCCGGGCGGCCGGACGGTGCGGTCGAGCCGGGGCCGGGGGACGATCCGTACCTCCTGCTCGCCTACGGGGAGTTGGCGACGGCCGCGCACACCGCCGCCACCGTTGTGGAACGCGCCACCGACGCCCTCGCGCACGGGCTGCTCGCCGAAGGGGACCTCGGCGTCGAGGAGCGCGCCGACATCGCCGTCCTGGTCGCGGCGGCCGAGACGGTCGCCAACCGCGCGGCCATGGACATCACCACCCGCATCCTGGAACTCGTCGACCAGGCGCCGCCGCCCGGCGGCGACCGGACCGTGACCGGCACCGCCGCCGACCCGCACGGCAGCGCACCCGGCGGACCCGGCTTCGACCGCTTCTGGCGCAACGTCCGCGCCCTCACCGCCCCGGTCTCCCCCGACCACCGGCTGCGCGACATCGGCGACCACTACCTGCACGGCACCCACGCCCGGCTCACCCTGCTGGCGTGACCCACCTGGCGGATCAGGGCCGGACGGCGGGTGAAGTCGGGACGTCCGGCCCTCTCGCCGCCCGGTCCGACGCCCCAAGCTGGAGTCGGACGAGGCCCGCACCCGGGCGGGCCCGACGCCGGACCGACGGAGGCAGCCTGATGAGTCGTGAGATCGTCGCGGGAGTGGACGGTTCCCCGGAGAGCCTCGCCGCGGCGGACTGGGCCGCGCGCGAGGCCGCGCACCGGGGCCTGCCGCTGCGGCTGGTCCACGCGTGGCGCTGGGAGCCGCTGGCCCTGCCGCTCGACCAGGACCCGACCGCGCAGCAGCAAGTGGCGCGCGAGGTGCTGCGCGAGGCCGAGAACGCCGTCGCCGGACGCCATCCGGGGCTGCCGCTGTCCGCGCAGGTCATCGGCGACACGCCGGTGGCCGCGCTGCTCGGCACGGTGGACGAGGCCGAACTGCTCGTGATCGGCTCCCGCGGCCAGGGCGCGCTGGCCGGCTTCCTGCTCGGCTCGTACGGACAGCAGATCATCGCCGCCTCTCCGGTGCCGGTCGTCGCCGTCCGCTCCCGCGGCACCGGGCCGGCGACCGACGGCGCGGCGGGCGATGAGGCCGTCGAGGAGACGCCCGGGGAGATCCTGGTCGGCCAGGACGGCAGCCCCGAGGACAGCGCGCCCGTCCTGAAGGTCGCCTTCGAGACGGCGGCGGCACGCGGGGCCTCGATCCAGGCGGTACGGGCCTGGAGCCTGCCGCCGCTGATCGCGTACAGCCCGTCGTCGCTCGCGCTCGCCGACGAGGCCGGCGGACTCGTCCCCTTCGAGGAGAAGGCGCTGGGCGAGGCCCTGGCGCCGTGGCGGGAGCGCTTCCCGGACGTGCCGGTGACCGAGCACGTCGAGCTGGGCAGCGCCGGGCAGGTGCTGCTCTCGCGGTCCGGGGCCGCCCGGCTGCTCGTGGTGGGGCGGCGCGCACGGCGCGGGGCACTCGGACAGCGGATCGGCTCGGTGGCCCACGCGGCGCTGCACCTGGCGCCCTGCCCGGTCGTCGTCGTGCCGCACCAGGAGGCCTGAGGCGGCCCGGCGGAGGGGCACGGAGGAGGGGCGCGGGGAAGGGTTCGGCGTGGGTTGGATCCGTGCGTTCGACGCACGGGTTTGACGTGCGGGATTGACACGTGCGGTTGACGAACGGTGTCGCGCCCGCCGGGACCGGAAAGTGATATCGCCGTCTCATCCGTCCGATCCGTCTGACACCGGGAACGGAGCCCCATGCGGCACGACGCACACGACCCCGACGCCACCCCCGACGACACGTCCCCCGCCCGCAGACGGGCCGGGCGCGGCCGGCACCGGCGGCGTGCCGTCCTGCGCGGCCTGCCGTTCCGTACGGCCGTGACGACGACCGGGACGCTGGCGGCGGCGTTGACCGTGGCGGCCGGGGTGTACGTGATGACGCTCGGCGCCCCGGCGGACGCGGGCGCGGCCCCGGCACCGCCGCGGCCCGCGGCACCCGGGATGCCCGCGATGCCGGCGATGCCCGGGAAGCCCGGGGCGCCGTTCGTCCGCCCCGTCGCCGCCTGGGTGTCCGCGCCGGACACGGCCGCCGCCGGGACCGTCGCGAAGTACGCCTCCCGCGTGGTCAGCCTGGTCAACACCGCGCGCGAGAGGGCTGGTTGCGAACCGCTGCGCGCCGACCCCGAGCTGCGGAAGGCGGCGCAGGCGTACGCCGACGAGATGGCGGGCCACGACTACTACGCCCATGACACCCCGGACGGCCGGAACGGGGGCGACCGGATCACCGCCGCCCACTACGCCTGGGAGACCTGGGGCGAGAACATCCATCGCGGCCCGCACACGCCGGACGAGGTGGTCGACGACTGGATGAATAGTGAGGGGCACCGCAAGAACATCCTCGACTGCGCGTTCCGGGACGTCGGCGTGGGCGTCAACCTGTCCGGGGACGGCCCCTGGTGGGTGCAGGACTTCGCCACTCCGCGCGCTGATGGCAGATGAGGCCGATAGGGGTGACGGGGTCGACGGGGCTGATGGGCCTGGTGGGACTGCTGGGGCCGATGGGTCCGATGGGGCCGATGGGGCTGACGGGCCTGGTCAGCCGAGCGGCGTGGCGAGCTCCTGCACCCAGACCGTGCCGTCGGGCCCGGGCACGGCGGCGACACCGGTGTCCCGGAACCGGCAGTCGAGCAGATTGGCGCGGTGCGGCGGGTCGGCCATCCAGTCGGCCACGACGGAGGTCGGGTCGGCCTGGCCCCGGGCCAGGTTCTCGGCCCAGGCGCTCCAGGTGTAGCCACCGGCCGTCATCCGGCCGCCCGGGTCCGAGCCGCCGGGGCCTTCGTGCCCGTAGAAGCCGCGCCGGACCATCTCCCCGCCGTACGCGCGGGCGACGGCCGTCAGCTCGGGATCGGCGCGCAGCGGGCCGCATCCGGCGGCCGCCCGGTGCCGGTTGACCAGCTGGTTCACCCGCTCCTCAGGACTCGGCTCCGGCGCCCGGGTCCGGCTGGGGCGGGGCGTGGGCCGGGGCGAGGGCGGCGGGGTGGTCGACGGCCGGGGGGTCGGGACGGGCACGGTCGACGGTGCGACGACGGCGGGCTCAGGCACCGCCGCCGCCCGCTGCGCGCCGCGCTCTGCGGGCCCGGTCCCGGGCACGAGGAGCACGACCGCGCCGAGCACCGCGACCGCCCCTGCCACGACGAGCAGCCCGCGCCGCGCCCCGAGGCCCCCGCCGCCGGCCCCGGCCTTCGCGGGCACGGCGGCCGGAACGGAAGCGGGATCGGGCGTCTGAGCCGGGGTGGGAGGCTGAGCCTGAGCGGGGACCGGCGCCGGAGGCGAATCGGGAGCGGGAGTCTGGGCGGGAGCCTGAGTCTGGGCGGGAGCCTGAGCGGACGCCGGCGGCTGCGGCTGAGCGGACGCCGGCGGCTGCGGCTGCGGCTGGGCGGACGCCGGCATCGCCTCGTACGCCACCGTCCCCACCGCCGGCCCGCCCCGCCCGGCCCACGCCACCAGCGGGGGCACCAGCGCGAGGCCGACGAGCAGGCCCTCGGCCGGGGCGAGGCCGCTGCGGGCCGGAGCGCAGTGGCGGCAGCCGTCGAGGTGGCGGGCGAGGCGTTTGCGCCAGAGCGGGGAGGGCCGGCCGTCCCAGGCCGCGGTGGTCTCGGCCAGCGCGGGGCAGGGCGGCACGGCGGCGAGTGCCCGTACGACGGCGCGGCCGGTCTCCAGGCGCTCCTTCATCCGCTGGACGCGGACGGCGGCGTGCCGGGGCGGGACGTCGAGGGCGGCGGCCAGTTCGGCGCGACCGATGTCGCCGGCCGCCTCCAGCCACCACAGCGAGAGCAGCTCGCGGTCGTCCTCGTCGAGCCAGCGGGTGGCCTCGGCGACCTCGCGGCGCTGGCCGCTGAGGCCGAGGCGCAGGATGGCGAGACCGGTGAAGTCGCCGGCCGGGTCGGCGAGGGCCGCGGCCCGGTCGAGGCCGGGCAGCGGTGCCTGCTGCCGTTCCCGCCAGCGGTGCCGTATCCGGTTCATGGCGATGGCGACGACCCAGGACCGGAAGCGGGCCGGGTCGCGCAGTCCGGGCAGGCCGTCGAGGGCGCGGACCATCGTCTCCTGGACCACGTCGTCGACGTCTGCGTGGCCGTCCAGGGCGCGGCCGACGATGTTGTAGACGAGCGGCAGGAACGCCCGTACCAGCTCGTCACCGGCGCGTTCGTCACCCGCCCGCGCCGCTTCGACGAGTGCGGCAGCGCGGTCCTCCGCGTTCTTCATGTCCCGACTCTCCCCTGGTCTCCCACCGCGCCGGCCGCCGGGTGCGGCCCGCCGGTCAGGAGACCACCGGGAGCGGTCACGACAACACTTTTTCCTACCCCGACAGGTGCGGCAGGGTCGGGACGGTCGCCCCGCCCCCTTCCCTCACGGCCGCGACCACCATGTCGTGCAGGTCTCGGCTCTCCTCCTCCGACCCGCAGGGGACCGGACTGCCCGACATGGTGAACCAGTCGGATGCGCCGCTGTACTGCACGGCCACGCGTGCCTCGCCGTCGATGTAGGTGGTGTGCACGGTCAGATCGCCCGTGAGCACACCCGCCTCGTCGGTCAGCACCCCGCCACGCCCGGTGTAGACACCGGCGGTCGTCCATGATGCCCAGCTCATCCATCCAGAGTCACACCCGTCCGGCGGATGCGCCACCGACACGACCGCCCCGGCCGGAAGCGGTCCGGCCGGGGCGGTCGAGCGTCACCGCGGCGTCACTTCACCGTGGCGCCACGTTCGCGCGCGACGTCACGATGGGCGTCGCACGGGCCTTCAGGCGAGGGACGCGATGGCCTCGTTGAAGGTGGCGGACGGGCGCATCACGGCGGCGGCCTTGGCCGGGTCGGGCTGGTAGTAGCCACCGATCTCGGCCGGCGAGCCCTGCACGGCGATCAGCTCGTCGACGATCTTCTGCTCGTTGGCCGCGAGCGCCTCGGCGAGCGGGGCGAACGCCTTGGCGAGCTCCGCGTCCTCGGTCTGCTGGGCGAGCTCCTGGGCCCAGTAGAAGGCCAGGTAGAAGTGGCTGCCGCGGTTGTCGATGCCGCCGAGGCGACGGGTCGGCGACTTGTCCTCGTTGAGGAAGGTGCCGGTCGCGCGGTCCAGCGTGTCGGCGAGGACCTGGGCGCGGGCGTTGCCCGTGGTGGTGGCCAGGTGCTCGAAGGAGGCGGCCAGCGCGAAGAACTCGCCGAGCGAGTCCCAGCGCAGGTAGTTCTCCTTGACGAGCTGCTGGACGTGCTTCGGGGCGGAGCCGCCGGCGCCCGTCTCGAAGAGGCCGCCGCCCGCCATCAGCGGGACGACGGAGAGCATCTTGGCGCTGGTGCCCAGCTCCAGGATCGGGAAGAGGTCGGTCAGGTAGTCGCGCAGGACGTTGCCGGTGACCGAGATGGTGTCCTCGCCGCGGCGGATGCGCTCCAGGGAGAACTTGGTGGCCTCGACCGGGGAGAGGATCTTGATCTCCAGGCCCTCGGTGTCGTGCTCCGCGAGGTACGTCTTGACCTTGGCGATCAGCTGGGCGTCGTGGGCGCGGTTCTCGTCCAGCCAGAAGACGGCCGGGGCGCCGGTGGCGCGGGCGCGGGTGACGGCGAGCTTGACCCAGTCCTGGATCGGCAGGTCCTTGGTCTGGCAGGAGCGGAAGATGTCGCCCTCGGCGACCTCCTGCTCCAGGACCGTGTTGCCGGCGGGGTCGACGAGGCGGACGGTGCCGGCCGCGGCGATCTCGAAGGTCTTGTCGTGGGAGCCGTACTCCTCGGCCTTCTGCGCCATCAGGCCGACGTTCGGGACGGAGCCCATGGTGGCCGGGTCGAAGGCGCCGTGGGCGCGGCAGTCCTCGATGACGGCCTGGTAGACACCGGAGTAGGAGTGGTCCGGGAGGACCGCGAGGGTGTCGGCCTCCTGGCCGTCCGGGCCCCACATGTGGCCGGAGGTGCGGATCATGGCCGGCATCGAGGCGTCGACGATGACGTCGGACGGCACGTGCAGGTTGGTGATGCCCTTGTCGGAGTCGACCATGGCGAGGGCCGGGCCCGCGGCGATCTCGGCGTCGAAGGACGCCTTGATCTCGTCGCCGAGGCCGTGCGGGATGGTCTCCAGGCCCTTGAGGATGGTGCCGAGACCGTCGTTCGGGGAGAGGCCGGCGCCGGCGATGACCTCGCCGTACTTGGCGAAGGTCTGCGGGAAGAAGGCGCGCACGACGTGGCCGAAGATGATCGGGTCGGAGACCTTCATCATGGTGGCCTTGAGGTGCACGGAGAACAGCACGCCCTCGGCCTTGGCGCGGGCGACCTGCTCGGCGAGGAAGGTGTTGAGGGCGGCGGCGCGCATCACGGAGGCGTCGACGACCTCGCCGGCGATGACCTTGAGCGGGCCGCGCAGCTCGGTGACGGTGCCGTCGGTGGCGACGTGCTCGAAGCGGAGGGTGGTGTCCTCGGCGATGACCGTCGACTTCTCGGTGGAGGCGAAGTCGTTCTCGGCCATGGTGGCGACGTTGGTCTTGGACTCGGAGGTCCAGGCGCCCATGCGGTGCGGGTGGGTCTTGGCGTAGTTCTTCACGGCGCCGGGCGCGCGGCGGTCGGAGTTGCCCTCGCGCAGGACCGGGTTGACGGCCGAGCCCTTGATCTTGTCGTAGCGGGCGCGGACGTCCTTGTCCTCGTCGGACTTCGGGTCGTCCGGGTAGTCCGGCAGCGCGTAGCCCTGGGCCTGGAGCTCGGCGATCGCGGCCTTCAGCTGCGGGATCGAGGCCGAGATGTTCGGCAGCTTGATGATGTTGGCCTCGGGCTTCTTCGCCAGCTCGCCCAGCTCGGCGAGGGCGTCGGCGATGCGCTGGCCCTCCTCGAGACGCTCGGGGAAGGAGGCGATGATGCGCCCGGCCAGGGAGATGTCACGCGTCTCGACGTTGACGCCGGCGGTCGAGGCGTACGCCTGGATCACGGGCAGGAACGAGTAGGTCGCCAGGGCGGGCGCCTCGTCAGTGTGCGTGTAGATGATGGTCGAGTCAGTCACCGGGTGTGCTCCGCTCCACGTCTGCGTCTCGTCTCAAGATTGCTCGACATCAAGATATCTCGTGATCGGGCTCCTCGGGAAAGGGGTCCTCCCGATCTTCGGGAACGAGCCCCGCGAGGCGGTACGGGGCGGGGCCCGGGTCCAGGTCGACGTGGCGCAGGAGCCCGAGCAGGGCGAGCGCGACGGCGGCGCCGGTGCCGGCGGCGAGGGCCTGGCCGCAGCGGTGGGCGATCCGGGGCAGCTCGGCGGGGAGCGGGCCGGTGCCGGGCAGGCAGTGGACGAGCAGGTACGCGCCGGCGGCCAGCCCGCCGAGCGCGAGCGCGGCCAGCGGCACGGTGACCAGGAACCGCTGCGCCGGCAGGCCGCGCCGGCGTGCGGGCCGCACCTTGCCCCTGCGGGCGAGCAGCGCGATCAGGGCGGCGAAGGCGGCGAGCACGAGCAGGTCGGCGGCGATGACGTCGCCGGGGCGGTGGTGTCCGGCGGCGATCGTGTACGCGCCGAGTGCGGCGGCCCACAGGGCGGCGAGGCCGACGACGGCGCTGCGCAGCCGGTGCGGGACCACGAGGACGAGACCGAGGGCGGCGCCGGTGGCGAGCACGGAGGCGCTGCCGGGGAAGCCGCTCTCCAGGGCGGCGCCGGAGGAGTCGACGAGCCGGGGGCCGGGCGCGTACCGCTGGAGGAGCTCGGCGATGAGCAGGGCGGCGGCCAGGGTGCCGAGGGCGGCGCCGGTGAGCGCGTACCGCTTGCGCAGGGCGCCGATGCCGGCGAGCAGCAGCACGGCGAGGACCGGAGAGGCCGTCGAGACGCCCTGGAGCACGGGATGCTCGCGCAGGACGCGCGCGACGACGGGATCGGCGAGCCGGCCGGCGATCGCGGCCTCGCCCCAGCGCCGGCCGGTGGCGGTGAGCACGAGTCCGGCGTAGGTGAGGGTCAGCAGCAGCGTCGCGGTGAGGCAGGCGCGCCGCATGCGTATGCGTATGCGGGCGCTGAACGATCCGGCGGCCTCACCGGCGATGGCGGCGTACCACCACGTGTCACCGGCGGCGATGCTTCGCGCGGCGCCGCCGGTACGGGGCCTGTCGAAGGGTGCCATGCCTCGATTCGACCCCGCCGTACCGCGGGGCGCCCGCTGGAGGCACCCGAACGGCGCAGGTGGCGGCGGGCTGGGAGGGGACGCGGGGGCGCGGGCCCGGGGTGGGGACGCGTGGGCGGGACGGGGTGGGAGCGCGGCGGCGGGCCGGGGTGGGTCAGCGTCGGACGTGCCTCAGCGCCGGAAGGGCCTGAGCTGGGAGGCGAAGAGCAGGAGCAGGCCGACGAGCAGGGTGCCCGTCCCGATGACGGAGGCGTTCACGCGGAGGTCGGGATCGTCCGCCAGTGCGCTGCCGGCCTGGGTCAGCAGCGCGGCGGCCATGACCAGTTGGGCGGATCCGTGCAGCCTCGGGCGCACGACCTGGCCGCGCAGCCACGGGAGGATCCAGCCGGTACTGAGCGCGGCGGTGCCGCAGATCGCCAGGGCGATCCCGACGACGGCGCTGGCCATGGCGATGTACGGCGACACGTTCGTCCCCCTCTTGTCCGGGCACCGCGCCCGTTCGGCGTGATCATGCCACAGGGCGCGGTGCCCCGGACCGGGGGCGGGGAGGTCAGACGGTGAGCTCGCCCATCGGGCCCCAACCCTGCTGCGGGGTGTCGACGTTGATGATCTCGGGGGTGGCGGCGATGAGACCGGCCATGGTCTCCAGACCGGCCTTGAAGTGGTCGGAGGCGACGTGCACCGCGCCGGCCTCGGCGTCGGCGAAGCCCTCCAGGAGGACGTACTGGTTCGGGTCGTCGACGCTGCGGGACCAGTCGAAGAAGAGGTTGCCGGACTCCGCGCGGGTGGCGCGGGTGAAGTCGGCGACGCGCTCCAGCCAGGTGTCGGCGTACTCGGGGCGGGCGGTGAAACGCACGGCGATGAAGATCATGCGTCCAGGGTGGCCGCGGCCGCCGGATCCGGCCAGCGCGGCGGCTCAGGATTCCGGCAGGGCCGGAATCCCGTCCCCGGCCACCGCGGCGAAGAGCGGAACGGCGCGGGCGAGCGCGGCTCGGACCTCGCCGTGCCGGCGCCGGAAGTCGGCGGTGGGGAGGGAGACGGACAGGGCCTGCACGATCCCGTCGCCGCGCTCGGGAAGCACGGTGGCGAGGCAGGTGTACGCGGGGTCCGCCTCCCCCACCGAGACCGCGAAGCCCCGCTCGCGCACCCGGGCCAGCTCCGCCTCGAAGCGCTCGGCGCTGGTGATCGTGCGGTCGGTGAAGCGGGCCATGCCGTGCTCGTCGAGGTAGCGGCGGCGCCGCTCCCGGGGCAGTCCGGCGAGCAGTGCCTTGCCGTGGGCGGTGGCGTGGGCGCGCGGCTCGGGGCCGGGGGTGAAGGGGTGGGCGGTGTCGGTGACGGGTGCGGTGGTGTCGACGACGGTGATCCGGCCGCCCCGGTAGGCGGTGAAGTACGCCTCGGCGCCGGCGGTGCGGCGCAGGTGCCCGAGGAGTCCGGTGAGGGACGGGAGGGACGCGAGGGAGGCGCCGGGGTGGTCCGTACCGCCGGCGATGCCGTGGTGGCGCTGGTAGACGCGGTGCAGGGCCGGGACGCGCGGCCCGGGCGCGTACCCCTCCGGGGTGCGGACGAGGTGGCCGCGGGCGATCAGCGGGCCGGCGAGGTGGTAGACGGTCGACAGGGCGCAGCCGAGGGTGCGGGCCAGGACCTTGGCCCCGACGGGCCGACCGGCGTCGGCGACGGCGTCGAGCAGGGCGAGCGCGCGGTCGACGGACTGGGGGCCGGTGGCGGGGGTGGGCACCGATCCACCTTAGTTCGCGAGGATCCACCTTCGCTCACGAGGATCCGCCTTGGTTCACGAGGGATGAGAGCAGTCTCACCACAGGAAGAAAAGGGATCTTATAGACCCTTTGCCCTATTCGGCGTACCGTCGAGGGATGCCCCGAAAGGGGCTCATCGGGATTTTCTCCCTTGTTTTCCCTTGCTTTCCCTTGCTTTCCCCTTGTTCCTCACCGCACCGGGAGGCTGTGTGCGCCGCTCCACCACCGACCACGCCGCCGCGGGCCCGAACGGGCGCCGCGGCCACATACGGAAGGCGGCGCTCGCGACCGGCGCGGTCGCGGCCGCCGCCGGCGGACTGTATGTGGCGGGCCTCGTCGCCACCGGGAACGACATCTCCGACGGCACCCGGGTGAGCGGGATCGACATCGGCGGTCTGAGCCGCGCCGAGGCCGCCGCCAGGCTGACCTCCGCCGCGCCGGCCGCCTGGAAGGACCCGGTCCGGGTCACCATCGGCGACGCCGCGACGACGGTCGACCCGGCGACGGCGGGCCTCACGGTCGACGTGAAGGCCACCGCCGACCGCGCGGCCGACCCGTCCCGCGACCCGTTCACCGTGATCGGCCGGCTGTTCTCCTCCGGCAGCCGGGACATCGAGCCGGTCGTCTCCTTCGACGGCGCGAAGGCGCACGCCGTGGTCGCGGAGGCGGCGAAGCAGCACGACCGCACGGCCCGCGAGGGCGCGGTCTCCTTCGCGGACGGCAAGCCGGTCGTGACCCAGCCACGGACAGGGCAGAAGCTGGACACGGAGAAGGCGGTGGAGGCGCTGCGCGCCGCGTACCCCGCCGGCTCCGGAACGGGCACGGCCTCCGGGGACGGGACCGCAACCGGCACCGGTACGGACACGGGCACCAGCACCGGCACCGGCGTCGGCTCGGGCGGCTCGGCGGCCGTCGCGCTGCCGGTCTCCCTCACGCAGCCGAAGGTGTCGGCGGCCGAAGTGTCCCGCTTCGTACGGGACTTCGCGGCCCCCGCGATGTCCGGCCCGGTCACCCTCACCTCGGGTGACCAGCGGCTCGCCATCCCGGCGGCCACGCTCGGCGACCACCTCAAGGTGACGGCCGACGGCGGC
Source organism: Streptomyces sp. NPDC004327 (assembly GCF_042873935.1). Classification (NCBI taxonomy): domain Bacteria; kingdom Bacillati; phylum Actinomycetota; class Actinomycetes; order Kitasatosporales; family Streptomycetaceae; genus Streptomyces; species Streptomyces sp. NPDC004327. The sequence goes on along the minus strand of NZ_JBIAME010000004.1, from coordinate 575,738 downwards.
CGGCTCACGCCCTCGCTCGACTCCCGCTCGCTGCTGCGCGACCCGGACGTGGCCCGCCCGCTGCACGCCTTCACCGGCGGCCCGGTCGAGGCCCGCCTCGGCGTCAAGGACGGCAAGGTCGTCGTGGAACGCGACGGCCGCACCGGCCGCCAGGTCTCGGCGAAGGCGCTGGGCGAGGCCGTGGAGCCGCTGCTCGTCAAGGAGGGCACCGCGGCCCGTACCGCCCCGGTCGCCACCACCCTGACCGAGCCCAAGGTGACCGCGAAGAGCCTCGCCGACCTCGGCATCAAGGAACAGATGTCGACGTTCACGGTGCACTTCCCGACCGCGCCGTACCGCACGGTCAACATCGGCCGCGCGGCCGAGCTGATCAACGGCTCCCTGGTCCAGCCGGGCGAGGTGTGGAGCTTCAACCGCACGGTCGGCGAGCGCACCGAGGCCAACGGCTTCGTCGACGGCACCATGATCATGGACGGCCAGTACCAGAAGGCGCCGGGCGGCGGTGTCTCCTCCGTGGCCACGACCGTCTACAACGCGCTGTTCTTCGCGGGCGTGCAGCCGGTCGAGCACGGCGCGCACTCCTTCTACATCGAGCGCTACCCGGCCGGCCGGGAGGCGACGGTGGCCTGGGGCACGCTGGACCTGAAGTTCCGCAACGACTCGGGCCACCCGATCTACATCAAGGCGAGCGCGACGGACTCGTCGGTGACGGTGAGCTTCCTCGGCACCAAGAAGTACGACTCGGTGGAGGCGGTCGCGGGGCCGCGCACGAACATCACGCCGCCCGGCGAACGCAAGGGCAAGCTGGGTGAGAAGTGCGAGGTGCAGGATCCGCTGGAGGGCTTCGACATCAAGGTGGACCGGGTCTTCAAGAACGGCGGCGCCGAGGTGAAGCGGGAGACGTTCAGCACGCACTACACGCCGCGCGACAAGGTGATCTGCGAGTAGGCCGATCCGCGTGTGACGAAGGGCCCCTCCGTGCGGAGGGGCCCTTTCCGCTGTGCGTGCGGGTCAGACCTCGGCGCGCGCCGGGGCCGCGGCCGGAGCGTCCTCGGCGACCTCGGCGAGATCCCGGTGACGGGTCTCGCGGGCGCAGGCGAGGGCGATGACGGTGAGCAGCGCCGCGGCGATCACGTAGAGGGCGATCGGCGTGGAGCTGTCGTAGTCGGCGAGCAGCGCGGTGGCGATGAGCGGGGCGGGCGCGCCGGCGGCGACGGAGGAGAACTGGGCGCCGATGGAGGCTCCCGAGTAGCGCATCCGGGTCGCGAACATCTCGGAGAAGAACGCGGCCTGCGGGGCGTACATGGCGCCGTGCAGGACCAGCCCGACGGTGACCGCGAGCAGCAGGCTGCCGAAGGAAGCACGGTCGATGAGCGCGAAGAACGGGAACATCCAGAGCCCGACGCCGACCGCGCCGATCAGATAGACGGGCCGGCGCCCGATCCGGTCGGAGAGCGCGCCCCAGAGCGGGATGACGGCGAAGTGGACGGCCGAGCCGATGAGGACGGCGTTGAGGGCGGTCTGCTTGGAGAGGCCGGCGTGGGTGATCGCGTAGACGAGGATGAACGCGGTGATGACGTAGTACGAGATGTTCTCGGCCATCCGGGCGCCCATCGCGATCAGCACGTCACGCCAGTGGTGCCGCAGCACGGCGACGAGCGGCAGCTTCTCGGCCGGCTTGCCGGCGTCCGCCTTGCGCTGCTCGGCGGCGGCGAGCGCGGCCTTGAAGACGGGCGACTCGTCGACGGACAGCCGGATCCACAGACCCACGATCACGAGCACGCCGGACAGCAGGAACGGCACCCGCCAGCCCCACGACCCGAACGCCTCGTCCGACAGCAGCGCCGTCAGCGCCGACAGCACTCCGGTCGCCAGCAACTGCCCCGCCGGCGCCCCGGTCTGCGGCCACGACGCCCAGAACCCGCGCCGCTTCGCGTCCCCGTGCTCCGACACCAGCAGTACGGCCCCGCCCCACTCCCCACCGAGCGCGAACCCCTGCACCAGCCGCAACACCGTGAGCAGCACCGGCGCCGCGGACCCCACGCTCGCGTGCGTCGGCAACAACCCGATCGCGAACGTCGCCCCACCCATCATCAGCAGGCTCAGCACCAGCAGCTTCTTCCGCCCCAACCGGTCCCCGTAGTGCCCGAACACGAGCGCCCCGAGCGGCCGCGCGGCGAAGCCGACGGCATACGTGAGGAAGGAGAGCAGCGTCCCGACGAGCGGGTCCGACTCCGGGAAGAACAGCTTGTTGAACACCAGCGCGGCGGCCGACCCGTAGAGGAAGAAGTCGTACCACTCGATGGTGGTGCCGATGAGACTGGCGGCGACGATGCGCTTGAGGGATCCGGGAGGTGTGGGGTTCGCGGGGGCGTGTGTTGCGGCGGCCATGTGCACCACTTCCGAGCGGTGAGGGGGACGAGTTCGTGTCGCCACACCGTAGGAACGGGCAGGTCAGGCGCGTATGTGGTGGGACACCATAGTTCGGGGCGCGAGGGTGCGGGCGGGCACCATGCGGGGCGCAGACGGAGGTCGCTGGTGACCCGGTAGGGCCGAAGTCCCTTACCGAGCATCCCGGTCAGCACCCACCAGACGGATTCCGCGCGACGTGGCCAGAAGTCTCGCGTCGACGCCCTCATGCGCCAGGTTTGACAGGTGCCGCTGGCGCACCCCGATGTACAGCACCGCGAGTGGCGGCCCGACGATGTGCCCGACCGGGGAACCAACCAGCGCCGCTGCGACGGTCACACCGACATCGCACGCGACGTCCCGCAGCCCGACGCTGGGAGCGCCGCACCAAGGGCAGCGGCAACGGGGCATGGCGTTGCGCCTGGTGCGTCGGGACGTTTCGAATCCGTTGCGTCCGCCCTGTTGCTGACCTGGGGAAACGCCCTGCGAGCCGCCGGAATCGCGGCCACCTACCGCCATTGGACCGCTCGGCTGGTTGCCCGGTCTTATGCCCTTCGGCGGCGTGCGGCCACCTTGAGGCGCTCCGAGAAGCCCAGCAACTCCCTAGCTCGACAACTCCCCTTTGCCTGTGGCCGAGTTGAGGGACTGCCGCAGGCCGACGGCCAGACGCTGTTGGCCGAACTCCTCGCCCACGCCACAGGTGCCGACTACCTCTACACCCACCGCTGGAGGCAGGGCGACCTGGTCGTCTGGGACAACCTCACCGTCCTGCACCGCCTCTCCGTGCGACAGCTCACACCACCCTCGGCTGCTGGTGCGCGCCGCCGTCCGCCATCAGGCACACCGCTCCCATACCCCCGACGGGGGAATCGCAGCCGATCCACCCTCCTCCGGATCAAACCGCCACTAAGGTGGACCAATGAGTACCCAAGTGCCCATGAAAGAGCGGGCATTGAACCCCGACCGGATCGCCCGGATCGGGCGCGAGATGCAGGCCGCCTGCCCCGGCTTCGACGCCGTCTCCTTCACCGCCGTACCGACTCGGCGACGGCCTCACCTTCGAAGCCGACCTCACCGCCCCCACCGACACCCCGGTGCACGTGATGTATGTCCTGACCCGCACCGACCCCGACACCACGGCCGGAGAGAAGGTCGCCCACCTCACCCGGGCCACCGTCGAGGCGGGCTCGCCACTGCACCTGGCCAAGACCCACACCCTGAGGTCCAGCGGAGCCTCCACCCTCGCCCCGGGCAGCTACCAGCTTGCCCTCCAGGTCAACGGCCGCCGCCACCCCCCAGCCCTGCTCCGCATCACCAACCGCCCTGCCTGATCAGAACGGCTCCGCCGTGCGGACGGGCTCCAAGGAGCCTTGTGCCTCCGGTCGGCACAGAACAGTCTGAAGGAGGATTCAGCATGATCGACGGCTGGAGTACGGTCTCGTCGACCGTCGAGTACACAGGAGTCCGGGTGGTGGTGCGCCGCGACTCGGTCCGGCGCGCCGACCAGAGCCTGGGAACCTACGAGTACACCGAGTCCGTCGACGGCGTGCGCGTCGTCGCCCTCGACGACCGGGGGCATGTCGCCCTGGTGGAAGAGAACGTCTACGCATGCGGTCAGCGGCTGCTGATGTGTCCCGGTGGCGGATGCGCCCCAGGCGAGGACCCGCTGTCGGCGGCCCGCCGGGAACTGGCCGAGGAGGCAGGCATCCGCGCCGCCGAGGTCGAGCTGCTGACGATGATGTGGCGGATGCCTGCCGGCGCGCGAACCCGTGAGCACCTGTACCTCGCCCGGGGCCTGAGCCTCGGCGAGCACCAACGGGAAGCGAGCGAGGCCGACATGGAACTGCGCTGGGTCGCGTTGGAGGAGGCCGTAGCGATGTGCGGCAACGGCCAGATCACCGAAGCCGGCACCCTCGCGGCGGTCATGCTGACCGCGCAGCGCACCGGCACCTAGCCCAAGGCCCTGGCCAGCCGACTACAGATACCCGTCCGCGCCCACCAGCTGACGAACAAAGCGTTCGACGCATGGGACTACGCGTTCTACGACAGCTTCAAGGACGCCGCCCTCGCCGACGCCTTCCGGCAAAGCCCGACAAGACGATCCTCAAGATCCGTGCATCCACTGACCGACTTGAGGGCGGGAGGCCTGAACGTCGACGTTTCGGCCAACCGGGCCTCATCGAGGTGCGCTTGCGCGGCAAGGGTCGGTGCACTGTGCACCTTTAGCGAACCGCTCAACCCCGGGGTCCGCAACCTGACCGAGAGACATGCGTTCGAAATCGTGGCGGCGTCGTTAGACCCGGCAACACCGCCACGACTTCCCAGAAGGAGGCACGTTGACGTCAGCCGGACCCAGCAGCAACGAGACCCGGAACGAGAAAAAGAAGCAGGCCACGGAGGCTATCTCCGCTGCGGAACGTGAACTGTACGGAGGGCGGCTTCGCTACGACCAGTCCTGCGTTCGCCATCAAGGCCCGCTGACCAGTCTGGGGTTCGGCCAGATGGTGGCCGCGCTGCCGCGCATGATGGGCATGGTGCTGCGTACCGACTGGAAGGCGGACCGGCGGGCGCTGGCCGGGGGCCTCACCCCGATGCCGACCCCGCAGAAGGGCCGTCCCCATGTCCCCTGACACCCACGCCCCGACGGCGGCACGACGCGCCGCGATGGTCCGCCGCCTCGAGACCGACAGCGGTCTGACCGACCCCCGTCTGCGGGAGGCCTTCCTGTCCGTGCGCCGGGAGGTGCTCCTCCCCCACGCGTACGTCCGGGTCAGCGGGCCGGGCGCCGATCCGATCGACTGGCGCCTCCTCGACGGCTCCCACCCCGACGACCGGGAGGAGTGGCTGGAGCTGATCCACAGCGACGAGTCGATCCTGCTCCAGCGCGACGGCGAACCCCTCGACGCTCTCCCCCGCGGGCCAGTGACCGGCGGACACATGACGTCCATGTCCACCTACACCCCCGCCACGGTCGAAACCCTCCAGGCCATGCGGCTGGAGCCGGGACAGCGGTATCTGGAGCTCGGGCCAGGGCCTGGGGTCTCCCTCGCGCTCGCCGCCGCCGTCACGGGCCCCGGACTCGCCGCTGGCGTCGAACGCGACGGACGCATGGCCGCCTTTGCGCAACACAACCTCGACCGGCTCGGCTTGGACGCGGCCGTGATTCAGGGCGACGCACTCGAAGGGCATCCGGCCGGCGGCATGTTCGACCGGATCCACTCCGGCATCGGCGTCCCCCGCGTCCCACAGGCGTGGGTGGAGCAACTCGCGCCGGGCGGACGCCTGCTGACAACACTCGCCACCCGCACCCCGAGCTGGCCCGGCCAGCTCCTCGTCACCCGCACCGAGACCGGCCGGATCGAGGCGGTCCTCACAGGCAGGCCGCGCGGATACCGCCCCATGCTCGGATACCGGTGGCTGAACGCGGTTGGTCATCGCGCCCGCATCAAGGAGGATCCGGGCACGCCGCGCCCCACGCGGCTCGTGCCGCCGGCTGACGACGCCTACGGCTTCTGGATCGCGGCGGCGTACCTGATGCCGAATGTGGTACGGGACTTCCAGGCCGAGACGATGACCCTCGTGGCCCCCGAAGACGACTCCTGGGCCGTAGCGGGCCCCGGCGACGGCACAGTCCGCGTGCACGGGCCACGCGACGTCTGGGCCGAACTCGAAGACGTCCAAGCCCGTTGGGAAGGGGCGGGCCGCCCGGACCAGTACGTGGTCGACCTCTCCGATCTCGCTGGTCCTCACGTGGTGACGGCCGGCGCAGGGCCGCACGCACTGACCTGGGCACCGCCGCCCCTCACCGCCGTCCCCCGGCAGGCACCATGATCACGCCCGAACGGATCCTCGTCGCCCTCCACACGCACGACCCGATTCACCAGGCAGGTGTGAACAGCCTGCTCCGGCACCGCCCCGAGATCACCCTGCTCAAGACGGCTGCCCCACCCGCGGATGCCCAGGTCACGCTGGTCGTGGTCGACACCGCGGATGAGCCGGTCCTGCGCCTGTTGCGGGCGACCAAACGGGCCTCCCCTGCGCGCAGTGTTCTGGTCGTGGCGGACATCGACGGACCGAGACTCGCCGATGCCGCACAGTGCGGAGCCACAGGTGTCATCCGCCGAGCCCAGGCCACGCCGGATCGGCTCGTCCACCATCACGACCGTCGCCCGCGGGGCCGGCTACCTGCCGGACGACCTCATAGGCAGCGTCCTGGGAGCGTTCGGGACCTTTCGGGGCGCCTGCCCAGCCCCTTGACTCAGCGCCTGACAGAGCTCGACGACCGGGAACTCGAGCTCCTGCGCCTGCTGGCGGAAGGACTCAACACCAACGCCATCGCAGCGAAAGTCTGCTGCGCCGAGCGCACGGTGAAGAACATCATCCACGTCATGCAGACCCGTCTCGGGGTGAAGAACCGGACCCAACTAGTGGCCCTCGGCTACCAGCACGGCCTCCCCTGACCGCGCCCAGTGTCCGTCAACCCCATTCCCTGCGACAGGAGTTGCCCGTGCCCCACCAGCACGATTCACAAGCCCCCGCTGGCACTTCTACAACGCCGACCACATGGCCGGAGAGCTTCCTCCGCCACGCGCCATGGATGCCCCATGTGGGGAAACGGCTCCGCGATCGACGACATCGGCCGGGGTGTCCTCCTGCGACGCGGCGAGGCCTCCAACGCCTACCTCTGGCGTAGGGGACAGGTGCGCGGTTACTGCGTCCTCATCCACCGCGGCACCCCCGCACCTGGCCGAGCCCACGGACTTGTCCGAGGCCGACGTGGATCCGGCGCCGGGCGGGCCGCTCCCCTGGAACTTCCTCGACGACGGCCGCCAGGACGAGGTACGGCTCCAGGCCGACGCCGCGGCCCTGCGTGCCCTGCTGGAGAACACGTGACCGCCCGCGCGGGGAGGCAGCCCCGGGATCTCTTCACGTCGGTGGCGGCCGACTACCGGCGACACCGGCTGGGTATTCCCGCCAAGCCGGTCGCCCTTCTCGCGGACGTGGTGAACGAGGTCGAGCGGCCGGTGCTGCTTGATCTCGGCACCGGCACCGGGCAGGTGCCGGCCGCGCTGTTGCCCGCGGTGTCGCGGATCGCCCGTGTGGATCTGGTGGATGCCGACCCTGGCATGCTCCGCGAGGCCGCCTCCGCACTCGCTCCCCTTCTCGGCGACCGCCCCCCGACCTTCCACCCGGTCTACGCCCAGGACGTCACACCGCCGTACGAGGGCTATCAGGCGGACCTGATCACATGCGCGCGTGCCTTTCACTGGATGCCGCGCCCCGCACTTCTCGCGATGGCGGACCGCGTCGCTGCTCCCAACGCCAATGCGGCGATCATGGGCGACGGCAGTCTGTGGACTTACACGGCTCCGTGGGCGGCCGGGCTGAAGCGCCTGATCCAGTCCTACCTCGGCGCCGACCGCCGAGCCGGCACCACGGGCGTGTACGGCGCACCGAAGCGCTCCTACGAGGACGACCTCGCCGAGTCGGCCTTCAGCGACATCACCAAGCTCCGGTTCCCGGTCCGCCGTACCTGGACGCCGGACGGCGGGGTCGCCTACCTGCGCAGCACCAGCTTCGCCCGCGCCGACCTGTTCAAGGACCGGCATGCCCGGTTCGAGGCCGAGGCGCTGGCGCTGCTGCAGCAGCACGCCACGTACGGCGGGCTGATCGAGGACGCGGTGTTCGAGGTGCTGCTCGCGCGCCCTCCGGAAGGTGCCCGTTGACCGGCGGCGAGCGTTACATGGTTCCTGTCGACGTCCATCTGGTCGCCGTCCGTGACGGCGCGGCGGGGCCGCAGGTTCTGCTGTCGCGCCGGGCCGGCTCCGTCTACGCCGCGGGGCACTGGCATCTTCCGTCTGGGCATCTCGACGGTCCCTTCGAGGATGTGGTCACCGCGCTCGTCCGCGAGACGGTCGAGGAGACAGGCCTTGTCGTGGATCCGGAAGACGCGCGCGCCGCGGTCACCGTGCATCACCGCGCGCCGGCCGGAGACGCGCGGATCGGCGTGTTCTTCGAGGTCCGCTCCTGGTCCGGGACGCCGGAGGTCATGGAGCGGTTGGTCTGTGACCGGATGGAGTGGTTCGGGTTCGATTCCTTGCCGGAGCCGATGGTGGCCTACTGCCGGGCCGGGCTGGACGCGTACCGGGCCGGAGCCAGGATGGCGCTGCATTTCCAGGAGCCCGGCGACCCGATCGGCTACGACCCGGCCGTCGACCGGCTTCGCCTCGTACCCGCGCCTGGGCCAGACGGGCCGCAGCCTGCCAAGGAAGTGCGGGATTTCGTTGAAGGGGCGGTCGGCCGGATCACCCGCTGGTCCGACGCCTCTTGGGCCAGGGACACCAGCCAGGTGTGGCGTGTCACCGGCGCCGGCGGCGGGATGTGGTTCGTCAAGGTGCACCAGAACACCAAATTCCACGCCCGGGAGACCGCGGCACTGCGTTCATGGGTCCCGGGCTTGGGCGGCGCCGGGCCCCGCCTGGTGGCCACCGACCCCGATCACCTGGCGATCGTGGTGACCGCCGTCGAGGGCCGTCCCCTGCACGGCGCGGTCCTGACGGGCGCCGAGGAGAACTCCGTGTTCCGGTCGCTCGGCGTGCTCGCTGCCCGGATTCACGCCAGCCCTCTTCCCTCGTCCCCTCCGGCCGTCGCCCCGGTCACCCGCGCGGAGCGGTACGTGAAGGTGGACCGGCACCTGGGGGCGGCGCGGCCTCATCTGGCGCCTGGTGATGAGGAGCACGTGCGGGCGGTCGTGGAACGGGCCGTGGCTCTGGAACAGCTGCCGCTGGTGGTGACCCATGGGGACTTCCAGATTCGCAACATCCTGCGTGCGGCCGACGGGAGCCTTCGAGTGGTGGACTTTGAGCGCTCCGAACCGCAGCCCGTGGTGCGGGATCTTGTCCGCCTCCTTGACCACTTCGACGGCCGAGAGGATCTCTGCCAGGCCTTCTTCGACGGATACGGCCGACCCTTCACCGCCCTTGAGCAGGCTCATCTGGCGACGGAGGCAGTCCTGGACGCCGTCTCCGGCATCGGTTACGGCACCGCCCACGGTGATCCCGAGCTGGTGGAGCGCGGTCGCCGCACCCTTGCCCGCAGCCGCGCCGGCACGCTCTGCCCTTCCCCGACACCACTCGATGGAGACACCCCGACATGACACTCAACACCAGCACGGCCGCCATGGCTCTGGCCGTTCGGCAGGCCACGCCGGACGATGCCGCCGAGATCAGTCGGCTGCGCTCGGCCTATGTCCTGTCCGAACCTCTCGGCGAGGAGTGGCTCGACAGGACGCGCAATCACCTCGCCGGGCGGCTCGGCCCCACGGGCGACGCCCGCGCGTACGTCGTCGACGCACCGACCGGTGGGCTCGCTTCCTGCGCTCTCGGTCTCATCCACCCCGTTCTGCCGGGCCCGCGCTACCCCAAGGGCCTGGCCGCCCGCATCCATCTCGTCGCCACCCACCCCGACTTCCGGCGCCGCGGGCTCGCCCGGGCGACCGTGTCCGCGCTGCTGGACCACCTGACACGGGACGGCGTCACCCTCTTCGAGCTGCACGCGAGCAAGGACGCGGCCCCGCTGTATGAGGAGTTCGGGTTCGTGAGCCAGTCGGCTCTGATGCGGATGACACGACTCTCCCCCGCATCTGGGGAGGGAAGGGCATGAGCTCGACGTGGCTGCCTCCCGAGGAGTACGCGGCGACGCTGCCGAAGGCCACGGTGTTCGGCAGCGTGTTCTTCACCGACGAGGACGACCGTCCGGTGCACCTTCACGCCGTCTACAGCGCGGAGCATCCCTGGCAGTGGCCGGGCGGTACGGCCGAGCCGGGCGAGCGGCCCTGGGAGACGGCCGTCCGCGAAACCTTCGAGGAGACCGGGCTTGTGGTGTCCGGCCCGCCGCGTCTGCTTGCGGCGGTCTTCGGACTGCCCGGCGCGGCATGGCCGTGTGCGACCTCGGGATTCGTCTTCGACGGCGGTCGGCTCTCGGGCCGGCAGCTCGCGGGCATCGCCCTGGCGCCCGACGAGCACGACGAGGTCCGGGTGCTGCCGCTTGAGGGCTGGCGGGGGCTGATGCCGGAGCGGGACTTCGCCCGGTTGACCGCCGTCGTGGAAGCCCGCCGGACAGGGGGGACGGCCTACTTCGACACCTGGGACTGGGACGGGTGACCGCCGGGCCGACACCCGCCAGCCCCACCACGAGCTGAACTGACCTTGTCGTGTGAGGAGATGACGGATGTATGTCGTGCGATCCGAGTGGGAGAAGCACTATGCCGACGGCAGGGGGTCCGGCTGATCAGCAACGAAGAGCAGGAGCTGCTGACCCGGCGCGTCCCGGCCCCCGGCGGTGGCGGCCGAGCGCTGGACGCCGGCTGCGGCACCGGCGACCTGGTCCAGACGGCTGCATGCCGCTGCTGCACAAGATGTCCACGGGAGTCACCGTGCCCGACGGCGGGCAGGACGTCCTGTACTCGGACACCATCGTGACGTACCAGGACGTGTGGACCGACAACTCGACCGGTGCCAACGTCCGGCGGGTCGGCGACGACCAGTCCGTGACCTTCACCTACACCTATGCCGCCATGTACGCGGCGATGGGGCAGTTCGCCGACAAGTTCGGCTGGGCGCTATCGCTGAAGGCTGGTGGCAAGGCAGGCATCCCGCTGGTGCCGAAGGCTCGGTCGACGTCACTCTCGGCCTGAACGGCGACTACACCTGGACTGACCAGCCGGTGCTCGGCCCCGGCGCCACTCGTACGGCATGGATGTCGTGCTCCTCACGGAGCGCGGGGCACGGATCACGTCCGTCACGTCCCGGGGTGTCGACGTTCGTCAGAAATCTGGCATCCAGGTCGGGCGGACGAGGTGTTAACTACGTCCAGCTGGCCGAACTTGCGGTCGATTCATTGATTTAGGACACATCCCCAGATGCGTCCCGCAGAATGCAGACGTTCGAGAAGCGCATGATCGCGAACGGGCACCAGGCTCGCTACTGGCTCATCGTCGACTCCGAGGACGGCAACCGAATTATCACCTTTCTTCCCGGTAGGAAAGAGCTACACCCCGTGATCACCATGAAGTTCTCAGTGCGGCCGGGTCAGGGCGAAGCCAGCGGTTTCGACCTGGGCGACATGGTCTGCTCGGGCGAGCTCGGGGAGGCCCGTTCCACCGGCCACACCCCGGACCAGGGCATGATGATCTACCTGTCCGTCCCCCTGCTGCTCGACTGCCTCAGGGAATGGCTGCGAGGCCAGACCAAGACACTCGAGTTCATCGGCGCCGACACCTCCTTCGGCCTCACCTTCCGCAAGGAGAAGCGGCACGTCTCAGTCGCATCGGCAGCGGGCCCCATCGGCACCGCCAGCGCACAGGAGCTGGCGGAGACAGTTCTCCGAGCATCAGAACAACTGGCAGTCGAGGCCCTTGCGTCCCTCCCTGCCGACGACAGTGCCCGCCCCGACTACCTCGCCGCCATGAGCGCGTTCCGGTCCTTTCATGAACACTGAATCGCAGGTCCTAGCCCTGGCCGAATGAGTTGTCGTACCACTCGATGGTGGTGCCGATGAGGCTGGCGGTGACGATGCGCTTGAGGGATCCGGGAGGTGTGGGGTTCGCGGGAGCGTGTGTTGCGGCGGCCATGTGCACCACGTCCGAGCGGGTGAAGGGGACGATTCCGTGTCGCTACACCGTAGGAAGGCGCCGGTCAGGCGCGTATGTGGTGGGACACCATAGTTCGGGGTGCGGGCGGGCACCATGCGGGGCGCAGACGGAGGGCCGGGCGTCCTGCGTCCATCCCCGCATCATCGGCTCTTGGAGGAAGGCGAGACCATCGTGGCCGCCCTCGGCGAGCTGGGCGAGAACCCACGGCCGCGTCGCATGCGCCGTACTGGAGCTTCTGCGCTCCGGTACCGCCTGACCGGCGGGACGACCGCCCGTGCAGGACGACCGCCCCCCAACTTCACCGGGCCGGTGCCGTAGGCAGCGCCGTCAGTCTGAAGACACTTCCGGGAAGGTGATCTCGTCGCTCGCGCGGAGTTCGGCCGACATGTTGCGTTCCATCATGCGCAGGGCCGCGTCGGCGAGACCGGCGTCGATGTGGGCGACAGCGTCGAGGGCGACGACGACGTCGAGGTGCCGGATGTGGGCGTCCAGGGCCGAGTACAGCACGCACTGCTCGGTCACCTGGCCGCACAGCACCACCCGCTGGACGCCCAGCTGGCTCAGCAGGTAAGCCAGAGGCGTTTCGTAGAAGACCGAGTGCCGTGCCTTGATGACGAACAGGGACTCCTCGTCGGGGGCGATCGGCTCCACCAGGTCGGAGTACCGGCCGGCCAGAGCGGCTTCCAGGATCTCCCCGTGGTGGGAACGCCACCGGCCGAAGTTGTCGTTCACGTAGACGACCGGTGCGCCGGCCTCCCGCGCCCGCTCGAGCAGCGCCGCGACACCCGGAAGGGCTTCGCGGACGGAGCGTACGAGCACCTCGGCATCCTCGTGCTCATAGGCATTGAGCATGTCGATCACGATCAGCGCTGTGGCGCCCCCGCCCGCGCCCCTGCCTTCCGCCGAGCGGCCGAGCGGCCCGCTCCCGGGAACGCGACCGCCGCTCACCGGCCCGGCCCCGGCCGCGTCGGCGCGACAACCGGGGTTCGCACTGCGGTTACGGCCACAGCGTGGTGTGCCTGACGCCGGGCTTTCAGACGTTCCACGACCGTGGGGGTCACGGCCGCAGCGCGGCGCACGGGCGGCGCAATGGCGACAGGGACGAGGAGAACGCCTTCGTCCAGAGGGTGTGGCAGCGGCATCGGGGGGTCCTTCATCCGGGGAAGACGAGGTGGCCGTGGAGGCAGTCTCCTGCCTCGACTGAGGCCCCGTGCTTGGGCCACGCCGCAGCGCCCCGGACGATTCGTTCCGTGGATCGTCGCCGCAGGTCAGCAGAACGACATCGCCGGATGGCCGAGCCCGGATCCGCCGGCCAGGAGCCCCGGACACAGACCGGCCATCGACCAGGGGTACCAGATCGGAGCATGGGATACGGCATGACGATCGGGGTAGCCGGGTCACATGGACACCACCACGGAAACCACGCCGCTGCGCGCTGTCGCGCTGGTCTGCACGCTCTCCCCGTCGCCGAAGCGGTCCAGCTCCCAGTTGCTGGCCGAGCAGACCATGGCGGCCCTGGCCGAGCACGGTGTCACCGGAAAGGTGGTGCGGGTCGCCGACCACGACGTCAAACCGGGCGTCGAGGTCGACATGGGTGACGGGGACGCCTGGCCAGAGATCCGCGACACGATCATGGACTGCGACGTCCTGGTCCTGTCCACGCCCATCTGGCTCGGCCACCCGTCCAGCGTCGCCCAGCGCGTCCTCGAACGTCTCGACGCCGAGCTCGGCGAGAGCGACGACGAGGGGCGCATGCTCACGTACGGGAAGGCTGCCGCGGTCTGCGTCGTCGGCAACGAGGACGGCGCGCACAAGGTCAGCGCCGACCTCTTCCAGGGCCTCAACGACGTGGGGTTCTCCCTCGCCCCGAACGCCGTCACCTACTGGGTCGGCGAGGCCATGCAGGGCACCGACTACCAGGACCTCGACAAGACCCCCGAGAAAACCGCCGCCACCACGGCCACGCTCGCCGCCAACACCGCCCACCTCGCGCGCCGCCTCAAGGCCACGCCGTACCCGCCCTCCACCTGACACCCGCCGTCGGCCATGCCGGAAGGAGATTTCGATGCCGTCCCACGAGCAGGCCCACCTCGCCGATCCGGTGGCACTGCACCCCCGGCCCCCGTTCCCCGAGCAGGACCAGGACCACCCCGGCTCGACCGAGGCCATGGACCCTCGCCCCGACCACGGCGAAGACACCTACCGGGGGTACGGCCTGCTGCTCGGCCGCAGGGCGCTGGTCACCGGAGGGGACTCCGGGATCGGGCGCGCCGTCTGCGTCGCCTTCGCGCGGGAAGGCGCCGATGTCGCCTTCACCCACCTGCCCGAAGAGTCCGAGGAGGCCGATGAGACCGCCCGCCTGATCCGCCAGGCCGGCCGTACAGCGGTGGCCGTCGTGTGCGACATCCGGCACGAGGAGGAGTGCACCGCCCTCGTGGACAAGACGGTGGGCGAGCTGGGCGGCATCGACCTGCTCGTCAACAACGCGGCCTACCAGATGGCCCAGCCGGACGGCATCGAGGCGATCACCACAGAGCAGTTCGACCGGGTGATGAAGACCAACCTGTACGGGATGTTCTGGCTCACCAAAGCCGCGCTCGCCCACATGCCGCGCGGCAGCTCGGTGATCAACACAGCCTCGGTGCAGGGCTACCAACCCAGCCCCCACCTCCTCGACTACGCCATGACCAAGTCCGCGATCATCTCCTTCACCCACGGCCTCGCCCAGATGCTCGCCGAGCGCGGCATCCGGGCCAACGCCGTCGCGCCCGGGCCGGTCTGGACCCCGCTGATCCCGGCGACGATGCCCGACCCGACGGAGTTCGGCGAGCAGTCGCCCCTGGGCCGACCCGCGCAGCCGGCGGAGATGGCGCCCGCCTACGTGTTCCTCGCCTCCGAGCAGGCCTCGTACATCACCGGCGAGATCGTCAACGCCACCGGCGGAACCCCCCTGCCGTGACCCCTGACGATGCCCTGCGCCGGATCGCGTTCCTCCTCGAATGGCGCGGGGCCTCCCCGTACCGGGTGCGGGCCTTCCACACGGCCGCCGACGCCGTCCGCGACCTGCCACCGGGCCCCGTGGACGCCGAGCGGGCCGAACAGCTGCGCGGAGTGGGGCCGGTCACCGCCGAGGTCATCACCCAGGCATCGACCGGCGCCGTGCCGCGCTACCTCGCCCGTCTCCAGGACGAAGCCGACCCCGCAGCCCGGGCCGGGTGGGCCCTGGCGGCGGCGAGCACCGGGGACTGCCATCTGCACTCCGACTGGTCGGACGGCGGCAGCCCGATCGAGGCCATGGCCGAGGCGGCACGCGCCCTGGGCCACCAGTGGGCCGTCCTGACCGATCACTCGCCGCGCCTGACGATCGCCCACGGGCTGAGCGCGCAGCGGCTCGAGAACCAACTGGAGGCCGTGGCCGCCGTGAATTCCAGGCTCGGCGGGGACTTCCGGCTGCTGACCGGCATCGAGTGCGACATCCTCGACGACGGCTCGCTCGACCAGGACGAGGACCTGCTCGGCCACTCGACATCGTCGTGGCGTCCGTCCATTCCAAGCTCCGCTCGGAGCCCGGACCCATGACCGCCCGCCTGCTGGCCGCGGTGCGCGACCCGCGGGTCGACGTCCTGGGGCACTGCACCGGACGGATCATCACCGGCCGGGGGCGGCCGCAGTCCCGCTTCGACGCCGAGGCCGTGTTCGCCGCGTGCGCGGCAGCCGGAACCGCGGTGGAGATCAACTGCCGGCCGGAACGGCGCGACCCGCCGGACGACCTGCTCGCGCAGGCCGCGGCCGCGGGCTGCCTCTTCGCCGTGGACACCGACGCCCACGCCCCCGAACAACTGCACTGGCAGAGCACGGGCTACGCGCGCGCGGCACGGATCGGCCTGGGAGCCGACCGGCTGATCACGACCTGGCCGCTCGAACGGCTGCTGAGGGGCAAGAGCGGCAGGGCGTGACCCATCAGACGTCGGGTCGGATGAATGTGCCCGCGGGTCTGGCCGGGTGCCCAGAGAGCCGTCAGGGCCCCAGTGCCCGGGGCGGTCCGGCCCAGCCGCCGGGCAGATCGATCACCACGACACCCGCGGTCGCGAACCCCGGCCCGGCCGCGCTTGCTCAGCGGACGGTCGGAGTCGTCGACCGGTCGGTCCTTCCAGACGGCCTTCGCGTGCCCCGCCGGCACGAGTCGGCGCTCGCTGGCCTTCTCCGGAAGCGCGACCGTCACCGTCTCCTCACGTCAGGCCTTCTCGTGCAGGATGTACAGCTCACGTCCGGCCTTCTCGTGCAGGACGTACGGCGGCGGGTACGCCAGGCAGATGCTCAGGCCGCCGCGGGCCGGTCGCCGGGGTGGAAAAGGACCTTCACCATGCTGTCGCGCTTCTTCTGGAAGTCCGCGTAAGCCCGCGGGGCGTCCTCCAGGGGCAGGTGGTGGGTGGCGAAGCCCTCGACCCCGAGAGGGTCGCCGTCGGTCAGCAAGGGCAGCAGGTCGTCGACCCACCGACGGACGTTCGCCTGTCCCATGCGCAGCTGGATCTGCTTGTCGAACATCGTCAGCAGTGGCAGCGGGTCGGCGGCACCGCCGTAGACGCCGGAGATGGAGACGGTACCGCCGCGGCGCACCAGGTCGATGGCGAGGTACAGGGCCCCCAGGCAGTCCACGCCGGCCTTCTTCATCAGAGCGGCAGCCAGGGCGTCCGGAAGCAGGCCGGTCGCAGTCTGCGCGGCCCGGACGCCGACACTGCCGTGCGCCTCCATGCCGACGGCGTCGATCACGGCGTCCGGTCCGCGGCCCCCGGTCACGCCGCGGACCGCGTCCACGAGCTGATCCCCGTACTCGGACAGGTCGAAGACCTGTACGCCGTGGCCGGCGGCGCGGGCGAGGCGCTCAGGCACCAGGTCGACGCCGATCACCTGGCCGGCCCCGCGGCGGGCGGCGATGCGGGTGCACATGTCGCCGATGGGACCGAGGCCGAGGACGGCGATGCTGCCTCCGGGCGGTACGTCGGCGTAGACGACGGCCTGCCAGGCGGTCGGCAGGACGTCCGACAGGTACACGAACCGTTCGTCGGGCGGCCCTTCGGGGACACGGATCGGGAGGGTGTCGGCGAAGGGGACCCGCAGGTACTCGGCCTGTCCGCCGGGGACCTGGCCATAGAGCTTGGTGTATCCGAAGAGGCTCGCGCCGCTGCCGTGCTCGCGGACCTGGGTCGTCTCGCACTGCGAGTGCAGACCGCGCTCGCACATGAAGCAGGTCCCGCAGGACACGTTGAACGGCACGACGACGCGGTCGCCGACCTTCAGATCCCGCGCCCCGGGGCCCACCTCGGCGACCACTCCCATCGGCTCGTGTCCCAGGATGTCCCCCGCCTCCAGGAAGGGCCCGAGCACCTCGTACAGGTGCAGGTCCGATCCGCACAGACCCGTCGTCGTCACCTCGATGACGGCGTCCGTCGGATCGATGACCTGCGGATCCGGAACAGTCGTCACCTCGATCTTCCGGCGGCCCTGCCATGTCACGGCTTTCATCGCGCCTCCTACGGTCACGCGTCGTCGCGAGGCGACGCCAAGCGGGTGAGTATCAGCTGGAAAGGGCTTCCAGGAGTTCGGCGACCTGCGGGTCGGGCAGGGCGCGGGCGACATCGGCCTGGGCGACGACGCCGACGAGGCGTATGGCCGTCGATCACGGGAAGCCGGGGGACCTTGTGCTCGGCCATGGTCCGCAGGATCTCCGAGGCGTCGTCATCAGCGCCGATGGTGACGGCCTCGCCCTGGGCGAACTCGCCGGCCGTGCAGGTGGCGGCGTCCTTGCCCGCACCGAGCACCTTCACGATGATGTCGCGGTCGGTGAGCATGCCCTCCAGGAGCTGATCGCTGCCGCAGATCGGCTGCGCGCCCACTCCGAGGCCGGTCATCTTCTTCGCGGCATCGAGGATGCTGTCGTCGGCACCGATGCAGGTGGTGTCCTGCGTCATGATCTCGCGTGCAGTGGTCACGATGGCTCCCGAGAGTCCATCGGCCGCGCGGTCGGGGCCCGGCGGTCCGGTATCCGAGCGCCTGCCCTGCAGCAGCCGCTGCAAGCACCCGTGAGCTGTTCGGGACCAGCCTGGCCAGCCCGGAAGCGACGGGGCTCCGATCAGACGTGACCGGAGTGTGCTGTCCCGCGATGGTCAGGGAATCGACTACGGCGTCGACGGCGCTCACGAGTGGCCCTCACACCGGCGGCTTCTTCGACAAGAAGAATCCGGTCGTCTGGTAGCGATCTCGCTGATGCGAGGGGAAGGCAGTCCCATGAATGGGGCTGCTCCCATGGTGCGGCTGGCATCACAAGGTGCTGATGAGACCGCCGTCGATGACGAAGTCGGCACCGGTGATGTTCCCGGCGCGGTCGCCGGCCAGGTAAAGGATGAGGTCGGCCACTTCTTCTGGGCGGCTGAAGCGGCCGGTGACGGACTCGGCAGTGGCCCGCTTGGCCACTTCGTCGGCAGCCAGGCCCGACGCCTTGGCAACCGTGGCCGCGACGCCCGTCGTGCCCAGCCACAACGGGGTGGAGACCGGACCTGGGCTGACGGTGTTGACGCGGACACCGCGCGGCCCGACCTCCTTGGACAGGGCCTTGCAGAAGTTCGCGAGCGCCGCCTTGGCCGCGCCGTAGTCGATCACCAGTGGGTCGGGCAGAACGGCGTTGACGGAACAGACCGTGACGATGCTCCCGCCGCCGTTTTCCAGGAACAACGGCAGAGCCGCTCGTGTGGCGCGCACGGCAGCCAGGAAGTTGAGAGTGAACGCCGAGGTCCAGTCCTCGTCGGTCACCTCCAGGAATCCTCCGGTCCGCGGTCGGACTCCCCCGACGTTGTTGACCAGTACGTCCACGCCGCCGAACGCGGCCGTGGCGGCGTTGATCAGCTTCGCAGGGCCTGACGGCTCAGCCAGGTCGACCTCCACGGCGATGACTTGGCCGTCAGCGGCAAGCTCCCCGAGTTCTGCGGAGACCGACCGGGATCCGGCCACCACGCGCGTACCGGCGTCGGCCAGCGCGCGGGTGACCGCCAGACCGATGCCCCGGCCGGCACCGGTGACGACAGCGGCCTTGCCGGCGAGTCCGAGTTCCATACGGGTCCTTTCGAGTACGCCTGCTGCTACAGGCCTTGCCTGCGCAACCAGGTCAGGGCGGTGTCGGCAGCCTCGCGCCAGCCGCTGTCGATCGTGGGTGAGTGACCCCGGTCGGGGAAGTCGGTGGTGTCGGTGACCGCGTCGGAGATGAACGGGACGGGCGGCGTCGGGGTCGTCATGGCCGGGCCTCAGCGCAGTATGGTCTCGCCCGCATGGACGGCACGCGTGACGCGCTCGACGGTCTGCCGCTTTTCGCCGACAGGAGCCACGTAGTCGAGAACGTGACGCGCGGCGTCTTGCCCGAGCGTTCGAGTGATCAGCCACGCGGCAAGGACTGGGAGGCCAGGCAACCGCCGGCCGTAGCGACAACGAACTCCAGCGGCCGCTGCCCTGTCACCTCGACGCCCTTCATCGAGGTGACCACGGATGTCGGCGTCGTGAAAAACCCTCCAGCCGTCATCCAGGAAGAAGTCCGGTCGGCGTACCCGATCCGACCGGCACACCTGTCAGCAGACGCGGCTGCAGCCACGGGGCTGGGTGATCGGGCCCTCTTCAGGTTCTCTCCGGTCGTGCACAGCGGCAGGTCTCGGTCCCCGGAGCGGCGCGTCCCGCCTTGTGGAGGCAGGTGGAAGGCTTGAGGCATGGCTTTTCGAGCATGGTTGGACGCCCGGCGTTCCTGGGAGCCGGGTCACGCACCCGCGTTGCTCGTGGTCCCGCTCGGGCTGATCGTCACGGTCTGTGTGGTGGACGTGCTGGCTCCGCCGCACATCCACCTCGGTCCGCTGCTCGTGGCGGCGCCCGCGATCACGGTGGCGTTCGCCGGCGCCCGCATGACGGCGCTCATCGGGGCTCTTGCGGTGGCGGCCCAGGTGCTGATCGGCGTGCTCCGAGGGGTCTCGGACACCGCCAACCTCCAGGTCCAGATCGCTGCGCTGATCGTCGTCTCGGCCGTCTGTGTCATCGTCTGCGTGGTGCGGGACCGGCACGAGCGGCAGCTGTACCAGGTGCGCTCAGTGGCCGCGGCGGCACAAAGCGTGCTGCTGCGGCCGCTGCCCGCGCGCTCCGGCCCGCTGCGGATCGCCGGCCTCTACATCCCCGCCGATGAGGAAGCCGATCTGGGTGGAGACCTGTACGCGGCCGCGCGCACCGCCCACCACAGCACCCGGATCCTCATCGGCGATGTGCGCGGCAGCGGCCTGGGCGCCATCAGCAACACCGCCCTGCTGCTCGGCGCCTTCCGGGCAGCCGCTCATCGCCAGGCCACCCTTCCCCGCCTCGCCATCCACCTGGACGCCGCGTTCCGCTGGGACGCCAGCCAGTGGCGGTCACCGACCGAGCAGGAAACCACCGAGGACTTCGCCACCGCCGTTCTGCTCGACATCCCCGACAACGACCCGGTCGTCCACCTCATCAGCTGCGGTCACCCACCGCCGCTCATCCTCCGCGGACACCGGCTCATCCCTCTCACGGCCGAGGCGAGCCACCTCCCCATCGGACTCGGCGGAGCATTCGGCATCGCCGACTACACCGTCCAGACCTTCCCCTTCGAGGCCGGCGACCTGCTGCTCCTCTACACCGACGGCGTCATCGAGGCACGCAACGCCGACGGAGACTTCTACCCCTTCACCGAGCGGGCGCCGCAGTGGACCAGGAACGACCCCGACGAGCTGCTACGCCGTCTCCAGGACGACCTGCTGGCCCACGTCAACGGACACCTCGACGACGACGCGGCCGTCGTCGCAATCCGCCGCCTGGCGCCTGCCCCTATGCCACCCGACCCAGCCTTGTGAACGAAGGCCCGCGGGTGCGGGGAGCAGGAGCCGACGATGGCCGCCGCCGGCGACGAGCTGGGACCATCCCCGTGGGTGCGGGGAGCAGCACCGTCACCGGCGCGAGCCTCGTCAACCAGCGGGACCATCCCCGCGGGTGCGAGGAGCAGACATCGGTGGCGGGGATGCCGTGGTCCTGCGCGGGACCATCCCCGCGGGTGCGGGGAGCAGGCCGATGTCGCGTCGCATGATCCCCTCCTGGTGGAACCATCCCCGCGGATGCGGGGAGCAGCAGACGACGGTGGACCGGTACGGGCATCTGGGTGGGACCATCCCCGCGGGTGCGGGGAGCAGCCAGGACGGAGACCCCGCATGATCGTCGCCACGGGACCATCCCCGCGGGTGCGGGGAGCAGGGTCGTCGCCGGAGTGCTGAGGATGATCGCGTGGGACCATCCCCGCGGGTGCGGGGAGCAGACGCGTTGTCAAGTCCGCTCGGGAGTACCGCCGGGACCATCCCCGCGGGTGCGGGGAGCAGGATGACACCTTCCGGGAGGAGCTGACTGACCGGGGACCATCCCCGCGGGTGCGGGGAGCAGAAGCCTCCAGCTCGAATCCGTGGACGTCATCAGGGACCATCCCCGCGGGTGCGGGGAGCAGAAGCCTCCAGCTCGAATCCGTGGACGTCATCAGGGACCATCCCCGCGGGTGCGGGGAGCAGTTCGTCCAGAGGGTGTGGCAGCGGCATCGCGGGGGACCATCCCCGCGGGTGCGGGGAGCAGTCGGGGTGGGACATCATCGCGACGTGTGAGGAGGGACCATCCCTGCGGGTGCGGGGAGCAGGTCGCCCTGGAAATCGACCCGGGCACCGGCCTGGGACCATCCCCGCGGGTGCGGGGAGCAGTTCCCGTGATCGACCTGGGGTCCGGTGTTGAGGGGACCATCCCCGCGGGTGCGGGGAGCAGGTGGTGAGCGACGTCGAGAGCCGGGTTTCGAGGGGACCATCCCCGCGGGTGCGGGGAGCAGGTGGCCGCGTTCGGCGGCGAACCCGGCGGACTGGGACCATCCCCGCGGGTGCGGGGAGCAGTCTCGCCGACCTGCGGGAACGTGTCCGACGGTGCATCGTTTCCACCAGTTTCACAGAAAGCGGCAAATAAGCCATATCACCCTTACCGCTTCAGCGTCGACCGAAGCGGCGGCGCTTGGATGCCTTGCTCCAACCTGTTGCTGGTGTCCCACTCGCTGTGGGAGCCGCCGGCGGGGCATTCGGGTTAGGCCGCCGGATCAAGGCCAGGCCCTCGTGGTCGACCGGGTGCCACGTATGGTCGAAGGTGCGGAAGGTATAGCCCTGTTCGTTGTTCGTTGTGTGTGCGAGGAGTGCTCGGCCCTGGTCCGCGTATTTCTGGACCTCATCCCACAGCACGTCGCGGATGCGGGCCGAGGGGTTGCCGATGAAGACGCCTGCAGAGATCTCGAGAAGCCATCGGGTCAGGAAGCCCCTCAGACCTGGTGGGCAGTTGGTCAGGACGATGACGGTCACCAGGTCATCGCCTCGCACTCGTCGTCGCCGGCCTCCCCGTAGTTCCGGCCGGCCGCGACCTGGTGTCCGCCTTCTGTTTGGAGGGTGACGACGTCATGGTCGGTGCCGGTCGCTTCGGAACCGGCGGACGCGAGCAGGCGTTTGATGTCGTCGACGCAGCGATCGAGCAGGGCCGTCTCGTGGATGCGGTCGCGCAGCGCTCGGCGCGTGCGGGATGCCACGTCTTCCTCGCCCTGTGCCGCGATGTCGAAGGCGAGCGGGATGCCGATCTCAGTCTTGTACAGGTCGGCTATGTCGAGGACGAAGGAGAGTTCGTGGCCGGAGTGGACGAATCCGAGCGCGGGGCTGCAGCCGAGAGAGGTGACGACCGCGTGGGCGACGCCGTACATGCACTGGGCTGCGGCGGTGAGCGCCTGGTTGACGGCGTCGGACGCGGTCAGGTCGCCGGGCACGTACCTGCGACCGCGCCAGGTGATTCCCGTGCGGGCGGCCTGCGCGCGGTAGCAGTCCTTGACGCGGCTGCCTTCACGGCCGAGGAGTTCGCGACGGGTCAGGCCTCCGGGGTCCTCGTCAGGGAACCGCAGGCGGTACATGGCACGTGCGACGGAGAGGCGCGAGCGGGCATTGGCCCACCGTTCGGCCTGGGCCTCCGCGAGGCCGGAGGAGCGGGTCAGTGCGCGCCCGGACGCGTAGTAGCGCACACCGTGCTCGCCCACCCATACGACTGCCGCCCCCGTGTCTCCGAGGACGGACATCGCCTGATGGGTGACGCGGGTCCCGGGGCCGAGGAGAAGGGTACCGATGGTCGCCGACGGGATGTGGATGGTGCCCTCGGCGTCGGTAGCGGTGATGGCGTTCGCCTCACGGTGGATGGTGCAGCGCTCCAAGTAGACAAAGGACAGGCGGTCGCTGGTGCGTGTGAGATCTCGTGGGGTCAGCGCCGTCCGCGCTGAGACCGTCGTCAACGAACAGGCCGCGAGGTCAGAGGGGCCAGTGTCATGAGGCCGCATCCGTACGCTTTGGCCTTCCCAAGGCCTGCGGTGAGGGTGAGCCGCATGCGCTCGGGGTCCGTGATCTCCAGTCGGCCGTCGAACGTGACCGTCACGAGGCTGACCTGGCCGCCACGCCCTCCGCCATCGGCACGTTTCCCGAAGGCCAGCGCTCGCTGGTCTCGTACGTGCACTTCGTAGCGGTCGCCGTGATGAGGGTGTTTGTTGTGAGTGGTGCCGCCGGGGAGGAGCCGCTTGTCCTCCCGCTTTTCGAGAACACGGAAGCCGGCGCGCTCTTGGCGGCCGAAGTCGAGGAGCCACTGCAGTTGGTGGGTCGGGGTGAGGTGGGCGGTGCGCTTGCGTGGTTCGTCGCCGGTGCGACGGATGTGGTGGACGGGGTTGGCGGTCAGGCGGAAGGCCCATCGGTCGCCTTTGGCCAGACGGTCGAGGAGAGGAGCGTAGGGCCGGGTCTGCCATCCCGGAGCGCCCGGGGAGGCAGTCGTCGGCCAGCCTGATTGTTCCACGAGGTGTGTGAGGTCGGGCTGTTCCGGGCTGACGAGGTAGAGGAGGACTTCGGCCTTGGCGTTGTGGTCGAGGCGCCACAGCACGCGTGGTCCGTCACCGGAGGCCTGGTCGGAAGGCAGCAGGTTGGGGAAGGAGGACATGACGGCTGCGTGCAGGGCCTGGGGAGAGGAAAGGAGCCGCCGAGTGCCTGGACGGGCGGTGTTCATGCGGAAGCGGGTCAGGAACATCAGGCGCTCTCTTCTTCCAGCGCAGCGAGCGGGTCGTGCTGGGGCACTGCAGCGGCAAGCGGGTTGGACACGGTGACCGTCTTGCGCACGACGGTGCGCAAGACGTGGCGGCGCTGTTCGGCGGCGAAGCTGATGGGCTGGTCACGGAGGAGCTCGGTGTCTGCTGTGCCTGCAGAGGTTTCCAACAGGACGGGCAGGTCGACGACTTTGTCCTGGCGGCGCAGACGCTGGTGCCAGGCGGAGGCCTGCCATGGTTCGGCCCTCAGAGCCTGCAGCAGGTCGATGTCGTGGTGGAGGCCGAGCTCGACGGGCTGAGCCGGCGGGCAGGACCGGCGGCCCAGGAACGGAGCGTAGACGGGGTTCCGGAGTGCGGCGTGCAGGCCGGCGAGGAGGGCGGCGTCCCCTTCGACGGCGGCGACGAATACGGCGTCGGCGAGGTAGAACCGCTCGGACAGCGGCATGGGCTGGCCTGTGACCGGATGGTGCGCGGTGTGGAAGTCCCGCAGACGGGTGCCGGCCTGGTCGATCCGGACGCCGAACCGCAGCGCGGCCAACGGGGCGAGCCGCTCGTCGTCGCCGCGGGCGACGCCCTTCGCGGCGGCGAGCAGGCCGATGACGCCGCTCTTGGTCGGGGCGGCCTCGGTGCTGCGGCGGGCGAAGCGGGCGGAGGCCCCCCAGGACTGCAGGGGGCCCGCGAGTCGGACGGTGAGGACGCTCATTCCGGCTTCTCCAGGCGCTCGGTCACGGCCTGGCCGACGGCTTGGACGAGCGTGCCAAGGCTTTCCGTCTCGGTGCCGATGCCGGCGAGCTTCTGCGTGCTGGGCCCGACACGCAGCACCCAGGTCATGGTCGTCGCGTCGTCGCCGTAGGCGCGCTCGATGTCCGGGATGAACTCGGCGAGGCGTTCGCTGGCTTCACGGACGTAGCCGCCCTGGTCGCCGCGCACCGGGTCTTCGAAGGCGGCCACGAAGCTGATGGGGCGGGTGGTGCGGAGCTTGACGACGACGGCGTCGGGCAGGGTGTGGTGGCCAAAGGTGTTGATCTTGCCCTGGGGCAGAGAGGAAAGGAAGCCGTTGACGAAGGCTTCGACGGCACGCCGTACGGGGACGGTAGCAGGCTCGTCGTCGCGGAGGCCCTGGCCGAGGTTGTCGAGCAGCTGGTGCACGCTGAGCGCGGCGTAACGGTAGAGCGTGGCGGAGTTGAAGTCGACGGTGCCGATCATGCCTGCGCCGGGTTCGGCGTCGGTGTTCTGGTCGTCGACGGCCGTGTAGTAGTCGGATTCGGTGTCGGCGCGGTGGACGCTGATGGCGTGGGCGACTTGCACGGCGGCATCGACGCTGATGTCGGTGACATCGGCGACCATGCGGCCGAACAGGGCGATGTCGACGGAGTGCAGGGTGTCGGCGATCTGCTTGGCGCGGGCTTTGTTGTCCTTGTCCTTCAGGTAGGCCTTGATGTCGTCGGCGCCGTTGAGGGCGAGACGGGCCAGGCCGTCGATCTGGCGGGCGCTGAGGAACACCAGGTACTTCGCCTCGGCCGGCGGCTCGGGTTCGCCGTCCTTGGCGGCAGTGGCCTTGCGCTTGGGTACCTCGATCTTCAGACCAGTGGCCTGGATGACCTCCGCCGCCAGCTGCTGGGCGGCCACATCGCCCACCCCCTCGTCCAGGCTGCTGATCCTCTTGGCGAGGAGTTCCACGACTTTCTTGGTGCGCACGCCGAGTTCGCTGGGGTCGAGCAGCTGCTTGTCGTTGAAGTACTCGCGGGTGGCGCGCTTCCAGGCCTGACTCGAGACGCGGGCTCGCGGCACTCCCCCGTAGATGGCGGTTTTGGGGGCTCCGGTGTCGTCTCGGTTGAGGTTGCTTGGAGGGACGGTCTGCAGGGCGTGTACGTCGATGAAGAGGCGGTTCACGAGGCGTCCTTGGTGGTCGTGTCGAGGATGTCGGGTGCGGCCGTGGGGGCCGGGATGGCGGCGTTGAGCTCCTGTTCGTCGCGCCAGGCGTGGAAGGAGCGTCCCCATGCGGTGCGGACGGCGTCGGGGCCGCCTGGCCACTGCCACTGGTACAGCTGGGCGGCGAGCAGGGCGTAGTCGAGGCGGGCCTCCTGGCCGCGGAGCAGCGTGACGATGTCTCGCAGCCGCTGGGCCAGGACGATCAGGTCGGGCGCGGTCCCGGCCCGGACGAGGCGCTTGCGGAGGGGCTCGTCGATGTCGTCGGGGGGCATCAGCCGGCGGACCGCGGCGCCCAGTCCTCGGGAGCGCTCACGGTTGTGCCGTTGGTGCATGCCGGTGCTGCGCGCCTGTTGGTGGACGGCCCACAGGGTGCAGGCGACGTGCACGGCTTCCTCGGCGCGGCCGAGCTCGATCTCGCCCAACCGCCTCCCGTCGGGACGGGCCTCGTGCAGCGGGGAGATGTCGATGAGGTCCCAGAGGTCGGGGACCTGCCCGGCCGGACGGCCGGCGCCTCGGCGGAGCCTGGCCACGGCGGCGACGGCCTTCGGTCGGTCAGCGAGGTAGCCGCTCTGCCAGCTGCCGATGCGCTCGTGTGCGAGCTTGGAGACCAATGCCTGAACCGTGGTCGACGCGGTTGTCGTGATCGTCATGCGTGCACCTTCGAAGAGGGGCCCGTGGTCAGGGACGCGGAGTCGCGGGAAAGGGCGGCTGACGGGCTCGGGTGGCCGAGGCTCTTGCCCACTCGGGCTTTGAACCAGGAGTGTGCGAGGCCCGAGTTCAGCCAGACGCGGCCCCGCTTCGTGGTGACCGTGCGGCCCTGCCACGCCGCGTCACCAGCGTCAGCGACGAGCTGCTGTCCGAGCAGGGAGACCGTCTGGTGAACCTGCCGCTGCCACGCCGTTCGCCGTTCGTACGGATCGGCGGCTTCGCCCAGGCGCGCCAGCCAGACCCGGTAGGGGCCTTCGAGGGTGGCGAAGCCGCGCTCGCGTGCCATGACGCGAGGGCTGTCGTTCTCCAGTCCGGCCGCACGCTGCAGGTCGGTTGCGAGATCTCCGAGCGCTTTGACCGCCTCGTCGGCGTCGCCGACCGCGTCGATCGCCTGCTGGGCATATTCGCGGTCCCGCAGGTGCAGCAGGGCTACGTCCATCGACAGGTGGTCCTCAACGACCTCGTCGACGACCGACTGCTGAGTGCCGTACTTGGCTCCCACGGTCCTGGCCCGGATGAGGAAGCCTCGGGGCAGCTCGCCCTCGGTCACCAGCCTCGCGACCCACTCGAGAACACCGGGGCGCAGCGATTCCGGGACCCCGGCGTCGTCCTTCTTCGTCTGATGCCGGTCGGCTACCAGCGAGGCGAGCCCGCGCCAGGCGGCACGTTCCGGGTCGTGGTCCCGTGGAAGATAGACCAGCGCCTCGCCGTGCTTCTTCTCCTGCGCCTGGCTGCGCCGCCATGCGGTCATCGGCTCGTATACGTGCCGGTTGCGGGCGTGCAGTGGGTCGCCGTAGCCGAGAACGACGCCGTGCACTCCACCGCCATCCGCATGCAGCCTGATGCGCCTGCTCTGCCACGTGTACAGGTCGCGCACACCGCTCGGGGCGCGCTCGCTTCCTCCCGGGCCGGTGGGCTCGCGTCGCCAGGCCGGGCGGTCGCCATCCCCGAAACGCAAGCCCGTGGTGTCGGCCGCCACGAGGTTGAGCAGCAGCGTCTCCCGCACATTCCGTCCCTCGACGAAAACCCCGCCGAGGTTGCCGGCCCACCCCACGCCGAGCGGGTAGACCTTCCCGCTCTTGGCACGGTCGTCGCCGACCGCACCGCTCTTGATGCCGGAGGTGTCGTACGCGTGGGTGTGAACCACCCACCGGGCGGCCTCGGCGAAGCTGAGCCGTTCGACGGTTGGCTGGCGGGCTGAGAAGAACGGCTCTCCGTTGGGGACGTCCGCGACGATCCGGTTGAGGGAGAACACCTCGCCCTTGGGTGTGTGTAGTCCCGCCGTCTGGAAGAACGGGACTTCGGCGTGCAACAGGTCGAACCGCGAACGGTGTTCGTCGAAATAGGTGCCTAATGGCGCAAAGCAGCCGGGGTCGTTCCAGAGCCGTGACCAGTGCTCGATGTCCCTGGGCCCGTCGACTGCGTCGTGGGTGATCGCCAGCAGTACGCGCAGCAGCGCGAACTCCGTGGTCGGCAGATCACCGACGATCCTGCGCAGTTCGCCGGCCTGCGCGAATACCTCGCGCAGCGACAGCTCGTCCTGTCGGCCGTCGTCCCGCAAGACCTCGATCCAGGGCTCGTTCGTGAGATCGAACGACATGCCTCCGGCATTGTCGTTGGCAGTGGTTTCAGGCACGCCTCACCTCAAGTCCGTCGCTGCTGGAGTAGCGGAGCACGAAGCCTGCCAGGGAGGTCTGACAATCCTCGTCGAGCGGAAGAATCAGCTGGCCGGCGAGCCAGTGGCTGTCGTTCGCCTGCCACGCGGGCACGTACAGCTCTTCAAGCTCCGCGATCGCCCGGTCCATGACCTCGGGGTACGAGAACTGGATGGGTAGCCTCAGACCGCAGCTCGCCGCCGTGCGGGCCGCCAGGACACCCGGCACCTGGTCCCGCGGCAGCTCGAGGCCGCCGAGCTTCCGGCCCTGTCTGTCGTCACTGAGCCAAGGCACCGTCGTCAACACCCCGTCCGTGCGGCGCCACACGACGACGACTTCGAGGCTGTCCCGGCCGTCACGGACCTGAGCCCGCCCAGTTCGAGTATCGTCAGCGTCCCCTGCACCGGCCGCAACCCACCCGAAAAGCGGGCGTCCGGCCTGCCCCACCTCGTCGAGCCGGAAAACGGTCGCCCGCTCCACCTGGTCAGCGCGCCCACGCTCGTGCCGCTGCCGCGCCTCCGCCAGGACCTCGGCCCATTCCGCCGGCCCATCGAGCTCGTCCGCGTAAGCGCGCTGAACCAACGGACTGATGTCCTGCGGCAGTCGAACCGGTCGCCCCTCGACCAGGTGCGGCAACAAGGCGGCAGCCGACCGCAACAGCGCGTGCTCCCCATAGACAGCGACCGAGCCGCGCACCGGTACCGGCACCGACACCGGCACCCGCGCATCCCAGTCGACACCGGTCACCAGACACCTGGCCTGCCGCAACCTCGCAGGCCGCTCGCCCTGGCCGGCGCCCCGCTGATGCCGGTGCAGACGTCCCATGCGCTGCAGCAGCAGGTCCACGGGGCACAGGTCCGTCACGAGCAGATCGAAGTCGACGTCCAGCGACTGTTCGGCGACCTGGCTCGCGACTACGACGTGCGGGCCACCGGGCCGGCCCACCGCCTTCGCCGGCGGGCCGAAGCGCCGGAGCAGCTCCGCATCCTTCGTCGCGCGGTCCACATCGATGAAGCACGAGTGCGCCACGGTCACGTTCGCGTCGCCGAACCGCTCCCGCAGGGTCCGAGCGGTCTCCAGCACTCGATTGACCGTGTTCCGTACGACCAGGGCGCAGCCCCCTTCCTGCAGCTCCGTCTCCAGGCGGTCGGCAAGCGCATCGAGCCTGTCTCCCAGGTGCTCCAGCCGGACCGGGGCTCCCCGACCAGACGAGGGCGGACGCCTCATCACCGGTGTGCCGCCCGGTGCCACCGCGGTCAGCAGCGAGTAGCCCTCTGCAGCCCCCACCGCCGCGAGGCCCTCAGCCACTCCCGGGCCCTGAACGTCGGCATCGGCATAGGCCGCCACGAGCTCCTCGCGCCGGGTCGCCGGCAATGTCGCCGACAGCACCACGACCGGCACCCGGTACTCGCCCAGCCACTGCAGCACCCGGTCGAGATAGACGCTCATGTACGTGTCGTACGCATGCGCCTCGTCGATGACCACGACCTTCCCGGCAGCCGCCAGATGCCGCAGCGCCAGGTGCTTGCTCTTGAGCCCCGTGAACAGCAACTGGTCGATCGTGCCGGCCACGAACGACGACAGCAGGGCCTTCTTCCGGCCCCGCAGCCACGTATGAGCGACCAGCTCGGCCTGAGCCGCCCGCCCACCGTCCGACGGACGCCAAGCCGAGGGCGCGGCGGCATCCATGTCCACTGCCGCAACCGGACGCTGCCCCCGCATCAGGCCGGCGAACTCCTCGTTCAATGAAGCCTTGGAGTGCGCCAGCATCACCGAAGCCCTGCCGGCCTCCAGGCTCGGAAGACGCGTCAGCCACTCCAACAGTCGCGGAAACATGGCGTTGCCCGTTGCCATCGTCGGCAGCGCGAAAAACACCCCGCCCGCCCCCGAGCGCGCCGCGAAGACCTCCGCCACCGCCAGCGCCGCCTCGGTCTTTCCCTCCCCCATCGGCGCTTCGACGATCATCAGACCCGGCTCCGGCATGGACCGCGCCAGCTCGAACGCCGCCTCCTGCACCGGCCGGACCTTCGCGCCCACCGGCAACCCGAACCGCGCCATGAAGAGCCCCTCTGCGTCCTCCTCCGGCTCCACCGGAGCCCACGCCTCGGGAAGATCCAGTCCTTGCCAGGCCGCGACCGCCCGCTCAGCACCGGTACGGGGCACGTCCTGCGGGTAGTACGGAAAGAGCTCGGGGTTGCTCGCGATCCAATCGGCGACGATCACCAGCGCCGTCAGCAACACCTGCACCGGCTGAGACAGCCGGACCGAACGCCACGCCTCCAGCCGATCGCGCACCTCGAACTCTTCGGCACAGGCCTCCAGCAGCTCGCGCTGGACCCGCCGCCACAACCCCCGGCTCCCACCAGGCGTACGCAACAGATGCCCACGCCTGTCCAGATCCATGATCTGGCCGTGCTGAGGCGGCACTCCGTGATGGCCACCCACCACTACGGTGAACTGCCCACTCTGGCGGGGCCCCCAGTCCTGGGTCTCTTCCAGCCACTCCCCCAACAAGGCCTGCCCGGCCAGTCCATGCGGTGCCAGCCGCCGGTCGGCACCCAGCGCCGACTGCGACTTCATTTCCAGCCCCTGCAGCCGCATCCGATCGGCAAGCTGCTCCACCTGACAGGCGAACGCCGGAGTCGCCTTCCCGATGTCGTGCACGCCCGCAAGCCAAACGGCCAGGCGCCGACCGTCGGTCTCGCCTCCGGGCAGGGCCTCTCCGATCAGCCGCCTCACACTGGCCGGCAACCAGCGGTCCCACAGCAGTCCCGCCACGGCAGCGCTGTCCTCCAAGTGCTGCCACAGTGGCAACCACCCATCGGAGTCCCTGTCGTACTTCGCCCAGACGGACAGCACCGGCCCGTCGAGCCGACCGCCCAAACCAGAGCGGCCTTCTTCTACGTCACGCATGCCAGATGAATACAGGTTGCTTGCCCGGGACGGGCTGGCATATGCGGAAATAGGACAAGAGCTCTACTGCTTTGCGCATTTGAGCTCTACGAGGTGCTTTCGACGCGTACAGTGTCAAGGTTTGACCCCGCAGTAGGCCATCGACGCGTCTCGATGTGAGGCAAGTTGGCCGCCAAAGTCGGCTGCCGCACGGGACGCACGTACACAGGGAAGCCCCGGCTCTCTACCCAGCAGCGCGAAGAACTTCCAGCGCCGTAGACACCACAAGCCCCAGGACAGCCACGACCACGTGACACCAATCGGGATTCCTGCACCACTTCACGTTCGCTCCTCAGCTGCCCTGTTCGTGACTCTGTCCCCCGGTTAACGGTGCCGGACGCCCAAGGTCACGCTTTCCTCAACACTGGGCTAGAGGAACCTCGACAACATAAGCCGCGCTGACAACCTGGTCCGCAGAGACTGCGGTTGGGCTACGCTCAGATATCCACACTGCTCCCCGCACCCGCGGGGATGGCCCCACTGGCCTGGACGAACCCACCTTGCTCCCCGCCCGCTGCGGGGATTGCCCTTCCCCAGGCCCGATTGCACGACGCTCGTCAGCGTCCGCACACTTACGTGCGGGCGCTCCTACGCGAGGGCTGCACTTCAAAGCTCACCGGCGCCTGGAATGACCGCAATGTCGCATTCAGTGAAAGTGGTTAAGAAGGAGGCACGGCTCGGATAACGCTGCAGGTCAAGCAGTCTGCTCCCCGCACCCGCGGGGATGGTCCCAGCCAGCCGGTGGTGCGGCCGTCGAGGTGCTCCTGCTCCCCGCACCCGCGGGGATGGTCCCCGGATCGACGTACCGGCCGAGACGGGCAGGTACTGCTCCCCGCACCCGCGGGGATGGTCCCCCCCGCCGTTCCGGCCCGGCTCCCCGGGCCGGCTGCTCCCCGCACCCGCGGGGATGGTCCCGAGCCTTCCATCTGGAAGGACTCCGCCGGCAACTGCTCCCCGCACCCGCGGGGATGGTCCCGACTCCGGCTGGGGATAGTCGACCCAAGCAGTCTGCTCCCCGCACCCGCGGGGATGGTCCCTCCAGGTCGTACTCGGCGCAGAAGAAATGCGGCTGCTCCCCGCACCCGCGGGGATGGTCCCACCACCATGGCGTTGGCAGCGATCTCCGCGCCCTGCTCCCCGCACCCGCGGGGATGGTCCCTGCGGGTCGACGCCGCCAATCTCGCCGTACCGCTGCTCCCCGCACCCGCGGGGATGGTCCCGTCTGCAAGGGAAATCTGTGACAGGTCCCGTGCTGCTCCCCGCACCCGCGGGGATGGACCCACCCAGGCCACCTGTTTCGACTGCGGCTGGCCCTGCTCCCCGCACCCGCGGGGATGGACCCTGCTGCATTCCTGGCCCCCTCGGCACCGCAGACTGCTCCCCGCACCCGCGGGGATGGACCCATGTCAGCCGCGATCCGCTGGATGGCCTGGGGGCTGCTCCCCGCACCCGCGGGGATGGACCCCGCGATCGAGCAGGGCATCGTCGCGCCGTTCCCTGCTCCCCGCACCCGCGGGGATGGACCCACCGTCGGCGGCGCTTACGGGCCGATGCCCGACTGCTCCCCGCACCCGCGGGGATGGACCCTGCGCGATTCCCTGAGCCCCCGCCGGAGACGTCTGCTCCCCGCACCCGCGGGGATGGACCCGCGCTCGCCCGCATCTACCGCACCGGGGAGCGCTGCTCCCCGCACCCGCGGGGATGGACCCGGATCGCGCGCCCTCTCGTGCAGGTGCGGCAACTGCTCCCCGCACCCGCGGGGATGGACCCGGCCTTTGCATGCGGCGCCGTGTTCATGAGTCCTGCTCCCCGCACCCGCGGGGATGGACCCTCGCGCCACAGCTCGACGTCCCGGGGGTCGGCCTGCGCCCCGGACCCGCGGGGATGGACCCTTCGGCCAGAGCCGGCGTACGGGGGATGACGCCTGCTCCCCGCCCGCACCCGCGGGGATGGTCCCTTCGCACAGCCGGTCCCGCCGTGTCCGGCCCGCTGCTCCCCGCACCATCGGGGATGATCCGGGCGCAGCCGAGCGCGGCGCTGCGTCCGGCTCCTGCTCCCAGTTGCACGGGGACGCGCCAAGTTAGTGCGCCCGTGAACCGCAGCCCGGTCTGCTGGTGCGATACGAACCCCTGGCCGCGGAAAAACCGCAGGTCCTAGTTCGGACCTGATGACTTGTCGTACCAGGCGGCGACGATGCACTTGAGGGATCCGGGAGGTGTCGGATTCGCGGGGGCGTGTGTCGCGCCGGCCAATGTGCACCACTTCCGAGCGGGGGACGGGGACTGTGTTCGTGTCGCCACACCACAGGAAGGCGCAGGTCAGGCGCGTACGGCGTGGGACACCCTAGTTCGCCGGGTGCGAGTGCGGGCCGGCCACCACGCCCGCGTCGACAGCAAGCCGGATGCCTCCGGCGCGGGCCGGTGACGGAATCGCTGCCCCCCCCCTTACGGATGGACGCCGCAATGCGTCCCCGCCGAGCCAAGCCGTGTCAGGCGGCCGCGATGGCGGCCAGGGTGGTCTGGAGTCGGCGGATCGCGTCTTCGGCTTCCGAGTACTGATGCGGGGTCGGCGAGATGGCGCCGAATGTGGGGCCGTCGTCGGCGGGGAGGGCGCGCCACTGCAGGACGGGTGCGAGTGCGGTGACGGCTGCGCCGAGGAACCAGGCGAGGCGTCCGTGGACGTTGGCGAGAGCGACGGCCAGGACGGCGAGGGCTTCCCGCACATGTGCCAGACGGTCGATCGCGGAGAGCGTCTCCTGGGACTGTGACGCGCCGATGGCGGCGCGCAGTCCGGCGGCTGCCTTCGCGGTCACGGCACGCTCGGTGGGGGCCGGTACCCATGACCTCTCGCGGATCTGCCGTTCGGCTTCCTCTGCCAGGTCCTCGATGACCGTCCCCATGCTCACGCCCGTCACCCTACGGCTGCTTCTCGCGCGTCAGAGGCAGGGCGCGGACAGGCAGGCAGGTGATGTCGGAACCCGCTGGCGCCAGGGCCCCGGGTCACTCGGTCTTGGTCTCGTCCTCCCGCGCGGGGAGCCCGCGCGGGAGTCGGTCGCCGGCTCGCACGGGGCGTAGAGCGCTGTGCCCGTTGTTCCAGGAGTCGAGCAGGTGGGTGGTGAGTCTGTCCTCCAGGAGGCTGGTGGCCCGGATCCCGAGGACCACGTCGTCCTCCAGGGCGGGCTCCTCGGCGAGGAGTCCGGCGACCACTTCGTGGCGGACGAGTTGTTCGTGGACGGCGTCGGCCTCGACGTGCTCGTCGTAGAAGTGCTGCGCCGCCGGTCCCGCCCCGCAGCGGCGCAGTGCGTCGGCCAGTCGGGCCGAGGCCGGGGAGGAGGTGACCTCGACGGCGGCGAAGTGTCCGACGAGGGCTCCTCGGTGGGCACGGTGCAGGCCGAAGAGGGACATCATGGTGACCACCGCGAGCATTTCGGGCGGTGCCGCGTCCAGGTACGCCCCGTAGTGGCTGGACAGCTGGAGGTCGTCCAGGAGGTCGGCGTAGAGGCGGGCGTGGACGCGGTCGGCATGGCCGGCGCCGAACTCGTCGTACTCGACCGCCACCATGCCGGCCTTCGCCCGCCCGTACAGGCGCGGAACGACCCACAGCTGGGGGTCGGCCTCTTTGAGGTGGTACAGGGAGCGCAGGGCGGCGTACTCCCGCAGCTGCCACAACTCGCCGTGGCGCAGGAGGAAGTGGCTTGAGCCGCTCCTGTCCCCGGGGCGCTCGTCGAGCAGCTCCGCGA
This sequence comes from Streptomyces sp. NPDC004327, assembly GCF_042873935.1. NCBI lineage: Bacteria > Bacillati > Actinomycetota > Actinomycetes > Kitasatosporales > Streptomycetaceae > Streptomyces > Streptomyces sp. NPDC004327. The sequence goes on along the minus strand of NZ_JBIAME010000004.1, from coordinate 540,519 downwards.
GCGCCTCGTCCGCGCTCCCGCCGCTCGGGGCGTCGTCACGCAGGGCGGTCAGGAAGGTCTCCTCCAGGGCGGCACGCAGGCGGAGCAGGTCCGGGTCCCACTCCAGGTCCTCGGCGACGCCCTCGAATCCCCGGTAGTGGAGTTCGTACAGGGCGTAGAGGGCGAGTTGGAGGTCGTCGCCGTAGGGGTCGGACCTCGCCAGGGCGGTCCTCGTGGGCAGCCGGCGGTCGCGGCCGGCGAGCCGGTCGAGGACCGCCGCCGAGACGTCCCCGCGCGGCTTCGGCGGGGCGGGGACGGTGGTCACGGGGGCGGTGGTCACGGTGTCCGTCCGCCGTGGTGGGCCCCGCGGGGACGGCGGCGATGACTGGTGTCGCACCAGGGGTAGATGCGGCTGCGGCGGCATGTGCACACCGCGACGACCGGGCGACGGGAGAGGGCCGTGCTGCCGTCGTCGAGCACCAGCTCCACGGGGCCGTCGACCAGCAGAGGCCCGCGCGTCGTGACGCGGATCCGGCGCGGCGCGCGGCCGGCGGTACGGTCGGGGTCAGGAGTGCCAGGCACGGATGATCACCAATTCCTCGCTCTCGTCCCACGGCCTGAGCAGTCCGCGTGCGCACAACTCGCTGCGGCGGCTGCGCAGAACGGGACCGAAGGGGATCCGAGCGCGTTCGCTGACGTTCGCACGCAGGCCGGCTTCGGTCAACCGGGACAAGGTCTCGTCCGGCCCGCTGAGGGTTGAATGCACCAACAGGAGCAGGCCGCCGCGCTTGAGGACGGCCGGGACTTCATCGCAGATCCGGTCCAGGAGCTCCCGCCCGTCGGGGCCGGCGTCCCAGGCACGCCCGGGGCCGCGCACCGGATCGGCGCGTTTCGACGCGGGGACGTAGGGCGGATTGCTCACGACGAGGTCGAAACGTTCCTCCGGTGGCAGCGGCTCCGTCAGATCACCGCGCCGCACCCGAATGTGCTGGCGTGCCAGCAGCGCGTTGAGCCGGGCGTTCCACACCGCCCTGCGGGACACGTCGACCGCGGTCACCCGTGCCCCGCGGCGAGCCACCGCCAGAGCCAGCGCGCCGCAGCCGGTGCAGAGGTCCAGAACCTTGGCGCCGGGCCGGATGTTCTCGCGGGCCAACGCGTCGGTCAGCAGCAGGGTGTCGTTCTGCGGTGCGTAGACCCCGGGAACGGTCACCAGTGGCGGCCGTTTCCCGTGGGCGGCAGGACGTGTCACCGAAGCCGATGTGCGACGGAGTGCCGGGCTGCGCACGGGGCCGCCCTACCAGTAGTGGGCACGACCGCCGACGGCGTGGCCGGCCGCGCCGAGAATCCACAGCACGACGCCGAGCGCGACGAGGACGATTCCGATCGTCCACAGGATGCCCACGCCGGTGAGCAGGCCAACGATGAGCAGGATCACACCAAGGATGATCATGATCCCTCCTCGACTGATAGATCATTTGATCGGTTTTGACACGATATGCGGCTTCCCTGCTGCGGCCCGGACAAACCAGGCCTCCTTGAGTCAGTGCCCGCCTCCGGACCGCGCATGTCGACGAGTGCGGGGCCGCGCGGGCGTGCGCCGCTCGCGAGCGGGCAGTCGCGCGGTGGGCCCCGCGCGTACCGGGTCGGCGCCTCCACCGCGGCGGCGGTGCTCGCGGCGGCGGCCGTCGTCGCGTATCGGCCCCGTATCCAAGGACGGTGAAGGTCGTGGAGGACTTCGAACTGCTTGACGTCTCGCTGTACGCGGAGGGGCTGGGCCGCCTCGGGGTACCGCTGCGCGGCACCGCCGAGACCGAGCCGCTGGAGGTGCCGGAAGGCACGGTGATCAGTGTCGGGATCACCTTCCGGCTCGGCAGGGACATCGACACCGTGATCTTCGAGGACGTCCGGGAGCGGGGAGGCGAGCTGCTCGGGACCACGCGGACCGTGCTCGGCGGCTTCCGTGCCGGCGGCCCGTACGAGGTGCGGCTGCCTCCGGAGCGGCTGCCGGTGGGCCGGGCGCACTGCGGGGTGTACGAGATGACCGGCCACTTCACCGACGGTGAGGGACGCCGGCTGGCCGTGGAGCACCACTGGATGCGGCTCACTCACCAGTCGGCCGCAGCCAGGCCGCGGGCCGCCCGTCACGCCGTCGGCGCCCGTCCGGCGGCAGCGGGGTCCTGGCACCCGCCTGCTGGGTCACCCGCCGGGGCACCGGGCGGGGCACCGGCCGGGACGCCAACCGGAGCACCGGCCGGACGGCAACCGGGGCACCGGCCGGGACGCCAGCCGCGTCTCCCACCGGGTCCTCTGGGCGGCACGGCCGTCCGGCCCAGGCGGGATGAATGCCCGCCGCGTCTCCGTGGCGCGGTTCTCGTTGATGCCGGCATCGTCGGCTCCGCCGGGCGGACGTCGAGGATGCCCGCCCCGCGTCCGCGCCGGCTCCCGCCGAACCCTTTCGCCTCCCGCGCTGCTCCGGACCGGTGACACCGGAGCCCGGCGCGGCGCGGAACGACGGGTACCGGGCACCCGGGCGGTAGACCTGACGCGCGAGGCAGGCGGGTCCGCGGCGGCAGGGGAGGCGGGATGGCACGGGCGGCGCTGGAATGGTCGGTCTGGTGGGCGGCGCTGCTCGTCCTCCAGCTGCTGTTGATCGGCCAGGTCACCTGGCCGGAGGTCGCCGTCGCGGCGGCCGGGGCCCTGCTCGCCGCGGTCGCGGCTCGTGCCACCCGCCTCGCCGCCGGTGCCCGGCTGGGCGGGACCGCTCTGATGGGGCGGGCCCTGCTGCTGTGGCCGGGTGCGCTGCTCGCCGACACCGGGCGGCTGGCGGTCGCGGTCGTCCGAGGGCTGCGCGGGCGCCCGCCGAGCGGCCGGTTCCACACCATCCGGTGGCACGAGGGCACGGGGCCCGCCTGGACGAGCGGGCTGTTGTCGGCGACGCCCGGGCTGTACGTCGTCGCGCACGGTCCGGACCGCACCGCGCTCGTGCACACGCTCCTCGGCGGCGCGGGAGTCCTGGAGAAGGCGCTGACCACGGGCGGCCGGCGATGAGGGGTGTGCCGAGCGGGGACTGGAACGGCTGGCTGCTGGCGCTGGGGGCGCTGCTCGTGCTGGGCCTGCCGCCCGCGCTGTTCGCCGTCTGCCGGGGCACGCCGACCGCGCGGCTCGCCGGTCTGAGCATGACCGGCACGCTGGTCACCGTGACGCTGCTGCTGGCCTCCCGGGGCTTCGCACGGGACGGGTACGCGGACCTCGGCGTCGTCCTCGCGATCCTCGGTCCGGTCGGCGTGCTGGTCTTCACGCGTTTCCTCGGCGGCCTTCCGCGCGACGGGACGGCCGACGGGCGGACACCCGGTGGTGGCGCCGGCACGCCCGCGCCCGAGGGGCGCTGACATGGACGCCCGTACGGTCTGTTCCGCCGTCCTGCTCGTCGCGGGAGCGTGTGTGCTGTTGCTGGCCGTGCTCGGACTGCTCGTGCTGCCCGGTCCGTACGCGCGGCTGCACGCGCTCTCCCCGGCCACGTCGCTCGGGGCTCCGCTGGTGGTGTTGGCGCTCGTCGTCGACGCGGGACCCGGGCGGCGATCCGCGGCGCTGCTCGTCGTCGCCGTGCTGATCGCGGCGGGAGGCGCACTGACCACGATGGCGCTCGGCCGGGCCACCGCTCAGTACGAGGGGCGGGTGCCCCGGGAGGATCCCCCGTGACGCCGACCGGTCCGAGCCCCGCCGAGCTCCTCGGCTGCGCCGCCGTGGTCCTGGCGGCAGTGGTCGCGACCGTGGCCGCCCGGACCCGTGAACCGGTGCTGCAGGCCGTGGTGCTGAGCGCGCTCGGCCTGGTGCTCAGCGTGGTGTTCCTGCTCTTCCAGGCGCCCGACGTGGCGCTGAGCCAACTGGCCGTCGGGGCCGCCGTGACGCCCCTGCTGATCCTGCTCACCGTGCGCACCATCCGCCGCCGGGCCGCCCGGCAGCAGGCCGGGGAGACCTCGGGAGACACACGGTGAGCCCAGTCGTCCGGTCCCGGCTGTACGGGGTGGCGGCGCTGGCCTTCGCTGCGTGTTTCGTCCTCGCCTGTCTCGAACTGCCGCCGCTCGGCAGCGCGTTCCATCCCTACGCGCGACGGGTGGTCCCGGCCGCGCTGGCCCGGCGGACCGCGAACGCGGTCTCCTCGGTCAACTTCGACCTGCGCGGATTCGACACCATGGGTGAGGAGTTCATCCTGTTCACGGCCGTGCTCGGGGCGGTCCTGCTGCTGCGCCGGACCCGCGACGAGCACGCCACCCGGCCCCGGCCCGGGCAGGTCCTGCCGACGGTCCGGCTCACCGGTACCGCCCTGCTCCCGGTGGTGCTCGTCACCGGCGTCTACATCGTGGCGCACGGCCAGTTGACCCCAGGTGGCGGCTTCCAGGGCGGGGTGATCCTGGCGACCGGGCTCCACCTCGCGTATCTGGCGGCCGACTACCGGGTCCTGCGACGGGTGCGGCCGCGCGCCGTCCTGGAGGTCACCGAGGCCGTCGCGGCCGGGGCGTTCGTGGCACTCGGCCTGGTCGGACTCGCGCGGGCGGCCGCGTTCCTGGAGAACGTCCTGCCCCTGGGCACCTTCGGCTCCCTCCTCTCGGGCGGCCTCGTGCCCGTACTGAACGCTGCCGTGGGCGTGGAGGTCGGCTCGGCCCTCGTCGTCCTGCTCGCCGGCTTCATCGACCAGGCTCTGGAGATCGAATCCACATGACGCACGCCCTGCCGGCGCTTGCCGCCCTTCCGACGCCCTCGGCACCCGGAACGCCTCTCGCCGTGCTGCCTTACCTGGCCGCGGGCTGGATGCTGCTGGCCGGCGCGCACGGCCTGGTGACCAGCCGCAACGCCGTGCACGCCGTGGGCTGTCTCACGGTGGTCCAGTCCGGTACCTACGTGCTGCTGATCGCGATCGGCTTCCGGCGCGGCGGAACCGCCCCGTACTTCACCGACATCCCGCCCGGCACCCCGGTCGTGGACCCCGTGGCGCAGGCACTGGCGCTGACCGATGTCGTGGTCGGAGCCGCGGTGACCGCGCTGCTGCTGGCGCTCGTCCTCCAGACGGCGAAACGGCACGGCACCGCCGACCCCGACGCCCTGGCCGGGCTGCGCGGCTGACGGCCGGTCCGTGGTGAACGCCGCCCGTCTGCTGCCGCTCGCCGTCGCCTGTCCGCTGCTCGGCGCGGCCCTGCTCACCGTGGTCGGCCGGTGGCTGCCGCGCGCCGGCGCGGACGCGTTCGCGCTGGTCTGCGCGGCCGGCCAGCTGGCTCTGCTGGGGTGGCTGACGTGGGTGACCGGCGGCGCCGGCCGGACCGTCTCCTGGGTCGGTGGCTGGACACCGGTGCGAGGCCGGAGCGTGGGCATCGTGCTGGCCGCCGACGGTCTCGGTCTCGGGATGGCGGTGCTGGTGGCGGTGCTCGTCCTGGCGGCGCTCGGCTACGCGTGGCGTTACTTCGAGGAACCGGAGCACGCGGGCGGGCACGGCGGCGCGTTCCCGGCGCTGGTGCTGCTCTTCGAGGCCGGGGCGACGGGGTTCGCGCTCACCGGGGACCTGTTCAACGCGTTCGTCTTCTTCGAGCTCATGGGGGTGGCGGCGTACGCGCTGACCGGCTACCGCGTCGAGGAGCCGCGCCCGTTGCAGGGAGCGCTGGCCTTCGCGGTGACCGGTTCGCTCGCGGGCTATCTGGCGCTGCTGGGCATCGGCCTGCTGTACGCGCGGACCGGGGAGCTCGCCTTCGCCCGTATCGGTCAGGAACTGGCCCACCGTCCCGCGGGCGCGCTGGTGGCCGTGGCGGGCGCGCTCATCGCCTGCGCGATGCTCGTGAAGGCGGCGGCGGTGCCGTTCCACTTCTGGCTGCCGGACGCGCACGCGGAGGCCCCCACGCCGGTGTGCCTGCTGCTGTCGGGGGTGATGGTCGAACTCGGTCTGTACGGGCTGCTGCGCGTGTACGGGGCCGTGTTCGCGGGCCCGGGCGGCATCCCGCCGCACGTGCTGCGCGGCACGCTGCTCGCGGCGGGCGCGGTCACGGCCCTCGCGGGCGCGCTGCTGTGCTGGCAGCAGCGCCACCTCAAGCGGCTGCTCGCCTACTCCACGGTGGGACACATGGGGCTGTTCCTGTGCGGCGCCGGGCTGCTGACCGCGGAGGGCACCGCGGGGACGGCGCTGTACGTGGCGGGTCACGCGGGTGCCAAGGGCGCGCTCTTCTCCCTGGTGGGCGTACTGCTCGACAGGCATGCCTCGGTCGACGAGCACGGGTTGTACGGCCGTGCGCGGGACATGCCGCTGGCGGGCCTGCTGTTCGCGGCCGGCGCTCTGGCGCTGGCCGGGATGCCGCCGTTCGGCACGGGCCTCGGCAAGTCCGTGGTGGAGCACGCCGCGCACGAGGAACCGTGGCTGCTGGTGCTCTTCACGCTGGTACCCGCGGTCACGGCGGGCGCGGTGCTGCGGGCGGGCGCCCGGGTGTTCGCCGGTGCGGGCACGCCGCCGAAGGAGCGTCACTCGGGCGCGGAGACCACCGGCTCGGGAGAGGAGCCCGAGGTCCGCGACCCGCGCCGGCCGGTGCCCTGGCCCATGCCGGTCGTCACCGTCCTCCTGCTCGCCGCATGCCTGGCCGTGGGCCTGGTCAGGCCGCTCGCCGACCGCGCGGCGGCGGCCGCGGCCGCGTTCGTCGACCACACGGCGTACGTATCCGCCGTGACCGGAACGAGGGCCGGGCCGGGGGCCGCAGCGCCGGTGCCGGAGGTGTCGTGGACCGCGGCCGGGATCGGCCTCGGCCTGCTGTCGGCGGCGCTCGCGGTCGCCCTCGCCGCCGGCGCCCTGTGGGGCCCCGCGGTCCCGGGGCGGCCGGCGCGAGCCGTACGCGGCGGCCTCGAAGCCGTCGACCGCACACTGGTCCTGGCGGTGCGCCGCCAGCATTCCGGCCACATCGGCGACTACGTGGCCTGGCTGATGGCGGGACTCGCGGCGCTGACCGCCGTCTTCACGCTGTGGGGGTGAACACGCGCACCGCTGGCTGCACCGGGGGTGGAGCGATCAGGCCGGGTCAGGCCGTGCGGTCATCGTGGACGGCGGCGCGGTCGAGGAAGACCCAGCGCCGGCCTTGCCGGTCCCGCTCGGTACGCATGCGGCACACCACTCCCACCCGCGTCTCCCACTCTCCTCACCGAATGCGATCAACGGCGGCGGGGCGGACCCTGTCGGGGAGAGAAGCCTTCCGCCTCAGGTGCGCCACGTCCGTTCACGAGCGGCATCCATGGGCGGATCCGCTTTGCGCCGCGACTGGGGCTTGCTGAGGTCAGAGCCCGCGTCGGGCCGCACTCCGGGGCCTGCCGTTCTCGGCTCGCCCGTTTTTCCGCTCCAGGCCGCACCTCGGAACGAGTGTCGCGATCACCTCGAAGAGAGTCGTTCGGGGCACTCGGCCTGAATGCGGACCGTCCGTGGCGTCGATGAGGCAAGCGACCGGCTTTCGAGGAAAGGACCAGCGATGACCGATCTTCCGGCCCCCACCACTCCGTACTTGGAGCCCGAGGCCAAGAAGCTCGCCGACGACACCGACCCGCACCCGCGGATCTACGAGCTGCCGCCCGACGAGGGGCGCAAGATCCTCAGCGACCTGCAGAGCGGCGAGGGCGTCGAGCGCCCGGACGTCGACGAGGAGTGGGTCGACGTCGACGCCGGCGAGTGGGGCACCGTCCGCACCCGCATCATCAAGCCCAAGGGCGCCACGGGCCCGCTGCCCGTGGTCTTCTACATCCACGGCGCGGGGTGGGTCTTCGGCGACGACAAGACCCACGACCGCCTCTTCCGTGAGCTCACCATCGGGGCCGGTGCCGCCGGCGTCTTCCCGGTCTACGACTGGGCGCCCGAGAAGGGGTACCCCACGCAGGTCGAGCAGAATTACGCCGTCGGCCAGTGGCTGCAGAAGAACGGCGCCGGCCACGGCCTCGACACCTCCCGGGTCGCCGTCGCCGGCGAGTCGGTCGGCGGATGCATGTCCACGGTCTTCGCGCAGATGAACAAGGACCGGGGCGGGCTCGCGCTCAAGGCGCAGATCCTGCTCTACCCCGTGACCGGGCCGGACTTCGACACGCAGTCCTACCACCAGTTCGCGGAGCACTACTACCTCACCCGCGACGGGATGAAGTGGTTCTGGGACGCGTACACGACCGACGAGACCAAGCGCGAGGAGAAGTACGCCTCGCCGCTGCGGGCGACCCGCGATGACCTCAGGGGGCTGCCGCCCGCCCTCGTCATCACGGCGGAGGCGGACGTCCTGAGGGACGGGGGCGAGCTCTACGCCAACAAGCTCCGTGAGGCCGGCGTCGAGGTGACGGCCGTCCGCGTCAGCGGGACCGTCCACGACTTCATGCTGTTGGACAGCCTGCGGGACACCCCGGCCACCAACGTCGCACGGAAGCTGTCCGTCGACGCGCTGCGGGAGGCTCTCCACCAGGAGTGACCGCGGCCCGGGTACACGGGCGGCAGATCCGACGGGGTCTGCCGCCCGTCGCTGCGCCGACCACGGACTTCGAGGGGACACGATGAGCCCGAGGGTCATCCGGGTCCGTACCTGGGCGGTGTCCGCCACCGACGACGGGCCGGTCATGGTGTGCACCTCGGACGCTCATCCTGAACTCGCAGCCGACAGGAGGACCTGCCGGCGGGTCAGCCGGCGAGGATCCGCTCCACTCCCTCCCGATAGCTCGTGACCGGGAAGTCGGGAAAGCGGGCCGCGAACTTCGAGCTGTCGAAGACGTTGTCGTCACGGTAGCGGGCGAGCAGCTCGTACATCTCGTCGAGCGGCTTGACGAAGCGGCGCCCGAGGCGGAAGGCGAGCATCGGCAGCACCGTGTAGCCGGTCTTGCGGCCGGTGACCTCGCCGGCGATCTCGATGAGCCGGGCGTAGGACGGCCGCTCCGGGTCGACCGGGAGGTGCCACGTCTGGCCGTAGGCATCCGGCGTGTTGCCGAGCAGAGCGAGAGCGCGGCTCGCGTCCGGGGTCCAGATCAGGGAACGCTCGGCATGGGCGTCGACCGGGACGAACGGCCGCTTGCCCGCCTTGATCCGGTCGAACACCAGCGAGTTCGTGTAGCTCTTCGTCCGGCCGGGACCGTAGAACTCGGGCGCCCGGCCGATCAGGGCGTCGACCCGGCCGGCCCGCATGGCCTCCAGCAGCATGGTGGCGATTTCTCCGCGGACCCGTCCCTTGCGTCCGGCCGGCGCGAACGCCGTCGACTCGGTCTGGGGCGTCGGCGTTCCGGGATACATGTAGGTGTTGTCGAAGAAGACGAGCTTCGTGCCGTGTTCGGCGCAGGCGTCGATGACGTTGCGCATGATGACGGGGAACTGTCGCTCCCACAGTTCCGAGTCCAGGGGCAGGCCGACGGTGAGGTAGGCGATGTCGCTGCCCGCGACGGCACGGCTGGTGGCGTCGGCGTCGGTGAGGTCCGCGGCCACGAGGTCATCGGTGTCGTTCACCCTGGACGGCTTGCGGCTGACGAGGCGAACGTCCTTGGTGTGGTTGCGGTGGAGCTCCTTCACGAGCTCGTCGGCGATCGGTCCGCCGGCGCCGAGAACGGTCTGCATGGGTCTGGTCTCCTTGAGGTGGATGGTGCGGGTGGCGGCGACAGCTCAACTGTGAGGAGCGTCGTGCCACCCCATGACGATGTGGTGGACCACCGTGGCCGGGTGCGGTCGACCACCGGGGCCGGGGTGCGGACGCACCGATGTGGCCGTTGGTCGAGCGCCGATCGTCTCGACGACCTCGCTCATGGCCTCTTCTCGCCCAGGTCGGTGGCACGCCGGCACCACACCGGCGATCAGGTGCCCCCGAGCCGTGCGGGATCGAGTCGGAGCCGCTGGCGGGAACGATGCAAGCGAATGTGCGATATGTTTACAGTGCTAACAAAGCTTAGGAGGGCAAAGTAAGCAATGTCAACTTCAGAGAAGAGTGGCTACCATCACGGCGACCTGCGGGCGGCGCTGCTGTCGACCGCGATGGAGATGCTGGAGGACGGCGAGCCCTTCTCGCTGCGCGCCGTCGCACGCCAGGCCGGCGTGTCACCGACCGCGCCGTACCGCCACTTCAAGGACCGCGACGCCCTGGAGTCCGCGCTGGCGGTCGAGGGCTTCCGGGACCTGCTGGCCGACCTGGGCGGCGGGCGCGGCCTGCCCGCCTCGCTCCCGGACCTGGCCGAGTTCGCCGTCGCCTACGTCGCCTTCGCACTGCGGCGCCCGGCCCTGTTCCGCGTGATGTTCGGCAAGCCGTGCGACGACGCCGACGACGAGCGGGTCAAGGCCGCCGACGCCCTGCACGAGCTGCTGGCCGACGCTCTCGATCGCGTCTTCCCCGACGCGGACGCCTCGGCGCTGGCGTCGGCCGGCTGGGGACTCGCCCACGGGCTGGCCTTCCTGCACCTCGACGGCAAGCTGCAGGCCGCGTCGGACGAGGAGGTCGCCGATCGGGTGCGCGGCGCCTTCCTCGCCATCACGTCGGTCGGCGCCTGACACGCGCGGGCTCACCCGGAGCGCGCCAGGCCCCCCGATTGTTGACGGTGCTCACATGGCGTGCCATCCTCGGTGTTAGCAATGCTCACATCGAAGGAGAGAGCTCATGGCAGCGACCGGCGAACCGGCCGCCCGGACCGTGGAGGTCGCACTCGGAGGGCGTCTCGTCACCGTCCCCGAAGGCGGCCTCTACGACCGGTTCCGCATGGACACCGACCTCGACGAGGTGGAGCGGGACCCGCGCGTCAGCAGCGTCGACTTCTTCCGCCGGATACCCAAGAGCCGCGTGGACTCCCGCATCGGGCCCACGCTGACGCCGAACTTCTACTACCGCATCTCCACGACCCGGCTCACGATGCTCGCGCCGACGAAGGCGATCCGGGGCCGCCTGCCACAGGAGCTCGCCCCGCTCGAAATCGCCCCGGGGCTCGGGATCGTCTCCTTGATGTCCTTCCGGTACGACGTGTGCGACATCGACTTCTACACCGAGGCCGCGGTCGGCATCGCCGTGAAGCCGGCGCGGCACGGCGGCCTGGGCCTGCTCGACCTGATCACGGGGCTCAAGAACGACTCCGTGCACTCCTACGTGCTCTCGCTCCCGGTCAACACCGAGATCGCGCAGGTGCGCGGCCACGACGGCTACGGCTTCCCCAAATGGGTCACCGAGCTCGACGTCGACATCGACACCGCGCGTACCTCCACCAGAGTCGCCAACGACCACGGGGGTCTCGACCTCGCCCTGTCGGCGCCCACCCCGAAGCAGACCGCCCGGCCCACCGGCGAACACGTTTCGACCCTGACCTCCTACACCACGATCGACGGCGCCTGGCACTCCACGACCAGCCAGATCAACATGCTCTCCTCGGGAACCACGCGGTTTCCCCGCGGCCTCGACCTGCGGCTCGGCGAGGGCCGGATGAGCGACGACCTGCGCTCGCTGAAGCCGATCCGGACGATCCAGCTCGACGTCACCACCGAGGGCCAGCTGGCGCTGCACCTGCCCGTGCCCACCTCCGTCCAGGACCGGAGCTGAGACCCCGATGACCACCACGCACACCGGCCACGTCGAGGCCGCCCTCCCGACCTGGCTGACACCGGCCCGGCTCGCCCAACTGGCCACCCTGGTGGCCGCCGGTGCTCGCGCCCAGCGGGTCGCCACGACCTCGCCGTACACCGGCGCACCGCTCGCGGACCTGCCGGTCTCCACCCCCGCGGCCTGCCGGTGGACGTCTGGCAGATGGTGGTCGGCCGTGGCAGCTCCATCGGAGACGCGCTCATGGCCGGCGGCGACTACATGATGTTCACCGGCTCCACCGCCAGCGGGCGCCGGATCGCACGCGACGCGGGCGAGCGGCTGATCGGCGCGTCCCTGGAGCTCGGCGGCAAGAACGCCATGATCGTCCTCGCCGACGCCGACATCGACAAGGCCGCCGCCGGCGCGGTCGCCGCCTGTTTCCCCTCGGCCGGGCAGTTGTGCGTGTCCATCGAGCGGCTCTACGTCGCCGATGGGATCCACGACGCCTTCGTCACCGCGTTCGTCGAACGCGCCCGGGCCATGCGCCTGGGCGCGGCCTACGACTTCTCGGTGGACATGGGCTCGCTGACCGCCCCCTCGCAGCTCGAGACCGTCAGCGCGCACGTCGCCGACGCGGTGTCGAAAGGCGCGAGGGTGCTGGCCGGAGGCAAGGCCCGGCCCGACCTCGGGCCACTGTTCTACGAGCCGACGATCCTGGCCGGCGTGACCCCGCGGATGACGCTGTTCGACCACGAGACGTTCGGTCCGGTGGTGTCGGTCTACCGCTACCGGTCGGTCGACGAGGCGGTGGCGATGGCCAACGCCACGCCGTACGGCCTCAACGCGAGCGTCTGGGGCCGCGTCGGCGCCGAGGCCCGCGAGGTCGCGGGACGGCTGCACGCCGGCACCGTCAACGTCAACGAGGCGTTCGCCGCCGCCTGGGGCAGCATCGACGCCCCCATGGACGGCATGGGCGACTCGGGCCTCGGCCGTCGTCACGGCGCCGACGGGCTGCTCAAGTACACCGAAGCCCAGACCGTCGCCCACCAGCGCCTCCAGGGCTTCACCCCGCCCCGCGCGGTGGGGCACGAGCAGTGGGCGCGGATGCTGACCCGGGCATTCAAGACGCTGCGTGCCCTGGGCGTCCGCTGACGGATCACCCGCCACGACGCGGCCCGCCGCCCCACCATTCCGGTCCGCATGAAAGAAGATCAGCCATGACCAAGCGCGTCCTCAACGTCGTCACCAACGTCGGCCACTACGACGACCCGTCCCACGCCACCGGCCTGTGGCTCTCCGAGCTCACGCACGCCTGGCACGTCTTCGAGGAGCACGGCTACGAGCAGACGCTCGTCAGCCCGGCCGGCGGAGCGGTGCCTCTCGAACCGCGTGCGCTGAAGTTCCCGAACTACGACAAGACCGCCAAGGCCTGGCGCGCCGATCCCGGGAAGATGGCGATGCTCGCGAACACGGCGAGCCCGGACCGGATCGACCCGTCGGAGTACGACGCGATCTACTTCACCGGCGGTCACGCGGTGATGTACGACTTCCCCGACAGCGAGGGCCTGCAGCACGTCACCCGCGAGATCTACGAGCGCGGCGGCATCGTCTCCTCGGTCTGCCACGGCTACTGCGGCCTGCTCAACACCCGGCGCTCCGACGGCTCATACCTCATCGCCGGCCGCAGGATGACGGGATTCGCCTGGACCGAGGAGGTCCTCGCCCGCGTCGACAAGCTGGTCCCCTACAACGCCGAGGAGACGGCCAAGCAGCGCGGCGCGCTCTACGAAAAGGCGGCACTGCCGTTCGTCTCGTACGTCGTGACCGACGGCAACCTCGTCACCGGCCAGAACCCGGGCTCGGCCAAGGCCACGGCGAAGAAGGTCGTCGAGGCCATCGAGGGCAACGCCTCGAAGAAGCGAGGCTGAGTCGGGGCAGACGTGAGCGAGCGCCTCGGGCAGGCGGTCGTGAGCCTTGGTGCCTGACCGGCGCGGCGCGGGGAATGGGCGGGCCCTCCCCGGGCAGTCGAAAGGGAAGAGAGCTTCCGCCCGAGACCTCGCGAAGGGGTGTGATCATGGTGACCGACGCGCAGGACCGTCCCCCTCCCCCGACCCGTCCGATCCCGCCGCGTCCCACGGATCCGTCGGCGCCGCGGCCGGTGCCTCCGACGAACCCCTTCCCTGCCGGCCCGCCGGCACCGGGCCCGGCACCGGCACCGCGCCCGGAGCCGGCGCGGGAGCGTCGGACGCGAGCAGCGTGGGTGGCGCGAGCAGAGCGAGTGGCGCGGGTAGCGCGAGCAGCGGTGGTGGCGCGGGTAGCGCGAGCTGTGATGGGCACTCCGCCGACTGATCCCGTTCCGCCGAGCCCTACGCCCGCACCAGGACCGGGACCGGGTCCGCAACCTGGGCCGGTTCCCGGACCGGTGCCCGCGCCCGGTGGCCCTGACCCGGTGCCACCGAAGCCTCCGCGGCCCGGACCTGATCCTCAGCCGGGTGGCCCGCGACCGGAACCGCGACCCCAACCGGGCCCGCTCCCCGGACCGGTGCCCGCGCCGGAGCCGGTCACCTGACCCGGCCAAGGCGGGTCGCGGGTTCCGGCGCATCGCCCGGTCGGCCTTCGTCGTACCCACCCTCCCCGCCGGCGCCGACGCGAAGCCGAAGGAGCGAGGGCCACCCGGACGTCGGGGAATGCCGTGCCTCCTCTCCGTCCGGCAGGGACCGCTGAGGGCGTGGAAGGTGGCGTAGCCCGTCGAGCGCGGTTTCACCCGGTCCGGCCCCCTCGGGAGAATCACATGTGCGGCATGCCGTAGTACTTGGCGAACTGCTCGAGGTAGCTGGCGTCGCGGGGCTGGTTCTCCCGTTCGAACTCGGGTGCGTCCTTGATCTGGTCCCTCGTGCGGTTGACGTGAACAGTCTCGGCGGCGCGGTCGATGCGCTGGATGGCGCTGGCGGGGAGCAGCACGTGCTTGCCGAAGATCCAGACGCCGGTGTCGACGACGAGGTAGCCGGCTCCGGCCTCGTCGGTGTGCTCGTCGACCTTGCCGCCGCAGAACAGCCGCAGATCAAGAAGGAGCTCTCCGCATGACCACCCCATCCACCGACTTCGCAACCGTGGGCACCGACTACGCCGCCTACTCCGAGGGCGGGCGCGGCCTGCTCAGGCACGAGATCGTCGCGCGCCGCCTGGTGGCCGAGCTCGGCGACGGGCCCGCCCGCGTCCTGGACGTCGGGTGCGGCGACGGCGAGATGGTGTTGCGCCTGGCAGCCGCCGGCCACCACGTCACCGGGGCCGAGGTCTCCTCCGACATGCTGGAGCGTGCCGAGGCGAAACTGGCCGCGGCCGCCCTGGCGGACCGTGTGCGGCTCGTCGAGGCCGACATCTACGACCTGCCGTTCGTGGGCGAGGTCTTCGACGCGGTGTGCTGCCACGGCGTCGTGATGTACCTCCCCGACTCCGCCGAGCCCGTTGCCCGTCTCGCCCGGCTCGTGGCCCCCGGCGGAATCCTCAGCATCCTGACGAAGAACGCCCTCGCGGTCGGGGTACGCGAGGCGCTGCAAGGCGAGTACGACTCGGCCGTGGCCCAGATCGAGAGCGGCCGGACGGCGAGCATGGGCAATCTCGGCTACGTCACCCGGGGTGACACTCCTGAGCACCTGGACCGGCTTGCCCATGACAACGGCCTGACCCCGCTGCCCTGGCAGGGCGTGAGGATCTTCCACGACCACCTCCCGAAGAACTGGCGGCCCGAGCAGGAGGTGTTCGCGAAGGCACTGACGGTGGAGTGGGCCGCCTCCACTCGCAGCCCCTACCGCGAACTCGGCCGTCTCGTGCACACCGTCGCCCGCCGCGAGGCAAACGCGTGACGACCGCCCCCGTCAGCCCGCTGACGGTCGTCGCCCTCGCCCTCGCCCACGACCTCGACGCGAGCGCGGCGCAGGCCGCTCGGCCTCGGCGGTCGCACGGCCCGTGATCTCGGGCTCGGGGCCAGGGTGTCTCGGACGGCCGACACGCGAAGTACTCCGACCCGGTGTCGGCGGGATCAGAAACGGCCCAGGGCCACGGGCGCCTGAAGGCGACCCGGACCCTGGGCCCGCTGTGTCCGGTTCCGGTTCCGGTTCGGAATCAGGCTCAGGGAGCCGGGTAGCTCGGGAGGGCCTTGTTGCACTTGTACCCCCAGTCGGCGGCCCAGTCCTGCATCACGCCTCCGGTGGACTTTCCGACGATGCCGTCCGGCTGGAGCCAGGGGGCGGCGAGATACCCGTTCCACCACTTCTGGAAGGCGACGATGCCGTTGTAGGTGTCCGGGCCGAAGACCCCGTCCTCGGCGAGGATGTGGTACGGCGTCGGGGAGTTGTTGATGGCGTGCTGGACACACTGCACACCGTCGTGGGTGTTGGCGTACCCATAGCCGATGTAGGGAGCGTACTGGTCCGCGCTCGCACTGCCCGCGGCCACGCCAACGGCCAGCAGGGCAGCGGCACCCACAGCGACGATTCTCTTGGTGGTCTTCAACGATGCTCCCTCTCAACAGGCCCGCCGAACCTCCCAGGTCCGGCAAAGCTCTCTCCGACAGCAGACTGCGCCACATCCACCCAGCCCGTATTGGAGAAAACCGCCGCACCCCGTCACCCACACCAAGGACAAGCAGAAACACTGCCGCGAGCAGCGGAGGGGGAGATCAGGGTCAGGCGGGTCGGGTACCGCGCCGGGCAGGTGAGGTCACACGTGAGTCCGGCACGTTCCGAGCGCGGTCATCACCGCGCGGAGTCAGGCGAGGGCAGGTCCGTCAAGGACCGGGGGCCCACGCCAAAGCCCAGGGCCGTGGTCGCCTGAAGGCGACCCGGACCCTGGGCCCGCTGCGTCCGGTTCCGGATCAGGATCAGGATCAGGATCAGGCTCAGGCTCAGGGAGCGGGGTAGCTCGGGAGGGCCTTGTCGCACTTGTACCACCAGTCGGCAGCCTGGTCCTGCATGATGGTGCCGGTGGCCTTTCCTACGATGCCGTCCGGCTGAAGCGGCTGGTTCTGGTTGGGGATGTACCCGTTCCACCACTTCTGGAAGGCGACGATGCCGTTGTAGGTGTCCGGGCCGAAGATCCCGTCCTCGGCGAGGATGTGGTACGGCGTCGGGGAGTTGTTGATGGCGTGCTGGACACACTGCACACCGTCGTGGGTGTTGGCGTACCCATAGCCGATGTAGGGAGCGTACTGGTCCGCGCTCGCACTGCCCGCCGCAACGCCAACAGCCAGCAGGGCAGCGGCACCCACAGCGACGATTCTCTTCGTGGTCTTCAACAATGCTCCCTCTCAACAGGCCCGCCGAACCTCCCGTCCGGCAAAGCTCTCTCCGACAGCAGACTGCGCCACATCCACCCAGCCCGTATTGGAGAAAACCGCCGCCCGCCGGACACGCGAGGCGCCAGGTGCGGTCGAGGGTGTGAGCCTTCCACCAGGCGTCGAGACGGAGCAGGTTCAGCGGTGACCGCGGGACGAAGGGCTCTTCAAGACGCCGCTTCCCTTGTGCTGATGGTGCCCGCCGGGTGGCGAGGCTGGTCCCGCAGGGCCGCCGGCTGCGATCACAGGGGCCACAGGCAGCGGTTGAGGGCCGCACTCCACGCCTGGGTGCGGCCCTCAGTTCATGTGGTTACGAGGTCCATCCGCCGTACGGCACGGTGATGAGTTCCATGGCGTGACCCGCCGGGTCCATGAAGTACACGCCGCGGCCACCGTCGTTGTGGTTGATCGCGCCGGGCTGCTTCCGGTGGGGGTCGGCGTAGTGCTCGATGCCGCGCTCTCTGATCTGCGCGTACGCCGCGTCGAACTCCTCCTCGGAGATCAGGAAGGCGTAGTGCTGTGGGGCGATGCTGTCGCTGGGGATGGTGGCGAAGTCCAGCGTGACGCCGTTGCCCAGGGCGACCGCGATGAACGGACCCCACTCGGTGGTGATCTCAAGGTTGAGCAGATTCGCGAAGAATTCCGCGGACTCCCGGTTGTCCCGGGCGTGGACGATCGTGTGATTCAACTCGACTGACAAGGAATGCCTCCGAAGGCATGTCCCGACACCTCCATGTCTCACCCAGCCGGTGACCGACACGCGATGTTGCCGTAGACCATAGTCCTTTCTACGCAGTAGATCAACGGTAGTTGATGACCTTTGCGGCTGTACGATGAAGGCAAAGTGGCGCTCGACCTTGCCTTCGCCGGACCACGACATGGGCGCCGCCATGCTCGGCGATCCCGTCTACCAGGCCCGTCAGGCGTAACGATCACACCACCGCGGTTGGCATCCTCACCCCCCTCTGTCGGCGGCCGAGCCGACGTCGCGACGTGCCCGTGCCCGGTGTTCGCCGACCGGACGCGAGGGTTCATCGCGTCGCCGCGTTGTCGGGCATGGTCCATGGTGGGCAAACGGCTCGGTCTCGTGGACCAGCCGCTGGTGCAAGGTCGATGCCGCGTGGACCTGGCACAACCGCCGGAATTCACGGTCGAGGCGCTGCCAACGACATCCACGTCTCCTACCGAACCGCGCCCCCCGATGGCCGCGCCGCGGTCCCCCGGGGCAGGGCGATCACGCCCGCGCGGTGACAACGACGTACCGCCGGCGCCGCCGGTCCCCGCGTTCGAACCGTCCCTGACGACCTGATCACCCGACCTGCCCCAAGACCTGACCCCCTGACCGGCGACGAGATCCAGCACTTGTTCGCGGCAGTGATCAGTCCGGTTCACGACCTCACCGTCGAAGGCACCGGTCACCGTGGCGACGCCGGCATCAGGGCCCGTTCCGATGCCGGTGCGGGCTCTCAGGCCTCACGTACTACAGCCCGAGCGTGACGATGGCAAGCGGTTTCTGATGCCGGTCGAAGGCGGCTTCACCATCACCCTGTGGCAGCTTCGCGGCGCGGGGCACGAGGTCCGCCCCACCCCGATGGCAGGCGCAAATCTGACGGCCTCTAGCATGCGGCGAGTCAGGAGTGTCATGGCCGTTAACCAGAGGTGGAGACAACGTGAGATCGGGACGTCGAGCACGTCGTAAAACGGGTACGCGGGTACGCCGCACGGCGGTAGGTGCCGCACTCGCGGGTGTCACGGTCCTCGCCTTTCAGGCGGCGGCGAACGGCGCGGTCTTCGGGAACGAGGACGACAAGGGGAGCGCGGACACGCCGAGCCTCTACAGCGCGCAGGCCGGCAGGGCATCTTCCCGCCCGAGCCAGATCCACCGGCTCGGGCTGACCGACAAGGGCAATGGCGAGGCGATCCTCTCGCGTCGCGGCACAGAACCCTTCGGTCTGCTCGGTGTGACCTGGGCGAACCCGCACGCGCACATCAAGGGCACGATCGAGGCCCGTACCCGCAGCATCGAGACCGGCAAGTGGTCCGACTGGATCGAGCTGGAGCCGCAGCCGGCCGGCATGGACGGTGTGCGGACCGGGGCGCCGGGCTCGACCGAGCCCAAGTGGGTCGGCCCCTCCGACGGCGCCGAGGTTCGTATCAGCGACGGCGCGGCCGCGGGCACGCTTCCCCGCGGTCTCACGCTGAACCTGGTCGACCCGAGCGGCGCCGGCGCCGAGGCGAAGAAGAACGGCGGCCTCGACACCGAGCCCGTCGCCTTCGCGGCCGACGACCCGCCGACCACCCCGCCCACGACGCCCGGTCCGGCGTCGACGGCGCCACAGCCGAGGGTCGTCACGCGCGCCGAGTGGGGCGTGGACGAGAGCACGGTCACCGAACCGGCGATCTACCTCCCCGATGGCAGCATCAAGGCGGCGTTCGTCCACCACACCGACAGCGCGCCGTACGAGTGCAGCCAGTCGGCGAGCGTCGTCAAGAGCATCCTCGACTACCACATGAAGGTCGAGGGGTGGCGCGACATCGGCTACAACTTCCTCGTCGACAAGTGCGGCACGATCTTCGAGGGCCGCAAGGGCGGCATCGACCAGCCCGTCTACGGCGCGCACACCTACGGCTGGAATGCCCAGTCCACCGGCGTCGCCGTCATCGGCAACTACATGCAGGAGGGCGCGTCGAATGCCGCCCTCGCCGCCGTCTCGAAGATCATCGCGTACAAGCTCGGCCAATACGGGGTCGACCCGGCCGGCAAGGCGACACTGACCGCCGGCGCCACACAGACCGTGGGCGGCAAGCAGTTCACGCTCGGTCAGACGTACGAGTTCAACGCGATCTCCGGTCACCGCGACGGCTACGCCACCGCCTGCCCTGGTGACCAGCTCTACCCGCAGCTGTCCACCATCCGCTCCTACGCCACCGGCTCCGTCACCGGGCTCGCGATCAGCGGCCTCGCGGGCGGCGCCACCAAGGCCGGAAGCGGCTACGAGACGACCGGCCCCGTCACGGTGAACTGGTCCACCAGCACGTCGAGCGACCTCATCCACCGGTTCGAGGTGCTCGTCGACGACCAGGTGGCCGCGACCACCGCCGGCGGCGCGCGCGGTGCGTCCGTCACCGTCAGCGGCTACGGGGACCATCGTGTCGCCGTCCGCGCCACGCACACCTCCGGCAAGGTCACGACCTCGCCGGCGGTCACCGTGACCGTGCCCGGCCCGAAGACGCTCCACCCGGTCGCCCCGAAGCGGCTGATGAACACCATCGCGGGCGTCGGCGTGCCGAAGGCCAAGGTCGGTGCGGGCCAGGAGGTCGTGCTCGACATCGCGGGTGTGGACGGCATCCCGGCCTCCCGCATCGGCGCCGTCGTGCTCAACGTGACCGCCACGAATCCGACCACGTCCGGCTACGTCTCGGTGTACCCGAACGGGACGGCGCGCCCGACCACGTCGAACCTCAACTTCAAGGCGGGGGTGTCCATCCCGAACCTGGTGGTGGTCCCGGTCGTCGACGGCAAGGTGCGGTTCTACAACCACGCGGGCGCGGTCGACCTGCTCGCCGACCTCACGGGTTACTACCTCAAGGACGACACGGGGTCGACGTTCGCCCCCACCGGCCCCGCGCGCATCATGAACACCCTCGCGGGCGTCGGCGTGCCGAAGGCCAAGATCGGCCCGGCCGCGACCGTCTCGCTCCAGGTCACGGGCACCGCGGGCATCCCGTCCAGCGGTGTCACGGCCGTGGTCATGAACGTGACGGCGACCAACCCGACCACGTCCGGTTACGTCTCCGTCTTCCCGAGCGGCACGGTCCGCCCGACCACGTCGAACCTGAACTTCAGGGCGGGCCAGTCGATCCCCAACCTGGTGATCGTCCCCGTCGGCGCCGACGGGAAGATCAGCTTCTACAACCACGCCGGCACCGTCGACCTGCTCGGCGACATCACCGGCTACTTCACCACCGACAGCACCGAGGCCAAGCACATCAACATCGGCCCGATGCGGGTGATGAACACGATGGCGGGCCTCGGTGCGCCGAAGGCACCGGTCGGCGCCCAGCAGTCGGTCACGCTCAAGGTCGCCGGGGTCAACGGCATCCCTGCGAGCGGGGTCAAGGCGGTCGTGATCAACGTGACGGCGACGAACCCGACCAACTCCGGCTGGGTCTCGGTCTACCCGAGCGACCAGGTCCGTCCGCCCGTGTCGAACCTGAACTTCACCGCCGGGCTGACGATCCCGAACCTCGTGGTCGTCCCTGTCAGCGCCGACGGGAAGATCAGCTTCTACAACCACGCCGGCACCGTCGACCTGCTCGGCGACATCACCGGCTACTTCCTCAAGTGATCTGATTCCAGGTCTAGTTCGGGCCCGCCTTCCCTACGGAGGCGGGCCCTTCGACATGGGGATGGGATCACGGCTCCCGCCACACGCCCCTCCGCCCTGAGGGATGCCGGCCCGGAGAACCAGCAGGCCGTCCACGTCCTGGCGCGGGCTGCGGACGAGCACGTGCCGGCGGCCGGTGCTTCGGAATGAGGTCCTCGACACCCGTGTCGGCGAGGAGTCGGCCGTGTCCGATGACGACGAGGCGGTCGGCCGCATTCTCCATCTCGCTCATCACATGGCCCGACACGAGGACCGTCCTTCCCTCGGTACGTCGCCAAGACCTCCTGAAGGCCGGCTCGTTCCTTCGCGCTCACCTGAATTATCGACCGCCCGCCGCAGCCCGTGACCGGGTCCGGAAACCCACCCGTCACCTGCGCATCGACGCTCGGCATGTCGGCCATCGGCGGATCCTTCCCACCCCAGGCCGAACAAGGGTCCGTGCATCCTCCATGCGACGCCGAGCCCTCCGTCTCGGGCTTCCCGGCTCGGCTCAAACACGCGTGTTCGATATCGCGGCCACGTCGTTGAGCTCGGTGTCGTCACGGAAGCCGAGCACACCGGTGATGGAGGTCCGCAGTTGAGCGCATCAGAGACACGATCAGACACACGATCAGGGACACGCGAGTTCCCGAAGGACGGGGCGGTTCCTCCCCCTCCGCCGGCGGAGATCCGGTACACCGGGGAGTACTCCGTGAACCCCCTCGGCGAGGCCTCCTTCCGCAGGCTCGGCGGCCAGGTCCCGAAGGTCCTCGCCCGCATCATCGGCATGTCGTGGCGCATCGACCGCCGGGCCGTCGTGCTTCTCCTGGCCTGTCCGCTGGTCACCGGTGCCGCCGCCGCGGTGCTGCTGGCGGCGACGGCCGGCGCGATGCGTCCGCTGCTCGGCGCGGGGAGCGTGGCCGACCGGTTGTACGGCGCGGTGCCGGCGCTGGTCGTGGTCGGCGTCGCCGCCGCGCTGACCCGGGTGGCGGGCGCCGTGGCCACGTACGCCGAGCGTCGCATCACTCCGCGGCTCACCACCGAGGCGGACACCGCCCTGGTCGCGGCGGTCTGCCGCGTCGAGGCGTCGGCGTACGCCGTGGACGGCTTCTCGGACCGCCAGGAGGCCGCGGAGATGGGCGTGGTCCGCACCCACGTGATGGTCAGCGACGCCCAGCGGTTCCTGTCGGCTCTGGTCAGGATGGTCACGGCCGCGGGGGCGCTCAGCGTGCTCAACCCGCTGCTGCTGCCGCTGTTGCTGCTCGCGGTGCTGCCGGCGGGCGTCGGCGCGGTGCTCACCGCCCGAGTGGACTACGAGATCCACTACGCGAACATCGCCGACCGCAACGTGCGCGGCATGATGCGCTGGTGGTCGACGAACCCGAAGTACGGCGACGAGGTCCGCGCCAACTCGATGACCGACTACCTGCTGTTCTGGTACGGCTCCCTGTCCGAGCGCTGTGACCGGCGGAACCTGGCCGCGGCCCCGCGCACGCTGTGGATCTCTCTCGTCTCCTCCCTGGCCGCCGGTGCGTTCCTGCTGGCGACGTGGGGTGCACTGGCGTGGCTCGCCGCCACCGGACGGATCGCCGTCGCGCTCGCCGCGACGGCCGTCGTCGCCGTTCAGGCCACGCTCGCCGCGCTCTCCCAGGTGATCCTCAACGGCGCCGCCCTCTTCCACACCAGCCTGTACCTGACCGACATGGAGGCCTTCCTCGACGACGCCGAGGCCCGCGCACCCCGACGCGGGACCAGCGCGGTCGGCCCTGTCACGGAGGAGATCCGCCTGGAGGAGGTCTCCTACCAGTACCCCGGCAAGGACACGCCGGCCGTCAACGGCGTGTCCCTGCGCCTGCGTCGCGGCGAGATCCTGGCGATCGTCGGCGTCAACGGCTCCGGCAAGTCGACCCTCACCCGCCTCATCACCGGCATCTACCTCGCCGACAAGGGCCGCGTCACCTGGAACGGCACCGACCTCGCCGACACCGACCCGGCCACCATCTGGCAGCACACCGGCCTCGTCCCCCAGATCTTCGCCCAATGGCCCCTGCGCGTCCGTGAGAACGTGACCCTCGGCCAGCCCCGCACCCACGACGACGGACCCGTGTGGGACGCCGTCGACGCCGTCGGCATGCGCGAGGCCGTCGAGGACCTGCCCGCCGGCCTCGACACACTCCTCGCGCGCGAGATCTTCGGCGGCGCGGAACTCTCCGGCGGCCAGTGGCAGCGCCTGGCCTGCTCCCGCGCCCTCTACCGCCGGCCCGGACTGCTGATCCTGGACGAGCCGACCTCCCAGATGGACCCGCGGGGCGAGCACCAGATGTTCGAGCAGATCAAGGCCATCGCCGCCGACCGCATCACCATCGTCATCACCCACCGCCTGGAGAACACCAAGATCGCCGACCACGTCGTGGTCATGGAACAGGGCCGCATCACCGAACAGGGCCGCTACGACGACCTCGTCCACGCCGGCGGCACCTTCGCCGAACTCCTCGCTCTTTCCCAGGACCGCTGACCGACGCCCTGTCCTCGCCGTACTGGGAGTAAGCAAAGCCGCGCCGTAGCAGCTGCCACGCCGAACCGCCCGAGGTGAAGACCCCGGGCGGTTCCGCATACCCGATCGTCCGATCCCTCCTGCCAATCGCTGCAGGCATTCGATGCGCAAACGATGCGAGTTGTTCCGCCTCGCACACCCGGAACACGCTGACGGGGCAAGGGCGGAGACGCGACACGGCGGAACCGACTCCTGAGGGGTGGAAGGATGAATCGCCAGAACATCGCGGTGGTGGGGGCAGGAGTGGCCGGCCTGACAGCCGCCCATCTGCTGTCCCGCGTCCACGACGTCACCCTGTACGAGGCCGACGAACGCCTCGGCGGTCACGCGCACACCCACGAACTGCCCCTGCGCAAAGGCGGGGTCGTCCGTGTCGACACGGGCTTCATCGTCCACAACGAGAAGACCTATCCCCTGCTCCTGCGCCTCTTCCGCGAGCTGGGCGTGGCGACTCAGGACGCGGAGATGAGCATGTCCGTCCGCTGCGACGGCTGCGGCCTGGAGTACGCCGGTGCCCGCGGGCCGCGGGGCCTGCTGGGCGGCGGCAACCTGGCGCGCGCGTCCCACCTGCGCATGCTCGCCGCCGTGCCGCGTTTCCACCGGGCGGCGCGTCGTCTCCTGGCGGCCGGCGACGGGACGCGGACGTTCGGCGATTTCCTCCGCGACCACCGCTTCACGCCGTACTTCGTCGGCCACTTCGCGATCCCGCTCGTCTCCGCCGTGTGGTCCTGCGCCCCGGACACCGCACTCCGCTATCCCGCCGCGTACCTCTTCCGCTTCCTCGACCATCACGGTCTGCTGTCGATGACCGGCTCCCCGCAGTGGAAGACGGTCACCGGCGGCTCCGCCTCCTACGTGGCACGCGTCGCCAAGGAAGTCCACGCGGTCCGCACCTCCACGCCCGTCCGCACGGTCGTACGCGGCGCCGATCACGCCCGCGTCATCACCGAGGCGGGCGAGTCGACCACGCACTCCGCGGTCGTCCTGGCGCTCCATCCCGACCAGGCGCTGCGGCTGCTCGCCGATCCGACCGCGCGGGAACGGCGCGTCCTCGGGGCGTTCACGTACTCCCGGAACCCGACGGTGCTGCACCGGGACACCCGCCTCCTGCCGCGGAGCCCGCACGCCAGGGCCTCCTGGAACTACTGGCTGCCGTCCTGCACCGCCCGTCCCGGATCCGTCCACGTCAGCTACGACATGAACCGC
This sequence comes from Streptomyces sp. NPDC004327, assembly GCF_042873935.1. Taxonomy (NCBI): domain Bacteria; kingdom Bacillati; phylum Actinomycetota; class Actinomycetes; order Kitasatosporales; family Streptomycetaceae; genus Streptomyces; species Streptomyces sp. NPDC004327. Next base: position 515,556 of record NZ_JBIAME010000004.1, on the reverse strand, counting down.
CTGCAGCGCCTGGGCTGCGACGAGCCGCACATCGTCACGCTGAATCCCGGGGGGCGGGTCGACGAGTCGGCCGTGCTTGCGCGGATGACGTACGAGCACCCCGTGTACACCCCCGAGTCCGTCGCCGCGCAGGGCATGCTCCCGGACCTGAACACCTCCGTCACGGCCTACGCCGGCGCCTATCACGGCTGGGGGTTCCACGAGGACGGCTGCCGCTCGGGCGTCGAGGCGGCCCGGGCCCTCGGGGTGAACTGGTGAACAGGGCGAGGACCTCCCGCGCGGCCCGGGCGGAAGCCGGCGCACCCCTCGACGGCGCCGCGGGGCCTTCGTGTGCCCGTCTGCCCGCTCTCTACCTGAGCGAGGTCGTGCACACCCGGGTGACGCCCGTGCGGTACCGGTTCCTTTGGCGCACGTACTTCTGGCTGGTGGACATCGACGACCTGCCCCGGCTTCCCCGCGTCCTGCGTCCCCTCGCCCGCTTCGACCCCCGTGACCACTTCGGCGGCGCCGCCCCCACCCTCCGCGCCGGCGTCGAGGCCTTCCTCGCGGCCAACGGCGTGACCGAACCCGTCCGCAGGGTCCTGATGCTCGGTCACGCGCGGGTCCTCGGATACGTCTTCAACCCGCTCACCCTGTACTGGTGCCAGAGCGCCGGCGGACGTCTCGTCTGCGTGATCGCGGAGGTGCACAACACGTACGGGCAGCGCCACTGCTACCTGCTGCGGCCCGACCCGCAGGGCCGCGACGAGGTCCCCAAGGACTTCTTCGTCTCACCGTTCTTCGATGTCGAGGGCTCCTATCGGATGCGGGTGCCCCTGCCCGGCGACCGGCTCGACGTCACCGTCCGGCTCTGCCACGCGGACGGCTCCCGCCCTCTGACCGCCACCGTCCGCGGAACCCACCGTCCCGCGGGGACACGGACGCTCCTCGCCGCGGCACTGCGTCACCCGTGGTCGACCGTGGCGGTGTCGCTCGGCATCCGCCTCCACGGGATCCGCCTCTACCTCAAGGGGCTGCCCGTCCGAACCCGGCCCGCCCCTCCGACGCAAGAAGGAATGCGATGACTCTCCTGCCGCCCCGGGTCCACGCACACGAGACCGGCAACGACCTCTCCCCCGTCGACGCCGAACGATGGCCGGACGTCGCCCGGCTCCCCCGCGCCTCCGCCGTGCGCACGGCCGTCGCGCGCACCCTCGTGGACCGCGCCCTCGCCCGTCTGCCGATCCGCAGCGCCGTGCCGCGAGGCGACCGTTCCCCGGCGGCCCCGGCGGACACCCCCGTCGGCCTGCCGACGCTGACACTCCACGAGCCCCAGGCCTTCTACCGGAGGATCGGCGCGGACGGCCTCATCGGCTTCGGCGAGTCCTACATGGCCGGCGAATGGGACAGCGACGACCTCGTCGGACTGCTCACGGTCCTCGCCCGTCACGTCGACGACCTCGCCCCGGCACCGCTGCGCCGGCTGCGCGGCGCCTGGGTGCACGGCAGGCCCCGGGACGACCGCAACTCGCTCGAAGGGGCCCGGCGCAACATCCACCGCCACTACGACCTCTCCAACGAGCTCTTCGCCCTGTTCCTCGACCCCGGCCTGACCTATTCGTCCGCCGTCTTCGACTCCTTGCCGGCCTCCTTCGCCGATCTCACCGCCGCCCAGCACCGGAAGATCGACCGGCTCCTCGACCTGGCGCGCGTCGGCCCCGGCACGAGGCTTCTGGAGATCGGAACGGGCTGGGGCGAACTCGCCCTGCGCGCCGCCGCCCGCGGGGCCCGTGTCCGCACGATCACGCTCTCCGACGAGCAGCGGGCCCTGGCGCAGGAGCGGATCCGGGCGGCCGGATACGCCGACCGGGTCGACGTCGAACTCCTCGACTACCGCCAAGCGAGCGGCCGTTACGACGCCGTGGTCAGCGTGGAGATGATCGAGGCCGTCGGCCCCGAGTACTGGCCCGACTACTTCGGGGCCCTGCGCGGACTCCTGGCGCCCGGCGGACGCGCCGTACTCCAGGCGATCACCATGCCGCACGACAGGATGCTCGACACCGCCCGCACCCACACCTGGATCAGCAAGTACGTCTTCCCCGGGGGACTCATCCCGTCGCGGGAGGCGATCGCCCGGCACGGCTGCGCCGCCGGACTCGGCGTCGTCCACGACGCCGGTTACGGCGAGCACTACGCCGAGACGCTCCGGCTGTGGCGCGAGAAGTTCCTAGGCGAGAGGGAGGCCGTCGAAGACCTCGGCTTCGACCGTGTCTTCCGCCGCATGTGGGAGTTCTACCTCGGCTATGCGGAGGCCGGGTTCCGCGCCGGCTACCTCGACGTCCGCCAGCTCGTCCTCACCGAGGCCACAGGACAGGAGCGGGGGCGCCGGAGATGACAGCCGTCGACACGGGCGCCCTCGTGCTCGTCCTCGCGGCCTCGGCCGGCGCGGCGCTGACGGTCATGCTGATCACGTTCGCGATCGGCAGCGCCCGGGGAATCCACCGCGTCGTCGACGTCGCCTGGGGCGTCGCCTTCGCCGCCGTGGCCGTGGTCTCCTGGTTCCTCTCCGACGGGTACGGTGACGGCGGCCGCAGGGCCGCCGTCACGCTCGCCACCGTCGTGTGGGGCCTCCGGCTCGCCGTCCACATCCACCGGCGCGGCCGCGGAGCGGGCGAGGACCCGAGGTACGCGCGGATGCTGGCCCGTGCCCGGGGCAATCCGAGCCTCTACGCCCTGCGCACCGTCTACCTCCTCCAGGGCGCCCTGGTCTGGCTGGTGTCCCTGCCGGTGCAGGTCGCCGTGCTCGTGCCCGAGCCGCTCGACGACGTGGCGGTCGCCGGACTCGTACTGTGGGGGACAGGGCTGTTCTTCGAGGCGGCGGGGGACCACCAGCTGGCCCGGTTCAAGGCCGACCCGGCGAACAGGGGCCGCATCATGGACCAGGGCCTGTGGAGCTGGACCCGGCACCCCAACTACTTCGGCGACTTCCTCGTCTGGTGGGGCCTCTACCTCACGGCATGCGCGTCGTGGCAGACTGCCGCGCTCACCCTGGTCTCGCCTCTGGTGATGAGCGGCCTGCTCGTCTTCGGAAGCGGCAAGAGACTCCTGGAGAACCACATGGCCCGACGCCCCGGATACGCGGACTACCGTGCGAGGACGAGCGGCTTCCTCCCCCGCCCGCCGCGGCGGCCGGTCCGCCCGACGCGGCCCCGCGCGTGGTGACCGTGTCCGCGTCCGACCGGAACAGCGGGCGGGCGGGAGCGTGCCTGATCCTGGACCGGGCGCCTTCCGCGCCGGTCGCCGCGGTGCTCCTGCTTCCGGGAGGACGTGCCGAAGGACTTCGCTCACCCTCACGCCTCGACCTCGCCGCCCTCCGCATGAGGCCCTTCGGTTCCGCCGTGCGTCGCGCGGTGCCGGCACCCGTGAGTGTCGGCCGCGTGAGGTACCGGCGCAGGGGCTGGAACGGAGAACAGGCCGACGCGGCCAGGGATGCCCGGACCGCCCTGGCGGAGCTCCGGGAACGTACGGGCGGCGTCCCGGTCGTTCTGATCGGTCACTCCATGGGTGGTCGGGCCGCCCTGTGGGCCGCGGGAGATCCGGCGGTGCGGGGCGTGGTCGCCCTCGCCCCGTGGTGCCCGCCCGGTGATCCGGTCGATCACCTCGCCGGCCGACGGGTCTTCCTCCTCCACGACGAGGCCGACCGTGTCACCTCTGCCCGGGAGTCCTGGGACTTCGTCGACCGCGCCCGCGCCGTCGGGGCCGATGCCACGGGGATCCGGATGCCCGCCGGCGGTCACGCGATGCTGCGCGGAGCCGGCGACTGGCACCGGCACGTGGCGGAACTCGTGGCCGGGCTCGTCGGCAGCGAGCGGGGCCGGACCTGCTGAAGGGGGCGCCGCGTCGTGCCCGGCCCGGCCGGCCGGCTCCGGATGGGGCCGGTTGTCCCCCGGCACGAGCCCGAACGGCCGTAGCCGTACGCGCCCTGCGGGGTTCGTATGGAAGACATGAGCAGCGACCGGCCCCTCCTGATCGCCACGGGGGTCCGCAAGATCTACCGGGCGGGCTCCGTCGCGGTCACCGCTCTGGACGGCCTGGATCTCGTCGTGCGTCACGGCGAGCTCGTCGGGGTCATGGGCCCGTCCGGGTCCGGGAAGACGACCCTGCTGAACTGTCTGTCGGGTCTCGACGACATCGACGACGGCCGGGTGGAGATCGACGGTCACGATCTCTTCGCCATGTCGGACGCCGCGCGCACCGAGCACCGGGCCCGCGCGATGGGCTTCGTCTTCCAGTCGTTCAACCTCATCCCGGTCTTCTCCGCGGTGGAGAACGTCGAACTCCCCCTGCTGCTCGTGGGCACCCGGCCGCGCGAGGCGCGGCGCACGGCGCTGGCGATGCTCGACCGGGTGGGCCTCGCGCACCGCGTGGAGCACCGGCCGAACGAACTGTCCGGCGGCGAGCAGCAGCGGGTCACCATCGCCCGCGCCCTCGCCGGGCGGCCGGCGGTCGTGTGGGCGGACGAACCGACGGGAAACCTCGACAGCGCGATGGCCGGCCAGGTCATGGACCTGTTGTACGACCTCAACCGGGACGAGGGCCAGACGATCGTCCTGGTCACCCATGACGGTGCCATCGGCGCCCGCGTCCCCCGGCTGATCCGGATGCGCGACGGGCGGCTGGTCGACGACGTCCCGCAGCACCTCCCGGCCGCGCCCCCGGCCCCGGCCCCGGCCGCGCCCCCGGCCCCGGCCCCGGTCACCGGAACGCCCCGGGGCCGATGATGTATCCGAACCTCCTGGCCCCGCTGCTCATCGCACTCGCGCTGGCGCTGGCGCTGCTCGTGGTGGTCGCCGTACGGCAACCCGTCTCACGCCGTCTCGCCTTCCGCCAGCTCGCCCGAAGGCCCACCGAGGCCGCGCTGGTGATCGGCGGATCGGTCCTCGGAACGGCCATCGTCATCGGGGCCCTGGTCGTCGGTGACACCCTGAACTTCTCGGTGCGCCAGGAGGCGTACCGGACGCTGGGCCCGGTGGACGAGCGCGTCGTCGCCCCGTCCGGTCCGGCCGGACACGCGATCACCGGGCGGCTCGCCGCCCTGACGCGCGACCCCGATGTCGACGGTGTGCTGACCGCCCGGGTCAGCCAGGCGTCGGCCGTCGGTCGCAGCGGCGGCCGGCCGGTCGCCGAACCACGCGTCCTGGCCTGGCAGATGAACTTCGACGACGCGTCCCGATTCGGTGCCCGGAACGGCGGCTCCGGTCTCGCGGGACCGGCCCCGAAGCCCGGCCGGGTCGTGCTCAACGCGCCGCTGGCGCGTTCCCTGCGGGCAGGTGCGGGCGAGCCGGTCACCCTCTACCTGTTCGGCGTCCCGCACACCTTCCGGGTGGACCGCGTGGTACCGGAGCGGGGCCTGGCCGGAGTCGGCCTGGGCGGCAGGCTGAACCGCGATGCCTTCCTGGCGCCGGGCACCCTGGACGCGGCCGCCCGGGCCGCCGGGACGGAGCCGCGTTCGGTCACCTTCGTCTCCAATCGCGGCGGCGTCGAGAGCGGTGACGCCCTGACCGCGAAGGTGACCGCGGACATCCACGAGGCCGTGGGCCCCCTGTCCGCCCAGGCGACGGTCGACACCCCGAAGCACACCGTGCTGCGGGACGCCCGGCAGGCCGGGGACTCGCTCGGCGCGCTGTTCCTGATGATCGGCAGCTTCAGCATCATCGCCGGCGCCCTGCTGCTCGTGAACATCTTCGTCATGCTGGGCGAGGAACGGAAGTCCCAGATGGGCATGGTGCGGGCGATCGGGATGAAGCGCTCGCGCCTGGTCGGCTCCTTCACCCTCGAAGGCGCGGCGTACGCGCTGCTGTCCGCCCTGCCGGCCGTGGCCATCGGCGTCGCCGTCGGCTGGGGGGTCGCCGTGGTCGCCGCGGAGATCTTCCAGGGCTGGTCGGTCGGCGGAAGCAGCCTGCGGATCACCTTCGCCGTCACCCCCACCAGCATCCTCAACGGCGCGGCCATGGGCCTGCTCATCGCGTTCGCCGCGATCCTCGCGACCAGCGTCCGCATCAGCAGGTTCAACATCATCGCCGCCATCCGGGACATCCCCTCGGCGTCCGGGAGCCGCCCGCGGCGCCGGCTGCTCGTCGTGTGCGGCGCCCTGTCCGTGCTCTTCGCGCTCGCCGCCGTCCCTGCCGTGGCCCGCAGCCAGGCCGACGCGACCTACCTGCTGCCGGCGCTCGCCATCGCCTTCGCCACCCCCGCCCTGATGCGCGCGATGTCCCGGCACGCCGCGACGACGCTCGTCGCGGGCACCGTGCTCGCCTGGACCCTGCTCGCGCCGGTCCTGCGTCCCCGGATCTTCGACGCGCCCTCCATGTCCGCGTACGTCGTCCAGGGAGCCCTCGCCGCCTTCTCCGCGGTGGTCCTCGTCAGCGACAACCAGAAGACGCTGCTCCGTCCGGTACGGCGGCTCCTCGAACGGCCGTCGGAGTCGGGCCTGGCGGCGCGGCTCGCGGTCGCCTACCCGCTGGCGAAGCGGTTCCGTACGGGCGCCACGCTCGTGATGTACACGCTGATCGTGCTGGTGCTCGTCCTGCTGACCGAGATCTCCGGCATCCTGCGCGCCGGCGTCGACGGCGTGGTCGCCGACGCCACGGCCGGCTATTCCCTGCGGCTCGACTACAACCCCCAGGTCGCGGGCGACCGGCTGGTCTCCGACCTGCGGGGCGGCCCGCCCGCCGACGGGATCTCCGCCGTCACTCCGCTGCTCAACGCCACCGGCCGGGCCAGCGATCCGGGCCACCGCAGCACCCGGCCGCTGGACGTGGCGGCCGTGGGAGTGCCGAACGGCGCGATCAGCGGCATCACCTTCCGCGAACGGCTGCCCGGGCTGCCGGACGACCCCGCGGTGTGGCACGCGCTGGCGACCGACTCCCGTCTCGTCGTCATCGACGGCTTCTTCGGGAGCACCGGCGGCCCGGCCGGCGATTTCTACGACCCCGGCGACACCCTCACGCTCACCGACCCGCGGACGGGCCTCAGCCAGCAGAAGGTCATCGCGGGCGTGCTCAGCAACGGGATGGTCTTCTACCCGGGCACCGGCGCGTCCTCCACGACGTACCCCGTCGTCATGGGCGACCGGACCATGCGCCAGCTCTTCGGCGACCAGGCCCAGAACGCCTCGGCCCTGGTCAGCACGCGCCCCGGCACCTCTCCCGACGCGCTGGCGACCCGGCTGCAGGGCGAGCGGTTGCCGGCCAGCCTGGTGGCCACGCCCATCGCCTCCGAGATCCGCCACCAGTTCGACTCCAGCACCGCGTTCTTCCACCTCATGCAGGGCTTCCTCGCCCTGGGTCTCGGCGTGGGCGTCACCGGCCTCGGAGTCGTCATGGTCCGCGCCGTGCGCGAACGCCGGCGCACGATCGGCATCCTGCGGGCCCTCGGCTTCCGCGCGCGCACCGTCCGGAGGTCCTTCCTGTGGGAGAGCGCGTTCGTCGCCCTGGAGGGCATCGTGCTCGGCTCCCTCCTCGGTGTGCTCACGACCTGGCTCATGTACCGCAACAGCGCGGCGTTCACGGGCCTCGAAGGCGGCTTCCCCATCGAGTGGACCAGCATCTGCGGCCTCGCGGCGGCCACCTTCATCGCCTCGCTCCTGGCCACCGTGGGCCCGGCCCGCCGAGCCGCCGCCATCCGCCCGGCACGCGCCGTCCGCGTCTCGGACTGACCGTTTCCGGGCCCTCTTCGTCCGTCGGCGGCGTCCGTACCCGCCGGAGGTGCGCGGGGCCGGCCGCTGATCGTCGACGTCGGGAATCCGCCAGAGCTCGGTGCCCGTTCCTGCTGGACTGGTGGTCACGCTCCGCATGCGACGTTCACCTCACGAGGGGATTCGATGTCCACGTCGACCACCGCTTCTGTCCGATCCCCTGCACCGCCCGAGCGTTCGTCCGCAGCTTCCTGGACGGCCGTGATGTCGGTGATGCTGGGGATCTTCTCGATCGTCACCACCGAGATTCTGCCGATCGGGCTGCTGACCTCGATCGGGTCGAGTTTCACCGTCTCGGACGGAATGGCCGGTCTCATGATGACCATGCCGGGCTTCCTGGCCGCGGTCTCCGCTCCCTTGGTCACGGTGGCCACGGGGCGTGTCGACCGGCGGGTCATGCTCGGTGTGTTCGTCCTCTTGCTGGCGCTGGCCAACTTCCTGGCCGCCGTCGCGCCGGACTACTGGCTGGTCCTGGTCTCCCGCGTCATGGTGGGCGTCACCATCGGCGGCTTCTGGTCCATCGGAGCCGGGCTCGCCGGTCAGTTGGTGCCCGCGAGATTCGTGGGCCGCGCGACCTCGGTGATCTTCTCCGCGGTTCCGCTCGGCTCCGTACTCGGGGTGCCGCTGGGCACGTTCATCGGTGACCTCGCGGGCTGGCGGGCGGCGTTCATGGTGATGGCCGGGTTCACGCTGGCCGTCCTCGTCCTGCTGTTCCTGGTCGTCCCGCCGCTCCCCTCCCGACGGGCGACCCGCCTCGACGTCCTCGGCGACATGCTCCGGAGCGTCGACACCCGCTTCGCCCTGGTGACGACCTTCCTCGTCGTGCTCGCCCACTTCGACACGTACACGTACGTCACTCCCTTCCTGGAGCAGGTGACCCGGGTGAGTCCGACTCTCGTCACGGTCGCTCTGCTCGTCTACGGAGCGGCCGGAATCGTCGGCAACTTCCTCGGCGGATCGACTGCCGGCCGCTACCCCCGGGCGACCTTCGCCGCTGCCGCCGCGTTGATCGGCGCCGCGACGCTGCTCCTGCCGGTCCTCGGCCGGTCGGCCGTGGGAGCGGTGACCCTGCTGGTCGTCTGGGGCGTCGCGTACGGAGCCGTTCCGGTCTGTTCGCAGACCTGGTTCACCAAGGCCTCGCCCGGCTTCCCCGAGGCCTCCTCCGTCCTCTTCACCGCCTCGTTCCAGGCGACCATCTCCGTCGGAGCACTGGCCGGAGGGACCGTCCTCGACCATTCCTCGCCCTCGACGGTCATGGTGCTGGGCGGATCGGCGGCTGTCCTGATGGTGCTGGTGGCCGGAGCCCACTGGGCCAGGAGAACTCCGTGGCCCGAGGCTTCCCAGGCCGCATGGATTCAGCCGTCGTCCCCGTCTTCACGGGGGGTCCGGCCGGCTCCTCCGCCGGAACGCCGTCCGGACCAGGCGGGCGCGCAGGCCCAGGGCGACGCCGAGTTGGGCGGCGACGGTCCTCGTCGGCGGACAGCCGGTCCACGACGGCGACGACACCGTCCACCCGCTCGGCGAGTCCCGTGAGCGTCCGGGCCCGGCCCTGATGCCGCACCCGGCCTTCGAGCGTCACCACACCGACGCCACGCGTCTCGCCGCCCCGGCGCGCGGCGCGCGCGGCCCCGACGGATGACCGGGCGGCACCCCTCACAAGCGGAACCAGCGCTCCTCCCCCGGCGCCACCGTGAACCGCCGTTCGCCGGGGAGCACGACGACGAGCGGGCCCTTCGGCGAGGCCGGGACCCGGACGGCCAGGCGGCCCGGAAGCATGCGCACCCGTACGCCCCGATGGCCGTGGAGGCAGAGCGTGAAGGCGAAGCGGGGGATCTCCGCCAGTGTCACCGGGGCCACCCGGAGCCCGTCCGGTCCGGCTTCCAGGCCGGTGATCCCGCGCTCGACGAGGTCGACGGTGCCCGCCATCGCGCCGAGGTGGATGCCCTCGCCGGTCGTCCCGCCCTGGATGTCGGCCACGTCGCCGAGCAGCGCCTCCTCGCAGTACCGCCAGGCGCCGGCGCCCTTCTGACGGGCCAGCACCCAGCCGTGGACGAGGCTGCTGAGCGTCGACCCGTGGCTGGTGCGCCGCAGGTGGTAATCGACGGTGGCGCGCCAGCCGTCGTCGTCGAGGCGGTAGCCGAGCCGGGCGAAGAGCCCGTACAGCTCCTCGGGCCGGAAGAGGTAGCCGAGCATGAGGGTGTCGGCCTGCTTCGACGCCTGGTAGCGGTTGACGGTGTCGCCCTCGGCCTCCAGGATCCGGTCGAGCCGGCGGATGTCGCCGTAGCGGCCGCGGTATCCGTCCCAGTCGAGCTCCGCCAGCTCGCCGTAGCCCTCGAACTGGCTCACCACGCCGTGGTGGAAGGGCACGTAAAGGCGGCGCGAGACGTCGTCCCAGCGGTCGAGTTCGCGGTCGTCGAGCGACAGCCGCTCGGCCAGCTCGGCGCGCCGGGCGTCGGGCAGTTCGCCCAGCAGGTCCAGGCCGCGGGCGAGCACCCAGGCGGCGGTCACGTTGGTGTAGGCGTTGTCGTCGATGCCGGGGGCCGTGGCGTCGGGGTAGGCGTCGTGGTACTCGTCGGGGCCGACGACGCCGCGGATCCGGTAGCGGCCGCTCTCCGGGTCGAAGGACGCCGCCCCCGCCCAGTGGCGGGCGACCTCCAGCAGGATCTCGGCGCCGGCGGAGTGCAGGAATCCGCGGTCGCCGGTGGTCCGCGCGTACCGCCACACGTTGTAGGCGACGGCCGAGCCCACGTGCCGCTGGAGCCGGGAGCGGTCGGGCAGCCAGCGCCCGGAACGGGGGTTGAGATGCAGCTCCGGTGTCTCCTCGCGGCCCGAACTCGCGCTCTGCCACGGGTACACGGCCCCGACGCCGCCGGCCCGGCGGGCCGCCTCGCGGGCGGCCGGGAGCCGACGGTGCCGGTACAGGAGCAGGGCCCGGGCCACCTCGGGGAAGTGCAGGCTGAAGTAGGGCAGCACGAAGAGCTCGTCCCAGAAGACGTGGCCCCGGTACGCCTCGCCGTGCAGACCACGGGCGGGGACGCCCGCGTCGAGGTCGGCCGTGTGCGGGGAGAGCGTCTGCAGCAGGTGGAACAGGTGCAGCCGCAGGATCCGGCCGGCCTCTCCCGGAACGGCCAGCTCTCCCTGCTCCCAGAGTCGTTGCCAGGCCGCCCGATGCGTGGCGAGGAGCCGTGGGAAGGCGGGGGCCAGCGCGAGGCCGGCGCGGGCCGCCGCGAGCGGATCCACGGCCGGCCGGTCCGTCGAGGCGCGCAGGGCCAGCGTCTTCACGACGGCCGCGGAGCGACGGGGGCCGATCGGCAGGTGGTACGTCTGGACGGTGGCGGTGCTCGTGGCGACCTCCCGGGCCGCAGGGACGGGACCGGCGGGGCGGGCGATGTGGGCGGCGGTGCGGACGGCCATCGCGATCCGGATGCCCGGGTCGGCCGTACGGCAGGTGAGCCAGGCGACTCCGTCGGGGGCGAACCCGCTGCGGTGCTCCACGAGATGGTGCGTCTCCAGGCGCCGGTAGCGCTGCACCCCGGCGTTGGTGACGGCGCCGTCGAGGACGCTGCGCACCTCGACGGCGCCGCGCCACCCGTAGGCGCGGAACGTGGTGCGCTGGGCCGCGAGGTGGGCGTCTCCCATGTGCACGACGCGGGTGTGGCCGACGCGCAGTCCGCGCCCGCGGGCGTCACGGAAGAGCATGCTGCGGGTGAGCACTCCTCCGTGCAGGTCGAGCTGTACGTCGTAGTGCCGCAGGTCCTCGCTGTCGGGTGTCAGCCATGCGCCGGGCGGACCGTCGTCCGGCAGGCAGCGGTAGGACAGCAGCGTCCAGTTCGGGAGGTTGACGAGGTCCTCGTTCTCCACCCGCTCACCGGCGACGAACGAGGTACGCCGGTCGTAGCAGCCGGCCAGGTACGTGCCCGGGTAGTGGGGGCCGCCGGCGCCGCACTCGGGGGCGGAACCCCGGGTGGCAAAGCGGCCGTTGCCGAGGGTGCACAGCACCTCGACGAGCTGTTCGCGTTCCGGCTCGTAGCGGTCGTACCTCCACATCCGGCCGGTGCTCATGCGCGATCGCCCCATACGCCGTGAACCAGCGCGGCGAGATCGGCGACGACCAGGTCGGCGCCCTGCTCCCGCAAGGCGGCGCCGCCGTGCCCGTCCGCGGTGCGGTCGATACCCACGACGAGACCGAAGCCGCCCCGGCGTGCCGCGCGGACACCGGCGAGCGCGTCCTCGACGACCGCCGTGTCGCCCGGGCTCGTGCCGAGAATTGCGGCCGCGTGCAGGAAGAGCGCGGGGTCCGGCTTTCCGGCGAGTCCGAGCCGGGCGGCGTCCTGTCCGTCGACGACGGCCGCGAGGTACGGGTCGAGCCCGGCGGCGGTGATCAGCGACCGGGCGTGGCGGGACGCCGACACGGCGGCGCACGGCACGGCGAGCGCGTGGAGTGCCGTGAGGGCGGTCACGACGTCGTCGAAGGCGGCGACCCGCTCCGTGGCCAGCCGGTCCAGGAAGGCCGCTTCCTTGCGCGCCGCGACCGCCCAGACGGAGCCGCACCCGGGCGGGTCGCCGGGCTCCCCCGGGCGGAGGCGGATGCCCCGGCCCGTCAGGAACGCCTCGGCTCCGTCGTAGCGCGGCCTGCCGTCGACGAAGCGACGGTAGTCCGTGTCCGCGTCGAACGGCGCCCACGTCCCGGGCCCTGGCACCAGCTCGCCGAGACAGGCGTCGAAGGCCGTCTTCCACGCCGCCGCATGGAGGGAGGCCGAGTCGAGGAGCACGCCGTCGGTGTCCAGGACGACCGCTCGGGGCGGCGTGGATCCCGGCGTGGGTCCCGGCGCAGGGCCCGGAGAGGAGCTCGGAGAGGAGCTCGGAGAGGAACTCGGAGGGGAACTCGGAGGGGAACTCGGAGGGGAGCTCGGAGGGGAGCTCGGAGGGGAACTCGAAGCGGCGGCACGTTTCCGGGCGGGAGCGACCATGCGCGGATCCTCCTCGGCTGCGGTCTCCTCCCAGGGTTCCGCGAACCCCGGGCACCGCAACCGGGACCGGGGGTCCTCGGACGCGTCGGCGGTGCCGCTCAGTCCATGGAGTCGAGTTCGCTGCCGATGTGATGCGCCCAGGCCTGGATCCGCTCCGGATTGCGGAAGTCCCCGCCCTTGCCGTGGCTGACCATGGACGCGGCGATGCGTCCCGGCGTCTCGGCGGTCACGGCACCGCCGAAGGTGATGTGCTCGCGCGCGCCGAGCTTCTTCATCCGGCGGGCGACGCCGGGGGCGGGCGGGACGTCGTGCTGTTCGGCGGAGCTGTCGAGGGGGCCGCTGCTGAAGAGCCAGACGGGACGGTGGCGCAGCTGTTCGGCGTTGCGCCGGGCGCACCGACTGGCCTTGCCGTTCCAGCGTCCGGCGTACAGGGCGCCGCCGAGCACGACGCCGTCGTAGCCGGTCACGTCGGTGACGGTGTCGGCCGGCCGGACGACCGCGTCGACGCCGTCGGCGCGGAGCGTCCTGCCGATCTCGTCGGCGATGCCCTCGGTCGCCCCGTGCTTGCTTCCGTAGGCGACGAGTACGCGCTTGGTGCTCATGACCCCTCTCCCTTCTCCACCCGCTTCACCGGGATGCTGCGTGCGGTCCCGGACTTCGCTTCGGGCATCGGGATGCGGACGGTGAGGATGCCGTCCTGGCAGGAGGCGTCGACGGCGTCGGCGGGAATCGTGGCGGGGAGCCGCAGGGTCCGCCGGAAGGATCCGTAGCGGAACTCCGAGTGCTCCTTGTCCTCCGCGCTCTCGCTGTGCTCGGCGCTCACCGTGATCAGGTTGTCGTCGACGGTGATCGTGATGTCCTCCGGCTCCATGCCGGGCAGTTCGGCCCGCAGCACGTAGCCGCCGTCACCGCTGGTCACCTCCACGGGGATGGAGTGGGCGGCGGCGCCGGGCCGCCATCCGGGCAGACCCGGGAACTCGCGGCCGAACCAGTCGTTGAAGTCGGGGATCAGGCTGTGCCTGCGTTCCACCTTGTCTCCGGTCATCGTTCTGCTCCTCGGTCGCGGGGTCCCGGCCGGCGCCGGTCCCTGTCGATCCCTCCCTCTTCCTCTCCCTCTCCCACGATGGCGCCCGGGGCCCGGTGCGCCCCAGTGCCGAGCGGGTCAGCCGGCCGGGGCCGATCGGTCCGTCAGCGGGGTGAGGGGCCGGGACCGGTCGGCCCTGCCGGGGATCTCGTCCGTCCCTCCCGTCTCGGGCAGGGGAACGGTGATCACAGGGCAGTCGGCGTGGTGCAGCAGTCCGTGGACGGTGGAACCGAGCCGCATGCCGGAGTAGCCACCGCGTCCACGGCGTCCGACGACGACAGCGAGGCCCTGCCGTGAGGCCCGGGCGAGTTCCTCGACGGGGTGCCCGCGCACGATCGACCGCGTCACGTCGACGTCCGGGTGGCGCTCGGCGCAGCCTGCCACCGACTCGGCGAGCAGCCTGCGCCGCTCGGCCACGGCGAGTGCGGCGCCCGCCGTCCTGTCGCGCAGGACGGTGGCCGGGGGCCCGTGGTGTGAGGCGGAGACGGCAGGCACCGGCCCGGGCTGTCACACCCGGGCCGAGGGGCGGCGCGCCTGCTGCTCAGCGGCGCCCGTCACCGCGCCCGTTCATCAGTCCCCGCCCCCGGGCTCCGTGCCGGGAGCGCCCTGCACCCGGATCCGTCGTCCTGTCACCCGGTGCGGGGTGAGCACGACGGGGACGTCCCGCCCTTCGCCGGTCCAGGGCGTCGAGTAGGCGGCGTCCCCGAATGCCCGGGCCGTCGCCGGGTCCGACACCGTACGGGCGGGGCCGACGAGGAGAACGCTCCAGCCCTGGCTGAAGGCCTCGTCCATGTGGTCTTCCTCGAAGGCGATCGCCGTGCCGGAATCCGCCGCCTTCGCGAGCGGCGCGTCCTCTGCTGTCATGAACAGGACCTCTCCGCCCATGACTTGGTAGTTCACCGGGAAGATCTCCGGCCCGGCGTCCCCCATGACGGCGACGCGGCCGACGCCGTGGTCGTCGAGCAGCGCCCAGCATTCCGACGCGTCGATCTCGTCCATTCTGGCGTGCAGGCCGGCCCGGCCCGTTCCGGGCGCGACGTCCGCGGTGTACCCGGTCAGGTCCTGGACGGTCGTCTCCAGCGCGTTGGCGATCCGGACCAGGACCTCGATCCCGGGAGTGGGCAGTTGCTCTTCCAGGAGGCCGATGTAGCCGGGTGTGGATCCGGCCCGGGCGGCCACCTCCTCCCGGGACAGGCCGAGGCGGGTGCGGCGGGCCTCGACGCGGCGGCCGAGGTCGCTCATGTGGTGCCGGGCGACTGCGTCCATCATGGGGCTCCTTCCAACGGTTCAGGCTGCCGCGGAGGGACGACGGCGACCGGGCACGCGGCGTGGTGCAGCGCCCGGTGGGCGACCCGGCCCAGCTCGCGGCCGACGAGCCCGTCCCTGCGGCGCGCTCCGACGACCAGCAGGTCGGCGGCGGCGGAGCGCTCGGTCAGCACCCGGTCGGCCGGGCCTTCTACGGTGCTCGTACGGATCCGGACCCGCGGGAAATCGCGGGCCGCCTCTGCAAGGGCGTCGTCGAGGAGTTCCGACGCCCGGTGCTCGAAGGCCGAGGCGGGCCCACGGGGTGGGAGCGGGTGGCCGACGGTTCCGTGGGCGGGCCGCCGCCAGGCGCCGACCACGTCGAGTTCCGCGTCGCGGGCCGCCGCCTCCCGCAGGGCGAACCGCACGGCCGGAGCGTCCACGTCACGGTCGCCGACGCCCAGCAGGATCCGCTGGTGCCGCGCTTGCAGGGCGTACCGGTCGCCACGGACGACCACCACCGGTCCGGTGGCCCGGGCGGCCACGACGTAGCCGACGGAGCCGAGCAGCAGGCCGGCCAGTCCTCCGAGTCCACGGGACCCCACGACCAGCAACGCGGCCTGCCGCCCCTCCCGGAGCAGCGCACTGGACGTGTCCTCGGCGACGACGTCCGCGGTGACGGCGAGCCCCGGAGCACGCAGCCCGGCCCGTTCCACGGCCGCGGCGACGATGTTCTCCGCGAGGACCTGCCCGGAGGGCCGTTCCGTGCTCACGTCGGGCACCCGGCCCTCGTAGCGCTCCCACGACGAGGCGTGCACGATCCGCAGCGGGCGTCCGTGCCGCGTCGCCTCGTCGACCGCCCAGTCCAGGGCGGCGAGACTGGCATCGGAGCCGTCAACGCCCACCACGACGGGGTCCAGCACCTCGGGGTCCAGCACCTCGGGGCTTGTCACCTCGGGGCTTGTCACCTCGGGGCTTGTCACCTCGGGGCTTGTCACCTCGGGGTCTGTCACCTCGCGGCCCGTCGCCTCGGGACCCGTCACCTCGGGACCCGTCACCTCGGGCGATTCCATCGTCCCCACCGCCTTCCGCGTGCGAGGTGGCTCGCTGCCACGCTTTCACCGGGCGCGGTGACCGGGTAGGGCCGTTCGGTCCCGGCCCGGAACCCGACCGGGCCCTGCCCGTGCGGTGCCCGGGATGGTGGACGCGTGCCTTCGGAAGGCGGGCGGCCCTGACGCGCCGGCGTCGTGGCCGGCGCCGCCGGCACGCAGCGGGCACCACCCGCCCCGCGCCGCCCCCGTCGTACTGGGGCCGCCTCCGCCGAGCGGGGCACCTCCCGTCCTGCGCTCAGGCCGCGCTGCCGACGCGGGCGACGAGCAGGGCGATGTCGTCGTCCGAGGCGGCCGGGACGAGGTGGGTGAGCAGGCGGTCGCAGAGGGCGGGGAGGGACGGGAAGGGTTCGGCGAGCAGGCCGGTCAGCTCGGCCAGGCGGGCGTCGATGTCGCTGCTGCGGGCCTCGACGAGGCCGTCGGTGTACAGGACGAGGAGGCTGCCGAGGGGCAGCGTGACCTCGGTCGTCGTGAAGGGCATGCCGCCGACGCCCAGTGGCAGTCCGGGCGGTACGTCGAGTAGGCGGACCGTGCCGTCGGGAGCGACGGCCGCGGGGGGCGGGTGGCCCGCGCGGGCGATGCGGCAGAGGCCGGTGGCCGGGTCGACGACGACGCACAGGAAGGTCGCGAGCATCGGTTCGGTGAGATCGTCCAGGGCGGCCTCAAGCTGGTACAGCATGTCCTCGAGGGCGAGGTCGAGGCGGGCGAGGGCACGGACGCTCGCGGAGAGCCGTCCCATCACCGCCGCGGCCGGCGTGCCGTGCCCCATCACGTCGCCGATGACGAGCGCGGCCCTGCCGCCCTCCAGGACGATGACGTCGTACCAGTCGCCGCCGACCTCGTTGACGTCGCTCGCGGGCAGGTAGCGGTGGGCGACCTCGATCCCGGGCGGCGGGGTGATGTGCTGCGGCAGCATGCTGCGCTGCAGCACGGCGGCGGTGTCGTGTTCGCGGCGGTAGAGGCGCGCGTTGTCGACGCAGACCGCGGCGCGCGCCGCCAGTTCACCGGCGAGGGCGACCTCGTCCTCGGTGAAGGGGCCGACGGGGCGGGTCCGGTAGAAGGTGGCCAGGCCGAGCACCACGCCGCGGGCGAGCAGCGGGATCATCATGAACGAGTGCACTCCCCGCCGGAGCAGCTCCGCTGGCGTGGCGGAGTGGCCGGCGGCCGGGGCGATGGCCTGCTCGTCGAACCGGGTGATCACGAAGGGGCGGCGCGCGCCGAGCGTACGGATGTAGGGCGCGTAGGCGGGAAAGTCGAGCGTGCGCCCCAGGGGGGCGAGGACGCTGGTGACGGGCGATCCCGTCAGCGGCGCCTTGGCCAGCCGGCGCAGGAGGACGCCGCCGACCAGGCCGGCGCCGAGCTCACCGCCGGCGGCGAGGCTCTCCAGGACGTCCACGGTGACGGCGTCCGCGAGGTCGGGTACGGCGACGTCGGCGAGTTCCTGCGCGGTGCGCTCCAGGTCCAGACTGGTGCCGATCTTGAGCGTGGCCTCGTTGACCAGGGCGAGGTGGCGCCGGCCCTCATCGGCTTCGAGCTGGGCCTGCTCCTGGGTGGTGATGTCGATCAGGGTGGCGGCGAGTCCGATCGGGCGTCCGTCGGTGTCCTCCAGCCGCACGTAGGAGCCGGACCACACGTGGTCGTGGTCCGGGTCGGCCGGGGTGCGGCCGGTACGGCGCGAGTCCAGGACGGGCTTGCCCTCGTCCAGGGCCCGGCGCATGGCGCGCTCCATGTCCGCGGCGTTGACGTCGGGCAGGATCTCGACGAGGCGGCGCCCGAGGTGCGCGGCCTGCGGAAGGCCGTTCATCGCCTCCAGGGCCGGGTTGACGCGGAGGAAGCGCAGCTCGGTGTCGAGGATCGCGATGCCGACCGGGGAACGGGCGAACAGTCCGTCCCACACCGCCGACGAGCCCCGTATCCGTCGCGCGGATTCGGCCTCCGACACGAACACCAGCACCGTCGTCCCGCCCCGGTGCCGGGCCGGGACGGGGCAGGCCCAGATCTCCAGCTCCAGCGGCCGCCGCTCCTTGTGCCAGGCGGTCACCATGCCCATCACTCCGCGCCCGGTGGCCGCTCCCTCCCACAGCGACCGGCCGAGACCGCGGTCCGCGTCGGGATGGAGCAGGTCGGCGATGTGGCGGCCGAGCACCTCGTGCGGGGTGTAGCCGAGCAGGTCCTCCGCCGCGCGGTCCCAGCGGACGATCGTTCCCTCCGCGCTGGTGGCGACCACGGCGACCGGCAGGGCACCGAGCCACCCGCCCGCGTCCCGGGCCGCGCTGGTGGTCACTTCGTCGAAGGGCACCTGCTGCATCGCCACCGAGAGTCCTGTACGGATGCCCCCCTTGGACGGCTGCCGTCCTCCTCAGTATGGGCGCGCGTCCCCGGTTCGTCTCGCGGATCCGGCTCGGGCCCCACACCGGGTCGCCGCTCCTCGACCGCCGGTGGGCGGCCCGGTCAGTCGGCCCGGGCCCGGTCGTCGGGTGCCGTCGGCCGCGGCCGTACCGCCGTGACCTCTTCCTCCGGGCACGAGGTCGTGGTGCCGGCGTGGGCCGGGGCGAGCGCGTCGACGCCGTCGTGCCGGGCGGGCAGCCGCAGTGTGAAGCGGGTGTGGCCGGGCCGGCTGGTGACGGTCGCCCGTCCGTCGTGGGCGCGGGTCACGGCGTCCACGATGGCGAGACCGAGGCCGGTGGAGCCGGTCGAGCCGGTCGTACGCGAGCGCGAGGAGTCGCCCCGGGTGAACCGGTGGAAGACGCCGGGCAGCAGCTCGGCCGGAATGCCGGGGCCGTCGTCCGTGACGGTGAGGCGCACGCCGTCGTCGCCCGCTTCGGTGCCGGCGTCTGCATCGGCATCGGCATCGGCATCGGCATCGGCATCGGCATCGGCATCGAGGGTGAGGGCGACGGCGACCCGGGTGCCTGCCGGGGTGTGCCGGCCCGCGTTCGCGAGGAGGTTGGTGAGGACCTGGTGGAGGCGGTCGTCGTCACCGGTGACATGGACGGGGTCCTCGGGAAGGTCCAGCTCCCAGTGGTGCCCGGGGTGCCGGGCGGTCGCGTCCGCCACGGTGTCGAGCACCACTCGGGTCAGGTCCACGTCGTCCCGGCGCAGGCTGCGGCCCGCGTCCAGCCGGGCCAGCAGCAGGAGTTCGTCCACCAGCAGGCTCATCCGGCGGGACTCGGCGTCGATGCGTTCCAGGGCGTGCCGGACCTCGTCGGGCAGGGTGTCGCCGTGGCTGCGCAGGACGAGTTCGGCGCGGGCCCGCACCGTGGCCACGGGGGTGCGCAGCTCGTGTCCGGCGTCGGCCGCGAAGGTGCGCAGCCGCTCCTCCACCACATGGCGCCGGTCCAGGGCGTCGCCGACATGGCCCAGCATCCGGTTGAACGCGCCGGTGAGCCGGCCCGCCTCGGAATCCGGGCGGGTACCGGGCAGGGGCGGCGGCATGGCGACCTGCCCCGCCGCGAGCGGGAGGCGGGTCACCTCGTCGGCGGTCGCGGCGAGCCGTTCGAGCGGGCGCAGGGAGAACCGGGTCCAGGCCGCGGCGGTCACGCCGGCCGCGGTGAGGACGACCGCGAACACGGCGGTCTCCACCGCCGCGAGCCGGTGCAGCGTCTCCTCGACGGGGCGCAGGGGCAGCCCGGTCAGCAGGACGTCCCCGTCGTCGCCCCTCCAGGCGGCGACGCGGTAGGCGCCGAGACGGGCGAGGCGCAGGGTGCGGGGCCGGGCGTCGGGGGGCAGCGCGGCGAGTGCCCGCGCGTCCCCGGCGGTCAGCGGCACCCGGACGTCGCTCGCGCCGCGTACCACGGCCGCCTGTTCGACCCGGCCGCCGAGCAGCCGGGCGCCGAGGGTTCCGTCGGCCTGGCCCCGGGTGTCGCCCTGGTTGTCGGTGTCGGGCCGGTCCTCGTGTTCGAGGCTGACCGCGAACCGGCCGCCGCTCGCCGCGATCTGCTGGTCGAGGCGGCTGACCAGGAAGCTGCGGAGCGCGAAGACGGTGACCAGACCGACGGTCACGCTGCCGAGGGCGAGGAGCACGACGAGCCCGGTGGTGAGCCGGGCGCGAAGGGAGTGCGGCAGCCGGAGCCGGGTGCGCGGAGCGTGCGGCAGCCGGAACCGGGCACCGAGGCAGCGCGGCCGCCGGAGCGGGGCACGGAGAGAGCGCGGCGGCCGGGGTCGGGCGCCGAGGGAGTACGGCAGCAGGGGCCGCGGGCGCGGCGCGCGGATCCGCCAGGACCGGCCGGGCGACGGCGGGGGCGGGGCGTGCTCGGGAGTCATCGGCGCTCGGGGCGCAGCACGTAGCCCACGCCGCGCACGGTGTGGATGAGCGGGGACCGGCCGGCGTCGATCTTCTTGCGGAGGTAGCTGATGTACAGCTCGACGACATGGGCGCGTCCGCCGAAGTCGTAGCGCCAGACGTGTTCCAGGATCTGCCGCTTGGACAGCACGCGGCGCGGATTGCGCAGGAGGTAGCGCAGCAGCTCGAACTCGGTGCGGGAGAGGTCGACGGGTACGCCGCCGCGGGTGACCTCGTGGCCGTCCTCGTCCATGACGAGGTCGTCGACGGCCAGGCGCGGGCCGGCGCCCTGCGCGGCGGTGGCGAGCCCGGCGCGGCGCAGCAGTCCGCGGAGCCGGGCCAGCACCTCTTCGAGGCTGAACGGCTTGGTGACGTAGTCGTCTGCTCCGGCGGTGATCCCGGCTATCCGGTCCTCGACGGCGTCGCGCGCGGTGAGGAAGAGGACGCACACGGCGGGCCTGGCGGCGCGCAGCCGGGCCAGTACGCGCGGGCCGTCGGCGTCCGGCAGCATCCAGTCGAGGACCACCGCGTCCGGGCCGAAGTCAGCGGCGGCCGCGATCGCCTCGGCGGCCGTGCCCGCGGTGCGCACCTCCCAGCCTTCGGAGCGCAGGGCTGCGGCCAGCACCTCGGTGAGGTCCTGCTCGTCGTCGACGACCAGCACCCTGGGCCGGGCACCGTCGGGGCGGCGCACCTCGGTACGCGGCGATGGATTCATGGTCCTTCCAGGATGCCGGACGCCGCGGAGCCGGAGATCCGCCCCCTCCTCTGAGTTTCCTCTGAACGGTCGCGGCCGCCCGCCCGTGCGCCGCCCGCCCCGGCGCAGGTCCGGGACGGGCCGGCCGGTCCGCGCGGGTTCTCGGTTCAGAGGTTTCTCACAGGGTCGCGGACCACAGTGGCCACGCCCCGGCGTCCCGCCGGGTGCCACGGGACCGAAGGCGAGGCAGCGGATGAGCACGGAAGTCGCACGGACCGCGGGGCCGGGCGGCCGGCGGCGCGCCGGCCGGACCGCCGGATCGGCGACCGCGGTGACGGCCGCGGTCCAGGCCCTGATCTGGACCGGAGCCGCCGCGGTGCTCGGCCTGTGGTGGCTGGACACGGCCTCGGTGCGCGGTCCGGCCGGCTGGTTCACGGGGGCGGGCCGGATCACCGGTCTGCTCGCGGGGTACGTGTGCGCGGTGCTGTTGATCCTGATGGCACGGGTGCCGCCGCTCGACCGTACGGTGGGCACCGACCGGCTGGCCCGCTGGCACGCGACGGCGGGCCGCTGGACGATCGGCCTGACGGTGGCCCACGCGGTGCTGATCGTCGAGGGCTACGCGCTCACCGGCCGGACGGATCCGGTCACCGAGGGCGTCCGGGTGGTCCTGCACTATCCGGACATGCTCAAGGCGACCGCCGCCCTGCTGGTCCTGTTGCTGACGGCGGTGGTCTCGGCGCGCGCCGCCCGGCGCCGGCTGCGCCACGAGACCTGGTACCACCTCCATCTGCTCACGTACGCGGCGGTCCTCCTCGCCTTCGGCCACCAGCTCACGAACGGCGCGGACTTCGGCCGGCCGGCGGCGCGGATGTTCTGGTACGTGCTGTACGCGGGGGCCGCGGCGCTGCTCTTCTGGTTCCGGCTGCTCATGCCGCTGCGGCTGTCGCGGCGGCACCGGCTGCGGGTCGCGGGAGTCCGTCGCGAGGCCCCGGACGTGGTGTCGGTGCTGGTCACCGGGGAGCGCATGGACGAACTCGACGTCCGCCCCGGTCAGTTCTTCCGCTGGCGGTTCCTGTCCCCGGCACTGTGGTGGACCGCGTCGCCGTACTCGCTGTCCGCCGTCCCCGACGGGCGCAGCCTGCGGATCACGGTGAAGGCCGTGGGCGACCACAGCACGGCACTCGCCTCGGTCCGCCCCGGTACCCGGGTGTGGGCCGAAGGCCCGTACGGCGCCCTCACGGCCCATCGCGCGGCGGGGCGGCCCGCACTGCTGCTGGCGGCCGGAGTGGGCATCACCCCGCTGCGGACGCTGTTCGAGACGCTGCCGGAGGATCCGGTGCTGATCCACTGGGCGCGACGGCCCGAGGACCTGGTGCTGCGGCACGAGCTCGACGCCATCGCCGCCAGGCGCGGCACGCGCGCGTACTACTCCGTCAGCCAACCCGCCGGCCACCGGCTGCCGCTGGACGCCGAGACGCTCCGGACCCTGGTGCCGGACGTCGCGGGGCGCTCGTGCTATCTGTGCGGGCCGCCCGACTGGACGTCGGCGGCCGTGGCGGCCCTGCGCGCGTCGGGGGTGCCGGCGCACCGGATCCACCACGAGTCCTTCGCCCTCTGAACGGCCCGCCACCGCGCCCGCCGGCGGACGCGATCCGCTCCGACCGCCGACCCGGCCTGTTCCGAACCGCGACAACCCGTACCGGTCCGCCCCGCTCCGACTCGACTCGACCCGCCCCGCTCCGACTCGCCCCGCCGCGACCCGCCCCCTACCGATCCGATCCGATCCGGCCCGATCCCGAGGATGCCTCCGATGCGCCGTCCCCTGCTCTCCGTCGCCGCGACGGCAACCGGCATCTGTTCGCTGCTCGCCCTCAAGGCGCACCATCCGGCCGACACGCCCGGCGGCCCCACCGCGCCGGCCGGGCCCGGCACCTCCGGTGCGGCGTCGGGAACGCTGGCCTCCGGGACGTACACCGGGGACGCCGTCGACACCCGCTACGGCCGGGTGCAGGTGCGCGTCACGGTCAGCGGTGGACGGCTCACCGACGTCACCGTGGTCAGGGCCCCGTCGGAGAACGAACGCGACCGGGAGATAGCCGGCTATGCGGTGCCGATGCTCACCGGGGAGGCACTGACCGCGCAGAACGCCCGGATCGACACGGTGTCAGGAGCCACGTACACCAGCGACGGCTACGTCCGCTCCCTGCAGAGCGCACTGGACCGGGCCCATGCGTGAGCGGACCGGAGCCGGGGAAGCCGCGTGGCGGCACGCCGAACCGGTGATGGGCACCATCGTCTCCTTCACCCTGCGCCACCGCCCGACGCCCGTGCTGCGCGCCGCGCTCGGCGAGGCCGTGGCGCTGCTGCACGAGGCCGACCGCGTCTTCTCCCCGTTCCTGCCGGACAGCGCGGTCAGCCGGCTGCGGCGCGGCGAGTCGGGCAGGGCGGACGCCCCTCCCGAGGTACGGCAGGTGCTGGAGCTGTGCGAGCTGGCGCACAGCCGCACCCGCGGCGCCTTCGACGCCTGGGCGGACGGCCCGCTGGACCCGTGCGGCCTGGTGAAGGGCTGGGCCGCCGAACGGGCCTGGCGGCTCCTGCGGAACGCCGGCGCCACCGACGCGTGCGTGAACGCCGGCGGTGACGTACGGGTCGGCGGCGCGGCGGGCTCCGCGGGCCTCTGGCACACCGGCATCGCCGACCCCCGGCGGCCGGGCCGCCTCCTTGCCGTGGTGGCGGGAAGGAACCACGCCATCGCGACCTCGGGCACGAGCGAGCGCGGCCCGCACATCACCGACCCGCGCACCCGTACTGCGGCCACGAGCCTGTTGGCGGCCACCGTGACGGGCCCGGACCTGCTCTGGGCCGATGTCTACGCGACGGCGGCGATGGTCCTGGGCGCTCCCGAGGCACACCGGTGGATCGCCTCTCTGCCGGGCTACGCCCTTCTCACCGTCGCCGCCGACGGCGAGGCGCGGGCCTCCGAGGGCTTCCCCCTGTCGGCGGTGTGAGGCGGGCTCAGCCCACGTCGAGCGCGTTGGGCAGGCCGAGGCGGTAGCGCAGGCGGTCGTGGCGCTTGAGGGCTTCCAGCTCCGGGGGGCGGAAGAGCGGCTGCACGGTGCAGCGCGGGGCGGATGAGCCGGTGCGGGCGAGGAGGGCGTTGACGGCCTGGCGGGCGGAGGCGTTGGCGCCCTCCATCGTGGCCAGGTCGATGTCGACGGCCACGTAGTCGCCGGCCAGGAAGAGGTTGGGGATCGCGGTGGCGGCCTTCGGGCGGTTGTGGAAGGTGCCGACGGGGTGGACGAGGAGCTGGTCCTCGTTGGTCGGGTTCGGTGTGCCGAGGCCGTCGACGCCGGGGTCGAGGAACCAGGAGTGCAGCGCGCTGTCCTTCAGGACCGTGCGTCCCGTGTCGTTGAACGCGGCCTTCAGCTGCGCCCACACCTCCCGGGCGACCTCCGCGCGGGTGCACTGCTTGGCGGTCTTGCCGTAGAGGATGCCGGGCCGGTCCCACTCCGAGATGTCCACCGAGAGGCAGTCGACGGCGGCCCCGTCGCCGTAGTCGGCGGGGAAGTCGCGGGACGGCCAGTGGCGGGCCTGCTGGATCGCCGTCAGGGACCACGGGGAGTCGATGCAGTTGGCGTGACCGGCGAGCAGCGGGGCGTGCTCGGTGAGATAGAACTGGATGCCCGTCATCCAGTCCGTTTCCAGTCGGTCGCACCGCGCCAGCTGCGGGTCCGCCGCGCGCAGCGCCGCGCCCCAGGTCCGCCGGGCGTGCTCGACCGGCATGGCGGAGACGTAGTGGTCGGCGGTCACCGGGCGGCGGACGCCCTGCGGGTCCTCGACCACGGCCGCGCCGATCCGCCCGGCACCGGAGTCGTAGGACAGCTCCCGCACGGTCCAGCCGATGCGGAACTCGACGCCGAGTCCGGTCAGATGGGCCACCCAGGGGTCGATCCACGCCTCGTTGGTGGGCAGGTTCAGGATCCGGTCGAGGGGTCCGTCGGCGCCGCGTCCCAGGGCGTTGAAGGCGAATGCCTCCAGGAGGGTGGCGACCGTGCGGGTGCTGGCCTCCTCGGCCTTGGTGGCGACGATGTTGCGGGTCAGTCCGACGGCCAGGATGCGCTGGTAGTCGTAGCTCATCCGCTCGGCGCGCAGGAACTCCCACCAGGGTGTCCGCTCCCAGGTGTCGTCGCGCCGTTCGTCGCAGCTCGTGAGGAAGACGAGGAAGCGGTCGGCGAAGTACGCGGTCTCGTGGAGCGGGATGGAGCGGGCGGTGCCGAGCAGAGCGGTGACGGCGCGCCGGATCTCGTCGAGGGTGAGCTCGGCGGGCCGGTGGCCCGGCCACGGGAGCGGGATGCGCAGGTCCTCGCGGCCGGTGCGGGCGAAGGACATCTCCGCCGGGGCGACGAGGTTGTCCCAGACTCCGTTGGCGTTCCCCGGGAAGGGGATGCGCCGCATCGTGTCGGGGAGGTTGTGGTAGATGCCGGGGATGAAGCGGAAGCCGTGCTCGGCGGGGAGCGGGCGCCGGCCGCCGTGCGCGCTGTCCGGTACGTCCATGGAGCGGGCCTTGCCGCCGAGCGCCCGGCGCTCGTAGACGGTGACGCGGAAGCCGCGTTCGGCCAGTTCGTGGGCGGCGGTCAGGCCCGCGACGCCGCCGCCGAGGACGGCCACGGACTGCGGCGCGGACGGCTCCGCCGCGGCGGCGGGTGCGGCACCGAGGGCGGCCGGTCCCGCGATCATCCCGGCGGCGACCGCTCCGGTCGCCGCGGCGGCGCCCGCCACGAAGGTGCGCCGTGAGCTGCCCGTACGGTCCATGCCCCACCCCTTTACCGGCGGTAACCCGATGTCCGACGCAGGAGCATAGGGCCGTCCCCTTGATCCCGGAAGGCGAGTGCACGACCCCCGTCGCACATGGCGTGATCCGGCCCTCCCTCTGCCCGGAACGGTCGGTGGACGAAAAACGGAAAACGGGCGAGGGACGGCGTCCGGTGCAAGGCTGAAGGCGCATCCGGACCCCTGAAAGGCCATCGACATGATCACCACGGACTTCGTCGCCGGCTCCCCCTGCTGGCTCGACCTCGGCGCTCCCGACGTCCCGGCCGCCGCGGCCTTCTACAGCCGCGTCCTCGGCTGGGAGTACGAGCCCATGGGCGGCGGGGAGGACATGGACCAGGAGATGGACGAGGACATGGAAGGCGGGATGTTCCGGAAGGACGGCAAGGTCGTCGCGGGGCTCGGCAGGCTCACCGAGGAGGGCGCGCGTCCGGCCTGGATGATCTACTACAGCGTCACCGACGCGGACGCCACGACCCGGGCCGTCGAGCGCGCCGGCGGCACGGTGCGGGTGGCGCCGCGGGACCTCGGCGAATGGGGCCGGATGGCCCAGTACAGCGACCCCCTGGGGGGCCAGTTCGCCGTCTGGCAGCCCGGCACGACCAAGGGTGCCGAACTGGTGGACGAGACCGGTTCGCTGTCGTGGACCGAGCTGTACACGACCGACGTGGCCGCGGCCAAGCGCTTCTACGGCGACGTGCTCGGCTGGTGGTTCAGCGACATGGAGCTGCCGGGCGGCGGCACGTACTCCCTCGTCACACCGGCCGGGCTGCCCGAGAAGCGGATGCACGGCGGGCTCATGGAGCTGCCGGCCGAGCACCTCTCCCTGACGGGCGGGCGGCCGTACTGGCACCCGGTGTTCCACGCCGACGACTGCGACGCCGCGGTCGCCCGGGTGACCGGGAACGGCGGCAGCGTGCAGATGGGGCCGGAGGACGCGGAAGGCGTCGGCCGGCTCGCGGTGTGCCTCGACCCGTCGAACGCCGACTTCGTGCTGCTCACGCCGTCCGGCGACTGAGCCCGGCGGGAGCGGGAAGCGGGGCCGGCGGAACCGGGAAGCGGGGCCGGCGACGACACGCCACCGAGCCCCAACCCCAACCCCAACCCCGACCGCGGAAGGTGCGTCAGGAGACGCGCTTGAGCGTCCAGGCGTTGTTGTTGAAGCCGGAGTTCGGGAAGGCGACACAGGAGCTGGAGTAGTAGGAGGCGGTCTGGACCCAGCCGACGGGGTAGTAGGTGGACCCGCACGCCTGGACGACCGTGCCTATGGGCAGACCGGTGAGCTGCTTGATCTGCTTGATGTTCGGGTCGAAGTTCTGGGTGCCGCAGCTCGCGCTGTAACCCCAGCTGACGTCGACGTAGCCGGCCGGGGTGGCGGTGCTGGCGCAGGTGGTGGTCACGTCACCGGGGGCCGCCTGGGCGGGCGCGGCGGCGAGGGCGAACATCGAGACGGCGCCGGCGACGGCCATGACGGTGCTGCGGAATCTGTTCACGGTGGGCTCCTTGGATCCGAGAACGGTGAATGGGAATCAGCAGCCCGTTTCTACGGTGTGTGCGCGAGCCGTAACAGCGGGTTTCCGGTCGGAATGATCAAGCCACACCCGGCGGCCGGGCCGGGGTGTCACCCCTTGACGATCGTGGTCTCGACGCCGGGGAAGCCCTTGTCCCACCAGTGCCCGTAGCGGCGGTACACGGCGGGGTCGCGGGCGGCGAGCAGCGCCGACAGCTTCTCCGCCTCCTCGGTCAGTCCCCGCCACGCCGCCTTGCCGAGCCGGTGGAACGCGGTCAGTTCCAGTCCGCCGTCGACCGCGCGCCACACTCCGGCGACCTGCCCGTCGACCAGCAGACAGGGCAGCATGTCCCCGTTGCGCCGGACGACCAGCGGCCGGTACTCCGGGGGCAGCACCCGCCCGGGGACGGCATGGGCCAGCAGGGTGCTGTCCCACATCGGCAGCAGCCGTGGCGGCGCCGGGGTGTCCTCGGCGGGCACGACGGCGTCCGCCAGGTCGAACAGGGCGGCGCGCCCCGGGCCCTCCACCCGCACCACCCGGTCTCCGAGCGCGTCCAGCGCCCGCGTGATCACGGACCGCCCCAGCAGGGTGAAGCGGGCGAAGTCCTGCGCCGACGCGGGCCCGAACGCCCGCAGATGCGCGAGCAGCAGCCGTCGCACCCCGGCCGCCGCCTCCGACGGCGGCGCGGACCCGGGGGCCGTGGACCCGGCGGCCGCGGACCGGGGGGCGACGGACCCGGGGGCCGTCGTCGCGGCGAGGTAGGAGTGCGGCTGGGCGAACGACCAGGGGCCGCCGGTCGGTACGTGGCGTATCGGCGCGTACGTGCGCAGCGCCCACCACATGCGGTGCGCGTGCTCACCGAACCGTCCCGTGAACTCCTCCTCCACCTCGGCGCCGCTTCGGGGTTGCGCAAGGAAATCCGCGAGCGGCGGGAGCAGTGCGTCGGCGTCGGCAGGGGTCAGTTCCGTGGAGGTGAAGCGGCGGTCGTGGACCCGCGACGCCCGAAGGGTGCTCAGCATGGCGGCGTGGTACGGCGCGTAGTCCTCGGCATGGACGGCGTGCAGCGTGATCCGCATGAGCGTCGCCTTCACGATCCGGCCGTCCGCGAACGCGGCGTCGAGGTCCCCGGGCACGAAGTCCCGTACGCGGTTCCACAGCGCCAGGTACGGCGACGCCGGGGTCTGCGCCTGCAAAGCGCAGATGCGGCGGACCGCTTCCGCCACGTCGAGGCGCCGGCGTTCGAGCAGGAGCTGACGGTCCAGGGTGGCGAGGGCGAGCCGTCGCGCGGTGAGAAGCACTCCCGGATTATGCAGCGCCTGGGGGCGAGGCGGCGCGGGTGGACCGGGTGGCACAGGGGGTGCATGGGGCTCGGGCGGTCCAGGTGACTCGGGCGGCCCGGGCCGGGCAGCGTGCCGCCGCAGCAGGCACGTCCCTCCTGCCCCGGCAGGCGTGGCACCGCTGCCGGGCCGCCTCCCGCCGGGCGGGAGGCAGCCGGGGCGTGACCGGCGCTGTCGTGCGCCGGTCGTCGCCGGTTACTTCGCGAAGCCGTAGTCCAGCAGCTTCTTCACGTCGGTCGCGCGGTTCGTCTCGTTCGGCGCGCCGAGCACGGTGCCGATGACCGTCTTGGTGCCGCGGGTGGCCGCGAAGACCAGGCAGTACTTGGCCGTCGGACCCGAACCGGTCTTCACGCCGATCGCGCCGCTGTAGGTGCTCAGCAGCTTGTTCGTGTTGGTCCACGCCATGTACCGGTAGCCGCCGCTGGCGGTGGTCACCTTCTGGCTCGTGGACTTCGTCGCGACGACGGCGCGGAACGTGGAGTTCTTCATCGCGCTGCTCGCGATCTTCGTCAGGTCGCGCGGGGTCGAGTAGTTCGACCCGTTGCCGATCCCGTCGAACGAGTCGAAGTGCGTGTTCCGCAGGCCCATCCGGGTCGCCTCGGCGTTCATCTTGCCGATGAACGACTTCACCCGGGCCGCCCGGGTGGCGCCGGTGCCGAACTTGTCGGCGAGCGCGTAGGCGGCGTCACAGCCCGACGGCAGCATGAGGCCGTAGAGGAGCTGGCGGACGGTCACCTTGTCGCCGACGATGAGCCGGGCCGAGGAGGCGTTGTTGGCGACGATGTAGTCGCTGTACGCCTTCTGGATCGTGACCTTGGCGTCGAGGTTGAGGTTCGCCTGGGCGAGCACCACCTTGGCCGTCATGATCTTCGTGGTGGAGCCGGTCGACCGGCGGGTGTCCGCGGCCTTCCCGTACAGCGTCGTACCCGTCCCGTTGTTCATGACGAAGCCGCCCGGGGCGGTGATCGACGGGGCGGGCGGCGTCGCGGCCTGCGCCTGACCGGCGAAGAGGCCGCCGGCCAGCACGGCCGAGGTCGTGACCGCGACGGTCATGGCGCGACGCACGCCCAGAGTCGTAGTTATCAAAGTGTTCTGCCCTTGGTAGAAGTCGTTGCCGTACGGGCTCCGCACGGGATCCGGACGTGGTCCGGACGAGAACCGCGCGTGCCTCGCGCACACAAGATGCTTGAGAGGCCCCAAGGGATGTACGGCGGGAGTGTGACCTGGATCCCATTTCGGCCACGGCCGAACTCATGTGCCACCCCGACCGATCACCGCCGGATTGACGATCAGCCTGGCGCCGATGCGCCGCTCCTGCTTCCTGATGGCCTGGCCGGCCCTGGCCTGGGAGACCCGGAGCCGCTCGGCGGTCCGGCCGAAGTGCGGTTCCTCGGCCGGGCGACGGGCTGTCGGAGCGTCAGAAGGCCCCGGTGCGGGTCGCGGCCGTCCCTAGCGCCGGAGCATGCGCAGCCGCAGCCGGTGCGGCCGCAGCACGGTGGTCAGCCGCGCGGGCCGGTCGTCCGCCCGCCCGGGGGCGGCCGTGGGGCGCCAGCGGACGAGCAGGGTGGCCAGGGCGATCACCGCCTCGGCGCGGGCGTAGTCGGCGCCGAGGCACTGGCGCGGCCCGTTCGCGAAGCCGGCGAAACCCCAGCGCGGCAGCGCGGCGGCCCGCTCCGGCAGCCAGCGGTCCGGGTCGAAGCGGCCGGGGTCGGCGAAGATGCGCGGGTTGTGGTGCGCGACGTACGGGCTGAGCAGCACCTGGGCGCCCCGCGGCAGGGTGTGCGCAGGAGCACCCAGCCGGGCGGATGGAGCCGCAGCGCCTCGGTCAGCACCCGGGCGGTGTACGGCAGGAGCGGCAGGTCGGCCCAGCGCGCGGGGCGCCGGTCCGGCAGCACCCCGTCGAGCTCGGCGTGCAGCGCCGCCAGCACCCGCGGGTGTGCCACCAGCAGGCGCAGGGTCCAGGCGAGCTGGGAGGCGGTGGTCTCGGAGCCGGCCAGCAGCAGGGTGACCACCTGGTCGTGCAGTTCGGACTCGGAGAGGGCCGTGCCGTCCTCGTCGCGGGCGGCCAGCAGTCCGGCCAGCAGGTCGGCCCCGCCGGGGTCCCGGGTCCGGCGGTCGCTCACCAGCTCGGCCACGGTCCGCCGCAGCGTGCGCACCGCCATGCGGTAGCCGGGGCCCGCGGGCAGCAGCATCACCCGCCGCAGCGCCCCGGCGAACGCGGTCTCGAACGCGCCCTGAAGGCGGTCGGCCAGCGCATCCGGCGCCTCGGTGCCGAGCAGGCTGCGCGCCACGACCCGCAGCGTGAACCGGTAGCAGGCAGGGAAGACCTCGACCACCTCGCCGTGCCGCCAGGACCCGGCCAGCTGCTCCGCCTCGCGGGTCATCACCTCGGCGTATCCGGCCAGCCGTTCGGGCCGGAACTCGGGCTGCAGCATCCGCCGCTGGCGCCGGTGGTCGGCGTGCGCGCAGGTGGCGAGGCCGTTGCCGAGGACGCGCCGGAACCGCTGGTAGATCGGGCCGCCCTTGTCGAAGGTCCGGTCGTCCGCGTACACCTGCCGGAGCAGTTCCGGATGACAGGGCACCACCAGCCGGTTCGGCCCCAGCCGGATCTCCACCAGATCCCCGCGCCCGGGCAGCCCCGCCAGGAACGCCGCCGGATTCCTCACCAGGGCGGGCAGGTGCCCGAGCACGGGCACCGCCCCGGGCAGGCTCGTGCGGAGGTACGTCGTGGTCGCGGCATCCCGCGGGGACGAGGACACGGCGCCAGGATAGGCGCGAGGACGAACGGCGCGGCAGACCGCCACGGGGGCCGTCCGCAGAACCGGCCGGCCCGAGGGGCGGGTTACGGACCGGTCGGCCCGAGGTCCGTCCGCCGGACCGACCGGCCAGAGGAGCGGGTTCCAGACCGGCCGGGGCCCGAGGAGCGGGTTCCAGACCGGCCGGGCCCAGGGGCCGGGTACGGACCGGACAGACCCTAGCGGCGGGTGGCGGTGATCACGTAGTAGTCGAGGAGGCCCTGCTCCCAGGCGTGCAGGAAGTTCCTCGGCCAGGTGCCCGGCTTCCACTGGGCGGACAGCCAGTGGTCCCAGCCGGGCCAGACCGAGGGACCGATGGACTCGCAGCGCACCCCGGTCATCCCCGACCGGGCGAGGGCGTCGGTCAGTTCGGCGGGCGTACGGGCGATGTCGAGGCCGTCCGCGAAGGTGTCGAGCAGCTCGGCCAGGCGGGGCGCGGCCTCGGGCTCCGGGGTGAAGAAGCTGGTCACGGCGGCGCGGCCGCCGGGGCGCAGGACACGGGCGGTCTCCGCGGCGAACCGCGCGAGGTCGTCGAAGTGCTGGGCGGCCTCCACGCTGTAGACGCAGTCGAACTCGGCGTCCGCGAAGGGCATGTCCTCCGCGGCCCCGCGCACCAGCCGCAGCCGCTCGGCTCCGTCTCCAGATCCGGCTCCGGCTCCGGCTCCGACTCCTGTCAGCAGGTGCGCGTTGGCCCGGCGGGCCCGTTCCAGCTGCTGCGGATGGATGTCCATGCCGGTGACCCGGGCCGGTCCGTACTCCTCCAGGGCCAGGGCGCAGCCCATGCCGAGCCCGCAGCCGACCTCCAGCAGCTGCCCGCCGGCGAGCGGGCCGGCGGTGCCGAGCACGCGCCGGTACAGGTCCTCCTGACTGCGGATCCGGTCGTCCACGCTGGGCGGGCCGTCGAGGTCCTCGGGCCGCCAGTAGCCGAAGTTGATGAAGCCACCCGCGAAGACGGGGGCCGCGCTGAGGTCGGCGGGGCCGTACGTCTCCTGTACGGCGGCCCGCATGCCGCCGGGCCGGTCGGCTTGGGTCATGGGTACGCACCTCCGCACCCAGTGTCGCCGCGCGGTGACGTTCTGTCGACAACTCCGCGGCGCGACCGGTACGAGATCGGGACATCGCCGTCACGTCACAGGGCTGGACCTCATGGCCGAAAAGTGGCTCAGTATGAGCAGCCTCGTCGTCCCGGGCCGACCCCGTGACCACGAGATCCGTTCCGGCTGAACGCCAAGTGACCACAGGGGGATTTCGCGCCATGAGCGACGGTAGAGGTGGACCGGACGTGCCACGTCCGGAGAGCGACGCGGCGGCACACGTACCCGCACACACGGAGGGCACGGGCGGAGGCTTCACCGACCCGGCCCCGGCCCAGGACGGCATCATCGTCCAGGGCGGACGCACGGCTCACGACGGCCACGACTCGGCGCAGGCGATCGGACCGAAGCAGGACGACCCCCGGGCGATCGGACCCAAGCAGGACGACCCACGCGCCATCGGACCGAAGCAGGACGACCCACGCGCCATCGGACCCAAGCAAGACGACCCACGCGCCATCGGACCCAAGCAAGACGACCCACGCGCCATCGGACCCAAGCAAGACGACCCACGAGTGGTGGGCAGAGGCATCATCGTTCAGGGTGGGCTGACCGAGCACCCTGGCAGCAAGGCGCGCAAGAAGCGTGCCAGGGCGAAGACGTTGAAGACCATGGCGCTGGTCATCGGTGGCGCGATGGTGGTCGCCGTGGGCGGGGTGCTCGTGGGACGGCAGTGGGGCCATGACCCTGCCACCGCCCTACCGCAGGCGCCGGCGGCGACCACCGCTTCCGCGGCGCCCGGCGCGTCCGCCGCCCCCGCCCCTTCCGCCTCCTCCGACGGCGGTGGTCCGGCGCCCTCTCCGAGCGGGACGGCTCCGACGGCGGAGCCGAGCTCTCCGACGCCGGCCGCGTCCACCCCTCGTACGACCCGGTCGGCGCAGCCGTCGACGCCGCCCACGCGGTCGGCGCGGCCCACACAGTCGAGCGTGCCCGTACCGGTCGCCGCGCCGGTGCTGTCGCTGCGTCCGGCGAGCGTCCAGGAGTACTGCGCGAACGGCGAGTGGCCGAACACCCTGATGGTCCGTAACAGCGGTGGCGGCAGCCTCGACTGGTCGATCGGGCAGCTGCCCGCCGGAGTCACCGCCGGCGTGGGCAGTGGCTCTCTCGGGGCGGACGCGTCGCAGGTGATCACGCTGGGCGGCCGGGCCGAGCAGCTGCCCGCGAACGGCCGTTTCACGATCGCGTTCTCCAGCAACGGCGGCAGGGGCCAGGTGGTCGTCACCTGCGCCTGACCGCGGGTCGCCGCGCCGCCGGGCGGTTCATGACGCGCGCTCAGGCCACCGCTCCCGTTCGCGTCCGCCCCTGGGGCTCCTGCCGGGTGACGACACGGCGGCGCCGGCTCGGCATGCCCGCGGTCGGGTTGGCGACGCCCCAGGCGGCGCCCTTGCAGATCAGTTCCTTGTAGAGGGCGGCCGTGCGGCCGGTCAGGGCACGGTCGACCGCGCGGTCGTCGGCGGTGACGAACTGGATCAGGCCCTGCTTGCGGCCCAGCGAGACGCACTGCTGGAAGTAGCGGATGGAGACGTGGGGGACCTTGACGCCGGCCAGGCGGGCGGCGATGGCGTCGGCGGCCTGCCAGGCCATCGGGACGCCCGAGGCGCAGGACATCCGCAGGGGCTTGTCCTCGGGGCCGATGGCCAGCGCCGCGTCGCCCACGGCGTACACGTCGGGGTGGGAGACGGAGCGCATGGTGGCGTCGACCACGATCCGGCCGCCGGCGCCGAGCTCCAGGGCGGTCGCCTGGGCGATCGGGTGCACGGCGAAGCCGGTGGTCCAGACGGTGATCTCGGCGGGGACGGTGCGCCCGTCGGCCGTCGTCACGCCGTCGGCGGCCACGGCGTCGACGGCGGCGTGTTCGTGGACCGTGATGCCGAGTCCGTCGACGACCTTCCGCAGGTGGGCGCGGCCCTTCTCCGACAGCCAGTCGCCGAGGGCACCGTGGACGGCCAGGGCGACGTCGAGGTCGGGGCGGGCCTCGGCGATCTCGGTCGCGGCCTCCACTCCGGTCAGTCCGCCGCCGACGACCAACACGGGCCGGCCGGCGTCCAGGGCGGCGAGGCGGTCGCGCAGGCGGAGGGCGCCGGGGCGGCTGGCGAGCTCGTGGGCGTGGTCGGCGGCGCCGGGGACGCCGCCGTCGTGCCAGCCGCTGCCGAGGGCGTAGACCAGGGTGTCGTACGCGAGCTCCTCCGTCCGGGCAGCACCGTCAGCACCGTCAGCGCCAGCGACGCCGGTGACGGTGACGGCCTTGCGGTCCACGTCCACGGCGGTGACCTTGGCGAGCTTCAGCTCCACGCCCGTGCCGGCGAAGATCTCGTCGAAGGGCCGGGGCCGGAGGTCCTGTCCGGTCGCGAGCTGGTGCAGCCGGACGCGCTCGACGAAGTCGGGCTCGGGGTTGACGAGGGTGATGGCGACATCCTCGCGGTGCAGTCGCTTGGCGAGGCGGCCGGCGGCGACGGCTCCCGTGTAGCCGGCGCCGAGGACGACGATGCGGTGCTGCATGTCCGTGCTCCTGTCTGGGCGGGTACGCCGCTGTCCGGCGTGGTCTCGCCCCTTGAACCGGACAGCCCCGGGATTCCTGACAGGATCGGATGTGACCCGCGTCACATCGGGTCAGAGGGTGTGGAGCGGGCCCTCCTCGCGGTCCGCGGCGGCCCACCGCTCGGTCGCGCGGACGAGCTTGTCGGGGTTGACCTGGCTGCGGAGCGCGACGATGCCCTCCGGCGTGACCTCCAGGCAGATGATGCCGACGACGCGGCCGTCCACGACCGCCAGGACGGCGGGCCCGCCGTTGGCGGTGGTGGCGTAGATGTCCGGCGCGCCGCCGACGTGCGCGCGCTTGGCGTCGCCGGGCTTGAACAGACCGCGCATGAACGTGGCGACCGCGAGCGCGCCCTCGAACGCCTTCGCGCGGGCCGGGACCTTGCCGCCGCCGTCGCCGACCGCGACGGCGTCCTGGGTGAGCAGACGGACGAGGGGTTCGGTGCGGCCGCTGGTCGCGGCGGCCAGGAACACCTCGACGATGCGCCGGGCGGCGGCCTCGTCGATCTCGGTGCGCGCCTTGCCGTCGGCGACGTGCTTCTTGGCCCGGTGGTAGATCTGCTGGCTGGCGCTCTCGGTGACGTCCAGGATCTCGGCGATCTCCCGGTGCGGGTAGTCGAACGCCTCGCGCAGCACGTACACCGCCCGCTCGCCGGGCGACAGGCGCTCCAGGAGGACGAGGACGGCGTACGACACCGATTCGCGCTGCTCGGCGGTGTCGGCGGGGCCGAGCATCGGGTCGCCGGCGAGCAGCGGTTCGGGCAGCCACCGGCCGACGTACGTCTCGCGGCGGGCGCGGGCCGAGGTCAGCTGGTTGAGGCAGAGGTTGGTGAGGACCTTCGTCAGCCATGCCTCGGGGACCTCGATCCGCTCGACGTCGGCCGCCTGCCAGCGCAGGAACGTCTCCTGCACGGCGTCCTCCGCGTCGCTCGCCGAGCCGAGCATCCGGTACGCGATGGCCGCGAGCCGGGGCCTGGCCGCCTCGAACCGGTGCACGTCATCCATGATCAGGGCCATGCCGGCCATCCTAGGCTTCCCCGGGACGGAACCCGCCGGCCGGACCTCTCACCGCTCCTCGCCGCTCCTCGCCGCCCCTCACCGTCTCGCGGTCACGCGTCCCAGGTCACCGGCAGGCTCTTCACGCCGT
This sequence comes from Streptomyces sp. NPDC004327, assembly GCF_042873935.1. NCBI lineage: Bacteria > Bacillati > Actinomycetota > Actinomycetes > Kitasatosporales > Streptomycetaceae > Streptomyces > Streptomyces sp. NPDC004327. The sequence continues at coordinate 479,185 of NZ_JBIAME010000004.1, read as the reverse complement.
AGATGTCCGCGGTCTCGGGGCGGAGCACCACCTCCTCCGCCGGGACGGCCAGGCGCAGCGTGGGGAAGCGGTCGAGGAGCGCGGCGAACGCGACGCGCATCTCGATGCGGGCGAGTTGCTGCCCCAGGCACAGGTGGACGCCGTGGCCGAAGGCCAGGTGGCCGGAGGGCTTGCGCCGGATGTCGAGGACGTCGGGGTCGGCGAAGCGCTCGGGGTCGCGGTTGGCGGTGTTGTACGACAGGACGACCGTGGTGCCGGCCTCGATGAGCTCACCGCCCACCTCGACGTCCTCCAGCGCCGTCCGCATGAACGTCTTGGCGACGCTGAGATAGCGGAGCAGCTCCTCCACGGCCGGCTCGACGAGCGCGGGATCGGCGCGCAGCGCGGCCAGTTGCCCGGGGTTCTGGAGCAGGGCGAAGGTGCCGAGCGACAGCATGTTCGCGGTGGTGTCGAAGCCGGCCGCGAGCAGGATGAGGCTGATCCCCTTCAGCTCCTCGTCGGTGAGGTCGCTGTCGGTGAGCTCGCTGAGCACGTCGTCGGTGGGGTTGGCGCGCTTGGAGGCGACGAGTTCGGCCAGGTACTCCTGGGTCGCCGTGTAGGCCGCGAGCAGGTCCTCGTCGCTGGTCTCCCCGCTCATGAAGGTGTCGATCTGCTCCTGGAAGGAGTCGCGGTCCTCGTACGGGACGCCCAGCAGCTCGCAGATGACGATGGTCGGGATGGGCTTGGCGAACGCGGTCACCAGGTCCGCCGACGGTCCGGCGGCCTCCATGGCGTCCAGGCAGTCGGTGGTGATCTGCTCGATGCGCTCGGTGAGCAGGCGCATCCGGCGTGCGGTGAACCTGCCCACCAGCGGCTTGCGGTAGCGGCTGTGCTGCGGGTCGTCCATGAGCAGGAACTCGCCGGGCGGCGCCGGCGGGACCTCGAAGTCGACGACGTTCAGGAGGTCCTTGCGCGAGCTGAAGCGCGGGTCGGCCAGGACGGACCTGACCAGGTCGTATCCGGTGATCAGCCAACCGGGCTTGCCGCCGACGTGGGTGAAGCGGCTGACGGGGCCGCGCCGGTGGGCCTCGGTCAGTTCGGCCGGCGGGTCGAAGGGGCAGCCGGACCGGCGCGTCGTGGGGGTCGTGACGATGTGCGATTCACTCATGACTCTTCCTCAGCTCGCGACATGACGTGTTCAGATATCCAGAAAGCTACGTTGCATTCATGGTTTGGTCAATCGCCATAATCGCGTTTTCCCAAGTGAGGGGCGGCAAATTGATGCAATGACAGTGGAGCCAAACGCAACGCTTCGTTGCAATGGATTGCTTCGAAGGCAATGCCGCCCCTCCTGGGGCCGGGTCAGGAGACGAGCGGGGCGTCCACCTCGGCCAGCTTCACCGTGCACAGGCCGCCGCGCTCGGTCGTCACGTCCGTCACCTCCAGCTGGGTGCCGGGGGCGAGGATGTACTCCTCCTCGCCGGTGAAGGCGGAGAAGTTGCGGATGCCCACCGCGCGCGCCGGCGTCACCTCGAACAGGGTCCGCTTGCCGCGGCTGCCGAGGAAGGCGCGGGCGACGGCCGGCTCGGAGGTGCAGGAGGAGACGCCCCACCAGGTGACCGTGCGCCCGACCGGGTACTGCCGGCGCAGGTCGAGGCCGACGCCGCGCCACAGCGGCCGGTGCTGGACGGGGAGTTGGGAGACGGCCGAGAACAGCAGTCGCAGATACGGCAGATAGGGCACCACGCGGCCGCGGTCGGCGGAGCGCAGCACGGCGTTGATGTCGCGGTAGAAGCCCGACTCGCAGGTGTAGAGGTAGAGCGCGGCGATGGCGTCGGCCGACAGCGGGCCGTCCGGCTGCTCGTCCGCGCGCCGCTTGCCGAACTCGCGCGAGCGGTCGATGTGCCGGCCCAGTCCGGCGAGCACCTCGGCGACCGGGGCGACGGCGTCCTCGAAGGGCATGAGCGGGGTGTCGAACACGCCGGTGACCGGCGGCAGCACGTGCCCCTCGTCACGGACGCTGGTGAGCCGCTCCAGATACAGCTGGTGCAGCTCCATCGTGGAGGCGATGAAGGCACCCATGCGCGCGGCGACGTCGGCGTCCGCCCCGCCGGCCCCCGTACCCGCGCCTCCCCCGGCGACGGCACCGTCACCCGCACCGGCACCTGCCGCCGGCTCGTTCCAGCCCTTGCTCGGGAGCCAGTCGATCGCGTCGGCGCCGAGCGAGAGCAGCGCCTCGTTCACCGTGGCGAAGTGGTCGCCCTCGCAGAAGAGGTCGCCCTGAGCCGCCGGGTTGGCGTGGTCGATGTGCCGGACCTCCACGCCCGGGTACTTCTTCTCCAGGCGTCGGACGATCGACTTCAGGCCCCGGGCGTGGGCGCCCCACCAGGCGAAGACGACACCGCGGTCCGCCTCGTCCTCGGCGTCCTGCTTGGCCCGCAGGATCTCCTCGACGATCCGCTCGGCGACCGGGCGCCAGAAGGCGGTGTGCTGGTCGGTCCCCATGGCGCCGTCGGCGCTGGCGGTCAGCGAGGCGTTGAGGAGCAGCACGCCCTGGGTGAGCATCGCCTGGAACCACTCGGGCGGCTGGACCGTGTCCCGCTCCTTCAGCAGGGCGCGGACCTCGCCGACGGGGGTCTTCTTGGCGATGCCGTACTTCCACATCGCCGCCGCCTTGATCAGGCAGCGGATGCTGACGACCCGGCCGAACTGGCTGTCCTTCCAGTCGCCGAAGGTGTTGTCGAACATGGCGATGCCGGTGGCGCTCTCCGGCCGCGGATAGGGGTTCTGGCCGAAGGCGACGACCTTCCACTTGTGCGGCGGGTTGGGCTTGAGCGCCTGGAAGGTCAGCTCGCGCACCGGGACGACCTGCGGGCTGCGGCCGGGGCCGATGAACTCGGCGGCGCCCGGGCGGGCTTCGAGGACGGGCTTGAGCAGCGGCAGCCAGGGCTCGCCGCCTCCGGTGAACAGGTCGGCGAGGGCGAGCGGGTCGTGTGCGTCGGGCTGCTGCGGAGGCGTGGCGGTGGCGTCGCTCATCGAGGAGGGGCTCCCGGTCGTCGTGGCGGAGAGGTGGGGCGCGGGGTGGGGTGGGGCCTCGGGCGCGGGATGGGGTGGGGCCTGGGGCGCGGGGTGGGGCGAGGGGCCGGGATCAGCGGCGAAAGGAATGCCCTTTCGGCGGCACGATCCGGACCCGCTGCGCGGGCGGCGCCTGCTCGATGCCGGCGAGCTGGCCGGTGATGGTGGCGCGCAGCTCGTCGTCGTCCTCGAACCAGTGGTCGTGGAAGAGCGTGTACCCGGTCCACATCAGGTTGGCGCAGACGCGGGCCGGCACCCGGCCGGTCCTCGCGCCCATGCCGACGAGGGCCACCGAGCGGATGCTGCCCGGCGCCCCGCGGTTCTGCCGGTGCACGGCCTGGAAGGCGGCCGCGCAGGCCAGGGCCACGTTCAGCGTCTCGCTCACGTTCTGCGAGGAGGCGACCATCGTCGGCGTGGAGATGAGGAAGCGCGGGACGGTCGCGCCCGACGGGACGCACACCGCGCTGCCCACCGGCATGCTCCCGGCGAACCGGTCCCGGATCGCCCGCTGCACCCGCAGCTGGATGCCCGCCCCGAGATGCCGCTTGATCACGGCGTCCACGCCGCCGTCCATCCGTCCCGCCGCGTTCGTCGGCGTGACCCACGCGTCCACGTCCTCGTCGAGGATCGAGCCGCGCCGGATCTCGATGCCGGGCGTGTCGGCGAACGCCGCCCGCCACGCCGCCACCACACCCGCGCTGACGTCCGTCAGAACCACCCGGAGCGTGGTCTCGACACAGTTCTCCGCCATCACATTCCCCCCTGTCAGGACTGCTTCTTCCAGCACCTCCGAAGCTATCGGGCACCACTGACAACGGCCCGGTCCGAGCGCCCCGCCGGGCGTTGGTTACAGTGCGTCTGCCCCGAGGTGCGGGGCACGGGAAGATGGGGTGGGTATGGCTGGCCATCGGCTGTCGAAGAAGCGTCGCTACATCGCCGCGACGACCGGAGGTGCCGTCGCCGTCGTGGGCGCCGTGATCGCGGCCCAGACGTCGAGCGCGGCCACGGTGTGGCCCGCGCAGAAGACCTTCACCGGCCGGGCCTTCGACACCTGCACGGCGCCGTCGCTGGCGGCGATGAAGGCGTGGAAGAGCAACGGCTTCTACGGAGGTGCCGCGGTCTACGTCGGCGGGAAGAACCGGGGCTGCGCCCAGCCGAACCTCACCGCGTCCTGGGTGAAGTCGGTCGGCGCGATGGGCTGGAACCTCATCCCCCTCTACGTCGGCGCCCAGCCTCCGTGCCAGACCAGCGCCAACCCCGAGAAGCTGACGGCCTCGACGGCGGCCTCGCTCGGCGTGACGGACGCCAACGACGCCGTGGCGAAGGCGTCGGCGCTCGGCATGAAGCCGGGCAGCGCGATCTACCTGGACATGGAGCCGTACGACATCACCAACAAGGCGTGCAACGACGCCGTGCTGACGTACGTCCGCTCCTTCACCAAGACGCTGCGCGCCAAGACGTACCGCGGCGGCTTCTACGGCTTCAGCAGCTCCAGCGCCAAGGCCGTCGCCACCGCGACCGACCGCACCGACCTGCCGGGCAACCTCTGGTACGCGCTGTGGGACAAGCAGAACACGACCACCGCCGACTGGCCGTGGGGCGCGACCCAGTACACCGGCCACAGCCGCGGCCACCAGTACCTGGTCAACAGCAAGGAGACGCGCGGCGGTTACACGATCACCGTCGACCAGGACGCGTGGGACGGGCCGGTCGCGATCACCGGCTGACCCCGCTGCGGGCGGCCGGAACAGTGGGTGAGCGGGGTGCGGTCGCCCGGGGCCTGCCGGCACGCGTTTCCGGGGCCGTCCGGCCACGCGTGAGCGCGCGACGACAGGGCGGCTTCCGGCCGCCCCGGCCGGCCGGCGCGGGACGTGGGAGAGTGGGAGGAGGAGTCCGGGCAGCTGACGGACGAATCCCCTCACGGGGAGGTCGCCATGGACCTGATCGAGGAACGTCCCTTCCGCTTCCGGATCGATCCGCACGAGGGCATGCGGGTGCCCGGGGTGGTGTTCGCCTCCCGGGAACTGCTCGCCGACGCCGAACGGTCGCTTGACCAGGTGGTACGCGTGGCCACGCTGCCGGGGATCGTGACCGCCTCGTACGCGATGCCGGACATCCACTGGGGCTACGGCTTCCCCATCGGCGGGGTCGCCGCCACCGACGTGGCGCGGGGCGGGGTGGTGTCGCCGGGCGGCGTCGGCTTCGACATCTCCTGCGGGGTGCGGCTGCTCGCCGCGGACTGCGACGAGGCGGCGCTGCGGCCCGTCCTGCTCGACGTGATGGACGGCCTGGACCGGGCGATCCCCCGGGGTGCCGGGCCCGGCGGGGTGTGGCGGCTCGACGGGGACCGGGAGCTGGAGCGGCTGCTGCGCGGCGGGTCGCGGTTCGCCGTGGAGCGGGGGCACGGGGAGGAGCGTGATCTGCTGCGCTGCGAGGACGGCGGGGCGGTCGCCGACGCGGATGTGACGCAGGTCGGGGAGCGGGCGCGGCAGCGCGGGCTGGGTCAGGTCGGCAGCCTCGGTTCCGCGAACCACTTCCTGGAGCTGCAGCGGGTGGCGGCGGTGTACGACGAGCCGGCCGCGGCTGCCTTCGGCATCGCCGCGGGGCAGGTGTGCGTGATGATCCACTGCGGCTCGCGCGGGCTCGGGCACCAGATCTGCACCGATCACGTCCGGCTGATGGACCGGGCGATGGCGCGGTACGGGATCACCGTGCCCGACCGGCAGCTGGCCTGCACTCCGGTGGAGTCGCCGGAGGGCCGGGCGTATCTCGGCGCGATGGCGGCGGCCGCCAACTACGGTCGCGCGAACCGGCAGTTGCTGTCGGACGCGACGCGTGGCGTGTTCCGGCGGGCGGCCGGCATCCGGCTCTCGCTGGTGTACGACGTGTCCCACAACCTGGCCAAGATCGAGACGCACGCGGTGGACGGCGCCCGGCGGCAGCTGTGCGTGCACCGCAAGGGCGCGACCCGCGCCTTCCCGCCCGGCCACCCCGAACTTCCCGAGGACATCCGGGAGTTCGGACAGCCGGTGCTGATTCCCGGCACCCTCGGCACCGCCTCGTACGTGCTCGCCGGGGTCGAGCACGGCGGCGCGTTCGCCTCGACCTGCCACGGCGCCGGCCGCACCATGAGCCGGCACCAGGCCGCCCGCACGGTCACCGGCGGCGAGCTGCGGGCGCGGCTGCGCCGGGCCGGGATCGCCGCGCGCCCGAAGTCCTGGCGGGGCCTGACGGAGGAGACCCCGGAGGCGTACAAGGACGTGGACGCGGTGGTGGCGGCGAGCGAGGGCGCGGGGCTGTGCCGCAGGGTGGCACGGCTCGTGCCGCTCGGCGTGGTCAAGGGGTGACACCGCGCGCCCGGCGGGGTTCCCCCCGGGCGGCCGGGCGCCCACGATCAGTCACGCCTCGCGCCTGATCGTGTGGGCAGGGGGAACCCCGCACGCCCCCCTGGGCGCTCAGCCGCCCGCGATCAGGCACGGCTCGCACCTCTCCGTGTGGTCGAAGGGACCGCGCCCGGCGGACCCCTGGGCGCTCAGACGTCCACGATCGCCGTGCAGGACCAGCCGTACGGGTCGGGACCGATGTGCAGGCCCTGCCAGGAGATGCCCTTCGGCGCGGCCCCGACGATGTCGACCGCGTCCAGTTCCGCGACGGCCGAGCGCACGTCCAGGCCCTCGTCCTCCTCGGCCGCCTCGACCTCCACGTCGACCGGAATCCGGCCGGTCACCTCCAGGCGGAAGACGAACTCGTCGAGCAGCCCGACGAGCAGGTCCTCGTCGCTGCCCGGCCCGAGCCGCACCCGCTCCACGGCGGTGGGCCGCACCCCCGACACCTCGGCGAAGCACTCGACCATGCCGAGGACGGCCTCCGCGAGGCACGCCTCGCGCGTGGGCCCCCAGGCCCGCACCTGGGCGTCGGCGGTGTGGGGCACCGACCGGTGACCGCTGCCGCCGTGCCGCCGGGCCCGCAGTTCGTCGTCGAGGTCGCCGACCATGCCCCCAGTCTCCCACCGGCGGCCGGCGCCGTCACGGGCCTTGCCCCGGGGGCCGGACCCCGGGGCCGGGGCGCCCGGCGGGCGGCCGTACCTTGACCCCCATGATCCAGGTGAGTTTTCTGTGAGGGCGCTGCTGCCGCCGGAGGTCGTGGTCGTCGAGTCGTACGGGGACGTCCCCGACGCGCGGCCGTTCCCGGGCGAGGAAGAGGCACTGGCGCGGGCCGTCGAGCAGCGGCGGCGGGAGTACGTGACCGTGCGGCACTGCGCGCGGCAGGCGCTGGCCGAGCTGGGGCTGCCGCCGGTGGCCATCCTCAGCGGTGAGCACCGGGAGCCGCTGTGGCCCGCCGGGGTGCTGGGCAGCATCACGCACTGCGACGGCTATCGGGCCGCCGCGCTCGCGCGGCAGGGCGCGGTGGCCTCGGTGGGCATCGACGCGGAGCCGCACGCGCCGCTGCCGGAGGGCGTGTTCGGCGTGATAGCCCGGCCCGAGGAGCACGCCGAGCAGGCGCGATGGGCGGCCGAGCGGCCCGAGGTCTGCTTCGACCGGGTGCTGTTCAGCGCGAAGGAATCGGTCTACAAGGCGTGGTTCCCGCTCGCCCGGCGCTGGCTGGGCTTCGAGGACGCCACCGTCCGGTTCGCGCCGGAGAACGGCACGTTCACCGTCGAGCTGCACCGGTCGGGTCCGGAGGTCGGCGGAGTGCCGCTGACGACGATGACGGGCCGCTGGGCGGTGCGTGACGGGCTGATCCTCACCTCGGTGGTGATCCCGGCGGCCGGCTGATCCCGCCCTCCGCGGGCCCTCCCCCGATCCGCGTAACGGCGAATTCCGGCCAGTCGATCACGACGCCCCGCGTGCGCCCCCGAGCCCGTCCTGTCAACTCTTGTGGCCCGACTGCCCGTTGCATAGGATCCACGCGTTGATCACGGAACAGAAACGGGGGCTGCCGTGATTGCGGTGGACAGGCGTGTCGCCGTCATAGGTCTGACCTGCAGGTTTCCCGACGCGGACGGTCCGGAAGCGTTCTGGCGGAATCTGCTCGACGGCAAGGATTCGATCACGCGGGTCAGCGGACCCGACGGTGTCGCCGCGCGGGGGATCCTCGGTGATCCCGAGTGGTTCGACGCCGGATACTTCGGCATTTCGCCACGCGAGGCGCGGCTCATCAACCCACAGGCCAGGATGTTCCTGGAGTGCGCCCTGGCCGCGCTCGAGGACGCCGGCCAGGATCCGCAGCGGGTGACCGGAGCGGTCGGCGTGTACGGGGGCGGCGGCGAGAACGCGTACGCGCAGCTGCTCAGGGCGCACCGGGCCGAGCTGGCGTCCGTGTCGGACTGGGAGATCCGGGTCGCCAACGGGCCCGACTTCCTGTGCAACCGGGTGGCCCACCGGCTCGGCCTGACCGGTCCGACGGTGGCCGTGCAGGCCGCGTGCGCCACCTCGCTGGTCGCCGTGCACCTCGCGGTGCAGGGACTGTTGAGCGGCGACTGCGACATGGCTCTGGCCGGCGGCGTGACCGTGCGGCTGCCGTCCGGGGTGGGCGGGCCCGACGAGGTCGGGATCCAGGCGCCCGACGGCGTCCTGCGGGCCTTCGACGCCGCCGCGAGCGGACTGGTCGGCGGCGACGGGGTCGGCATCGTGGTGCTGAAACGATTCTCTGACGCGGTGGCCGACGGCGACCGCATCGACGCGGTGATCCTCGGCTCGGCGGTCAACAACGACGGCGCCGACCGCATGGGCTTCACCGCCCCGGGCATCGCCGGGCAGGCCGCGGTCATCGAACGGGCGCAGCGGGTGGCGGGCGTGACGCCGGATTCCTGCACCTACGTCGAGACCCACGGCACCGGCACCCGGCTCGGCGACCCCGTCGAGATCGCCGCGCTCACCAAGGCGTTCCGCCGCGGGGACAGCGCGGACGGTGCGGACAGCGCGGACGGCGGTGACCGTGCGGACGGCGGTGACGGCCGGGCCGGCGGCGAGGACGGCCGCCGGGGCACCTGCGGCATCGGCTCGGTGAAGACCAACATCGGCCACACCGACGCCGCCGCGGGCATCGCCGGTCTGATCAAGACCGTCCTGGCGCTGCGGCACGGGATCATCCCGCCCAGCCTGCACTTCACCGAGCCCAACCCGGAGATCGACTTCGGCAGCGGCCCGTTCCGGGTGGTCACCCACGCGGAGGAATGGCGGCCGGAGGGCATGCCGCGCCGGGCCGGGGTGAGCTCCTTCAGCGTGGGCGGGACCAACGCCCACGTGGTCCTCGAACAGCCGCCGGTGACCGAGGAGCCGGACCGGGCGGACGGGGCGGCGAGCGGTCCGTACGTGCTGCCGCTGTCGGCGAAGACCCCGGCTGCGCTCGACGCCGTGACCGCCCGGCTCGCCGAGCACCTGTCCGGGGCGCCGGACACACCGCTCGCCGACGTGGCCTGGACGCTGCAGACCGGCCGGCGGGAGCTGCCGTACCGGCGCTTCGCGCTGGTACGCGACCACGCCGACGCCGTACGCGTGCTGGCCGGCGAGGAGCCGGACCGGCTCGTCACCGCGCCCGGAGCGGTCTGGCCGTCGGCCGGGGAGCCCGAGCGGCCCGAGGACGGTCCCGCGGCCGCGGGCCGGCTGTGGCTGACCGGTGCCGCCGTCGACTGGGCGGTGCTGCACGACGGCCGCCCCCCGCGTCGGGTCGGCCTCCCCACGTACCCCTTCGAGCGCCGGCTGTTCACGGTGGGCCGGACCGGACAGACCGCCCCGGCCCCGGCAGGCGCGCCGGAGCCCGCGTCCGCACCGGCTCCGGCGTCCGTCGGCACGACGCCGACTGCCGTGCCCCCGGTGGCGGTCGCACCGCCGGCCGGGACGGCGACGTACGAGCTGATCGCGAAGATCTTCGCCGAGATCCTCGACCTGCCCGAGGTCGAGCCCGACGAGAGCTTCTTCGACCTCGGCGGCGACTCGCTGATCGCGACCCGCCTGGTGGCGAGGGTCCGCGAGACGTACCCGGTCGAGCTCGCCCCCAAGGAGCTGATCACGGCGCCCACGGCCGAGGAGTTCGCCGCGCTGATCGACGCGCGGCTCGACCGGGACGTCACGCCGTGACGCGGTGGACCGTCCGCCGGCACCGCCGGCCGGACGCCGTCGCCGTCCTCTACTGCTTCCCGCACGCGGGCGGGCTGCCGGGCGAGTACGTCCGCTGGTCCGACGAGCTGCCGGAGGCCGAGGTGCGGGGCGTGCACCTGCCCGGCCGGACCACGCGCCGGGCGGAGCCGCCGTTCACGCGGATGGCCGACCTGGTGGACGCCCTGGTGTCGGCCGTGGACTTCGCCGATCCCGACGGCACGGGCCGCGCCGAGCGGCCGTTCGTGTTCTTCGGCCACAGCCTGGGCGCCCTGGTCGCCTTCGAGGTGGCGCGCGAACTGCGGGCCCGGGGGCGCCGGTTGCCGGAGCGGCTGATCGTCTCCTCGTGTCCCGCTCCCCCGCTGTCGCCGGTCGCGCGGCCGGTGCACGGGATGTCGGACGACGAGCTGCTCGACGCGATCGAGCGGGGCACGGGCGAGCCCATGGCCCATCTGCGCGAGGACGCCGACCTTCGCGAGCACGCGCTCGCGAGCTTCCGGGCCGACTACACCCTCCTGGAGCGGTACGCCCCGGCGCCGGCCGAGCCGCTGGACCGGCCGGTCACCGTCCTCGCGGGCAGCGAGGAGCCGCACGCGGCCTGGCACGAGGGCTGGGCCGCGCACACGAGCGCCACGACCGCGCAACGGGTCGCGGCCGGAGGACATTTCTACTTCCGCGCAGGACAGGGGCGGGACGATCTCCTGCGCGTCCTGCGCGAGTCCCTGCAGATTTCGACACCGACGACGAGGGGAGACCGCGGGTGGACCGCATAGGCGTGGTGGGCGCCGGAACGATGGGGCGCGGGGTGGCCGAGCTGTTCGCGGAGCACGGGCACGAGGTCGTGCTCGTGGACGTGACCGAGGCCGCGCTGGCGTCCGCGCGGGACGAGATCGAGCGGAACGTGCGGTTCGCCCCGCTGGTCCGGCCGGGCACGCCCGTTCGCGATCCGCGGGAGGTGAGCGGGCGGATCGACTTCACCCTGGACCTCAAGCACCTCGCGGACGTGGACTTCCTGATCGAGAACGTCACCGAGGACTGGGAGGTCAAGCGTCCGCTCTACGCCGAGCTCGACGCCGTCTGCCGGCCCGGGACGCCCTTCGGCGTGAACACCTCCGCGATCCCGATCACCCGGGTCGCCGGGCTCACCGGCCGACCGGAGCACGTGATCGGCATGCACTTCATGAACCCGGCACACCTCAAGCCCACCGTCGAGCTGATCCGCGGCCACCACACCTCGGACGGGACGATCGCCCGCACCCGGGCGCTGCTCGACGGCGTCGCCAAGGGCCACGTCCTGGTCGAGGACTCCTCGGGCTTCGTGACGAACCGGGTCGCGATGCTCACCATCAACGAGGCGGTCTTCCTCCTCCACGAGGGGGTCTCCACGGCGGCGGACGTCGACCGGCTGTTCAAGGAGTGCTTCGGGCACGCGATGGGCCCGCTGGAGACCGCGGACCTCATCGGCCTCGACACCGTCCTGCTGTCCCTGAAGGTGCTGTACGACAACTTCGGCGACCCCAAGTACCGGCCCTGCCCGCTGCTCACCCGACTGGTGGACGCGGGTCTCCACGGGCGCAAGACCGGACAGGGCTTCCATTCCTACGAGTCGGGAGAGTGACCCCCATGGCTGACGTGACGACCGATGTGACGACCACCGACGTGACGGGCGAGGACGACAAGGTCCTGATCCGGGAGTTCCTCGCCGGGCACGTGCACGGCGTGGAGGTGGAGGACGATGAGGACCTGTTCGCCTCGGGTCTGGTGAACTCGCTCTTCGCCGTGCAGCTGGTGATGTGGGTCGAGCGGACCTACGGTCTGGCGGTCGCGGGCGAGGACCTCGCCGTCGCCAACTTCCGTTCCGTCGCCGCCATCGCGGAGTTCGTGGAGCGCAAAAAGGCCCTGTCCGGAGGCGGCGCGTGATCGTCGAACCGACGCCCGAGCAGCTGCGGCTGCGCCGGGAGATCATCGCCTTCGCCCGGACGGAGCTCGGCCGTGACGCGGCCGAGGCCGACCGCGGCGCCCGCTTCCCGCGGGAGGACTGGCAGCGCTGCGCGGACTTCGGCGTGCTCGGCTGGCCGGTGCCCGAGGAGTACGGCGGCCGCGGCTTCGACCCGCTGACCACCATGATCGCCCTGGACGCGCTGGGTTACGGCTGCGCCGACAACGGCCTGGTGTTCGCGGTGAACAACCACCTCTGGGGCTGTGTGATCTATCTGCTGCTGCACGGCACGGAGGAGCAGAAGCGCCGCTTCCTTCCCGGCCTGTGCGACGGCTCGCTGGTCGGCGCCCACGCGCTGTCGGAGCCCGACGCCGGCTCCGACATCCTCGGCATGACCACCACCGCCGAGCGCGACGGCGACGGCTACCGGCTGACCGGCACCAAGTGCTTCATCAGCAACGGCCCCGTCGCGGACGTCTACGTCACGATCGCCCGCACCGGTACGGGTCCGGGCCGCCAGGACCAGCTGTCGGCGTTCCTGGTCACCGCCGACACGCCCGGCGTGGTGAAGAAGCGCGAGCTGCCGAAGATGGGGCTGCGGACCACCCCGATGGGCGTCGTCGAGTTCGACGGCGCCGTGGTGCCCGCGGCGAACCTGATCGGCCGCGAGGGCGGCGGCTACCCGGTCTTCACCTCGACCATCGAGTGGGAGCGGTCCTTCATGTTCGCCCCGCACGTGGGCGCCATGGAGCGGATCCTGGAGACCTCCGTACGGCAGGCCAACACCCGCCGCCAGTTCGGCCGGACCCTCGGCTCCTTCCAGGCGGTGTCGCACCCGATCGCGGACATGAAGATCCGCCTCGACCTGGCCCGGATGCTGCTCCACCGGGTCGGCTGGCTGAAGCGGGAGGGCCGGCTCGCCCTCCAGGAGGCCACCATGGCCAAGATCTTCATCAGCGAGGGCCTGGTCGAGACGGCGAAGGCCGCGGTCGAACTGCACGGCGCCCGGGGCTACCTGGAGGAGTTCGGCATCGAGCGCGAACTGCGTGACGCGCTCGGCGGGCCGATCTACGCCGGGTCCAACGCGGTGCAGCGCGGCATCCTCGCCGAACTCCTCGGCGTGCACGGCGCGTTGTCCGGCGGAGCGGTACCGGGGGGCGAGCCGCGGTGACGACCCTCCGGCTTCCCCTGGAACCTGCGCTGCCCGCCGAGCTCGCCCAGGAGCTGGCCCAGCGCGTCTACTTCGTCTCGGACACGATCACCGGCTTCTCGCTGGTGCGCTCGGACGCGGGCGACGAGATCACCGCCGTGGACGTGGAGCTGGGCCTGCACGCCGCGGCCGCCGAGGCGGACGAGGCGGCCGAGCTGACCCGCAAGCTCAACCTGGTGACCGCGAACGACCTGCTCGGGCAGCGGTTCCTGGAGCCCAAGGTGGTCTGGCGGGCCGCCGACACCGGGCCGGCGAAGGACGTGTTCGACGAGCTGGTGGCGCGCGGCGCGGCCGTGGAGGCGGGCGAGGGCCAGATCGCCGTCGGCGAGCCGGTCCTGTCGCTGATGGACCACCTGGACGGGCTGCTGCGCGATCTGGTCGTGGCGGAGTTCGGCGCCCGGGAGTTCCGCTACCCGACGCTGATCACCGCCGACGCGCTGCGCCGCACCGGCTACTTCGAGTCGTTCCCGCAGATGGTGATGTCCGTCTCGCGGCTGCACGGCGACGTCGACAGCTACCGAGGCTTCCTCGACGACCTCGCGGCCGGCGGCGATCTGCGCACGGCGCTCACCGCGCACAGCGGCGGCTTCGACCACTGCCTGCCGCCCACCATGTGCTTCCACACCTACCACCAGTTCGCGGACGGCCCGCTGCCCGAGTCGTCGCTGGTGGTGACCGCGCGGGGCAAGTCCTTCCGCAACGAGTCCCGCTACCGGCGCTCCCTGGAGCGGCTGTGGGACTTCACGATCCGCGAGATCGTCTTCCTCGGCACGCCGGAGTTCGTGCTCGACGCGCGCCGGCGGCTGATGGAGCGGGCGTACGAGCTGGTGGACGCGCTCGGTCTGGGCGGACGGTGCGAGGTGGCGGGCGATCCGTTCTTCCTCAACGACACGACCGCGGCGCGCGCCTGGTCGCAGAAGCTCCTGGAGCTGAAGTACGAGCTGCGCCTGCCGCTGGACGCCGAACGCGACGTCTCGGTGGGCTCGTTCAACTACCACGAGCAGTTCTTCGGCCGGTCCTTCGGGATCGGGGGCGAGACGGGCGAGCCCGTGTTCACCGGGTGCGCCGGATTCGGTCTCGAACGCTTCGCCTACGCGTTCCTGTGCCGGCACGGCCTGGATCCGGAGAACTGGCCGGAGTCGGTACGGGCGGCGGTGGCGCCGTGACCGTACGCGACACCTCGCCCGCGCCCGTTCCCGTGGCGCCCCGGCTGCTCACGCTGTCCGCGCCGACCGCGGAACTGCTCGAACGGGCCACGGACGAGCTCGCCGACCGCCTCGACGCGATGGGCGACGCGGGATTCGCGCGGCTGCCGGCCGTGCCCGCTCCCCCGGCGGAGCCGGGCGCGGCGCGGCGCGCCGTCCTGGCGGGCTCCGCCGGGCACGCGGCGCGCTGGCTGCGCAAGCGGGACGTGCGGCGGGTCTTCACCGGCGGCCCCGGCGACGCGGCCTCCCGGGTGTTCCTGTTCTCCGGAGTCGGCGACCAGTACCCGGGGCTCGGCGCCGGTCTGTACCGGTGTCTGCCGGCGTTCCGGGAGGAGCTCGACCACTGCCTGGAGGTGCTCGCCGACGAGCACGGCCTCGACCTGCGCGCCGTCCTGTTCCCGGCCGAAGAACCCGGCGGTTCCGCGAGCCCGGAGGAGGTCTTCGACCGGCACACGGCTCCGCAGGAGATCCACCGCACGGTCGTGGCCCAGCCCCTGCTCTTCGCGCTGCAGTACTCCCTGGCCCGCGCCCTGACGGCGCTCGGCGCCGCGCCGGCCGCGCTGGCGGGCTACAGCGTCGGCGAGTACACGGCCGCGTGCGTCGCCGGGGTGTTCCCGGTCGAGCACGCCCTGCGGCTCGTCACCGGCCGGGCGCGGCTCGTGGACGGGCTGCCGCCGGGCGCGATGCTCGCGGTGGCGTCCGGTCCGCAGGCGCTCGACGGCCCGCTGGCCGGGCTGCTGCCCGGGCCGCTGTCGCTCGCCGCGCTCAACGGACCGCAGCAGACCGTGCTCTCCGGCCCCGTCGAGGCGGTCGAGGAGGCCGTGCGGCGGCTGACCGGGGCGGGGCTGCCCTGCCAGCGGCTCGCGACCGCGCACGCCTACCACTCGGCCATGACGGAGGCGCTGACCGGCCCGCTGGAGGAACTGCTCGCCACCGTGCCGCTCGCGCCGCCCGCGATCCCGCTCCTTTCGAACGTGACCGGCACCCGGCTGCGCGACGAGGAGGCGACGAGCCCGGCCTTCTGGGCCCGCCAGCTGTCCCGGACGCTGCGCTTCTCGGACGAGCTGGCCGAGATCTGGCGGCTGCCCGATCCGCTGCTCGTCGAGCTCGGTCCCGGCCAGGCGCTCACCCGGCTCGCCCTCGGGCACCCGGACCGCCCGGCGGACGCGCTCGCATCGGTCGTCCAGACCCTGCCGGGCCGCTTGGAGACCCGTACGGAGTGGGAGCTGCTGCTCACCGCGGCCGGACGGCTGTGGGCGGCGGGGGCGGCGGTCGACTGGACCGCGCTGATCGAAGACCGGCCGGCCGCCACCGAGGAGCGCGGATGAACGACATGGCCGCGATCCGTCCGGTGCCGCGGGACGGGACCGTGCCGCTGCCGCTGTCGAGCGCGCAGGAACGGCTCTGGTTCATGCAGCGCCTGCACCCCGGCATGCTCGCCTACCAGTTCCAGGCGAAGATCGAGCTCACCGGAACGCTCGACGCCCGGGTCCTGGCCGCCGCCCTCACCGAGATCGTGCGGCGGCACGAGGCCTACCGCACGACCTTCGCCGAGACGCCGGACGGCCCGGTGCAGGTGGTGCACCCTCCGTACGAGGTCGGGCTGAGCGTGGAGGACCTGCGCGGGGCCGGCGAGGGCGCCGAGGCCGATGTCATCCGCGCGGCGGTGGCGGCCGAGATCCCGGTGGACCGGCTGCCGCTGGTGCACTGGCGGCTGCTGCGCACCGCCGAGGACCGGCACGTGCTGCTGCACCTGGAGCACCATCTCGTCCACGACGGCTGGGCGTTCAATCTCTTCGTCGACGAACTGTGCGCGCTGTACCGGGCGTTCGCGGCGGGCGAGCCCTCGCCGCTGCCCGAACCGGGCGTCCAGTTCGCCGACTTCGCGGTCTGGCAGCGGTCCTGGCTGGCGAGCCCGGCCGCCGACGCCCAGCTCGCGTACTGGCGCAGGCAGCTCGACGGCGTGCCGTACTTCCTGGACCTGGCCACCGACCGGCCGCGGACCCCGAGGCGCCGGTTCACCGGTGACGCGCCCCGCTTCACGGTGCCGGGCGAACTGGCCGACGCGGTGCGCGCGCTCGCCGCGCGCGAGCGGGTGCCGCTGTTCTCGGTGATGCTCGCCGCGTTCCAGGTGCTGCTTTCCGGCTGGTCGGGGCAGGACGACTTCTGCGTCGCCACCGGGATGGCGGCCCGCACCCGGCCCGAGGTGGACGGCATGTTCGGCATGCTGGTCAACACGGTGGCGCTGCGGGCCGACCTGCGCGGCGACCCGTCGTTCCGCGAACTGCTGCGCCGGACGCGGACGACGACGTTCGGCGCGCTGGAGCACCAGGAGCTGCCCTTCGACCGGGTGGTGGCGGGCGTGCGCCCGCCGCGGGTGCGGGGCCGCCAGCCGCTGTGCGAGGTGCTGTTCGCGTTCCACGACTCGCCGTCGCGGGCCGTGCGGATCCCCGGCCTTCAGGTCGAGGTCACGCCCGGTGTCAGCAACGGCAGCGCCAAGTTCGATCTCAACGTGATCGCGATCCCGCGGGCCGAGCAGACGATCGGGCAGCCGGACCGGGCCGGGGCGCGGGCGATCGAGTTCATCTGGGAGTACGACCGGGACCTCTTCGACGCCGCGACCGTCGCCCGGGCCGCCGGGCGGTACGAGAGGCTGCTCGCCGCGGTGACCGCGGCTCCGGAGACCAGGATTTCAGCGCTGACCGGCGAGCCCGGCCGGCGACGGGAGGACGAGAAGTGAGCGACGCGGACGAGCTGATCGGCCCGGTGCGGGCGGCCTGGGCCGAGACCCTTGGCTACGACGAGGCCGAGATACCCCTGGACGTCGGCTTCTTCGACGCCGGCGGCAACTCGCTGCTGCTGCTGTTGCTGTGGGAGCAGCTGAACGAGCTGACGCCGCGCGAGCTGCGCGCCACCGACCTGTTCCAGCACCCGACCGTGCGGGGGCAGGCGGCGTTCCTGCGGAGCGGCGCATGACCCGCAGTCTGTACGAGGTGGTCGCGGCCACGGCGAAGCGCCTCCCGGACGCCGTGGCCGTCGAGTTGCCGTCCGCCGGGCCGCCGGGCGGCGGCGCGGTGTCCTACCGCGAGCTGCTGCGGGGCGCCGAGGCGGTCGCGGAGCGGATCGCGGCCGCGCACGGCGGCCCGGTCGGGCGGGTCGGCCTGCTGGCCGCCCGCGGCCTCGTCGCGTACACCGGCTATCTGGCGGCGCTGCGGCTCGGCGCCGCGGTCGTGCCGCTGGGCCCCGACTACCCGGCGGCGCGCAACGCGGGCATCTGCGAGGCGGCGGACGTCGACGTGGTGGTGGCCGAGGCGGCCGCCGCCCGGCGCGGCGGGGACGGGTGGGCCGGCGGCCGCCTTGTCCTGGCGCTGGACGACGAGGAGGTCCGGGCGGCGGAGCCGGAAGGCCTGCTCGCGCCGTACGAGGCGGATCCGGACGCTCTCGCCTATCTGCTCTTCACCTCGGGCACGACCGGCCGGCCCAAGGGCATCCCGATCCGGCACCGGCAGGTGCTGCCGTTCCTGGCGCACAACATCGCGCGCTTCGGGGTCGGCCCGGGCTGCCGGATGTCGCACACCTTCGAGCTGACCTTCGACCTGTCGGTGTACGACCTGTTCGTCACCTGGGGCGGCGGGGCGACGCTCGTGGTCCCCTCGCGCTCCGAGCTGTTCGCCCCGGTCGAGTACCTGACCGGCCGGGAGCTGACCCACTGGTTCTCGGTGCCGTCGGCCGTCTCGGTGAGCGCGGGCTTCGAGCAGCTGACCGCGGGCCGGCCGTCGGCCCTGCGCCACAGCGTCTTCTGCGGCGAGCAGCTCACCCTCGACCAGGCGCGGGCCTGGCACGCGGTGGCACCTGCGGCGAGCATCGACAACCTCTACGGACCGACCGAACTCACCATCGCCTGCGCCGAGTTCCGCCTGCCCGCGGACCCGGAGCGGTGGCCGGTGACCTCCAACGGCACCGTCCCCATCGGCCGGGTCTACGAGGGCCTCGAACACCGGGTCGCCGAGGAGACCGGCGAGCTGTGGGTGCGCGGACCGCAGCGTTTCGACGGCTATCTGGACCCGCGCGACGACGAGGGCCGGTTCACGGACGACGGCTGGTTCCGCACCGGCGACCGGGTCCGGACCGAGGACGGGCACCTGGTCCACCGGGGCCGGCTCGACGACCAGGTCAAGATCCGCGGCTACCGGGTCGAGCCGAGCGAGGTGGAGGCCGCGCTGCGCCGCCTCGACGCGGTGACCGAGGCCGTCGTGCTCGGCGTCGCGCGGGACGGCGTCACCGATCTGGTGGCCTGCTACACCGGGCGCGAGACCGGCCGGATGGAGCTGGTCCGCGCGCTGCGCGGGACGCTGCCGATCCATCTGGTGCCCCGCCGCTTCGCGCACCTCGACTCCCTGCCCCTGGGCGCCAACGGCAAGGTGGACCGGGGCGCGCTCCGCCGAATCGTCAGTGAGGTCAACGATGGCGCACTCGCCTGAACCACCGGCCGGTGCCGCACCGCGGCGCGGCATGGACTTCAGCCTCTTCTACTTCGCCAGTGACAGCGAGGAGTTCGCCGGGTCCCGCTACCGGCTCCTGCTCGACGGGGCCCGGTTCGCCGACGCCCACGGACTCGCCGCCGTGTGGACGCCGGAACGGCACTTCCACCCCTTCGGCGGCCTGTACCCGAACCCGGCCGTCACCGGTGCGGCGGTCGCCGCCGTCACCGAGCGCGTGGCGATCCGGGCGGGCAGCGTCGTGGCGCCGCTGCACCATCCGCTGCGCATCGCCGAGGAGTGGTCCGTCGTGGACAACCTCTCCGGCGGCCGGGTCGGCGTGTCCTTCGCGTCCGGCTGGCACGCGGCCGACTTCGCGCTGCGCCCGGAGGCGTACGCCGACCGCCGCCGGCTGCTGACGGAGCAGGTGCGGCAGGTGCGCGACCTGTGGCGCGGCGAGGCGCTGGCCTTCCCGGACGGGACCGGCACCGAGGTGAAGGTGTCCGTGCATCCCCGGCCGGTGCAGCCGGAGCTGCCGACCTGGATCACCAGCGCGGGCGGCGTGGAGACCTTCCGGGCCGCCGGGGCCATGGGGGCGGGCATCCTGACCCATCTCCTGGGCCAGGACCTGGACGACCTCGCGCACAAGATCGGCGAGTACCGGGCGGCCGGCGGCCGGCACGTGGTCCTGATGGTGCACACGTATCTGGACGAGGACGCGGACCGGGTCCGGGAGCTGGTGCGCGAGCCGCTGCTGCGCTATCTGCGCGGCTCGCTCGGGCTGCTCCTCGGCTCGGGGCTCGACGGCCGGCGCCGGATCGACCCGGCGAAACTGCACCCGGACGACCTGGAGTTCCTCGTCCGGCGCTCCTTCGACCGCTATGTCGACGACTGCGGGCTGCTCGGCTCGCCGGAGACGGCGGCGCGCGCGATGGAACGACTGCGCGGCATCGGCGTGGACGAGATCGCCTGTCTGATCGACTTCGGGCTGCCGGCCGGGACCGTCATGGACGGCCTGCAGCGGATCGCTGACCTGAACGCCCGGGAGAACGCCCAGGAGAACGCCCATGGCTGACGACGCCCGCATGACCACCAACAGCCCCGGCTTCGCGAAGGCGGTGGCCCGGCTGCGGGTGCCCGGCATGGGCACCGAGGCCGTCGCCCCGTTCCTCGCCGGGCTGATCCGGATGACCCGGCCGCGCCGGGTCCTGGAGGTCGGGATGGGCTACACCACGCCCTTCCTGGCGGCCGCGCTGGCCGAGGCCCGGGAGCTGGCGGACGAGGAGTCGCGGCTGCTCGCCGCCAAGACCCGGCCGTACCTCGGCTCCGGGGCCCCGCTGGACGACGACTGGCTGCGCGCCGAGCCCGCGCTGGCGGCCCCGGCGGCGTATCTGGAGCCGTACCGGCCGCACTTCGTGGCCCTGGACGACCTGTCGATCCCCGAGTCCTCGGCCGGACAGGTCGAGGAGGTCCTCGCCGAGCTCGGGCTCGCCGGGCAGGTCACCGTCGTGGACGCGCCGCTGCGCGAGGCCGACGGGGCGCTGCCGGACGGCTTCGGGCCGATCGACTTCGCCTGGGTCGACGCGTGGGACTGCCTGTACTTCCTGGACCACTTCCTCGACCGGATCAATCCGGCCGGCGGCGTGGTGGTCCTGCACTATCTGATGACCTATCCGGAGGGCGAGGCGATCCTGCGCTACCTGGCCGGACTGCAGCGGGCGAGGCCGGGCGAGCTGGAGGTGCTGAACCTCCTGGAGTCGCACAAGCTCCGGCAGAACAGCGTCACGATGATCCGCCGCACCGCCGTCGCCCCGCCGCGGCTCGCCGGTCCGGGCGGCCGGATCCGGTACGACGGCGAGCTGCGGACGCGCGCCGCGACGCACGCCGAGTCCCTCGACAGCGAAGTGGAGAACGACAAGTGAGCATCCTGCGCGGGGCCGTGACCCCCTACCCGGCGGACGTGTCCATACCCGCGGCCTTCGCCGCACAGGTGCGGACCCGCCCGGACGCGCCGGCCGTCGTGGACGGCGGCCACACCCTCTCGTACGCGGAGCTCGACACCCGGTCCGACCGGCTGGCGCGGCTGCTGCGCGGCCGGGGCGTGAGAGACGGCTCGCGGGTGGGCGTGCTCCTGGAGCGCGGCCACGGGCAGATCACGGCCCTGCTGGCGATCCTCAAGGCCGGCGGCGCCTATGTGCCCGTCAGCCCGGCGTACCCGAGGGAGCGCCAGGAGCACATGCTGGCCACCGCGGAGGCGGCCGTGACGGTCACCGCCGAGGAGCTGCGGCAGGCCGAGCGGGCGGGCGGCGCGACGGACGCGGCCGAGCCGCCACGGCCCGCGAGCGGTTCCCGGGTCCCCGCGTACATCCTGTTCACCTCGGGTTCGACCGGCCGCCCCAAGGGTGTCGTCGTCGAGCACCGCTCGGTGCTGCGGCTCGTCCGTGACACCGACTACGCGGACCTCGGGGCCGGCGAGCGGATCGCCCAGGTGGCGGACTCCTCCTTCGACGCCTTCACCTTCGAGGTCTGGGGCGCGCTCCTGAACGGCGGCACGGTCGTGGTGATCCCGACCGCGACCGTGCTGACGCCGGGCGCGCTGGCCGAGGCGCTCGCGAAGCACCGGATCACCTGCATGTTCCTGACCTCCGCGCTCTTCACCACGGTGATGGCCGACCGGCCCGACAGCTTCGCCGGGCTGCGCACCCTGCTGGTCGGCGGCGACGTGCTGAACGTCGCGGCCGTGCGCCGGCTGCTCGACGCGGACCCGGCCGCGCGCCCGGCCCGCCTGGTGAACGGCTACGGGCCGACCGAGACCACCACCTTCGCCGTGTGCGGCGAGGTGACCGCGCTCCCGGCGGACGCCCGCTCGGTGCCGATCGGACGGCCCATCGCCAACACCGACTGCTATGTGCTCGGCGAGGACCTGGAGCCGGTCGCGGCCGGGGAGCCGGGCGAGCTGTTCATCGGCGGGCCGGGCGTGGCCCGCGGTTACGCGGGACAGCCGGAGCTGACCGGGGAGCGCTTCCTGCCGGATCCGTACGCGACGGAGCCGGGCGCCCGGATGTACCGCACCGGGGACCTGGTGAGGCTCCTGGCGGACGGGCGGCTCGACTTCCTCGGCCGGGCCGACGACCAGGTGAAGATCCGCGGCTACCGGGTCGAGCCGGGCGAGGTGGAGGCGGCGCTGAGCCTGCACCCGGACGTCCGCGAGGTGGCGGTGGTCGCCGACGACTCGACGGGCGAGCGACGCCTGGTGGCCCATCTGGCCCCGGCCGTGCCCGGGGAGACGCCCACCGGTCTCAGGGAGTTCCTGGCCGGGCGGCTGCCGGAGTGGCTGATTCCGTCCGCGTTCGTGGTGGTGCCGGCGCTGCCGCTGACGACCAGCGGCAAGGTGGACCGGGCGGCGCTGCCGCCGGCTCCGGCGGACGGCGAGGAGACGGCCGCGGTCGCGCCCCGTACCGATCTGGAGCGCGAGCTCGCGGCGATCGCCGCCGAGCTGCTCGGCCTGGCGTCGGTCGGCGTCACCGACGACTTCTTCGCGCTCGGCGGTCACTCGCTGCTCGCGATGCGGCTGCTCTCGCGGGCCGACGCGGCCTTCGGGGTACGGGTGGACCTGGGCGAGTACCTTTACGACCCGACGATCGAGCGGCTCGCGGCGGAAGTGGCCGCCGGGCTCGCCGCGGCGCCCGCGCCGGACGAGGTGTCCCCGTGACCGGTGACCATCCGGTCTCCTGCGCGCAGAAGCGGCTCTGGATCCTCGACCGGCTCTATCCGGACACCCCGGCCTACAGTGTGCCGGTCGTCTACCGGATCGACGGCGAGCCGGACGTCCGGGCCCTGGAGGGGGCGCTGACCGGGCTGGTCGGCCGCCACGAGGTGCTGCGGACGGGCTACCGGATGGCCAGGGGCGCGCTGCGCCAGGCCGTCCGGCCCGCGGAGCCGGTGCCGCTCCCCCGCGTCGACCTGACCGGGCACACGGATCCGGCGGCCGAGGCGGAGCGGCTCGCCGTCGCCGAGGCGCGCCGGCCGCTCGACCTGGGCGGCGGCGAGGTGCTGCGGCCGCTGCTCCTGACGACGGCGCCCGGCCGGCACGTGCTGTGCCTGACGCTCCATCACATCGTGTGCGACGGCTGGTCGCTCGCCGTCCTGGAGCAGGAGCTGTCGTCGCTGT
The DNA here is from genome assembly GCF_042873935.1 of Streptomyces sp. NPDC004327. NCBI lineage: Bacteria > Bacillati > Actinomycetota > Actinomycetes > Kitasatosporales > Streptomycetaceae > Streptomyces > Streptomyces sp. NPDC004327. The sequence continues at coordinate 456,031 of NZ_JBIAME010000004.1, read as the reverse complement.
ACGAGGCGCTCGCCGCCGGCCGCGCTCCCGAACTGCCGGCGCTGACCGAGCAGTACGCGGACTTCGCCCGGTGGCAGACGGAGCGGGTCGCGGGCACCGGCCTCGACCGGGCGCGCGGCTACTGGGCCGAGCACCTCGCCGGCGTACCGGCCGTGGCGAGCGTGCCGGCCGACCGCCCCCGCCCGGCGGTGTGGAGCTTCGCGGGCGCCCATGTGCCGTTCGAGCTCGGGGCGGAGGCCGTCCAGCAGGTCGACCTGGTGGCCCGCGCCTGCGGCACCACCCCGTACGCCGTGATGCTCGCCGCGTTCGCCGCGCTCGTCCGCGAGGAGGGCGGCGGCCCGGAGGTCGTGATCGGCGCGCCCGTGGCCCTTCGGGAGCGCGAGAGCCACTTCGCGCTGGTCGGCATGTTCGGCAACACGGTCGTGCAGCGGCTCGGCGTGCCGGACGGGACGAGCTTCCGCGAGCTGGTGCTGCGGGCCCGTGACGAGAGCCGGGCCGCCCTGGCCCATCAGGCGCTGCCGTTCGAGCTCCTGGTGGAGGAGCTGAACCCGGCCCGGGACCCGGGCGCCAACCCGCTGTTCCAGCTGATGTTCAGCTACCAGCCGGCGGCCGCCCCCGGCCTGCGCCTCGAAGGCTGCCGGGTGGCCCGGGAGTTCGGGGACACCCGGACCGCGAAGGTCGACCTGTCCCTGTCGCTGACCCGGGACGGCGCGGGCTGCACCGGCCGTCTGGAGTACAGCGCGGACCTCTTCGAGGACACCACCGCACGGCGGCTCGCCGCGCGGTACACGACCCTGCTCGCCGCGGCCGCCGCCGAGCCCCTACGACCCATCGGACCGAAGACGTGACCGACACCGCATCCGAGAAGACCGAACCCGCCGGCACCGGCCGCCCCTCCCTGCTGCGCCACCGCGACTTCATGCTGTTGTGGACGGGCCAGACGATCAGCGAACTCGGCTCGATGATCACCCCGTTCGCGCTGCCGTTCCTCGCCGTCACCGCGCTGAACGCCTCCAACTTCCAGGTCGGCCTGCTCACCGCGCTCGGCTCGCTCGCCTTCCTGCTCGTCGCGCTCCCGGCGGGCGTGGTGGTCGACCGGGTCGCCCGGCACCGGCTGATGATGTGGTGCGACGTGCTGCGCGCGGCGGTCGTGGCGACGGTGCCGGTGGCCTGGTACCTGGACACGCTCACGCTGGCCCATCTGTGCGTGGTGGCACTGGTCACGGGCTCCCTGACGGTGTTCTTCGACGTGGCGTACCAGAGCTACGTGCCGGTGCTCGTCGACAAGGAGTCCTTGATCGACGCCAACGGCAAGCTGGGCACGACCGGCGCGGCCGCCGCCACGCTCGGCCCCACGGCGGCGGGCGTGCTCGTCGCGGCGTTCGGCGGGGCCAGGGCGCTGGCGGCGGACGCGGTGTCGTTCCTGGTCAGCGCCGTGTCGCTGTTCCTGATCCGGACGCCCGAGCCCAAGCCGGCCCGCCCCGACGGGCCCCGGCCGCCGTTCCGCAAGCAGATGGGCGAGGGGCTCGGGTTCGTGCTCCGGCATCCGGTGCTGCGCCGGATCGTCGCCTGCACCGGCACGGTCAACCTCTTCTCGCACATGGCCTCGGCGATGGAGATGCCGTTCCTCGTGCGCGAGTTGGGGCTCTCCGCCGGCCAGGCGGGTCTGCTGCTCGCCCTCGGTCCCGCCGGCGGCGTCCTCGGCGGGCTGCTCGCGAGCCGGCTCGCCCGTGCGGTCGGCTCCGCCCGGATCATCTGGCTGGCGCCGCTGATCCTCGGCCTGCCCTCCCTCCTCGCCCCGCTCGCGTACCCGGGCTGGCGGGTCGTCCTCTACGGCTTCGGCTGGTTCGCCTTCACCTTCGGCGCCATCGTCTACAACACCGCGCAGGTCACCTACCGGCAGCAGATCTGCCCGCCGGAGCTGCTCGGCCGGATGAACGCGGCGGTGCGCTGGATCGTCTGGGGCACCATCCCGCTGGGCGCCCTCGTCGGCGGCGCGCTCGCGACCTGGGTCGGGCTGCGCACCACCCTGTGGATCGGCCTCGTCGGGGCCGGCCTCGGCGGGCTCTGGGTGCTCTTCTCGCCGCTGCGGCGGCTGCGTGACGTGGAGCCCGGTACGGCCGCCGCAACGGCCTGATCCGCGGGCGCGGCCCCGGCCCGCCCGGGGCCGCCATCGGAGGAGCCGATGCGGGTGTTCAGCAGGTTCCATCACGAGGATCTTGCCGGGGACGGCGGCTGCCCCGAGGCTGAGGACGTTCTCTCAATTCAGTTCAGTCGTGGAGGAATGCGCCGTGCAGGACGCGGGTGTGGACGAGCGGTTCGTGGTCGTCGTGAACGACGAGGAGCAGTACTCCCTGTGGGCCGAGGGGCGCGAGCTGCCGGCCGGATGGCGGGCGGCCGGCTTCGCCGGCACCAAGGCGGAGTGCCTCGCGCACGTCGAGGAGGTCTGGACGGACCAGCGTCCGCTGAGCGTCCGGCGGGGCGCCGCCGCCTGACGGCGGGGCGCCGCCGCCTGACGGCGGGGCGCGGCGCCGGGCCCGGTCACAGGTCGCTCGGCAGCCAGCCGCGCTGCACCGCCCGGACGCCCGCCTCGAAGCGGCTGCGCGCGCCCAGCCGCTCCATGAGGACGGTCGCGATGCGCCGGGCGGTCCGGTGGGACAGGCCCATGCGCTTGGCGATGCCCTCGTCCGTGTGGCCCTCGGCGAGGAGCCGCAGCGCGGCCGCCTCCTGACGGTCCAGTTCGTCGCCGTCGTCGGCGCGGCGGGCCGCGGTGTCGCCGAGCGGCCGGGCGGTCTCCCAGACCGTCTCGAAGAGGCTGCACAGGGCGGTCAGCGGGCCCCGGCCGGTCAGCACGACGGCGCCCGCGCTGGAGTCCTCGCTGTCCACCGGGACCACCGCGGCCTCGCGGTCGACCAGCGTCATCCGGATCGGCAGCGTGGCGACCGTGCGGACCTGGCCGCCCAGGCCGGTGAGTTCGCGGGCGTGGGCGACGGTCGCCGGGTCGTTGCGGACGCTGTCCAGATAGACGGTCCGCATGACCACACCGCGGCCGAGCAGCCGTTCGTTGAGCGGCCGGGCGGCCTGCCGGTTGGCCTCGGTCTGCGCCCCGCCGGGCGCGAAGACCATGACCTCGCCGCGCACGCTGTCGGTGAGCGCCGCCAGCCTGGCCCGTATCTGCGCCACGTCGGGCAGGTGCTCCACGGTCACCGGGGTGGTGCGGGCACGCAGCTCGGCGTACTCGGCGGCGAGCCGGGAGGCGGTGACCCGCGCGGCGGCGACCCGTCTGCGGTGCTCCTCCAGCTCCGTCTGGGCCCGGGCGACCAGATGGTCCAGGCCGAGCGCCGGGCTCACCGGCTCGGGCCGGCCGGCGTCCGCCTCGGCGGGCTGGACCAGGCAGAGCCCGGCGAGCCGCTCCCAGGCCCGCCGCACGGCCTCCTCCGTGGTGCCGAGCCGCCGGGCGAGGTCCGCGGCCCCTTCCCGGGGCTCCGCGAGCATCGCCCGGTAGACGGCTTCCGTGGTCGTGTCCAGTCCCAGCGCTTCCAGCATGAGGCCCCCGTTCCCCGATGTTCACCGCGTCGTCACCGGCCCGAGGGCCCGTGACGAGCGGTCCGTGCTCGCCGCTCGACGGCGGCTTCGTGGCCGTTTTCGGCCAAGGCCCAAAGGGTCCAGCTGATCTTCCTTCCCCCTCGGCGCCCTGTCCGGTGATGCTAATGCGCGGTGGACACCCCACCAAGGGATGCATGTGTCCACCGCCCGTGCGAACCAGAACCGGAAGGATGTCCTTCATGCTCCGCGACCGTGTCGTCAAGGCCGCAGCCGTCACCGCCCTGGCCGCCGCGACCGTCCTCGGACCCGCCCTGACCGCCTCGGCCACGACCCCGCCCACCGGGTCGTCCGCGTCCGGCACCGTGCAGCGGCCCGCCCTCACTCCGGCCATCCCCACCGGTGTCCGGGAGGACATGGGCTGGCAGTAGTGACGCGGGAATGACGCAGGAATCCGGCAGAGCCCGAGGGGGAGGCCCGTTGGATCTCAGACAGCTCACCACTTTCCACCGTGTCGCGACGCTGCTCAGCTTCACCAAGGCGGCGGCCGACCTCAACTACGCGCAGTCGAGCGTGACCGCCCAGGTCAAGAGCCTGGAAGTGGCCCTCGGCGTGGAACTCTTCGAACGCCTGCGGGGCAGGATCCGGCTCACCCCGGCGGGCGAGCGGCTGCTGCCGTACGCGGAGCGCATCCTGTCCCTCGTCGACGAGGCCCGGGACAAGACGACCGGCTGGGCCGAGCCCACCGGGCTGCTCACCGTCGGGACGAGCGAGAGCCTCACCTCGTACCGGATGCCGCCGGTCCTGGAGTTCTTCCACCACCGCTATCCGCGGCTGCGGATCTCGCTGCGGACCGGCTCCGCCGACCGCACCTGCGAGGCGCTCCGGCAGGGCGCCCTGGACATGGGCTTCTTCATGGACGCGCGCACCGAGCACGCGGGCCTGAGCACGGAACGCCTGTGGTCGGAGCCGCTCGTGGCGGTCGCCGCGCCGGGCCACCGGCTCGCCGGGCTGCCCGGGCTGACCTCGGGGGACCTGGCGGCGGTGCCGCTCCTGGTGCCCGAGGCCGGTGACTGCTACCGGGTGCTCCTGGAGGCGGAACTGGCGGAAGCGGCCGCCGGCCCCGGGCCGGCGCTCCTGGAGTTCGGCACCGTCGAGTCCGTGAAGCGCGGGGTCGCCGCCGGGCTCGGGGTGAGCGTGCTGCCGGAGGTCGCGGTGGCCGACGCGGTCGCGGCGGGCGCCCTGGTGGTGCTCGACTGGCGGCCGCCGTTCGAGGTGCACACCCAGATCGCCTGGCGGCGCGGTCAGCAGGTGACCCGCGAGATGCGGGCGTTCATCGACCAGACCGTGCGCTTCGCCGCGCAGGACGCCCAGGCCGGGCCGCCCGTGCGGGAGGAACGCCCCGAGCTCCAGCTCGTGGGCTGAACTGCGCGAAAGGAACAGCCTGGAATCCAGGTCCTGGGTCAGAGCGTGCCGCGTGCCGTCAGCTCTCCCAGGACCTGGACGGCGTTCAGGGCCGCCCCGCCTCTGAGGTTGTCGGCGACCAGCCACAGCCAGAAGCCCGTCGGGTCGGCCGGCGAGAGCCGGATCCGGCCCACGTGCACCTGGTCGGGATCGTCGAGCGTGGCCGGGGTCGGCGTGGCGCACCCGGCGTCGTGGACGGTGACGCCGGGCGCCGAGCGCAGCGCGGCAACCAGTTCGCCACGGTCCACGGCGGCGGCGCACTCCACCCACACGGCCGCGCACTGGCCGTTCACCACGGGCACCCGGACGCAGGTGGCGGTCAGGTCGAGCCCGGGCAGGCCGAGGACCCGTCGCGTCTCGTGGCGCAGCCCGCGCTCCTGTTCGGTGAAGCCGTCGTCGGCCTCGGCGCCGCCGGTCAGCACGTCGAACGCGAGCGGCGGCGAGAACGCCTCGGCGGGCAGCGCCGTCTGCGGGTCCTGGAGCCGGGCGCGGGTGCCCTCCTGGAGCTCCTCGATGCCCGGGTGACCGGCCTCGGAGGCCGGCTGATAGGTGCTCACCACGACCCTGAGGACGGCCCAGCGGCGGGTGACCGGGGCGAGGACCCGGGCCAGGGCCGCGGTCGCGGCTCCGGGGCCGGCGACGAGCCCGCGGACCGGCCTGCGGTCGAGCAGGGCGCCGTTGACGCCGGGGACGACCAGCGGGACGTCCTCGGCGAGGCGGAAGGCGCTGCTGCCGTCGATCACCAGGGCGCCCGCGGCGGCCGCGAGCGGCGCCCAGCGGCGGCTGACCCCGGCGCCGGCGAAGAAGAAGGCCACGTCGGCCCGGGAGAAGTCGAAGCCGTCGAGGCCGTGCACCGGGCGGTCGTGCCCGTCGACGCGGATCTCGCGGCCGGCCGACCGCGCGGAGGCGATCAGATGGAGCTCGCGGTAGCGCAGCCCGCTGTCCTCCACGAGTTCCAGGAGCGTGCCGCCGACCGCGCCGGTCGCGCCCACGACGGCGATCCGCGGGGCGGTGGGCTCGTCGGCCGCCGTCATCGCGCCGCCGGTTCGCTGGATCCGGTTCGTCCGGGCCGCAGGTGCATCGTCCGATGATCGGGCCCGGTGACCGGCCCGATCAAGGAGCGGCGGCACCGTCCTTTCGATGTCGCTCATCGGCGGTGCCGATGCGGTGCCGATGCCGCCGGCGCACCTGTTCCGGGCTCATCGGATTCCCCGATCTCTCCCATCGGAAGAGCCGTGGGCGAACATTTGACCGGCAAGTTTCCGTGGTCAACGCTGAGTTCAGGCCCTTCGGGACGACGCACACGACGCGGACGACGAGGGACCGCACAGGATGGGATTTCGACCGCACACGGCTTCGGGGGCTCCTTAATGCGGCACACAGTGAGAGTGGTGGGCATCGGCGGTTCCCGCCGGCCCGGTTCGCGGGCGGAACGGGCGCTGCGCCTGGTGCTCGACGAGGCCGAGCGGCTGGGCGCCGAGACCCGGCTGGTGCCGGGCGCGGAGCTGGTCCTGCCGCTCCTCGACCCGGGCGCGGCCGGCCGGCCTGCCGCCGCGGAGCGGCTGCTCGCGGAGGTGGCGGCGGCCGACGGGATCGTGCTCGCCAGCCCGGTCTACCACGGCGCCGTGTCGGGCCTGCTGAAGAACGCCCTGGACCACCTGGAGGGCCTCCGCGACGACGAGCGGCCCTATCTGAGCGGCCGGGCCGTCGGCTCGCTCGCGGTCGGCGAGGGCTGGCAGGGCGCGATGACCACGCTGTCGGCGCTGCGCGACACCGTGCACGCGCTGCGCGGCTGGAACACCCCGCTGGGCGTGGCCGTGAACACCTCGGTCACCGTCTTCACCCCCGACGGCGGCTGCGCCGACCCGCACGTGCGGGCCCAACTGGCCACCATGGCCGCGCAGGTGGTCGAGTTCGCGAACGCCCGGCGGGCGCCGCGCCCGGCCGAGCCGGTGCTCCAGGCGGGCTGACGGCCGGCCGGGCCGCCGGCTCCCGGCCCCGCGCCGGGTGCCGTACGCCGGCCCCCGGCCGCCCCGCCCGGCCGCGCCGCGGGACGGCCGCGCACCGCCTCCCGTACCCGAACCGCCCCGAACTTCTCGACGTCCACGCACGTCATGAACGCCACGCACGTCACGCACGCGCTCCGACAGGGACTCACGTTGACACACGACACCGACAGCGGCAGCGGCAGCGACCGGGCCAAGGACCTCTGGATCCGCCGCTTCCATCCCCGGCGGGCGGCGGAGCACACCCTGGTCTGTTTCCCGCACGCGGGCGGCGCCGCCAGCTACTACCACGCGCTCTCCGCCGCGCTCGACCCCGACGTCGAGCTGCTCGTGATCCAGTACCCGGGGCGGGAGAACCGGCTCTTCGAGGAGCCGGCGCGGTCGGTGGAGGCGCTGGCCGACGCGGCGGCGCGCTCGCTGACCGCCCGTGAGCTCGACCGTCCGGTGTTCTTCGGGCACAGCATGGGCGCGATCGTCGCCTTCGAGACGGCACGCCGCCTCGCCCGCACCGCGTCGCGGCCGGCCGCGCTCGTCGCCTCGGCCTGCGCCGCGCCCTCGCACCACGAGGCCCGCGCCGACCGGCTCGACGGGGCCGGCGAGGAGACGGACACCGAGGTGCTCGCCCGGATCGTCGGCCTCGGCGGCACGGATCTGGACGTGGCGGAGCACGCCGAGCTGATCCGGCTCTGCCTGCCGGCGGTGCGCGCCGACTTCGCGGCCCTGGAGCGCTACCGGGTGGCCCCGGACGTGACCGTGCCGTGCCCGGTCACCGTGTTCGCGGGCGACGAGGACCCGAACGTGCCGGTGGCGGACGCCGGTCTGTGGAGCCGCCACTCGGCGGCGGGCCCGGCCGACGTGCATGTCTTCGAGGGCGACCACTTCTACTTCAAGGCGCGGCCGGAGCCGTTCCTGGACCTGCTGCACCGCACGGTGCGCTCGGCGCGCAAGGGGGTGGCGTTCGCATGACCGCGAGCGGATTCGTCACGGAGGAGCTGGCCCGGCTCTGGTCGGAGCTGCTCGGCGTCGGCGAGCCGGCGCCCGGCGCGGAGTTCGCCGCGCTCGGCGGCGGCCCGGAGGCGGCGGGCCGGCTGGCCGTGCTGATCGACGAGGAGCTGGGCCTGACGGTGTCGCCCGCGGAGCTGCTCGGCGCGGGCACGTTCGCGGCGATGGCCGAGGTGGTGGACGCCGCGATGAAGGCACCGCCGGCCGGACCGACCACCTCCGGCACCGGCATCTCGGCCACGGTCCCCGGCCCGGCCCCGGCGGCGTTCCCGAACGCGTTCCCGGCGGCGGACGTGCTGCGCGCGCTGCCGCGCGGCGCGGACGCCCGGCCCGCGCTGTCCTTCGCGCAGCAGCGGCTGTGGTTCATGCAGCAGATCGACCCGGAGACCACGCTCTACAACGTGCCGACGGTGCTGCGGCTGCGCGGCGCGCTCGACCGGGCGGCGCTCGGCCTGGCGCTCGACGCCGTGGTGGCCCGCCACGAGGTGCTGCGCACGACGTACGCGGCACCCGCCGGCGTGCCGCACCAGGTGATCGCCGCGCCGGCGCCCGTACCGCTGCCGTTCACCGACGTGTCGGCGTCCGGCGATCCGGAGGCGGAGGCGCGGCGGATCGCCGACGAGGCGGCCCGGCACGTCTTCGACCTGGCGGCCGCTCCCCCGCTCGCGGCCCGGCTCGTGCGGGTCGCGGCGGACGACCACCGGCTCGTGGTGACGTTCCATCACGTCGCCATCGACGGCGGCTCGGTGGAGGTCTTCTACCGCGAGCTGGGGCTGCTCTACGGCTCGCCGGAGGGGCTTCCCGGGGCGGCGCTGCAGTACGCGGACCTCGCCGAGTGGCAGCGCGCCCGGCTCACCGGCGGCACGCTCGACGCCCTGGTCGGGCACTGGCGCGCGGTCCTCGGCGAGGACCCGCGCGCCCTGGAGCTGCCGACCGACCGGCCGCGGCCGCGCTCCAAGAGCTTCCGCGGCGCCGTCTCGACCCGGCTGCTTCCGGCGGAACTGGTCGGCGCGGTGCGGGCGTTCGGGCGCGGCGAGCGGGCGACGGCGAACATGACGCACCTGGCGGCGCTGTTCACGCTGCTCGCCGAGTGGTCCGGGAGCGAGGACGTGACGGTGGGCATTCCGGCCGCCGGGCGCACCCGGCCGGAGCTCCAGGACCTGGTCGGCTGTCTGATCAACATGGTGCCGGTGCGGGCCGGACTCGCCGGCGAGCCCGGCTTCCGGACCCTGGTCGGCCGGGTGCGCGCGGCGGTCCTGGACGCGGCGGCGCACCAGGAGCTGCCCTTCGACAAGCTGGTCGAGGCGCTGGTCACCCGGCGGAGCCGGGACTTCACGCCGGTGTTCCGGGTGATGTTCAGCTATCTGGGCGAGCGGCGCGCGCCGGTCTTCGCCGGACTCGGCCCGTGCGAGCTCGACTTGACGGGTCCGCAGGACACCGCGAAGTACGACCTGAGTCTGTACGTGGAGGAGCGCGGCGGCGACGCCGTGGAGCTGACCCTCGAGTACGACACCGATCTGTACGGGCCGGACACGGCGGCCGCGCTGCTCGCCGCCTACGAGCGGACCCTCGCGGAGGCCGTCGCCGACCCGGACACCCCGGTCGGCCGGCTGCCGGCCGCCCGGTCCTTCACCGCCACCCACCGAACCGCCACGCACCGAGAGGAAGCACGACCTTGACCGTTGACGGACGGGGCTCCGCGCCGGGGACCCTGCACACCTGGTTCGAACGGCAGGCGGAGCTGCGCGGCGACGCCGTCGCCGTGTCGGGCCCGGACGGCCGGCTGACCTACCGGGACCTGGAGCGCGACGCCAACCGGCTCGCCCACCACCTCCGGTCCCTGGGCGTCGGCCCGGAGGTCCCGGTGGCGGTGCGCCTGGAGCGGACCACGACGCTGGTCACGGCGCTGCTCGCGGTGCTGAAGGCGGGCGGGGCGTACGTACCGGTGGATCCGGCGAGCCCGGCCGAGCGCCAGGAGTTCATGCTCGCCGACGCCGGCGCGACGGTCCTGGTCACCGACCGGGCCGACGGCGTGCGCGGCACGGCGCACACGGTGCTCACCGGCCCCGGCGGCACCGATCTGTCGGGCTGCCCGGCCGAGGCGCCGGCGGACGGCGGCGGCGCGGTCGCCGCGAACCTCGCGTACGTCATCTACACCAGCGGTTCGACCGGCACCCCGAAGGGCGTCATGGTCGAGCACCGCCAGGTGACGGCGCTGCTCACCGGCACCCGGGAGCACTTCGGCTTCGGCCCGGACGACGTGTGGTCGATGTTCTCGTCGGCGGCGTTCGACGTGTCGGTGTGGGAGATGTGGGGCGCGCTGCTGCACGGCGGCCGGCTCGTGGTCGTCCCCGACGACGTACGCCGCGCGCCGCAGGACTTCCACGGGCTGCTGCACCGCGAGGGCGTCACCGTCCTCAACCAGACGCCGGCCGCCTTCCGGCAGCTCGTGCGGTACGAGGAGGAGCTGGCCGAGTCCGGTGGCACGCCCGCGGAACTGGCCCTCCGGGTCGTGGTGTTCGCCGGTGAGGCGCTGCCGCCACAGATGCTGCGGCCGTGGCTCGCCCGGCACGGCGAGGACCGTCCCGAGCTGGTCAACATGTACGGCATCACCGAGACGACGGTGCACTCCACCTACCGCCGGATGACCGAGGCCGACCTGACCGGCCCGGGCAGCATGATCGGCGAGGCCTTCGGCGGCTGGACGATGCGGGTGGCCGGTGCCGACGGGCTGCCGGCCGCGCCGGGGACGGCCGGCGAGCTGTACGTGGGCGGCGCGGGCGTGGCCCGCGGCTATCTGGGCCGTCCGGCGCTCACCGCCGAGCGGTTCCTGCCGGACCCGGACGCGACCGTGCCGGGCGCCCGCCGCTACCGCTCGGGCGACAGCGCGCGGGAGCTGCCGGCGGGCGGCGACCACGAGTACCTGGGCAGGCTCGACCACCAGGTCAAGATCCGCGGCTACCGGATCGAGCTGGGCGAGATCGAGAACGCGCTCACCGCGCACCCGGAGGTCCGCGACACCGTGGTGGTCGTGGACGAGGACGCGGCGGGCGACAAGCGCCTGGTGGCCTACTGGGTCGCCGCGGGGAGCGCGGCGGACGCGGCCGGTCCCTCGGAGCTGCGCGAGCACCTGGGGCGGACGCTGCCCGAGTACATGGTGCCGAACGTGTTCGTGGGCCTGGACCGGCTGCCGCTGACCATCAACGGCAAGGTGGACCGGCGGGCACTGCCGGCGCCGGAGGCCGTACGGCCCGATCTCGACGCCGACTTCGCGGCTCCGGCCACCCCCGTCGAGAAGACGCTGGCCGACGTCTGGGCCGGGCTGCTCTCCGTGGACCGGGTGGGCCTCGACGACGACTTCTTCGAACTGGGCGGGCACTCGATGCTCGCCACCCAGGCCGTGGCCGTGGCCAAGGAGCGGCTCGGGGTGCCCGTGACGCTGCGGATGCTCTTCGACCTGCCGACCGTACGCGAACTCGCGGGCGCGCTGGAGGAACTGCTCGCCGCCCGCCAAGACGACACCAACGAGGGGATCGCATGACCGCGCAGACGCACGGGACGGAGCTGCCGGAGCAGTCCGTCGCCATCATCGGGATGAGCGGACGCTTCCCCGGGGCCCCCGACGTGGACGCGCTGTGGCGGCTGGTCGTGGCCGGCGCCGAGGGCGCCACGCACTACACCGACGAGGAGCTGGCCGGCGCCGGCGTGCCCGAGGCGCTGCTCGCGGACCCGGCGCTCGTCAAGTCCGGTTTCCCGCTGGAGGGCTGGGACCGCTTCGACGCGTCCTTCTTCGGGGTCACCCGCTCCGAGGCGGAGCTGATGGACCCGCAGCACCGGCTGCTCCTGGAGACCGCGTGGCAGGCCCTGGAGCGGGCCGGCTACCCGGCGGGCTCCGTCGACACCCGTACCGGTGTGTTCGCGGGCGTCTCGGGCAGCGGCTATCTGCGCGAGCGGATCCCGCAGGGCGGCCCCGACGGCCGCGTGTCGGACGAGATCCAGGTGGCCGTCGGCAACGACCCGGGCATGCTGAGCCTGCGCGTCTCGTACAAGCTGGGCCTGACCGGGCCGAGCTTCACGGTGCAGAGCGCCTGCTCGTCGTCGCTGGTCGGCGTGCACCTGGCGGTGCAGTCGCTGCTCTCCCAGGAGTGCGACATGGCGCTCGCGGGCGGTGTGGCGGTGCGGGAGTTCGAGCCGCGCGGCTACACCTACGAGGAGGGCGCGATCCTGGCCCGGGACGGGCACTGCCGCCCGTTCGACGCGGAGGCCACCGGCACCGTGTCCGGCGACGGCGTGGCCGTCGTCGTCCTGAAGCGGCTGGAGGACGCGCTCGCGGACGGCGACCACGTGCACGCGGTGATCCGCGGCTCGGCGGTCAACAACGACGGCGCCGCCAAGATCGGCTTCACGGCCCCGTCGGCGCGCGGGCAGGCCGAGGTCGTCTCCGAGGCGCTCGCGGTGGCCGGGGTCGAGCCGGGCTCGATCCAGTACGTCGAGGCGCACGGCACGGCCACGCCGCTGGGCGACCCGATCGAGGTGCAGGCGCTGACCGAGGTGTTCGGCGGCGAACTGCCCGCCGGATCCGTGCACCTGGGCTCGGTGAAGTCGAACGTGGGCCACCTGGACGCGGCGGCCGGCGTGACCGGTCTGATCAAGGCCGCGCTCGCCCTGGAGCACCGGCACATCCCGCCGACCGCCCACTTCACGGCGCCGAACCCGCGGCTCGCCCTCGACAAGGGCCCGTTCCGCGTCGACGCCGAGGGCCTGCCGTGGCCCGCGACCGGGCTGCCGCCGCGCGCCGGTGTGAGCGCCTTCGGCATCGGCGGCACCAACGCGCACGTCGTCCTGGAGGCCGCCCCCACCGTCGAGGCCACCGGGCCCGACGAGGGCCGCCAGGTGCTGCCGCTGTCCGCGCGCACCCCGGAGGACCTCCGGGCCGTCGCCGAGCGGCTGGCCGACGCCCTGGAGGCCGAGCCCGAGGCGGGTCTCGCGGACGTCGCACACACCCTCCAGTCCGGCCGGGCCGCGCTCCCCCACCGCCGTGCCGTCGTCGCCGCCGACCGCGCCGAGGCCGTCGCCGCGCTGCGCCGGACGGTGCCCGCGACCGAGCCGGTCGCCGAGGACGCCGAGGCGCCCGCCACGGTGTTCCTGTTCCCCGGGCAGGGCGCCCAGTACGCGGGCATGGGCGCGGAGCTGTACCGCACCGAGCCGGTGTTCCGCGAGGCGTTCGACGCCTGCGCCGACATCCTCGCGCCGCTGACCGGCGCGGACCTGCGCGAGCTGGTGTTCGCCGCCGGCGACGACGAGGGCGCGCGCGAGCGGCTGCGGCAGACCCGCTGGACCCAGCCCGCCGTGTTCTCGGTGGACTACGCGGTGGCGCGCCTGCTGATGTCGTGGGGCGTGCGGCCCGACGCGATGACCGGGCACAGCCTGGGCGAGCTGGTCGCGGCCTGCCTGTCGGGCGTGTTCGGCCTGGCGGACGCGCTGAAGGTGGTGGCACGGCGGGCCGAGCTGATGCAGGATCTGGCGCCCGGCCGGATGCTGTCCGTGCTGCTCGACGAGCGGGCCGTCGCCGAGGCCGTCGAGGGCACCGGCGCGGTGGTCGCCGCCGTCAACGCGCCCGGTTCGTGCGTCGTCGCCGGCACCCCGGAGGAGGTCGACGCGGCCCGCCGCCTCCTGGAGGGCCGCGGGATCTCCGTGAAGGAGCTGGAGACCTCCCACGCCTTCCACACCCGGCTGGTCGAGCCGGCGCTGCCCGGGCTCGCCGAGGTGCTGCGCTCGGTGCCCCTGAACAAGCCGTCGATCCCCTTCCTGTCCAATGTGACCGGCACGTGGATCACCGACGAGCAGGCGACCGACCCGGAGTACTGGGTGGCGCACACCCGGCAGCCGGTGCGCTTCGCCGACGGCATCACCACCCTGGCCCGGCGCGGCCCCTCCGTCCTGGTCGAGGCCGGCCCGGGCAGCCAGCTGAGCGGCCTGGTCCGCACCCACGACGAGCCGCTGCCCGTGGTGACGCTGCTGCGCCGCCCGCGCGGCGAGGCCGCCACCCCGGCCGAGGACCGCGCGCTGCGCGAGGGCCTCGGCGAGCTGTGGCGGCACGGCGTGGCCGTCGACTGGACGGCGCTGCACGGCGGCCGCTTCCGGCGCCGGGTGCCGCTGCCCGCCTACCCGTTCCAAGGGCCGAGCCATCTGCTGCCGAAGCCGGAGGCGAAGGGCACGGTCGGCGTCCGCGAGGACGCGGCGCGCTGGACGTACGCCCCGGTGTGGCACCCGGCGCCGCTGCCTCAGGCGGCCGGCGAGAGCCCGCTGACGTGGCTGGTCCTGGCCGACGGGCGCGGGCTCGCCGACGAGGTCGCGGCCGGGCTGCGCGGCGCCGGCCACACGGTCGTCACCGTGCGCAAGGGCGCCGGCTACGCCCGTACCGCCGAGCACGAGTTCACCGCCGCGCCGTCGGCCGCGGGCGACCTGCCGCAGGTCGTCCGGGAGCTGCGCGGCGACGGCGTCACGCCCGACCGGGTGCTGCACGCCTGGTCGGTCGCCGGGCGCGACGGCTCCGGCGACGCCGCCGCGCGTTACGCCGAGGCCCTGGACAACGGCTTCCACGCCCTGGTGGGCCTCGCCCAGGCGCTCGGTGAATCCGGCGAGGACCGCCCGGTGCGCGTCGACGTGATCACCGACGACCTCCAGGACGCCTACGGCACGGCCGTGCTGCGACCCGAGCGGGCGACCGTGTACGGCGCGGTGACCGTGCTGCCGCAGGAGTACACCTGGCTGACCTGCCGGGCCGTGGACGTGAGCGCGAGCGCCCCGGCCGCCGCGGTGGCCGGCCCGCTGGTCGCCGAACTGACCGGCCCGGGCGCCGAGCCGCTCGTCGCCTACCGGGGCGGGCGACGGCTGCTGCGCGCCTTCGCGCCGGTCGGGCTCGCGCCCGTGGCGGCGGAGACGGCCTGGCCCGAGGGCTCCGGGTTCGTGGTCACCGGGCTGCCCGGCGAGGCGGGGCTGAGCTTCGCCGAGCACCTGGCGGAGTCCGGGGCGCGGCTGCTGCTCGTGGGCGACGCGGAGGCCCCGGAGGGCGAGCGTCTCGCGGCGCTGCTCGCGGACGACCGCGTCACGTACCGCGCCGCCGACCTCGCGGACCCGCGGCAGGCAGGCGAAGTCATCGGCCAGGCAGATGAGTTGTTCGGCGAGGGCGGGCTGCGCGGAGTGCTGCACTTCCCGGAGGCGCGGGGCTCCGGCCTGGTCGCGCTGAAGGCGCGGGAGGACTTCGACGCGGTCCTCGCGGCGCGGGTGCGCTCCACGCTGCTGCTCGACGAGCTGCTGACCGGCCGGCCGGAGGTGTTCCTGCTGGCGGGCTCGTCGTCCACCGGCATCATCGGCGGCTTCGGGCAGTCCGAGAACACCGCCGCCGCCGCGTTCACCGACGCCTGCGCGCAGGCCGCGGCGGGCGCCGGGCGCACGGTCGTGGCGTTCGACGTGGCCCAGTGGGCGTGGGACGACTGGTTCGAGCAGCAGATGGCGGGCCTGCCGGAGGTGCGGGCCGTGTACGAGCGGCTGCGTCACGAGCAGGGCGTGCCGGTGGCCGAGGGCCTGGGCCTGGCCCGGGCGGCGCTGGCCGGCGGGCTTCCGCAGGTCGTGGTGTCGCGGGCGGACTTCCAGGACGTGCTCGCCGACCAGGCGGGTCTGACGGCGTCCTCGTTCACCGACTCGCTGGGCGGCGGCCGGCAGGCCGCGGACGACGGCTGGGACCCGGCGACGGTGTGGCCGGACGACGAGGTCGCCCAGTCGGTGGC
This sequence comes from Streptomyces sp. NPDC004327, assembly GCF_042873935.1. Classification (NCBI taxonomy): domain Bacteria; kingdom Bacillati; phylum Actinomycetota; class Actinomycetes; order Kitasatosporales; family Streptomycetaceae; genus Streptomyces; species Streptomyces sp. NPDC004327. Next base: position 440,226 of record NZ_JBIAME010000004.1, on the reverse strand, counting down.
CCGGGTGTGGCGGGACATGCTCGGCGCCTCGCCGATCGGACCGGACGACGACTTCTACGAGCTGGGCGGCAACTCGCTGTTCGCCATCCAGATCGTGAGCCGGCTGCGCGCGCTGCACGGCGACTTCCCGATGAGCGCCGTCTTCGAGGCGCCGACCGTGGACGGTCTCGCGGCGGCGATCCGGTCGCACCAGGCGGAGGCGATCGGCCTGGACGAGTTCGAGGCGCTGCTGCGCGAGATCGAGGGCCTGTCGGCGGACGAGGCCGAGGCGAAGCTGAAGGGTGACGCGTGACCATGTCGGAGCAGAACACCGAGTCGGAGACCGCGCGGCGGCTCCAGGAGCGCCTCGCCTCGCTGTCGCCGAGCCAGCGTGCCGTGCTGGAGAAGCAGCTGCGCGAGCGCAAGCAGAAGGCGCCCGAGGAGCTGGGCGGCGAGAAGGAGCGTGCGGCGAGGGCCGCCGTGCCGCGCCGCGCGCGGCGCGCGGACAGCCGGATGGACTTCAGCCTGTTCTTCTTCTCCGGTGACGGCACGGCGGCCGGCCCGGGCAAGTACCAACTGCTCCTCGACAGCGCCCGGTTCGCCGACCGGAACGGCTTCAGCGGCATCTCCGTGCCGGAGCGGCACTTCGTCGACTTCGGCGGCCTGTACCCGAACCCGTCGGTGCTCGCCGCGGCCCTCGCGATGGTGACCGAGCGGATCCAGCTCCGCGCGGGCAGCACGGTGCTGCCGCTGCACCACCCGGTGCGGTCGGCCGAGGAGTGGGCGGTCGTGGACAACCTGTCGGGCGGGCGGGCCGCGATCTCCGCGGCCTCCGGCTGGCACCCGGACGACTTCGTCCTGGCGCCGGGTGACGGGCAGGCCCGCTACCCGCACCGCAAGGAGGAGATGTTCGACGCGATCGCCACGATCCGCCGGCTGTGGGCGGGCGAGAGCGTGGAGGTGCCGCGCGCCGACGGCACGCCGCAGAGCGTGCGTTCGCTGCCCCGGCCGATCCAGAAGGAACTGCCGGTGTGGGTGTCCGCGCAGGGCAGCCCGGAGACCTTCGTCAGGGCCGGCGAGATCGGCGCGAACCTGCTGACCGGTCTGGTGGCGCAGCGTCCGGCCGATCTGAAGGAGAAGACGGCCGCCTACCGCGAGGCCCGCGCGAAGGCCGGGCACGACCCGGACACCGGCATCGTCACCGCCATGGTGCACACCTTCCTCTGGCAGGACGAGGAGGAGGCGCGGGAGCTGGTCCGCGGCTCGCTGACGGGCTATCTGAAGACGTTCCTGGCACAGCAGGACAGCTTCGGCAGCGAGTTCTCCAAGCTCGGCGAGGAGGGGCAGGAGGCCATGCTGAACGCCACCTTCGAGCGCTACTTCGACTCCCTCGCGCTGCTCGGCACGCCCGACAAGTGCGAGTCGCTGATCGAGGACCTGGTGGACATCGGCGTGAATGAGGTGGCCTGCCTCGTCGACTTCGGCCTGGAGCCCGACGTGGTGCTCAAGGGCCTGGAACACCTCACCGAACTGAAGGACCGCTACCGGTCCGCGGAAGGGCAGCAGTCGTGACCGACTTCGCAGACCGGCTCGCCGGACTCACCCCGGCCCAGCGCGCCCTGCTGGACCGCACGATGCGCGAGCGCGCCTCGCGGGCCGCGGCCGTGCCGGCCCTCGGCCCGGTCGCCCGGCGCACCACCACGGACCCGGTGCCGCTGACCGTGGACCAGGAGCGGATCTGGCTCATCCACCAGTTCGACCCCGAGGACCCCGTCTACACGGTGCACTTCACGTCCCGGCTGCTCGGCGCGCTCGACGTGGCCGCGCTGCAGCGGGCGGTGGACTCGTTCGTCGAGCGGCACGAGGCCATGCGCACCACCTTCGCGCAGGACGGCGACAAGCCGGTGCAGGTGGTGCACCCGGCGATGGACGTGCCGATCCGGCACGTGGACCTGCGGTCCGTGCCGGCGGAGCGGCGCGAGAGCGAGATGGAGCGGCTGGCCACGGCCGAGCTGCGGGTGCCCTTCGACATCGTCGCGGGCCCGCTGCTGCGGGTGACCCTGATCAGGCTCGCCGAGGAGGAGCACGTGCTCGTCGGCGCGGTGGACCACCTGGTCTGGGACCGCGGCTCGATGGGCATCTTCAACGCCGAGATCGCCGAGCTGTACTCCGCGTACGCCACCGGCCGCGAGCCGAAGCTGCCGGAGATCGAGGTGCACTACCCGGACTACGCGCTCTGGCAGCCGGACTGGCTGCGCGAGGAGGTCGCGCGCCGGCACGTGCCGTACTGGAAGAAGCAGCTCGCCGGCGCCGACGCGGTCCTCGAACTGCCGACGGACCGGCCGCGCCCGCCGGTGATGACGGCGAACGGCGCCCGCCACCAGTTCCCGTTCACCCCGGAGCTGACGAGCGCGGTGAAGGAGCTGGCGAAGCGGGAGGGCGTGTCGGTCTTCGTGCTCCTCCTCGCCGCCTGGGAGGTGCTGCTCCACCGGCTGTCCGGGCAGGACGACATCCTGGTCGGCACCACCTCGTCGACCCGCGGCCGGCCCGAGATCGAGCCGATGGTCGGCTACTTCCTCACGGTCCTGCCGCTGCGCTCCACGCTGCGGCCCGGGATGACGGTGCGGGAGCTGCTCGCGGCGACCCGCACGACGATGATGGGCGCCTTCGACCACAACGACATCCCGTTCGGCACGCTCCTCGACGAGCTGGACCTGGACCGCGACCCGAGCCGGACGCCGCTCTACCAGTCGTCGTTCATCCTGGTGGACTTCCACTACGAGGAGCAGGCGCCGATGGCGGGCCTGCGGGTGGAGGAGCTGACCCTCGACAACCGGACGGCGAAGGACGACGTGATGCTGGGCGTCTTCGACGACCCGGGCATCTCCGAGGACCACTTCCACTGCCTCTTCGAGTACAACACCGACCTGTTCGACGACAGCACGATGGCGCGCTTCGCCCGTCAGTACACCCGGCTCGTCGAGCAGATCGTCGCCGACCCGGGCACGGCCGTCGCGGACCTGTCGCTGGTCGGCGAGGCGGACGCGCACCGGATGCTCGTGGAGTGGAACAGCACCGCGGCCGAGCGGGAGCCCGGCGTGGCCCTCGACGACCTGGTGCGACGGCAGGCCGCGGCCACACCGGACGCGGTGGCCGTCTCCTCGGGCGAGGAGTCGCTGACGTACGCGGAGCTGGTGGAGCGGGCCGGGCGGCTCGCCTCGTACCTGCGCGGCCGCGGCGTCGGCGAGGAGACCGTGGTCGGCGTGTGCCTCGACCGGTCGGTCGACCTGCTCACCGGCCTGCTCGGCGTGCTGATGGCGGGCGGCGCCTACCTGCCGCTCGACGCCGGCTACCCGGCGGCGCGGCTCGCCGACATGACCGGCGACGCCGGCGCCCGCCTCGTCCTCACCCGCTCCGCCCACCTGGACGTCCTCGCCGGCTGCCCGGGCGAGCGGGTCTGCCTGGACACCGACGCGGCCGGCATCGCCGCCGCCTCGCCCGAGCCGCCGAGGCCGGCGACGGCCGAGGACCGGCTGGCGTACGTCATCTACACCTCCGGTTCCACGGGCCGCCCCAAGGGCGTCGAGGTGACCCACCGCAACCTCGTCAACCTGCTGCTCTCGATGGCCGGCGAGGTGGGCCTGCGGCCCGGCGACACCCTCGCCGCCGTCACCCCGGTGACCTTCGACATCGCCGGCCTGGAGCTGTACGCGCCGCTGATCAGTGGCGCCCGGACGCACATCGTGCGCAAGGAGGAGGCCGTCGACGGGCGCAGGCTCGCCGAGGTGCTCGCCGAGACCGGCGCGACCGTGCTCCAGGCCACGCCGGCGACCTGGCACCTGCTGGTGGAGGCCGGCTGGGAGAACGACGGCACGCTGCGCGCCCTGGTGGGCGGCGAGGCGCTGCCGCCCTCGCTCGCCGAGAGGCTGGTCCGCGAGCCGGGCCGCACCTGGAACGTGTACGGCCCGACCGAGACCACCATCTGGTCGACCGCGCACCGCCTCGACAGCGGCACCGAGCAGATCTCCATCGGCCGCCCGCTCGCCAACACCCAGGTGTACGTGCTCGACGAGCGGCTCGCCCCGGTGCCGGTCGGCATGCCGGGCGACCTGTACCTCGGCGGCACCGGTGTGGCCCGCGGCTACCGCGGCCGGCCGGGGCTCACCGCGGAGCGGTTCGTGCCCGACCCGTTCTCCGGCCGCCCGGGCGCGCGCCTGTACGCCACCGGCGACAAGGCCCGGCTGCGCGAGGACGGCACGCTGGTCTTCCTGGGCCGCGACGACGGCCAGGTGAAGCTGCGCGGCTTCCGCATCGAGCTGGGCGAGATCGAGGCCCGCCTCGAACAGCACCCGGCCGTGCGGCGCGCCGTGGCCCTGGTCCGCGAGGACCGGCCCGGCGACAAACGCCTGGTCGGGTACGTGGAGGCCGAGGAGGGCCCGGCGCCGTCCCAGGAGGAGCTGCGCGAGCTGCTGCGCGGCTTCCTGCCGGACTACATGGTCCCGTCGGTCGTCGTCCGCATGGACTCCTTCCCGCTGAACACCAGCGGCAAGATCGACCGCCGGGCGCTGCCCGCGCCGGTGATCGAGCGCACGGCCGGCAGCTACGTGCCGCCGCGCGACGCCCTGGAGCTGGAGGTCGCGCACCTCTGGGAGGAGGTCCTCGGCGTCTCGCCGGTCGGTCTGCACGACGGCTTCTTCGAACTCGGCGGGCACTCGCTGCTCGTGCTGCGGCTGATGGCGGAGATCGAGCGCCGCTACGACGCGCGGCTGCCGATGGCCGCGATCTTCCGGGGCGCGACCGTGGAGCGCTTCGCGCGGATGCTGCGCGAGGGCTACACGGACGAGGACGGCGTCCATCTCATCGAGCTCGGTGCCGGGTCGGACGACGGGGCGGCCCCGGTGTTCTTCGCGCACCCCGCGGGCAGCGAGGTCGTCTGCTACATGCCCTTCACCGGCCTCGTCGAGGGCGGCCGGCCGGTGTACGCGCTCGCCTCGCCGCCGCCGGTGGACGGCCGGCTGCCGTTCGACGGCTTCGGCGAGCGGGCCGCGGCCTACGCCGGGCTGATCCGCGAGACGCAGCCCGAGGGCCCGTACACCGTGGCCGGCTGGTGCTACGGCGGTTCCAACGCCTACGCGGTCGCCGCCGAGCTGGAGAAGACCGGCGCCGAGGTGTCCGTGATCATGATGGACGCGCACGCCCCCGCGGTCGTCCCGGAGGGCGACGAGCCGGACCGGGCCGACATCGTGGAGGCCGTCGCCGCCAACCTCCAGTGGGACTACGGCGACCGGCTGAAGCCGGTCGACGAGCTGCGCACGATGACCCCGGACGAGCACCTCGACTATCTGCTCGACCTGGCCCGCGCCTCGGACTACCTGCCGCCGGACGCCGGCCGCGAGCAGATCGCGGACGTGCTGGACCTGTGGGTGGCCAACCTGCGGCTGCTGTGGAACTTCCGCCCCGACGCCGTCAAGGGCCGGGTCACGCTGATCCGCGCGGCGGAGGAGGAGCACGACCCGTCGGACTCCTGGCGGGAGCTGACGGGCCGGGACATCGACGTCCGCACCGTGCCCGGCAACCACTACACGATGATGCGCCACCCGTACGTGGAGGGACTCGCGGACGTCCTCAACGACGTGCTGCGCACGGACGCGAACGGAGGCGCCCATGCTTGAGCTGCTCAAGGACCGCACGTACATCCGCTACTGGCTGGCGGTCGTCGCGTCGTTCCTCGGTGACGCCATCACCAAGATCACCCTGATCTACGTGGTGGCCACCGAGACGTCCAACCCGGTGCTGTACGTCTCCCTCGTCGTGATCGCCCAGCTGCTGCCGTCCGGTGTGCTCGGCGCCTTCGTCGGCCCGCTGGCCGACCGGGTGCCGGCCCGGGTCCTGATGGTCGGCTCGGACCTGGTCCGGGCCGTCCTGGCCCTGCTGATGATCGTCGTACGGGACTCGCCGCTGCCGCTGCTCGCGCTGATCCTGCTCAGCGGCATCGGCAAGGCGTTCTTCGAAACCGCGCGGATCAGCGCGGTCCCGCTGATCGTGCGCGGCCACAGCATCCCCACGGCGGTCGCGCTGTTCCAGTCGACCAGCCACACCCTGAACCTGGTCGGCCCGGCCATGGGCGGTGTGCTGCTCGCCCTCGGCAGCGTCCCGGCGGTCTTCGTCATCGACGCGGGCACCTTCGTGGTCTCGGCGCTGCTGCTCGGCAGCATGGCCGTACTGAAGGAGGTGCCGGTGCCGGCCGCGAGCGGCGCCAAGCGCGAGTCGTACTGGCGGTCGCTGCGCGTCGGCATCGGCGGCGTGCTCGCCGTGCCGTCGCTGCGCTTCCTCGCCGTCGTGCTCGTGCCGGTCATGCTGGCGCTCGGCCTGTTCACCACCAACCTCAACACCCAGCTGCTCTCCGGCTTCCACCTCGGCGCGTTCGACTACGGCTTCGCTCAGGCGGCGTTCGGCGCCGGCTCGGTCGTCGGCGCGCTGATCGGTCCGCCGCTGGTGCGCCGGGCCGGCGACCGGAAGCTGCTGGTCTGGTCGATCGTCCTGTTCGCCGTGTCGCTGCTGCTGCTCGCCCCCACCGGGCGGCTGCGGGACACCCTCGGCCTGTCGGCCGTGCTCCTGTGGTGTCTGATCGCGGGCCTCGGCTCCGGCCTCTTCCAGGTGCCCGTGGCCAACACCCTGCTCAGCGACCTGCCGGAGGAGCTGCGCGGCCGCGGCGTCGGCCTGCTCAACGCGCTCATGGTCAACTTCATGATCATCGGTGTGGTGCTCGGCGGTGTCGCCGCCGACCTGGCCGGCATCGGCCGCTCCATCGTCCTCACCGGAGCCGTGCTGCTGCCCGTCGCCCTGCTCCTGGCCGTCTCCCCGCTCGGCCGGACCCGCGCCGCCGCCGAATCGGAGGCCGTCTCGTGACCCCCCACTCCCCCACCGAGGAGCTGCGGCTCCCGCTCACCCGGGCCCAGGGCCGGCTGTGGACGCTGGCGCAGCTGCGCCCGCGCGATCCCTTCTTCAGCGTGCCCTTCGCCGTCGACGTCGAAGGCCCGCTGGACGAGGACGCGCTGGGCCGCGCCCTCGCCGAACTGGTCCGCCGGCACCCCGCGTTGCGCGTCCGGATCGCGCGGGACGAGGACGGCGAGCCCGTGCAGTCGGTGCTCGACGCCGCCTCCGGCGTCCCGGCGCTGCCCGCCGCCGAGCCGGCCGGCGCGGACGAGGCCGAGGAGCTCGCCGCCGCGTTCGCGGCCGAGCCCTTCGACGTCGACGGCGGTCCGCTGCTGCGGCTGCGGCTGCTGCGCCTGACCGACGCGGCGACCACCGCGCACCGGCTGCTGGTGGGCGTCCACCACATCGTCTTCGACGGCGCCTCGCTCACCCTGTTCGTCACCGAACTGACCGAGCTGTACGGGGCGTTCGCCGAGGGCCGGCCGGTGGCGCTGCCGGAGCCGGCCGTGGCGTACGGGGACTTCCTCGCCGCCCGCACCGAGCGCGACGAGCAGGACCGGGCCGAGAACCTCCGCTACTGGACGGCCCGCCTCGCCGGCGCGCCCCGGGTCACCGAGCTGCCGGTTCGGGCTCCGCGCGGCCCGGCCGCCGGGCACGGCGGCGACCGGCGCACCGCGGAGATACCGGCCGGGGTCGTGGAGCCGCTGCGCGTCCTCGCGCGGAAGAAGCGGTGCACGCTGTACATGGTGCTCAAGGCCGCCGTGGACGTCGTGCTCAGCGCGTACGGCACCACCGACGTCCTCACCGGCATGGCCGTCTCGGGCCGCGACACCGTCGAGTCCGCCGGGCTCGTCGGCTACCTGACCCGGCCGGTGATCCTGCGGGCGGACGTCTCGGACGACCCGGAGTTCACCGAGCTGCTCGCCCGGGTCCGCGGCGACCTCCTCGACGCCCTCGACCACGCCGACCTCCCGGTCGACGAGGTCATCGACGCCCTGGACGTCCCCCGCGACCCCAGCCACCACCCGCTCTACCAGGTCATGTACACCCACCAGCCGGCCGCGCCCGAGCACCGGGCGGGCGGCGCGGTCTTCCGCGCGGGCGAGCTGCGGCTCCCCACGACCAAGGCCGACCTGGCGATCGACACGCTGGAGACGGCCGACGGCGGCCTGCACGCGCTCGCCGACTACCGCACCGACCTCTTCGACGCCGAAACCGCCGAGCTGCTACTGGACCGGCTGCGCGTCGTCCTCGAACGCGTCGGCGCCGACCCGGCCCAGCGGGTCTCCGCCCTGCTCCGCCCCGACGAGGCCCAGCGCCGCCTCCTCCTGACGGAGTGGAACCCGGCCGCCGGGGCCGGCGCGGCGGAGGAGTGCGTCCACACCCTGGTCGCCGCACAGGCCGCCCGGACCCCGGACGCGGTCGCCGTGGCCGCCGGGCCGCGCTCCTGGACGTACCGCGAGCTGGAGGCCACCGCCGAGGACCTGGCGGCGCGGCTGCGCCGGCTGGGCGTCGGACCGGAGACCCGCGTGGGCGTCTGCGCCCCGGCCTCCTTCGCCCTCGTCGCCGCCGAGCTGGCCGTCTGGAAGGCGGGCGGCGTCTGCGTCCCGCTGGCCTCGGACCTCCCGGCCTTCCTGCTCCGCCTGGCCGTGGCCGAGGCGGCCCTCGGGGTCGTCCTGGCGGACCCGGTGGCGGTGCCGTTCTTCGACCACACGCAGGTGCGGGTGGTGGAGGTGGACGCCGAGCGCTCCGTTCCCGCGGACGGCGCCCCGCCCGCCGAGGCGGCCCCGGCCGCGCGGCCCCGCAACGCCGCCGTCGTGCTCCGTACGGCCGGCGCCACCGGCGAGCCGATGCCCGTCGTCCTCGAACACCGCCAGCTGGCCTCCCGGTTGCGCTGGGCGGCGCGGGAGCTGCCCGCCGAGGCGCTCGACGCCGTCGTGCCGCTGGGCGCGCCGGACGCGGCGGGTGCCGTGTTCGAGCTGTTCGCCCCGCTGGTGCGGGGCGGGCGGGTCGTCGTCCCGGCCGGAGGCGCGGCCGGCACGGTCTGCGCGGCGCCGTCCGTGCTCGGCTCGCCCACCGGGACCGGAGTCGACAGCGCGTACGTCCTCGCCGCGGGCGAGCCGCTGGTCCCGGCGCGCATCCCGGCCGCGGCCGTGCACCAGGTGTACGCGGCGGCCGAGACGGGCGGGCCGGCGCTGGCCGGGCCCGTGGCGGCCGGCGCGGACGGGCCGGTCGCGCTCGGCCTGCCCGCCGACGCCACCGTGTACGTCCTGGACCCGGCGGGCCGGCTGCTCGCGCCCGGCGTCATCGGCGAGCTGCACATCGGCGGCTCCGCCGTGGCGCGCGGATACCTCGGCCGGCCCGGGCCGACCGCCGAGCGGTTCCGGCCCGACCCGTACGGCACCGAGCCGGGCGGCCGGCTGTTCGCGACGGGCGACCTGGCACGGTGGACGCCCGGCGGACGACTGGAGTTCGCGGGGCGGGCCGTCGAGCAGACCGGCGTCCTCGGCGTCCGGGTGGCGGCGGTGGACGTCCAGGCGGCGCTGCTCGCGCACCCGGACGTGGCCCGGGCCGAGGTGGTCCTGGCCGACGGCCCCGCGACGGCGGATGCGCCGGCGGCCGCCCGCGCCCTCGTCGCCGCCGTCACCGCACGGCCCGGTGCCGGGCTCACCGCCGACGCCCTGCGCGCGCACCTCGGCCGGATCCTGCCCGGCTATCTCCTGCCCCACCGGCTCGAAGTGCTCGACCGGCTGCCGCTGCTGCCCAGTGGCCGCGCCGACCGGACCTCGCTGCTCAAGGCGGTCGCGCAGGCGGCCGAGCGGCGCGCCGCGCGGGCCGCGGCGGAGGCGGCGGAGCGGCCGGTGAGCGAGGTGGAGCGGCTGGTGGCGGACGCCTGGGAGCAGGTGCTCGGGCGGGCCGTCGGCGCGGAGAGCGGGTTCTTCGACGTGGGCGGGAACTCACTGCTGCTGGTCCGGCTGCGGGACCGGCTGCGGACGGCGCTGGGCCGCGAGGTCGATGTGATCGACCTCTTCCGGCACTCCACGATCCGGGCGATGGCCGCGTACTTCGGCGAGGGTCCGGGCGAGGGCGGGGGGAGCGGCAACGGGGCCGCCCCGGAAGCCGGTTCGGATCGCGGCCAGGCCCGGCAGCAGGCGCTCAGGGCGCGTGCCCGGGCCCGCACGACACGCACGACACGTACTCAAGGGGGATCATGATGACGGCGACGCCGGCACCCGGGCTCACCGGGGACTTCGAGGCCGACACCACGACGCTGACCCGCTTCCTGGCCGATCTGGCCGAGCGGTCGGAGGGCGAGCCGGTGCACGGGCCGCTGCGCACGGCGGCGCGCCTGGCGCGGCGGCGGTTCATGGAGCGGCACGCGGACCGGCTGTACGAGGAGCTGACCGACGGCCGGCGGGCGCATCACCGGCTCGACGACCTGGCCACCGCGGCGGCGCAGCTGGTGCCCGGCCTGGTGCCGACGAAGGACGAGCTGGAGGCGGAGCGGCGCCGTTCGCAGCGGGAGAAGCTGGGTCTGGAGATCGACCACGGCATCCTGTTCTGGGGCCTGCTGCAGTCGGAGCTGTCGGGGCGGCACCTGCTGGACGCCATGCGCCGGCCGACCGAGCGGGCGCTCGCGGCCCTCAGCGGCTTCCGGGCCACCGGCCGCGCCGACTTCGGTGTGGTCACGGTGGAGCGGCGCGGTGACATCGGCGAGGTCACCGTCGACAACACGGCGTTCCTGAACGCCGAGGACGATCTGCTGGTCGCCGCCCTGGAGGCGGCCGTCGACCTGGTGCTGCTCGACGACGCGGTGCGGGTCGGCGTGATGCGCGGCGCGCCGATGACGCACACGCGGTACGCCGGCCGCCGGGTGTTCAGCGCCGGCATCAACCTCACCCGCCTGTACGAGGGCCGGATCTCGCTGATCGACTTCTTCCTGACGCGGGAACTGGGCTACATCCACAAGCTGCTGCGCGGGCTCAGCGTGCCGGACGACGGCCGCGACTGGTGGCCGGAGCCGGTGGAGAAGCCGTGGATCGCGGCCGTGGACACGTTCGCGATCGGTGGCGGCGCGCAGATCCTGCTGGTCTTCGACCGGGTCATCGCCACCGAGGAGGCGTATCTGACGCTGCCCGCGCTGCGCGAGGGCATCATCCCGGGCGTCGCCAACCTGCGGCTGCCGCGGGTGGCGGGCAACCGGCTGGCCCGTCACATGATCATCGCGGACCGGCGGATCGAGGCGGACTCCGCCGAGGGCCGGCTGCTGTGCGACGAGATCGTGCCCGAGGAGGGCATGGCGGAGGCGATCACGGCGGCCGCCGGCGTCCTCGCCGCCCCGGCCGTGATCAACAACCGGCGCGTGATGCACGCCCACGAGGAGCCGGAGGACGAGCTGCGCCGCTACATGGCGGCCTACGCCATCGAGCAGAGCCGCCGTCTCCACAGCCCCGACCTGGTCGAGAACCTGGAGCGCACATGGATATCGAGGAACCGATGACCGCCGAGACCCCCACCGCGCCCGTGCCCGACCCGGCCGACCCGGCGCAGCAGCTCACCTTCTACCGGCGCTTCGAGAACTCGGCCCTGGCGCTGCCCGACCGGCCGGCCCTGGAGATCGGCGCCGAGGTCCTCACCTACGGGCAGTTGCGCGCGCTGGCCCTGACGCTGGCCGAGCGGATCGTGCGCAAGCACGGCGGCGTGCCGCGCCGGGTGGCGCTGGTCGCCTCGCGCTCGGTCGCCGCGTACGCCGGCTATCTGGCGATCCAGCGGCTCGGCGCGGGCGTGCTGCCGCTCAACCCGGACCACCCGCAGCAGCGCAACCTGGACGTGGCCCAGCGGGCCGGCGTCGAGGCCGCGCTCGTCGGCCCGCGTTCGGCGGGGCTCTTCGACGCGCTGCCCGAGCGGTACCGGCCGACCGTCCTGGACCTCGACGACTCCGAGCGGGCCGATTCCGCGCCGCTGGGCGACGGGCTGCCGCCGGTGCCGGACGACCTGGACGCCGAGGCGTACATCCTGTTCACCTCGGGCTCGACCGGCCAGCCGAAGGGCGTGCCGATCCTGCAGCGGCACTTCTCTCCGTTCCTCTCGCACAACATCCCGCGCTTCGAGATCCGGCCGGGCTCCCGGATCTCCGGGGTGTTCGGGCTGACCTTCGACGCGCACGCCTTCGACCTGTTCGCCACCTGGGGCGGCGGCGGCACGCTCGTCGTGCCGTCGGCCGCGGAGCTCTACCGCCCGGTGGACTTCATCGTGGAGCGCGAGCTCACCCACTGGTTCTCGGTGCCGTCGGTGATCCGCGAGGCGCAGCGGCTCGGCAACATGCCGCTGGGGCGCGCCGTCACCCTGCGGCACAGCATCTTCGGCGCCGAGCCGGTCACCCGGCAGCACGTCGAGCTGTGGCGCGAAGTGGCTCCGCACACCGCGATCCACAACGTGTACGGTCCCACCGAGCTGTCCCTGTGCTGCACCAACCACCTGCTCACCGGCCCGAGTTCCGACTGGCCGGAGTACGCGGGCGGCACGGTGCCGATCGGCACGGTGTACCCGCACATGGAGGGCGTGCTGCTCGACGAGGACGGACTCCCGGCCGAGCAGGGCGAGTTGTGCGTGCGCGGCCCGCAGCGCTTCGACGGCTACCTGGACCCGCGGGAGAACACGGGCCGTTTCCTGAGCTACGAGGAGGGCGCGGGCCCGGCCGTCGTCTACGACGGCTCCGAGCCGCTCACCGACCGCCACTGGTACCGCACCGGTGACCGGATCCGCCGCGAGGACGGCGTCCTGATCCACAACGGCCGGCTCGACCAGCAGGTCAAGCTGCGCGGCCACCGGGTGGAGATCGGCGAGGTGGAGGCGGTGCTGCGGCGCCACCCGAACGTGGTGGACGTGGCCGTGGTCGCGGTGACCGCCGAGGACGGCGAGACCGAGCTGGCCGCCGCCTACGCGGGCCGCGAGGTGGAGCCGGCGGCGTTCGACGCCTGGCTGCGCGACCAGATGCCGCTGCACATGGTGCCGGCACGGATCCGGCTGCTCGACGGGCTGCCGCTGAACGACAACGGAAAGACGGACCGCCTCGCACTGGCGCGGATCCTCGGCACCAAGGAGGGGTCATGACGGACGCGCTGGACGAGACGGGCGGGGCCGCCGACACGGCGTTCTGGCGGTCCGCCCTCGACGGTCTGGAGCCGCTGGAGCCGCCGCTCGACCGGCCGCGCCCCACGGCCCCGGAGGCCGCGCCGGCGGTGGCCGGGCACACCGTGACCGTCCCGGCCAGGGCCGCGGACGCGCTGCGCAAGGCCGCGGCCGAGCTGGGCGTCGGGCTGCCGGTCGCGCTGCTCGCCGCCTACCGGACGGTGCTCGGCCGCTGGGCCCGCAAGCGGGACGTGGCGGTGGGCGTCCCGGTGGACGGGAACCTGGTCGTGGTCCGCACGGAGCTGCGGGGCGACGGCTTCGCCGCGCTGACCGCGCGGGTGGACGCCGCCGTCCGGGAGGCCCGGGCGCACGCCGCGACGCCGTTCGCCGAGCTCGCGGCGGCGCTCGGCGCCGGGCCGGAGCGGTCGGGCGGCCACCACCCGCTGGTGCAGGCCGTGTTCGGCGCGGCCGCGGACGGATACACGGCTCCGGCCGGGTACTGCCCGCCCGACCTGGCGCTGTCCTGGGCGGACGACGAGGAGGCCGGGCTGCGGCTGCGGCTGCACTACCGGACCGCGCTGTTCACCGACGCCACCGCCGAGCGGTTCGCGGGCTCGCTGCTCACCCTGCTCGCCGGTGTCTGCGACCGGCCGGGCGCCGCCCTCGCCGACCTCGACATCGTCCCGGCCGAGGAGCTCGCGACCCTGGAGGCCTGGGGCCGCAACGCCGCCGCCTACCCGACGGGCGGCACCGTCGCGGGCCTGTTCGCCGTGCAGGCGGCCAGGACCCCGGACGCGGTCGCCGTCGTCTTCGGCGCCGAGGAGGTCACGTACCGCGAGCTCGACGCGCGGGCCGGGCGGCTCGCCCGGCACCTGCGGGGCCTCGGCGTGGACCGGGACGTGCCGGTCGGCGTGTGCCTGGAGCGCGGCACCGAGCTCGTCGTGGCGCTGCTCGCCGTGCTGAAGGCCGGCGGGGCGTACGTCCCGCTCGACCCCGAACACCCGGTGGAGCGCCTCGCGTTCGTGCTCGCCGACACCTCCATGCCGGTGGTCGTCACGCAGGAGTCGCTGCGCGACCGGCTGGCCGGCGAGGGCCGGGTCCTGGTCGCGGTGGACACGGACCGGACGGCGATCGAGGCGCACGAGCCGGAGACGGGTTCGCTCACCGGCGCCGGGCCGGACGACCTCGCGTACGTCCTCTACACCTCCGGCTCCACCGGCACGCCCAAGGGCGTGGCCGTCACGGTCGGTTCGCTGGTCAACCTGCTGTACGGCATGCGGGACACCTTCCCGGCGCCGCAGAGCGAGCGGGTGCTCTTCACCACCTCCGCGACCTTCGACATCGCGGGCGTCGAGGTGTTCCTGCCGCTGATCACCGGCGGCCGGGTCATCGGCGCCACTCGCGAGCAGGTGCACACCCCGCGCGCGCTCGCCGAACTGATCGACCGGCACGCGGTGACGCTCGCCCAGGCCACCCCGTCCGCGTGGCGGCCGCTGCTCGACGCCCTCGGCGACACCCGCCGCGAGCTGACGGTCTTCACCGCCGGCGAGGCGCTGCCGGCCGAGCTGGCGGCGCGGATGCTGCGCGCGGGGCGCCGGGTCGTCAACGGGTACGGTCCGACGGAGACCACCGTGTACGCCACGCTCGCCGAGATCACCGAGGCGGCGGGCCCGGTCCCGATCGGCCGGCCGTCGCCGAACACCGAGCTGTCGGTCGTGGACGAGCACGGCCGCCGCGTCCCGGTCGGCGTGCCCGGCGAACTCCTCATCGGCGGCGCGGGCGTGGCCCGCGGCTACCTCGGCCGCCCGGACCTGACGGCGGAGCGCTTCGCCGACGGCGTCTACCGCACCGGCGATCTGGTGCGCTGGCTGCCCGACGGCAGCCTGGACTTCCTGGGCCGGCTCGACCACCAGGTGAAGGTCCGCGGCTTCCGCATCGAACTCGGCGAGATCGAGGCGGCGCTGCTCGCGCACGCCGAGGTGTCCGAGGCCGTGGTGGCCGTGCGGGACGACGCGGTGCCGGGCGAGCGGGCGCTCGTCGCGTACTGCGTGCCGGCGGCCGGGCGCACGCTCGGCGTGACGGCGCTGCGCGAGTGGTGCGGGCGCACCCTGCCCGGCTACATGGTGCCCGCCGTGTTCGTCTTCCTCGACGCGCTGCCGCTCACCGGCAGCGGCAAGACCGACCGCACCGCGCTGCCCGCACCGGACGGCGACCGGTCCGCGCTGGAGGCCGCGTTCGTTGCGCCGCGCAACGCGGCCGAGCGCGCGGTGGCCCGGGCCTGGGCCGAGGCCCTGTGGGCGGACGAGGTCGGCGCGCACGACGACTTCTTCGAGCTCGGCGGCGACTCGCTGGTCGCCACCCGGGTCGCCCTCAAGCTCCAGGACGAGTTCGGCCTGGAGATCCCGGTCCGGGTGCTCTTCAGCCTGACGACCGTGGAGTCCCTCGCGCAGGCGCTGATGACCGTGCGCCGCGGCGGCGACTGGCCGGCGGCCTGAAGCCCCCGTGCCTTCTTCTCCTTCCGACACAGAGTGGACGACAGACATGAGTGACCAACCGGTCCTGCTGGTGGTGTACGACACCGGCAGCCTGGCCCCGACCCGGCTGGCCGAGGCCGCGCGGCAGGCGGGCTGCGCCCTGGTGTTCGCCACCGCGGACACCGAGCACGCCCGGGAGATGATCCCGACCCTCCGGACGGTCGGCACGGTCGTGGACCTGGCCGGCCGGACCGAGGAGGAGACCGTCACGGCCCTCAAGGACCTCGGTCTCACCGGCATCATCACCTTCAGCGAGTTCCAGATCGCCCGCACCGTCCGGCTGGCCGCCGCGCTCGGGCTGCGCTACCACTCTCCCGCCGACGTGGCCGCGATCACCCACAAGGACCTCCAGCGCGAGCGCTTCGCCGAGGCGGGCGTGGACGCGGTGCGCTTCCGCACGGTCACCTCGCCCGAGCAGACCGACGAGGCCCTGGCGTACGTCGGGCTGCCGGCCATCATCAAGCCGGTGGTCGGCGCCTCCAGCCGCAACACGCAGGCCGTGACGACCGAGGAGGAGTGCCGGGCGGCCATCGCCGAGTGCTTCGACGCCTCCGGCGGCGGTCCGGTCGAGACCGCGGTGATGATCGAGGAGCTGCTCGTCGGCCGTCCCACCGCCGCCCCGTGGGGCGACTACATCGCGGTGGACTGCGTCGCCGACGGCGACGACGTCCGCCCGGTCTTCGTCACCAGCAAGTTCGCGCTCGCCGAGCCCTTCCGCGAGCGCGGCGGCTACGGCGGCTTCTCGGTCGTGTCCGAGGAGGACGAGCGGGCAGTACGGGACCTGGCCTGCCGGGCCGTGCGCGCCCTGAACATCCACGGCGTCGCCGACGTCGAGATCAAGCTGACCGCCGACGGCCCCCGGGTCATCGAGGTCAACGGCCGGCTCGGCGCCTGGGTGGACGACCTCGCGGTCCGCTCCGGCACCTCCGACCCGGCGTACGTGGCGGTGGCGGCCGCGCTCGGCCTGCCGTACGAGACGCCGGACGTCAAGAAGGACGGGCCGGTCGCCTTCCACTACCTGATCGTGCCGCCCGCCGGTGCGCGCAGCGTGCGGGGCATCCGCAACGTCACCGCGCTGCGCCGGCTGCCGAACGTCGACCGGGTGGCCGTGCTCATCGAGCCCGGCGCCTCGGTGGACTGGCGGATCGGCGCGCGCGGCAACACGGCGGCGGTCATCGGCTCCGCCGCCACCCACGAGGAGCTGGCCGCGACCGTGGCCGCCATCGAGAGCGTCGAGTGGATCGAGTACGCATATGAGTGAGCCGTACGAGCCGGTGAACGGGCCGCGGGGCCTGTTCCTGGTCTTCGACCTGGACGGGGTCCTCGTGGACACCCAGGACGCCGAGAACGGCGGACTCGCCCACGTGGGCGAGCTGATGGGGCTGGCGCTCGACAAGGAGCGGCGGGACGAGCTGTTCTCCGGCAAGAAGATGCAGGAGTGCCTCGACCTGATGGAGGAGCTGACGGGCACGCCGCCGCCCGCGGACGCCATGCCGATCGCACGCGCCAAGTGCGAGGAACTGATCGGTGACCACCTCGAACCGATCGACGGCGTGGCGTACGCCCTGGACCGCCTCGCCGCCCTGCCGGGCGTGGCCGGGATGTGCGTGGCGTCCAACAGCCCGCGCGAGCTGATCGAGCGCCGGCTCGCGAAGGCCGGCATCCTGCACCACTTCGCCGGCCGGCTGTTCTCCGCGTACGACGTGGACGCCTGGAAGCCCGACCCGAAGCTGTTCCTCTGGGCGGCGGAGATGTCCGGCGCAGCCGCCCTGGACTGCCTGGTGATCGAGGACAGCCCGGTCGGCGTGGACGCCGGGCTCGACGCCGGGATGCGGGTCCTGCAGTACACCCCCGACCGCGAGCTCGGGGCGCACCGGGCGGGCGCGGAGGTGTTCCGCTCGATGCGGGACCTGCCGGGCCTGGTGGCGGCCACGGTCGCCCAGCGAGCCGTACCCACCGCGGCGCACGTCTTCGCCGCTTCCGCCGTCGCGACCTCTGGAGGGACCCGATGAACACCCCCGCGAACTCCGCCGCCCCCGCGCGCGAGGCGCGCAAGGTCATGGTGCTGGGCGCCGGCGACATCGGCCGCCAGGCGTTCCACGCGCTGGCCCAGAGCGACCCCGCGCGCGAGCTGCGACTGGTCGGCCGGGACGAGGAGGCGGTGCTCCGCGCCACCAACCTGGCCCGGTTCTGCGCGATCCAGCGCGGCTACCAGCCCCGGGTCAGCCACGCGCTCACCGATCTGCGCGACGTGGCGCGCACCGCCGAGCGGATCGCCGAATTCCGCCCGGACGTGCTGTTCCTGGCGGCGAGCTACCAGTCGTGGTGGGTCATCTCGACCCTGGAGCAGTCGGCGTTCCAGCGCCTGTACGCCGCCAACTACGGCCCGTGGCTTCCGATGCACCTGGTGCCGGCGATGAAGGCGATGGAGGCCGTCCGGCTGTCCGGCGTGAACCCGGTCGTCGTCAACGCCGCCTACCCGGACGCCGTGCACCCGGCGCTCACCGCCGTCGGCCTCTCCCCCGACCTCGGCATCGGCAACGTCGCCAACAACGTGCCCGGCATCACCGCGGCCGTCGCCGACGAACTCGGCCGCCCGGTCGGCGACGTGGAGGTGCGGCTCGTCGCCCACCACTACGTCTCGCACCGCCTGTCCCGCACCGGCAACAGCGGTCCGGCCGGGATGGGCCTGGGCATCCGGTTGGACGGCCGCGACATCACCGCCGAGCTCGACGTGCCGGCGCTCCTGAACCGGCTGCCCGAGCGCTACCGGCGCACCGGCGGCATGCCCGGCCAGGTGATGACGGCCGCCTCCGCGCTCAGCGTGCTCGAACCGCTGGCCGACGGCCGGGCGGCCCTGGTCCACGCCCCGGGCGCGGGCGGCGCGGTGGGCGGCCACCCGGTCGCGATCGCCGCCGACGGCTCGTACGAGATCGTGCTGCCCGACGGCATGACCAGGGAGCAGGCCGACGCGATCAGCCTCTCCGGTCAGGTGCAGGACGGCATCAGCGAGATCCGCGACGACGGCACCGTGGTCTTCGAACCCTCCGCGATGGCGATCATGACGGAGGAACTGGGGTACGACTGCCAGGAGATGAAGCTGTCGGAGGCGGAGGACCGGGCGCAGGAGATCGCCGACCGGTTCGCCGACTACCGGGAGCGCACGTCGGCGACCGCAGCGGTCGCCTGAGCACGAGGAGGGATGCGCACAGTGAGGCTACTGCTGCTCGGCGGCACCGACTTCGCGGGCCGCGCGGTCGCGGAGGCGGCCCGGGACCGGGGCTGGGACGTGACGGTCTTCCACCGGGGCGAGCACCCGGCGCCGCCCGGCGTGACGGTCCTGAACGGCGACCGTACGGAACCCGGCGGGCTCGCCGCGCTCGCGGAGGGCAGCTGGGACGCCGTCGTGGACACCTGGTCGGCGGCGCCGCGGATCGTCCGGGACTCCGCGCGGCTGCTCGCGGAGCGGGCCGAGCGGTACGTGTTCGTGTCGAGCCGGTCCGTCTACACCTGGCCCATCCCGGCCGGCCTCGACGAGGACGGCCCGGTGGTGGACGCCGACCCGGACGCGGACGCCACGGACTACGCCGCCGACAAGCGGGGCGCCGAGCTGGCCGTGCTGCGCGAGTTCGGCGACAAGCGGTCCCTGCTGGTCCGCGCCGGTCTGCTGCTCGGTCCCCGGGAGAACTCCGGCCGGCTGCCCTGGTGGCTGAAGCGGATCGCCCTCGGCGGCCCGCTGCTCGCGCCCGCTCCCCGGGACACGCCGCTGCAGTACGTGGACGTGCGCGACATGGCCGCGTGGATCCTGGACGCCCTGGAGTCGGGCCTCAGCGGCCCGTACGACATGGTCAGCGCTCCGGGCCACACCACGATCGGCGAACTGCTCGACGCCTGCGTCACCGCGACCGGCGCCGGGACCAAGCTGGTCTGGGTCGGCCAGGACGTCCTGGACGCGGCGGAGGTGTCCGGCTGGTCCGACCTGCCCATCTGGTGCCCGCCGGGCGGCGAGCTGCACGACGCGCTGCACTGCGGTGACGTGACCCGTGCCCTGTCCACGGGGCTGCGCGTCCGCCCGGTGGCCGAGACGGTCGAGGACACCTGGGCGCAGCTGAACGCGACGGACGGCGACTGAGCCGCCCCTCCGCGAAGGCAGCCAGGCCCCGCAGGGTGATGTCCCTGCGGGGCCTCGCCATGCGCGATGATCAACTGAGCCCGGAATCACGGGAATCACGGGAATCACCGAGCGAACGACGGGGAGTCGCACGATGCGTGTGTTGTTGATGGCCTACGGGTCCCGAGGCGACGTCGAGCCGATGGTCGCGCTCGCGCTGCGGCTGAAGGAGTCCGGCGTGGAGGCGCGGGTGTGCGCGCCGCCGGACTTCGCGGGGCTGCTCGCCGAGGCGGGCATCGCGTCGGCGCCGATCGGCGACCCGCTGCGCGCGATGGTGAAGGGCGCGCTGACCGGGAAGGCGCCGCTGCCGGACGGGGGGCTGGCGCAGCGGGCGGCGGCGCTGGTCGTCACGACGTACGAGGCGGTGCTCGCGGCGGCCGCGGACTGCGACGCGGTGGTGGCGACGGGCCTGCTCCCGGCCGCGGCCGCCGCCCGCTCGGCGGCCGAGAAGCTGGGCATCCCCTATGTCTTCACGGCGTACTTCCCGGCCTATCTGCCGTCGCCGCACCACCCGCCGTTCCCGCGCCCGGGCCGGCCGTTCCCGCCCGGCGAGACCGACAACCGGGTGCTGTGGGACCTCGACGTCGAGAACATGAACGTGCTGTTCGGCACCGGGCTGAACGCGCACCGGGAGACGGTCGGGCTGCCGCCGGTGGACCACTTCCGCGACTTCGTGCTGACCGACCGGCCGTGGCTGGCGGCGGACGCGACGCTGAGCCCCTGGGCGCGGCCCGCGGACCTCGACGTGGTGCAGACCGGCGCGTGGCTGCGGCACTCGGCCGAACGCCCGCTGTCGGACGGCCTGTCGGCGTTCCTGGACGCGGGCGAGCCGCCGGTGTACGTGGGCTTCGGCAGCATCCCGATGCGTGACGCCGAGGACGTGGCGAAGGCGGCCGTCGAGGCGGTGCGCGCGCGGGGCCGCCGGGTCCTGCTCTCCCGCGGCTGGGCCGATCTGGCCCTCGTCGACGACCAGGACGACTGCTTCGCCGTCGGCGAGGCCGACCACCACGTGCTGTTCCGCCGGGTCGCGGCCGTCGTGCACCACGGCGGCGCGGGCACGACGACCACGGCGGCCCTGGCCGGCGCGCCCCAGGTGGTCGTGCCGCAGATCGCGGACCAGCCGTACTGGGCGGGCCGGGTGGCCGGCCTGGGCATCGGCGCGGCCCACGACGGGCCGAACCCGACCTTCGCGTCCCTGTCGGCCGCGCTCGGGACCGCCCTGGCCCCCGAGACCCGCGCGCGTGCGGCCGCCGTCGCCGGGTCCATCCGTACGGACGGGACGACGGTGGCCGCACGCCTGCTCCTCGACACGATCGGCCGGGGGTGAGCCTCAGACCATGCCCTGGGTGAGGGCGACCGAGTCGGGCACGCCGATCACGTCCGGCACCGTCCGCGGCATGAGGCCGAGGATCTGGTGGATGACGTACTCGGCCGACATCATGGCGCCCTCCTGCCAGCCGGGCAGCGGGGAGATCTGGTCCCCGGTGACATGGAACAGGTCGCCGCCCTCGGGCTGGAGCAGCCTGCGGTACGCCTCCTTGTGGTCCTCGCGGTCCGGCTGCCAGTCGGCCCAGCCGCCCAGCTGATAGGGCACCTTGTGCCAGGCGACGCTGATGCCCTTGTCCTCCGGGACGAGGGCGGTGTCGCGGAACTCGGGATGGAGTTCCGCGGCGCCCTGGCGGGCCTGGCGCAGCCGCTCGGCGGGCGGGAGCGCGCCGAAGCGGGCGGCCGCGTCGGTGAAGTTGTAGGCGCCGACGAGGACGCCGCCGGCCGTGAAGAAGTCGTGCGACGGGTACCAGATCTGGGTGATGTCGTGGGCCGTCCAGCTGATGCCTCCGTAGATGTCCGGCGCGTTCCCGGCGCCGGGCTCGCCCACCAGATCTCCTTCCCAGAAGCGGCGGTTGGCCTGCCAGCCCACCTTGCAGGTCTTCGCGAACTCGACCACCCGCAGCGCCGTCTCGTACGCGGCGGAGAAGCCGCTGCGCCGCACGCCCCGGAACACCGGCACCGGGATGCTGCTGACGCAGTACCGGGCGGTGGCCTGCCGCTCCTCGCCGTCCACGAGGTAGCCGACGGTGACGTCGGGCCCGGCCGTGCCGGCCGGGTGCAGCGCGACCTCGGTGACCTCGGCGCCGAGGACGATCGTCGCTCCGGCGCGCCGCGCCTCCCGGGCGAGGGCCATGACGACGTGGTCCATGCCGCCGACCGGCTGGAACATGGTCGCCTGCCACTCGTAGTCGAGCGGCTGGTAGAAGCGGGTCTTCCAGAAGCCCGAACCGACGAGTTCCTCGAAGGTGAGCGGCGGGGCGGGGACGGGTACGGGCTCCTCCTCGGCCGGGTCGTGGAGGTAGCCGGAGCGCTGGGCGACGGAGTACTTGCCGTCGGCGTCGAGCGCGCCGAAGATCCGCAGCAGGTCGCGCACTTCGGCGGTGAAGGCCGCCCCGTCGCCGTCGTCGGCACCGTCGGCACCGTTCGGGCCGCCTCCGTCCAGCGTCTCGGCGAGCTTCGCCGCGAGGTGGCCGCGGATGTCGTTGGCGACCCGGCGGTTGGGCAGGGCCCGGGCCAGGTGGGGCGGGCGGACCAGGTTGGCGGTGGTCTCCATGACGTACGGCTGGAGGGCGACGCCGAAGTCCCGGCAGTAGGTGAGCACCCGGCGGTGGTGGTGCGGGATGCGGCCGGGGCCCAGGTTGAGGTAGAGCCCCTCGTCGAAGCGGCAGGTGTGCGTGGGCACGGGCCGGCCGGTGCCGTCGTCGAGCTCGTACAACCGGTCGCCGTTGCGCGCCGTGCGGTTGCGGCCGCCGACCCGGTGCTGTGCCTCCAGGACCGTGCAGTCGTAACCGAGCGTGCTCAGTTCGTACGCGGCGGTGAGGCCGGAGACTCCGGCGCCGAGGATCAGCACCTTCTCGCCGCGGCGCGGCGGCTCGGGGTAGCGGGGCGGGCCGGTCCAGCCGGTGGCGGCGGGCCCGGCGGCGCCGGTCATGGCCCGGTACAGGGCCTTCGCGGCGGCGGTGCGCGGGACGGCCGGCGCGGTGGACGGCGGTATCGCGGATTCTTGGGCAGCAGGCATCTCGGGGCCTCGATACGTGGGGTGTGGCAAGGGGAAAGGGGCGCTCCGGCCCGGGGATCGGGCCGGAGCGATGAGGTGTGCGGCGGGAGCGTCAGCCCGTGCCGCCGCCGGGGAAGCGGCGCTTCGAGCCGCCGGCGAACGGGGTGCCACCGCCCGGGAACCGCCGGGCCCCGGCGGCCGCGGGAGTGCCGCCGCCGGGGAACCGGCGGGCGGCCACGACGGCTGCCGCGACCAGCGCCGGCAGGACCAGCACCTTCACTGTCGTGCGGAACGTTGACTTGGCCTGGCGCATGTCGATCCTCGGGTTCGTCGTGACGGCCGGTCGGCCGATCTGACGTCTTCAGTCTCGGCCGGGGGCTGTCCCAGGCGCCTGATCCTCAGGTCCCACACCGGTCCCACCTTGCCCACAGGGCATGACGGCCCGCACCAGGGTGCCGACACCCGTGTTGACCAGCTCGAACGTGCCGCCGAGCTCCTCCGCGCGGTCCGCCATGGAGCGCAGGCCGACGCCTTCGCCGCGCTCCCGGCCGATGCCGTCGCCGTTGTCGAGGACCTCGACGGTGACCGCCGAGTCCGCGAGCACCACCGTGGCCTCGGCCCGGTCGGCGTGGGCGTGCCGGACGGTGTTGTTCAGGGCCTCGGCGGCGATGCGGTAGACGGCGACCTCCACCGCCGCCGGGAGCTTGGGGAAGGGATCGGGGCGCAGGGCCACCGTGATCCGTACGGTACGGCCGAGCTGCTCGGCGAGGCGTTGCAGCGCGCGCGGCAGGTCGGCGTGGTCGAGGGCGGCCGGGGCGAGGCCGACGGTGATGCGGCGCAGTTCGTCGATGGCGCGGCCGATGCCCTCGGAGACGGCGGTCAGCGAGCGCAGGGCCTTGGGTTCGGCCGGTATGGCCGCCCGTACGGCGTCGACCTGGAGGCGCAGTCCGGAGAGCGCGGGTCCGAGCCCGTCGTGCAGGTCGTGGCGGAGCCGGCGGCGTTCCTCCTCGCGGGCCAGGACGATCTGCTCGCGGCTGGTCTGCAGTTCCTCGTAGAGCCGCAGGGAGGCGATGGCGGGGGCGCTGTGGTCGGCGAGCAGCCGGACGGCCTCGCGGTCCTGGTCGTCGAGGGCGAGTTCGCCGTGCCGGGGCGGCACGAGGAGGTGGCCGATGTCGTTGCCCTGGTAGACGAGCGGGAAGGTCTCCTGGGCGGTGCCGGGGTCGCCGCGGCGGGCCAGTTCGCGCGGCCCGTGCTTGGTGCTGATGACGAGCCGGGCGCCGGGCAGGCGCAGGGTGTGCACGACGGTGTCGCACAGCAGCCTCGGCATGTCGCCGGGGTCGAGGGCGTGCCCGAGCTGGTCGGCGAGCTGGCGCACGGCCTGGTAGGGCTGGGCGCGGCCGCCGTAGTAGTAGCGGTCGACGAGCCGGGCGGCGGCGTGCGCGGTGGGGCGCAGCAGGATGCCGACGAGGAGGGCGGCGGTGGCGATGAGCGCGGTCTTGGGGGTGGTGGAGCCGGGCACGAAGTACGACAGGACGAAGGCGCCGGTCGCGTACACGAGGAACAGCACGAAGGTGAGGACGAGGGTGGTGAGGATCCGCCGTCCGGCCCGGTCGAGGACCCAGGTGCGCTCGCGGACGTGGATGTAGCCGAGGGTGGCGGGCCAGGCGGCCGCGGCGACGTAGAAGGCGATGACGGTGAAGCCCTCGGGCGCGTCGGCGAAGCGCTGGACGTACAGGATCGTGATCCACAGCCCGTACGGCACGACGAGGATGGCGTAGGTGCGCTCGCGTTTGTGGGTGTACGGCCAGCGCAGGGCCATGAGCAGCACGGCGAGGGCGACGATGGCGGGCGGCACCCAGGCGGTGGCGGTGTCCATCCAGGGGGTGAGCAGGTCCTGCAGCCAGGTCCAGGCGCCGCCGGTGAGCGTGGTGGGGCGGCCGTAGTAGACGGTGCCGGGGTAGGCGAAGTGGTAGTACTGCTGCAGGAAGCTCCAGAGCGCGATGACCACGACGTAGGGGCGGCCCCAGAAGCGGGGCAGCCGGCCGGTCGGCAGCCACAGCGGCAGCGGGTAGATGACGACGCCGAGCAGCGAGTACGTCAGCAGGGCGAAGACGAGGACGGCGGCGAAGACGCCGGGGCCGACGCCCGCGAGCACGGCGACCAGCGAGATGGCCTGATCGAGCGTCAGGGTGCAGCCGGCGGCGAGCAGCAGCCGGCCGAGGTTGCGGGCGGAGCGGCGGGCGGCGAACACCATGCCGGTGAGGGCGAGGCCGAGGCCGAGCAGGACGTGCGAGCCGGCGAGGTAGAGCCGGACGTGCCGGAGGTCGGGGTCGCCGAAGTGGGTGAGGGTGAGTCCCGCCCAGACGACGCCGGCGAGCATGGTGACGACGCACACGACGTAGGCGGGCACCATGTCGGGCCTGGTCCGCGGGAGTCGGGTGCGGCTCGTCCAGGAGGCGTCCCCTGTCCGTGGGCGGCCTGCGCGCATGTCGGCCTCCTCCCCGCCCGTTCGGCGATGGTCTTTCAGTCTCGTGCGCGTGGGGTCCCGGGCGCATGGGCCGGGTGTCCCGGCCGGGTCCCGGTTTCCGCCGGGTCCTGGGTCACGGCCCCAGGTCACCGCCTGGGGCCTGTCCGGTGGATCATGGCCGGACAGGCCCTAGGTCGCGGGGGTGCCCGGGGCGTCCTCGCCGAGTCCGGCGTCGCGGGCGCGGGCGACCGCCTCGGCGCGGGAGGTCACCTGGAGCTTGTCGAAGACATGGGTGATGTGGTTGCGCACGGTCTTCTCGGAGAGCACGAGTTCGCGGGCGATGCGCCGGTTGTCGTGGCCGCGGGCGATCAGGTCGAGCACCTCGACCTCGCGGGAGGTGAGCGCCGGGAAGAGCTGTTCGGCGTCGCGCATCCGGCTGCCGGAGAGCAGCGGGGAGAGCCGGGCCGCGATGTCGGAGCCGATGACGGCGCCGCCGGCGGCCACCGTGCGCAGGGCGCTGAGGACCTCGTCCGAGCCGGCGCCCTTGACGACGTAGCCGCGGGCGCCGGCCTGGAGTGCGGCGAGGAGGCTGGCGTCGTCGTCGGACATGGTGAGCATGAGGACCGGCAGTCCGGGGTGTTCCTCGGTGAGCCGCCGGGTGGCCTCGATGCCGGAGACGTCGGGCAGCGAGAGGTCCATGACGACGACGTCGGGCTGGTGTTGCGCGACGGCCTCCGGCACCTCGGCGGCCGTCGTGGCCTCGGCGACGACCAGCGCGCTGCCGGTGCTCTCCAGGGCGGCCTTCAACCCCTCGCGGAACAGCGGATGGTCATCGACGATCAGGACGCGGGGAACGGAACGGTCATCTTCGCGCACGAGCGGACACTACCAGTAACCGATCATGACGGACGGTAGTGTCCCGCGTCCCGGTTCCCCGGGACCGGGCGCGTGTCGGGCGCGGGCGGGGGCGTGAACGGGGCTTGCGTCTCATGCCCTTGGGAGCTCCGGCCGGAGACGGTGACAGGGCAACCCCCCACTCCCCCGGAGTCGGAACCATGTGCACCACCACTTTCCCGGCGCTCGCCCTGGACCGCTTCGTCCAGGCCGGGCCCGTGCACCTGACCTTCCAGGTCCGCCACGGCGACGGCCCGGCGGCCGACGCCGAACTGGCCCTGGCCGCGCAGCGGACCGGCGCCCGCCGCATCGCCGTCCTCGCCGTCCCGGCGCTGCCCGCGGCGCACCTCGCGCGCGTGCTGCGCGCCCTGGAGCCGGCGGCCCCCGCCGAGGTGTGGCACCCCGCCACCGCCCCGCGCACCGTGCCCGACGGCACGGCGGTCGTGGCCCTCGGCGGCACCCGGACCATCGAGGCCGCCGACCGGCTCCTGCGCGCCGACGGCACCCCGCCGCCGCTGCTCCGGCTGCCGACCACGCCGCGCGCCATGGCGGACGCGGCGCTGTCGGCCGCCGGTCTGGCGGCGCCCGCGCCCGTCCTCGTCCAGGCCCGCCTGGAGTTCCTGGAGACGCTGGACGCGGCCGCGCTGCGGGCCGGGGTGTGCGCGCTGGTGCGGAACGTCCTGACGGTGGTCCCGGGCTCGTACGACCAGGTGGCCGCCCGGCTGCGGCGCGACGGCCGCTACGACCCGGCGACGCTCGCCTCGTTCCTCGCACTGTGCGGGGAAGTCCGGGCCACGCTGCTCTGCTTCGACCCGCTGGAGACCGGCCAGGCGGCGGCGCTGCGCTACGGGCGGGCCGTCGCGCGCGCCCTGCTCGCCCGCGCGCCCGAAGGCGCGCTCGCCCACGGTGACGCGCTCACCCTCGGCATGCTGGTCTCCGCGCGGGCGGCCCGGCTCATGGGGCTCCTGGACCCGGCCGCCGAACGGGCCCACACCGCGCTGGTGGAGCGGGCGGGCGGGCCGGTCGCGCTGCCCGCGGGCATCCGTGCCGGGGACGTGGTCGCGGAGCTGGTACGGGGCCCGGGGCGCGCGCCGCGCCAGCGGGGCGCCGCCGGCGCGGAGCCGGACCGGGCGCTCGTCCTGCTCGACGGCCTCGGCGCCCCGCACCTGGAGCACGGCCGCCCGTACACCCGGGTCGGCGCCGACGTGCTGCGCGAGGCGCTCGCCGCCCTCGTCCCCACCGAGCCCGCCACCACCGCGCCGGCCGCCACAGCCGCGCAGTCCACCGCCGCGCAGTCCCCGGGACCGGTACCAGGACCAGGACAGGGACCGGGACAGGGACCGGGACGGGGACCGGGACGGGACTCCTCGCTCATGCAGCTGGGGCAGCGGGCGCCCGAGAGTCGATGACAGAGCCCGCACCCCGCGGGCCGCACCCGAGACGGACCGGACGAAGGAGCACCGACATGCCCAGGATCACCTGGTCGAATCCGCACCACCGCGCCTTGCGCGACCGCGGTTACGCGCTCATCCACGGCGCCGACCTCACCGTCGACCCGACCGCGCGGGCCACCGAGCGGGCCCTGGCCGACGAGTGGAACCGCCTGGAGCCCGACCGCTACCTGAAGGACGGCGCGAGCTTCCGGAAGCGCCGCTACGCCCGCTTCCGGTATCTGCCGCGCACCCGGAGCATCCAACTCCTGGCCCACCGGCCGTACTTCCAGTCGGCCTCCGCCAATCGGTACGCCGGCGGCATCCACCGCGAGGTGGCCCCGCTCACCGCGGCCTCGGTGCGCAACGCCCTGCTCAACGAGCTGATCCGCTTCGACTTCGCCCAGTTCCCGGTGCCACAGGAGAGCCTGGACCAGCCGTGGGAGGTGGCCTGCCACCAGTTCCGCACCCTGGCCACCGCCCGCGAGGTGGGCGAGCCGACACCCGAAGGCGTCCACCGCGACGAGATCGACTTCGGCGCCATCCATCTGATGGACCGCAGCAACACGCGCGGCGGCGACTCCCGGGTGCACAGCGAATCGGGCGCCGTGCTCGCCGAGTTCGTGCTCGCCGACCCGCTCGACACGATGCTCTGGGCCGACCGTGACGTCCTGCACTCCGTCACGCCCACCGCGCCGGTCGATCCCGGCCGGCGGGCGACCCGGGACATCCTCATCCTCGGCTACACCTGCTCGCCCGGACTCCGCGCGAGCGACTGACAGGGAAGTGCCGACGTGACTCTCCAGATCCGCAGCAAAGCCCCGGCCCCGGCCCTCACCCCGATCGTGGTCCTGTGCCTCGTCTCGGTCTACGTCGTCTGGGGCTCCACCTACCTCGCCATCGACTACACCCTCGACACCATCCCGCCGCTGCTGATGACCGGCACCCGCTTCCTGGCGGGCGGCATCATCCTCGCCGTGGTCCTGCTGGCCCGCGGCCACCGGCCGCCGACCCGCCGGCAGTGGCTCAACTGCGCGCTCGTCGGCGGCCTCATGCAGGGCGGCTGCGTCGGCGGCATCGCCATCGCCGAGCGGTCCATCTCCAGCGGACTCGCCTCGGTCGGCATCGCGACCGTGCCCGTGTGGACGGCCCTGATGGCCGGACTCGCGACGCGCCGCTGGCCGAACCGCCTGGAGGTGTACGGCATCGTCCTCGGCCTCGCCGGCGTCGTGCTGCTCGCCCTCGACGGCGGCCTCGGCGGCGGGACGAAAGGCTCGATCGTCATCATCGCCGCCGCGATCAGCTGGTCGCTCGGCTCGGTGCTCAGCCAGCACCTCGACCTGCCCCAGGGCCCGACGGCGTACGCGGGCGAGATGCTCGCGGGCGGCAGCCTGGTCACCGTCGTCGGACTGCTCGCCGGGGAGCGCCTCGACCGCGTCCCCGACGCCTCGGCCCTGTGGGCCTGGGGCTACCTGGTGGTCTTCGGCTCGCTGGTCGCCTACAGCGCGTACATGTACCTGCTCAAGGCGGTCCGCACGTCCCTGGCCACCAGCTACACCCTGGTCACGCCCGCCGTGGCCGTGCTCCTCGGCGCCTGGATCCTCTCCGAGCGGGTCAGCGCCCTCACCGTACTCGCCGTGGCGGCGGTGCTCGTCGCCGTCCGGTTCATCTTCGCAGGAAGGAAGCTCAGCGATGCCCGCAACGACGACCACCCCGAAGACCTGGACGACGTCAAGGACACGGTCGACGCTCATGAGGACTAGCGCCGCCAAGCGGAGGGTCCTGTTCATCGGGGACACCTCGCCCTGGAGCCGGCTCGCCGCCGAGCACCTCAGGGACGTCTTCGACCACGTCACCGTCCTGCTGTGGGACTACGGCGATCCGCCGCCCCGCCTCCACGAGGAATGGCACGGCGACCACATCTTCACCTTCAAGGCGGACCTGATCCTGAAGCCCGAGACGCTGGGCCGGGCCGCCGTCAGCGCCCTCAACTTCCACCCGGCGCCCCCCCAGTTCCGTGGTGTCGGCGGTTACGACTTCGTCCTCGTCCAGGGCGGTACGGAGTTCGGCGCCACCAGCCACCACATCGTGCCCCGGCTCGACGCCGGACCGATCGTGAAGGTCAACCGCTTCCCGATCGTCCCCGGCGAGAGCGCGGCCTCCCTCAGCGCCCGTACCGCGGCGCACTGCCTGGTCCTCTTCTACGAGGTGATCGGAATGATCGCGAACGAACACGAACTGCCCGTCTCCGACGAGCAGTGGGGCGAACGGCTCTACACCCGGGCCATGCTCCGCAGACTCCACGCCGCGGCCACGGGGAGGCGGTCATGAGGAAGAAGACGCGGATCGTCCTCGCCTACTCGGGCGGACTCGACACCTCGCTGGCGCTCTCCTGGCTCCAGCGGACCTACGACGCGGAGGTCGTCGCCTTCTGCGCCGACCTCGGTCAGAGCGAGGACCTCGACGAGGTCCGGGCCCGCGCCGAGCACAACGGCGCCGCCAAGGTGTACGTCGAGGACCTGCGCCACGAGTTCGTCACCGACTACGCCTTCCGGGCCCTGCGCGCCGACGCCCTCTACGAAGGGAAGTACGTCATGGCGGCCTCGCTCAGCCGGCCGCTGATCGCCGAGCGGCTGGTGGAGATCGCCCGGGCGGAGGGCGCCCAGGCCGTCGCCCACGGCGCCACCGGCAAGGGCAACGACCAGGTCCGCTTCTACGCGGGCATCACCGCCCTCGCCCCCGAGGTGCGGATCATCTCCCCGGTCCTGGAGTGGGACCTGCACACGCGGGCGGCCCAGCTCGCCTTCGCCCGGACCCACGGGGTGCAAACGCCCGCCTTCAAGACCAGCCCGTACAGCCGCGACACCAACCTGTGGGGCAGCAGCGTCGAATGCGGTCCGCTGGACGACATCGGCCTCGCCCCGCCGGAGGAGGTGTACACGGCGACGGCGGCACCCGAGTCCGCCCCGGACCGGCCCGAGCTCGTCCGCGTCGAATTCGAGCGGGGCGTGCCGGTGCGGCTGGACGGCGAGGCGCTCGGCCCGGTGGAGCTGGTGACCCGGCTGAACGCACGGGCCGGACGGCACGGCGTGGGCCGGATCGACATCATGGAGAACCGGCTGGTCGGCCTGAAGGTGCGCGGGGTGTACGAGAGCCCCGCCGCCACGGTCCTCTACGAGGCGCACCGCGAGCTGGAGAACCTGGTCCTGGAGCGCGACCTCTTCCAGTACAAGGCCGACCTGGGCCGCCGGTACGCCGGGCTCGTCTACGACGCCAAGTGGTTCACCGGCCTGCGCACCTCGCTGGACGCGTTCTTCACCGACGTACAGGAGCGGGTCACCGGCACGGTGACCGTGAAGCTCTACAAGGGCTCGGCCGTCACGGTCGGCCGCTCCTCCCCGCACTCGCTGTACCACCCGGACTACGCCTCCTACGAGGCGGAGAACGGCTTCGACCACCGGGCCGGCGAGGGCTTCTCCTACATCTGGTCGATGCCCGCGCGGGTCGCGGGTCTGCGCCGAGGAGGCGCGTCATGAATACCGGAACGAACACCGGCACGAACACGGACATGGCCACGGGCACGGGCACGGGCACGGGCACGGGCACGGATCGCGGCACCGTCGCGTCGCGGCTTCCGGCGAGCCGGCGGCCGCCGCGGGTGGCGACCGCGCGCCGGTTCCTGATGTGCCCGCCCACCCACTTCGACGTCACCTATTCCATCAACCCGTGGATGCGGCCGCAGGCCGGGGCCGACCGGTCCCGGGCGATGGCCCAGTGGGCCCGGCTGCGCGAGCTGTACCGCGAACTCGGGCACACCGTGGAGGAGATACCGCCGGCGCCCCGGCTGCCGGACATGGTCTTCGCCGCGAACGGGGCCACCGTCATCGACGGCCGTGTCCTCGGCGCCCGCTTCCGCCACCCCGAGCGGGCGGCGGAGGGACCCGCGTACCTCGGCTGGTTCGCGGAGCGCGGCTACCGGGCGACCCGCTCACCCCGGTTCGTCAACGAGGGCGAGGGCGACTACCTGCTCGCGGGCCGGATGATCCTGGCCGGCACCGGCTTCCGTACCGAGCCGCGATCCCATGAGGAGGCCGAGGAGTTCTTCGGTCTGCCGGTGGTCAGCCTCACCCTGGTGGACCCGTCCTATTACCACCTGGACACGGCGCTGTGCGTGCTCTCCGAGACGGAGATCATGTACTACCCGGGCGCGTTCTGCGAGGGCAGCCGCGCCGTCCTGGAGTCGCTCTTCCCGGACGCGGTCCTCGCCGGACCGGAGGACGCCGCCGCCTTCGGGCTCAACGCGCTCTCCGACGGCCGGCACGTGCTGCTGCCGTCGGCCGCCGGCCGGCTCGCCGGGACGCTGGCGGCGCGCGGCTTCGAGCCGGTCGGGGTGGATCTGTCGGAGCTGCTGAAGGCCGGCGGCAGCGTGAAGTGCTGCACGCTGGAGCTGCGGCAGGCGGCGTGAGCCGCCGGATCGCGCCGCCCCGGGCCGGAACACCGGCCCGGGGCGGGCGCGTTCGGTAGTTGCCGAGGCGGATGTCGTTCTCCGTCTCGTTCCCGACGCCCGACGCCCCGATGCCGTCCCGCGCGGTGGAGTCACTCTCCAGGGTTTCGCGGGCGTACGCCGAGGGCCGGGGCGGTCGAAACCGCTCCGGCCCTCTGGGGACGCCGCAGGTGGGGGATCAGTCCTGCTCGTCCTCGGGGATGCTGACCAGCCAGCGGGTGTCCTGGCGCGGCCGCAGGTAGAAGGCCCAGTAGAGGGTGGCGACGGCCGTGATGCCGCCGGTCCACAGCAGGTACTTCGCGTCCTGCATGTACAGGATGTACGCCATGACGCCGATGAGCAGCACCGGGACGGCCGGCCAGAGCGGCATGCGCCAGGCCGCGACCTCGCGGTGCGCGCCCTTGCGGCTGAACAGCGCGGCGACCGCGACCAGGAGGTACATGCCGGTGACGGAGACGCCGGTCACGCCGTACAGGGTGTCCAGGTTGACGAAGCAGAGGGCCGCGCCCGGCACGCCGACGAGCAGCGTGGCGACCCACGGGGAGCCGAAGCGGCCGAGGCGGGACAGCGCGTTGTTGACCGGCTCGGGCCAGGCCTTGTCGCGGGCGGAGGCGAAGAGCACGCGGGAGTTCTGGATGACCATCACGATGCCGGCGTTGATGATGGCGAGCGCGACGCAGAGGCTGATGAAGGTGCCGACGGCGGAGTTCGACCAGGCCGCGATCATGCCGCTGATGTCGCCGCCGGTGAGCGTCTGCAGGTCGCCGGCGCCGAGGGTGATGGCGACGACGGGGACCAGGATGACGGCGGTGGAGATGGCCAGGGTGGCGAGCACGGTGCGGGCCACGCTCTTGCGCGGGTTCTCCAGCTCCTCGGAGAGGTAGACGGCCGTCGAGAAGCCCTGGGTGACGAAGAGCGCGATGGCGAGGCCGGAGACGACCAGGGCGCCGGTGACCAGCGAGTGGCCGCCGCCCTCGGTCGCGACCTGGCCGTGGACCAGGGCGCCGAGGCCGCGCTGCGAGTGGGCGAAGCCGAGGACCGCGACGACGCCCGCCGCGACGACCTCGAGGACGAGGAAGATGCCGGTGATCCAGGCGTTGGCGCGCAGGTCGAGCAGGCCGGCCAGGGTCGCGAGGATCATGACGCCGGCGCCGGCGATCGGGGCCGGGATGTGCACGAGCGGCGCGAGGTAGTCGGCGGTGCCCATCGCGATCACCGGTGGCACGATCATCACCACGAGCAGCGACAGGACGAACACCAGCCAGCCGGCGAGCCGGCCCGCGAGCGTGGAGACGATGGCGTACTCGCCACCCGCGCTGGGGATGAGGGTGCCGAGCTCGGAGTAGCAGAACGCCACGCCGATGCAGAGCAGCGAGCCGATCGCGATGGTCAGGGCTGCGTACGTGCCGACGCCGGAGAACAGGTCCGGTACGACCACGAACAGCGTCGACGCGGGCGTCACGCACGACAGCGTGAGCAGCGTGCCGCCCACGACACCGATGGAACGCTTGAGTTTCTGCGGCACGGGCTCGGTCGGAGGAGCGAGCGCGTGCGGTGCGCTGAGGGTGTCGGTCATCAGGCGGTTCCGATCGGTGCGGTGCGAGCGGTGTAACTGAGCGGGAGCGGTATCGCCTCCGAGGCGTCCGGTGATGTGAAGGGTCCGTGGCTCCCGGGCTGAATGGAAGCCCGGGCGGAACCGCAGGTCAATGCCCCGCCCGCTGCGGAATCCGTCGTTCCGGGGAGTGCGGACGGGGCCGTGTGACGTTAAGGGCGCGATAAGGCGGCGTAAACGCTCCGTACGGGAACCGCAGCCGGCCCGGCAGGACTTTTACCGCGCTTTACCTGCCGGCCACCCTCTACGCGCCGGTAGCTACGCGGGGCCCGCCCCGGGCGCCGGGCCGAGGACCCGGTCCAGGTAGGGGTTGGCGAACACGCCGGCCGGGTCGAGCTCGTCGCGCAGCGCGGTGAAGTCGTCGAAGCGGTCGTAGCGGGGACGCAGCAGGGCTGCGTCGAGGTCGTGCATCTTGCCCCAGTGCGGGCGGCCGCCGAAGCCGGCGAGGATGTCCTGGCAGGCGCGGAAGTACCGCTGATAGGGCATGCGGTGGTACTGGTGGAAGGCGATGTAGCAGCTGTCGCGGCCGTTCGCGGTGGACAGCCAGATGTCGTCGGCGGCGCTGAAGCGGACCTCCAGCGGGAACGAGACCCGCTCGTCGTGCTCGTCGATCCAGCGCTTGATCGCGCGCAGCGCGTCGACGGCGTGCTCGCGCGGGATGGCGAACTCACCCTCGTGGAAGCGGACCTCCCGCGGGCTCGGGAACACCTTGTACGAGTGGTCGGTCCACTCCCGCGAGGACATCAGCCGGGCCGCGAGCCGGGCGCTCGGCCGCACGCAGCCGGGGAAGCGGGTGCCGACGCGGTTGAGCGCCTCGAAGGCCACGTTGGTGAGGGTCTCGTCGAAGCGGCGGGCGAGGTCGCCGATCGGCTTGAGCGGGGCGTCGCCGGGCAGCCGCGTGAAGCGCCGGGTGAGGGCGGTGGTGCTGTGCGGGAACCAGAAGAACTCGAAGTGGTCGTTGGAGTCGGCGAGCTCCTGGGCGCGCTCCAGGGTCTCGGCGACGGGCATGGCGGTGTCGCGGGCGTGGATCGCGAACAGCGGCACGGTCTGGAGGGTGACCCGGGTGATCACGCCCAGGGCGCCGAGGCCGACCCGGGCCGCCGCGAACAGCTCCGGCCGCTCGGCGGGCGAGCAGCTGACGACCGAACCGTCGGCGGTCACCAGCTCCAGGGCGCGGATCTGGGTGGCGATGCCGCCGAGCCGGGCGCCGGTGCCGTGGGTGCCGGTGGAGACGGCACCGGTGACGGTCTGCCGGTCGATGTCGCCCATGTTCTCCAGGGCCAGGCCGTGCGCGGCGAGCAGGGGGTTGAGCTTCCACAGCGGCATGCCGGCCTCGACGGTGACCAGGCCCGTCTCCGCGTCGAGCGAGGTCACCCCGTCGAAGCGGTCGAGCCGCAGCTGCACGTCGGGGGCGACGGCGACGCCGGTGAAGGAGTGGCCGGAGCCGACCGGCTTGACGCGCAGCCCGTCCCGTACGGCGTCCTTGACGGCGGTGGCGACGTCCTCGGTGCTCGCGGGGCGCAGCACCCGGCTCGGCCGGGCCTCCTCGTTGCCCGCCCAGTTGCGCCACACGCTGTTCATGCCAGGGGTCCTCTCGGTCGTCCGCGGGCCGGCGCCGTCCCGGCGGCGGCCTGCCGGAAGACTGAACTTGGTCAAGTGTTCAAGTCAAGGGTCCGGAACTCTTGACTTGGACGCATGCCCAAGAGACCGTGGGCCCGCCTGCAACCGGCCCACGGAAAGGCTCCACACCATGGCCAGCGCCCCGCCGGACGACGACACCCGGACCGCCCCGCACCCCGCCGCCACCCGCCCCCTCACGCCCGCCGGGTTCGACGGCCTGGAGCGCGCCACGGCCGGTCTCCAGCCCCCCTTCGCGGTGGTCGACCTGGCGGCGCTGCGGGCCAACGCCGCCCAGATGGCCCGGCGTGCGGGCGGCAAGCCGATCCGCCTGGCCAGCAAGTCGCTGCGCTGCCGTGCGCTGATCGGGGACGTGCTGCGGATGCCGGGCTTCTCGGGGATCCTGGCGTTCACGCTGCCGGAGGCGCTGTGGCTGGCGGAGGAGGACGGGGGGACGGACGGCGCCGGGAGCGACATCCTGGTCGGCTATCCGACGGCCGACGTGCCGGCGCTGCGCCGCCTCGCCTCGGACGAGCGGGCCGCCGCCCGGATCACCGTGATGGTGGACTCCCTCGCCCACCTCGACCTGATCACCGAGGCCGTCGGGCCGGCCGGCCCGCCCGTGCGCGTCTGCCTGGACCTCGACGCCTCGCTCCGGCTGCTCGGCGGCCGGCTGCACCTCGGCATGCGCCGCTCGCCGCTGCACGCGCCCGAGCAGGCCGCCGCACTGGCCCGGGCCGTGGTGGCACGGCCGCGGCTGAGGCTCGTCGGCGTCATGTCGTACGAGGGGCAGATCGCCGGCATGGGCGACAACCAGCCCGGATCGGGCCCGGCCCGTGCCGCGGTGCGGCTGATGCAGCGGCTGTCCGCGAGCGAGCTGCGGGCCCGGCGCGCGGCCGCGATCCGGGCGGTGCGGGCCGTGGCGCCGCTCGAGTTCGTCAACGGCGGTGGCACCGGCAGCCTGGAGTCGACGTCCGCCGAGGCCGCCGTCACCGAGCTCGGGGCCGGCTCCGGTGTCTACGCGCCCGTCCTGTTCGACCACTACCGCGGCTTCCGCCCGCTGCCCGCCGCCTACTTCGCGCTCTCCGTCGTGCGCCGCCCGGCGCCGGGCCATGTCACCGTGCTCGGCGGCGGCTGGACCGCCTCCGGCGCCCCGGGCCCGTCCCGGCTGCCCCTGCCGGTCCATCCGGCCGGGCTGCGGCTGCTCGGCACCGAGGGCGCCGGCGAGGTCCAGACCCCGCTGGCCGGGCCGGCCGCGGACGACCTGCGGCTCGGCGACCGGGTCTGGTTCCGGCACGCCAAGGCGGGCGAACTGTGCGAGCGCGTCGACGAGTTGCACCTGGTGGAGGGCGACCGGATCGTGGACGTCGTGCCGACGTACCGCGGGGAGGGCCACGCCTTCCTGTGACGGCGGCCGCCCGGCCGCGGCCCGGCCGTTCGCTCCGTACACCCCGGGGCCTGTCCGCCCCCGATCCGCCGTACGCCCCGGGGCCTGTCCGCCCCCGATCCGCCGGACAGGCCCCGCGCCGTACGGGGCCGGCCGCGGCCTCCGCCGGAGCGGCACGGTGCGCCGAGCGCTCCGGAGACCGGCGCGGGTGGCAGGCTCGGGGGCCGGAGCCATGCGACCGGAGCGAGGGAGCACGTGACAGAGAGCAGCGCGGCGGGCGTCCGGTTCGCCGATCTCGTCAGGCGGCTGCGCCGTGACCCGTTCGTCGTGCAGACGGTGCGGTCGACGGCGGCGGCGACCATCTCGTACGTCGTCGCGCTCTGGCTGAGCAGCGAGCCGGCGCCGCTCACCGCGCCGCTGACGGCGCTGCTCGTCGTGCAGGTCACGCTCTACTCGACGCTCACGACGAGCCTGCGCCGGGTGAACTCCGTCGTCGTCGGCGTCCTCATCGCGATCGCGTTCAGCGCGATCGTCGGTCTCTCCTGGTGGAGCCTGGCCCTGGTCATCCTGGCGTCCCTGGTCGTGGGGCGGTTCGTGAAGGTCGAGGAGTTCATTCCCGAGGTCGCGATCAGCGCGATGCTGGTGCTCGGGGTCACCCAGGTCGCCCACACCGCCTGGGACCGGGTCCTGGAGACCGTGATCGGCGCCGTGGTCGGGCTGCTGTTCAATCTGGTGCTCGCGCCGCCCGTGTGGGTGGACACGGCCGGGGACTCGATCGTCGACCTGGCGCGGCGGATGCGCAGACTGCTCAGGGAGGTGGCCGAGGAGTTCACCGAGGCGCCGCCGGTGGAGCGGGCGGCGGCCCGGCTGCACGAGGCTCGGCGGCTCGACAACGACGTGGCCGAGGTGGACGGCGCGCTGCGCACCGCCGAGGACAGCCTGCGGCTCAACCCGCGCGTGAAGGAGGGACTGCTGCACCGCATCGTGCTGCGCACGGGGCTCGACACCCTGGAGATCTGCGCCGTCGTGCTGCGCGTCCTCGCCCGCACCGTGACCGACCTCGCCAAGACCCGGGCCGGCGCGGCCCTGCTCGACCGGCCGGCCGCGCTCGCCCTCCGGGAGACCGCGCAGCACACCGCCGACGCCTTCGTCAGTTTCGCCGTCCTCGTCACGGCGCCCGGCAGCGCGCCCGCCGAGGCCGCCGAGGCCCGCCTCGCCGCCGAACTGCGCGCCGCCCGGGCCGCCCGGGCCCACGCCGCCGAGCTGCTGCTCGTCATCGCCCTGCGCGAACCCGGCCACTGGCAGCTCTACGGAGCCCTGCTCACCGAGATCGACCGCGTCCTCGACGAGCTCGACCCCGAGCACCGTGGCCGCCGCCTCATGGAGGAGCTCGACCGGCACACCCACGCCCGCACCGAACGGCGCCGCCGGCTGACGGTCCCGTACGGGCGCGCCGGCCGGGCGGAGGGCTGAACGGGAGGGCCGAACGGGAGGGCCGAACGCCGGCCGAGCACGTGCCGAGGGCCGGGGTTGTCTGTTTATGGCTCCTCAGGTCGTACCTCGTGCATCATTGACCTGTCTGCTGCTTCATCTGCGATCGAAATCACTTTGGTTCAACACCTTTTCTGATTGCGGAGGTTCGCGATGGCGTCGACGCGCGTCCACCTCGTGCTGGTCCACGGGCTGTTCTCCTCCGCACGGGTGTGGCAGGCGTTCACGGCGCTCATCGAGGACGACCCCGAGCTGGCCGGCTGGGTCAGCGTCCATCCCTTCGCCTACGACTCCCCGCTCGTCCGGCTCCGGCCCGATCGCCGGGTCGCCGAGACCGACGACATCGCCGACCAGCTCGGCACCTTCCTGGAGACCGAACTCGCCGGCGCCGAGCGGATCGTCCTGGTCACCCACAGCCAGGGCGGCCTGGTCGTGCAGCGTTTCCTGGCCCGCAAGCTGTGGAACGGCGAGGGCCGGGAGCTGGCGCGGATCAGGCACTTCACCATGTTCGCCTGCCCCAACACCGGCTCGGGCTTCTTCCTCACCGTGCGCAAGGCGCTCAAGCTGTGGAACAACCCGCAGGAACAGCAACTGCGTCCCTTCGACCGCTCGGTGACGGAGGCTCAGCGCACGGTGCTGAGCTCGGTGGTGTACGCGCGGGAGCACGGCGCCCAGGAGTGCCCCATCCCGGTGCGCGCCTACGGCGGCTCCGCCGACGACATCGTGCCGCCCGTGGTGGCGCGCGGCGTCTTCCCCAGGGGCGGAGTGGTGCCCGCCGACCACTTCGGCATCGTCCGGCCGGCGGACCGCTCCGCCCACGCCTACCAGGCCGTGCGCCAGGCCCTCCTGGAGGCGGCCGCGGAGCCCGGCCCGGCCGCGCCCCCGCCGGAGCCCGCCCCCGTACCCGTGTCGGAGTCCGCCCCGGCGCTCCCGGACGGCACGGCCGACGCCGGCGCCCCCTCCCAGCCCCCGCCCGCCGCCGAGGACCCGGACCTGGCGCCCTTCCCGCCGCCGCCCTACGCGCAGCAGGCGGACGGCCAGCTCAAGGGCAAGGACCGGCTCGCCCTCGTCGCGCACCTGCTGTCCGACGAGGCCCGTCAGCAGGTGCACGTCGTGGCGGGCCTCGGCGGCTCGGGGAAGAGCCGGGTGGCCCTGGAGGCCGCGGAGCGGGCGGCCCGCGCCGGATACCGGGTGTGGTGGGTGTCGACGCCCGAACTCAGCGCGCGCATGCGGATGATCGCCCGTGATCTCGGCGCCCCCTCGATCACGGTGGAACGCGCCTGGCTCGTCGGCCCGCCCGGCGCGGCCATGGACCTGGTGTGGACGCTGCTCGACGAGTGCCCCGACCCGTGGCTGCTGATCGTCGACAACGCCGACGACCCCGAACGGCTCGCCCCGCCCGACGGCCCGGTCGCCGACGGCACCGGCTGGCTGCGCACCCCGAAGAACCCCCAGGGCACCGTCCTCGTCACCAGCCGGGTGCGCAGCAAGCAGGCGTGGGGCGAGGGCGTCCGCGTCCACCAGGTGCTGCCCCTCGACGAGGACGACGGCGCGTCCATGCTGCTCGAACGGACCGGCGGCATCGGCGGCACCAACGAGGACGCCCGCCGGCTGGCCCAGCGGCTGGGCGGGCTGCCGCTCGCCCTGCGCGGCGCCGCCGACGTGATCAAGGCCGTGCACGAGAGCCCGATCACCCTGGACAGCGACATCCGCGACTTCGAGTCCTTCCGGCAGGTGGTCGCGCCCGACGGCGACGCCGCCGCCGACCGGGACGGCCCGCACCTGACCGAACTGCTCGGCCGCGAGATCGTGGAGAAGGTCTGCGGCATCGGCCTCGACCTGCTCGCCGAGCACCGGCTGCCGCACGCGCCGACCCTGTTGAAGGTCCTCGCCTGCCTGAGCATCGCCCCGGTCCCCTACCGCTGCCTGCTCGCCGGCCCCGTGCTCGCCCAGTCCCCGCTCTTCCCCGGCGCCGGTTCGCTCCGCCCCGCCCTGGAGGGCCTGGAGCAGCTCGGACTCGTCGACGCCTACGAGCGCGAGGGTGTCACCGACCGGAACCTCGCCGCCGTCCTCACCCTGCACCCGGTCGTGCACGGCGTGCTGCGCGAGGACGAGGAGGTCCGGCGGCGGCCCGCCGACTACTACGGCCTCGCGCTGCGGATGCTGATGTCCGCCACCCATCCGCGCAACCCCGACCATCCCGCCAACTGGCCGCTGTGGGCCGCGCTCGCACCGCACACCCTGGAGGTCTCCCGCACCTGCCTGCTCGGCGACCTCGGCATGACCGACCGGACCGTGCGCACCGAGGCCCTGGAGCTGGCCCGGCTGACCGCCCGCTATCTCATCGCCACCGGGCTGCTCGGCCCCGCGTACGCCCTGCTCCTGCCGCTGGTGGAGCGCTGCACCTCGTACGGCTTCGACCCCGACGACCGGGAGATCCTGGGCCTGCGGCACGAGCAGGGGCGCATCTCGCTCGACCGGGAGCAGCTGCGCCAGGCCGAGCAGGTGCTCGGCCTGGTCGTCACGGCGCGCACCCGGATCCTCGGCGAGGACCACGCCGACACCCTGGCCAGCCGCCACAAGCTGGCCCGCGCGATCAACGAGCAGGCGGGGCGGGAGGGTGAGGCCGAGGTCCTGCTGCGCTCGATCGTCGAGGCGGAGAACGAGGTCCGCGGCCCCGAGCACTACGACACCCTGGTGGTGCGCCACACCCTGGCCCGGACCGTGCTCGCGCTCGGCGCGCACCGCGAGGCCGAGACGGAGGCCCGGCAGATCCTGGACATCAGCCGCCGCAACCAGTGGCCGCCCGCGACCCCGGAGATCCTGCGGGTCCGGGAGACGCTGACGCACGCGCTGCTGCGCCAGAACCGGGCCGAGGAGGCGGAGCGGGTGATCGCCGGGGCGCTGCGCGACGCCTCGCAGCCGCAGGACTCCCATCTGGTGATGCGGCTGCGCTACACCTACGTCCTGGCACTGCTCGGCATCCGCGGCCGTACGCCCGAAGCGGTGAACGCGCTGCGCGCGCTGGTGCGCGACCTGGACCGGGTGGTGGCCTCGGAGCATCCGCTGTCGGTGCAGGCCAGGGGGACGCTGGCCGCGATGCGGGGCATGCCGACGTGAAACACCCTCGTTACGGCGGCAGTTGACAAAGGCCGTCGGCTACGGCGGCCTTGCGCGTAGCCTGACGGTGCCTCACCCTGTGTGACGCGTCCCCTACCGAATCGCTCGGAGGTCCGCCCATGACTTCTCGCCCCACCGACACCTACGACGACGAGTCCCCGACGTGGGGCGCCCCGGGGAGCGAGCTGGAGGAGTTGCAGGCGGAGTTCGGCCGGCAGGTCGCCATGGAGGCGCTGGAGGCCGGACGTCAGGCGCTCGAACTCGACGCGAAGACCGCGTTCCGCGCGACCAGCGGATCGCATCCCGGATAGGCGCAGCTGTATTCCGCTGTCTTTCGACAAGTCGGGGGGCCGACGAGATGACGTCAGGGAACCTGGGGAACTCGACGAGCGCGACGAGCCCGGCGCACACCGCGCCGGACCCGCCGGCGCCCGTGTCGCACGACCCGTTCTTCCGCACCGCCACCGCGCCCGCCTTCACCCGCGCACTCCTCGCCGGCCTCGCCGCCGGGCGGTACGCGGCCGTCCGGGTGCCCGGCTTCATGGCGCCGGAGCGCTGCGCCGAGGTGCTCGGCGCGCTGGAGGAGCGGGCGTTCGACTCGTACGGAGCGGCCCGCGTCCAGCCGCCGGTGATGCGGTTCGGGGTCGGGGTCAGCGACCACATGGCCGACGGCGGGCTCGCCGACAGCTACTGGCCGGCGCTCGCCGGCCACCACGAGGCCTGGCAGGGCCTCGGCCTGTCCTTCGACCCCTTCCTGTTCTGCCGGGAGGGGCTCGGCGCCCACTGGCCGGGCGGGGTGGCGGTCGGCCGCCGGGGCGGGCGGGAGCTCGGCGCGGGAGTGGCGCGGGAGCCGAACCAGGGCTTCCGGGTGCACTTCGACGACTCGCTGCGCGAGTACGCCGACGACCTCCTCGACGTGCCGCTGATCGGCCAGTTCGCCTTCAACCTCTATCTGAGCGTGCCGCCGGCGGGCGGCGAGACGGTGCTGTGGCGGCACCGCTGGCAGCCCGAGGACGAGTCGCACCGGCTGCCCGCCTCGTACGGCTACGACGAGGCGGTGGTCCGGGGCGCCGAGTCCCTGGAGATCGCCCCCCGGGCCGGCGAGGCGCTGCTGATCGACCCGCGCTACTTCCACGCGGTGCGCCCGAGCCGTGGCGCCCGCAGAATCGCACTGGGATTCGCGGTGGGGATCGGCGCCTCGGGGCAGCTCCTCACCTGGGCCTGAACTCCCCGCACCCACCGGCCGCTTCGGCACTCACGGTCCGTCAGCCACCGCCTGCCGCAGGGCCTTTGACGCTGCCGTGACGTGGCGGCTACGTTCGGGTGATGGACATCCTGCGTTACGTGGCCTTCAGCACCGATCCGCTCGGCGGGAACCCGGCCGGCGTGGTGCTGAACGCCACGGGCATCGACGAGGCGACCATGGCCGCCACCGCGGCCGAGGTCGGCTACTCGGAGACGGCGTTCGCCGTGCCGCGCCCCGACGGGGCGCACGACATCCGCTACTTCAGCCCGCAGACCGAGGTGCCCTTCTGCGGCCACGCCACCATCGCCACCGCCGTCGCGCACGCCCAGCGGCACGGGGTCGGCGAGCTGCTGCTGCACACCCAGGCGGGACCGGTCAGCGTCACCACGTCGGCCCGGCCGGACGGCACCGTCGTCGCCACCCTGGTGAGCGTCGCGCCGCGCACCGCCGAGATCGACGAGGCCGATCTGGCCGAACTGCTCGCCGCGCTGCACTGGTCCCCCGCCGACCTCGATCCGGCCCTGCCGCCCCGCGCCGCCTACGCCGGCGCCTGGCACCCGGTGATCGCGGCGGCCGGGCGCGAGCGGCTCGCCGACCTCGACTACGACATGGCCGCGCTGGGCGCGCTGATGGCGCGCCGCGACTGGGCCACGGTCGCCCTCGTCCACCGCGAGTCCGACACCGTCTTCCACGCCCGCAACCCCTTCCCGCCCGGCGGCGTCGTCGAGGACCCGGCGACGGGCGCGGCGGCCGCGGCCCTCGGCGGCTATCTGCGTGACCTCGGACTCGTGGCGCTGCCAGCGGAGCTGACGATCCACCAGGGCGTGGACATGGGCCGGCCGAGCCTGCTGACGGTGGGCGTCCCGGCGGACCCAGGGAGCGGGATCGAGGTGACGGGGACGGCGGTGCGGATCGGCTGACCGTCCCGGACACCGCTTGCCGCCGCCCCAACCGTTGGCCGGTGACGAGCCTCGCCCGGCCGGTCGGCCCCGCTGATCGGCTCGCGGCGCCCCGAACGCCCCGCGGCCGCCGCTACGGTGCGCGCTCCGGGGCGACTTCGAGGACGATCTCGATCTCCACAGGCGCGTCCAGCGGCAGGATGCTCATGCCGACGGCGCTGCGCGCGTGCCGGCCGGCCGCGCCGAACACCTCGACGAGCAGCTCGCTCGCGCCGTCCACCACCGTGGCCTGCCGGACGAAGCCGGGCGCCGAGGACACGTACCCGACGACCTTCACCACCCGCACGACCGCCTCCAGCGGCGCCACGGAGTCGGCGGCCGCCAGGGCGGCGAGCGCGCACTGGCGGCTCAGTTCCCTCGC
Organism: Streptomyces sp. NPDC004327; assembly: GCF_042873935.1. Lineage (NCBI taxonomy): Bacteria > Bacillati > Actinomycetota > Actinomycetes > Kitasatosporales > Streptomycetaceae > Streptomyces > Streptomyces sp. NPDC004327. The sequence continues at coordinate 396,340 of NZ_JBIAME010000004.1, read as the reverse complement.
CCGCTCCACCGAGACCTCGGCCCCGACCCGGCCGGTGGCGGTCAGCTCGCCTCCGCTCAGCGGGATCTGGCCGGCGACGAAGACATGGAGGCCGCTGCGCACGGCGGGCACGTAGGCCCCCTTCGGCGCACTCACCTCCGGCAGCCGCAGCCCGAGTCCGGCAAGCCGCTCGCGGACGTCACTGCTCATGTCCCCTCCTGGTGACTGGTCCCCGACTGTCCCCCGCCGGACACGGGCATCGTCCCACCGGGGCGGGCCGGACGGGACGGTCTCGGCGGTTGTCCGGACGCAGACGGCCGGATTCTGCTACGGGCCGGACGGGACGGCGCTGGCGCTTTCGGGGGCGCGGGTCGAGAATGCCGCCCATGACCGCCGACGCTTCCTCCGCCGCACCCGCCGTCCGTGTCGAACGCGACGGCCCGGTGACGACCGTGGTCCTTTCGCGGCCCGCCGCCCGCAACGCCGTGGACGGGCCGACGGCACGTCAACTGGCCGATGCCTTCAGGGCGTTCGAGGCTGACGAGGACGCCTCGGTCGCGGTGCTGTGGGGCGAGGGCGGCACGTTCTGCGCGGGCGCCGACCTCAAGGCCGTCGGCACGGAACGCGGCAACCGGGTGGCGCCCGACGGCGACGGGCCGATGGGCCCGACCCGGATGCTGCTGACCAAGCCGGTGATCGCGGCCGTCGCGGGCCACGCCGTGGCGGGCGGCCTGGAGCTGGCGCTCTGGTGCGATCTGCGCGTGGTGGAGGAGGACGCGGTCCTCGGCGTCTTCTGCCGGCGCTGGGGCGTGCCGCTGATCGACGGCGGCACCGTCCGTCTGCCCCGCCTCATCGGCGAGAGCCGCGCCATGGACCTCGTCCTCACCGGCCGCCCGGTGCCGGCCTCGGAGGCGTACGCGATCGGCCTCGCCAACCGCCTCGTCCCGCCGGGCGAGTCCCGCTCGGCCGCCGAACGGCTCGCCCATGAGATCGCGGCCTTCCCGCAGCTGTGCCTGCGCCACGACCGGCTCTCCGTCCTCGGCCGGCACGGACTCCCCGAGCCCGAGGCCCTCGCCGCCGAGTTCCGCCACGGCATGGTCCCCCTGACGGCCGGCGAGACCCGGCGGGGCGCCGACCGCTTCGCGTCCGGGGCGGGCCGGCACGGCTCGTTCGGCGACTGAGCCGGGTACGGGTGCCCCGGCCGGGGCACCCGCGGAGACCATCCGCTCAGGCGGTGATCCAGTCGCTGGTGGCGATCACCGGCTGGACGCCGTCACGGTGGATGGTGCCCTCGATCAGGCCGTACATCCGGTCGGCCGCGTAGTACACCTCGTTGTCGTTCTTCAGCCCGAAGGGCTCCAGGTCGACGAGGAAGTGGTGCTTGTTCGGCAGGTTGAGGCGGACCTCGTTGACGCCGGCGCAGTGGTCGAGGACCCGCTCGGCCATGGCGTTGAGCGTCTGCTGGAGCGAGTAGCTGTACGTCTCCGCGAACGCCTCCAGCATGTGCCGCCTGACCTGCTTGTAGGAGCGGTCCCAGTCGAAGTCCCCGGTGCCGGTGGCCTGGGCGGAGTGCGCCCAGCGGGCCGTGACCTTGGTGGCGAGGATGCGGTCGTACGCCTCCTGCAGGGTGGTGTACTCGTCCTTGATGTAGCCGTGGAACTCGGAGTTGGTCGAGTTCATGACGGTCAGGTCCTTGAGGCCGGAGATCACCTGGAGCTGCCCGGTGTGGCCGTTGTAGGTGACCTGCGCGGTGCGGACCTCCTGGCCGCGGCGCACGAAGGAGTGCTGCTCGGCGCGGGTCGGGACCGGGATGCGGTCCCAGGCGAACTCCTCGACGCGGATCTGCGCCTCGTGGATCACCGGCTGCGAGTCGACGAAGTGTCGGGCGAGCAGGATCGCGAAGGACTCGGGCGACGCGACGCCGTGCTCCTTGGCGAAGGCGTAGACGGTGTTCTTGGTGGTGTCGGTCGGCAGGCAGTTCCCGTTGTCGCCGGTGTGGTGCACCTCGCGGAACTCGCCGCGCAGCGCGACGGAGACGTTCAGGTCACGGATCTCGTGCCAGGCACCGTCGTTGCCCTGCCGGGTGATCTTGACGATGCGGTTCTCGGCCTTGCCGTACTGGTTCTGGGCCAGGACGTGCTTGCTCATCTTGCGGCTCCTGCGGGTACGTGGATACTGGATCCCGTACGCCCGGCGTCCGGCGCCGCGTCCCCGCGGCACCCCCCGCCGTCCGGCCCTCGCGCCCCGGGGCCGCCCCGGGACTGACGAGCATCCCGGTCCGTAGGTGTTCGACACGGATTGGAGCACAGGGAGTCCCGCCGCGACAAGGGGTCTCCCGCCCGTCACCTGTCCTGGATGCGCCGGAACGGCCGGTCCGCCTCCAGCTCGAAGGCGAGTTCGAGCAGGGTCCGTTCGCTGCCGGGGCGCCCGGAGAACAGGACGCCGACGGGCAGTCCGCCGTCCGTCGCGCGCGCCGCCGGGAGGGAGATCGAGGGCGTGCCGACGACGTTGTTGACGGGGGTGAAGGCGACGTAGGCGAGGATCCGCTCGATCAGCGTCGGGTACGGCACGGTCGGGGCGAGGTGGCCGATCGGCGGCGTGGTGTGGGCGAGCACCGGGGACAGGATGAGGTCGAGGCCGCGGAAGGCGGCGGCGTACGCCTCCCGCGTGCGCTTGAGCCGGCGCAGCACGCCCGGGGTGCGCCGCCAGTCGTCGAGGTACGCGGCGCGCAGGCCGCGGCTGAGGCCGTCCATGCGGTGGCGGTCGAAGTCGGGGCCGTAGCCGCGGCCGGTGACGCCGATGAGGAAGGCCAGCAGGCCCCAGTAGACGAGGAAGTCGTCGGTGAAGCGGGCGTCGAGCGCCACCTCGACGGGCTCGACCGTGTGGCCGAGCCGTTCGAGGGCGGTGGCGGTCTCGGTGACGGCGGCGCGGGTGGTGTCGTCGGAGCGCACGCCGTTCGGCGAGTCGAGGAGCAGGCCGACGCGCAGCCGCCGCTCGCCGGGGCCCTCGACGAGGCCGACGGGCGGCAGGTCGTGGTTGCGCCAGTAGCGTTCGGCGGCGGCGAGGAAGGTCGCGGTGTCCCGTACGGTGCGGCTGACGACGCCGTCGTTGACGATGTCGAGCGGGAGCCGGCGGCTCTCGGCGTTGGCCACGACGCGGCCGCGGGTGGGCTTGAGCCCGACGAGGCCGCACGCGGCGGCCGGGATGCGGATGGAGCCGCCGCCGTCGTTGGCGTGCGCGAGCGGCACGGCGCCGGCGGCGACCAGGGCGGCGCTGCCGCCGGAGGAACCGCCCGCGGAGTGTCCGGTGTGCCAGGGGTTGCGGACGGGCTCGGCGTGCTCGTACTCGGTGCTGGGGCTGAAGCCGAACTCGGGCAGCCGGGTCTTGCCGAGAACGGTGACGCCGCTGCTGAGGAACTGCCGGACGAACGGCGCGTGCTGCTTCGCGGGCGGCGGGGTGAAGGCGGCGCTGCCGTGGCCCGTGGGCAGGCCGCGGTGGTCGGTGTTGTCCTTGACGAAGGTCGGCACGCCCGCGAGCAGCCCGATGCCGCCGGTGGCGGGCCGCACCACGTCGACGTACGTCTGCACGGCGTGCAGCCGGTCCTCCACGTCCCGCACCCGCTCGGCCGCGGCCTTCGCCGCCTCCTCGGCCCCGACCTCGCCGCGCCGGATCGCGGCGGCGAGCCCGACGGCGTCGTGCTCGCCGAGCGCGTCGTCCCGGAAGGCGTGCACCGTGTCCTCGTGGTGGTTGGTGGTCACCGCAGCATCGCCCCCGGCCGTGTGGATGGTTCGGTTGGTCCGCCGCCATCATTCCCTACCAGCAGGTAACACGCGAGGGGGCGCGGCCCATCGGGCGCGTGCGCCGGTGCGGCGAGGAGGCCGGACGGGGGCGGGACGGGGCTGCTACCCCGCGCTCACGATCTCGCGCGCCACGGCCCGTGCGGCCTCGGCCAGTTCGGCGTCGACGGCCTCGGCCCGGGCCTCGTCGAGGACGACGCGGGCGGGGTGCGGGGCCGCGCCTGCGAGGAGCCGGCGACGCAGATGCGTGGGCGGATGGGTGGAGTCGACGCTGTGGGCGCGCAGCTCGGCGACGCGGCGCAGACGCTCGTACTCGTGGTCCGGGACGCATCCCATCTCCGTCGCGAGGCGGTGCCAGAGTCCGGAGGCCGGATCCTCGCGCCGCGCGGCGCCTCCGATGCGGGTGCGGGAGGCGACCGTCTCCCGCTGGAGCACGGACACGGTGGCGCCACCGAGGAGCAGCCGGTCCATCAGCCCGACGGCGGCGTCCGCCCCGGCGGCCCTGGCCGCGGTGGTGTCGGCGAGGTACTCGGCCCGCTGGGAGTCGCGCAGGGTCGTCTGGTCGAGCAGCACGATCAGTCCGTGCACGGTCCAGCGGGGGACGAGGGTCAGCAGGTTGGCGAAGTGCTCGACCAGGGCGGTGGTGGGCTGGGGCGCGAGCATGTATCGCCAGGTCCCGAGCGTCCGCAGCGCGCCGTCGACGAGGAGCGAGCGCCGGGTGTCGCCGTGGGCGTAGTGGCCGAACTCGTGGCCCAGCAGGGCGATCCGCTCCTGCCGGTCGAGCACGGTCCACAGGCCCAGGCCGAGCCGCAGCACCCGGCGCCGGCGGAACCCGTACGTCGTGACGCCCGCGTTCGAATCGGCACTGACCACGACGGTGTCGACGCCCCGGGTCCCCACCGCCGCGGCGACGTCGTCGAGCAGGGCGAAGAGCCGGGGCGCGTCGGCCCGTTCGAGCAGCGGCTCGTCGGACTTCCGCAGCGCGGCGTAGCTGCCGAGTCGGGGCCGCAGCACGAAGGCCAGGCCGAGCAGCAGCGCCCCGATCACCGCCTGGAGCCCCTCGCCCCAGCCGGCGACGAGCAGCCACAGGCCGCACGCCACCAGGGCGGCGGTGAGCCCGTGCACGACCACCGCGAGGAGCACGGCGAGCACGCCCGCCGCGCCGCCCGGGCCCGGCGCGCCCCCTTCGCCCGGTCCGCCCCGCGCCTGCGCGAGGCCGGCGAAGAGCCGCTCGCCGTGGCGCCGGGCCATCTCCCGCCGCAACCGCTCGACGGGGCCGTCCTCCGGCTCGGCGTCCGTGCCGCGCGCGGGGTCCACGTTCCAGTCGCAGGCGGCGCACCAGACCACGAACCGCCGGTCGACCGGCACCCGCGCCCCGCACTGCGGACAGTCCTGCTCCGTGTCCTGCTCGGGCTCCGGTGCCCGGTCTCGTGCACCGGCCACCGTGGCGTTCGTCTCCGTCACTTCCCCGCTCCTCGTCTCTTCTCCGTCCCGTCGCTCCGCCGCCGTCACCGCGCCAGGTACTCCTGCCGCAGCGCGTCCAGGATCTCCACGGCCTCCGTCAGCCCGGCCGCGCGGCAGCGGGCGATCGCGGCCGTGAGGCGGACGACGGCGTCGGACGGGCGGTCGAGGCCGTTGGCCTCGATGAGGGCGGCGATGCGGACGGCCTCGGCGCGCGGCGCCTCGCCCGGCTCGCCGCCCTGGTCGTGGGCGGCGACGGCCGCCTCCGCCTCGGCGAGGGCCTCGGGGAAGCGCTGGGCGTCGGCGAGGACGCGGGCGCGGCGGTAGTGGATGAGGCCCTTCTCGTACCAGTGCGGGAACGCGTCGACGTCCTCGGCGGCGGCCAGGATCGCGTCGGCGCGGGTCAGGTGCTCCAGGGCCGTGTCGATGCCCTCGTCGCCCCGGAACAGCAGGGCGAGGCGGGCGAACTCGCGCACCATGTTGAGGACCTGCGGCGGGTTGGGGGCTTCGGCGTGCGAGGCGAGGGCGCGCTCGTACGCCGCGGCGGCCGCGTCGTGGCGCTCGGCCATCGCGAGGGTGACGGCGGCCTCGGCGGCGACCAGGGTGTGGACCTCGCGGTCGTCCTCCCAGCCCGCCACCGCCTCGGCGAGGCGCAGGAACTCCTCGGCCGCCGGCAGGAACTCCTCCAGGTCCCGCAGCCCGCGCGCGAGCGTGAGCCGGGCCTGGGCGGTGAGGCGCTCGTCCGGGGCGGCCACCGCCTCGTCGGAGAGGACGGACTCCAGGACGGCGACGGCGTCGGCCTGCCGCCCGGAGCGGGCGAGCACGTCGGCGAGCTGGAGCCGGGTCTCGGTGGCCTCGCCGGGCTCGCCGGCCTGGTCGAAGCGGGCGGCGGCCTCGGAGAGGTGGCGCACGGCGCCCGCGCCGTCGCCCAGGTGAGAGGTGGCGTGGCCGAGCAGCACGTACGTAGGCGCGAACGGGAAGTCCGTGTCGTCGTGGCGGACGGCGTCGGCGATCGCCTGGTGCAGCAGCTCCGCCGCCTCGCCCGGCTCGCCCCGGCCGAGCAGGAACTGGGCGAGCAGGCAGCGCGGCCGCGAGCCGCGCCAGGGCCGCCCGGCGGCGTCGATGTCGCGCAGGGCGGCGCGCAGCTCGGATTCGGCGAGCGCGAAGTCGCCGCGCCGGCCGGCCAGGTCGGCCGCGTACTGCCGGGCGATGGCCACCTGGTGCGGCGCGGCGAGCCGCCCGGCCTCGGCCCGCAGCAGGCCGGCGGACTCCTCGAAGCGGGCCTGTGCGGCCGCCTCGGGCTCGCGGCCGTGCCGCGCGGCCTCCTGGAAGGCGATGTACGCGAGCGAGTTGAGGACGATCAGGTAGCGCAGGGCGCGCTCGCGGCCGACGTCGTGTCCGGCCGCGGTCGCGGCGGCGGTCTCACCGGCCGCCGGGTCCTCGCCCGTGAGCGGGACCTCGGCCTTGAGGCGCTCGGTCTCCTCCCGTAGCGCGGCGACGCCGGCGGAGGTCGCCGCCGCGTCGTCGGCGGCCCCGGCCCCGGCGCCGTCGGGCCGCCCGGCCCGCCCGTCCTGCCCGTCCGGGTGTTCCTCGGTCCCCCAGGCGAGCGCGCGGGCCCGCACGGAGAGCGCGTGCCAGGGCATGCCGAGGCCGCTGAACAGCTCGTCCGCCCGCTCCAGTTCGGCGACGAACCGGTCCCCGTCGTCCGCCGTGCGGTGCAGGGTCGCGCGCTGCTCGGCGAGCTCGGCCAGGAGCAGTTCCTCGGGTCCGAGGCGGTCGTCGTGGGTCGCGGAGCCATCGGCGAGCCGCTCGTCGATCCGGGTCCACAGCCGCTCGTCGGAGGGGTGGCCCTCGGCGGCCAGGCGGCGGGCCTCGCGGACGAGCTCGGCGAAGTCGGCCGGCGGCTGCGTGGCGGCGGCCGGAGCGGGGACGGGGAGCGGGGCCGTGCCGGGCGTGCCCGGTGTGACGGAGGTGCGCAGGCCGAGCGGCAGCGGCTCGTCGAGCACCGGGCGCCGGGCGAGCCGGGCGCGGCGCCGCTCGCCGACGGCCGTCGTTCCGTTGCGCGCGTCGAAGGCGGTGGCGAGGCCGTCCGCCTCGGCGCGGACGTGGGCGAGGAGGGTGCCGGCCGTCCAGGTGCGGCCGGGCGGCCCGGCGACGACGGTGTCGGCGTGGCCGTCCTCGGCGAGCCGGGCGAGCAGCGCCTCGACGCCGGTGAGGAACTCCAGGTGGTTCAGCGGCGCGCCGGTCGTCTCGAACAGGGCCCGGTTCTCGGCGAGGATCTCCAGGCCGCGGCCCTCGTTGCGGGAGAGGGCGCAGAACTCCAGGTGCAGGCCGACCTCCTCCTGCATGCCGGTGTTGCCGCGCACCCGGCGGTAGCCGGTGAGGTGGTGCGAGCGGGCCTCGTCCGTGCGGCCGGTGCGCAGCAGCGGCAGCAGGGCGCGCGCCTGGCTCATCTGCGGTTCCTCGCTGCAGCTCTGGGCGCCTTCGAGGACCGGCCGCCAGCTGTCGAGGGCGGCTTCGTCGTCGCCTGAGCTCATCCGGTGCCAGGCGAGGTGGCGGGTCTCGCAGGCCTCGCAGTCGCTGAGCTCGGTGCGCGGCCGGGTGACCCACAGGTCGTGGGCGTCGGCGACGCCGGTGCCGGTGTGCGCGGCGACGTGGAAGCGCATGGCGGCCACCGGCTGCATGCCGTGCCCGGCGGCCTCGTACCGCTCGCGCATCCGGTCGATCCAGCCGTCGAGGGTGGCCAGCGGCACCTCGGGCACCTGGATCAGGGAGGTCGCCACCCACTTGAAGCGCCAGAAGACCTGGTGGGCCTCGTACGGGCTGAAGGAGTCGGGGACGGTGTCCCAGAGCTTGAGCAGCCGGGCGAAGACGACCGGCGACTTGCGGTGCTCGCCGGTGAACTCGTACGCCGTCATCAGCTCCAGGAGGGCGGTGACGAGCAGTTCGGGCTTGCCGGGCTCGTCGACCTGCTCGGCGGCCTCGACGAGTTCCTCGGCGGTGACGGTGCGGTGCAGGCCGTGCGTGCGGTCGTGGTTCTCGCGCAGCGCTTCGAGCACGGCCTGGGGGGTGTCCAGCATTTACAGGTCCTTCGCAGACTCGGGACCGGGCTCGGCCTGGTGGTGCATGGCGTGGGTGAGCAGGCCGATGAAGGCCCGGTTGAGCAGGGCGCTCTCGCTGGCGCGGAGCGGGCGGCGGCTGAGCAGCAGGGCCTGCCCGTAGAGCGCTTCGGCGGTGGTGACGGCGAGGCCGCGTTCGGTGATCGTGATGGCCTGCCGGACCAGCGGGTTGAGGTGGTTGAGGACGAGCTGGGCGCGGGGGGTCTCGTGGCGCAGCGAGCCGAGGATGTCGGCCCACAGGCCGTCGCTGTCGGCGGCGAGGCTGGACCTGGTGCGCTCGTGGCGTGCCTCGCGGTTGTCGAGGAGCAGCGCGGGCGCGGTGACGGGCTGGAAGTCGCGCAGCACGACGTCGCAGTCGTGGACGCCGACGGTCTCGCGGGCGACGGCGAGGAAGGCGGCGGCGCGCAGTTCGGCGGTCGGGTCGACGGCGTCGAGGTGGGCGGTGACGGTGGCCGGGTCGAGGTCGGTGACGGTCGTGCCGGGGCGGATCTCGGGCAGCCGGTGGACGAGGTCGCGGTCGTAGGTGTAGCCGCCGTTGACGACGCCGAGCCCGGCGGCCGAGGCGATGGGGGCGACCTGCCGGAACTCCTCGACGCTGCGGGCGACGAGCAGCGTCGGGTGGGTGCGGGCGAACTCCTCCAGGGTGACGTTGCCGTCGGTGGTCTCGAACGGCAGCCACGGCAGCACGATCCGCAGCAGCTCGTCGTCGTAGCGGGCGAGCGCCTTGACGGCGAGGTGGTGGGTGTCGATGAAGCGGTGCAGCAGGGCGGGGTCGCTGGCGGCGAGGCCGGTGAGCCAGTCGCGGATCCGGTCGCCGAGCGCGTCGCGTACGGCGGACAGGGCGCCGTCCTCGTACAGCGACTCGCGGGAGGCGGTGGGCCGCAGGCTGGTGGTGTCGACGACGCAGCGGACGAAGAAGGCCCAGTCCGGGAGGAGTTCTGGGGCCTGGTCGGTGAGGAGCATGCCCTTGAGGTGGACCCGGTGGCCGGCCCGCTGGGCGGGGCTGACGGCGGTGGGCAGCACGTAGGCGACACCGCGCAGTCCGGCTGCCGGGAGGTCGAGCTCGATGGTGTCGAGCGGGGTGAAGTCGAAGTGGGTGCGGCAGTAGTCGGTGAGCGCTTCCTTGCGGGCGAGCGGCGAGCGCTGGGTCCGCTCCCACGGGGGCGTCTCGTTGATCCGGTGGGTCTCGCCGCGCGGGCCGACGACGGTGACCTCGTGGCGGAGCAGTCCGCCGTAGTGCCGGGCGAGCGCGACGACCTGGTCGGGGGTGGTCCACTCGGCGTTGTCGCCACGCGGAGTGAGCCGCACGGTCGTGCCGGGCTCGGGCACGGCGGAGCCGGGCAGGGTGCGCAGGGTGTAGCGGCCGTCGGAGTGGCCGGTCCATTCGACGGCGGGCGCGGCCGGGTCGGCGGCGGACCGGCTCAGCACGGTGATCTCGTCGGCGACGACGAAGCAGGCGAGCAGGCCGATGCCGAACTGGCCGATGAACTCGCCGCGGGCCGCGTCCAGACCGGCGCCGTCGAAGGCGCCGTCGGCGGCGCGCTTGGAGCTGCGGCCGATGGTGGCCAGGAAGCGGTGCACGTCGGCCTCGGTGAGACCGACGCCCGTGTCCGTGACGGTGAGCGTGTCACCGGTGCGCACGGTGATGGTGCCGGGCGCGCCGGGGTCGAGCGCCTGGCGGGCGGTGATGGCGTCGACGGCGTTCTGCAGCAGCTCGCGGAGGTAGACGCGCGGGCTGGAGTAGAGGTGGTGGGAGAGCAGGTCGACCAGGCCGCGCAGATCGACCTGGAAGGTGTGGGCGGTCTGTGAGGTCTCGGAATGGGACACCTGGCGAAGTCTTTCGGCAGGCCCGCCGGCGCGGTGGGCACGGCGGGCGGGACGGGTCGGGGTGGTGGGGCGGGCGGGCGCGGCGGTACGGGGGGCGGGCGCGGCGTACGGGCTGTGGCGGAGGCTCCACGGGCGCGAGGGCGAGCCAGGGCAGCCGGGCCTGACGGTCGTGACCGGCAGTCGTGACCGGTGGGCGCGGTAGTCGCGACCGGCCGTCGTGACTGGAGGTCGCGGCCGGACCGGAGCACGAAACCCGGGGCACGAAACCCGGGGCCACGAAGCCCGGGGCGTGGGATCCGGGGCCTCGGCGTGGGTGGGCTCAGCGCCCGGCCGTTGCGCGCTGCCTCTGGTAGGCCGCCGCGGGGTCGGAGCCGTTGAGGTAGTACCAGGGGAACTCGGTGACCTTGCCCTCGGTGGCCTCGAAGCACGCGCGGGCGCCGGCGCCGTCGCCCGCGAGCGAGAAGGCCATGGCGAAGGTGTTGAGGACCTGGAGCCACGGGCCGCGGCGGACGAAGTCCGGGTGCCTGCAGGAGTGGTCGGCGGCCTCGTGGAGGGAGGCGACGACCTCGGGCCGGCGTATGTACGCGGTGTCGGCGCCCTCGTCGAGGTCGAGCCACTGCTCGATGTGACCGATCGCGACGAGCTGGCCGAGCGGTGTGCCGGCGGGCGCGCCGAACGCGGACTCGCGCGCGAAGGCGTGCATCTGCTCGTGCGATCCGCCCCACTTCTCGCAGACCTGCTGGAGCTGCTGCTGGTGGGCCCGCAGATGGTGCGGGGCGCGGCGCACGGTCGCCTCGAAGCGGCGGCGCGCGGTGGCCTGGCCGACCTGGAGGCCGCGTCCGCTGACCTGGAGGGCGTACCAGGGCGAGATCCAGCCGGGCTCGCGCTCGGCGACCTCGTACAGCCATGTCTCGGCCTGGCGCAGGCGCTCGTGGAACACGTCGAACTGCTCGCGGGACACGTTCTGGGCGCGGGCGCCGGTGCGGGCCTCCCAGCCCCAGCTGACGTACCGGTAGCCGGCGACGAGCCGGGGCAGCAGGGCGTCCGGCTCCGCTTCGAGGACCTCGGCGATCCACCGCTCCACCCCGGCGGTCTCTCCCACGGCCCAGAGCATGTCCGTCCGGTCGGCGCTCTCGGGCCGCGCGTCGAGCACGGCCCGTACGGTCTCCCAGTCGGCGGCCTCGGCGGCCACCCGGACCCGCCACACGTCGGGATCGCCCGAGTCCTTCAGCACCTGCGCCGGCGCGGGCTTCCCGGCCCGTCTCGCCAGCGTGCGCCCCCAGTCACGGAGCAACGCCATGTCCCCACCCCTTGCTTGTCCGATCGGGCGGGGTCAGTGATCACCCCTCCCGGTGGAGTAGTGACTATCACGGGCGACCGACAATCGCACTCGGGTATCCACAGGCCAGGCCGGGCCTCGCCGGGTATCCACAGGCCGGGCCCGGGCCTCGGCCGCCGCCCGGGCCCCCGGGTCAGACGCCGAGGAAGCGCAGCACCGCGAGCACCCGGCGGTGGTCCGCGTCGACGTTCGGCAGGTCGAGCTTGGCCAGGATGTTGTTGATGTGCTTGGCGACGGTGCTCTCGCTCACCACCATCTGCTGGGCGATGCCCAGGTTGGATCGGCCGGACGCCATCAGTTCCAGGACCTCGCGCTCGCGTCCCGTCAGCCGCTCCAGCGGGTCCCTGCGGCGGCGCAGCAGCAGCTGCGAGACGACCTGCGGGTCGAGGGCCGTGCCGCCCGCGGTCACGCGGTGCAGCGCCTCGATGAACTCCTCGACGTCGGCGACGCGTTGCTTGAGCAGATAGCCGAGGCCGGCGGTCTCCTTGGCGAGCAGGTCGGCGGCGTACTGCTCCTCGACGTACTGGGAGAGCAGCAGCACGGCCGTGCCGGGCCAGCGTTCCCGGATCGCCAGGGCGGCGCGTACCCCTTCCGAGCTGTGTCCCGGCGGCATCCGCACGTCGGTGACGGCGAGGTCGGGCCGGTGTTCCTCGACGGCGGCGAGCAGCCCGGGCTCGTCGCCGGCCTCGGCGACGACCTCGTAGCCCGCCATCTCCAGGACCTTGACGAGTCCGACGCGCAGCAGCACGGAGTCCTCGGCGATCACCGCGCGCACGGCAGCTCCACCTCCACCCGGGTGGGTCCGCCGACCGGGCTGTCGATGACGAACGTCCCGTCGACGGAGGTGACCCGCTTGGCGAGGCCGGCCAGGCCGGTCCCGCCTGCCGGGTCCGCGCCCCCGGCCCCGTCGTCGGCGATCGTCAAGGTCATCAGGTCTCCCCTTCTCTCGACCCGGACGTCCACCTGGGAGGCACGGGCGTGCTTGACCACGTTGGTCAGCGATTCGGACACGACGTAGTACGCGACGGCCTCCACGGCCGCCGTGGGACGCGGCTCCACCGCGACCGACAGCCGCACCGGTACGGGGACGCGGGAGGCGAGTCCGGTGAGGGCGGCGTCGAGGCCGCGGTCCTCCAGGACGGCCGGGTGCAGGCCGCGGACCAGGTCCTGGAGTTCGGTGATGGCGTCCTTGGCCTCGCGGTGGGCCTCGGCGATGACCTTCAGCGCGTTCGGCAGGTCGGTGACGGTGGCCTTGGCGATGCCGAGGTTGACCGCGAGGGACACCAGGCGCTGCTGTGCGCCGTCGTGCAGGTCGCGTTCGATGCGGCGCCGTTCGATGTCGGCGGCGTCCAGGACGCCGGCCCGGCTCTCGGAGAGGTCCTCGACCCGGCGGCGCAGCTGTTCGGTGCGGCTCGGGCCGAGCAGCTCGGTGGCGGCGAGGACGTCGAGGCGGACCAGGACCCCGGTCAGCCACATGACGACGAGCAGCGTGACGAGGCCGATCACGCAGAGGTAGCCGTCCACACCCATGGCGGCGAGCCGGCCGACCTTCGATTCGGGTGGCAGTGCGAAGATCCAGGCGGGGGCGAGGAGGGTGGCGAAGCCGACCGCCCACAGCGTGAGGAGCGTGGCGGTGCCGAGCGCCACGAGCGGCCCGGCGAGCAGGTGGTAGCTCAGCTGGCGGTGCGTCACCGACGAGGTGAGGCGGTCGCGTAGGCCGCGCGGCGCGTCCTCGCGGGTCGTCGCGGGCGGGATGGTCACCCCGAGCATGCTCCGGAACCGGAGCTGCTGGAGGGAGGTCAGCGGGCGGACCGGCAGCACGGCCAACGCCAGCCAGAACGCGGTGAGCTGGAGGAGCGCGCCGACCGTCAGGAAGGTGGTGCGCTCACTGACCCGGGCCAGCCGGGCCCGCATTCCGGATGTCAGGGCCATGCCGTCACGATATCCGGACGGACACCGCGCCCTGCACCAACGCGTGGCCACCGGCGGCGTACCTCACGTGGGGAAACCCACGCCAGGCGAGCCGCGCGCAGACCACCGCCAGCGGCAGCTCCGCGACCACGGCCAGCACGATCGCCCACACCAGGTCCTCGCCGGAACTCGCGGTCATCGTGTCGAACCAGGCGTCGACGACGAGCAGCGCGGTGACGGCCGTGGCCGTGAGGGAGGCCCGGGGGTCGCGGCGCATCAGCAGCCGGCCCGTGCCGATCAGGGCCAGCGCCTCCAGGGCGTCGAGCCCGGTCCAGGTCCAGGCCCAGCGTGCCTCCTGCGCGGTGGCGGGCATGCCCACGTGCAGATAGACCACCCACGGGATCAGCGCGAGCCCGAGCCCGATCAGGACCGGACCGGTCCACCGCGCGGCCCGGCCCCCGGCCGTCTCCGGGGTCTGCTGGACCTGCTGGTTCTGCTGGGCAGGGGACATGGCTGCCGGCTCCCTCACGCACTCGACTGGCGGGAGCGGGCGGCTTTCGCCCGCTCCTCGGTACGTGTTCGAGCTTCGTCGTCGCGGCGCGGAGAAACCTCCACGCCGGTATCCGACTTCATGGTGGTACTAGCTTCACCATCGCGCCGGCGCGGGAGACGTCAGCGTGCGGCCAGGGTGGCGAAGAGGGCCGCCGCGCCGCCCAGCACGGCGAGCTGGAAGAGGCCCACGCCGGGGCGGCGGGCGAGGAGCAGACCGCCACCGGTGACGGCCGCGGCACCGGCCAGGAACCAGGCGGCCTGCTCGGCCACGTGCGGGGCCTCGGCCTGCTCGGGCGGGTCGTAGCCGTCGGCCCACCCCGTGATCCCGTACCCGTAGACCAGCCAGGCGATGACCGCCAGGTCGATCACGAGCAGCGCCACGACCAGCGCGATCGTCTGCCCGACGGTGCGCCCGCCCCTCGCACGCCCCATGCCGCTCCCCCGTCCTCGCGGTGAACCCTCCGGCCACATCGTGGCCGCCGGGCAGGTGCGGGCGCATGAGCACGCGTACTCAGGAACGCGCACTGAGGAACGGGCGCTTGGGAACGGGCACGCGGGCACGGGCCACTTGGGCACGGGCACTCGGGCACGGCTCCCGCATCCGCGGGGCTCCGGGAATCGGGAACCCTGTGCCCGCAGGACTCCAGGAACCGGGAGCCCTGCGCTCCCGGGGCTCGCGGGGGCTGGCGGGGGCTCGCGCATGATCACCTCGCGCCCGGCACGGGGATAATCGCCCGCATGCGCTTCGGAATCCTGGGCCAGACGCGGGCGTGGCACGACGACGGCACCGAGGTGCCGCTCGGCGGGCCGGTCCGCCGGGCGCTGCTCGCGCTGTTGCTGGTGCGGCCCGGCGCGGTGGTGTCCGCCGACCGGCTCGCCGAGGAGATCGACCCGGGCGGCACGCCGTCGGTGCACGCGCTGCAGTCGCAGGTCTCCCGGCTCCGTACGGCGCTGGGCGCGGCCGCGGCGATCGAGCGGGCCGGTGCCGGCTACCGGATCGTGCTGCCGGACCAGGAGGCGGTGGACGCCTGCCGGTTCGAACGGCTCGCCGCCGAGGGCCGGGCGGCCCTGGCCGACGGCGACACGGCGCGGGCGGCCGCGCTGCTGCGCGAGGGCCTCGGTCTGTGGCGGGGGCCCGCGCTCGACGGGATCGCCGAGGGCGAGAGCGTGCGGGCGGCCGCCGTGCGCCTGGAGGAGCTGCGGCTGGCGGCGCTGGAGGACCGGTACGAGGCGGCGTTGCTCCTCGGCGAACACCGGGCGTCCGTACCGGAGTTGCGCGAGCTGGTGCGACGGCATCCGCTGCGCGAGCGCCTCGCGGGGCTGCTGATCCGGGCACTGTCCGCCGAGGGCGGGCAGGCCGAGGCGCTGCTCGTGTACGAGGAGACCAGGCGGCGTCTGGCCGAGGAGCTCGGCGCCGACCCCTCGGCCGAACTCGGCGCCCTGCACCGCGAGTTGCTGGAAGTCCGTCCGGATCGGTCACCCGTCGCACCGCCCGCCCCGCTGACCTCGTTCGTGGGGCGGGACGGCGACGTGGCCGGGATCGCCGCCGTGTTGCGGGTGGCCCGGCTCGTGACGCTCACCGGTCCCGGCGGCGTCGGCAAGACCCGTCTCGCGTCGGAGGTCGCCGGCGGGCTCGCCGACGAGACCTGCTTCGTCGCGCTCGCTCCGCTGCGCGACGGCGCGGATCTGCCGCAGGCCCTGCTGGCGGCGCTCGGGCTGCGCGAGACCGGGCTCGGGCTCCAGGGCGACGGGGCACGGACCGCGTACGACCGGCTCGTCACGGCCCTCGCCGACCGGGTGCTGCTGCTCGTCCTGGACAACTGCGAGCACGTCGTGGACGCGGCCGCCGCGCTCGCCGCCCGGCTGCTCGCCGCCTGTCCGCGGCTGCGCGTGCTCGCCACCAGCCGGGAACCGCTGGGTGTGATCGGCGAACACCTGTGGCCGGTGGGCCCGTTGGACGAGGAGGAGGCGGTGCGCCTCTTCACCGACCGGGCCGCCGCCGTGCGGCGCGCCCCGGCCCCCGACCCCGCCCTCGTGCGGCGGATCTGCGCGGCCGTCGACGGCCTTCCGCTGGCCGTCGAACTGACGGCGGCCCGGCTGCGCACCCTGGACGCCGACGAGCTCGCCGAGCGTCTGGACGCCCGGCTCGACAGCCGGCTCGCACTCACCGCGCGGGGCAGCCGCACGGCCGAGGAACGCCATCGCACGCTGCGCTCCGTCGTCGCCTGGGGCTGGGACCTGCTGTCCGAGGAGGAGCGCCGGGCGGCCCGCCGCTTCGCGGTCTTCGCCGGCGGCGCGACCGCCGAGGCGGCCGCGCGGGTGTGCGGGACCGATCCCGAGACGCTTGAATCGCTCGACGACAAGTCCTTCCTGCGCCGGTCCGACGACGGTCCCGGGCGCGGACGTTACGGGATGCTGGAGACGATCCGGGCGTACGCCGCCGAGCGGCTGACGGCGGAGGGCGGGGCCGAGCCGGCCGAGCGGGCCCACGCCGACTGGCTCCTCGGCCTGCTGCGGTCGGCGGCGCCCCACCTGCTGAGCGGCGCACAACTCGGCTGGCTGCCGGTCCTGTCGGCCGAGTACGACAACCTGCTGGCGGCGGTGCGCCGGGCGGTCGCCGCCCGGGAGCCGGTGACGGCCCTGGAACTGCTCGCGGCCGCCGCGACGGCCCTGTGGATCGGCGGGCGCGCGGGCGCGGTCGCACCGCTCGCCGCCGGGCTCCTGGAGCTGATCGACACCGGCGACGGGGCCGCCGGGCCGCCCGCGGGCCTCGGCGAGGAGTACGCGGTGTGCGTGCTGCTCGCCGCCTCCGGCCCCGTCGCCGGGCCGCTCTGGCAGCGCCACCGGGCCGCGGCCGCACGGGAGTTGGCAGCGGCCTGGTCCGGTGACGGGGCGGGCCGCTATCCCGTCGCCCTGCTGCTGTGGATGATGCGGAACGCGGGCGAGCAGGCCGCACCCGCCGACCTGCGGGCCGCGTTCGCGCTCGTCTCGGCCCAGCACGACGGCCCCGATCCGTGGGCGCGCGCGGTCGCCCGCTATGTGGCGGCGTACGGGTTCCTCGGCGACGGCGACACCGCGGCGGGCGAACGCTCCCTCGACGAGGCCGCCGAGGGCTTTCGCGCGCTCGGCGACCGCTGGGGCACCTCGCTCGCCCTGGACGCGCTCGCCGACCTGGCGGGCGGGCGCGGCGACCGGGCGCAGGCGATCGCGCTGACCGACGAGGCCCTCGCGCTCACCGAACAGCTCGGCGCCCTGGAGGACTCCGCCGACCTGCTGGTCAACCGGGGCGATCTGCGCGCCGCCGACGACCGTGCCGCGGCCGGCGCCGACTACGCCCGCGCCGCCGAGCTGGCCGGCGCCGCCGGCAGCGCCGACCGGCTCGCCGCCGCCCTGCGAGGCCAGGCCGATCTCGCGCTCGCGGCGGGCGACACGGCAGCGGCGGAGCGGCTCTACACGGAGGCGCTGGAGCGCGTCGACCGGCACTGGATCAAGGCGCTCGGCAACCTGGTGCGCACGCTCGCCGGCCTCGGCCGGGTCGCCGAGGCCCGCGGCGACCGCACCACCGCGCGCGAGCGGTACGCGGAGGCGGCGCGGGCCGCGACGGGGCTGGGACCCGCGGCCCCGGACGTACTGCGGCGGCTCGGCATCGGCGCGTACTCCCCGTGACGGTCCGCCGGGCGGACTCACCCGGGGCTCACCGTTGCGGGCCCGCCGGGGCAGCCCGGCTCATCCGGGGCTCACCGTGACGGTCCGCCGGGCAGGCCGGCTCACCCGGGGCTCACCGTGACCGACCCGCCGAGCGGGCCCCGCTCACCCGGACTCACCGTGACCGACCCGCTGGGCATGCCCCACCCCGCCGGACCCACCGTGACCGACCCCCCGGACAGCTCCCCGCCCACCCAGACTCACCGTGACCGGCCCGCCGGGCAGCCCCCGAGCACCCGGACTCACTGTGACGGGCCCGCCAGGCAGGCCGGCTCACCCGGGACTCGTGACGGGACCACCGGGCAGGCCCCGCTCACCGGGCGCCGCTCACCGGGCGCCGCTCACCGGGACTCAGCCGGGCGGTGAGCGCGCGGTGAGCCCGCGGTGAGCGTCCCTCGGCAAGCTCTCTGCCATGACGAACCACACCACTCTCCTCCGCAAGAACCGTGACGTCCTCATTTCCGGCGCCTCCGTCGCCGGCCCCGTCCTCGCCTACTGGTTGCGCCGCCACGGCTTCCGCCCCGTCGTCGTCGAGCGGGCCCCGGCGCTGCGCGACGGCGGCTACGCCGTCGACTTCCGCGGCGAGGCGCACCTGTCGGTGCTGCGCCGGATGGGCGTGCTCGACGCCCTCGAAGCGGTCCGCACCGGCAACGGCTCCATGTCGTACGTCAACGCGGCGGGCAGGCCGCAGGCCACGCTGCCGGCCGACCTGTTCGCCGGCGACCTGGAGATCCTGCGGGGCGACCTGGCGCGGGTCCTGTACGACGCGACGAAGGACGACACGGAGTACGTCTTCGGCGACTCCATCGCCTCGCTCGCCGAGGACCCGGACGGCGTGACCGTCACCTTCGAGCGCGGCGCGCCCCGCCGCTTCGGACTCGTCATCGGCGCCGACGGGCTGCACTCGAACACCCGGCGGCTCGCCTTCGGGCCCGAGGAGCGGTTCGTGCAGCACCTCGGCGTGTACTGCGCGATCTTCACCACCGCCAACCACCTCGGCCTCGACCACACAGGCCACGCCTACCGCACCGCGGGCAGGCTCGTCGCGATGTACAGCTCCCGCCACAACGCCGAGGCGAAGGCCGTCTTCTACTTCGGCTCGCCCGCCCTCGGCCTGGACCGCAAGGACGTGCCGCGGCAACAGGCCGTCCTCGCCGAGCAGTTCGCGGGCACCGGCTGGCAGAGCGACCGGCTCCTCGACGACATGCGGCACGCGCCCGACTTCTACTTCGACTCCGTGGCCCAGGTCCGCATGGACTCCTGGACCCGCGGCCGCGTCGCCCTCGTCGGCGACGCCGCCTGCAGCCCGTCGTCGCTCTCCGGCATGGGCTCGGGCCTGGCCCTGGTCGGCGCGTACGTCCTGGCGGGCGAACTGGCCGCGGCGGACGGCGACCACACCGTGGCCTTCGCCCGCTACGAGGCAGAGATGCGGGCGTACGCGGAGGGCTGCCGGAAGATGGGCGACGGCGTCGCCCGGCTGATGGTGCCGGAGAGCCGCCTGCTGGCCTCGTTCCTCAACCGGTACTACAAGGTCATGCCGTATCTGCCGGGCAAGAACATGGCCGCGCGGATCGCCCGGAAGACGGCCGAGAACATCACGCTGCGGGACTACGCGGCGTGAGCGATCGCGCCGGCCCGGGCCGGACACGGCCGTAGGATCCGCGGCATGGCAACTCGACTCGTGCAGATCACCATGAAGGCCCAGGACGACTCCGCGCTCGGCCGGTTCTGGGCGGAGGCGCTCGGTTGGGGTGTCGACAGCGAGGGGCCCGGCGTGACCAACCTCGAACCCGTGGGCTTCGCCTATCCCGACCCCGTGGCCGTCTGCGTCGACATCGTCGCCGGCCCGGAACCCAAGACGGTCAAGAACCGCGTGCACCTCGATCTGGCCACCACCTCGGCCGCCCATCAGGCGGAGCTGGTCGCGCGCCTGAAGGATCTCGGCGCGACGCTCGCCGACGTGGGTCAGGGCGAGGTCCCCTGGACGGTCATGGCCGACCCGGAGGGCAACGAGTTCTGCGTCCTGGAGCCCCGTCCGGTCTACCGGAACACCGGGCCGGTCGCCGCGGTCGTGGTCGACTGCACCGACCCACGGGAGATGGCCCGGTTCTGGGGCGAGGCCATGGACTGGACGGTGCACGAGGTCACCGACGGCCACGCGACCATGCGCTCCGCCCAAGGCGTGGGCCCCTACCTGGAATTCATCCGCACGCCCGACACCAAGAGCGGGTGGAACCGCGTCCACCTCGACGTCCGCCCCTACCCGGGCGACGACCTCGCCGCGGAGGCGGCCCGGCTGCGCGCCCTGGGCGCCAGCGATGCCGACATCGACCAGTCCGCCCTCTCCTGGACGGTTCTGGTCGACCCGGAAGGCAACGAGTTCTGCCTCCTCACCCCTCGCTGACCTCGGGCAACGGCTCGGGCCGGTTGCCGGGCGGCGGCGCGGACCGCGTGGCGTCGGGCCGGGCCGTGGTCGTCGGCGGCTCCGGGAGGGCGGGGTTCACAGTCTGTCCGAAATACATGCGTTCGACATCGGCGGCGGTCTCGTTGGGCCTGGCAGCACCCGACGACGACCGGCCGGAGGCGCGGATGCCCGCCAGCACCACCACCCCGCCCAGCGGCACCTGCGCGTCCGGACAGCTCCTCTCGGGCGGCGAACCGCCTCAGGCCCGTCAGTGCGCCCGGCGGCACCCGGTGGTGCCGGCGCAGTCCGGGGACGGTCTGGTCCCGGGCGAGGATCAGGTGCTGTCATGACCTACGTGTCCCCCTTCTCCTCCCCCTCTGCCTCCCCGTCCCCCTCCGCTTCCCCCGCTTCTCCCTCCATCGAGCGGGTGTTGCTGCTGCTCGCCGCCGGGTTCGGCCTCGTGCCCGAGGCGGTCGAGGAGGGGCCCTCCGGCACCGCGACCCGCAACTACCTGGCGACCACGCCCGACGCCCGCCGCTGGTTCGTCAAGACCCATCCCGCCGGCACGGATCCCGAGCGCGCGGAGAGCGCGGCCCGGCTCAGCGAGTACGCCCGGCTGTGCCGGGTGCCGGTGGCGCGTGCCCGGGCCACGCTCGACGGCGACCGGCTCGTCGCCTCCTGGGCCGGGGTCACGGTCTCGGTGACGGAGTACGTGGCCGACGCGGTGACCGCCGACGGGCGGCTCTCCGGACGGGCCTGGGAGGCCGTCGGCGAGGCGGTCGGACGGCTGCACCGCGGCCTCGCCCGCCATCCCTTCGGCCCGCCCCGCCAGGCCGGACGCGGCCGGGCCGTCGACCCGGTCCGCGGCCGGGACCGCCTCTCGGAGCTCGTACGGCGCTACGAGGCGGAGCCGCCCCGCACCGGATTCGAACGCTGGGCCCTGGAGACGGCCCGGGAGCGGCTGGCCGCGCTGCCGGCGACGCGGCGGCTCCTGGAGCGGGTGCCCGAGCGGATGCTCGCGCAGCTGGTGCACGGCGACCTGTCGGGCCCGAACGTGCTGCTGCGCGGCGAACGCGTCGCCGCCGTCATCGACTTCGCCCCGCCGGGCCTGCGCGGCCCGGTGTGGGAGCTGGGCCGCCTCGCTCTCGACCCGCACACCGTCCTCACCCACACCGACTGGCCCACCGGCCTCGCCCGTCTCGCCGCCGTCTACCACGACCTCCATCCGGCCGTGCCGGTCGCGGAGTTGCTGAGCGTGGTCCGCCTCCACGCCGCGTACCTGGGCTGCACGGTCTACCCCCTGAACACGGTGATCGAGGGCCTGGGCCCGGTCACCCCGTCCCTGGAGTCGTACGCCCGCGCCCGCACCCGGGCCGCCGCCGTGCTGCGCGACCGCCTCGACGAGGCGGAGGAGCTGCTGCGCGCCTCCCTCCGCTAGCGGCGCCCGGACGCTCCCGCCGAGAAAGGTGCCCCCATGTCCACCACGCCCGACCCCGCCGACGCCGGCAGCACGTGGCACGCCCTGGCCGCGCACGTGGAGCGGGAGAGCGTGCGGGCGTGCCTGGTCCGGGAGGCGTGGGAGGAGGCCGGCCTCGTCGTCGAACCGGCCGATCTGACCCTCGTCCACACCGTGCACGTGCTCGACCGCGCCGATGCCGAGCCCCGCATCCAGCTCTTCTTCGCGGCGTCCCGCTGGTCCGGCGCCCCCGCCGTACGGGAGCCGGAGAAGTGCACGGCCTGGGAGTGGTGGCCGCTGGACGCCCTGCCGGAGCCGACGGTCGCGTACACGCGCGCCGCGATCGACGGCATCCGGGCCGGCCGCGCGTACACCGAACTCGGCTGGGACGCCCCCTGGGGACCGGCCCGTCGGTCAGGCCGTCCGCGCCGCGCGGTCGGCCGCGCCGAGCCGGAGTGAGAGCACACCGGCCAGCAGGAGGATCGTGCCGCCGGTCATCATGGGGACCGCGAGGGCCGTGTGGGCGGCGAGGAAGCCGCCGGTGGCGGAGCCGACGGGCATGATGCCCCAGGCCGCGAGGCGGTAGGCGCCGGCGGCCTTGCCGCGGAGTTCGTCGGGGACGAGTTCCTGGCGCTTGGCCGCGGTGAGGACGTTCCACATGACGACGGTGGCGCCGTTGAGGGCGAGGAAGGCGGCGACGGCGAAGGGGTTGCGGATCGTGCCGGCGAGGAGGAAGGAGGCGCCGGCACCGAAGACCGAGACGGTCAGGGCGGCGCCCCAGCCGAAGCGGGCGCTGAGCCGGCTCGCGACGGCGCTTCCGACGAGGCTGCCGACCGCCGAGCCGGCGATCAGCCAGCCGTAGCCGGTGTCGGACAGGCCGAGGGTCCTGGTCGCGTAGAGGACGAGGACGGAGACGGCCATGGAGCCGGCCAGGCTGAGCAGGGTCACCATCAGGGTGAGGATGCGCAGCACGGGGTGGTGGAGGAGGAAGGAGAGGCCGGCGCGGATCTGGCCGAGCCAGCCGGCCGGTTCGGTGCCGGGCCGCGGCTCGGGGCGGAAGCCGCGCGGGCCGGCCGGGATGCGCAGCAGCAGGGCGGCGCTGAGCAGGAAGCTGAGGGCGTCGACCAGGAAGGGCGAGTGCCGGTCGAAGGAGAACAGCCAGGCGCCGAGCACCGGTCCGGCGAAGCTCAGGTTGACGACGCTGGTGGCGAAGAGCTTGCTGTTGGCGCGTTCCAGCGAGTCCTTGGCGACGGTCGACGGGATCATCGCCTGGGACGCGGTGTCGTAGAACGTGTCGGTGACGCCGAGCAGGAAGGCGACGGCATACAGCGTCACGGCCGTCAGGGCGTCGGTGAACGCGAGGGCGAGGAAGCCCGCGACGAGCGCGAAGCGCAGCACGTCGACGCCGATCATCAGCAGGCGCCGGTCCACCCGGTCGGCGACCGCGCCGCCGACGAGGGCGAAGAGCAGCCAGGGCAGCCGCTCGAAGGTGGCGACGAGCGCCACCTGTCGCGGGTCGCCGGTGAGGGCGGCGGCCATCAGGGGCAGTGCGGTGATGCGGATGCCGTCGCCGATGCCGGAGACGGCGAACGCGCCCCAGAGCTTGCGGAACTCGGCGCTGAGCGGCCGGGCCGGCGCCGGGGCGGCGTCCGTCTCGTGCGTGTCGTGCTCGTCGTGCGTGGATGTCAACGTGCGGGCTCCAGATCGGCGGCATGGGCGCGCCGGTGGACGAAACCGTACATCTCCAGCTTGGCGAGGATCCGCTCGGTCTCGGCGACCAGGCCCAGGTCCCAGACGCCGTGCGGGTCGTGGCCGCCGGCCAGGCCGAGGCCCTCCTCGCAGGCCAGCCAGAGCAGCCGGCCGAGGCGGCCGAGACGCAGCGCGTGGCCGGTCACGGTGGAGCTGAGCACGATGGTGGTGTCCTCCTCCACCTCGTGCACGCCGGGTTCGCGGACGAAGACGGGGTTCTCGGAGACCGCCGTGCCCGCCGAGGCCAGGGCGTCCGGCCAGGCCGCCGGGTGGACGGAGTGCGTGGCCTCGCCGGCCAGGAAGCCGAAGCGGACGAGGAGGGCGACGAGTTCGGCGCCGGTGACGGTGACGCCGACGACGCCGTCCCGCTCGAAGAGAGCGGCGAGCTCCTCCGCCGGGGTGGTGGTGCGCAGGAGTTCCAGGTCGACGGTGGCGGGCGTGTGCAGTTCGACGAAGCGGTCGCCGATGGCGGCGTACAGGCCCCAGCGCACCAGCTCGCCCGCCTCGCCCTCCGCGCCGGTCCACGGCAGCCGGCGGATCTCGGTGTGCGGGGCGAGGGTCAGTGGCTCCCCGGGGAGGAGCGGGATCTCGTCGCGGCCGCCGTTGGGCAGCAGCTGGGCGGCCTCGGCGCCGTTGCTGGCCCGTACGAAGGTGTACTCCTCCACGCCGGTGAGGGCCGCGGCCCGGCCGGGACGGAACCACTGCTGGGCGGAGACCTCCAGCGGGCGCTGCACGTCGCGGCCGAAGAGCACGCTCTCGCGGGCGTCCATGCCGCGCTCGACCTCGTAGTCGTAGGTCAGGGCGAGGTCGTCGGACTCCGGCGGCAGGATGACCCGGACGCCGAACTTCTCCGGGTCGGACGCGACCGGCGAGAAGGCGTCGAGGACGAAGGGCGAGCCGCCCCACGTGCAGTGCTTGACGCCGAACTCGTCGGTGGCGCGGCGGATCGTGGTCTCCGCGAACTCCACGGTGTGCCGGGCCTCTTCCTCGGTCTCGCCGGGGAAGCCGTGGATGACGAAGAGGTGCACGGGCACGCCGGCCTTGAGCATCGCCTCGACGGTGGTGTCGATGGCGCCGACCTCGGTGTCCTTCTTCATCAGGTCCAGGACCCGCTGGACGTGCGACTCCAGACCGAAGTTCATCCGGCGGCAGCCGGAGGCGTAGAGCCGCTCGGCGAGGTCCTCGTCGAGGCCGCGGGCGAAGCGCGTCTCGCCGTACCAGTTGATGTCCGTCTCGCGCTTGATCAGTTCGTCGGCCACGGTGCCGAGCGACCGCAGGGTGAGGATCTCGTCGACGAACATGAAGTAGCGGGTGCCGTGCCGCTGGGCGAGCCACTCGATCTGGTCGACGGTGGTGTTGGCGCTGCGGCCCCGGTACTTGCCGGACGCGAACGGGATCGCGCAGAACGCGCACTCCCAGGCGCAGCTGCGGGAGGCGAAGACCGGCAGGATGGGGCCGGGGGCGAAGTACTTGTCGAGCGGGTAGTCGTCGTAGTCGGGCGCCGGCAGCTGCTCGATGCGCACCTTGCGCGGCGGGTTCTTGCGCAGCCGGTCGCCGTCCATCCAGACCAGGCCGGGGACCTTGGCGAGCGCCTCGGGGCCGTCGGCCTCGAAGAGCATGGGCAGGGCGTCCTCGCCCTCGCTGTGCACGAAGTAGTCGACCATGTCGAAGAACGGGTGGCGTTCCGTCCAGCGGTCGATCATGCGGGTGGTGTAGTTGCCGCCGAGCACGACCCGGATGTCGGGGCGCTGTTCGCGCAGGATCTTGACGAAGGTGAGCGCGGCGATCAGCTGGGTGTCGGCGGAGACGCTGACGCCGACCAGATCCAGGTCCGGGTCGTCGAGCAGGTCCGGCGGCATGCAGTGCTCGAACGCCCAGCGGTACACGTTGCGTTCGCGGTCCACGACGGCGTCGAGGACCTGCTGCGAGGAACGCGCCGAGTAGTACAGGTCGTTGGCGACGAGGTCGAACTCGTGGCCGGGGAAGGCGGCGGAGACGCACCACATGGCGTTGCGGACGACGAGCCGGGCCTGCGCGTGCCGGGCCTCGTCGTGCAGGGCGTGCTCGTCGCGCAGCACCCGCTTGGCCTCTTCGATGAGTTCGATCGTGGGTTCCAGGACCAGCCGGGCGCGTTCCTGCGTACGGCGCTGCTCCTCGTCGCCGGCCCAGTCGCGCTGGATGCGCGGGGCCATGGCGCGCAGCCCGTCGGCGCCGAGGAGCCAGTTCACGGACTCGATGCCGAGGTCGTAGGCGCTGACCCGGTGTCCGCGTTCGCGCATGCAGGCGGTGAGCAGGGGGACGGCGAGATGGGGGGCGTACGCGTTCCACAGCGGCGGATTGACCAGCAGGGCGCGTTTCGTCTTCAACAGCATGACCGGTGCACGCTTTCATTCATCGGAGTCGCTGGGTGAGCGGTGGACGCGTGCGGGCCGAGGGGGTCCAGTCTCCCCCTGGTGCCCGAGCAGAAGGGGCGGTGCCAGGAAGGCGCACACGGGGTGCGCCCGTGTCATCAGACCTCGGGGGTCTGCGGGGCAGGCATCGCGGCGTACTGCGCGACCTGCGGGGTACCGTCGGGCTCGATCGCGTCGACCAGCAGGTCGGCGTCCGTGGCGCCGGCGAGGGCGGCCTTGAGCTCCTCGATGAGGGTACGGCTCATGACTATCACCTCCTTTCCTGGGGTGTACCGGGTGCGTGACCCGGCCTCAGGTGGTGCTGGTGGTGCCGGTGGTGGTGCTGATCCTGCGCACGAGCCCCTTCTGCTCGAGCTGGTTCAGACCCTCTTCGAGATCGCCGAGGGCCTGGTCTTGGGTCTGTGTGGCGGCGACGGCGCTGACGAACTGGTCAGCGACCTCCTGGTACGTCGCTCCGTCACACAGGGCGAAAATCAGCCAGGTCTTGGTGTTGAGGAGGAAGACGTTGGGCTGGTCCTCGGTGTAGACGAGCAGGCTGTGCTCGCCGGGGACGGGCCGGGTGATCACGCGGTTGTGCTGGTAGACCTGGTTCATGCCGCGCTCCGGGCCTCGAGGTGGTCGGTCAGTACGGAGTCCAGCCACCGCAGGAAGGCGACGCCGGATCCACCGGCGTGGGCCTCGCCGAGCGGCAGCAGATCGGCCCCGAGCAACCGCGCCCGCTCCCCGCAGGACCGGGCCGACTCCTCGACCTGGCCGCGCGTGTAGTCCCGCCACAGGGCGCTGTCGTCGGGCAGTGCGGCCAGCGTGGAGTAGAACACCGCCAGGTGCACGTAGACGTGGTACGCCGCGAGCGCCCGGTCGAACGGCCAGCTCTCCCGGCCGTCGTGCCAGGCCGGCTTGACGTGCGCGATGGTGTCCTTGTCGTAGCCGGCGCCCAGGATCGAGAAGCCGACGTACATGTCGTAGAGCTTGCTGTGCACGCCTTCGTGCAGCAGCGCCTCGGCCGCGCGCAGCGGGTCGGTGAGACAGCCGCGCGACACGAAGACCGCGGAAGGCACGTCCTTGGTCGACGCGCTGAAGAACGGCCTTTCGCCGTCGACCGCGGCGAGCAGCGAGAAATGCGGTCGAATGCTCTGCACGAGTTCCGGCACGTATTCCCGGAGAATTCCCCAGCCGGCGGCCGCGGTCTCCGCCTCCGCCTGGCTCATTCCCACGATGTCGTAATGCTCGGCGGTGCCGTCCGGGGTGAGCCCGGCGAGGAATATCTCATGGAACTCGTTCAGCCACGGGTCACGGAAATCCGTATCCACCAGGATCTCGAGTCCGGTGTCGCCGAGCGGCGCGAATCCGGGGCGCGGAAAGGCCCCCGCGGCGTCGTGGGCGAAGGTGTCGACGAACGGCTCGATGCGGCGGCCGAGTTCGTCCCAGTCGACCGTGCGGCTGCGTGCCATCGTCAGTCGCGCCTGGTCGACGCGGCGGCGCAGCACGGTGTCGTGCAGCACCCGGCCGGCCGGGGCGCCCTCCACGGACAGCGGCCCGAGGAATTCACCCACCCGCCCGGGAATCCGTTCCGAGCCGATCTGCGCCAGGAACTGATAGGTGGCGTGGGCGCGGTTCCGAATTCGCCCGGCGGAACCGTAGGGCTCGTCCTCGGCCAGCCTGCGGCGGAGGGAGACGGTATTCCCGAATTCTTCCGGTTCCTCGACAGCCACACAAACCCCCGTAGTTCGCGCTTTCGTTTTCGGCTCGATATGACTTTAGGCGGGCTGGAAGTGGACGATCAAGAGCGCCTCACCCCCCAGGTAGCTGCATCGCTGCAGGAACCTGCGGCCCCCTCAAGTCGGCACATAGCGGCGCGATGTCACCCCATAGCGGACACCGTCCGGGCGGTCCCGAAGGGCCGGAGGGCGGCCCGCGCCGCTCGATCGGGTGGCGGGATACGGTGAGCCGGGGTCGCGGGAGCGGCTCGGGGGCCACGATGGACCGGCCACTTCGCGAGGGGAGAGTCCCGTGACCACCACAAGCGCGACATCCGACGGGGAATACGGCGCCGCCCGCGCCGCCGCGGCCCTGTGGGCCGGCACCTCCGTGCTCGTCACGGACGTCCGCGGCCGGGTCCTGGTCCAGCACGTCGACTACCGGCCCACCTGCCTGCTCGTCCTCCTCGACCCGGCCACGGGCGCGGCCTCGATGCCCCCGCTCGGGAACGCGACGGCCGCCATCCCCGTCGGCCACCTCACCGAGCCGGCGGGCCCGTACGCCCACGCGCTCTTCGCGGCGCCCCTCACCCACCACGAACACTCCGGCCCCGGCCATGGCCCCGACGCCGGCCCCACCGGGAAGGACACCCGCATCCTCGCCACCCCCGAGCAGGCCGCGGCCCTGTTCGACCACGGCCCCACGGCCGCCGGCCAGTTGCTCGCCGCCGTCCACGACGCGCGCGAACGCCTCGGCATCCCGCGGGCCGCGCCCCGGCCCGTCACCGAGCTCGCCCCGCCGAGGACCCCGTGACCGGCCCCGCCGTCGAGTTCCTCGACCCGGACGGCATCGACTTCGTCGAGCATCCCGCGCCGGTGCTCACGCCCGGGGAACGGACCGGGGTGGACCGGCTCTGGGCGGAGACGACGGCGCGCAATCCCGCCGCGTTCGACGGGCAGGTGGTCGCGAGCCTCGGCGTCGAACGGCACGCGGCCGGGCCGTTGGTGGTGCGGTGGGCGGCCGTGCCGTACCGGATGCGGGGCCTGCGGGCGCTGCGGGCGGCCGAGCGGGTGCCCGGGTCGCTGTTCGTGACCGTGCTGCTGCCGTGCGAGGGCGACGGTGAGGAGGGCGGCGAAGTCGGGCTCGTGGTCGGGCGCGGGTCGGCGGCGACGGCGGCGCCGGGGCGGTGGACGCTGCCGGGCGGGGCGGTCGAACCGCCGCCGGCCGGCCAGGCGTTGGACATGACCGCACTTCGCGGCCACGCCGCGCGCGAGCTGGTGGAGGAGACCGGGGTGGAGGTGCCGGGCGAGAAACTGGAACCGTGGGGTCTGACCCGGGGACGGCGCTTCGGCAGCCTCGGCTTCCACTTCCTCGCGCCACCGCTCCCGAAAGCGCTGGTCCGCAGCACGCACGCGGCCCTCGCCCACGCGCCCGCGCCCCTGTCCGCGCCGGGCGGCGACGCGGCGGCCGAACCGGAGCTGGACGCGCTCGCGTTCGTACCGTCGTCGGCAGCGGCCGAGCGGCTCGGCCCGGGCGCGGACTATCTGCCCCAGCTCCTCGACCGGTACTTCTTGATGACCGGAGCGCCAGCGGCGAGGATGCCTGGACCGGGAAGGCCGGGACCGGAGTTGCCTGGACCGGGAATGCCCGGACAGGGAATGCCTGGACCGGGAATGCCGGGACCGGGGAAGTCTGGGTTGTCGACGAACGGGGGGTGACGCCATGGATCTCGGGACCATCGCGATCACGGGTGCGGCGGGGCGGATCGGGACCGTGGTGCGGGAGGCGCTGCGGACGGAGGCGGACCGGCTGGTGCTGCTCGACCGGGTGCCGCTGCGCGCCGAGACCGCGAACGAGGAGGCGCGGACGGTCGATCTGCGGGACGGCGCCGCGGTGGCGGCGGCACTCGCCGGTGCCGACGCCGTGGTGCATCTCGGCGGCGTGCCGGACGAGGCACCTCTGCCGGACCTCCTCGAAGCCAACGTACTCGGCACCCACCACGTCCTGGAGGCCGCCCGCCGGCACGGCATCGGCCGGGTGGTCCTCGCGAGCAGCAACCGGGTGACCGGCTTCTATCCGGCCGGGCACACGACCGGGCCCGAGGACCCCGTGCGGCCCGACGGGCTGTACGGCGTGAGCAAGGCGGCCCTGGAGGCCCTCGGGCAGCTGTACGCGGACAAGTTCGGGCTCTCGGTGATCTGTCTGCGCATCGGCAGCTTCGAGCCGGCGCCGGGCGAGGCCCGGCATCTGGCGACCTGGCTGAGCCCGCGCGACGCCGTCGGTTTCGTCCGGGCCGCGCTGACCGCCCCGCGGAGCACCCGCTTCGCCACGGCGTACGCCGTGTCCGCCAACACGCGCCGCTTCTGGCGGCTGCCCGAACCGTCGGTGCTCGGCTACGTCCCCGTGGACGACGCCGAGCACCACGCCGGGGCCGTCCCGGACGCGCACCTCCCGGCCGACCCGGCCGCGCCGCAGGCCGGCCCGTACGCGCTGCCCGAGTTCACGCTCCGGCACATCGAGCACTGACCCCGGCCGGCCGCCGGGCCGCCGGGCGTCGCGCAGCCGGGGCCTCACCATCGGGTGATGAGGCCCCGGCGTGTTGACTACACCTGGTGTGAACCTTCCCAGCGGGCCGTGCGCAGGACCTTGGTGTAGTAGTCGTTCGGCGTGTTCCCGGTGGCGCTCTTGAGGCGCGTGTCCTTGCGGAGCGTCTCGCTGTAGCCCTTGAAGACGGCGAGCGACATGTGGAGGCAGTTGTTGGAGGCCACGTTGTAGCCCCGCTTCTGCACCGCCCCGTACCAGGACTGCGCCCGCTTCACGTCACCGTCCCGGGTGTTCACGCACCGGTAGCGCGTGTAGTACTTCGCGCCGCCGTGGTCCTTGTCGGGCACGCCGGCGAAGTGCTGGTGCGCCTTCTCCCACGTACCGCCCTTGATCCAGCCGGCCACCGGCCCGTCGTTGCTGCTGCCGAACGAGCCGTACAGCCAGTGGTTCTTCTCCCCGCGCACCTTCACGGCGAAGGCGGCGTGCCCCGCCCCGTACGCCCCGCGCTCGGCCTCGAACATGCACACCCGCCCCAGGGAGGCGGCGGCCGGCGCCTGCGTCCGGCCCGGCGCCTGGGCCTGCGCCGGGGCGGTCACCGCGCCCGTGCCGAGCAGGGCGAGGGCGCCGACCACGGGCGCCACGATGCGGAGGTTGTTCATACCGGCATTCCTTCCGTGAGGGACGTCCGCGAGGAACGTCCGTGAGGAGCGAACCGGTCCCGGGCGGCCCGGTCGGGCGGCCGGACGGTTCGACGACCGCACTTTTGCCGACGGCTTGATGACCGGCCACACTGCAGGCCGCCGGTCACCAACCGGTCATCAAGAACAGGCGCGAGGAGCGAGGATTGACCGGCAACCACGGGCGGCAGGGACGCCAGGAACGTCCGATCGACCCGGCCAACGGGCCACTGGCGGTGTTCGCGATCGAGCTGCGCCGGCTGCGCGCGCGATCCGGGCAGCCGACCTATCGGGAGCTGGCGACCTGGTCGGGCAAGGTCGGCTCCCCGTACTCCGACACCACCTTCTCGACCGCCGCGCGGGGCCACACGCTGCCGTCGCTGGAGGTGGTGCTCGCGTACGTACGGGCCTGCCAGGCCTACGCGAAGGCCGACGGGCCGCGGACCGAGCGCGCGGTCGCCGACTGGACGGCCCGCTGGGACGCCGTACGCACCGAACTCGCCCCGCCGTCACCGGCACCCGACGAGCCTCCGTCCCCGGACGCGGACCACGACGAACCTCGCGCGCCGGAAGCCGACCACCACGAACCTCGCGCGCCGGAAGCCCACCGCCACCAACCTCGGACGTCGGAAGCCGACCACCACGAACCTCGGACGTCGGACGTGGACCGCCACGGACCCCTGGCCCGGGATCCAGACCGCCACGGACCCCCGGTCCCACAACCGGACCGCCACGGACCTCCGGCCCCGGAAGCGGCCCGCCACGAACGCCCGGCCCCTGTGGCGAACCGTCACCACAATCCGGCCCACGAACCTCACGAACCCCACGGCCCTTCGGCCGTGACACCGTCCCCCACTCCGCCGCCGGCCGGCACAGCGCCCCTCGCCGCGCCACCCCGCCGCGCCGTCAACCGGCGTCTCACCCGCGGCCTGGCCGCCGTCGCCGGTCTCGTCGCCGTCTGCGGGCTCGGCCTCGGCGCGCGCCACCTCACGACGCGGGATCCCGCGGCCGCCTCCGCCTCGCCGGACGCGGTCGTCAGGCCCGCCTCACCCGGCACGGCGCCGCGCGGCAAGGAGACCGCCGGCATCGGCGGCGACAGCCGGTGCGGTCGCGTCCGCTACGTCAACGGCCTGGCCTGGACCCCGTGCACCCTCGCCGAGCCCACCCGCCTCGCCTTCGCCGTACGGCTGACCAACACCGGGCCGGATCCGGTCACCGTCAAGGCCAGGCTGGCGTACGTGCGCGCCCGCGTCGCCCACGTCTGTCCGGGTCTGTGGGGCGGTGGCGTGGAGGTCACCCTGGCGCCCGGCCGGAGCATCACGAGCCCGCTGACGGCGTGCACCGTGCCGAAGCTGCCGGCGACCGCCTTCCAGGCGAAGGCGTGGGTGGTCATGCCGGACGCGCCGTCGTGGGAGTACCGGGAGATGTCGCAGACCATCCACGTCCAGCCGGACGGCCGCACCACGCTCTGGGCGGACGAGGCCTGACGGCCCGGCGCGGGTGGGCCGGCCTGCGCAGGTGGGCCGGCGCGGCGCCGGTGGGCCTTGTACGGTGCGGGGGCCGGCACGGTGCGGGGCCGGCACGATGCAAATGGGCCAGCGCTGGTGCGGGTGGGCCGGCGCGGTGCGGGTGGGCCGGCGCGTGCGGGCTCAGCCGGCCGGTACGGTCACCAGCCGAAGCGGCGGTCGGCGACCGCGGCGAACTCCTCGTACGTCAGCACCTTGTCCCCGTTCGCGTCGGCCTCGTCGAAGAGCGCCGAGGAGTCGTCGGCGTCACCCACGCCCCACGCGGGGATCATGCCCTGGGCGACGAGCGTCGGGCCCTTGTCGCGGAGGGCGCGGATGACCTCGGTACGGGTCAGGGTGCCGTCCCGCTCCAGGTCGAGGGCGTCGAAGAGGGCGCGGGCCTGCTCGCTCATGGCTGGTCCTGTTCCTCGCTGGGTCGTCGTGGTGCTGCTCGGTCGGTTCGCGAGGGGAAGGACGCGGAAGCCGCCGTGGGGGTTGACCGGGCCCGAAAACGCGAAGTGGTGGGCGGGTGCGATACCCGACCACCACTTCGAAGACGAACCTGTCGTGTCCGAGGGGGGACTTGAACCCCCACGCCCGATAAAGGGCACTAGCACCTCAAGCTAGCGCGTCTGCCATTCCGCCACCCGGACTAGGTGTGTGCCGTTCGCGGGGTTCTTGTCCCCGCGGCGACAAGAACTAATCTACCAGGGGTTTCACCTGCTCTTCACCCGGGTATCGGGTGCCTCGTTCACCGCTGCCGGCCGGCCTCACCTGGGCGGCAGACTCGCCCCGAAGCCGCCGCTCCGAACGGAGCCGGGTGACCGCCCGGCACCTGATCGACCGGGTGCCGGGCTGTCTGGACCTGCTCGCCGCGCACGGGGTTCCGTGCGTGCGCGCCGAGTCGTCGGATCCGGGCCGGATCGTCTACGAGGACGACGTGCGGGTCGTGGCGGTGCCCCGGGAGCCGTACCGGACCGCGCGCTGACGGCCCGGCCGCCCGGGCCTCACTCCGGCAGCCGCGTTCCCTCCGGCACGGCGATGCCGAAGTCCTCGCGGAGCACGCGCAGCACCTCCTGCGTGTCGGCCAGCTCGCGTGCCGTCGGCGTGCCGTCGGGGGCCGTCGAGATGAGGCGGCGGCCGGCGAGGGAGAGGTGGGTGCCGTCGGCGAGGGGGCGCTGGGCGTAGACGGCGCGGGCGAAGGGGGACCGGGGGTTGGTGGCGATGTGCCAGTTGATGACCTCGTAGTCGGGCGCCTCGAAGGGCTCGACCGTGAACGAGTACTGGTCCTCCCAGGTGTCGTCCAGCGGCCGGTGGGCCTGGAGCTTCCACAGCTCCAGCGGGCCGGCGTCCGGCTCCTGGACGATCCGGTGGTGGCGCGGCTGGTCGTACAGTTCGGCGCCGGCGATCAGTGGGATCGGTTCGAGGAGCGCGCCGATGCTGCCGAAGCCGACGTCCGTCACGAACGGCAGGGGCTCGTCCGGTGCGTGGGTGAGCATCAGCATGTGCGTACGGGGCCGGATCTCGCCCGGCTTCGCGCCGACGAGGACGCGCGCGGCGAGCAGCGTGACCCGGAAGCCGAGCGCGGTGAGGGCCGCGGCGAGCAGGGTGTTGTGCTCGTAGCAGTAGCCGCCGCGCTCGCCGCGGACGAGCTTGGCCTCCAGGTCCTCCAGCGCCAGCGAGGGCGCGGCGCCGAGGACGGGGTCGAGGTTCTCGAAGGGGATGCCCAGCGCGTGCGCGCGGTGGACGGCGCGCAGTGTGTCGACGGTGGGGCGGTGTTCTCCGGGAACCCCGATCCGGGTGAGGTAGGCGTGGAGGTCGGTGATCATGACTCCAGCCTACGGAGCGGTCCTCCGTTCACGCCGGGGATCCGCCTTCCCACCCGTCAGCCCCGACCCGGAGTCTCCCCCGCCGCTCCCGCCGCTCCCGCCTCCCCCGCCGCTCCCGCAGCTCCCGCCTCCCCGGCCCGCGCCGCCTCGCTCGCGATCCGTTCGAACTGCGCCCCCATCGCCTCGGCGAGCGCCTGCGCGGCCGACAGCGGGCGGACCATGACCGTGAAGTCGTCGATCCTCCCCTCCTCGTCGAAGTGGAGGAAGTCGCAGCCCTGGATGGCCCGTCCGCCGACCGTGGCGGTGAAGACGAGCGCGTGGTCGCGGCCGCCGGGGTCGGCGATCTCGCGGACGTACGTGAAGTCCTCGAAGACCCGCAGCACACCGCGCAGGATCGCCGCGGTGATGGCCTTTCCGGGGTACGGCCTGAAGGCGACGGGGCTGGTGAAGACGACGTTCTCGGCGAGCAGCGCCTCGATGGCGGCGGCGTCGCGGTCCTCTACGGCCTTGCGGAAGGGGTGCATGCTCGCTCCGGTCCGGCGGTGCGGAGGCGCTCGAACGCCTCCGCACCGCAATGTGCAGTGGTAGTCAATAAATTGAATAGGTGTGCACGAGGGTAGACATAGCTCCCGAACCTGTCCAGCACCCGCCCCGACCGTGTGCCCCGTCACATTGACCGCCCGGCGCCACGTAGGCTCACGGCGGCGCGGCCCATGCGACGAGGAGGACCCCATGAACGCCACCGAGGAAGCCGAGCAGCGTCTGGACGCGGTCGACGTCCTCAACGCCAAGCAGACCCTGGTCCAACTGCTCGCCCGGGCAGGGGTCTACTCCGGCGACGCGGAACAGCTCATCGGGCTCATCGAGGCCGGCGCGCTCACGCTCGCCCACGACGAGCTCGACGCACTCACCAGCGGCGCGCCCGAAGGCAAGGGCGAGCCCTACACCTCCGGCTGGCTCGACGGCGCCTCCGCCGCCACCGGCCGTCTCGCCGCGCTCGCCGAGCGGACCCTCGGCGCGACCGTCGGCCCCGCTCCGTCCACGGCCGCCCCCGAACCCCGTTCGCGCGTCACGCGGATGGAGGTCGAGCGTGCGAAGGTGGTGGTCGGACCGCTCCACCTCTCCTTCACCGCCGAGTCCGACCTCGACCCCGAGGTCTCGGAGCAGATCCTCACCGCAGTCCTCGGCACGATGACCCCGCGCCTGCGGGCCGGTCACGCCGGGCGGCTCACCCGCTTCGTCTCGGCGCACCGCGCCCATGTGGAGCGGATGTACGCGGAGTTCGGCCCGGGCAGCCCGATCGCGATCCACGGCCGCTACACCCTCTTCCACTCCCCCACCAGCATCGCCGTCCTGGAGCGCCTGGTCACCGACCCCGAGCCGCTGCGCGAGGAGTGGGACGCGGCCGAACTGCCGCCGGCCTGGCTGGACGGCCTGCTGACCGCCTGGGAGTCGACGTCCTGAACCGGCCCCCGAACCGGCCCTGACCTCACCCCGAACCGGCCCCGAACACCCACCCACGGGCGCGCCCCAGGCCCCCCATTGAGCCTAATTCTCTAAGAAGCTTAGAATCCTCGAAACCAGCGCCCGCACGCCGACCGCCGGCCCACCCAGAAGGAGCGCCGCCCGTGGCTTCCCACCGCCGCCCCAAGCCGCCCACCCCCCGCTACGCCGGTGTCGTCACCGCCACCGCTGCCGCCGCCGTCGCCCTGTCCACCCAGTCGGCCTCCGCCGACCCGCTGCCCGACCCCGCCAAGAAGGGCGTCCAGGCCCGGGTGGACCGCCTCTACGAGCAGGCGACCCAGGCGACGGAGAAGTACAACGGGGCGAAGGAGAAGGCGGACGGGCTGCGCGCGGAGGTGGCCGCGCTGCAGGACGCCGCCGCGCGCAAGCAGGGCGAACTCAACGCGCTGCGCGAGCGGATCGGCACCGTGGCGGCGGGCCAGTACCGCTCCGGCGGCCTCGACCCGTCCCTCCAGCTCTTCCTGTCCGGCGACCCCGACTCGTATCTGGAGCGCGCGTCCGCGCTCGACCGGGTGGGCGACCGGCAGACGGCCGTGCTGCAGCAGTTCCTCGGCCGGCAGCGGGCGCTGCAGCAGCAGCGCCGCCTGGCCGCCGACAAGCTGGCCGACCTCGGCTCCACGCAGAAGGAGCTGGGGAGCCGGAAGAACGAGATCCAGGGCAAGCTGCGGGAGGCACGCCGGCTGCTCGACACGCTGTCCGCCAAGGAGCGGGAGCGGATCGCGGCGGACGAGGACCGGGCCAACCGGGCGAGCACGCGCGTCAGCCTCGGCAACGAGGCCAGTGCCTCCCAGCGGGCCGCGGCCGCGTTCGCCGCCGCGCAGAGCCGGGTCGGCATGCCGTACGTGTGGGCCGCGAGCGGACCGAACTCGTTCGACTGCTCGGGGCTGACCTCGTGGGCCTTCCGCCAGGCGAACGTGTCCCTGCCCCGGACGTCCCAGGCTCAGGCGAACGTCGGGACGCGCGTCAACTCCCTCTCGGACCTCAGGCCGGGCGACCTGATCATCATGCGCACGGACCTGAGCCACGTCGGCTTCTACGCGGGCAACGGTCAGATCCTGCACGCGCCGAAGCCCGGCGCCCAGGTCCGCTACGAGTCCATCGCGCGCAGCGGCATGCCCTTCATGTGGGGCGTCCGCATCGGCTGACCGGTCCCGGCCGGCTCCGGCCCCCTTGAGCTGCGGCGTCTACTATGAACCCCGCGAGAAGTCGGTGGAGCGGAGAGGAAAACGGGCCCATGCGTCGGCTGGGGGATCTCGAAGCGGAGATCATGGACCGCTTCTGGCGGTGGAACCGCCCGGCCACGGTGCGCGAGATCGTCGACGACATCAACCTGCACCGGGACGTCGCCTACACCACCGTGACGACGGTGACCACGATCCTGTTCCACAAGGGCTATCTCACCCGGGCCCGCGACGGCCGGGTCTGGGTGTACCGGGCCTCGGCCACCCGCGAGGCGTACGCGGCGGCGCTGATGGAGGACGGCCTGGACGCCAGCGAGGACCGGCCGGCCGCGCTCGTCCGCTTCGTGGAGAACCTCGACGAGGGCGAACTGGCCGCGCTGCGCACGGCGTTGCGCACGGTCGGCCGCCGGCCCCAGGCCCCGGAGTGACCCGGTGAACGCGGCGCCGGCCCTGCTGGCGTACGCGGCCGGTGTGGGTCTCGTGGGCCCGCGGGTGCTGCTGCGCAGTGCCTGGCCGCACCGGGCGCCCGCCCTCGGCGCGGCCGTGTGGACCGCGCTGATGCTGTCCTTCACGCTGGCGGTCGCGCTCGTGACGGCCCAACTGGCCATGCCCAGCGGTCATCTGCACACCGGCCTGTTCGGTCTGCTGCACGCCTGCGGTCTCGACCGCCTCGCCGATCCCGGCACGCTCGGCGCCCTCACCACCCCGCTCGACGGTGTCGCGGCACCGCCGCTCGCTGCGGTCGTGGCGCCGTTCGCCGTGCTCGGCGGCCTCGCGGGCGCCTTCCTCTTCCGGCTGGCCCGCGCCGGCCGGCTGCGCGCCCGGCACCGCGACCGCCTGGACAAGGTGGGCGTGCGCTCGGCGCGGCTCGGGGCTACCGTGCTGCCGCACCGCACGGCGGCGGCCTGGTGCCTGCCGGGGCTGCGCTCGCGGGTGGTGGTCAGCGACGCCGCCGTACGGCTGCTGACCGACGAGCAGCTGGACGCGGTCCTGGAGCACGAGCGCGCGCACGTCGCGGGCCGCCACCATCTGCCGCTGGCCCTCGCCGACGCCTTCGCCACCGTCTTCCCGTGGCTGCCGCTGGCCCGGCACGCCCGCGCGGAGCTGGCCGTGCTCCTGGAGATGGTCGCGGACGACCGCTCGCTGCGCTCCCATCCGTACGAGGTGGTCGCCACCGCCATGTACGAGATGGCCGCCGCCCGCGCGCCGAAGGGGGCGTTCGCGGTGGGCGGCCCGACGGCGCTCCTGCGGATGCGCCGCGTCCTCGGCCCGCGCCGCTCGCCGCATCCGGCGCTGCGCGGCTCGCTGGTCTCCTTCGCCCTGGCGGCGCCGTTGCTGCCGCTGCTCGTGGCCTGCCCGCCGGGCCTCTGACCCGACTGCGGCCCGCGCGGGCCCCGGGGCCTCAGAGCTCCGCGCGCAGGCTCCCGCGGGCCATTCCCAGCTCCCGTTCGGCGACCCGCCACACCAGGGTGTCGAGGACGGGGTGGGGCGCCGCCTCGTCGGCGTTCGTGTACGAGTCGAGGCCGTCGATGGTCACCAGGATGACCACACACGCCTCCAGCGGGTCCCCGGTGACGAAGTCGCCGGTGCGGACCCCGTCCTCGATGAGCGCGGTCAGGATGCCGCGCATGTCCGCCTCCTGCTCGGCGACGACGGCGCGCAGGGTGGGGCGGTAGCGGGCGAGGTGGCGGGCGTTGAGCCAGAGGCGGCCGAGATTGGCGAAGCCCGGGTCGTCGATCCGGCACAGGAAGCGGGCCAGGCGGCGGGCCGGCTGCTGCTCCTGCTCGGCGGCCGGGAGCAGGGCGGCGCGCTCGCGGCTGACGGCGCGGGCGAACGCCTCGCACAGCAGGCCGTCGATCGTCGGGAAGTAGTGGCTGATCAGGCCTGGCCGGACGCCGAGCTCACCGGCGACCTGCTGCATGGTGACCCGCTCCAGGCCGTGTTCCAGGGCGAGCCGGGCCGCCGCGTCGAGGATCTCGGCCCGCCGCTCGGCGGGGGCCTTGCGGATTCGGGTGCCTCGGGGGGTTGACGTCACACCGAACAGACTATTGGATGGCGCACCAACAAGCTATTGGTTTCTCAACCAATAGCGCCGGGCGAACGCCCGGCGCCTCACGACCGGCGAACCCGGCACCGCGCGAAGGACCCGGCGCACCTCCTCGGACACGGCGGCGGCGAGGACGCCCCCGCTCCCCGTCTCAGCGAAGGACCCCTCATGGCACCTACCTCCACCTCCCCGGACGTGTCCGGCCCCGGCTCCGGCCACCCCTCGGGAGTCGACCGCGCGGGCCAGGTCGAGACCCGGGGCATCGACTGCGTGCCCGACGCCGAGCGGCACGGCACCGCCCGCGAGCTCTTCGCGATCTGGGCGGCGCCGAACGTCAGCTACCTGAGCTTCGTGGTCGGCGCCACCCTCGTCCTGATCGGCCTGTCCCTCGGCGAGGCGCTCGCCGTGATCGTCGCGGGCAACCTGTTCTGGCTGCTCACCGGCTTCGTCGCGGTCAGCGGCAAGGCCTCCGGCACCACCGGCTCGGTGGTCTCCCGGGCGATCTACGGGGTCGTCGGCAACAAGGTGGTGGTCGCCCTCACCGGCTGGCTGATCTCCGCGCTGTACCTGGCGCTCAACTGGTCGGCCGCCTCCGTCGCGGGCATCGGCCTCACCGGGCGGCTCGGCCTGCCCGGCTCCGCCGCCCTCGACGCGGCCGTGATCTGCCTGATCGCCGGCGCGACCGTCCTCGTCGCGATCTACGGGCACGCCACGATCGTCCGCCTGTACTCGGCCCTCACCGTCCTGCTGACCCTCGTCTTCGTCGTCGTCTCCGCGCTCGTCGTCACGCACGCCGACTGGTCCTACGCCCCGCAGCAGCCGCTCACCGGCCTCGGCCACCTCGTCGCGCTCGCGTCGGGCTTCACCATCGTCGCCTCGGCCCCGCTCTCGTACGCGAACAGCCCCGACCTCGCCCGCTACCTGCCGCGCACGACCAGTGGCACCGCCATCACCCTGTGGACGGCGGCCGGGGCCTTCCTGCCGAGCGTCGTCTTCACGACCGTCGGCGCGCTCGCCGCCACCAGCCTCGACATGAGCGACCCGCAGGGCGCCCTGGAGAGCCTGATGCCGGGCTGGTTCGCGCCCGTCTTCGTCATCGGCGTCGTCCTCAACACCATCGCCGACAACGGCATGACCGCCTACAGCGCGGGCCTGTCCATGCAGTCGATCGGCGTCCGGCTGCCGCGCGTGGCCGCCGTGCTCGTCGTCGGCCTCATCGGCACCGCCATGACCCTCTTCGCGATCCTGGTCTTCGACTTCCTGACCGCCGTCAACGCGATGATGGAACTCGTCGTGATCATCACCGGCCCCTGCATGGCCGTGTACGCGACCGACATCCTGCTGCGCCGCAACCGCTACGACGGCGAGGCCCTGCACGACCAGCGGCGCACCGGCCCCTTCTGGTACCGCGGCGGCGTCAACCAGGCCGGCGTCCTCGCCACCCTGCTCGGCGCCGGCGCGGCCACCCTGTGCGCCAGCTCCACCTTCTGGGCCGGCCCCGTCTCGGCCCGGATGGACGGCCTCAATCTCGCCGTCCCGGTCGGTGTCCTCGGCTCGGCCGCCCTGTACTGGGCGCTCTCCCGGGCGCTCGGCACGCTGGCCGCGGCGACCGCCACCCTGACCGCCCGGGACTGACACCGGCTACCACCCCCGCCCCCGTACGACCGCTCCTGGAGCCCGAAGTGACCTCCCCTCAGTCCTCCCCCGAGTCCTCCCCGCCGCCCTTCCCCTTCCCCCGGCCCGAGCGGCGGACGCACGTGGCCGTCTCCGGCCCCGATCCGCGCCTGCGCGGGCGGGAGCGCGGCCGGCTGCTGGCCGCCGCCAGGCTGAACGGCGCGCTCGACACGTACGACCGGCTGTTCGCCCTCGGAGGCATCACGCCCGGCGCGGTCCGCGACGACGCCCGGCGGGCGCTCGACGCGATCGACGCGTTCCGCCCGGCGCTGCGCGAGCAGATCGAGGGCCTCGCGGAGGGGGCCGCGGTCGAGCCGTGGCGGATCGCGGCGCTCAACGCCCGTACCGAGATCCTGGCCCGGTCCGCCGCCGTGCCGCCGGGCGAGTGCTCCACGATCGTCAGCGAGGCCGGCGGCTCCCCCGTCGGCGTACAGACCTGGGACTGGCACGTCGAGCTCGGCCCGTACTGGCACACCCTGGAGTCCAGCGGCGCACGGCACCGCTACGTGGGCCTCACCGAGCACGGCATCGTCGCCAAGATAGGCGTCAACAGCGCCGGTCTCGCCCTCCACTTCAACATCCTGGGCCACCGCGACGACCGCGTCGGCGGCATCCCCGTGCACGTCCTCGCCGCGCTCGTCCTGGAGGAGGCCGACGGCGTCGGGCACGCGCGGGAACTGATCGAGTCCGCCCCGATCACGTCATCCGGTTCGTTCATGCTGTTCGACGCGTCGGGCACGGCGCTGCTCGACCTCAGCCCGGCAGGCGTCTTCGAGGCCCCACGGATCGCCGAGGGCCTCCACCTCCGCACCAACCACTTCCTCACCGAGACCCCGGCCGCCCGCGAGAAGACCTGGCTCTACCAGCCCGACTCCGGCGAACGCTTCGCCTTCCTGCGCGACCGGCTCACCGGCGGCCGGCCGGCGCCCCTGGCCGGCGACGCACTGCTGCACCAGCTGATCACCGGGCCCGACGAGCCCCCCGTCACCTGCGTACCGGCTCCCACGGCCCCGCTGGGCAGCCGCTGGGCGAGCCTCGCGACGATCCTCCTGACCCCGGCCACCCGCGAGGCCCGCATCCTGGACGGCACGCCGGCGGAGCACGGCACGCGACCGTGGATCAGCCTGAGGGCCTGAGGGACGGGCCGCGCGCCTGACCTCCTCGGCGCCGCGGCCGGGCGCGGGGGCTCCGGGACGGTCGCGCGGGGGCTCCGGGGCGGCCGGGCGCGGGGCACTCGGACAACGGCGCCCTCTCGCCCCGGCTCCCCGGCCTCACCGGCCCGTCGGCAGCCCTCCGGGCCCGCCCGCCGCGGCCGACCCGGACGGCGTCCGGCTGCCGCCCAGCGTCAGGCCGCCGATGAGCGCGCCGAGGAGCACCGCGCCGACCGCGCACCACAGGCTCGTGGTGTGGGCGTCGATCACCCGGCTGATCACGCCCGAGGCCGCCTCGTTCTCCGTCAGGCCGGCGAAGCTGGCGGCGAGGACGGCGCCGGTCACGGCGGCGCCGAGGGAGCTGCCGACCTGCGCGGCGCCGACCGCCGCGCCGGCGGCGCCGCCCGCGTGGGCGCGCGGGACGTCCTCCGTGGCGGCGGCGTACAGCGGCACGAGGGCGAGGCCGATGCCGAAGCCCAGGAGGAGCAGGACGGGCAGGACGAAGAGGTCCGAGCCCATGGGGAGGGCCGCGAACAGCGCGATCGCCACGGCCGTGAGCACCGCGCCCGAGGCGGCGAGGACGCCCTGGGTGGCCCGCACGCGGGAGGCGACGGCCGTGGCCGCGACGACCTGCGTGGCGACCGCGGGCAGCACCATGAGTCCGGCCTGCATCGGCGTGTTGTCGAACTCGGCCTGGAGCCGGAAGAGCAGCGCCGTGTACATGACGGGCAGGCCGACGCCGAGGAGAAGCAGGGCGCCGAGCGCACCGGCGTGCCGCGGGTCCTTCAGGACCTGGGCGGGCACCAGCGACACCGAGGAGCTCGTCTGCAGCCACAGGAAGCCCGCGAGGAGCGCCACGCCGGCCACGGCCAGGATGAGGGCGAGGACGTCGGTCCAGCCGTTCGAGGCGACGCCTTCGACACCGTAGACGAGGACGGCGAGCCCGAGGGAGCCGAGCAGCAGTCCGGGCAGGTCGAGACGGGCGCCGCCGCCGGGCGCGGGGCGCTCGGGCGCCAGGGTGAACACGCCGACGAGGGCGAGGACGCCGAGCGGGACGCCCACGTACTCGGCCAGCCGCCAGGAGGCCAGCTCCAGGAACGTGCCGCCGGTGAACGAGCCGACCAGCGCCCCGGTGCCGACGACCGCCCCGTACACGCCGAAGGCCGTCCGGCGGGGCCTGCCGTCGGGGAAGGCGGCGACGACCAGGGACAGCGCGGCCGGGCTCAGGAGCGCGGCGGAAGCGCCCTGGAGACCGCGGGCCGCGATCAGCATGCCCTCGCCGACGGCCGCGCCGGTGAGCACCGAGGCCACCATGAACCCGGCGAGGCCGACGACGAGGATCGCCTTGCGCCCGGCGAGGTCGGCGAGGTGCCCGCCGAGCAGCAGCAGCCCGGCGAGGACGACGGCGTAGACCGAGAAGATCAGGTTCATGCCCCCGGAGGCCAGGCCGAGGTCGCTCTGGATGCTCGGGAAGGCCATGTTGAGCAGCGTCGCCTCGAAGGGCACGAGGAAGGTCACGAAGCAGGCCACGGTCAGGGCCCACCAGCGCCTGGGGTAGGGCGGTTCGGCGTCGTACGGCTGCCAGCCGGCGCCGGGAGCGGCGCCGTACGCGGGAGCCGTCGGGGCGTAGGCGGCCGCGCCGTACCCCGGGGCGGTCGGCGCGTACGCGGGCGGCGGGGGCACGGCGGGCACCGGCTGCTGCTGCGCGAGCGCGAGACGCGGGTCGGGCTGCGCCGGGACGCCCGGCGGCACCGGCGGCGCGAAGTCCAGCAACTGGGCCGCGTGGCGGCCGAGTTGCGCCAGCACCGAGTCCGGAAGCCATTCCGCCGGCAGCTGCGCGGCCGTGCGCTCGGCCACCTCCCGGGGCGTCGGCCGGGCGGCCGGGTCCTTCGCCAGGCAGGCCCGTACGAGGTCGAGCAGCGACTCCGGTACGCCGGTGAGGTCGGGCTCCTCCTCCGCGACGCGGAACAGGTGGGCGTTGAGCCCGGTGTCGGTGGCGCCGAACAGATGGCGGCCGGTCGCCGCGTACACGAGGACCGCGCCGAGACAGAACACGTCGCTGGCGGGGGTGAGTTCGAGGCCGCGGACCTGTTCCGGCGACATGAAGCCCGGCGAGCCGATCAGCATGCCGGTGTGGGTGTGCAGGCTGTCCCCGGCGAGGCTGTCCATGGCGCGGGCGATGCCGAAGTCGATGACGCGCGGGCCGTCGACGGTGACCAGGACGTTGGACGGCTTGAGGTCGCGGTGGATCAGGCCGGCCGCGTGGACCGCGCCGAGCGCGAGGGCGAGCCGGTTGGCCAGGGCGCGCACGGAGGGCTCGGGCAGCGGACCGAAGTCCTCGGCCACGACGCTGTGCAGGTCGGGTCCCGCGATGTACTGGGTGGCGACCCACGGCACGGCGGCCTCAGGGTCGGCGTCGAGCACCGCCGCCGTCCACGCGCCGCCCACGAGCCGCGCGGCGGCCACTTCGCGGGCGAAACGTCTGCGGAATTCGGGGTTCCCCGCGTATTCGGCCTGGACGACCTTCACGGCCACGGTGCGCCCGGCCTCGGAGCGTCCGAGGTAGACCAGGCCCATGCCGCCGGCGCCCAGGCGGGCGATGAGGCGATAGGGGCCTATGCGGGTGGGATCTTCGGCGGTCAACTGGTCCACGGGAGAGGAAGATAGTGCAACTCCCCTCGTCAGGTGGCTTGATCGGCCGAATCGTGTGTGCGACCGCAACGGTCGGGGTGGTTG
This sequence comes from Streptomyces sp. NPDC004327, assembly GCF_042873935.1. Taxonomy (NCBI): domain Bacteria; kingdom Bacillati; phylum Actinomycetota; class Actinomycetes; order Kitasatosporales; family Streptomycetaceae; genus Streptomyces; species Streptomyces sp. NPDC004327. The sequence goes on along the minus strand of NZ_JBIAME010000004.1, from coordinate 352,064 downwards.
TCGAGACGGGGGCGGTGACATGATCAACGTCCTGGACCGGCACGAACCGAGCGACCGTCCCCAGCCCTCCCGGGAGGAACACCGTGCACACCGAGCCCCGGACCGTCCCGTCCGTGACGCCTGTGACGCCTGTGACGCCTGTGACGCCTGTGACATACGACGAGGTGAGGCGCGCCACCGAGCGGATCGCCGGTCTCGTCCGCCGCGTCGCCGTCGTGCCCGCGGCGGACGCGGGCGACGGACCGGAGGTGTTCCTGGCCCTGGAGTTCCTCCAGCACACCGGCTCCTTCAAGGCCCGGGGCGCGCGGAACTTCCTGCGCGCCCACGCCGAGTCCGGCACCCTGCCGGAAGCCGGCGTGACCATCGCCTCGGGCGGCAACGCGGGCCTGGCCTGCGCCTGGGCGGCGCGGGAGCAGGGCGTGCGGGCGACGGTCTTCCTGCCCGAGACCGCGCCTCGGGTGAAGGTCGACCGGCTGCGCGGTTACGGGGCGGACGTCCGGCTCGTCGGCACGGAGTACGCGGAGGCGCTGGCCGCCTGCGAGGCGTTCGCGGCCGGCAGCGGGGCGCTCGCCTCACACGCGTACGACCATCCGCTCGTCGCCGCCGGCGCCGGCACCCTGATGGAGGAGATCCACCGGGCGGTCCCCGGTCTCGACACCGTCGTCGTGTCGGTGGGCGGCGGCGGGCTGTTCGCGGGCGTCGCGGCGGCCGCTGGACACCACGGCGTCCGTACGGTGGCGGTCGAGCCGGAGAACTGCCGGGCGCTGCACGCCGCGCTCGCCGCCGGCGGGCCCGTGGACGTGCCCGTGGACTCCGTCGCCGCCGACTCCCTCGGCGCCCGCCGCGCGTCCGCCGCGGCCGTCCACGCCGCCCGCCGCTCCGGCGTCCACTCGGTCCTGGTCCCGGACGCCGAGATCGTCCGCGCCCGCCGCGCCCTCTGGGACACCCACCGCCTCGCCGTCGAGCACGCCGCCGCCACCGCCTACGCGGCCCTCACCGCCCCCGGCCCGGACTACCGCCCGGCCCCGGGCGAGAAGGTGTGCGTGGTCCTCTGCGGCGCGAACACCGACCCGTCGGACCTGGCCGCGGCCCCGGGCCGGTGACCGGATGACACCCTTCACCCGGCTGAAGCTGCGGGTCGCCGCCCTCGTCTACTGCGGCCACGACATCGCCCTCATCCGCCGCGACCGCGCCGGCTCCGTCCACTTCACCCTGCCGGGCGGCAACGTCGAGCCGGGCGAGGAGCTGCCCGCGGCGCTCGCCCGCGAACTCCGGGAGGAGCTGGGCCTTGACGTCGGGCGGGCACAGGGCGGCGAGCTGGTGTGGACGGGCGACCAGCGGGTCAGCCGGCCCGGGCCGACACCCCCGCCGCGCAAGCTGCATCTGATCTACCGGCTGCGGATCGGCCCGGAGGTGCGGGCCGGGCTCGCCACGGAGGAGCTGGACGAGCTGCCGGACGGCTCGTACGAGACCGGGCACATCGTGTGGCGCGACCACCGGACGGTCGCGGAGCTGCCGCTGTTCCCGCCGATCGGGCCGCGACTGGCCCGGCTCGGCCCCCGGACCACCGTGACCGACGCGGCGCTGCCCGCCGTCACGGACGCCACCTACCGCTGGGTGTAGCGGACGAGCCCCGGCCGGACGCCGGTGGGGGCGCGACCCGGTCGGGGGAATGTCGGGGCCGGGGCGTGGGGCGGGCGCGTCCCGGTGGTACGTCGAGGCCATGCAGCCAGGCACTCCTCCCGCGGTCGCCCCGTTCCTCCGTACGGCCGCCGCGTACGCGTGGCGGCTGCTCGTCGTCGGCGTGCTCTTCTACGCGCTGTTCGCGATCCTCGGGCGGTTCCACGAGGTCGGGGTGGCGCTCTTCCTTGGCCTGGTGATCACCGCACTCCTCCGTCCGGTCGCCGACATCGTCGCGAAGGGGCTGCCGCGCCCGTTCGCGGTGGCGCTGACCCTGCTGGGCAGCATCGCGCTGGTGCTCGGGATCCTCACCCTGGTGGGCGAGGCGGTGGCGGGCGAGAGCACGACGCTGGCGCGGGAGTTCCGGGACGGTGTGGGACGGATCGAGCACTGGTTGCAGCGGCCCCCGTTCCGCCTCAATCCGCGGGCGCTCTCCGACGTGCAGTCGCGGATCGGGGAGTTCCTGTCGTCGCACCGCGCGACGCTGCTGAGCCAGGCGCTGAGCGGGGCGAGCCGGCTGATCGCCGTGCTGGCCACGCTCGTGCTCGCGCTCTTCTCCTCGGTGTTCTTCATCCATTCGGGTGACCGGCAGTGGGCGTGGTTCCGGGACCAGTTGCCGGCTTCCGTGCAGGGCCGGGCCGACCTGGGGGCGCGGGCGGCGTGGCGGACGCTCACCGGGTACACGCACGGGATCGTGCTCGTCGCGGCGACGAACGCACTCCTCGTCGGGATCGCGCTGTGGGTGCTCGGGGTGCCGCTCGCCGTACCGCTCGCGCTGCTCGAGTTCGTGGCGGCGTTCGTCCCGCTGTTCGGTTCGCCGGTCGCGCTCGCCGTCGCGGCCGTGGTCGCGCTGGCGTCGAAGGGGCCGCTGGTGGCGGCGATCGTGATCGTCCTGATCGTGGTGATCGGCCAGATCGAGGGGCATCTGCTGCATCCGCTGGTGATGAGCTGGGCGGTGCGGCTGCACCCGCTGGTGGTGGCGATCTCGGTCGTCGCGGGGACGATCGCGGCCGGCATCGTGGGCGCGGTGGTGGCGGTGCCCATGGTGTCGGTGGTGTGGTCGGCGTACACCGCCCTGCGGGATGCCCGTGCCGCCGAACGGGCCCTGGCCGAGGACGCCGCCGGCCAGTCGGACGACGGTGCCGAGGAGGAGGACCCGGAGGAACGCCCGGCGGAGGGCCCGGAGGAACGCCCGGCGGAGGGCCCGGAGGAACGCCCGGCGGAGGGCCCGGAGGACGAGTCCTCCTAACGTCCTCCTAGAGGTCCTCCGGGAGGACCGCTCAGCGTGGCGAGGTGGCGATGCTGACGACGTTGGCGGTGACGACGGCGCCGATGGCCGCCGCGTCGGCCCAGCCGAGGTGCTGGCCGAGGCCGATCCAGCCGACCAGCGCGGCGAGCACCGGGTTGACGCTCATGAAGAGGCCGAAGGCCGCCGGGGGCACCTGCCGCAGGGTGAACAGGTCCACGAGGTAGGGGACGGCCGAGGCGAGCACGCCGGCGGCGACGGCGTAGCCGAGGGAGGCGGCGGTCGGCGGGTGGCGCAGGGCGACGACGAGGCCGACGGGCAGGAACATCACGGCGGAGATCCCGGCCGCGGCGGCGCTGCCCTGGGCGCCGGGGATACGGCTGCCGACGGTGCGGTTGAGCAGGATGTACGCGGCCCAGCAGCAGGCGCCGAGGAGACCGGCGCCCATGCCGAGGTAGTCGGTGGTGGGCTGCGGCCGCATGAGGGTGACGACCCCGGCGGCGGCGAGCACGGCACAGCACGCGTCGACCCGGCGGCGGGTGGCGGCGAGCGCGATGGCCAGCGGGCCGAGGAACTCCAGGGTCACGGCGAGGCCGAGGCCGACCCGGTCGATGGCCGTGTAGAGGGAGAGGTTCATGGTGCCGAACACGACGGCGAGGGCGAGCACGGGCCGCCACTGGTGCCGGGTGAACTCCCGCAGCCGGGGGCGGCCGACGGTGAACAGGACGATCGCGGCGACGTACTGGCGGACCGCCACGACCCCGACCGGGCCGAGCACGGGGAAGGCGAGGGAGCCGGTCGCGGCGCCGATCTGGGTGGACAGGCCGCTGCCGAGCATGGCGGCCACACCGGCCGGGGAGGTGCGGTGCGGGTGTCCGGCGGTGGTGACCGGCCCGGTGGCGGTGGTGGGGGCTGTGGGCATGTCCAGGATCGTCCTCCCGCCTCCCCCTTGCACAAAATGCATGCGCGGAAGACATCTATACGCTTGACGTATGGATGTGGAACTGCGGCAGCTGCGCTGTCTGGTCGCGATCGTCGACGAGGGCACCTTCACGGATGCCGCCCTGGCGCTCGGCGTGTCCCAGGCCGCCGTGTCCCGGACCCTGGCCGCTCTCGAACGGGCGCTGGGCGTGCGGCTGTTGCGCCGCACCTCCCGTTCGGTGACGCCGACGGCCACGGGCGTACGGGTGGTGGCGCACGCCCGGCGCGTCCTGGCCGAGGCGGACGAGCTGGTCCGCGAGGCCACGTCCGGGGAGCCCGCGCTGCGGATCGGCTACGCCTGGTCGGCGCTCGGCCGGCACACCCCGGCGTTCCAGCGGCTGTGGGCCGTCGCGCACCCCGGCACGGAGGTGCAGCTGGTCCGGGTGAACACGTCGAGCGCCGGGCTCGCCGAAGGCTCCTGCGACCTGGCCGTGCTGCGCAGACCGGTCGAGGACCGGCGGTTCGACTCGGCGATCGTGGGCCTGGAGCGGCGGCTGTGCGTGATGGCCGCCGACGATCCGCTGGCCCGGCGCCGCTCCGTACGGCTCGCCGATCTGAGCGGGCACACGCTGCTCATCGACCGGCGCACCGGCACCACCACCCCGGACCTGTGGCCGCCCGACGCCCGGCCGGCGACGGAGGAGACCTACGACGTGGACGACTGGCTCACCGCGATCTCCACGGGCCGCCGCATCGGCATGAGCGCCGAGGCCACCGCCAACCAGTACCGCCGGCCCGGTGTCGTCTACCGCCCGGTGCGCGACGCCGAGCCGGTCGCGGTGCGCCTGGCCTGGTGGCGCGACGACCCGCACCCGGCCACCCAGGCGGTGATCGAACTGCTCACCGGCCTGTACCGCACGGCCTGACGGGCCGCGCCGGGACGAGCGGGAACCCCGGCGCGGTCGCCTGTACCGCACGGCCTGACGGGCCGGGCCGGGACGAGCGCGAGCCCAGGCCCGGTCACGGGACCGGCGGTCAGATCGCTCCGGCGGCCCGCAGGGCGTCGATCTCGGTGGCCGTGCGGCCCAGCTCCGCCAGGATGCTCTCCGTCTGCTCGCCGACGGCGGGCACGGCTTCCATGCGCGGGGCGGTGCCGGACAGGTCGGCCGGCGGCAGCAGGGCGGGCACCTGGGCGCCGCCGGGTATCGCGACGTCCCGCCAGCGCTCGCGGGCGTCGAGCACCGGGTGCGCCAGGAACTCCGCCATGTCGTTCACGCCCGCGTTCGCGATGCCCGCTTCGTCGAGGAGCTTGCCCGCCGCGGCGCTGTCGAGTCGGGTGAAGCGCTCGGCGACCAGGGCGTCGAGCTCGTCGCGGTGGGCGACCCGGTCGGAGCCGGTGGCGAAGCGCGGGTCGTCGGCCAGCTCGGGCCGCTCCAGGAACCGCCCGCACAGGGCGGCCCATTCGCGCTCGTTCTGGACGGAGAACAGCACCTCCTTGCCGTCTGCGGCGGTGAACGCCCCGTAGGGCGCGATGGTGGCGTGCCGGGTGCCGATGCGCGGCGGCTGGGTGCCGCCGTAGCGCGTGTAGTAGGCGGGCTGGTGCATCCACTCGGCCAGCGCCTCGAAGAGGGACACCTCCACGGCGCGGGCGACGCCGGTGGTGGCGCGGGTGAACAGGGCGGTGAGGATGCCGCTGTACAGGTACATCCCGCCGGCGATGTCGGCGACCGACACCCCGGCGCGGGCCGTGCCGTGCTCGTTGCCGGTCAGCGACACCAGACCGGTCTGGCACTGCACGAGCAGGTCGTACGCCTTGCGCCGGGACCACGGCCCGCTGGTGCCGTAGCCGGACAGGCCCGCCGTGATCAGCGAGGGGAACCGCTCGGCCAGGGCCTGCGGTCCGAGGCCGAGACGGTCGGCGGCGCCGGGTGCCAGGTTCTGGACGAAGACGTCGGCGCGGCCCAGCAGTTCCTCCAGGACCGCGCGCCCGCCGTCCGTCTTCAGGTCGAGGGTGATCGACTCCTTCGACCGGTTGAGCCACACGAAGTAGCTGGACTCGCCGTGCACCGTGGTGTCGTAGCGGCGGGCGAAGTCGCCGTCGCCGGGGCGCTCCACCTTGATGACGCGGGCGCCGAGGTCGGCGAGCTGGCGGGTGGCGAAGGGGGCGGCCACGGCCTGTTCGAGACTGACGACGGTGATGCCGGCGAGCGGCAGCGGATCCTGTGCGGGCTGCGCGGGCGGTGCGTTCACGGGGCGGCCTTCCATGGGCGGTGCGGGGGCGATGCGGGCTCCGGGAGCCGGGGTGCGGCGCCGCCAGGCCCTTCACACGCCGGTTCAGCGTATGACGGCGTCCGACAGGGCGTGCAGGCGGAGGGCGAGTTGTATCTCCAGGGCGCGGGCCGGGGACTGCCAGTCGGGGCCGAGCAGCCGGCCGATCCGGTCGACGCGCTGGGCGACGGTGTTCACGTGGACGTGCAGGTCGTCCTTGGTGCGGGCGGGGCTCATGCCGCTCGCGAAGTAGGCGTCCATGGTGCGCACCAGGTCCGTGCCCCGGCGCCGGTCGTAGGCGACGACCTGGCCGATGGTGCGTTCGACGAAGCCTTCGATGTCGCGGGCGTCGGCGAGCAGCAGGCCCAGGAATCCCAGGTCCTCGGCGGCCGCGCCCTCGCCCTGACGGTGCAGCAGGCGCAGCGCGTCCAGGCAGCGGCGGGCCTCCGCGTAGGCGGGGGCGACCCGCTCGGGGTGGGCGAGGGGTGCGGTGACGGGTGCGGAGGCGCCGACGGTGACGGGCTCCCGCAGCGCGCCGCCCAGGTGCCTCGCGGTCTGCCGGGCCAGATCGGCGGCGCGTTCGCCGGGGCCGAGCGGCAGCAGCAGGACCGTACCGCCGTCGCGGGCCGAGGCGAGGCCCTGGCGGGTGGCGGCCAGATGAGAGGCGGCCGAGCGCAGCCGCTGCCGGTCGGCGCTCTCCCGGCCCCCGGCGTCCGGCTCCGTCCCGGCGCCGGCCCGGTCGATGCGGGCGGCGAGCACCACGTGCGGAGCGTCGGTGTCGGTGCGCAGCCGGGCGGCGCGCTCGCGCAGCAGGCGCCGGTCGCGATCGGGCGCGTCGAGGAGATCGTCGAGCAGCTCGCCGCGGACCCGCTGCTCCGCCTCGCCGGCGGAGCGGCGGGCGAGCAGCAGCAGGGAGGTGACGAGGGCGGCACGCTCCAGGGTGCGCAGGTCGACGGGGTCGAGGTCGGGCCGCTCGCGCAGCACGAGGGCGCCGAAGGTCTCGCCGCCGGCGGAGACGGCGGCCACCCAGTCGTCGCCGTCGCGGGTGGCGTGCCCGGCGGAGATCCGGGCGGGGCCGGGGCGCTCCTCGGCGAACTGGACGTCGCCGCCGAGGACTTCGGAGACGGCGGCGGCCACGTCGTGCACTCCGCCGCCGCGCAGCACCAGTTCGGTGAGCCGGTCGTGAACCTCGGAGGCGCGCTCGATGACGCCGCTGTGCTCGCGGATGATGCCGTTGGCCCGCTCCAGCTCGGCGAGGGCGGAGCGGGTCTCGGCGAGCAGGTTGGCGGTGTCGATGGCGACGGCCGCGTGCGCGGCGAAGGAGCCGAGCAGCGCGACCTGTTCGCGTTCGAAGACGCGGGCGCGCCGGTCGGCGGCGAAGAGGACGCCGATGACCTGGCTGCCGAGGGTGAGCGGGACGCCGAGGATGGCGACCAGGCCCTCGTCGCCGACGGCGCTGTCGATGGCCTCGGTGTGCTGGAAGCGGCCGTCCTGGAAGTAGTCGTCGGTGACGTAGGGCCGGGCGGTCTGGGCGACGAGTCCGCCGAGCCCCTCCCCCATGCCGAGCCGGACCTGCTGGAAGCGGGCCGAGACCGAGCCCTCGGTGACCCGCATGTAGGTGTCGCCGCGCACCGGGTCGTTGAGGCTGAGGTAGGCCACCTCGGTGCCGAGCAGGGAGCGGGCGCGCTGCACGATGGCGCGCAGCACGTCGTCGAGGTCGCGCAGGCCCGCGAGGTCGTGCGCGGTCTCGAAGAGCGCGGAGAGCTCGGCCTCGCGCCGCCGCCGGCCCTCCAGCTCGGCCCGGACCCGCAGGGCGAGCTGCTTGGCCCGCTCGAGCTCGGCCAGCTCCGCGGGCCCCGCGCCGCCCGCGCGGGCGAGCAGCACGGGGCGGTCGTACGCCTCGGTCGGGGCGCCGCGGGCCAGCAGCTCCAGGTAGGCGGCCTGTTCGTGGGTCATGGTCACAGGGATACCTGTCGTACGGGGGGTCGCACCAGCCCTGTGGACAACCGCCTGTGGACAACGGGGAGGGGCGTCGGCCGGGATCGCGGCGGCGTCCGGGTGTCAGTGGGCCGTCCAGCCGCCGTCGAGGGTGAGGGAGGCGCCCGTCACGAAGGAGGAGTGCGGGCCGCAGAGGTAGAGCACGGCCTCGGCGACCTCTTCGGGCTCGATCAGCCGCTTCAGCGCCGAGTCCTTGAGCAGCACGTCGGTCAGGACCCGGTCGGCGGGGATGCCGTGGGCGGCGGCCTGGTCGGCGATCTGCCGTTCGACGAGGGGCGTGCGCACGTAGCCGGGGTTGACGCAGTTGGAGGTGACGCCGTGCGGGGCGCCTTCGAGGGCCGCGGTCTTCGACAGGCCCTCCAGTCCGTGTTTGGCGGCCACGTACGCCGACTTGTAGGCGGAGGCGCGCAGTCCGTGGACGGAGGAGATGTTGACGATCCGGCCCCAGCCCCGCTCGTACATCCCGGGCAGCGCGCCCCGGATGAGGCGGAACGGTGCCTCCAGCATCACGGTGAGGACGGTGTGGAAGACGTCCGGCGGGAAGTCCTCGATGGGGCGGACGAGCTGGAGTCCGGCGTTGTTCACCAGGATGTCGGTGCCGGCGGCGCTGGCCTCGGCGGCGTCGAGGTCGGTGAGGTCGAGCAGCCGTGGCTCGACCCGGCCGGGCAGTCCGCGGGCGGCCTCGGTCAGCGCGTCGAGTCCTTCGGCGGCCCGGTCGACGGCTCTGACGAGGGCCCCGGCGGCGGCGAGCCGCAGCGCGCAGGCGCGGCCGATGCCGCCGGCCGCGCCGGTGACGAGCGCGGTGCGCCCGGAGAGGTCGGGGCCGTCGGACCCGGGGACGGTGCGGGCGGCGGGCCGGGGCGCGGGGGCCGGGTCCGGCGCGGGGCCTGTGGTGATGGGGGCGCTCATGCTCCGCACCTTAGGGAGCCGCTCACCCCCGACCGATGTGCGCCGGACACACAGTTCAGCCCAGTGCCGTGGTGTCGAACCACGTGGGTTCGTCCTTGAGGGCCTGCTCGATCCGGAAGTGGGAGAAGCGCTTCATCTCGGGCAGCGCGTCCAGTTCGAACCAGCCGACCTCGGTGGACTCGTCGTCGTTGACCCGCGCCTCGCCCCCGACGGCCCGGCAGCGGAAGGAGACGTCCATGAACTGGCACTGGTCGCCGTTGGGGTAGACGACGGGCTTGCGCAGGGTCTGGACGAGCACGATCCGCTCCACCTCGCAGCGCACGCCGGTCTCCTCGTACACCTCGCGGACGGCGCAGGCGGCGGGCTGCTCGCCGGGCTCGACGATGCCGCCGACGACGGCCCACATCCCGGTGTCCGCGCGGCGTCCGAGCAGCACGCGTCCGCAGTCGTCGAAGACGACGGCGGACACGCCGGGCAGGAAGAGCAGCTGGTGGCCGGCGGAGACGCGCAGGTCGCGGATGAAGTCAGGGGTGCCCATGACTCGACCCTAGATCATCTCCGCCGGGGCCCGGATCGGACCCGTCGCCGGACCCGTCGCCCGGACCGGCGGCCCGGACGGGCAGGACGGGCCGGACGGGCCGGACGTATCGAGCCGGGCGGATCTGAGGGTCACGCGGATCGGCCCGGTCAGGCGGATCGGACGGTTCAGGCGGCTCGGGCCGGTCAGGCGGTGCGGCTCCGGCGGGCGCGCACGGAGCGCGTCACCGACCAGCCGAGGCCGCCCGCCGCGACCAGGAGGAGCAGCATCTCGGGCAGGATGCCCATCCGGGTCGCCGGGGTCAGCGAGGACCGCAGGGGCACCTTCTCAACCAGCACGTCGGGCGTGAACAGCTTGGTCTGCGCGACGATCGTCCCGTCGGGCCGGATGACCGCGCTGACGCCGCTGGTGACCGGCACGACCACGCTGCGGCTGTGCTCGACGGCGCGCACCCGGGACATGGCGAGCTGCTGGTAGGTCATCTCGCTGTGGCCGAAGGTGGCGTTGTTGCTGGGCACGGTGATCATCTGGGCGCCGTGCGTGACGGTGTCCCGGACGGCCCAGTCGAAGGCCGCCTCGTAGCAGGTGGCGAGACCCACCTTCGTACCGGCGAGGTCGAAGACGCCGACCTTGTGGCCGGGGCCGAAGTCGCGGCGGACCCGGTCGACGTCGCTGCTGAAGATCCGCACGAAGGACCGCATCGGGATGTACTCGCCGAAGGGCTGCACGTGCCGCTTGTCGTACTCGGCGACCGGTCCCTTCTTCGGGTCCCACTCGATGAGGGTGTTGCGCAGCGGGCCGGTCGGCGGGGCGATCACGGCGCCGATCACCGTGGGCGCGTCGATCTGCGTCACGGCCTCGCTGATGACCTCGAACGCGTCGGGGTTGGCGTACGGGTCGATGTCGGAGGAGTTCTCCGGCCAGAGCACGAAGTCGGGCTGCGGCTTGCGGCCCGCCTTGACGTCGGCGGCGAGTTCCTTGGTGCGGTTGGCGTGGTTGTCGAGGACCGCGCGGCGCTGGGAGTTGAAGTCGAGGCCGAGGCGGGGCACGTTGCCCTGCACGGCGGCGACGGTGGCGGTGCCGTCCTCCGGCGCGTCCGACACCAGCGGCAGCGCGGCGAGCGCGCCGGTGACCGGTACGAGGACGGCGAGGGCGGCGGCGAGCAGCGGACCGCGCGGCCGGGGGGCCGGGGCCGGCTCCTGCGTCGGGGCGGCGGCGCGCCGGGCCAGGACCTGGCGGAGCACCTCGTACAGGCCGAAGCCGCACAGCGCGACGGCGAAGCCGAGCACCGGGGTGCCGCCGACGGCCGCGAGCGGCAGGAAGAAGCCGTCCGCCTGGCCGAAGGCGATCTTGCCCCAGGGGAAGCCGCCGAACGGCACGCGCGCGCGTGCCGCCTCGCCGGCGATCCAGACGGCGGCGGCGAACACCGGCCATGCGGGCAGCCGCGAGACGGCGGCGATGCCGAGGCCCACGACCCCGATGAACAGCGCCGACACGGCGGACAGCGCCAGCCACGGCAGCGGTCCGACCTCCTCGCCGGTCCACACGAGCAGCGGCAGCAGGAAGCCGAGGCCGGCCAGGTAGCCGAGGCCGAAGCCGGCCCGGAGCCGGCGGCCGCGCAGCGTCCAGCCGAGCAGCGCGAAGGCGGGCAGGGCCAGCCACCACAGGGGCCGGGGCGGGAAGCTCAGGAACAGCAGCAGTCCGGACAGCGCGGCCGCGCCCGGGCGCAGCAGGCGCCGCAGGCCACGGCCCCGCGCGCGAGCTGCGGCGGGGACGGGGGACTCGGGCACGTCGGCCGGGGCGATGGTGGTGCTCACGTGCCGGAGTCTACGGCGCGCGGCGCGCCCGGCAGGAGCGCGGTGCGAATTCGCGCGCCCCCTCGCCGCGCGCGGGGCGGGGCGCCTCCCGCGCGGGGCGGGGCGCCCCGGGCCGAAGGGCCGCCGGGCCGGGCGTCGCGCGCGGTCCTGCAATGTCCGGAACCAGCCCCTCGGTCGCGCCCCTCACGCCCCGGCCCGCGAGCACCGTGCGGCTCGGCCGGCCCTCCGCCGGCCCGGCCGGCGCGCGGACTCCCGCCTCCGCGGCAGAACGCGAGCCCGGCGCGTACCCCTCACGCGTCCTCCTCGACCCTCCGGGCGGCCTCAAGCTGCCCTCCGGTCCGGCCGCCCGAGCGCCCCGGGCCCGCACACCCGCCGGCCCGCGCGCCCGCGCCCCTGCTCAGGCGCTCGCGTGGCCCGTCGGCGCCGGCGGACCGGCCGGGCGGAGGAGGGCGCGGATGGCGCGGACGGCGGATTCGGCGTCGTCGACGGTGACGGTGAAGGTGCGGCCGTCGCCGAGGCGCAGGACGAGTGCCTCGCCGCGGCGGACGACGACGGCCGTGCCCTTCTCGGGACGCCAGCGGTAGCCCCAGCCGCCCCACTGGCGCGGAGTGACGGAGGGCGCGAAGTCGGCGTCGACGACGTGGGAGAGCGGGATGCGGCGGCGCGGTACGCCGATGTGGCCGCAGCGGACCTCCATGCCGCGCTGGTCGACGCGGACGGCGACGTGCACGAAGGCGAGCGTGCCGAACAGCACGAGCAGTCCGGCGGCGACGCAGCCGATGACGGCCATGAGGAGCGGTGCGATGCCGGTCGTCCAGGACGACCTGACGGCGAGCGCGATGCCCAGCGCCATGCAGGCGACCCCGGCGACGGCCGGGAGCCATTGCATCCGGTTGGTCGCGCGTCCGGTCCAGACCGGGGGTGCGGGTCCCTCGGGACCCTGGTTCACAGAGTGGTCCCTCATGGTGACAGCCTACGCACGTTCCGTTGTCACGCCTCTCGGCGCAGCCATCGGGGTGGGACCCCGCGAGGCTCAGCCGGTGACGGTCGCCGCCGCCAGGGAGCGGCCCTCGGCGTAGCTCAGCGCGGCCTTCGACAGCTCGCCGGTCCGGCCGCTCAGGAGGACGGTCAGACCGCCGGTCGGGGCCGCGGCCGGGTCGGCCCCGGCGCCGATCCGCCGCAGCGCCTGTGCGGCGACTGCCCCGGCGGAGCCGTGCAAAACGACGGGCGGGTGTTCGCCGCCGCGGTCCAGGGCGGCCCGGATGAGTTCGGCGACCAGCTCGTAGTGGGTGCAGCCGAGGACGACGGCCCGGACGTCCGGGGGCGTGAGCGCGGCCGCGGCGGCGACGGCACGGCGCACGGCGTCCTCGTCGTCGTACTCGACGGCGTCGGCGAGGCCGGGGCAGGGCACCTCGGTGACCTCGGCGCCGTTCGCGAAGTCGTCGATCAGTCCGCGCTGGTAGGGGCTGCCGGTGGTGGCGGGCGTGGCCCAGATGGCGACCTTGCCGCCGCCGACGGCCGCGGGCTTGATCGCGGGCACGGTGCCGATCACCGGGATGCGGGGCTCCAGCGCGGCGCGGAGTGCCGGCAGGGCGTGCACGGTGGCGGTGTTGCAGCCGACGATGAGCGCGTCGGGCCGGTGCTCGGCGGCGGCGCGGGCGACGGCGAGGGCGAGCTCGACGATCTTCTCGGAGGTGTGCGGGCCCCAGGGCATGCCGTCGGGGTCGGAGGAGAGCACCAGATCGGCGTCGGGCCGCATGCGGCGGACGGCCGCCGCTGCCGGGAGCAGGCCGATTCCGGAGTCCATCAGTGCGATCTTCACCCGGTCACCCTAGCCGACCACCCTTGATTACCCGGCGATCTGGGGCAGACTGCGGCGAATGAGCCCGCTTGCCTGGATCGCGTTCGCTTCCCTGGCCGTCTGGGGTTGGCTGCTGCTCGGCCAGGGATTCTTCTGGCGCACGGACCAGCGCCTGCCGCGCCCGGAGAGGCCGCCCGAGGAGTGGCCCCGGGTCGTCGTGGTGGTCCCCGCGCGCGACGAGGCCGAGGTGCTGCCGCTGAGCCTGCCGTCGCTGCTCGCCCAGGACTATCCGGGCCCCGCGGAGGTGATCCTCGTCGACGACGGGAGCACCGACGGCACCGGGCGGCTCGCGAAGGAGCTGGCGGCCTGCGGGCGCGGGCTGCCGCTGACCGTGGTCCGGCCGGGCGAGCCGGAGCCGGGCTGGACGGGCAAGCTGTGGGCACTGCGCCACGGGATGGCGCTGGCACGCGCGCGCGTGCCCGACTTCCTGCTCCTGACGGACGCGGACATCGCGCACGAGCCGGACAGTCTGCGGCTCCTCGTCACCGCCGCGACCGGGCACCGGCTCGACCTGGTGTCGCAGATGGCGCGGCTGCGGGTGGCGAGCGGCTGGGAGCGGCTGATCGTGCCGGCCTTCGTCTACTTCTTCTGCCAGCTCTATCCCTTCCGCTGGATCAACCGGCGGCGCCCGCTGGCCACGGCGGCGGCGGGCGGCTGCGTGCTGCTGCGGGCCGAGACGGCGGAGCGGGCGCGGGTGCCGGAGGTGATCCGGCAGGCGGTGATCGACGACGTGTCGCTGGCCCGGGCGGTCCGGCGGGTGGGCGGGCGGGTGTGGCTGGGGCTCGCGGACCGGGTGGACAGCATCCGTCCGTATCCGCGTCTCGCCGGCCTGTGGCGGATGGTGGCGCGCAGCGCGTACGCGCAGCTGCGGCACAACCCGCTGCTGCTGCTCGGCACGGTCGCGGGGCTCGCGCTCGTCTATCTGGCGCCGCCGGTGACGCTGGCGGCCGGGCTGCTCGGCGAGGACGCCGCGGCGGCGTGGGCCGGCGGGGCCGCGTGGGCGGTGATGTCGTTCACGTACCTGCCGATGCTGCGCTACTACCGTCAGCCGCTCCGGCTCGCACCGCTGTTGCCGTTCACCGCGCTGCTGTATCTGCTCATGACGGTGGACTCGGCGGTGCGGCACTACCAGGGCCGGGGTGCGGCCTGGAAGGGACGGACGTACGCCCGCCCGGAATCCGCGCCCGGTACTCACCCGGGTTCCTGAACATCGCGTTCTCGAAGATCCGCGTTCTTGAACATCAGGCCAATTTCCCGCGCACCGCGTCTGCCGACGCGTCAGGATTCCTTTACGCGGAAACAGGGAACGGGCATCACGGTCACCCTCTGCAACCCGTGGGTAACCCCTTCCGAACTCGGGTTTTTCAAGATCGCTGACCTGCGGCGCGACCGATTTTGTCAGATTCGCTCACATTGCCGTTCGGTGGTCTCAACGAACCCGTCAAACAACCCTCTTACCGGACTCCCCACACAGCACATTGTGGGCTTAACTTATGGCCATGACCTCCCCGCGCTCCTCCTACGGAGGCGGTTACCACACCGCGCCGTCGTTCCCCGACACCCCGATCTACGACTCCCTCGTCGCAGAGCGGGGCACGCCTCAGATCGCCCCGATCCGAGTGCCCTCCGCGTACGACACCAACAACGGCTTCTCCGGAAGCAGCGGGTACCTGCCGGCGCTGCCCGCGGCCCTGCCCGCCCTCCCGGCGGCGCCCTCCCCGCAGCCGCCCGCCCCGTCCTACGGAGGCAACGGCGGTTACGGCGGCAACAGCGGTTACGGCAACAGCGGCGGTTACGGCTACCCGCAGCCCGCCGCCCCGCAGATGGCCCCGGCACCGGTCCCGCAGATGTCGCCCGCCGCGCAGATGGCCCCGGCGACGCAGCTGATGGCGCCCGTACCGCTCCAGCACGCTCCCGCGCCGTACATCCCGCAGCAGCCCGCCGCCCCGCGCGGCTACCCGGCCCCGCAGGCGCCGCAGCCGCCGCGCCCGATGGCCACCGGGTACGAGGCGATGCGCCCGGCCGCCCCGCGACCGGCTCCGGCGCCCGCGCCCGCGCCGTACGACGACCCGTACAACCGCCCCTACCAGGGCCGCGGGTACTGACGGGAGCGGACGGGACCGCCCTTCTGGGGCGGCACGGCGACTGGCAGGATGGCGTCATGTCGATTCCTGTCTTGCGCTCCGTCCATGTCCACCCGGTCAAGGCACTACGCGGCTTCGCCCCCGCCGAGGCGGAGGTCGAGCCATGGGGACTGGCCGGTGACCGTCGCTATGTCGTCGTGGACACCGCGGGCAGGATCGTGACCCAACGCCAGCACGCGCGGCTGGCGTTGGCGTCCGCGGAGCTGCTGCCGGACGGCGGGATCACGCTGTCCGCGCCCGGCCTCGAACCGCTGACCGTCGAGGTGCCCGAGCTCTCGGCGCCCGACGGCACGATCACGGTGGAGATCTTCGGCACCCTCGTCGAGGCCGTCCCGGCGGATCCGGCCGCGCACGCCTGGTTCAGCGCCTACCTGGAGAACGAGGTGCG
Source organism: Streptomyces sp. NPDC004327 (assembly GCF_042873935.1). Taxonomy (NCBI): domain Bacteria; kingdom Bacillati; phylum Actinomycetota; class Actinomycetes; order Kitasatosporales; family Streptomycetaceae; genus Streptomyces; species Streptomyces sp. NPDC004327. The sequence continues at coordinate 336,294 of NZ_JBIAME010000004.1, read as the reverse complement.
CCTCGTCCACATGGACGACCCGGCCCACCGACGGCCCGTCGACCCGGAGTTCGCGCTGCCCGGCGAGACCGTCAGCTTCGCCGACGGCTATCCGCTGCTCGCCGCCACCACCTCCTCCCTCGACGCCCTCAACTCCCTGATCGCGCAGGGCGACCACGCCGACGAGGGCCCGCTCCCGATGAACCGCTTCCGGCCGAACGTCGTCATCGACGGCACCGCGCCCTGGGCCGAGGACGGCTGGCGCCGCCTCTCCATCGGCGACGTCTCCTTCCGGGTCGCCAGGTCGTGCGGGCGGTGCGTGGTCACCACCACCGACCAGCTGACCGGAGAGCGCGGCAAGGAGCCGCTGCGCACCCTGGCCCAGCACCGCAAGGACGGCAGCCGGCTGATCTTCGGCCAGAACCTGGTGCCCGAGCACCGCGGGACGATCCGGGTCGGCGACCCGGTCAAGATCCTCGACTGATCCTTCCCTCGCTCCTGGCTCCTGCCACCTGGCTCCTGCTCCTGCTCCTGCTCCTGCTCTGAGAAGGCAGCACCTCGCGGAATCACTCCGGGACCTCTCCGGAATTCCTCCCGGGAGGCGCGGAACCCACCCCCGGGTCACACTCGTTGGAAGGGCGGACCTCCGACGGGCCCTGTGGGCCCGCGCGGGTCGTCGACGAGACGAGGGGGTGCGGAGCGTGCGTGCAGCCATCGGACTCTGGCGCTGGCGGCACAATCCCCTGCGCCGGACCACGGACCTGGTCGAGGCATGGGTGGCGCTGGCGGCCGCCGTGCTGCTCTGCCTCGCCGTCCCCGCGGCCGGCTGGGCCGCCGGCGCCTCCGCCAACGCCTCGCTGCAGCGCTCCGCGCGCGCCCAGCTGAGCGAGCGCGTCCCGACCGTCGCCCGGGTGATCCGGCCCGCCGACCGGCCGGCCGGCCGCCAGCCCGCCGATGTGGCCGCGGAGCAGCGGCTGCGACCGTCCGTGGTGGCCGACTGGACCGCGCCGGACGGCACGATCCACACCGGCACCGTGACCACCACCCGGCAGCAGGCCCACCCGGGCGCCACCTTCCCGCTGTGGACCGACCGGGCCGGGGAGCCCGTGACCCCGCCGATGCACCCGGACACCGCCCGGGCCCACGCCCTGATCGCCGGGTTCACCGTGGCGCTCCTCGCCGGGCTCCTGATCGAGAGCGGCCGCCGGCTTGTCGTACACCGGCTGATGCGGCGGCGGTACGCGCGTCTCGACCGCGCCTGGGCCCAAGCCGGTCCCGACTGGGGTCGTACGGGTACGGGCAGCTGACGCCGTGAGGGGACAGACGGCGGACCCGTCAACCCGGCGGCTCCGCGCGCGCTACGGTGGGGCATCGGATGCGGGATCTCGGATCCAACATCCCGGATCCAACATCCCGGATCCTTGATCCGATAGCCCGGACATTGGATCCAATCTCCCGGGTCCTGGATCCCGGATGTCGGATGTCGGATGTCGGATGTCGGATGTCGGATGTCGGATGTCGGATCCGAAATCCCGCGTCCTGGATGTTGGATCCAACATCCAGGGTCCGGTTCAGCGTCGACGCACGAGGTGGGGGCAGAGCACACCCATGGCACAGGGCACGGTCCAGGTGACGCACACCGGCACGTCGCGGTGGCGGCGCCGCACGGGCGAGTACGCCTCTCTCGCCGCCGCCCTGGAGGCCGCGGGCGACGGCGACGTCCTCACCGTGGCCCCCGGCACCTACCGGGAGAACCTCGTGGTGCAGCGGGCCGTGACCCTGCGGGGCGGCGACGGGATGACGGGCTCGGTGCGGATCGCGCCCGCCGACGGGGTGCCGCTGACCGTGCGGGCCTCGGCCACGCTCCAGGACCTGCACATCGAGGGGCAGGACGCTGCGGCGCCGGCGCTGCTCGTCGAGGACGGGACGCCCGAGCTGCTCGACCTGCGGATCCTGACGCGTTCGGCGGCCGGCCTTGAGGTGCGCGGCGCGGCGCGGCCGACGGTGCGGCGGTGCACGGTGGACAATCCGGCCGGGGTCGGGATCGCCGTACTCGACGGTGCGGGCGGGGTGTTCGAGGAGTGCGAGGTCGTGTCCGCCGGGCAGTCCGGCGTCTCGGTGCGCGGCGGCGCCCATCCGCGTCTGGAGCGCTGCCGGGTGCACCACGCCTCCGGGGCCGGGATCAGCGTGACCGGCGAGAACAGCGGCCTGGAGGGCATCGGCTGCGAGGTGTACGAGATCAAGGGCGCCGGGCTGCGGATCGCGGCCCGGGCCGCCGCGCACCTCAGCGACTCCGCCGTGCACCGCACCTCCGCCGACGGCATCACCCTCGACACCGACGCGGTGCTGACGCTCTCCGACTGCGACATCCACGACATCCCCGAGAACGCCGTCGACCTGCGTTCCCGCTCGGTCCTCACGCTCACCCGTTCGACGGTGCGGCGCTTCGGCCGCAACGGCCTGTCCGTGTGGGACCCGGGCACCCGGGTGGACGCCAACCAGTGCGAGATCCACGACAGCACCGGCGACTATCCGGCCGTCTGGGTGAGCGACGGGGCCACCGCGGTGCTCGACTCGTGCCGGGTGCACGACGTCCCCGACGCGCTGTTCGTGCTCGACCGCGGCTCGCGCGCCGACGTCGTCGACAGCGACCTGTCGCAGGTGCGCAACACGGCCGTGTCGGTGAGCGACGGGGCGACGGCGCAGCTCGACGACTGCCGGATCCGGGAGGCGTCCACGGGCGCCTGGTTCCGGGACCACGGCAGCGGCGGCACGCTCGCCGGCTGCACCATCGACGCCGTGCAGACCGGGGTCATCGTCACCAAGGGCGCCGACCCGACGATCGAGCGGTGCACGGTCACGTCGCCGGCCGAGGCCGGGTTCTACGTGTCGGCGGAGGGCCGCGGCTCGTTCCTCGGCTGCCGGGTGACGGGCAGCGGCGGCTACGGCTTCCACGTCATGGACGGCTGCCGGACCACGCTGCGCAAGTGCCGTACGGAGCGGTGCGCGCGCGGCGGTTACGAGTTCCCCGAGGAAGGCCAGGTCGTCGAGGACTGCACCAGCGACGAGAGCCAGCTGCGCACGACCGCGGCTGGGGGCGGTGTGCTGACCGCCACCCAGTCCGCCGCGCCGGCGACGGGCGGCCTGCTCGGCCCGCTCCCCGCGCCCCGCCGGACCACCGCCCCGCCTCCGCCCGCACCGGAACCGGCGCCGGCCGTGCCCGCCGCCCGCTCCTCCCGGGAGGTGCTCGGCGAACTCGACGCCCTGGTGGGCCTGGAGAGCGTCAAGCACGAGGTGCGCACCCTCACCAACATGATCGAGGTGGGCCGCCGCCGCCAGGAGGCCGGCCTGAAGGTGGTGTCCGCGCGCCGCCATCTCGTCTTCACCGGCAACCCCGGCACCGGCAAGACGACGGTGGCCCGGCTGTACGGCGAGATCCTCGCCTCGCTCGGGGTCCTGGAGCGCGGCCATCTGGTCGAGGTGTCCCGGGTGGACCTGGTCGGCGAACACATCGGGTCGACGGCGATCCGCACCCAGGAGGCCTTCGACCGGGCCCGCGGCGGTGTGCTGTTCGTCGACGAGGCGTACGCGCTGTCGCCCGAGGACTCGGGGCGTGACTTCGGCCGTGAGGCGATCGACACGCTGGTGAAGCTGATGGAGGACCACCGGGATTCGGTCGTGGTGATCGTCGCCGGGTACACGGCGGAGATGGAGCGCTTCCTGTCCGTCAACCCCGGGGTGGCGTCCCGCTTCTCACGGACCATCACGTTCTCCGACTACGCGCCCGCGGAACTACTGCGGATCGTGGAGCAGCAGGCGGAGGACCACGAGTACCGCCTCGCGGACGGCGCGGGCGAGGCGCTGCTCGGGTACTTCGCGCGGCTGCCGAAGGGTCCGGCCTTCGGCAACGGCCGTACGGCGCGCCAGACGTTCGAGTCGATGGTGGAGCGGCACGCGGGCCGGGTCGCCGCGCTCGTGACGCCGAGCACGGACGACCTGACCCTGCTCTATCCGGAGGACCTCCCCGAACTTCCCTGATCCGACGGGATGTTGTCCCGCTGGCGCGGCAGCGCGGGCGGCAGCCGGTCGAGCAGCGCGGAGCGGGCGGCGGCGAAGGCCGGGTCGGCCTGGTAGTCGGAGTGGCCCAGGATCGGTTCGGGCAGCGGGTGTTCGCGGGTGCGCCCGTACGCGACGGGGTCGAGCAGTTCGGGCCGGTCGACGGGCGGCCGGTCGTCGTCGGCGGGGACGCGCACGGGTCCGCCGATGGGGTCGGTGGCCCGGTAGAGGTTGCTCCAGCAGTGCAGCGTGCGGTGCAGGCCGCGCAGCGACTCGGGGCCGAAGTAGGCCGGGAACCAGCGCCCGTAGAGCCGTTCCAGCGGCGAGCCGTAGGTGAGCAGTGCGACGCGCGCGCGGGTGGCGGGCGGCAGCTGCCAGACCGCGGCCGCGGCGAGGACGCTGCCCTGGGAGTGGCCGGAGATGACCAGCCGGCCGCCGGTCTGCCGGGTCCAGGAGCTCATCCGCCAGGTGAGGTCGGGCACGGCCCGCTCGGCGTAGCAGGGCGGGGCGAAGGGGTGGGCGGCGCGCGGCCAGAAGGTGCCGACGTCCCACAGGATGCCGATGGTGCGGCGGGCGGAGGCGTCCTTGTAGGCGCGGCGGCCCCAGGTGACGAAGAGCAGGAAGCCGAAGCCGACCATCCAGGAGCCGAGGGCCTGGGCGGCGGTGGCGGCGGAGGCGATCGCCGGGTGGGCGCCGTCGAAGGCGCGCCCGGGGACGTTGCCACTGGTCCAGGCCCCGGCGACGGAGGCGGCGCCGAGGAGCAGGGTGGCGCCGGAGACGACGCCGATGAGACCGGGCGCCGAGTCGGTGAGCCCGGCCCCGGCCCGTACCGCCGCGATCTGGTCGGTGCGCAGCCGGTCGGGGTCCGCCTCGCGGTAGTCGGCGTCGACGGCGGGGCGGAGCCGGCGGGCGGTGAGCACGGTGCGGACGGCGAGCAGTCCGGCGGGCGCGATCAGCAGCAGGAGCAGCACCGGGATGACGGACGCCTGCCAGCTGAGCAGCACGGGCGGTCCGGTGATGAGGCCGTTGCCGGTGCCCGGGGTGCCGGGGCCGTCGAGCCAGTCGGCGACGCGCTGGGCGACGCCGCCGGTCATGACGCCGCCGAGCGCGCAGGCCAGCATGGCGACGGCGGGGCCGCCGAGGCCGGAGACGGCGGTGCGGGAGTCGGGGCGCGGGCGGTGCAGCATGAGCGCGACCACGCCGAGGGCGACGACGAGGGCGCCCTGGGTGAGGGTGAGGGCGCCGAAGACGGCGTTGCCGGGCAGGGTGCCGGTGGAGCGCCAGCCGGGGCGGGCCCAGGCGGTGTGCACGGCGGTGAGCACGAGCAGCAGCAGGGCGGTGGCGGGCAGCCAGGAGACGACGGCGCGTTCGAGGGTGACGTCGAGCCTGTTCTCGCTGCGGCCCCGGCGGCAGACCACCCACACGACGACGGCGGCGAGGAGCGCGATACCGCCCTCCAGGCCCCAGCCGAGGACGGATAGGGGGGATCCGGGTCCGGAGCGGTGGTCGTGGGCGCCGGCGGCGCCGGCGAGGGCGGCGGCCACGGTGAGGAAGCCCGCGGTGGTGTGCGCGGCGCGCAGCCGGGCGACGAGCCGGCGGCCGTACCAGAAGCCGGGCCGGCCGAGCGCGGGCCGCAGTTCGACGGGGGTGGCCGGGTCGGGGCTCGTGGCGTCGGCGGCCTCGGTGTCGCCGGTGCGGGCGGACGGGACGGAGGGCGCGGGCTCGGCGTCGTAACCGGTGGGCGGGCGCTGGGCCTCGTACGCGCTCCAGGTGCGGTTGGACAGGTACCAGAGCAGTCCGACGAGCGCGGTGGGCACCAGGGCGGCGAGGGCGAGGCGGCGGCCGGGCGCGGACCACCAGCCGCCGTGCGCGGCGGAGAGGAAGCCGAGCCAGGAGCGCTGCCCGGCGCACGGGCCGGAGCCCGCGCACTGCCAGGCCGTCAGGTCCAGGGCGACCTCGCAGGCGGCCGCGGTCAGCAGCACGGTGAGGGTGAGGGCGACGAGCCGGACCAGGACGCCGTAGAGCCGGACGAGTCCGGCGCGTCCCTCGGCGGGCGGGCGCATCCAGTGGGCGAGGTTGGCGACCATGAACGGCAGGAGCAGCAGCCACAGCGCGCGTGTGCCGTTGCCGGAGGTGAGGTTGGACCAGCAGTACGCCTCGGGGACGGGTCCGTCCGCGTACCGCTCGGGGTGCTCCTCGGCGTCGATGTCGCTGCCGCGGCGGTAGACCGCGGCCGTCTTGTCACCGGTGACCCGCACGGTGTGCGGGTCGTCCAGCATGTCGGCCGGGGTGGCTCCGCCCACGCCGTGGACGAGCAGTTCGAGCGCCGCGCCCCCGTCTTTCGGGGCCGGCCCGGGCGTCGGGTCCGGTGTGGCAGGGGACACTTCGGGGACTCCCTCGGTGGATGGGAGGATCGGGTGGGAGGATCCGGGTGGGAGGATTCGACGGCAGGCACCAGGATCGCGGACGGCGAGCCCGTACGGCACGGCTCTCACCGAATCCGACGCCCCTTTACCCGTGTCTTCCCCGTTTCCCGGCTTTCCCTGCGTTTTCCCGCGTTTCCCTGCTGAAAGGACCGGCCCCGGCGGTGAGTGACAATCAGAACCTCCTCGCGGAGCAGCGGCGCGCCCTGATTCTCGACGAGGTGCGCCGGCGCGGAGGCGTCCGGGTCAACGAGCTGACCCGCCGTCTCAACGTCTCCGACATGACCGTCCGCCGGGACCTGGACGCCCTGGCCCGTCAGGGCATGCTGGCGAAGGTCCACGGCGGCGCGGTGCCGGTGGTGGAGGCGAGCACCCACGAGCCGGGCTTCGAGGCGAAGTCGGTGCTCGAACTGGGCGCGAAGGAGGAGATCGCGCGGGCCGCGGCCGCCATGGTGCGGCCGGGGACGGCGATCGCGCTGTCCGGCGGCACCACTACGTACGCGCTGGCCCGGCAGCTGCTCGACGTGCCGGAACTGACCGTGGTGACCAACTCGGTGCGGGTCGCGGACATCTTCTACGAGGCCCAGCACGCCGGTTCGGGCGGCGAGGCGAAGCCGGGGGCGGCGACGGTCGTGCTCACCGGCGGCGTACGGACCCCGTCCGACGCCCTGGTCGGGCCGGTGGCCGATCAGGCGATCCGCTCGCTCCACTTCGACGCGCTGTTCCTCGGGGTGCACGGCATCTCGGTGGCGGCCGGCCTGTCGACGCCCAATCTGGCGGAGGCCGAGACCAACCGGCGCCTGGTGCGCTCGGCGCGGCGCGTGGTGGTGGTCGCGGACCACACCAAGTGGGGCACGGTGGGGCTGAGTTCGTTCGCCCGGCTCGACGAGGTGGACACGCTGGTGACGGACCGGGACCTGTCGCCGGAGGTGCGCGAGGAGATGGCCGAGCACCTGCCGGGCCTGGTGGTCGCGGGTGAGGAAGCCGTCGAGGAACCGGGCGGGGGCGAGGCGGGCTCGCTGTGAGCCGGTTCCGCGTCGAGCGGGTCGTGGCGCTGCCTCCCGCCGAGGTGTGGCGGCGGCTCACGGAGTGGCCGGCGCACGGCCGGCAGGTCCCGCTCACCCGTACGACGGTGCTGACGGCGGGCCCGAACGGCGTGGGCACCCGGTTCACGGCCCGCACCGGCGTGGGCCGGCTCGCCTTCCACGACCCGATGGAGGTCGTGCGTTTCGAACCGCCGGCCGCCGGGCGGGCCGGGGTGTGCCGCCTGGAGAAGTACGGGCGGGTGGTGCGGGGCTGGGCCGCGTTCGAGGTGACCGCCGCTGCCACGGGGGCGGGCAGCCGGGTGGTGTGGACGGAGGAGCTGCGGCTCGGGGGCCTGCCCGCGGCGCTCGACCCGGTGTTCGACCCGGTGCTCGCGGCGGCCGGGCGGATCGTCTTCGGCCGGGCGCTCGACGGCCTCCTGGGCAACTGAACGGCCCTCGGCTATGGTGTGCGCTCCGCGCAGACCCGCCCCACGGGAGGTACGGTCCATGGCACGCCGACTGAGGCCGGTGGAGCTCGACTTCATCGCGTCCGCGCCCGTCCGCCTGGTCTTCTCGGCGGTCGCGGCCGCCCCGCCCACCGCCGTCTACCGCTCGCTCGCGGTGGAGGTGGGCAGCTGGCCCGCCTGGTTCTCCGCGGTCCGGGCCGCGGCGCCCGCGGGCGACGGCGCGGGCCGGACGATCCGGCTGCGCGGCGGCGTCTCCTTCGAGGAGACGATCATGGCGGCCGACCCTGACACCCGCTACGCCTACCGGGTCGACACGACCAACGCGCCGGGCGTCACGGCCATGCTGGAGGAGTGGGTCCTGTCCCCCACCGCCGGCGGCACCCGCGTCCGGTGGACCATGGCCGCCGACGGCAACCGGCCGTTCGCCCTCGGCCTGCGGCTCGCCCGGCCGGGGATCGGACTGTCGTTCCGGGACGCGGTGCGCCGGCTCGACCGGCGGCTCACTCCGGCCAGACACCCGTCACCAGGAAGCGGTCGATAGCGGCGGAGTAGGGCGCGATGTCGAGGCCCTGCTCGGCCAGCCACTCGTCGGAGTAGTACTTGTCGAGGTAGCGCTCGCCCGGGTCGCAGATCAGCGTGACGACGCTGCCGGTGCGCCGCTCGGCGACCATCTCCGCGACGATCTTCAGCGCGCTCCACAGGCCGGTGCCCGTGGAGCCGCCCGCCTTGCGGCCGATCGCCGTCTCCAGCGCGCGGACGGCGGCCACGCTCGCCGCGTCGGGCACCTTCATCATGCGGTCGACGGCGCCGGGCACGAAGCTCGGCTCCATCCGGGGCCGGCCGATGCCCTCGATGCGCGAGCCGCAGTCGGAGGTGGCGTCCAGGTCGTGGTGCGTCCAGCCGTCGAAGAAACAGGAGTTCTCCGGGTCGGCGACGCAGATCCGGGTGTCGAACTGCATGTAGTGCACGTAGCGCGCGATCGTCGCCGAGGTGCCGCCGGTGCCGGCCGTGGCCACGATCCACGCGGGCTCCGGGTAGCGCTCCAGCTTCAGCTGCTCGTACATCGACTCGGCGATGTTGTTGTTGCCGCGCCAGTCGGTGGCCCGCTCGGCGTAGGTGAACTGGTCCATGTAGTGGCCACCGGTGCGCTCGGCGAGCGCCGCGGCCTCCTCGTACATGGTGCGCGAGTCGTCCACGAAGTGGCACTGCCCGCCGTGGAACTCGATCAGGCGGCACTTCTCGGGGCTGGTGGTGCGCGGCATGACGGCGATGAAGGGCACGCCGATCAGCTTCGCGAAGTACGCCTCGGAGACCGCGGTCGAACCGCTGGACGCCTCGATCACGGGCGCGCCGGGGCGGATCCAGCCGTTGCACAGGCCGTAGAGGAAGAGGGAGCGGGCGAGGCGGTGCTTGAGGCTGCCGGTCGGGTGGGTCGACTCGTCCTTGAGGTAGAGGTCGATGCCCCAGCTCTCGGGCAGCGGGAAGCGCAGCAGGTGGGTGTCGGCCGAGCGGTTCGCGTCGGCGTGCACCTTGCGGACCGCCTCCTTGAGCCAGGACCGGTAGTCGGGGTCGCTGCGGTCGACATCGATGGTGGCCATGGGGCTGGTGGTGCTGGTCATGCGTGCCTGCCTCTGCTCGTGGTGGCCGACGGGGTGGCCGCGGGATGCCCGAGGAGATCCCCGGGGGGTGCCCCGGGGAGTCGCCCAAAAGGCTTCCCCACTGACCGACAATACCGCTCTCACCTGGGCAAACGTTCCCTTTGAGAGTCCATAGGAGTGCCTTGCAGACCGGGTGTGCGAAGGTGTCGGGCGGCCCGGTTCTGGTGCGGGTGGCGGCGGCCCGGCACACTGGGAGGAGGCAGTCTGCGCGAAGGGGGCGGAGCACATGTCGGAAGCCGAGATCGACCCCGGGACCGGGCCCGAGCCCGAGTTCACGGCCACGGGGGTACGGATCGACCGCTGGCCCCGGTCGCTGACCCGCGCCGGCGAGGTCCGCATCGAGGACGGCCGGCTGTCCCTGCTGACCAGCTACGGCAGCGAGATCGACAGCGCCCCGCTGGGTACGGTACGGGCGGGCCGGCCGTGGTTCGCGAAGCCGGACGAGGCCGTGGCGACGGTCAACGGCACGCGCTACCGGATCTCGGGATCGGGCCGCCTGCTGGATGCGCTGAAGAAGGCGAGAACGGGGTCCTGAGCCCGTTTCCGGTCCGGCCCCGAACGATTCCCGGTCGGGCCCCGAGCCGCGGCTGATCCGCTCCCGATCCGCTTCTGACCTGCGGCGTGTCGCCGCGAGTTGCGGCACTTACACCACTGGTTCACCCTGGAACCACCTCACCGAGGGTTTACCGGCGGTGACGCTGCGAACCAGCCACCGTCCTGCTACACCGCATGACAGATCCGAATCTCCGTCTTCTTCCGGACCTCACTTCGGGGAGTCGCAGCCGTGATCAGCGAGCCCAGCAGGTATTGCACGGTGGAGCTCCAAGCCCTGCCGTCGCGGATCGGTCAGGTCCGCAGGATCGTCTCGGCGCATCTGCGCCACTGGCAGCTCGATGCCTTGATAGACCATGCCTCGCTCGGTGTCACCGAGCTCCTGACCAATGTTCACCGGCACGCCCAGCCGGACAAGATGTGCACCGTCGAGGTCGAGCTGCTGCTCGACCGCCTCACCGTCTCCGTCCGCGACAACGACCCCCGGTTCCCGGACGTGTCCGAACCGGACGGCGCGGCCGACGAGTTCGCCACGTCCGGGCGCGGCCTCGCCATCGTCGAGGCGCTCAGCGAGAGCTGGGGCGTCCGCCCGCACGACTCGGGCAAGATCGTCTGGTTCACCCTCCAGGCCCCGCCCTCCCCCGTCGGCCTCGCCCCGCTCGCCCACACCGTCTACGGAGCCACGACGGGCGGGCCGTTCACCGACCGCGCGCTGGAGACGGTTCCGTTCGGCGGGGTGGACGAGCTGCACGCGCCGGTGGGGGCGCGGTCGGTGCTGGCGCGCTGAGGGGACGGCGGAGGCGGGCGCGGGATTTTGGATATCGGATCCGGGATGTTGGATCCGATATCCGGCAGACCGGATCCGGGATCCGACGCATTGGATCCAATCTTCAGCACGCTGGATATCGGATCCGGTATCCCGGCGCCAGGACATCGGAGTGAACGCGCTGTCCGACGCGCCGTCGGAGGCACGCACCAGGACCCGGCCGAGGAAGGCGCCGCAGGGCGGTGGTGGTCATGCCCGCCGCCCCTTGTCCTCCCCGGCGCGGCGGCCGAACTGCTCCTCCAGGACGGTCAGCCGCCGCCAGTACTCGTCCTCGTCGATCTCGCCGGCCGCGAAGCGGTGGCCGAGCAGCGCGATGGGCGACTGTTCGTCGACCGGCGAGGCGCCACGACCGCCGAAGCCGCCGGGACCTCCCGGGCGGCCCCAGCCGAAGCGGCGGCGGCGCACGACCGTGACCACCGTGATGATCACGGCCGCCCAGACGAGCGGGAAGAAGAGGATCCACGGGCCGGGGCCCGCGTAGGCGAGGGTGTTCATGGTCGGTCAGCTCCTCGGATCGCTGTCGCCTGCGGTGATGGTTCGAGACTCGCTCGCGAGGGGGCCCGGAGTCGTCGTACGGCCAGCGGCTTCGCGCGTACGACGGCGGGAGTAGCGGGGCCGGGGCCGGCTGCTCCCCAGCACGGCGCGCCCCATCCCTCGACGCTGTACCTACTGGTATGTACAGTGGGGATCATGAACGCGAACGCGTCCGAGCGACTGATCGAGGCCACCCGTGAGCTGCTGTGGGAACGGGGCTACGTCGGCACCAGCCCCAAGGCGATCCAGCAGGCCGCCGGGGCCGGCCAGGGCAGCATGTACCACCACTTCACCGGCAAGCCCGATCTCGCGCTCGCCGCGATCCGCCGCACCGCCGAGGAACTGCGGGCGGCGGCCGAGGCCGCGCTCGGCGGGCCGGGACCGGCGTACGCGCGCATCGAGGCGTATCTGCTGCGCGAGCGGGACGTGCTGCGCGGCTGCCCGGTGGGGCGGCTGACGATGGACCCCGACGTGATCGCGAGCGCCGAGCTGCGCGCGCCGGTCGACGAGACGCTCGACTGGCTGCGCGGCCGGCTCGCCGGGATCGTCCAGGAGGGCCTGGACAGCGGGGAGTTCACCGGTCCGCTGCGCGCCGAGGAGGTCGCCTCGACGATCGTGGCGACCCTCCAGGGCGGTTACGTCCTGGCCCGGGCCTCCGGTTCCCCCGCCGCCTTCGACACCGCCGTACGCGGCCTGCTCGCGCTGCTGTCCCCCCGCGCCGGGCACTGACCCGGCGACCGGCCCGGCCACGGCCCCGCCATCACCCCCGGCCGCCGTCCAGGCCACCGGACCAGCCGGCACCCCGGCCGCATTCCCGGCCACCGGCCCACCCGCACGATCCGAGGAGCCCGTCCCATGCACGCCACGCAGTACGACATCACGCTTCCCGCGGACTACGACATGAGGATCATCCGCGAGCGCGTCGCGACCCGGGGTCACCTGCTCGACGACTTCCCGGGCCTCGGCCTCAAGGCGTACCTGATGCGGGAGCGGGCCGACGGCTCGCCGGTCAACCAGTACGCGCCGTTCTATCTCTGGGCGACGGCCGCCGGGATGAACGACTTCCTCTGGGGTCCCGGTTTCCAGGGCATCGTGAGCGACTTCGGGAGGCCCGTCGTGCAGCACTGGACCGTGCTCGCGTACGACGAGGGCCCGGCCGCCGCGTGCCCGCCGCGCGCCGCGACGCGCCGCCGCGGGTCCGTCCCCGAGCGTCTCTCCCCGGCCGAGGCGGTGGAGCGGGTTCTGGAGCGGCACGCCGTCGAGGCGAAGGCCGACGGTGTGGTGGCGCGTGCCGTCGCCGTCGATCCGCGCCACTGGGAGCTGCTCACCTTCACCCTGTGGGCGGACGAGGGCGCGGCCGAGCCGAACGCCGACCGTTTCCAGGTGCTGCACCTGTCGGCGCCGGGCCGGTCCGGGATCGCTCCCGGACGGCAGTGGTGAGCCGATCGGGGCGGCTCAGCGCAGGTGGGCGGCGATGGTCCGGGCGCTGTCGAGGGACTCGGTGCGGGTGGTGTCGATCTCCAGGTCGTAGCTGACGCCTTGGTGGACCAGGTCCGCCTGGGCGGCGGCCATGCCGGGGACGCGGTCGCCGCGGGCGAGTTCGCGGCCGGCGGCGACGGTGGGGTCGCAGCGGACGCCGACCCAGAGCACGTCGAGGCCGTCGAGTGCCTCCCGCCAGCGCTGCTGGGATGCGGCGGCGCCGAGGAAGACGTCGTCGACGACGATCCGGGCGCCGGCCCGTGCCATGCTCGCGATGCCCGTCGTCCAAGCGGCTTCCAGTTCACGGAACTTGGGGCCGACGATCACGCTGCCGTCGTCCGCGAACTCGATCCAGCCGTCCGCCTCGCGCCCGTCCTTCAGCCTCGCGGGCAGGGCGTCGACGAACGAGTCGCAGCCGAACGCGAGCCAGGCGTCCGGGAGTACGGCCTGGAGGCACCGCACGATCCCGGTCTTCCCGGAGCTGGAACCGCCGTTGAGGATGATCACGCGAGTCGTCACGGCGTCACCGTAGGGCCTGGTCCCACTGAACGAGTAACGGATTTCGCGCGGATCACCGGTGTTCAGTCGACCGGCACCAGGGTCAGGTAGGCGATGCCGAAGAGCTTGCGGTAGCCGAGCCAGGCGGAGCGCTGCCGGTCGACGCGGTCACGCGTCTGCGGGGCGAGCGGGTGGCCGGGGTGGGCGGCGAGCCAGAGTTCGGTGGCGTGGCGGTAGCCGGACTCGAACTCCTCCCACTCCTCCCGTGTCGCCGTCTCGATCCAGGCGGGGCGGAAGCCCGCCTCGACGGCGAGGTCGACGAGGGCGTCGAGCGGGACGTGGTCGGCCGCCTGGGCGCCTGGCCACATCCGGGCGAGTTCGGTGTCGTCCGGGGTGCGCTCCCAGAAGCCCTCGCCGAGCAGTACGCGGCCGCCGGGCCGTACCAGCCGGCGCAGTTCGTGCAGGGCGGCGGCGGGGTCGTGCGGCAGGTCGGGGTCGAGCAGTGCGTGGCTGGAGCCGAGGCACAGGACGGTGTCGGCGGGGCCCCGGCCGGTGCCGCGCGCGGACTCGTCGGCGTACTCGACGCGTTCGTCCAGTCCCCGTTCGGCGGCGAGGCGGCGGCCGAGGGCCAGGTCGTCGGCGTTGATGTCGATGCCGACGCCGTGCGCGCCGGGAGCGGCCGCGAGGACGCGCAGCAGCAACTCGCCCCGGCCGCAGCCGATGTCGAGGACCGTGCCGGGCGAGGTGGCGGCGAGGCGTGCGACGATCCGGGCGGCCCGGGCCTCGGAGAGCGGGCCGTGGAAGGTGAGCCCCGCGGCGAGCGGCGGCGGACCGTCGGCACGGGCGCCCAGCGCCGGCTCGCCGTGCGCCGGCTCCTTGATCGGCTCGTGGTCGCTGCCGGTACCGGGGGCGGCGACGGACTCGGCGATGGGGCCGGTACCGGGGGCGACGACGGAGTCGGGGACGGCGCCGGGGGCGGTGATGGGGTCGGTCATGAGGCCGGACCCTAGTCGGCGTGCGCCGCACCGCCCAACGCATTTAGGGGGTCGTCCAGGACCGGCTGCCAGGCGAGTTCGGCCGCGCCGACCAGGCTGTTGTGGTCGAGGGTGCAGGGCAGGATCGGTACGCCGCCGCTGCGGCCCCACAGGCTGCGGTCGGCGACCACGGCGCGCAGCCGGTTCGGGTCGGCGTCCAGGAGTTCGCGGTGCAGGCCACCGAGGATGATCCGGTCGGGGTTGAGGATGTTGACGAGCCCGGCCAGGCCGAGGCCGAGCCGGTCGATCAGCTCCTCGGTGGCGGCCCGCACCCCGGGGTCGTTCGCGTGGTCGCGCAGCAGGTCGCGGGCCTGCTGGAGGAGCGAGACCTCGGGCCCGGGGTCGCGGCCGGCGACCGTGAGGAAGGCGAGCGGGTCGGTCTCGACGTCGAGGCAGCCGCGGGAGCCGCAGTGGCAGGGCCGGCCCTCGGGGTTGACGGTGAGGTGCCCGACTTCGAGGGCCAGGCCCGAACTGCCGGTGTGCAGACGGCCGTCGAGGACGAGCGCGCCGCCGACCCCGCGGTGCCCGGTGGCCACGCACAGCAGGTCACGCGAGCCGCGTCCGGCGCCGTGGCGGTGCTCGGCGAGGGCGGCGAGGTTCACGTCGTTGCCGGTGAAGGCGGGGCCCTCGATGCCGGCGGCGCGCACCTGCTCGGCGAAGATCTCCCGTACCGGCGCACCGGCCGGCCAGGCCAGGTGGAGCGGGTTGAGCGCGGTGCCCTCCGGTTCGGCGACCGCGGACGGCGCGGCGAGCCCGGCGCCGACGCAGCGCCGTCCGCTGGTCCGCAGCAGCGCGGCACCGGCCTCGACGACGGCGCCGAGCACCTGGGCCGGGTCCTCGGAGACGGTGACGCAGCCCGGCGCGGTGGCCACGATGGTGCCGCCGAGGCCGACGAGCGCGGCCCGGAAGCCGTCGGCGTGGACCTGGGCGGCGAGGGCGACGGGGCCGTTCTCGGCCACGGCGAGGCGGTGCGAGGGGCGGCCCTGGGAGCCGGCGGCGGCGCCCGGGTTGGAGTCGACGCGGATGAGGCCGAGAGCCTCCAGCTCGGCGGCGACGGCTCCGGCGGTGGCGCGGGTGACGCCGAGTTCGGCGGTGAGCACGGCCCGGGTGGGTGCCCTGCCCGTGTGCACCAGCTCGAGGGCGGGTCCGAGCGCGCTGCGCCCCCTGTCCAGCCGTGTCCGGGTCGTCGTCGCCTTGCCGTTCATGCTGGCGAGTCTCCCATGATCGCGCCACCCGGGTCCTCCGGCACCCGCCGATGGCCGGGTCCCGCCCCCGGGCACGGGGCGCCGCCGGGCCGCGCACCGGTCCCCACCGACGCACGCCCACATGGACGGAGGCCGTGCGCCACCTTCCGTCCGGGTGAACGGTTCCGGTCGCCGTGGCGCTAGCATCGCGGCCGACGGGACGAGACGCGAGCCGCGGAGAACGAGACGCGGCAGCGAGGCAGGACGCAGAAGATGCCGGAACGGACGGAGTGGGCTGTGGCACGACCGCGGGTGGGTGTGGCGGTGCTGACGATGGGCACGCGGCCGAAGGAGCTGCGGGCGCTGCTCGACTCCGTCGCCATGCAGGACGAGCCGCCGGCCCGGGTGGTCGTGGTCGGCAACGGCGCCGGGTCGCTCAAGGAGCTCCCGGACGGTGTGCACGGCGTGGAGCTCCCCGAGAACCGCGGGGTGTCGGGTGGCCGGAACGTGGCCATCGAGACGCTGCGGGCGTTCGGTGACGTCGACGTCCTGGTGGACCTGGACGACGACGGGCTGCTGGTCGACGCGGACGTGTTCCGCCGGCTCGCCGACCTGTACGAGGCGGATCCGGCGCTCGGCATCGTCTCCTTCCGCATCGCCGACGAGAACGGCGAGACGCAGCGCCGGCACGTGCCCCGGCTCGGCGCGAAGGACCCGATGCGCGGCGGCCGGGTGACCACGTTCCTCGGCGGCGGCCACGGCCTGTCGATGCGGATGCTCGACCAGATCGGCGGCTGGCCGGAGGAGTTCTTCTTCACCCACGAGGAGACCGACCTGGCCTGGCGGGCCCTCGACAAGGGGTGGACCGTCCTGTACGAGCCGGGGCTGCTGCTCCAGCACCCGAAGACCAGCCCGGCCCGGCACGCCGTCTACTACCGGATGACCGCCCGCAACCGCGTGTGGCTCGCCAAGCGGAACCTGCCGGCGCCGCTCGTCCCCGTCTACCTCGGCGTCTGGACCCTGCTCACCCTGGCCCGCACCCGCTCCCTGCCGGGCCTGCGCGCCTGGTTCGCCGGCTTCGCCGAGGGCGTGCGCCGGCCGGGCGGCGCACGGCAGCCCATGCGCTGGGCGACGGTGTGGCGGATGGGCCGGCTGGGCCGCCCGCCGGTCATCTGAAGGAGTCTGCAGTCGGCGAAGGTGGTCGTGCCCGGACGGGCGCGGCCACCTTCGCCGTTTCCGGGGCGGAGCCCGACGCGCCGCCCTCGCCGTTTCCGGGGCGGAGCCTGCCCCGCCCGCCCTCGCCTTGAATCCGAGCCCCGCCCACCCCTATCCTGAGTTTGTGCCGCTACTAAACAAAGTAGGCCCGGCCCTGTCGGGGGGATCCCGCGGAGACACCGCCTCCCCCTCCCTGGCCCGCCTCCGCTCCGCCCTGACCCTCTTCTTCGCCCTCGACGGCTTCCTCTTCGCCGGCTGGGTGGTCCGCATCCCGGCCATCAAGCAGCAGACCGGCGCGTCCGCCGGCGACCTCGGCCTCGCCCTCCTGGGCGTGTCCGCCGGGGCCGTCGTGACCATGACGCTCACCGGCAGGCTCTGCCGCCGCTACGGCAGCCATCCGGTGACCGTCGCCGCCGCCGTACTCCTCTCGCTCTCCCTCACCCTGCCCCCGCTCACCCGGTCCCCGCTGGCGCTCGGCCTCGTCCTGCTGCTCTTCGGCGCCGCGTACGGGGGCATCAACGTGGCCATGAACAGCGCGGCCGTCGATCTCGTCGCCGCGCTGCGCCGGCCCGTGATGCCCAGCTTCCACGCCGCCTTCAGCCTCGGCGGCATGCTCGGCGCGGGGCTCGGCGGGCTGGTCGCCGGGAGCCTGTCGCCCACGGCGCACCTGATCGGCCTGACGGTCGCGGGCCTGCTGCTGACCGCCGCGGCCGGTCCCGTACTCCTGCGGCACCCCTCCCCCGCCCCGCCCGAGTCGCTGCCCGCGCGCACGGCCGGCGCACGGCCCGCCGGGTCGCGTCGCACGGTGCTCCTCTTCGGGGTGATCGCGCTGTGCACGGCGTACGGGGAGGGCGCACTGGCCGACTGGGGCGCCCTGCACCTGGCGCAGGACCTGCACGCGCACCCCGGGGTGGCGGCGGCCGGGTACTCCTTCTTCGCCCTCGCCATGACGGCCGGGCGGCTCTCCGGCACGGCCCTGCTCGAACGGCTCGGGCAGACCCGCACCCTGGTCGCGGGCGGACTCACGGCCGCCGCGGGCATGCTGCTCGGGGCGCTCGCGCCGACCGTGTGGGCCGCGCTCCTCGGCTTCGCCGTCACCGGGCTCGGCCTGGCCAACATCTTCCCCGTCGCCGTCGCCCGCGCGGGCGCCCTCGCCGGACCCGGCGGTGTCGCGGCCGCCTCGACGCTCGGCTACGGCGGGATGCTCCTCGGGCCGCCGGCCATCGGCTTCCTCGCCGACTGGTTCTCGCTGCCGGTGGCACTCACGACGGTCGCGGTCCTGGCCGCCGGGGCCGCGGTGATGGGGTACGCGTCCCGCGGGGCGCGGGTGCCGGTCGGGCACTGACTCGGGGGCAGACACTGACTCGGTGGGCACGGCGGGGGCCGATCCGGGTTCCGGGGGCGATCGGCTCGCGTGACCGGCACGATGCGCGAGCCGCCCCGGCAGGCCGCCCGCACGGGCCGGCCCGAGTGCCCGGCACGAGCCGGCCGGGGCGCGCCGCCCCGGGCGCGCTTCGTCCCTGGGCGCGCGTCGCGACCGGGCGCGCGTCGTCCCCCGGGCGCGCGGCGTCCGGGCCGCCGCCCGGTGTCCGGACGCCATAATCCGGGTCATGGACGATCTGAGCATCGCACGGCACATCGACGCGCTCGACGCGGCGGGCAAGGCCCTCGTGGCGGCCGCCGCCGCGGCCGGGCCCGACGCGGAGGTCCGCACCTGCCCCGGCTGGCAGGTGCGTGACCTGTTGCGGCACACCACGACGGTCCACCGCTGGGCCACCGCTCTCGTCGCCGAGCGCCACTCCGAAAGTCCTCCGGCCGGCGAGGAGACGGACCTCGACGGCGACGCGCTCCTCGCGTACGTCCGCGAGGGCCACGCCCGGCTCGTCGAGACGCTGCGCGCGGCCCCCGCGGACCTGGAGTGCTGGACGTTCCTGCCCGCGCCGTCGCCGCTCGCGTTCTGGGCGCGGCGCCAGGCGCACGAGACGACGGTGCACCGGGCGGACGCCGAGTCGGCCCTCGCGAACGGCCCGGGCCCGGGGCCGGTGGACCCGGCGGTCGCCGCCGACGGCATCGACGAGCTCCTGCGTTCCTTCCACGCGCGCGACCGCAGCCGGGTGCGCACGGCGGAGCCGCGGACCCTGCGCGTGCGGGCGACCGACACCGGTGACGTGTGGACCGTACGACTGTCACCGCAGGCGCCGCGGACGGAGCCGACGGCCGACGGGCCCGCGGACTGCGAGCTGAGCGGGCCCGCGGACCGGCTCTATCTGACGCTGTGGAACCGGCTGCCGCAGGACTCCGTGACCGTGACCGGGGACACGTCGCTGGCCCGGCTGTGGCGGGAGGAGTCCGCCGTCGTCTGGTCCTAGAGAGGGAGTTCAGCCGAGCCAGCCGGGGCGGACCAGGCCCGACTCGTAAGCGAGGACGACGAGTTGGGCGCGGTCGCGGGCGCCCAGCTTGACCATGGTGCGGCTCACATGGGTCTTGGCGGTGAGCGGGCTGACGACCAGGCGGCGGGCGATCTCCTCGTTGGACAGGCCGAGGCCGACGAGGGCCATCACCTCCCGTTCCCGGTCGGTGAGTTGACCGAGCGACGTGGCGGCCCCGCCGGCAGGCGGGCGGGATCTGGCCGCGAACTCCTCGATGAGCCGGCGGGTCACACCGGGCGAGAGCAGCGCGTCTCCGGCCACCACCGCCCGTACGGCACGCAGGAGTTCGTCCGGCTCGGTGTCCTTGACGAGGAATCCCGAGGCGCCGGAGCGGATGGCCTCGAAGACGTACTCGTCGAGCTCGAAGGTGGTCAGCATGACCACCTTCACCGCGCCGAGTTCCGCGTCGCCGGTGATCAGACGGGTGGCGGCGAGGCCGTCCCGGCGCGGCATCCGGATGTCCATCAGGACGACGTCCGGGCGCAGTTCGCGCACCCGTGCCACCGCCTCCTCGCCGTCGGCGGCCTCGCCCGCCACCTCGATGTCCGGCTGGGCGTCGAGGAGCGCGCGGAAGCCGGCCCGGACGAGCGACTGGTCGTCGGCGAGCACCACACGGATCGCGGGATTCCCGGGACTCGCGGAGTCCGCGGAGTCCGCGGAGTCCGCGGGACGGGCGGGGATCACGGGGACTCCTCGGGGCGTACCGGAAGGCTTGCGCGCACCCGGAAGCCGCCGTCGGGCCGGGTGCCCGCCTCAATCGTGCCACCGAGGGCCGCCGCCCGCTCCCGCATGCCGGCGAGTCCGTTGCCGCTGCCGCCCGCGTCGCCGCCGGTGGCCGGGCCCTCGTCGTCGATCCGCAGGTCGAGCGCGTCCGGCCCGTACGCGAGGACGACCCGCGCCGTGCGCGAACCGGAGTGCCGCACCACGTTCGTCAGCGCCTCCTGCACGATCCGGAAGGCGGCGAGTTCCGTACCGGGCGGAAGCCGGCGGCGCCGGCCCTCGGTCTCGGCCGTCACGGTGAGCCCGGCGGCCGCGGCCTGCTCGACGAGTTCGGGGAGCCGGTCGAGGCCGGGCGCGGGCGCGCGGGGCGCGGCGCCGGGAGCGCGGAGGGTGTCGAGCACCTGCCGTACCTCGCCGAGCGCCTCCTTGCTGGCCGCCTTGATGGTGGTGAGGGCGGTACGGGCCTGACCCGGGTCCGAGTCGAGGAGGGCGAGGCCGACGCCGGCCTGGACGTTGATCACGGAGAGGGAGTGGGCCAGCACGTCGTGCAGCTCGCGCGCGATCCGCAGCCGCTCCTCGTCCGCCCTGCGCCGCTCCGCCGCGGCCCGCTCGGCGCGCTCCTTCGCCCACTGCTCGCGGCGTACGCGCGCGAGTTCGGCGGCGGCGAGGATCGCCACGACGAAGGCGGCGGCCGGGAGTTCCTGGCCCCACGGGGCCGGGCCGTCGCCGTCGGGCGGCAGATAGCGGTACAGCCAGTGGGCCAGCAGCAGATGCCCCGCCCACAGCCCGCCGAGCGCCCACCAGGCGGCATGCCGGTGCCCGCGCTTGACGGCGGCGAAGCAGGCGACCGCGACGGTGACGAACACCGGGCCGTACGGATACCCCAGCGCCAGGTACGCCAGCGTCACCGCCGCCACCCCGAACACCACCGGGACGGGGTGGCGGTGGCGCAGCAGCAGCGCGGCCGCGCCGAGCACGAGCAGCGCGCGGCCGAGCGCGTCGAGCGCGACCCGGCCCTGCTGGTCGTGGCCGGCGAACCCCGAGCCGACGAGCACGAACACGCCGACCACGACGGTCGACACCCACGGCAGCCCGCCCCGCCGCTCCCACCGCCCCTCTCGCCTCCGCCACGGCCCGTACGCACCCGGCGGCCCGTGGCGCCGGGGTACCTGGGCGCGGCTCGGCTGTTCGTCCATGCGGCCACGCTAGACCGGGCCGGGGCACGGCGGCGTCAGCCGTGCGGGGCGGTCACCCGTACTCCACGGGGAGTACGAGGAGTGCGGTGAAGTGCGAGTACGGGGGGTGCCCGCCCGCGCGCTCACGGCTTCGGCAGCAGACCCACCTCGCGCCCGAGCCGTTCCGCGGCCGCCGCGAAGAACGTGTCGCGGTCCTCGACGACGTTGTTGAAGTGGCCGAAGAGCTCGAAGGAGATCAGTCCGAACAGTTCGGCCCAGGCACAGGCGAGGGCGAGGGCGACGGCCGGCGGGAGGTCGGGGGCGAGCGCGGCGACCAGGCGGTCCGCTTCGGGACGGAGCGTGGGCTGGAGCGGGGGCAGGGCGACGCCCTTGTCGTCGTAGGCGGCGCGGGCGATGGAGACGAGGACGAGTCCACCGCGGGCGGCGTGGTCGACGGTGTCCTGGGGTGCGGTGTAGCCGGGGACCGGGGAGCCGTAGATCAGGGCGTACTCGTGCGGGTGCGCGAGGGCCCACGCACGGATCGCGCGGCAGACGGCGGTCCAGCGGGCGAGGTGGGCGCGCGGGTCGGCGGCCTCGGCGGTTGCGTGGGCCTGTTCGGCGGCGGCGCCGACGGCGTCGTAGGCGTCGATGATCAGCGCGGTGAGCAGGTCGTCGCGGCTGGGGAAGTAGCGGTAGAGCGCGGAGGACACCATGCCCAGCTCGCGGGCGACGGCGCGCAGCGACAGCTTGGCGGCGCCTTCGGCGGCGAGCTGACGGCGGGCCTCGTCCTTGATGGCGGCGGTGATCTCGATCCGGGCGCGGGCGCGGGCTCCTTGAACGGCGGTCATGGAGAGCAGTCTGCCATGTTTCGGAGCACCGCACCGAAACGAGAGCACTGCTCTTGCTTGTGAGCGCCGATCCGTGCACACTGTTCTCAAGCGAGAGCACCGCTCACACTTCGGAGCACCTCTCACCTTTACGCCCAGGAGGCCCCGATGTCCGCACAGCCGGCCCAGCCCGCCCAGCCCGCCGCCCACGTCGTCAAGCCCGGCTGGTTCACGGTCAACGTCGCCAACCGCTTCGTCGCCTGGCTGACCCGCCGCGGGGTCAGCGTCTGGGGCTCCCGCGTGCTCGCCGTGCGCGGCCGCAAGAGCGGCGAGTGGCGCCGCACGCCCGTCAACCTGCTGACGGTGGACGGCGCCCAGTACCTGGTGGCCCCGCGCGGCCACGTCCAGTGGACCCGCAACATGCGGGCGGCGGGCGGCGGCGAGCTGCACCTCGGCAAGCACGTGCAGACCTTCACCGCCGTGGAGGTCGGCGACGACGACAAGCCGGTGATCCTCCGCGCGTACCTCAAGCGCTGGAAGGCCGAGGTCGGGGTGTTCTTCCAGGGCGTCGGGCCCGACTCCACGGACGAGCAGCTGCGCGCCATCGCGCCGCGGCACCCCGTCTTCCGCGTCACCACGACCACCGACGCCGCCGCGAACGCGTGAGAGGGCGGTACGGACCCGGTCCGTACCGCCCTCTCACCCGGGCCGGGGCGCCACTCGGCCGCGCCCGCCCCGCATCCGTACCCGTACTGCTCAGGAAGCCCCGGCTTCCGCCGCTCCCTCGGCCGCCCCGGCCACGTCCGCCTCGTCGTCCTTGCGCGGTGTGACGCCCCGCCCCGCGGGACCGACGCCAGCCGAGGTGTCGATGCGACGGTCGAGCAGGTCGAGCGTGCGGTGCGCGAAACCGCTGCCGCGCACCAGACCGGCCAGCGTCGTCGAGCCGCGCGTGATGTCCGAGAATGCCCGCCACGCCGGCCGCAGCCCGGTGATCGCCGCGTGCAGCAGCCCCGGACGGCGCTCGAAGACCGCGAGCATCCGGCGCCCGACGGCCATCTCGACGCCCAGCCCGGCCTTGATGGCGAAGGCGTAGTTGAGCGCCTGGCGGCGCGTGTCCACGGCGTCGGCCGCCTCGGCGATCCGGACCGCCCACTCGCCCGCGAGCCGGCCCGAGCGCAGCGCGAACGAGATGCCCTCGCGGGTCCACGGTTCGAGCAGACCGGCCGCGTCGCCGCAGACCAGGACGCGGCCGCGGGAGAGCGGCGAGTCGTCGGTGCGGCAGCGGGTCAGATGGCCGGAGGAGATCGCCGGTTCGAAGCCCGCGAGGCCGAGCCGGGCGATGAAGTCCTCCAGATAGCGCTTGGTGGCGGCGCCTTCGCCGCGCGCCGAGATGACGCCGACGGTGAGCGTCTCGCCCTTGGGGAACACCCAGCCGTAACTGCCCGGCAGCGGCCCCCAGTCGATGAGGACGCGGCCCTTCCAGTCCTCGGCCACCGACGCCGGCACCGGGATCTCGGCCTCCAGACCGAGGTCGACCTGGCCGAGCTTGACGCCGACGTGAGCGCCTATCCGGCTGGCACTGCCGTCGGCGCCGACGACGGCGCGGGCGAGGACGGTCTCGCCGTCGGCGAGGACGACGGCGACCGTGCGGCGGTCGGGCACGGCCGGGCCGTGCTGCTCGACCCGGGTGACGGTGACTCCGGTGCGCAGCTCGGCGCCCGCCTTCTGGGCGTGCTCGACGAGCTGGGCGTCGAACTCGGGCCGGTTGATGAGACCGAAGAGCATGCGCCGGGAGCGGCGGGTGCGGGCGAAGCGGCCGTTGTGCTGAAACGTCACGGCGTGGACGCGGTCCTGCAGGGGCAGTTCGAAACCGGGCGGGAGCGCGTCCCGCGACGGGCCGATGATGCCGCCGCCGCAGGTCTTGTAACGGGGCAGCTCGGCCTTCTCCAGGAGCAGCACCCGGCGTCCGGCGACCGCCGCCGCGTAGGCCGCGGAGGCGCCGGCCGGTCCGGCGCCGACCACCACCACGTCCCACACCGGCTGCCCCGCGTCCGGGCCCGCCGCCCCCGCTCCGGCCGTGTCGCCCCGCGTCGTGTCACCCGGTGCCGTGCCGCCCTGCGCCGCGCCGTCCTCCGCCGCTCCGGCGTCTGCGTTCTCGCTGCTCACGATGTGCTTCTGCTCCTGATCCGACCGGTGGTTCCTGCTGTGATCGCATCCTACGGCTCGGTAGCCGCAGCGCGGGGCCCGGCCGTGTCGCCCTGCGCCGTAGGATCGGCCATGCGTTCGCCGTACATCCGACACGGCGTCGTCCTGACAACGTCGCACCCACCAGGAGCGTGCCCATGACCGCGAATCCGATCGCCGAGACCGTCGCATCCCTGATGCCCCGCGCCAAGGCGGAGCTGACGGAGCTGGTGGCCTTCCAGTCGGTGGCGGACGAGGCCGTCGCGCCGCGCACCGAGTGCGAGGCCGCCGCGAACTGGGTGGCGGACGCGCTGAGCGCCGAGGACTTCCAGGACGTGTCGCTGCTCGACACCCCGGACGGTTCGCAGTCGGTGTACGGCGTGCTGCCCGGGCCGGCCGGTGCGCCGACCGTGCTGCTCTACGCGCACTACGACGTGCAGCCGATGCTGGTCGAGTCGGCGTGGGTGACCCCGCCGTTCGAGCTGACGGAGCGGGAGGACGGCCGCTGGTACGGGCGCGGCGCGGCCGACTGCAAGGGCGGCTTCATCATGCACCTGCTCGCGCTGCGCGCCCTGAAGGCGAACGGCGGGGTGCCGGTCACGGTCAAGATGATCGTGGAGGGCTCGGAGGAGCAGGGCACGGGCGGGCTCGAGCGGTACGCGGAGGCGCACCCGGAGCTGCTCACGGCGGACGCGATCGTGATCGGCGACGCGGGCAACTTCCGCGTCGGCCTGCCGACGGTGACGGCGACGCTGCGCGGCATGACGATGATCCGCGTCACGATCGACACGCTGCAGGGCAACCTGCACTCGGGGCAGTTCGGCGGCGCCGCGCCGGACGCGCTGGCCGCGCTGATCCGGGTCCTGGACTCGCTGCGCGCCGAGGACGGTTCGACCGTCATCGACGGGCTGCCGGCGGACGCGGTGTGGGAGGGCCTGCAGTACCCGGAGGCCGACTTCCGCAAGGACGCGAAGGTGCTCGACGGGGTGGACCTGACGGGCAACGGCACGGTCGCCGACCGGATCTGGGCCCGCCCGGCCGTGACGGTCATCGGCATCGACGCGCACCCGGTGGCGGGCGCGACCCCGTCGATCCCGTCCACCGCCCGCGCGCAGATCAGCCTGCGGGTGCCGCCCGGCCAGGACGCGGCGAAGGCCACGGAGCTGCTGTACGCGCACCTGGAGAAGCACACGCCGTGGAACGCCCGGGTGAGCTTCGAGCAGGTGGGCCAGGGCCAGGCGTTCCAGGCGGACACCTCCAGCCCGGCGTACACCTCGATGGCCGAGGCGATGCGGATCGCGTACCCGGGCGAGGAGATGCAGACCGCCGGCATGGGCGGCTCGATCCCGCTGTGCAACACGCTGGCCGCGCTCTACCCGGAGTCGGAGATCCTGCTCATCGGCCTGAGCGAGCCGGAGGCCCAGATCCACGCGGTGAACGAGTCGGTGTCGCCCGAGGAGCTGGAGCGGCTGTCGGTGGCCGAGGCGCACTTCCTGGTGAACTACGCGCGTTCCAAGAAGGGTTGATCGCGCGGACCGGACGCCGGTCACGCTCTGGGCGGAACTCGCGCAGAGCGTAGACCGGCCCGGCGGTCGGGTCCGGCGACGTACGTTCGCGGCATGGACCTCGTAGAGATCACTCCCCGACTGCACATGCTGCGCTTCTCCATCGGCCAGGCGTATCTGTGGCGGGACGACACGGAACTGACCCTGATCGACGCCGGCTGGGCGGGCTCGGCCGCGGAGATGGAGGCGGCGCTGCGCGGGGCGGGGCTCGACCCGGCCCGGCTCCGCCGGATCGTGCTCACCCACTGCCACCGCGATCACGTGGGCGCGGCACAGGAGTTGGCGGACCGTTTCGGTGCGGAGATCCTGGCGCACGCGCTGGACGCCCCGATCATCCGCGGCGAACTCCCCGTCCCCGAGCCGGACTTGCTGGACTGGGAGCGCCCCATCCACGAGCACGGGCTCACCTCCCCCGAGGCCCCGCCGACCCGGGTGGACCGGGAGGTCACGGACGGCGAGGAGCTCGGCTTCGGCGACGGCGCGGTGGTGGTGCACACGCCGGGGCACACGCCCGGCTCGATCGCGGTCCATCTGCCGCGCCACGGCGTGCTGTTCACCGGCGACACGGTGGCCTCCGTCCCGGACGTGATGTTCGGCGTCCTCCATGTCGACCGCGCCGAGGCCCTGGCCTCGATGCGCCGGCTGGCCGGGCTGCGCCCGTCGGTCCTGTGCTGCGGGCACGGCGAACCGGTGACGGAGGACACCGCGGAGCGGCTCGCGAAGGCCGCGGCCCAGGGCGACCCGGGAACCACCGGGGTGTGATCGCCGTCCTCTCCCGGAGGACACGGCGACGGAGGACACGGCGACGGAGAACACGGCGACGGGGGGCTCATGGCGGGCGAGGTCAGGCCCGTGGTTCCGGGCGACGTGGTGCGCGCACGGCGGCTTCGCCGGGCCGGGATCGTGGGTGGTGCGACAGGCGCGCTCCTCGCCGGCACGGTCATGCTCGTGGAGGGGTTCGGTACGGGCTTCGCCTGGTGGGTCACGGCGCCCTCCGCGGTCTTCGGCGTCGTCGCCGGCACGTTCGCGGGGGTGCGGCTGGGCCGGGAGGACCGGGCCCACAAGGACTCTCTCGAACCGAACGAGACGGTGCTCAACGCATATCCGGTGTGGCCGTCCCCGGCGCCCGCCTGGAGCGCTCGCCGCGGCGGCGACCAGGCCGCGCCCCTGCAGCTGCACACGACCACCCGGCACCTCCAGCTCTGGGAGGGCACCGCGCTGGTGTGGGCCCACGGCTGGGGCGCTGTCCGGTGGGAGGCCGACGGGGCGGTGCTGCGCGTCCTGCACGGCGAGTCGGAGATCGCCCGGCTGGAAGGGCCGGGCGGTGACCCGGAGCTGCCTCTGGACTTCTGCCGCGTGGCGGACCGGATCGCCGCCCGCTTCGGCCCACGCCCGGATCCGTCGTCCTGATCCGGTGGCCGGGGCCCGGGGGCCCGGAAACCGGCGCCGGGACTGCGGAAACCGGTCCCTGGACCACGGTGCCCGGACCACGGAAACCGGTGTCCGGACCACGGAGCCCGGACCCCACGGAGCCCGGCGGCCGGTCCCCGGCCGCCGGTGACCGACGGCGCGGGTCAGCCGACCGGCACCCCCGCCTCCAGGTTGAGCACCGTGCCGCGTTCGCGTGCCCGCAGGGCCCAGCGGAGGCGCTGGTAGCGGACCGGAGGCAGGAGGTCGGCGGCCTCCTGCTCGGTGACGAAGCGCCAGGCGCGCAGTTCGGCTCCGGGGAGCAGGAGGCGGTCCGCGTCGGCGGTGGGGAGGCGGCCGCCGTCGAAGAGGAGTCGCAGGCCGCCGTAACCGGGGGGCTGGGGGCGTTCCCAGTCGACGAGGAGGAGGCGGGGTACGGCGTCGAGCCGGAGGCCGATCTCCTCGGCGACCTCGCGCACGCCGGCGCGGGCGGGCGCCTCGCCCGGTTCGACGACGCCGCCGGGGAACTCCCAGCCGGGCTTGTAGGTGGGGTCGACGAGCAGGAAGCGGTCGTGCTCGTCGAAGAGGAGGACACCGGCGGCCACGGTCTCGCCGGTGGGCTCCGGGGTCTGGACGATGCCGCAGGGCGCGGCGTGGCCGGCGTCGACGGCGCCGGCGACGGCGCGGGCGGTCTCGGCGGCGGTGCGGGCGGAGTTGTCGACGGCGTAGGCGTCGGTGGCGAGCCAGCCGGCGAGGGCGGTGCGGTACGGCTCGATGTGGTCGAGGCACCAGCGGCGCACGCGGGCGGCGGCCTCGGCCGCGGTCTCGCCCGAGCCGTGGCGCGGCGCCGCGTCGGCGTCCTCGGGTGCCGTGGCGTCGTGGGCGGCACGCTGGTCTATCCGGTCGCGCAGGATCGTTTCGTCGGGAGTGAGGACGACATGCCGGACCTGGATCCGGCGGGCCGCGAGCCCACCGAAGATCTCGTCCCGGTACTCCTGCCGGAGCAGCGTCATCGGGACGACGAGGACTCCGCCGACCTCGGCGAGCAGCGCGGCCGCGGTGTCCACGACCAGGCGGCGCCAGATCGGCAGGTCCTGGAAGTCGGTCACCTCGGCGAGACGTTTCTGCGGGAGCAGCAGGCGCAGGGCGCCGCCGGTGGACTCAGGGTCGTACAGCGTGCTGTTCGGGATCAGATCGACCAGCTCGCGCGCGGTGGTTGTCTTCCCCGCGCCGAACGCACCGTTGATCCAGACGATCACGATTCCCCCTCTTCGGTTGCCCCCGGTGGGGTTGCCCCCTGTGGCTTGCCCGCACCACCCTGCCACGGAAACCCCCGGAGGCGGGCGGGGCGGACCGGCGCACGCCGGAGCGTCGCGGGAGGCGCTACGAGACCGGGCGCGCGCCCCTCGGGGCGCCCCGTGCCGGACGCCCGACGCCACCGGTTCGCCCGCCGCTCGCCGCCCGCCGGCGCCCGGACGCCCGCACCCGGGCACCCCTGGCGCCCGCGCCTTCAGCGCAGTACGGGATCCCCCGCCTCGCGGCCCGCGGCGGCAGCG
The DNA here is from genome assembly GCF_042873935.1 of Streptomyces sp. NPDC004327. NCBI lineage: Bacteria > Bacillati > Actinomycetota > Actinomycetes > Kitasatosporales > Streptomycetaceae > Streptomyces > Streptomyces sp. NPDC004327. Next base: position 307,501 of record NZ_JBIAME010000004.1, on the reverse strand, counting down.
CCGAGCAGCCCGGCGTCGGTGCCGGTCAGCGCGGGGACGACGGTCAGCTCCCGTACGAAGGAGAGCGTGGCGTACGAGCGGAGGCTGCGGCGCAGCGGGGCGAAGAGGACCTCGCCGGCGCCGGCCACTCCCCCGCCGACGACCGCGATGTCGATCTCGACGAGGGAGGCGGTGGCTGCGATTCCGGCGGCGAGGGCCTGGGCGGCGCGTGCGAAGGAGGCGGCGGCCACCGGGTCGCCCGCGCGGGCGGCGGCGGCCACCGCGGCGGCGGAGGTGTCGCCGTCGGGGCCCGGGCGCCAGCCCTCGGCCAGGGCGCGGCGGGCGATGTGCGGGCCGCTGGCGATGCGCTCGACGCAGCCCCGCCCGCCGCAGGCGCACGGGTCGCCGTCCAGGTCCACGCTGATGTGCCCGATGTGACCGGCGTTGCCGGTGGGGCCCGGGTGGACACGGCCGCCGAGGACCAGGCCGCCGCCGACGCCCGTGGAGACGACGAGGCACAGCGCGTTGTCGTGGCCGCGCGCGGCGCCCTGCCAGTGCTCGGCGGCGGTCATGGCGACGCCGTCGCCGACGAGCGTGACGGGCAGTCCGCCGGTGACCCGGCGCACCCGCTCGACCAGCGGGAAGTCGCGCCAGCCGGGGACGTTGACCGGACTGACGGTGCCGTTCGCTGCGTCGACCGGGCCGGCGCTGCCGATGCCCACGGCGCGGGCCGAGGCCCACAGCGGGTTCGCGGCGAGCTCGCCGAGCACGTCCGCCACCGCGCGCATCACCGTCTCGCCGTCCTCCTGCGCGGGCGTGGCCCGGCGGGCGCGGACATGGATCCGGCCCTCGGCGTCGACCAGCGCCCCGGCGATCTTGGTGCCGCCGAAGTCGAGGGCGACGACGAGGTCAGTGCGCATGGGCTCCAGGTCTCCGTGGGGGTGGTTCGTGGCCACGCGTGGCTGCGGGCGGCCGTCGGTGGCCATGGGTGCGGCCTCCAGTCTTCCTCCTCAGTCTTCCCCGCCTTGACAACGTTGTCCAGGGCCTATGCTCGACAGCGACGAGATCCACAGCCGCTGCCCCGTGCCGATTCGCCCCCGCACCGACCCCCGACGGAGGAACCCCGCACCGTGGCCGACACCGCCCGCCACCCCGAGCACCGCTACGGCAATCGGCCCACGATGAAGGACGTCGCCGCCCGGGCGGGCGTCGGGCTCAAGACCGTCTCCCGGGTCGTCAACGGCGAGCCGGGCGTCACCCCCGACACCGAGCGCCGGGTCCAGGAGGCCATCGAGGCGCTCGGCTTCCGCCGCAACGACAGCGCCCGGGTGCTCCGCAAGGGCCGCACGGCGTCGGTCGGCCTCGTCCTGGAAGACCTCGCCGACCCCTTCTACGGCCCGCTCAGCCGCGCCGTCGAGGAGGTCGCGCGGGCGCACGGGGCGCTGCTCATCAACGGTTCCAGCGCGGAGGACCCGGAGCGGGAGCAGGAGCTGGCGCTCGCGCTGTGCGCGCGGCGGGTCGACGGACTGATCGTCATCCCGGCCGGCAACGACCACCGTTACCTGGAGCCGGAGATCCGCGCGGGCGTCGCCACCGTCTTCGTGGACCGCCCGGCAGGCCGCATCGACGCGGACGTCGTCCTGTCCGACAGCTTCGGCGGCGCCCGGGCGGGCGTGGCCCACCTGATCGCCCACGGCCACCGCCGCATCGGTTTCGTCGGCGACCGGCCCCGCATCCACACGGCGACGGAACGGCTGCGCGGCTACCGCACCGCCATGGCGGACGCCGGTCTCGACGTCGCCGAGTCATGGGTCTCCCTCGGCCCGACGGACCCGGAGCGGGTCGCCGAGGCCGTCGGTGCCATGCTGTCCGGCCCGGAGCCCGTCACCGCGCTCTTCGCCGGCAACAACCGCGTGACCGTCACCGCCGTACGGGCCCTCGCCGGGCGCGAACGCCCGGTCGCCCTCGTCGGCTTCGACGACATCGAGCTCGCCGACCTCCTCGGCATCACGGTCATCGCCCAGGACGCGGCGGCCCTCGGCCGCACGGCGGCGGAACAGCTCTTCCGCCGCCTCGACGGTGCGGCCGAGGCGCCGACGACGGTGGTCCTTCCGACGCGGCTGATCGCCCGGGGCTCGGGCGAGATCGCGCCACCGGAGTAGCGGGGACGAGGGGCGGGGCCGACGGGCTAGCAGATGCGCAGCCCGTCGACCGGGCCGCCGCCCGCGCCCCCGCTCAGGTGGAGGACGCTGACGTAGACATTCGTGTTGCCGCTGTCGTCGTCGGTCCTCGCCCACCAGCGGCTGCTGCGGCCCCCGTACGTCGCCGAGTGGTCCAGGTCCACCTGGCAGTAGAACAGCTGCGGCCCGGGCGCCACGGTGCCCATCTCGCCGCCGTCGTAGCGGGTGCTCGTCGCCGTCCGCACCACCTGGCAGGTCGCCGACGACCCCGAGGCGGTGCAGCCGCCGCTCGTCGCGGGCGGCGGGGGCGCGGCCGTGGTGGGGGCGACGGTCGCGGGCTTGGCGCCGGGGCTGCGGGACGCGCCGCCGCCCGCGCGCGTGCTCGGCTCCGTACCGGCGGAGGCAGTGGCTCCGCCGTCCTCGGCCGAGGGGCCCGAGGGGGTTGCGGCCGAGGCCGAACCGGCGTCCCCGGGGCGGCTGCTGTCGCCCGGGCCGGGAGTCTTGCCGGACGTCGGCCGGGCGCTCCCCGCCGGGTCGTCGAGCACGCGCCCCGGCTCCCCGCTCGCCGTCCCCGCGGACCGCTGTCCGCCGCCGGCCGCCTGGTCGGCGGTCGTCCGGTCCATCAGCGCGTACGAGACGCCGCCGCCGACCAGCACCACGCCGGCCACGGCCGCCGCGACGAGGCCGCGGCGCCGGGGGCGGGCGGTGGCCCGCGTGTCGGCGCGGCCGGAGCCGGTGCCCGTGACGGGTGCCGGCTGCCCGGTTCCGTACGGGCCGCCGTACGAGCCGGGCTCGGCGCTCGACCGCCCCTGGCCGCCGGGCTGCGCCCCGGCCGCCCCCGCGCTCACCGGGTGCGCTGGCGCCGCCCCGAACCCCCCGCCGTACGCGTACGGGCCCGGCCCGTACGCCCCGGCGTGCGACTGCCCGGCAGCCCCCGCCCCCGAGGGCGCCGCCGCGACACCCGGCTCCCCGCCGTACGCAAAAGCCCCCGGCCCACCCGCGTTCGGCCCCGGCCCGTACGCCCCGGCACCGTTCCCGGCGTTCCCCGTGCCCGGCCCGGCCCCGTACGCCTCCGGACCGCCCGGCGGGCCCGCCTCCGCGGCTCCCGCGAGCGGCGCCGCCACGCCGTAAGGCCCCGAGCCGCCCGGCGCACCCGAGCCCGCTCCGTACGCACCCGAGCCATCCGCCGCACCCGGCCCGAAAGCCGGCCCCGCACCGGGCGGCCCGAACGCACCGCCCAGCGCTCCGCCCAACGCACCGCCGTCCGGCGCTCCGTCCGACGCCGCCTCCGCCACCGCGTCCACCAGTCGCGCCGCCTCCGCCGCGTCCGGCCGGGACTGCGGGTCCTTGGCCAGCAGCAGGGCGAGGACCGGGCCCAGTCGCCCGGCGCGCGTCGGCGGGGGCAGGGGGTCGGTGACGATGGCCGCGAGGGTGGACCAGGTGGAGGTGCGCCGGAAGGGGGTGGTGCCCTCGACGGCGGCGTAGAGGGTGGCGCCGAGGGCCCAGACGTCGGCGGCGGGGGCCGGTGGGGCGCCCTGGGCGCGTTCCGGGGAGAGGAAGTCGAGGGAGCCGATGATGTCGCCGCTCGCGGTGAGGCGGGCGGAGGCGCCGTCGGCGGGGTCTTCGAGCGCGGCGATGCCGAAGTCGGTGAGGACGACGCGGCCCGAGCGTTCGAGGAGGATGTTGCCGGGCTTGACGTCCCGGTGGAGCACGCCGGCCGCGTGGGCGGCGGCGAGGGCTTCGAGGACGCGGGCGCCGATGCGGGCGGCCTCGGCCGGGTCGAGGGGGCCGTGGTCGGCGAGGATGTCGTCGAGGGAGCGGCCGTCGACGAGTTCCATGACGATGACCGGCCGGCCCTCGTGTTCGGTGACGTCGTGGACGGCGACGACCCCGGAGTGGCGGACCCGGGCGGCGGCGCGGGCCTCGCGCTGCATGCGCAGGCGCATGGCGGCGAGTTCGGCGGCCGGTGTGTCCGTGTAGGTGCGGAGTTCCTTGACGGCCACCTCGCGGCCGAGGACCTCGTCGACGGCCCGCCAGACGACTCCCATGCCGCCGCGGCCGAGCTGGCGCACCACTCTGTAGCGGCCCGCGAGCCGCCCGTTCTCCCCCGAAGACACCGCTGCCCCGTTCCCTGTCGAACTCGACGATCTTGTGAACTCGTCCAGGGTACGGGGCAGTTGGCGGAAAATTGACCGTTTGGATTCAGCCCTCAGGGCCTGTCCGACCCTGATCCGCCGGACAGGACTAGCGCTCGGTGGCCGTGAGGTCGCCGCGCCGCGGGGCCGCGAAGCGGTCGAGATCGGCGCGGGTCATGCCGGTCAGGGCGTCGACCTCCGCCGTGTCCAGGGCACCGCAGTCGATGCCGCGCAGCAGGTAGTTGGAGAGGGCCTTGGCGGTGGCGGGCTCGTCCATGACGTCGCCGCCGGCGTGGTTGGCGTAGGCGGAGAGGCGCTTGGCGGCGGCCTCGAAGCCCTCGCGGTAGAAGGCGAAGACGGCGGCGTAGCGGGTGGGGATGTGGCCGGGATGCATGTCCCAGCCCTGGTAGTAGGCGCGGGCGAGGGCGCGGCGGGTGAGGCCGTAGTGGAGCTTCCAGGCCTCGTGGACGTGGGCGGTGGGGCCGACGGGCAGGACGTTGGTGGAGCCGTCGGAGACGCGGACGCCGGTGCCGGCCGCGGCGACCTGCATGATCGCCTTGGCGTGGTCGGCGGCGGGGTGGTCGCTGGCCTGGTAGGCGGCGGAGACGCCGAGGCAGGCGCTGTAGTCGAAGGTGCCGTAGTGCAGGCCGGTGGCGCGGCCCTCGGCGGCGTCGATCATGCGGGCGACGGTGGCGGTGCCGTCGGCGGCGAGGATGGCCTGGCTGGTCTCGATCTGGATCTCGAAGCCGAGCCGGCCGGCATCGAGGCCGTGGGCGTTCTCGAAGGCTTCGAGGAGCCGGACGAAGGCGGTGACCTGCTCGGGGTAGGTGACCTTGGGGAGGGTGAGGACGAGGCCGTCGGGCAGGCCGCCGTGCTCCATGAGGCCGGTGAGGAAGACGTCGGTGGTGCGGATGCCGCGGTCGCGTACGGCGGCTTCCATGCACTTCATGCGGATGCCCATGTACGGGGCGGCGCTCAGGTCCGCGCAGGCCTCGCTGATGATGCGGGCGGCGCGGGCGGCGTCGTGGTCCTCGTCCGTACCGGCGTAGCCGTCCTCGAAGTCGACGCGCAGGTCCTCGATGGGCTCGCGCTCCAGCTTGGCGCGGACGCGGCCGTAGACGTCCTCGGCGAGGTCGCCGCCGAGGCCGAGGACGCGGGCGAAGGTGCCGGCGTCGGGGGCGTGCTCGTCGAGGGCGGCGAGGGCCTGGTCGCCCCAGGAGCGGATGGTTCCGGCGTCGAAGGCGTTGCCGGGCACGTAGACCGTGTGGACGGGCTGGCGGGTGCCGGGGTCTCCCGGGTAGCGACGGTCGAGCTCGGCGTCCACGGTGGCGAGGGAGGCGCTGATGCCCTCGCTGACCGCGCCCGCGAGGCTCGTCGACACCTTCTCCTGCTGACCCATCCCACATCCTCCTGTTTTCCGCTGCACGGAATCAACAATCCGTATAGCGAAGTTAATAGTCGGCCCGGACTCGCGTCAATGGGTGTCCGAAACGGCCGGGGGCCGCGCGGTGATGATCACCACGCGGCCCCCGGACCGGAACGGAACAGCAGATCAGCCCTTGCGGGCCTGGATCTCCTGGGTCAGCTGCGGCACGACCTCGAAGAGGTCGCCCACCACGCCGTAGTCGACGAGGTCGAAGATCGGCGCCTCGGCGTCCTTGTTGATCGCGACGATCGTCTTCGAGGTCTGCATGCCCGCGCGGTGCTGGATCGCGCCGGAGATGCCGGAGGCGATGTACAGCTGCGGCGAGACCGACTTGCCGGTCTGGCCGACCTGGTTGGAGTGCGGGTACCACCCGGCGTCGACGGCGGCGCGGGAGGCGCCGACGGCGGCACCGAGCGAGTCGGCGAGCGCCTCGATGACGCCGAAGTTCTCGGCGCCGTTGACGCCGCGGCCGCCGGAGACCACGATCGCGGCCTCGGTCAGCTCCGGGCGGCCGGTCGACTCGCGCGGGGTGCGGCCGGTGATCTTGGTGCCGCGGGCCTTCTCCGAGAAGGAGACGGCGAGGGCCTCGACCGCGCCGGCGGCCGGGGCGGCCTCGACGGGGGCCGAGTTCGGCTTGACCGTGATGACCGGGGTGCCCTTGGAGACACGGGACTTGGTGGTGTACGAGGCGGCGAACGCGGACTGCGTCGCGACCGGGCCCTCGTCACCGGCCTCCAGGTCCACGGCGTCGGTGATGATGCCGGAGCCGATGCGGACGGCGAGGCGGGCGGCGATCTCCTTGCCCTCGGCGGAGGACGGGACGAGCACGGCGGCCGGCGACACGGCCTCGTACGCGGCCTGGAGGGCGTCGACCTTCGGGACGACGAGGTACTCGGCGAACTCCGCGGCGTCGGCGGTGAGGACCTTCACGGCGCCGTGCTCGGCGAGCGCGGCGGCGGTGTCGGCGGCGCCGTTGCCCAGGGCGACGGCGACCGGCTCGCCGAGGCGGCGGGCGAGGGTGAGGAGCTCCAGGGTGGGCTTGCGGACGGCTCCGTCGACGTGGTCGACGTAGACGAGAATCTCAGCCATGGGGACTTCAATCTCCTGCGAACGAAGAGGGGCGGGTCTGGTGGGCTCGCGCGAGCCTTAGATGAACTTCTGGCTCGCGAGGAACTCGGCGAGCTGCTTGCCGCCCTCGCCCTCGTCCGTCACGATCGTGCCCTTGCTGCGCGCCGGACGCTCGTCCGCGGAGTCGACCGCGGTCCAGGCACCCTCCAGGCCCACCTCGTCGGCCTCGATGTCGAGGTCGGAGAGGTCCAGGGCCTGAACCGGCTTCTTCTTCGCGGCCATGATGCCCTTGAAGGACGGGTAGCGGGCCTCGCCCGACTGGTCCGTCACGGAGACGACGGCCGGGAGGGCCGCCTCGAGCTGCTCGGAGGCGGTGTCGCCGTCGCGGCGGCCGCGCACGACGCCGTCCTCGATCTTGACCTCGGAGAGCAGGGTGACCTGCGGGACGCCCAGGCGCTCGGCCAGGATCGCCGGGAGGACACCCATGGTGCCGTCGGTGGAGGCCATACCGGCGATCACGACGTCGTAGCCGGTCTTCTCGATGGCCTTGGCGAGCACCAGCGAGGTGCCCATGACGTCGGTGCCGTGCAGGTCGTCGTCCTCGACGTGGACGGCCTTGTCGGCGCCCATGGACAGCGCCTTGCGCAGGGCGTCCTTGGCGTCCTCCGGACCGACCGTGAGGACGGTGACCTCGGCCTCGTCCGCCTCCTCGGCGATCTGCAGGGCCTGCTCGACCGCGTACTCGTCGAGCTCCGAAAGGAGGCCGTCGACGTCGTCGCGGTCGACCGTCAGGTCGTCGGCGAACTTCCGGTCGCCAGTGGCGTCCGGCACGTACTTCACACAGACAACGATCCTCAAGCTCACGCCGGCTCTCCTACTGCATCGTCATAACTGGGCTGCGTTGCTGCTCGCAGCATAGGCGCCTGAAGGGCGGGTTTCCGGTCGGGGCGACTGGCGCCCCGACCCAGATGTTACTCGCTAGTACACCCAGTTGGTTACGGCTGAGCAAGCGCTCAGCCATGTGACCTTGCCAACGCCGGTAAGGAGGGCTCTGCGGGAACTCTCAGTCGCGCAGCGCGTTGAAGCGCCCCTGGTGGTACAGGAGCGGACGGCCCTCGCCGTCCGGGTCGCCGGCGACGGCCTGGGCGATGACGATGCGGTGGTCACCGGCCGGGACGCGGGCGACCACCCGGCACACCAGCCAGGCGAGCACGCCGTCGAGGACCGGCACGCCCTCGGGGCCGCGGCTCCAGCGGGTGGGCGCGGCGAAGCGGTCGGCGCCGCTGCGCGCGAAGGTGGCGGCCAGCTCCTGCTGGTGCTCGCCGAGGATGTGCACGCCTATGTGCTCGGCCTCGGCCACCACGGGCCAGCTGGACGAGCCGGTGCCCACGCCGAAGGAGATCAGCGGCGGTTCGGCGGCGACGGAGTTGAGGGAGGTGGCGGTGAAGCCGACCGGCCGGTCACCGTGCGCGGTGATCACGGCGACGCCGGCGGCGTGCTGCCGGAAGACGGAGCGCAGCAGCTCGGGCGAGCCGGCGCGCGGGGCACCGATGACCGGCACGGCGGGCGCGGGAATCGAGGGCTTGAGGTCGGACAGCGTCGGGAGCGTGCGGAGCTCGGGCGAGACCGTCATGGAGTTGTCCTTCTGCGGGAGCGGCGGGAATGGGGTCGCGGGTTCGTCAGACACCCGGACAGCGCGCGCTCGCGGTGCGGCCGAGGTCCACATGGGCCCGGCCGTAGAGAAGGAGTTCTGGAGCCATTACGCCAGACTGACGATCGTTGACGTGTGCAGTCAAGTGCGTTCTGGCATGTGGGAGAAGTGTCACGGCGTCAGACGGCCCGGCCCAGGGCGGCGATGACGTCGGCCTTGCGCGGCTGGCCGGCGGCCCGGCGGACGATCCGGCCGGACCGGTCCAGGACGAGCACCGTGGGCGTACGGACGATGCCGAGGGCCCGGACGAGATCCAGCCGCTCCTCGGCGTCGATCTCGACGTGGCCGACGCCGTCGACCAGGGCGGCCACGTCGGCGAGGGTCCGGCGGGTGGCCCGGCAGGGCTGGCAGAAGGCGGTGGAGAACTGGACCAGGGTGGCCCGCTGCCCCAGCTCGGCGCCCAGCTCCGCCGCGCCCAGGAACCCACCCGGGACCTCACGCGGGCCCTCGCCCAAAGCTCCGCGCGGGGATTCGCCCGGCACCCCTGTCACCTCGTCCCCCGTTTCCGGCCCATCCGGACCTTCCGGTACGTCCACACGAGGTGCAGCGTCCCACGGAGACGTTCGATTCCCGCACGCCGGTCGCACCGCCGACCACCGGGAGTGATGAGAATCTCCCCATACGCAGGCGTCTGGACTGGTCACGAGCCCCCACATGCGGCACGATCTGCCCAAAGCCGAAAACCTACGGCCGCGTAACTTCGCCGGGAGAACCCTCCCCAGGCACAGACGAAGGGGTTCCTCCCAGATGGCAGAGCTCGTCTATCGGCCGGTCATCGGCGCCGCTCTCACCATGTTCAAGGCGCTGGACCTGAAGATCGACACTCAGGGGTCGGAACACATCCCCCGCGAGGGCGGCGCGGTCCTGGTGAGCAACCACATCAGCTACCTGGACTTCATCTTCACCGGTCTGGCCGCGCTGCCGCAGAAGCGCCTGGTGCGCTTCATGGCGAAGGAGGCGGTGTTCCGGCACAAGGTGTCGGGACCGCTGATGCGCGCGATGAAGCACATCCCGGTGGACCGCGCCCAGGGCGAGCACGCCTACCAGCACGCGCTCACGGCGCTGCGCTCCGGCGAGATCGTCGGGGTGTTCCCGGAGGCGACGATCTCGCAGTCGTTCACGCTGAAGAGCTTCAAGTCGGGTGCGGCGCGGCTCGCGCAGGAGGCGGGCGTGCCGCTCATCCCGATGGCGCTGTGGGGCACCCAGCGGATCTGGACCAAGGGCAGGCCGCGCAACTTCAAGCGGAGCCACATCCCGGTCACGATCCGGGTCGGCGAGCCGATGGAGGCGCCCGCCGACCAGTACGCGGGCGCGATCACCCGTCGGCTGCGCGGGCGGGTCCAGGAGCTCCTGGAGGCGGCGCAGCGGGCGTACCCCGTGCGCCCCAAGGACGCGAGCGACACCTGGTGGGTGCCGGCGCACCTCGGGGGCACGGCGCCGACGCCGGAGGAGCTCAAGGCCGCCGAGAAGTAGACCCGCGTCCGCAAGGCCTCACCGGCCCCACCGGCCTCACTCCGGGTCGCGGAGGGTGATCCGGGCGCCGGGGCTGACCTTCTGGAGCGCCTCGGCGAGTTCCTCGCCGGCGGCGATCAGCTCGTCCCGGGTCATCGGCGCCAGCGACTCCAGGAGGAAGAGCGCGTCGGTGGTGTCGTCGTCGATGCGGGTGCGCGGGCCCTGGCGCCAGTTCCAGCGGCGGCAGGTGACGCCCGCCTCGTCGCACCAGACGACCTCGCCGGGCTCGGGGTGCTCCACGGCCGGCTCGCCGCCGGCGACGGTGACGAACTCCTCCTCGCCGGTGGCCCGGACGAGCCGCATGGCGCCCTGGATCCGGTTGAGGTCCTCGCCGCCGACCGGGATGAGACGGGCGACGCTGATCGCGTTGTAGGCGTCGACGAGCCGGTTGATCCGGGGCAGTCCGCCGTCCGCGAGGGCCCGCTTGGCCAGGGCCTCGGCCGAATTGCGGGTACGGGACGGCTTGGCGCCGAAGGCGGTGTACGCGGCCCGCCAGGCGGCGATGTGCGGGTCCTGGTCCGGGGTCCGGCCGGCCAGGCGCTCGGCGAGCCGCCGGGCCGCTTCGTCGAGCAGGGCCGAACTGGTCTCGTCGCTGGGGCCGTTGACGAGGCCGTGGGCCTCGACGGCGAGGTGGGTGAAGCCGGGGACGAGGGTGCGCACGTCGTCGGAAACGGTGAGCGTGAGGGTCATGATCCGCCGTTCGGTGTTCTCTGCTCTCCGGAACTCACAGTTCCGTGGGGAGCGTCCGCCAGAGGTACGTCCGGTCGGGGGCGGCTCGCAGCGCCGCGAGGACGACCGGATGAGGTTCAGCATAGAGCACCGGATAGTCCACTTCATTGAACTCCGGCCGCACGGCCCAGGCCAGCCGCTCCTCCTTGAGGGAGAACTGGGCGTCCACGCCCGGCGGCACGTTCCCGCGCGGATCCTGCCGGGCCCACCGCTCCTCGCCGGGCAGCCGCACCGCGACGAGCCCGTGGACCACCGGGTTCGAGCCGTCGTCGTCCGCGAGCCGCTGGTAGCACAGGGCGGCCGGGACGCCACGGGCCCGCAGCAGCGCCGCGTACGCGATGGACTTGGCGTAGCAGATGCCGGTGCCCTGCTCCAGGACGTCGGAGGCGCGCCAGGTGACGCGCGGATCGTCCGCGTCATGGGAGTGCGGGATGGCGTCACGGACGAACTCGAAGGCGGCCTTGGCGTATGAGTATGCGTCGACGTGATCGATGGACAGCCGGTCGGCGACGGCCCGGACCACCGGATGACCGTGGTCGACCGCCTCGCCTGCGGCCAAGTAGGCAGAGATGTCGGGGTTCTTCTGGATCAGCTCCATGCGACGCGAGCATAGGAACGCGGCCGGACGGAAGTCAATGACTTTCCATCCGGCCGCATAGCCATGCAGATATTCGGTTGCCCGGAGCCGAGAGGCTAGCGCGCCATCTCTTCCTTCAGCGCCTGGAGGAAGGCGTCGACGTCGTCCTCCTTGGTGTCGAAGGAGCACATCCAGCGCACGTCGCCGGCCGTCTCGTCCCAGAAGTAGAAGCGGAAACGCTCCTGCAGCCGTCGGCTGACCTCGTGCGGAAGCCGCGCGAAGACCGCGTTCGCCTGCACCGGGTAGAGGATCTCCACCCCGTCCACGCCCCGCACGCCGGCCGCGAGGCGCTGGGCCATCGCGTTGGCGTGACTGGCGTTGCGCAGCCACAGGTCCTTGGCGAGCAGCGCCTCCAGCTGGACCGACACGAAGCGCATCTTGGAGGCGAGCTGCATGGACAGCTTGCGCAGGTGCTTCATGTGGCTGACCGCGTCCGGGTTGAGGACGACCACGGCCTCGCCGAAGAGCATGCCGTTCTTGGTGCCGCCGTACGAGATGACGTCGACGCCGACCGCGTTGGTGAACGCCCGCATCGGCACGTTCAGGGAGGCGGCCGCGTTGGCTATCCGGGCGCCGTCGAGGTGCACCTTCATGCCCTTGGAGTGGGCGTGTTCCACGATGGCGCGGATCTCCTCGACCGTGTACACGGTGCCGAGTTCGGTGTTCTGGGTGATCGAGACGACCTGGGGCATGGCCCGGTGCTCGTCCTCCCAGCCCCATGCCTGCCGGTCGATCAGCTCGGGGGTGAGCTTGCCGTCCGGGGTGGGCACGGTGAGCAGCTTGAGGCCGCCCATCCGCTCGGGGGCGCCGCCCTCGTCCACGTTGATGTGGGCGGTCTCGGCGCAGATCACCGCGCCCCACCGGTCGGTGAGGGCCTGCAGCGCGGTCACGTTCGCCCCGGTCCCGTTGAAGACCGGGAAGGCTTCGGCGGTGGGGCCGAAGTGGCTGTGCATGATCCGCTGCAGGTGATCGGTGTACTGGTCCTCGCCGTAGGCGACCTGGTGGCCGCCGTTGGCGAGGGCGATGGCCGCGAGGACCTCCGGGTGGGCGCCGGCGTAGTTGTCGCTGGCGAAGCCCCGGACCGACGGGTCGTGGTGACGACGGGCGTCGGTCCTGGGGCCCAGGGCCGAGGTCACGGCTTGGGGGTCAGCCACAGGCGCTGTCCATTCACTTCCTGTGCGGGCTCGTCCCAGAGTCCGGCGATGGCGTCGGCCAGGTCCTTGACGTCGGTGAAGCCCGCGAACTTCGCATTCGGGCGCTCGGCGCGCATCGCGTCGTGCACCAGTGCCTTGATCACCAGGATGGCAGCCGCCGCCTGCGGGCCGTCGTCGCCCCCCAGCTTGCGGAAGGAGTCCGCCATGGCGAGGGTCCACGCCTCGGCCGCCGCCTTGCCGGCGTTGTACGCGGCGTTGTTGGCCAGCGGCTTGTGCGCGCCGACCTGGCTGACCAGGGCGTAGCGGCCGCGGCCGCCACTGCGCAGCAGTCCGTCGTGGAAGGCGAGCGAGGTGTGCTGGACCGTGCGGATCAGCAGCTTCTCGAGGAAGTCCCAGTCCTTGAGGTCGGTCTCGACGAAGGACTGGCTGCCGCGCCAGCCGCCGACGAGGTGGACCAGGCCGTCGATCCGGCCGAACTCCTTCTCCGTCTTCGCCGCCCACTCGCGGGTGGCGTCGAGGTCGAGGAGGTCGACGGTGTCACCGACGACCCGGGCGCCGCCGTGCGCGTAGCGGGCGGCGTCGACCGCCTCCGCGAGGCGCGCCGGGTCGGCGTCGGAGGCGACCACGGTGGCGCCCGCCTCGGCGAGGCGCAGGAGGGCGGCCCGGCCCGCGGGGCCGGCCGCGCCCGCGACCGCGATGACGGCGCCGTCCAGCGGGCCGCCGTTTCCGTTGGCGTTCATGGGCGTCTCCTCCGTGTGCAGGACGGCGTCGGTCACGCGGCGGCCCGCTCGGGCATGTCGGCGGCGGTGATGCCCTTGGTGTCGGCGATCACGCCCTTCATCTTCTTGGAGAGGGCCTCAAAGAACATGCTGAGCGGAAACTCGTCCGGAAGCACGTCGTCGACGAGCTTGCGCGGCGGCAGCGACGTGTCGAGGGCGTCGGGGCCCTTGGCCCACTTCGAGCCCGGGTGCGGGGCGAGGTAGGTGGAGACGAAGTCGTACGCCTTGAACCAGTGCACGAGCTTCGGACGGTCGATGCCGTCGCGGTAGAGGGTCTCGATCTCGCCGCAGAGGCGGTTGGTGACCTCGGGCGCGCGCTCCCAGTCGATGGTGAGGACGTTGTCCGTCCAGCGCACCACCTCGTTCTTGTGGAGGTACGCGAAGAGGAGCTGGCCGCCCAGACCGTCGTAGTTGCGGTTGCGGTCGCCGGTGAGCGGGAAGCGGAACATCCGGTCGAAGAGGACCGCGTACTGCACGTCACGGCCGTGCTCGTTGCCCTCGGCCTCCAGCTTCACGGCCTCCTTGAAGGCGGTGAGGTCGCAGCGGAGCTCCTCCAGGCCGTACATCCAGAAGGGCTGGCGCTGCTTGATCATGAAGGGGTCGAAGGGCAGGTCGCCGCGGCTGTGGGCGCGGTCGTGGACCAGGTCCCAGAGCACGAAGGCCTGCTCGCAGCGCTTCTGGTCGCCGAGCATGGCGTCGATGTCGGCGGGCAGCTTCAGGCCGAGGGTGTCGACGGCGGCCTCGGTCACCTTGCGGAAGCGGGCGGCCTCGCGGTCGCAGAAGATGCCGCCCCAGGTGAAGCGCTCGGGGACCTCGCGGACCGCGACGGTCTCCGGGAAGAGGACGGCCGAGTTGGTGTCGTAACCGGCGGTGAAGTCCTCGAAGGTGATGCCGCAGAAGCCCGGGTTGTCGTAGCGGGTGGCCTCCAGCTCGGAGAGCCACTCGGGCCAGACCATGCGGAGCACGACGGCCTCGAAGTTGCGGTCCGGGTTGCCGTTCTGCGTGTACATGGGGAAGAGCACGAGGTGCTGCAGCCCGTCGGCGCGGCTCGCGGCCGGGTGGAACTCCATGAGGGAGTCCAGGAAGTCCGGGACCTCGAAGCCGCCCTCGGCCCACTTGCGCAGGTCGGCGACGAGCGCGCGGTGGTACGCGGCGTCGTGCGGGACCAGCGGGGAGAGCTGCTCGACCGCGGCGACGAGGCGCCCGACGGTCTGCTCCGCGGCGGCGCGGGTCGGCGCGCCCTCGGCCGCGAAGTCGATGGAGCCGTCGTTGCTCTGCCAGGGGCGGAGCTCCTCCACGGCATTCTTGAGCTCGGGCCAGGCAGGGTGGTCGATCACCGGAGCATCGGTGGATATCCCCCCACCGGTCACGTCCTGCACAAGAATTTCCGTCATGCCTCTTCCTCCACAGGAGAACCTTGCGTCGTCACAGCCTACGCATGACTGAATCTCGCCCACAAGAGGGGAAGGAAAAATTCTCCTGTAGACCCCTACCGAGACCGCGAAATTTCCTGTGCGGCGGGGTTTGAAGTCGAGAAATACGGGGTTCCGCGCGGCTCCTTCCTGTTTCGCGCCCAGTTTCGCGCCCAGTGGCTAGGCTGCGCCGGGACCGGATCCGGGGGGCGTGACGACGACGGAAGCGAGAAGATCTTGGGTTTCCTCACCATCGGCCACCGCGGGGTCATGGGCGTCGCGCCCGAGAACACCCTGCGCTCCTTCGTACTCGCCGAGCGGGCGGGCATGGACGTCATCGAGCTCGACCTCCACCTCAGCAAGGACGGCGCCCTCGTCGTCATGCACGACGCCGACGTGGACCGCACCACCGACGGCACCGGGCCGATCTCCGCGAAGACCCTCGCCGAGCTGCGCGAGCTGGACGCCGGGCAGGGAGAGCGGGTGCCGGTCTTCGAGGAGGTCCTGGCCGCGGTCGGCGCGCCGCTCCAGGCCGAGATCAAGGACGCCGGCGCGGCCCGGGCGCTGGCCGCGGTGCTGAACGAGCGGGAGCTGACCGGCCGGGTGGAGGTGTTGTCCTTCCACGACGAGGCCCTGGCGGAGGTCCGCGCGCTGGTGCCGGGGGTGCGCACCGCGCTCGTCGCCGACCGGCGGCAGGACGAGGTGGTGCGGCGCGCGCTCGACGTGGGTGCCACGGCGCTGGTCCTCAACATCCGCCACCTCACCCGGGACACCGTCGAGCGGGCGCACGCGGCGGGGCTGCGAGTGGTCGGCTGGGTGGTGAACACCGAGGACGACCTGCGCCTGGCGCACGCCTTGGGGCTCGACGGGGCGACCACGGACCGGCCGGAGATCCGGCGCGCGGGCCCTCACACGGCCTAAGGGCCGGACGGCCCGTAAGGGCCTGAGGGCAGGACGGCCCGGCACGGCCTGACGGCCCGGCACGACCTGAGGACCGGACGGCCCGGCACGGGAGCCCGCGGCACGCGGCTCGGCCGACGGGCTCGGCCCAGGGGTCAGCCGAGCGGCTTGACCAGGAGTTCGAACTGCAGGTCGTCGCGCTGCGGCAGGCCGAAGCGCTCGTCGCCGTACGGGAACGGGGTCATCCGGCCCGTACGGCGGTAGCCGCGCCGCTCGTACCAGGCGATCAGCTCCTCGCGGACCGAGATCACCGTCATGTGCATCTCGCGCACGTCCCACAGCTCGCGCACCCGGCGCTCGGCCTCGGCGATGATCCGCCGGCCGAGACCGGCGCCCTGGAGCTCGGGCCGGACCGCGAACATGCCGAAGTAGGCGGCCTCGCCGCGGTGCTCCAGCTGGCAGCAGGCAACCAGCGCGCCGTCCTGCTCGACCACCAGGAGCCGGCTGCCCGGCGTGGTGATGACGTCGGCGACGCCCTGCGGGTCGGTGCGCTGGCCCTGGAGCAGGTCCGCCTCGGTGGTCCAGCCCGCGCGGCTGGCGTCGCCGCGGTACGCCGACTCGACGAGCGGGACGAGCGCCGGGACGTCGTCGAGGACGGCCTCGCGGTAGTTGAGCGTGCCGGTGAGCCGGTCGGCGGCGGTGTCCATGCGGTACGGGTCTCCCCTCGGGCGCGGGCGATCGGCGGACGCGATCGCCCCGAGCCTAACGCGCGCCCCGCACTCCCCCTTGTATACCTGTGCGCGCCCGTGCGCCCGCGTGGGTCCGCGGGCGCCGGGCATGCATCGGGGAGGACCGCGGGGAGGGGGTGTGCGGCGTGCACGGACCGGCGCTTCCGGGCTGGCTGCTGGTGGTGCTGTGCGGCGCGAGCGGTGGCTACTGCCTGCTGCGGATGCGGGCCGGCCGCTCCGGCGCGGAGCGCCGGGCGGCAGGCGGCGAGGCCGTGATGGGCTTCGGGATGGCGCTGATGGCGCTGCCCGCGGCCGTGCTGACCCCGCCGGAGTGGGGCTGGGCGGTGTACGCGGTGGTGTTCGGCTGCGCGGCGCTGCTCGGGCTGCGCGGCGCGGTGCTGCGCGGGGGCCATCATCTGCACCATGTGGTGGGCTCCTTGGCGATGGTCTACATGGCGGTGGCGATGGCCGCCGCACCCGGCGGTCCGGGGGCGCACGGGGGGCATGGCGCGGGTCACGGCGGCGCGGCCGTCGCGACCGGGGGCATACCCGTGCTGACCGGGGTGCTGCTGGCGTACTTCGGTGTGTACGTGCTGCGTTCGGGCGCGCGGCTGGTGCCCGTGACGGGGGCCGGGGTGCGGGCGGAGCCGACGGGGGGCGGAGCGGTGAGGGTGGGAACGAGGGGCGAGCTGGCGCTGGTGTGCCGGCTGTCGATGGGGCTCGCGATGCTGGCGATGCTGCTTTCGCTCTGACGTACCCGGCCGGTCCGGCCAGTGGCCCGGCCGCACGGCCGCACGGCCAAACCGTGGCGTGCGTCACTTGGTCCGCAAGCCCGTACCCCCGCCTGGTATCCCGCTCATAGGGTGGCGTCATGTTGGTCTCCCTCGCGCTGCTCACGCTCGGCGTCCTGACCGCCTCCCTCGCCCCGCGGCTTCTGGCGCGGGCCGACTGGGCGGAACGGGAACCGGTGGTGGCGCTGTGGGTGTGGCAGTGCGTCGTGGCCGCGGTGCTCCTGAGCTTCGCGCTGGCGATGACGTTCAGCGCGGCCGCGGCCTGGCAGGCCGTGCGCGGCCAGGTGTTCGCGTCCGCGCCGGCCGCCGTGATCGAGGCGTACGAGCTGGGCGGCAACCGGCCGTGGTCGGCGGTGCTCGCCGTGCTGCTCGCGGCCGGCGGGGTGTGGACCGGGGCGATGCTGGGCCGGGAGATCGGCCTGGCGCGGGCCGGCCGCAAGCGGCGTCGTGGCGAACTGCTGGTGCGGGCGCCGCTGTTGCCCGGCGAGGAGCCGTCCGGCAGCGCGCGTCTGGTGGTCCTGGAGGGTGAGCGCGCGGACGCCTGGTGGCTGCCCGGCGGCGCGCCGCGCCTGGTCATCACGACGGCCGCGCTGCGCCGTCTCAAGGGCCGTCAGCTCGACGCGGTGCTCGCGCACGAGCAGGGGCACGCCCGGGCGCGGCACGACTGGCTGCTGCACTGTTCGGCGGCGCTCGCCGAGGGTTTCCCCGGGGTGCCGGTCTTCGCCGCCTTCCGCGGCGAGATGCACCGCCTGGTGGAGCTGGCGGCGGACGACGTGGCCTCGCGCCGCTTCGGCCGGCTGACCATCGCCCTCGCGCTCGTCGAACTCAACGAGGACCGCGGCGTCTTCGGCCCGGGCCAGGCCCATGACGCCGATCTGCCGCAGCGCGTCAACCGCCTGCTGGCCGCGACCCCGCGCCTCACCGCCGCCCGCCGCCTGCGTCTGACCGCCGCGGCGGCCCTGGTGCCTGTGGTCCCGGTGCTGATCGCGTTCGTGCCGGCGCTGCGGGCGCTGCGCTAGCCGATGACCTGCCCCGGGGGCCGCCGCCGGACGGACCCTCGACGCGCGCACGGCGCGCGGGCATGCCGGTCGGCGGCGCGCGGGCCGCGTCGGGCAGGATCGGGGCATGCGCATCTCCGCCGCCGTGTCGGGCGCCCTGGCCGTGCTGTTGCTGGTCCTCGTCGCCGTGGGCTGGTCCCCGCTGCTCTCGGTGGACCGGGAGGTGGCCGAGGCGCTGCACCGCAGCGCGGTGGCCCATCCCGGGTTCACCCATCTCAACCGGATCCTGACGGACTGGGTCTGGGCGCCGTGGACGATGCGCACGCTGGCAGCGCTGACGGTGGTGGTGCTGTGGTGGCGGCGGGAGCGGCGGCTGGCGCTGTGGGTGGCGGGGACGGTCCTGCTGGCCTGGGGCCTGCAGCACGGCGTGAAGGCCGCGGTGGGGCGGCCGCGGCCGAGCTGGCCGGATCCGGTGGACTCGGCGAGCTTCCCGGCCTTCCCGTCCGGGCACGCGATGACGGCGGCGGTCGTCTGCGGCCTGCTGCTCTGGGTGCTCGCGCTGCACTGGCGCGAGACGTGGTGGGGCTGGGGCACGCTCACGGGCGCGGCCCTGGTGTCGGTCGTCGGGGTGGGCTTCACCCGGGTCTATCTGGGCGTGCACTGGCCGTCGGACGTGGTGGCCGGCTGGCTGTTCGGCTGGTTCTGCGTGGCTGTGGCGATCATCACGTACCGGCGCGTGGAGCGGCGTACGGAAGAGGGCTGACGGCCTCGGCCGGGCCCCACCGACAGACCGGACACCGGAGGCAGAATGGGAGAAAAGGGCATGAAACACATATGGCCGCCTGTTCTGGACGATCCCCCGCGTCGCCCAGAACAGACGGCAGGTCCCGCCTTCGGCCACAAGGGCACGACGGCAGGACGCGCTGAGTATATTGGCTGCAAGCCAGTCAACGCAGGAGTCCAGCATGTCCCCGCGTAGCGCATCGGTCAACGAAGAACTTCGCCGGCGCTCCCGCGAGCGGATCCTGCAGGCGACGGTGGAGCTGGTCGCCGAGCGCGGATACGAGGCGACGACCCTCGGCGACATCGCGGCGCGCGCCGGTTCGGCGCGCGGGCTGATCTCGTACTACTTCCCCGGCAAGCGGCAGCTGCTGCAGTCCGCGGTGCACCGGCTGATGCACCGCACCCTGGAGGAGGCCCTGGAGCGCGAGCCGCGCACCGAGGACGGCCGGGAGCGCCTCGCGCGGGCGATCGACGCGGTCCTCGGGCTCGCCGAGGAGCAGCCGGTGCTCATGCGGACGCACATGGCCGGCATCCTCCAGGCCGAGGGCTTCGTGCGGTGCCCCGAGCAGCAGCGGCTCGCCGCGCTGCTCCGCGACACCGTCGAGCGCTACGGCTCGACCGACGTGGACACCGACTATCCGCTGCTGCGGGCGCTGCTCATGGGCACGGTCTTCGCGATGCTGCTGCCGGGGGCGCCGATGCCGATGTCACGGCTGCGCGCGGAGCTGTTCCAGCGGTACGGGCTGGACTGGGAGCGCGGCATGCCGCCGGGCGGTGGTCCGCCCGACGGCATGGCGTTGATTCCCGAGCCGGCTCAGTCCTCGGAGTCGTCCGGGCCGCCGGAGCGGTCGAAGTCCGTGAAGTAGTCCGGCTGCGTCTGGACGTTGAGCTCGTCCATCCGGACCCGGGCCCCCTTGTCCGTCCGCTTGTCGCTGAGCTTCAGGACGTCGAAGCCCTTGGCGATGTCGTTCGAGTAGATGTAGCCGTTGTAGTAGTACGCGGACCAGGAGCCGCCGGTGACGAGGTGGTCCGCGGAGAGCGGGCCGCGCTCGAAGTACCCGATCTCGTGCGGCTTGCGGGAGTCGGTGAAGTCCCAGACGGAGACGCCGCCCTGGTACCACGCCTGGACCATGAGGTCCTTGCCCTTGACCGGGATCAGCGCGCCGTTGTGGGCGACGCAGTTCTCGGTGTCGGCCTGGTGGCGCGCGATCTTGAAGTAGCTGCGGAAGACGAGCCGACGCCCGTCGCCCTTGCCGACGATGTCGTAGATGCCGTCCGCGCCGCGGTTCGGGCCGACGGTCGTGTTGCAGGTGGCCGCGCCGCCGCCGCCGAGCTCGTCGGTGAAGACGACCTTGTCGGCCTTCTGGTTGAAGGTCGCGGAGTGCCAGAACGAGAAGTTGACGTTGTCCTCGATCTGGTCGATGACCCGCGGGCGCTCCGGGTCCTTGATGTCGAAGAGGATGCCGTCGCCCATGCAGGCGCCGGCCGCGAGGTCCTTGCTCGGCAGCACGGTGATGTCGTGGCAGCCGGTCGTCTTGGAGACGCCCGGGTTGGTGGGCGCGCCGGGGTTGCCGCCGCCGTCCGGGCCGTCGCCCGGGAAGAGGACGGGGAAGTTCACGACCCGGGCCTGCTCGGGCGCGTCGCGCGGCACCTTGATGACGGAGATGCCGTCGTGCGGCGGCTGGCAGTCCGGGAAGGCCGCGTTGGGCGAGTACGAGGAGACGTAGACGTACACGTCCTTGCGCTTGGGCACCAGGGTGTGGGTGTGCGAGCCGCAGTTGGTCTCGACGGAGGCGACGTACTTCGGGTTGGCGATGTCGCTGATGTCGAAGATCTTCATGCCCTCCCAGGACTCCTTGACGGAGGCGGGCTGGGGCACGCTGGCACAGGAGTTGTCACTGCGGGAGGAGTCGGTGGAGAGGAAGAGCAGGTTCCCGGAGACGGAGACGTCGTTCTGGGAGCCGGGGCACAGCACCTGGGCCACCGTCTTCGGGGACTTCGGGTCGCTGATGTCGAAGATCCGGAAGCCGTCGTAGTTGCCGGCGAAGGCGTACTTGCCCTGGAACGCCAGGTCGGAGTTGGTCCCCTTGAGGGCGTCCTTGGGGATGTTGACGAGGTGTTCGATGTTGGGGCTGTGGACGACCTCGTCCACGCCGGGTATCTCGCCGCTCGCTATCGCGGTGCGGGCGGCGGCCGCCTGCTCCGAGGTGAGGGTCGGCTGGGCCGGGCTGTCGCCCGGGTCGGGGGTGGCGGCCGCGGGTCCGGCGACGAGCATGCTGACCAGCAGTCCGACCGCGGCGGTTGCCACGCCGAGGCGTCTGGTCCGTGCGCGCGGGGTACTCGTGGTACGCAACGTGGGTCACTCCGTCCTCTGTGAGATCCGTTCATGCTTGAACGACGGATGGACCCCGGCAGTATCTTCCTTACCGTGTACATCTCAACAGATGGCAACAGAGAAGTAATGAACTTTCCTTGAGACGCCGCTGTCCGCATCGGCTCGCCGGAACGTCCGAGTTGACGAACTACCTCTGGAGGTCGTGTTGTTGAACCGCCGTGCCCGTGGATCCCTCGCCGTGACGCTCTCCGTCGCCGCCTTACTCGCCCTCGCCGCCTGCGAGTCGGGCAAAACAGAGGACAAGTCGGCTCCCGTGCCGGTGAGTTCGAGCGGTCAGTCGGTGATCGCGCCGGGGAAGCCCGGTGAACCCGCCAAGCGCGTCTCGCCGGAGGAGGCGGCCCGCCTCATGCCCGACGAGCGCCCCAACAGCGCCGACTTCCGCTACGTGCAGATGATGATCGAGCACCACCGGCAGGCGATCACGATGACCGCGCTCGTGCCGCAGCGGGCCGCGTCCCCCAAGGTGAAGAAGGTCGCCGAGCGGATCGGCGCCGCCCAGGGGCCGGAGATCGGTGCCATGGAGGGCTGGCTCAAGAGCAACGGCGGCCCGCGCCCGCAGTCCGGCCACGACCACCACACGATGCCGGGCATGGCGACCGAGGCCCAGCTCGCCGAGTTGCGCGCCGCGAAGGGCCGGGCCTTCGACACGCTCTTCCTGAAGCTGATGACCGCCCACCACGAGGGCGCGGTGACGATGGCCGCGGAGGTGCTGAGCCAGGGCAACAACGTGCTGGTGGAGGAGATGGCGAACGACGTGATCGCACAGCAGACGGCGGAGATCGACCGGATGCGGTCGCTGTAGCCCGCCGCGCCGCTCCGGCCGGGGAAGTCGTGCCGCGCACTCCCCCGGCGGCCCGCCCGGTGCCATGCTGGAGGTCACCCGGAGGTCCTCCCCCACCGGAAGGGGCGCGTCCGTGCTGCGAGTCGCCGTGGTCGGCGCCGGTCCCAGCGGCGTCTACACCGCCCAGGCACTGGTCGGGCAGAACACCGTGCCCGGGATCCGGGTCGACGTCCTGGACCGGCTGCCCTGTCCGTACGGCCTGGTGCGGTACGGGGTCGCGCCCGACCACGAGAAGATCAAGTCACTGCAGGGCAGCCTCCGCACGGTCCTGGAGGACGAGCGGATCACGTTCCTCGGCGACGTCGAGGTCGGCGCGCGCGGCCTCACCCCGGCGCGGCTCCTGGAGCTCTACCACGCGGTCGTCTACTGCGTCGGCGCCGCCCGCGACCGGCGGCTCGGCGTGCCCGGCGAGGACCTCGACGGCAGCTTCTCGGCCACCGGCTTCGTCTCCTGGTACAGCGCCCACCCGGACGCCGCGAGCGAGCGCTTCGGCCTCGACCGGCCGGGCGCCGTGGTGATCGGCGCCGGGAACGTGGCCGTGGACGTGACCCGGCTGCTCGTCCGGCGGGCCGCCGAGCTGCGCCCGACGGACATCCCGCAGGGCGCCCTCACCGCGCTCGCCGCGAGCGGGGTGCGCGACGTGCACATGGTGGCGCGCCGCGGGCCCGCACAGGCCCGCTTCACCACCAAGGAACTGCGCGAACTCGGCACCCTCCCCGGCACCCGGGTCCTGGTCGACCCCGCGGACCTCGCCCTCGACCCCGCCTGCGCCGACCCGTCCGGCCTGCCGGCCGTGAACCGGCGCAATCTGGAGGTCGTACGGGCCTGGGCGACGGCGGCCCCGGGCGACGGCGCGGGCCCGCGCTCCGTACGGCTGCGGTTCTTCCTGCGTCCGGTGGAGATCCTCGGCACCGGCGGCCGCGTCACGGCGGTGCGCTTCGAGCGCACGGAGCCCGACGGCACCGGCGGGGTACGGGGCACGGGGCGGTACGAGGAGATCGCGGCCGGGCTCGTACTGCGGGCCGTCGGCTACCGGGGCGTCCCGCTGCCCGGGCTGCCGTTCGACGCGGCCCGGGGCACGGTCCCGCACGCGGCGGGCCGGGTGCTGAGGGACGGGTCGGCGTCGCCGGGCGAGTACGTGGCGGGCTGGATCAAGCGCGGCCCGAGCGGCGTGATCGGCACCAACCGCCCGTGCGCCAAGGAGACGGCCGCCTCGCTCCTCGCCGACGCCGCCGCCCTCGCCCGCCGGCCGGTCGCGCCCGACCCGGTCGCCGCGCTGCGTGCCCTGGGGCACGAGCCCGTGCCGTGGAGCGGCTGGCTGGCCATCGAGCGCGCCGAGG
Organism: Streptomyces sp. NPDC004327; assembly: GCF_042873935.1. Lineage (NCBI taxonomy): Bacteria > Bacillati > Actinomycetota > Actinomycetes > Kitasatosporales > Streptomycetaceae > Streptomyces > Streptomyces sp. NPDC004327. Next base: position 284,003 of record NZ_JBIAME010000004.1, on the reverse strand, counting down.
CGGCGCTCGGTGACGCTCTGGGGCGTGGCCCGGTGAAGATCCAGGACTGGGAGGGGCTGCGGGGCGCGGCGCGGGAGGGCGACCGGCCGGGTGGGATCCCGGATCCAGGATCCGATATCCGGAACCCTGCTGGATCCGATGTCTAGGATCCTGGATCCGATGCCCGGCATCAGGGATCCGATGTCCAGCGCCCTGGATCCAGTGCTCAGGATCCTGGATCCGATATCCGGCAGCTTTCCGGCACCTTGGATCCAATGTTCAGGATGTCGGATCCGATACTCATCGCCCTGGATCCGAAATCCAGGATCTTGGGTCTCGGATATCGCGAGACAGCTCCTCCTCGGTCATCCGATTGGATGACGTCGAGGTAAGCCGGGCGGGGCCGGAGACGCAGCCGCCGGGCCGACCGGCCGGCGGTGCGGGCGGCACCAGGATGGATGACAGAGCGGGACGGCACACGGCCTCCCGGGCAGCGGAAGACCGTGAGGAGTCATCCATCATGAAGAAGATCTCGATGCGGGCCCGTGTCCTGACCGGCGGTGCGACCCTGGTCGCCCTGGGCGCCGGCGCCTTCGGCGCCGTCTCCGCGAACGCGGCCACGCCGGCCGCCGCACCCGCCGCCGCCGTGGCGAAGCCGAAGGCCGACGCGAAGAAGCAGAACACCACGCAGAGCACGCATCTGACGATCGAGGCGGCCACCAAGGCCGCCCAGGCGTCGCTGAAGGCCGCCGAGATGGAGAACCAGCGCGTCTCCGTCGCCGTCGTCGACCGCAACGGCAACACCATCGTGACCCTTCGCGGCGACGGTGCCGGCCCGCAGTCCTACGAGTCGGCCGTCAAGAAGGCGTACACCGCCGTCTCCTGGAACGCCCCGACCTCCGTCCTCGCCGGCCGGCTGGCCAACGCCCCGACCCTGAAGGACATCCCCGGCACCCTCTTCCTCGCCGGCGGCGCCCCGGTCACCGCGGGCGGCGCCCCGATCGCCGGCATCGGCGTGGCCGGCGCGCCCTCCGGCGACCTGGACGAGAAGTTCGCCCAGGCCGGCGTGGCCACCCTGAACTGACCTCCGCCGCCCCGAACCCCGGCGGCGCCCGGCCCCCTCGCCGGACACCGCCGGCCCCGTGTCCGTACCCCTGCCCCGTACCGAGGAGCCCCCATGAACGTCCCCGCCGACCAGCGCCTTCTCGCCGCCGCCCACAGTGGCGACGCCGAGGAGGTGCGAGCCGCGCTCGCCGACGGTGCCCGGGTCGAGGCCCGTGACGACGAGCTGCGCTCGCCGTTGCTGCTCGCCTCCCTGGGCGACCATGTGGCGGCGGCTCGGGTGCTGGTCGCGGCGGGCGCGGACGTGAACGCGCAGGACGCGCGGCACGACAGCCCGTGGCTGGCGACGGGAGTGACCGGGAGCGTGGCGATGATGCGGGTGCTGCTCGCGGCCGAGCCGGGCCCTGATCTGCGGCTGCGGAACCGGTTCGGCGGGATCAGTGTCATCCCGGCCGCCGAGCGCGGGCACGTGGCCTATGTGGGGGCCGTGCTCCAGGAGACGGACATCGACGTCGACCACGTCAACGACCTGGGCTGGACGGCCCTGTTGGAGGCGGTGATCCTCGGCGACGGCGGGCGGGCGCACCAGAAGGTGGTGGCGCTGCTGCTCGCCGCCGGCGCGGACCGGGATCTGGCGGACTCCCATGGCGTGACGGCCCTGGAGCACGCCGAGCGGCGCGGCTTCGAGGAGATGGCGCAGCTGCTGCGGGGCTAGGGCCCGTCCGACCCTGATCCGCCGGACAGGCCCTAGAGCTCGCCGGCCTCGTTCTGTCGGCCGGCCTGGGACTCGGCGGCCGCGAGGACGGTGTCGAGGAGGCCGGGGAAGAGCGTGTCGAGGTCGTCGCGGCGGAGCATGTTGAGCTTGGCGGTGCCGCGGTAGAGCTGCCGGACGACGCCGCTCTCGCGGAGCACGCGGAAGTGGTGGGTGCTGGTCGACTTGGTGACCGGGAGGTCGAAGTACGAGCAGGCGAAGGCGTCCGCCGTGCCGCGGGCCATGTCCCGCACGATGCGCAGCCGGACCGGGTCGGAGAGCGCGTGCAGCACGGCTTCGATCCGGATCTCCTCGCGCGCGGGGTGTTCCAGGACCCGGGGGTTGGTCGCGGTCGTCACGGCGGCGGCTCCACGGCTCTCGGGATGGCTCTCGGGAAGGACGCTCACCATTGTACGAGAATCCTCGTAGTTTGACAGGTGCCGTACTACGACGAGTATCGTACGAGAGCATCCGCACCCGGCACGTCCCACGGAGTCCGCCATGAGCGCCGCCCTCTTCGAGCCCTACACCCTCAGGTCCGTCACCGTCCCGAACCGCGTCTGGATGGCACCGATGTGCCAGTACTCGGCGGAGCCGGCCGGCCCGAACGCGGGTGCGGCGGGCGACTGGCACTTCGCGCACTACGCGGCCCGCGCCACGGGCGGCGCCGGACTGATCCTCCTGGAGGCCACGGCCGTCTCCCCCGAGGGCCGGATCAGCCCCTACGACCTCGGCATCTGGGACGACGCCCAGATCGACGGCCTGCGCCGGATCACCGGCTTCCTCGCCGCGCACGGCACCGTTCCGGGCATCCAGATCGGACACGCCGGACGAAAGGCCGCCACCCACCGCCCCTGGGAGGGCAGCGGACCGGTCGACGCCGACGGCGGCCTGGCATGGCGGCCGGTCGGCCCGAGCCCCGTCGCGTTCGACGACCGGCACGTCGTCCCGGACGAGCTCTCCGTGGAGCAGATCCACGAGATCACCGCGCAGTTCGCGGCCGCCGCGCGCCGCGCGCTGGCCGCCGGCTTCAAGGTCGTGGAGGTGCACGGCGCCCACGGCTATCTGATCGGGCAGTTCCTCTCCCCGTTCAGCAACCGCCGCACCGACTCCTACGGCGGCTCCTTCGAGAACCGCACCCGCCTCGCCCTGGAGGTCGTCGACGCCGTGCGCGCCGAATGGCCCGAGGAGCTGCCGCTGTTCTTCCGGATCTCGGCCACCGACTGGCTCCAGGAGCAGGGCTGGACGGCCGACGAGACCGTACGCCTGGCCGCACTGCTCCGCGAGCACGGCGTCGACCTGCTCGACGTCTCCACCGGCGGCAACGGCGGCCCGGCGCGGATCCCCGTCGCCCCCGGCTACCAGGTGCCCTTCGCCGCCCGGGTGCGGGCCGAGGCCGGCCTCGCGGTCGCCGCCGTCGGCCTGATCACGGAGGCCGAGCAGGCCGAGAAGATCCTCGCGAACGGCGAGGCGGACGCGGTGCTGCTCGGCCGCGAGCTGCTGCGCGACCCGTCCTGGCCGCGCCGCGCGGCCCACGGCCTGGGCGCGGAGGTCGTCGCCCCGCCGCAGTACGCCCGGGCCTACTGAGCCCTGCCCCGGACCGGCCGCACACCTCGGCCCGGTCCCGGCAACACGCCCCTGACCTGGGGCGAAGCCGCCTCCGGGGGCCGTTGTCAGTGGTGCGGTGCAGACTGGCCCGTATCCGCGACAACGGCGTCCTGGAGGTGTCGGCATGACCGACGTGCTACTGACCGTAGGGACCCGCAAGGGTCTGTTCATCGGCCGCGGGCGAGACGGCCGATGGGAGTTCGACGAACCGCACTTCAACGCGCAGGCGATCTACTCGATCGGCATCGACACCCGCCGCGCGACACCCAGAATCCTGGTCGGCGGGGACAGTTCGCACTGGGGCCCCTCCGTCTTCCGCTCCGACGACCTCGGCGCGAGCTGGACCGAGCCGGCCACGCCGGCCGTCAAGTTCCCGCAGGACACCGGGGCTTCGCTGGAGCGGGTCTGGCAGCTGCACCCCGCTCCCGCGCACTCCCCCGACGTCGTCTACGCGGGGACCGAGCCGGCCGCGCTGTTCCGGTCCGCCGACGGCGGCGAGTCCTTCGCGCTCGTGCGCCCGCTGTGGGAGCACCCCACCCGGGACCAGTGGGTGCCGGGCGGGGGCGGCGAGGCGGTGCACACGGTGGTGACCGACGCGCGCGACCCGGACGCGGTGACGGTGGCCGTGTCGACGGCGGGCGTCTTCCGCTCGCGCGACGGCGGCGCGAGCTGGGCGCCGTCCAACGACGGGGTGTCGGCGGTCTTCCTGCCCGACCCGCACCCGGAGTTCGGCCAGTGCGTGCACAAGATCGCGCAGGACGCGGGCGACCTGGACCGGCTCTATCTGCAGAACCACTGGGGCGTGTTCCGCAGTGACGACGGCGGCGGCCGGTGGACGGACATCGGCGACGGGCTGCCCTCCGACTTCGGCTTCGCCGTCGCCGCCCATCCGCACCGCCCCGACACCGCCTACGTCTTCCCCATCACCGCCGACTCCGACCGGGTCCCGGCCGGCCGCCGCTGCCGCGTCTACCGGACCACGGACGCCGGGGCGACCTGGGAGCCGCTCACCGAGGGCCTGCCGGAGGGCGACCACTACGGCACGGTGCTGCGCGACGCCCTGTGCACGGACGACGGCGACCCGGCGGGCGTCTACTTCGGCAACCGCAACGGCGAGGTGTACGGGAGCGCGGACGACGGGGACAGCTGGCGGCTGCTCGCCGAGCACCTGCCGGACGTGCTGTGCGTACGGGCGGCGGTGATCGGATGAGCGAAGGCCGCCCGGGGCCCGAGTGGCCGGCGGGAGACGGGGACCGCCGGGCCGGGCTCCTTCGGCGGGCGGCGTTGTCCGACTGCGCCAGTAGAGTGACGGCGTGGCAGCACGACCGTTGAACGAAATCGTCGAGGCCGGGTGGGCGCACGCGCTCGCGCCGGTGGCCGAACGCATCGCCGGGATGGGCGACTTCCTCCGGCAGGAGATCGCCGCCGGGCGGACCTACCTCCCGGCGGGGGCGAACGTCCTGAGGGCGTTCCAGCAGCCCTTCGACGAGGTGAGGGTCCTCATCGTCGGCCAGGACCCCTATCCCACGCCCGGGCACGCCGTGGGCCTGAGCTTCTCGGTGGCGCCGGACGTGCACCCGCTGCCGCCGAGCCTGGAGAACATCTACCGGGAGATGCACTCCGACCTGGGCCTGCCCCGGCCCTCGAACGGCGATCTGACCCCGTGGACCCGTCAGGGCGTCCTGCTGCTCAACACGGCGCTCACCACGGCTCCGCGGCGGCCCGGCGCGCACCGGGACAAGGGCTGGGAAGCGGTCACCGAGCAGGCGATCCGGGCGCTCGCCGCACGCGGGAAGCCGCTGGTGTCGATCCTGTGGGGCCGCGACGCCCGCAATCTGCGGCCCATGCTGGGCAACCTGCCGGCGATCGAGTCCTCGCACCCCTCGCCGATGTCGGCGGACCGCGGCTTCTTCGGCTCCCGGCCGTTCAGCCGCGCCAACGACCTGCTGCTCCGTCAGGGCGCCGAGCCCGTGGACTGGCAGCTGCCGTGACGCTCGTCGTCGGCGTCGACTCCGGGGGCTCGGGGCTGCGGATCGCGCTCGCGCGGGCCGGGGACGGGACCGACGAGGCGGGGCGGCTGCTGGAGACGGTGACGTTCTGTGAGCCGATGCGGACGGGGCCGGGCGGGATCGACGCCGGGCAGTTGCTCGACCGGCTGCTGCCCGCCGTCGAGGCGATGCGCGAGCGCGCCGGCGAACGGGCCGGTGAGGAGCCGGCCAGGGCCGTCGCCGTCGGGGCGGCGGGCATGGCGACGCTCGGCGACCGCCTGCGCGCCGAGCTGCCGGGCGCGCTCGAACGGGCCTGGGGCGTACGGCGGCTCGCGCTCGCGGCGGATGCCGTCACCGCGTACGCCGGGGCGCTCGGGCAGCGTCCGGGCGCGGTCGTCGCGGCCGGCACGGGCCTGATCGCGCTGGGCACCGATCTGTCCGGCTGGCGCCGGGCGGACGGCTGGGGCCATCTGCTCGGCGACTGCGGCAGCGGCGCCTGGATCGGCCGGGCCGGACTCGACGCGGCGCTGCGGGCGCACGACGGCCGGCGCGGCGGCTCGGCCGCGCTGCTGGCGCGCGCGGAGGAGCGGTTCGGACCGGCGGCGGGGCTGCCGGGCGAGCTGTATCCGCGGACCGACCGGGCGGCCGTGCTCGCCTCGTTCGCGCCGGACGTGGCGTCGTGCGCCGTCGCCGGAGACCCGGTGGCCGAGGATGTTCTGGCGCGGGCTGCGACGCACATCGCGGAGGCCGCGGCGGCCGTTCTTCCCGTCGGCACGGAGGGCGAAGTGGCGCTGACGGGCGGGTTGTTGAAGCTGGGCGAGCCCTTGCTCGCACCTTTGCGCGCGGAGCTGCGGGCACTGCTGCCGACGGCACGAGAGGTGGCCGCAGCCGGCGATCCGCTGGCCGGAGCGGTGATGGTCGCGGGCGCGCTCGCGGCGGACGCGCTTCGCCTGCCGGAGGATCCGCGGCTGCTGCAACTCACCAGGTAAACGGCGGTTCCAGGCCACTTTCGGACATAGAGGGGCAGAATTCGCGGGGCCGCACCTCAGCGAACGGGGCAACGGACAAAACCAGTAGCATGCGGCGGCATGAGCTCCCCCACTGGGCCCAACCCCGGCCTGCCTGTACGAATGCCGCGACCCCGCCAGTCCGGGCGACACCGTCGCCCTGAACCCGTGGCGGCGCCCGAGGGCGCTCCCGCGCTGGTTCTCGCTGTACCCGGTGTGCCGTCGGCCGCCATACGCTCGCTGGCCGAAGAGGTCGTGAGCATCGCCCGCTCGGAGCTGCCCGGCCTGGAGGCCGCGATCGGCTACCTGGACGGCGACGAAGACGAGTACCCCACCCTCTCCGCCGTGCTGACGCGGGCCGCGGCCCTGCGCACCGAGCGGTACGAGATCGCCGTGGCCGCCGGCCGCGAGGTCGCCGCCCCCGAGGGCCCGGCCGCCGTCGTGGTGCCGCTGCTCGCGGGCCCGGACAGCGCGCTGACGCGGCGGATCCGGCAGGCCGTGATGGACGCCGGCAACAACGCCGAGCTGACCGATGTGCTCGGCCCGCACCCGCTGCTCGCCGAGGCCCTGCACGTGCGGCTCTCCGAGGCCGGTCTGGCCCGCGCCGACCGCGCCCGCCTGTTCACGGTCGCCACGGCGGCCGACGGCATCATCCTGGCCACCGTCGGCGGCGAGGAGGCCGTGCAGGCCGCCGGGATCACCGGCATGCTGCTCGCGGCGCGCCTCGCGGTGCCCGTGATGGCGGCGGCGCTCGACCAGGACGGTTCGATCGCCTCGATCGCCGAGCAGCTGCGCGGCGCCGGCGCGGAGCAGCTCGCGCTGGCCCCGTACCTGATCGGTCCCGAGCTGGCCGAGGGGCTGCTCGACGTGGCCGCCAAGGAGGCGGGCTGCGCGTCCGCCGAGGCGCTGGGCGCGTACCCGGCGATCGGCCGCCTGGTGCTCTCGCAGTACATGGCGACGCTCGGCATCAACCCGCAGCAGGGGGCGTCGGCCCACTGATGCGGGCGCGCACGCGCGCGTACGACCGTGACGGGAAGGGCCCGCGCCGGAGATGCTCCGGCGCGGGCCCTTCCCGTATTCGGGTTGCGGTGGCTAGCCCAAGACGACGCAGGAGGCGGCCGGGGCCGGGATCGAGCCGGCGCGGTCGGGAACGCCGGTGTCGGGGTCGACGGTGAACCAGGTGACGTCGCCGGAGTGCTGGTTCGCGGCGTAGAGGTGCCGGCCGGAAGGTCCGAGCGTCAGGTCGCGGGGCCAGCGGCCGCCGCAGGGCACGGAGGCGACGAGGCGGGCCTCCTCGCCGGTCGCGTCGAGGGCCAGGACGGCGAGGGTGTCGCCGCCGCGCACGGAGGCCCAGAGGAAGCGTCCGCCGGGGTCGGCGACGACCTCGGCGGGGTACTGGGGGCCGGTGGCGCTCTCGGGGACGACGGGGGTCTCGCCGAGCGGGGTGAGGACGCCGGCCTCGGGGTCCCAGCGGCAGACGGTGAGGGTGGGTTCCAGCTCGTTCAGGAGGTAGGCGTGACGGCCGGCCGGGTGGAAGACGAGGTGGCGGGGGCCGGTGCCGGGGCGCAGGGCGGTGCCGCCGTGCGCGCGCAGCACGCCGGTGGCGGGGTCCAGGGCGCCGACCGTGACGGAGTCCGTCCCGAGGTCGACGGCGAGCACCCAGCGTCCGCTCGGGTCGGGCAGCACCTGGTGCGCGTGCGGGCCTTCCTGCCGGTCGGCGACGGGCCCTGAACCCTCGTGCCTCATCAGGTCGGCGACGGGGCCGAGACGGCCGTCGGCGGCGCGGGGCAGGGAGGTCACGCTGCCGGACGTGTAGTTCGCGGTGAGGAGGTACCCGCCCACGACCGCGAGGTGCGTGGGCCCGGCGGCCCGGACCGGCACCGGCACGCCGAGCGGCCGGGGCTCCGGTCCGGTGACGTCGAAGGCGGCCGCGGCGCCCCGGTCGGTCTCCGAGACCGCGTAGAGCACGTCCCCGGCGAGCGCGAGGAACGTCGGATCGGCGACGGCGTCGCTCGCCCCGGTCACGGTGAGCGCGCCGCTCTCCCGGTCCACGTCGGCGGCGATGACTCCGCGTCCGCCCTCGGAGGTGAACGACCCGATGTACGCGCGCGTCGTCGTGCCGTCCTGCCCCGCCTGAATGTCGCCCACCGCACCCACTGCGCCTCCCCTGTCCCGTCGCCGGTCCGGGCGGACCGGCCGTGGTGGGGCCGACGTTAGCAGCCGGTCTAGACCAAGGGTCAGGCCACCGGGATCAGGGGCGCGCCCGGGGCGGTGCGCAGCGGGGTCGCGAGGTCGACCAGGGCGCGTTCGAGGCTGTGGAGGTGCGCCAGGGCGGCCTCCGCGCCCGGGTGGTGCGGCTGGAGGTCGAACAGGGTGGTCGTGGTCCGCGGCGGGACCGCGGCCGGGACCAGGGCGTGGACCGCGGACTCGACGCGCCAGGCGGCGGCCGCGAGGCGGGCGTCGTGGGAGGCGTCGGGGTCGGCGGCGACGGCGGCGAGGCCGCGGATCTCGCGGGCGCAGTCGTCGAGCAGCGCGAGGACCCGGCGGGCGCGGGCCTTGCGGGCCCGCAGCGGGCTCAGCGGGTGGACCAGCGGGGCGAGGGTGAGCCGGGCGCGGCCGAGGAGCAGGTCGAGCTCGGCGGCGTGCGGTGCCGGGTCGGCGTGCGGGTCCCCGGCGAGGCGGCGGGCCGCGGCGGTGGTGCAGGCGTGGACACAGGCCACGGCCCGCTGGATCCAGGCGTTGGTGGCCGCGTGCGTGGTCACCGGCAGCAGGGCGACGCCGACGGCGGCGCCGAGCGCGCCGACCGCGGTCTCCTCGAAGCGGAGCATCAGCAGGCCGGGGTGCAGGACGCCGAGGAGTCCGTAGAGCAGTCCGGCCATGACGGTGACGAAGAACATCATCCAGCTGTACGAGAGCGGCGCGGTGTAGAAGATCCCGAAGACGCAGACGGCGACGAGCGCGGCCGTCGGCGCGGGCGCGCCGCCCAGCGGCAGGGCGATGAGCAGTCCGGCGGCGATGCCGGTGACGGTGCCGACGACCCGGCGGAAGCCGCGGACCAGGGTCTCGCCGCGCGAGGCGGTGTTGACGAAGATCCACCAGGCGGTGCCGACGGCCCAGTACCAGCGCTGCTCGGAGAGCAGCTGGCCGGCCGCGAGGGCCACCGCGCAGGCGGCGGTGGCCTGGAAGGCCTGCCGGGTGGTGGGCCGGGCCAGCCCGGTGCCGGGCAGCGGGGCGGGCGCGGCGGGCGGCGGCACGTGCCGCTCGACGCACCAGAAGACGAAGCGGACGGCGCCGGCGGCGCCGAGCGCGAGCAGCACGGCCGCGAACAGCTCCGGCAGCTGCGCGGGCAGCGCGTGCAGGAACTGCGTCACGAAGAACTGCATGAACGCGAAGATGCCGAGCGCGTGTCCGCGCGGCCCCCAGCGGCGCGCGTACACCCCGGCGAAGACGACGACCAGCCAGGCGCCGTCGCGCAGCAGCGGCGCGTCGTGCAGGGCGGTCGCGAGCGCGAGCACGGGGAAGCCGGCGAGCGGCAGCAGGGCCGTGGTGACGGCCTGGCGGCGCACGGTGGGGTCGCCGACGGTGAACAGGGCGAGCAGCGCGGCGAGGCCCGCGGTGATGGAGGCGACGATGGAGAGCCCGGCCAGCTCGGAGACGGTCACCGCGAGCGCGATGCCGACGACCGCGCGGGTGGCCACCCGCAGCCGGACCCTGCCCGGGTCGGGCGCCACGCACATGCGCCGCAGCGCCCTGCCGCCGGCCGCCAGGCCCTTCTCCAGCAAACGCTTCGGGTCCTTCTTCATGACGGTCGTCCCGCCCCCGCTGCCGTACACACACCCTCTTCGTGGATTGATTCGTGGATGGCTTCGTCGGTTGAGATGTGGATGGCCGTGGACCGACCACATCACGACATGACGATGGCGCCGCGGGGCCGGGTCCCGGCCACCTCGCCGGTCCGGCGCGTGCGCGGCGCCATCTGTTCAACTCTCATAAGAGGAAAGCATCCTTCCGCCCAGTGGCTCAAACGACGTCCGGATGAGTGGGCCATTGGTACAGTCGAAACCTCTGCGGTAGGGCCAGAAGGAGGCCAACGGACCATGGCGGTGGACGCGCTCGACACCCGCATCCTGCGGCTCCTCATCGAGCAGCCGCGCACCAGCGTGCGCGAGTACGCGCGGATCCTCGGGGTCGCCCGGGGCACCGTGCAGGCCCGGATCGACCGGCTGGAGCGGGACGGGGTGATCACCGCGACCGGACCGGTGCTCTCGCCCGCCGCCCTCGGCCACCCGGTGCTCGCGTTCGTGCACATCGAGGTGACGCAGGGGCATCTGGACGAGGTCGGGGACGCGCTCGCAACCGTGCCGGAGATCGTGGAGGCGTTCTCCATCACCGGTGGCGGCGACCTGCTGACCCGGGTGGTGGCCCGGGACGCCGGACACCTGGAGGACGTCATCCAGCGGCTGATCCAGCTGCCCGGAGTGGTCCGCACCCGCACCGAGATCGCCCTGCGCGAGCGGGTGGCCCACCGACTGCTGCCCCTGGTCGAGTCGATCGGCCGCCGACCGCTCCCGTAGCGGCCGCCGCCCGTTGCGAGTCGCTCCGCCGCGGCGCCGGGATCGCCCTGCTGAGGGGCCTCCACCGTGGGACGATGGACTGAGATCCCCTCCCGCAAGCAAGGAGGCGACATGTCCAGGATCAACGCCTCCGTCGACATCGCGCGCCGCCCCGAGGACGTCTACGCCTACATCACGGACCCGCAGCATCTGCCGGAGTGGCAGGACAGCGCGGTCAAGGTGCAGCAGAAGCGCGGCGACCCCGGCACGGTCGGCTCGCAGGTCACCGTGACCCGCCGCATGGGCAAGAAGGACTTCGACATGACCATGCAGGTCATGGAGCTGGACCCGCCGCGCAGCTGGCACATCCACGGCATGGACGGACCGGTGCGCGGTGACGTCCAGGGCACCATCGAGCCGCTGGCGGGCGGCGAGCGCTCGCGGCTGACGCTCTCGCTCGACTTCGAGGGCCACGGCATCGGCAAGGTGATCGCGCCGCTGGTCGTGAAGCCGGCCGCCCGCAAGGAGATGCCGCGCGACGAGCAGAACCTGAAGTCGATTCTGGAGCGCGGCACCGCCGGCTGACCCGTCGACCGGCCCGTCGGTTGTCCCGCCGCCTGATCCGTCGACCGACCCGTCGGTTGTTCCGTCGGCTGATCCGTCAGCCGGCAGCATCCTCACCGGCAGGTGACGGCTCGGTGGTACGGGCGAGCAGCATCGCGACGTCGTCCTGTGCCGGGCCCGCGGGGAGCCCGGCCAGGAGGTCGTCGCACAGTTCGTCCAGCGGCCGGTCCATGCCGCGCAGGGCGCGGGCGACCCGGGCCATTCCCTGGTCGATGTCGCGGTCCCGGGACTCGATGAGGCCGTCGGTGTAGAGGACCAGCAGTCCGCCGGCGGGCAGCGCCACCTCCTCCGTGCCGAACTCGTGCCCGCCGGTGCCCAGCGGGGTGCCGGGCGGGCCGTCGAGGAAGGTGACGGTGCCGTCCGGGGTGACCACGGCCGGCGGCGGGTGGCCGGCCCGGGCGATGGTCCAGATCTGAGCGGCCGGATCGTGGACGGCGTACACGCACGTGGCCATCTCGTCCTCGCCGAGGTCGGCGACGACGGCGTCGAGGGAGCGCAGCATGCGCGCGGGCGGGATGTCGTGGCGGGCGAGGGTGCGTACGGCGGTGCGCAGCTGTCCCATGACGGCCGCCGCGTGGATGCCGTGGCCCATGACGTCGCCGATGACCAGCCCGGTGCGGCCGCCGGGCAGGGCGACCACGTCGAACCAGTCGCCGCCGACGTCGTGGTCGCTGGCGGGCAGGTAGCGGCCGGTGAGTTCCAGGCCGGTGACGTCGGGCAGGGTGTTGTTGGTGAGGCTGCGCTGGAGGGTGAGGGCGGCCTGGCGCTGGGTGGTGTAGAGGCGGGCGTTGTCGATGTTGAGGGCGGCACGGGCCACGACCTCGTCGAGGAGGAAGCGTTCCTCGTGGTCGAAGGGTTCGCGGGTGCGCAGCCGGGTGACGGAGACCGTGCCGAGCACCTTGCCGCGGGCGACCAGCGGGATCAGCCGGGCGGAGCCGATGCGGGTGGCGAGGTAGCGGCGGAGGGCTTCGAGGCGGGGGTCGCGGATGAGGGCGGGGATGTCGTCGACGCGCAGGTCCAGGGCCCGGGCGTGGTTGATGGCCTCCTCGTACACGGAGTCGTAGGGGATCTGGAACTTCTGGCCGGCGGCGAGCAGCGCGGTGGGGGCGCCGGGGTCGGGGAAGCCGGCGGCGAGGCGGCGCAGGATGTTGCGGGTGGCGGCGGTGGACTCGTCGGGCTCCAGGACGGATTCGAGGAGGTGGACGTCGGCGGAGTCGGCGAGCTGCGGGACCAGGAAGGAGACCACTTCCTCGGCGGTCTGCCGCAGGTCGAGGGTGGTGCCGATGCGGGCACCGGCCTCGGCGAGCAGGGCGAAGCGGTGCCGGGCCCGTTCGACCTCCATGTGGGCCTGCTGGCTCTCGGTGATGTCGATGAGCGAGGCGATGATGCCGAGCGGGTGGCCGCCGTGGTCGAGGAGCGGGGCGTAGGAGTTGGACCAGATGTGGTCGTGCTCGGGGTCGGCGGGGGTGCGGCCGGCCCGGCGGGCGTCGACGACGGCGGTGCCGGTGTCGAGGACGCGCTGCATGAGGGCTTCGAGGGCGCCGGCGTTGACGCCGGGGACGACCTCGGTGAGCCGGTGGCCGACGTGGTTGGCGGCCGGGACGCCGTTCATCCGCGCGAGGGCGTCGTTGACGCGCAGGAAGCGCAGATCCGGGCCGAGGGTGGCGAGTCCGATGGGCGACTGGGTGAAGAGGGATTCCAGGGCGGCCAGGGAGTCGCGCATCTTGAGGACCTGGGAGGTCTCGAAGGCGATCAGCATGGCGCCCGGGCGGCCCTCCGGGTCGGCGGCGGGCAGGATCCACATCTCCATGACGACCTGGTGGCCGTCGCGGTGCCGGACCGGCAGGGTGCCGACGACGGTCTCGCCGGCCTGGACCCGGCGGGTCAGCCGGCCGGCGAGCTCGATGTTGGCGAGGGGGACGAGGAGCGGGGTCGCGGAGCGGCCCAGGACGTCGTCGGGGCGGTAGCCGAGCAGGTCCTGGGCGGCCAGGGACCACTCGACGATCCGGCCCTGGGAGTCCTCGCGCCACAGCGCGACGGGCAGCAGGTCGTTGAGCACGCCCGCGTATCCGACGGCCGCCCGGGGCGGCCGCGGAACCCTGCTCGGCGACTGGTGAGTGTCCAATGCATCGCCCTACGCATCGGCCGGGCCCCGAGGGGCACAATCCCGCGATTCCTAACGATTCACCCTATCCGAGACATTATGGACAAGCGCTGCCCAATTGCGCCTACCGGGCAGCGTTCGCGGTTCCGGCGGCCGGGGATCCGGCCCTCGGGTTCCGGCGAGCAGGGTTCCGGCCCTCGGGGTCCACGCTCGCGGCCCCGAGACGCTCGCAGTCCCTGCACTCGGGATTCCGGCAGCCCGGATCCCCGCGGCCGGGCTCCCGGGCCGCGGACTCAGCCCGCCCGGGCCGCCGCGATGCGCCGGGCCTCGCCCTCGGCGCGGGAGCGCTGCCCCGTCCGGATGGTCCAGAGGATGAGCAGGCCGAGGGCGCCGTAGGTCAGGATCGGGTTGATCACGACCATGGCGTCGACGGAGAGCACGTAGGACAGCACGATGCGCGCGGCGGCCTCGACGAGGTAGGCGACTCCCCACACGATGGTCATGCGGCGCTGGACGGACCGGAAGCCCTCGTACTGCCACAGGCTGTTCCACCAGGCGGCGCTCTCGGCCGTGCCGTCGGTGGCGAAGCGGCGGCCGAAGTAGAACATCAGCGGCCGGGGCGCGAGGAGCGTGACGAGGCACAGGACGCCGAAGAGGCCGGTGACGGCCGAGTCCTTGACGATGAGGGCACGCGCGGAGTGGGTGCCGACGAGCGAGACGACGGCCGTCAGGACGAGGAAGAAGATGGTGACGACGGCGAACTCGTCCAGCTTGCGGCGCCAGACAAGGTGGATGACGGTGTCGAGGACCGGCCAGGCGCCGCTGACGAGCAGCGCCGAGAAGTCGCTCCAGCCACGGTCGGTGAGCGCTCCGTAGGTGAGGATCGGCGCCACGATGTTCAGGCCGATCGTGAGTATCCATCCGATGGCGGCGGCTGCGCCGAAGCGGGCCGGCGTATCCGGGCGCGCCAGTGGTACGGACATGGTTCCCCCATGGTCAGTGCAGTTCAGTGCGGTATCGGCAACGTAGGGCCGGGACTTCGGACGCCACAAGGCGCGTCCGGACAAAATGATCTTCAAGCCGTCCGGAGGAGTCCAGTCCGGATTCCATCGCGCCATTCCGGCCAGATCCGGCGACTTCCCGCCTCCGCCGACTCGTCCCAGCCTTCCGCGCATCTCGTCACCCAAACCGAAGAAACGATGCACAGGGAGTCATATCGGCAGGTCGAATGCTTCTCGCGCCGGGCCGTACGCCCTGGCGAGCGGTGATCATCCGCACGCACCCTGAGGAACATGCCGGAGCGGCTGGTTCCGGCACGGATACGGATGCGACACGGGTGGGGAGTGGGCCGGATGCCGGGTGTGGACGTGTGCGTGGTCGGGGCGGGGCCGGTCGGCCTGACACTGGCGATCGGCCTGCGCGGCCTCGGCCTGGAGGTGCGGGTCGTCGACCGCGCCCCGGCCGCCAAGCGCGAGGCCCGCGCCCTCGTCGTGTGGCCGCGCGCGGCCGAGGCGCTCGACGCCCTCGGCGTCGCCGGGACGCTGAGACGCCACGGCGTGGAGCTGGGCGAGGTGACGGTCCACGGCGGCGGCCGGCCGCTCGGCAGGCTGACCACCGGCTGGCACCGATCCGCGCACAGCCGCCCGCTCAACATCGAGCAGCACGACATCGAGCGGCTGCTCTGCGCGGAACTCGCCAAGCTCGGCACCGAGGTCGAGTGGGACACCGAGGTCACCGACGTCAAGGTGCACGACGACCGCGCCGAGTACACCCTCACCCGGCCCGACGGCTCGGCCGAGTCCGCCACCGCCGCCTGGATCGTCGGCTGCGAGGGCACCGCGAGCGTGGTCCGCGACCGGCTCGGCATCCCGTTCCGGGGCCGCCGCCGCGCCGGCCTCCAGGTCGTCCAGGGCAACGCCCACGCCGACTGGCCCTACGGCTACCACCCCGGGCACGGCCACATCTTCCTCGCCCCGCGCCGCTCGCTCCTGGTCTTCCCGCTGCCCGGCGGCGGCTTCCGCTTCTTCTGCTTCCGCGACGACCCCGACCCCGCCCTGACCACGCCGCCGACCCTGGACGAGCTGTGCGACCTGGTCGCGCAGACCACCCGGCTGCCCAGGCTCCGGCTCGCCCCGACCGAGCCCGCCTGGCTCAACCGGGCCCGGTTCAGCGACCGGGTCGCCGCCCGGCTGCGCTGCGGGCGCGGGCTGCTCGCGGGCGACGCCGCCCACGCCTGGGCGCCGGTCGGCGGTCACGGCATGAACGTCGGCATGCTCGGCGCGCACAACCTCGCCTGGAAGCTGGCCGCCGTCCACCGCGGCGAGGCCGACGAGCGGCTCCTCGACACCTACGACACCGAGCAGCGCGCCCTCGCCCTGCGCTACATCCGCGAGATGCGGCTCAACTTCATGGAGCTGCCGCTGCCCACGCTCGGCTACCACGCCTTCACCGCCGCCGTGCCCCTCGCGCTCTCCCTGAAGCGCTTCCAGCGGCGCCTCGACCGGCAGTTGAGCGACCTCGGCCGCAACCACCGGCACAGCGCGCTGTCCTGGCAGCGCTCCCCCGCCGGCCGGGCGGGCGACGGCCGCCGCGGCCCGCGGGCCGGCGACCGGATGCCCGACGCGATGGTGACGACCGGCGACCCGGCCGCCGGGCCGGTGCGCCTGCACGAGCTGCTCCGCTACGACGCCTGGACGCTGGTCGTGGACGCGGCGCGGGCCGCCGGGCCTGCCGTACGCCGGGCGCTGGAACAGCGGTGTACGGACGGGCCCGTGCCGATCCGGCTGCTGCCCATCACGTCGGCGTACGCGAGCGAGGCACGGCTGCTCGGCCGGCCCGGGGAGCTGCGGCTCGTCCGGCCGGACGGATACGTGGGCCTGGTCGCGCCCGTCGGCCGGACCGAGTCGCTCGACGCGTACCTCGCCGCGCTGGCGCCCCGAGCGCCCCGCACGCCGCAGTTCCCCTCGTCCCCCTCAGCCACCGCACAGTGACGGGAGCCAGAGACCTTGTCCAAGCACCGGACGCGCACCCGAGGCACGGTCACCGTCATCGGCGCGGGGATGGCCGGCCTGGTCGCCGCCTACGAACTCGAACGCCTCGGCCACCGCGTGGAGATCCTGGAGGGCAGCCGCCGGCTCGGCGGCCGCATCCGCACCCACCGCTTCGGCGCCCACGAGAGCGCCCCCTTCGTCGAACTGGGCGCCATGCGGGTGCCCCTCCATCACCACCGCACCATGCACTACGTCGAGCACCTCGGACTGATCGACCAGGTGCGGCCGTTCACCACCCTGCTGTCGGAGGAGAACGCGCTGCTCGCCACCAGCACCGGCCACGTCCGGCTGCGCGACGCGCCCCGCCGGCTGATCGCCGACGTCCGCGCCTCGCTGGACCGCGACGACTACCGGGAGGAGACCGTCGTCTTCGGCGCCTGGCTCGCGGCCGTCGTCGACGCCGTCGCCCCGCCCGCGCTGCGCACCGGGCTCCGCGCCGACCTCGCCCGCAACCTCCTCGACCTGGTCGAGCGGGTCGACCTGACGCCCCATCTGCTCGGCGACGGCAAGGACCGCATCGACGTCCACGGGCTGTTCGCCGCCCACCCCGCCATCCGGGCCGGCTGCGGCACCCGGCTGAACAGCTTCCTCGACGACATCCTCACCGAGACCAGTCCCGGGCTGATCCGGCTCGCCTGCGGCATGGACCAGCTGGTGCAGCGGCTCGCCGCCCGGGTCCGCGGCCCGATCTGGCTGGGCCAGGAGGTCACCGGCCTGGACGTCGCCCCCGACCAGGTGCGGCTGCGCGTCGGGCACGGCCCGCTGGCCGCGCTGCGCGGCGCCGACCTGGTGCTGTGCACGGTGCCGTTCTCGCTGCTGCGCCGAATGCCGCTCGGCGGCTTCGACGCGGACAAGCTGGCCGTCGTCCGGGACGTGGACTACTGCCCGGCGACCAAGGTGGCCGTGCACGTGCGCGAGCCGTTCTGGGAGCGGGAGGGCATCCGCGGCGGCGCCTCCTTCAGCGGCGGCCTGATCCGGCAGACGTACTATCCCGCGCCGGCGGAGGACGGACCGGCCGACGGCGAGGGGCGGGGCGCGGCGCTGCTCGCCAGCTACACGATCGGCGAGGACGCCGACCTGCTGGGCCGGCTCCCGGCCCGCCAGCGGCACCGCGCGGTCCTCGACGAACTGGCCCGGATGCATCCGCAGGTGCTGCGGCGCGGCATGGTCCGGGGCGTGGCGAGCATGGCGTGGGGCGAGCACCCGTGGACCGGCGGCGGCTGCACGATCCGCTGGGGGCAGGACGCGGCGGCCTGCGAGGAGGAGCGCCTGCGGGCGGCCCGCCCGCAGGGACGGCTGTATTTCGCGGGCGAGCACTGCTCGGCGGAGCCGGCCTGGATCGAGGGCGCGGTGGAGTCGGCCTTGGAGGCGGTCCGGGCCATAGACCGGCGGTTCGGCGCCGGTGCCGCGGGGGCCGGACGCACCGCCCCGGCCCGGCTGGAGGCGGCGGCATGAGCGTCTTCGACACCCCGCGCGTGTACTTCGCCGGCACCGCGCGGACGGGGCTGCCCACCGGCCCGCGCGGGGCGGCCCGGGCCGGTCTGCTCGACCTGGCCACCCACACCGTCCTGGCCCCGGACGGGCACGCAGACGGGCACGCCGGCGTACCGGCCGCGGACTTCCACGCACTGCTGGGCGAACGGGGCGCGCTCGGCGGGCACTTCTGCGGCAACGGGCACTTCTCGGTGGACGCGCGGGTGACGGCCGTGGAGGGTACGGACCGCTCGGCGGGTGATGCGCTGGTGGGCCGGGCCGTGGACCTGTGGGGGCACTACAACCCGTATCTGGGCACGACCGCCAACCGGGCCCGGGTCTTCGACGTCGACCCGGCGTCGGCGTGGACGACGACGCTGATGACCGGCCGGTTCGCGCTCGGCCGGGCGGGCCGCTCGCACGACTCGGGGCATGTGTGCCTCGGCGACGTGACCGGCTTCCAGCCGCCGCGCTGGCACGTCTTCGCGCCCTCGCCCGCCGTGCTGCACCAGTTCGCCGTCCCGGCGGGCCCCGCGCTCGACTGGCCCGCGGGCCCCGGCTCCGGTGCCGGGTCCGGCTCCGGGTCCGGCTCCGGGTCCGGCGACGTCTCGGCGGCCGCGGCCGCGCTCCGGGCCGCGGCCGAGGCGCACGGCGGGCTCCTGGTGCAGTTCACCCTGGAGGCCGCCGGTGCGCCGGGCAGCCCCGGGCACGGGTACGAGGGTCCCGGCGACGCCCCGCAGCGGTGGCGGCTGCGCGGGGTGATCGCCCCCTGGCGGCCGGAGGAACCGCGCACGCATCCGGCGGGCCGGCTGCTCGTCCCGTACGGCCGAACAGGCCGGGACCTGCCCGCGGCGCGGATCTGCTCGGTGCGGGTGACGGACCACGAGGCCGTGTTCAACCTGCCGTTCGGCCGGCCTGGACCGGTGGGCGGAGCGCTCGAACTGCGCACGGCCGGCACGGACGAACCGGTCGCCGTCCTGCCCGCCGGCGGCGGGGACGACCCGGTGGTCGTCGCGGTGCCGGTGACGGGGCCCGGCGCGGCCCGGGCCGCCGGCGAGGGGCTGTGCCTGGTGGGCGCGGCCGGGCCCGGCGGGCCGGGCCGGGTGGTGTGGCTGCGCGAGCGCGAGCGGGTCGTCGTCACCGACGAGGCCGCGCTCCTCGTCGAGCACCCGGACCGGGAGCGCGGCGAGGACCACGCCGTGGAGGTCGCGGTGCGGGCGAGCGTGCGGGGCCGGCCGGCGGCCCACGAGACCGTCACCGTCCGGCAGTTCGCCAACCCCCGGGCCCTGCCCCGCGATCCGGTCGCCGCCCGCCCGGACGCGCGCGGCGAGGAGCTGCGGATCGTGGAGCTGCGCCCGGGCCGGCTCGCGGACGCCAAGGAGGATCCCGGGGCGGAGCCGGCCGGGTTCGGCGACACGTGCGCGCTGGTGACCGACGAGCGCGGGCGCGGCTGGTTCACGCTGCGCGGCGCGCGGGCCGGGACGGCGCGGCTGCTGCTGACGGCGGACGCGGGCGAACTGCCGCCGTGCCCGCGGGAATCGCCCGCCTCGGTGACGTACGACGACGGGGACGCGCTCGGCTGGTGGGCGGGGGCGGGCGGGGCGCAGGTGCGGGTGCTGCCCGACGACTGGCCGCTCGACGCCGTGCTGAAGGAGGAGGCGACCTTCGAGCTGCTGCACCGGGAGGTCTTCGCGGTCTACGAGCAGCTGTACCCGTTCATGCGCGACGAGGTGTTCAGCCTCGCGGACCGGTGCAAGGTCGAGACGTACGCGAAGCTGATCTGGCAGATGTGCGACCCGGCGAACCGGGACCGCACCTACTACATGCCGCCGAGCCGTGATCTGACCCTGCCCAAGGCCCGGCTGCTCCTGAAGTACCTGCGGGCGCGCTCGGCCGCCGACGCGGTGCTCCCGGTGACCGTGCCGTCGCCGGCCGCGCCGGCGCCCCGGATCACGACGCGGGCACAGCTGCGGGCGGCGCTGTGGCAGGCGGTGACGGTGGAGCTGGCGACCTCACTGCAGTACCTGTACGCGGGCTACTCGCTGCCCACGCACGGCGCCGGTTTCGCGTACGTGCGGCGCGGGGTGTGGACGCCCCGGCAACTGCGGCTTGCGTGTGGCGACGGCGGGGAGACGCTGAGCCGGGGGATCCGGGACAGTCTGTTCCACGTGGCCCGCGAGGAGATGATCCACTTCCTGGTCGTCAACAACATCCTGATGGCGATGGGCGAGCCGTTCCACGTCCCCGCGGTCGACTTCGGCACGCCGGGGCGGCTGCCGCTGTCGCTGGACTTCGCGCTCGAACCGCTCGATCTGGGCAGTGTGCGGCGGTTCGTCGCGATCGAGCGGCCGGAGCGGCTGGCCGGCGGCGCCGGGGCCTCCTCCTGCCGCGGCGGCGAGGGCGCGCCGTTCGGTTCGCCGAGCGAGCTGTACGCGGCGATCCGCGACGGACTGACCCGGGTGCCGGACCTGTTCCTGGTGGAGCGGGGGCGGGGCGGCGGCGAGCACCACCTCTTCCTCGGCAGGGCCGTCGACGCCCGCCACCCGGACTACCAGCTGGAGGTCGACGACCTGCCGAGCGCGCTGTTCGCGGTCGACTTCGTCACCGAGCAGGGCGAGGGCGGGGTGCTCGACGCGCCCGGCCTCGCACCCGAGTCGCACCACGACACCTTCGTGCGGCTCGGCGAACTCCTCATGACCGAACGGGCCGACGGGCCCGGCGGGCAGGGCGGGCCGTGGCACCCGGCCTATCCGGCGCTGCGCAATCCGACGCTCGATCCGGCGCACCCGGGCCGGGCCGCGGTCCGCGACCCGCACGCCCGCGAGGTGATGCGGCTGTTCAACCGCTGCTACTTCCTGATGCTCCAGCTGATGGTGCAGCACTTCGCGGAGAGCCCGGACGCGAGCCTGCGCCGGTCGCGGCTGATGAACGCGGCGATCGACGTGATGACCGGGATGATGCGGCCGCTCGCCGAGCTGCTGGTGACGCTCGACTCGGGGTGGCGGGGCCGGACGGCCGGCCCGTCCTTCGAGCTGGAGGAGCCGCCGGTGGCGCTGGCCAGGCCCGATGTGGCGCGGCGGGCGTTCGCGATGCGCTTCGGGCATCTCGCGCGGATGGCCGGGGAGTGCGCGGGGGTGCCCGGCCGGGTGCCGGAGCTGATGACCTTCTACGCCGAGCAGTTCCGCGCCGACCGTGCCGGACGTACCGAGGGAGGACGATGAGCGATGAGCACACACGAGACGGACGTCCTGATCGTGGGCGGCGGGCCGGTCGGTCTGGCGCTCGCGCTCGATCTCGCCTACCGCCGGGTGGACTTCACCCTGGTGGAGGCCGGCGACGGCGTCCCGGCCGATCCGCGGATCACCACGGTCGGGCCGAGGGCGATGGAGCTGTTCCGCCGCTGGGGCGTGGCCGACGCGCTGCGCGGCGCGGGCTGGCCGGACGACCACCTCCTGGACATCGCCTGGGTGACGGCGGTCGGCGGCCACGAACTGCACCGGCTGCCGTTCGGCACGGTCGCGACCCGGCCGCGGCCGGAGCACACGCCCGAGCCGGAGGCGATCTGTCCGCAGCCGTGGATGGCACCGCTGCTCCTCGACGCCCTCGGCCGTCATCCGGACGGTCCGGTGCGCACCCGGTGCCGGCTGCTGGACTTCACGACCGGGCCGGACGGGGTCACCGCGACCGTGGTCCCGGGCGACGGGGCGCGCTCGGGTGTCCGCTCCGAGGTGCGGGCCCGCTATCTGGTCGGCTGCGACGGCGCCGGGTCGTCCGTGCGCAAGGCGTGCGGGATCGAGACGCCGGAGCGGCACGCGCCCCGGGTGCTGCGGAACATCCTGTTCCGGGCGCCCCAACTGCCCGGGCTGCTCGGACCGCGGGCCCCGCTCGTCCATTTCCTCACCTCTCCGACCGGGCTGCGCTATCCGCTGCGCGCGATCGACGGCCGGGGCGTCTACCGGCTGACCGCGCCGCCCGGCGACGAGCCCGCGCTCTTGGTCGTACGGCGGGCGGTGGCGCTCGACACCCCGCTGGAGATCGAGGCGGACGGCGAGTGGCACCTGACCCACCGGGTGGCCGACCGCTACCGCTCCGGCCGGGTCTTCCTGGCCGGCGACGCGGCCCACACCCTGTCGCCGTCCGGTGGCTTCGGGATGAGCACGGGTGTCTGCGACGCGGCCGACCTCGGCTGGAAGCTCGCCGGCACGCTCGCCGGCTGGGCGGGACCCGGGCTGCTCGACGCGTACGAGTCCGAGCGCCGGCCGATCGCGGTGGCGGGCGTGGACGAGGCCGACCGGAACCTGCGCCGCACCCAGGAACGGCGGCTCTCGCCCGCGCTGCTCGACGACACGCCCGTGGGCGAGCGGGCCAGGGCCGCCCTCGGCCGGGAGCTGGCCGTGTCGGACGTACGGCGCGAGTTCGACCGGCCCGAGATGCACTTCGCCCACCGGTACGCGTCCCCGGTCCTCGCGGCCGAGCCGGGAGCCGCCGACGGCGGGAGCGTGAACCGGTCCACCGTGCCCGGGACGCGGGCCCCGCACGTCTGGCTGGCGCCCGGGCGCTCCACGCTCGACCTGTTCGGGCGGGAGTTCGTCCTGCTCGACCTGGGCGAGGACGACGACGGCCGGGAGGGCGGACCGGAGGGAACGGTACGGGCGTTCGCCGAGCGCCGGGTGCCGCTGCGGGTGGTCCGGTGCGCCGAGCCCGAGGCCGTGCGGCGCTACGAGCAGCCGTACGTCCTGGTCCGCCCGGACGGACACGTGGCCTGGCGGGGCACCCGGCCGCCCCGGGACCCGGCGGCCCTCGCCGACCTCGTGCGGGGAGCGGACGCGGCGCGGGGCCTGCCGCCGGGAGCGGGCGGATGAGCGCCGAGGCGCCGGCCGGCGGCCCGCGCGGGCTGCCCGCCTTCGACCCGGCCCGGCTCGACCTGGCCGACCCGTACCCCGTCTACCGGCGCTACCGGGAGGCCGGGCCGGTGCACCCGGTGCGGACGGCGGGCGGCGCCGGCGGGGCGACGACCTGGTACGTCTTCGGGTACGCGGAGGTGGCGCGGGTGCTCGCCCGCCGGGAGTTCGGCCGCAGGGCGCCGGGCGGCGGGTCGGCGGCGCCGCTGCCGCCCGGGTACGCGGTGCTGCGCCGGGTCGTCGAGAACTGGCTGGTCTTCCTCGACCCGCCCCGGCACACCCGGCTGCGGGCGCTGGTCACGCCGCCGCTCGGGGCCGGCCCGGTGGCGGCGCTGCGGCCGCGGATCCGGCGGATCGCCCGGCGGCTCGCCGATCCACTGGTGGCGCGGGACGGCGTCGATCTGGTCGCCGAGTTCGCGGCGCCGTTCCCGCTGCTCGTGATCTCCGGGGTGCTCGGCGTGCCACAGGAGCGGCAGGCGTGGTTCCGCGAGCAGGCGCTGGCGCTGCAGCGGGCCGGCGGCACGCGCGGGGACCGCAGCGGGGCGGGGATGGCGGTGGCGGAGCGGGCGGCCGGCGCGCTCGACGCCTTCTTCCGGCGGGAGCTGGACGCCCGGCGCGGGCCGGGGCGGGATCGCGGCGACCTGCTGTCGGCGCTCGCCCGGGCCGCCGACGAGGGCACCGCGCTGTCGCCCGAGGAGCAGTCGGCGACCTGCATCCACCTCCTGACGGCGGGCCACGAGACGACGACCGGGCTGATCGGCAAGGCGGTCCTGGCGCTGCTCGCCCGGCCCGGGTTACGGGACGGGCTCCGGGCGGATCCGGGGCTCTGGCCGGCGGCGGTGGACGAGTTCCTGCGGCACGATCCGCCGGTCCAGATGGTCACCCGCTGGGCGTGGCGCGACACCGCGCTCGCCGGGTGTCCGGTCCGCGCGGGCGACCGGCTCGTCCTGGTCCTCGGCGCGGCCGGCCGCGACCCGGCGCGCTTCCCCGACCCCGACCGCCTCGACATCCACCGCGAGGCGGCCCGGCACTGCGCCTTCGGCCTCGGCGTCCACTACTGCGCCGGCGCCGGCCTCGCCCGCGCGGAGGCCGAGACCGGACTCGCGGAACTGCTCGACCGGCTGCCGGCCCTCGGCCCCGGGGCCCGGCCGCGGGTGACGGTGCGGTACGCGCCGGACTGGGTGTTCCACGGGCCGGAGCGGCTGACAGTCACGGTGCGGGAGTGAAGGTGTAGGAGGGCGTCGGGTGCGTGGGGCCGGGCTCCGGGCGCCCGCCGCCGTGGTCCAGGGTGCCGAGCACCACGACGGCGAGGACCACCGAGCCGATGATGAGCGCGAGCCCGATCGGGTTGTCCGGGTTGTAGGTGTAGCGGTTGGTGCCCCACTTGCTCTTCTTGAACACCGGCTCGTAGTCGCGGTCGTCGCCGTTCATCCCCGGCCCCCCATGTCGTCCGACGTCGGTCCGAACGGCGCCAGGCCAGGCGCCGCCTCATGACGCGGGGCCCAGTTCGCCGGTCGCGTCACGCCGTACATCCTGAGTACGTCCGGTGTGACGAGCGCAACGCCCGGCGGAGGGATCTTGACGGTTTCCTGACGGCTTTCGGCGGGTTCCGTACGGGGCCTTTGCATACGCTGGCCCGACCGCCGTCCGCGTGATGGCCGAAATCCGACCACACCGGCACCACGGACAGCAGGAGTCCTCGATGGCCACCCCACCCGACACCCGTACCAGCCGCCTGCGCGCATGGATGCTGGAAGGCCTGGCCGACATGGGCAAGGGGCGGCCCGGGGGCACCGGCCCAGGTCAGACGGCTCCGGTCGCGGAGCCCTCCCAGCCGGCGCACAAGGGCCAGCCCTGGTGGCGCGTCATGTGCCTCACCGGCGTCGACTACTTCTCGACCCTCGGTTATCAGCCAGGCATCGCGGCCCTCGCGGCCGGCGTGCTCTCCCCCGTCGCGACGATCGTGCTGGTGATCGTGACGCTGGTGGGCGCCCTGCCCGTGTACCGGCGGGTCGCCGAGGAGAGCCCGCACGGCGAGGGCTCGATCGCGATGCTGTCGCGCCTGCTGTCCAAGTGGAAGGGCAAGCTCTTCGTCCTCACCCTCCTCGGCTTCGCCGCCACCGACTTCCTGATCACCATCACGCTGTCGGCGGCGGACGCCTCCACCCACCTCGTCGAGAACCCGCACCTCGAATCGGCCCTGCACGACAAGCAGGTCCTCATCACGATGATCCTCGTGGCGCTGCTCGGCGCGGTGTTCCTCAAGGGCTTCCTGGAGGCGATCGGCGTCGCCGTCGCGCTCGTCGGCGTCTACCTCGCCCTCAACCTGGTCGTCGTGATCACCGGCCTGTGGCAGGTCGTCAACAACGCCCACCTCGTCACCGACTGGACCACCGCGCTGACCGCCTCGCACGGCAACGCCTTCGCCATGGTCGGCGTGGCACTGATCATCTTCCCCAAGCTGGCGCTCGGCCTGTCCGGTTTCGAGACCGGCGTGGCCGTGATGCCGCACGTGGAGGGCGATCCGGGCGACACCGAGGCCAGCCCGAAGGGCCGGATCCGCGGCGCCAAGAAGCTGCTGACCACCTCCGCGCTGATCATGAGCGCCTTCCTGATCTGCACGAGCTTCATCACCACCGTGCTCATCCCGCACCAGGAGTTCGAGCCCGGCGGCAAGGCCAACGGCCGCGCGCTGGCCTATCTGGCGCACGAGTACCTGGGCAACACCTTCGGCACCATCTACGACATCTCGACGATCGCGATCCTGTGGTTCGCGGGCGCGTCGGCGATGGCCGGTCTGCTCAACCTGATGCCGCGCTATCTGCCGAAGTACGGCATGGCCCCGCACTGGGCCCGCGCGGTGCGCCCGATGGTCATCGTCTTCACCCTGGTCGCCTTCCTCGTCACGTGGATCTTCGACGCCAACGTGGACGCGCAGGGCAGCGCGTACGCGACCGGTGTGCTCGTCCTGATCTCGTCCGCCGCCATCGCGGTGACCATCGCGGCGCACGAGGCCGGCCAGCGGGCCCTGTCCATCGGCTTCGGCGTCATCTCCGCGGTCTTCCTCTACACGACGGTCGTCAACATCATCGAGCGCCCGGACGGCGTGAAGATCAGTGCCTGCTTCATCGCCGGCATCCTCCTGATCTCCTTGATCTCACGTCTGGTCCGCGCCTTCGAACTCCGGGTCACCCACGTCGAGCTCGACGACATGGCCGAGCGCTTCATCCGGGACATCTCCAACCGCACCCCGCGCTTCATCGCCAACGAGCCGGACAGCCGCGACGCCGAGGAGTACCGGGCGAAGAAGGACCAGATCCGTGCCGACAACGACCTCCTCGGCGCCGAGGACTTCGTCTTCGTCGAGGTCACCGTCACCGACCCGTCCGAGTTCGAGTCCGGGCTCATCGTGAAGGGCGAGGTCCTGCACGACCGGTACCGCGTCCTCACGCTGGAGAGCTCGTCGGTGTCCAACGCGCTGGCCGCCCTGCTGCTGCACGCGCGGGACATCACGGGCGTGCGCCCGCACATCTACTTCGAGTGGACCGAGGGCGATCCCATCGCCGAGTTCTTCCGCTTCTTCCTCTTCGGCCGGGGCGAGGTCGCCCCGACGACCCGCGAGGTGCTGCGCGAGGCGGAGCCGGACCGGTCGAAGCGGCCGCGCGTCCACGTGGGCTGACCGCCCACTCCCTATACTCAACAATGTGAATAATGAACGACGCGAAAACGTGTCGTCGCCGAGGGCCGCGTACCGCAGGTACGTGGCCCTCGGCGACAGCCAGACGGAGGGCGTCGGCGACGGGGACGACGTCCGGGGCCTGCGCGGCTGGGCCGACCGGCTCGCCGGGACCGTCGCCCGGTCGAGCCCGGAGCTCCGCTACGCCAACCTGGCCGTACGGGGCCGGCTCGCCGGTCAGGTACGGGCGGAGCAGCTCGGGCCCGCGCTCGCCCTGGAGCCGGACCTCGCGACCGTCGTCGCCGGGGTGAACGACCTGCTGCGGCCCCGCTTCGACGCGGACGAGGTCGCCGGGCACCTGGACGCGATGTTCGCCGCGCTCACCGGGCGGGGCGCGCACGTCGCGACGCTCACCTTCCCCGACCTCACCCGGCTGATCCCGGCGGCCCGTCCGGTCGCGCCCCGGATCACCGCCCTCAACGCGGGCATCCGCGAGGCGGCCCGGGCCCATGGCGTCACCGTCGTCGAGACCGCCGACCGCCCGGCCGTCACCGACCCGCGGCTGTGGAGCCGGGACCGGCTGCACGCCGCCCCGCCCGGCCACGCCCGGATCGCCGCCGCCTTCGCCGAGGCGCTCGGCCTGCCGGGCAGCGACGGTTCCTGGTCCCGCCCGCTGCCCCCGCCCGGCGTGCGCCCGGCCGGCGGACTGCGCCGCGCGGGCGTCGAACTCGTCTGGGCGGGCGCCTTCCTCGGCCCGTGGCTGGGCCGCCGGCTGCGCGGCCGCTCGTCGGGCGACGGCCGCACGGCGAAGCGCCCGACGCTGCTTCCGGTCACGGCCGCCTGAACGGCGCCGGCCGGCCAGGGGGCATGCGGGGACGAGCTGCCGATGCTGCGAAGTCATCGCCGGCGGACCGGGCCCCCGCCCCCCTCCTCCCCCGACGGCCGCTCAGCCGGTGACCGCCGAGCGGGCCGCGGAGATCTGCGCCGGGTCCCAGCCGCGGCGCGGGACGGAGTCCAGCAGGAGGCGGGTGTAGGCGTGTTCGGGCGTGCCGAGGACGCGGGCGGTGGGTCCGGACTCGACGATCCGGCCGTGGCGCAGCACCACGATCTCCTCCGTGATGTGCCGGACGACGCCGAGGTCGTGGGTCACGAAGAGGAAGCCGACGCCCGCCTCGCGCCGGATGCGGGCGAGCAGTTCGAGGATCTGGGCCTGGATGGACACGTCGAGCGCGGCGACGGCCTCGTCGAGGACGAGGACGCGCGGCTCGGCGGCCAGGGCGCGGGCGATGGCGACGCGCTGGCGCTGGCCGCCGGAGAGCTTGCGGGGCAGCGCGGCGGCCTCGCGCGGGCCGAGGCCGACCTGGTCGAGGAGTTCGGCGACCCGGGCCTTGCGGGCGGCGGGGTCGAGGCGGAAGTGCAGCCGCAGCACCTCGTCGACGCACTCGCCCACGGAGATGCGGGGGTCGAGGGAGAGATAGGGGTCCTGGAAGACCATCTGGATCTCGCGCGCCCGGGCCAGCCGTTCGGCCCGGCCGCGGGGGCGGGCGGAGCGGTCCCGGCCGTCGAGGGTGACGGTGCCGGCGTCGGCGCGTTCGAGGCCGACGAGCATGCGCACGGTGGTGGTCTTGCCGCTGCCGGACTCGCCCACGATGCCGAGCGAGGAGCCGGGCGCGAGGGTGAACGACACGTCGTCGACCGCGGTGTGGTCCCCGTACGTCTTGCGCAGTCCGCGCACGACGAGGCCGGAGGTGTCGGTCACAGCAGGATCCCTTCGTCGGCGCGGTGACAGGCGGCGAGTCCGTCGCCGTGCGCCACCAGGGCGGGCACCTCGGTCGTGCAGCGCGCCACGGCGTGGGCGCAGCGGGCGGCGAAGGCGCAGCCGGGCGGGGCCTCGGCGACGGAGACCGGGCGGCCCTCGATGGGGCGGGGCGCGGGCGCGTCGGGGTCGATGCGCGGGGTGCAGGAGAGCAGTCCGGCGGTGTAGGGGTGGCGGGGCCGGTCGAAGAGCTCGGTGGTGGTGCGGGTCTCGACGATGCGGCCGGCGTACATGACGTAGACGCGGTCGCAGATGGCGGCGGCGAGCTCCAGGTCGTGGGTGACGAAGAGGAGTCCGGTGCCGCGTTCGGCCTGGAGGCGGGTGAGGATCGCGATGATCTCGGCCTGGGTGGTGACGTCGAGCGCGGTGGTGGGTTCGTCGGCGACGATGAGGTCCGGGTCGCCGGCGAGGGCGGCGGCGATGACGACGCGCTGGAGCATGCCGCCGGAGAACTCGTGCGGATAGCGGCGCAGGGCGCCGCGCGGGTCGCGGATGCCGACGGCGTCGAGGAGTTCGGCGGCGCGGGCGGTGGCCTTGGCGGCCGGGGTGCCGGCGGCGCGCAGGCCCTCGGTGACGAAGTCGCCGACGCGGCGCAGCGGGTTGACGGAGGCGCGCGGGTCCTGGAAGACCATGGCGGCCTTGCGGGCGCGCAGGTCGGCGAGGGATCCGCGGTCCAGGGTGAGGACGTCCTGTCCGGCGACGCGTACCTGGCCGGTGGTGCGGGCCTTCGCGGGCAGCAGGCCGAGGACGGTGCGGCAGGCGACGGACTTGCCGGAGCCGGACTCGCCGACGAGGCCGACGGTCTCGCCGGGGGCGACGGTGAGGCTGACGCCGTCGAGGAGGGGGCGGGCGGCCTGTCCTTCGGGGAGCCGGAGGGTGAGCCGGTCGATCTCCAGGACGGGGGCGCCGCCGGTGCTGTGGTCGGTCATGGTGGTCCCGGTCATGGTGGTCACCGTTCGCGCTTGGCGATCCGGTCGGCGATGCCCTCGCCGACGATGCCGAACGCGACGACGGCGAGGACGATGCAGAAGGAGGGGGCGAGCGCGGGCAGCAGGGCGCCCTGCTGGAGCGCGGACTGGCCGTCGTTGATCATGGCGCCCCAGTCGGCGGTGGGCGGCTGGACGCCGAAGCCGAGGAAGGAGAGGGCGGCCAGGTCCATCAGCGCGTAGCCGAAGTTCATCGCAGACTGCGCGAAGACGGTGGGCGCGATGTTGGGCAGCAGGTGGCGCAGGCAGATGGTCCAGCCGGACCAGCCCTGTACGCGGTACGACTCGATGTAGGGCCGGGCCTTCTCCTGCTGGGCGATGCCGCGGACCAGGCGTCCGACGTACGGGGTGTAGGCGACGGCCATGGCGATGACGGGCGCGGTCATGCCGGAGCCGAGCACGGCGACCAGCATGATCGCGAGGAGCAGGCCGGGGATGGCGAAGACCAGGTCCATGGAGCGGGACAGAAGCGCGTCCGCCCAGCCGCCGCGCCAGCCGGCGAGTACGCCGAGCAGGGTGCCGAGCACGGTGGAGACGGCCACGACGAGCAGCGGGCCGAGGAGTCCGGTGCGGGCGCCGTGCAGCAGCCGGGACAGGATGTCGCGGCCGGACTGGTCGGTGCCGAGGAGGTGGTCGCCGGAGGTGCCGACGAGGCTGGACGTGAGGTCCATGGCCTCGGGGTCGTACGGGGCGAGCAGCGGGGCGAGGGCGGCGACGACGACGAGCGCGGCGAGCAGCAGCAGCGCGGCCGTGAACAGCGGGCCCTGGGCGAGGGACCGGAGCCGGCCGAGGCCGGGGCGGCGTCTCAGCGGCGCGGCGGACGCGTCGGCCCCACCGGGGCCGGCCGCCCCGGGATGTGTGGTGAGGGTCATGAGGTGCCTTCCCCGTGGAGGGTGAGCCGGGGGTCGATGAGGGGGGCGAGCAGGTCGACGGCGAGGTTGACGAGGACGAAGACGGCGACGCTGAGCAGGGTGATGGCCTGCACGACGGCGAAGTCCTGGGAGCTGACGGACTGGACGAGCAGCTGGCCCATGCCGGGCACGTCGAAGGCGGTCTCGACGACGGAGGTGGTGACGAGGAGTCCGGCGAGCATGGTGCCGCCGACGGTGACGACGGGGCCGAGGCTGTTGCGCAGCACGTGCCGGCGGATCACGGCGCGGCCGGCGACGCCGCGGGCGCGGGCCACGTCGACGTGTTCGCGGCCGAGTTCGTCGAGCATCGCGGAGCGGGTGACGCGGGCGAGGAGTCCGGCGAAGGTGGTGGCGAGGGCGAAGGCGGGCAGCGTCAGGTGGTAGAGCCGGTCGCCGAAACCGTCCGGGGTGCCGCCGGGGCCGGGGAACCAGCCGAGCTGTACGGAGAAGAGCGAGACGAGCGCGATGGCGCTGACGAACGACGGGGTGGCGGTGGCGACTCCGGTGCCGATGAGCACGATCCGGTCGACGAGGCCGGGGCGCAGTGCGGCGAGGACGCCGGCGGCGACTCCGCCGGCCGTGACGAGCAGGGCCGAGTAGCCGACGAGCAGGAAGGTGCCGCCGAGCCGGGAGCCGAGCAGGGTGGCGACGTCCTGGTGGTACTGGGCGGAGCGGCCGAGGTCGCCGTGGAGGACGCCGCCGAGCCACTTGGCGTACTGCACGAGCAGCGGGTCGTCGAGGTGGTACTCGGCGCGCAGCGCGGCCACCGTGTCGGGGGTGGCGGGGCGGCCGTGCAGCAGGAAGGTGACGGGGTCGCCGGGCGCGAGGTGGACCGAGGCGAAGACGACGAAGGAGGTGACGAGCAGGACGCCGAGGAGTCCGGCGAGCCGGCCGAGGGCGTAACGGAGCATGGGGTTGCGCTTCATCAGGACGCGGCGCCGATCGTCGCGGCCCAGGGGTAGTAGAGCTGGGCGATGCCGGTGGGGGCGCCGGTGACGCGGCTGCCGAGGAAGACGGAGAACGGGGCCTCGTAGACCGGGATGATGGGCAGTTCGCGCATCGTGATCCGCTGGAGTTCGGCCGTGAGGTCGGTGCGGGCGCCGGGGTCGGCGGCGGAGTTGGCGCGGTCGAAGGCGTCGTCGTAGACGGGGTCGGACCAGTCGCCGTAGTTCCCGAAGTCGCCGGTGCGCAGGTACTGGTAGAACTCCAGCGGGTCGGGCGTGTTGTCGTACCCGTTGGTGATGACCAGGTCGAGTCCCTTGCGGGCGTTCTTGTCGACGAAGATGCTGCTGTACGCCTCGGGGGCGACGGCCTTGAGCTGGACGTCGAGGCCGATCTGGCGGCCGGCCGCCTGGACGGCGTTGGCGACGACGCTGATCTCGGGGGCGAGGGAGCTGGTCACCAGGGTGACCTTCTTGCCGGTGGCGCCGGCGTCCTGGATCAGCTGCTTGGCCTTGGCCACGTCGTACACGGGCTCGGGCAGGTCCTTGAAGATCTCGTCGGTCTTCTCCGGGGCGAGCGCCCAGGCGCCGCGCGCGGCGGGGGCCTTGGCGGGGATGCCGATGCCGCCGGCCGCGGCCTTGATGATGTTCTTGCGGTCGAGCGCCATGGACAGCGCCTGGCGGACCTTGAGGTCGCCGAGGGTGCCGTGGAAGTTCAGGATGGCGAGGTTGGCGGCGGCGGTATTGGGGCCGAACCAGAGCTTGCCCTTGGGGGTGGTGCGCAGCCGGTCCAGGGAGGACGAGGGGACCATGTAGCCGCCGTCGGCGGTGCCGGAGAGGAAGGTGTTGGTGCGGGCGGCGGCGTCCTCGACGAAGGCGAAGCGGACGGTGTCGGTCTTCGGCGTGAGCTTCTTGTCCCAGTAGCCCTTGTGCGCCTTCAGGGTGATCGACTCGCCCTGCTTCCAGGTGTCGAGGGCGTACGGGCCGGTGCAGTTCACCTTGCCGCCGGGGACGCCGTACTCCTTGCCAGCCTTGGCGAGGAAGGCGGCGCTCTCGACGGTGCCGGGCGAGGCGGCCATCAGCTCGTTGAGCAGGATGTCGGGCTTGGTCAGCTTCAGGGTGACCTGGAGGGGGCCGGACTTCTCGACGGTCTTGACGTTCTTGAAGGCGGAGCCCCACGGGGAGCCGGTGGCGGGGTCCATCTGGCGCTTGAGGGAGGCGACGACGTCGTCGGCGGTCATGACCGTGCCGTCGTGGAAGGTGACGCCGGACCGCAGGTCGTACACCCAGGTCAGCGGGTCGGGGTTGACCCACTTCACGGCGAGCCCGGGCTCGATCCTCAGGTCGGGGGTGACCCGCAGGAGCTGCTCGCAGACGTTGGCGAGGACGGTGTTGGGCGGGTAGTCGTACGCCTGGGCGTAGTCCAGGGTGTACGGCTCCGCGTACAGCGACCAGGTGATCGAGGGCAGCGGTCCCTTGGCCGCGGGCGAGAGCGGTGTGACGGTGTAGCCGCCGGCGGAGCCCACGGGCTTGGTGGCGCCGGAGCAGGCGGTGGCGGTGACGGCGAGCGCGGCGGTACAGGAGAGCGCGGCGAGGACTCTGGGCATGCGCAAGGGAGACCCACCCCTTTACGGGTGTCGTGACGGGCGCCGGGGATGGCGGAGCTGGGTGGTGCCAGGTGGGGGAATGGAGCGAGTATTGATGCGGGAACGTTCCCGCACAAGACTCCGGGGTCACTTTGCGGGAACGGTTTTGCAGAGGTCAGGGAGGTGGCAGCATCACCGCATGACCACACGTGAAGGGCAGCCGGGAGCGCCCGCCCCGCGGGTACGGCTCGTCGACGTGGCGCGCGAGGCGGGCCTGTCGAAGACGACCGTCTCGGCGGCGCTCAACGGCACCGGGCGGCTCTCCGCCGCGGTACGGGAGAAGGCCGTCGAGACCGCGCGCCGGATGGGCTACCGGCCCAACGCCACCGCGCGCCAGCTGCGCGCCGGACGGGCCCGGCTGATCGGCTACGTCGTCGGCGAGTTCGCCGGCGAGCCCTGGACGTACCTGGACTCGCCGTACTTCGCGCGGCTCACCGGCGCGACGGCGTCCGCCGCGCTGCGGCACGGGTACGCCCTGGTGATGCTGCCCGCGGGAACGCTGCAGCGGGAGTGGGCGGACCTGCCCCTGGACGCGGTGATCGTCGCCGATCCGGTCGAGGACGACCCTCTCGTGGAGGACTTCCTCGCCGCGCGCATCCCGGTCTTCAGCGACGCCTCGGTCGAGGACCGGCCGGGCGCGCACTGGGTCGACCTGGACGCCGACGCGGCCGTCCGGGAGTCACTGGACCATCTGCGCGAGCGCGGCGCCCGGCGGCCCGCGCTCGTCCTGCCCGACAGCACGACCCGCTTCCACCGCCGGGTGCTCGCCGCCTACCGCGCGTGGTGCGCGGAGCTCGGGGCCGAGGAGCTGGTGACCCTCGTCCCCGAGCCGGGCAACGGGCCGGTGGTGCGGGCCGTCGAGCGGGCGCTGGCCGGCGAGCCGCGGCCCGACGGGCTCTTCGTGGTCGCGGAGGCCAGCCCGCCGCTCGTCATGGACGCGGCCCGGCGTGCCGGTCTCGCGGTGCCCGGCGAGCTGCGGGTGGTGTGCGTGAGCGAGGACGAGTCGGCCGCGCACGCCGATCCGCCGGTGAGCACGCTGAGCCTGCGCCCGGCGGACGTCGCCGAGGAGGGGATAGCGCTGCTCGTGGCGGCCCTGGAGGGCGCGGGCAGCACGCCCCCCGGCGTGCTGCTCACCGCCCGGCTCCAGGTGCGGGCCTCGTCGTGACTCGCTCATGACGCCGTCCTCTCAGACCGCGTGGACGCGGGTGCCGCCGACGAAGGTCTGCTCCACGCGGGCCTCGGCGATCTCCTCCGGCGGCGCCGTGAGGATGTCGCGGTCGAGGACGACGAGGTCCGCGAGGTGTCCCGCTCGCAGGCTGCCCGCGTCGTCGTGGCCGTTCACGTGCGCGGAGCCGGCCGTGTAGGCGGCCAGCGCGGTGGGCAGGTCGATGCGCTGCTCGGCGAAGAAGATCCGGCCGTCGGTCGCGCCGGGCTCGGCGCGGTTGACGGCGACGTGGATGCCGGCGAGCGGGTCCGGGCTGCTGACCGGCCAGTCGCTGCCGGCGACCAGGGTGGCGCCGGCGCGGACGAGGTCGCCGAACGGGTACTGCCAGGCGGCGCGTTCGGGGCCGAGGAAGGGGATGGTCAGCTCGTCCATCTGCGGCTCGTGCGCCGCCCACAGCGGCTGGATGTTGGCGAGCGCGCCGAGCCGGGCGAAGCGGGCGAGGTCGTCGGGGTGCACGACCTGGAGGTGCGCGAGGTGGTGGCGGTTGCCGCGGCGCCCGTTGGCGGCGATCGCCGCCTCGACCGCGTCCAGGGCCTCGCGTACGGCGCGGTCGCCGAGCGCGTGGAAGTGCACCTGGAAGTCGAGGGCGTCGAGCGCGGTGACGTGCTCCCGCAGCGCCTCGGGGTCGACGAAGCTGAGGCCGGTGTTGCCGGTGGCGCAGCCGCAGCCGTCGAGGTAGGGGGTGGTCATGGCGGCGGTGAAGTTCTCGGCGATGCCGTCCTGCATGATCTTCACCGAGCCGGCCCGGAACCGGCCGAGGTCCAACCGCTTGCGCAGCTCGACGAGTTCGGGGATCTGCTCGGCGCCGCGGGCCCGGTCCCACCACAGCGCGCCGGTGACCCGGGCGGTGAGGGTGCCGTCCTCGGCGGCCGCCATGTAGGCGTCCGACGGGTCGGGCTTGCCGCTGAACTCGCCGAGGAGGGCGTCCTGCCAGCCGGTGATGCCGAGCGAGTGCAGCAGGCTCTGGGCGCGCAGCAGTCCGGCGACGCGGTCGGCCTTGGTGCAGGCCGGGACGTGGCGGGCGACGAGGTGCGCCGCGCCCTCCTGGAGGACGCCGGTGGGGTTGCCGTCGGCGTCGCGCTCGATGCGGCCGTCGGCCGGGTCGGGGGTGGCTGCGGTGATCCCGGCGATCTCCAGGGCGCGGGAGTTGACCCAGGAGCCGTGGTGGTCGCGGTTGACCAGGATGACGGGCCGGTCGGGGACGAGCGCGTCGAGCAACTGCCGGGTGGGCAGGCCGCCTTCGAAGCTCTCCAGGGACCAGCCGCCGCCGGTGATCCACTCGTGGTCGGGGCGGGCCGCGGCGAACTCGGCGATGATCCGCCGGTAGTCGTCGACGCCGGTGGTGCCGCTGAGGTCGCACTCGGCCAGCTCGACGCCGCCGTACACCGCGTGGATGTGCGAGTCCTGGAAGCCGGGGACCAGCAACTTGCCGGCGAGGTCGACGACTTCGGTCGACGGGCCGATGAGCTCGCGCACCTCGTCGTGGCCCACGGCGGTGATCCGCTCGCCGGTGACGGCGAGGGAGGTGGCCCGGGTGCGGGCGGGGTCGCCGGTGAAGACGGGGCCTCCGGTGAAGACCAGGTCGGCCGTGCTCATGTACGTACTCCTGGAGGGTGAGGGGGCCCGGCGCGAGGGCCGGGACGAGGGGCTTGGGCGGGCCCTGGGCCGCCGGGCGGCCCGAGGTGCGCCATGGAACAGCCGCCGCCGTCAACACGTCAAGGGTGTTGTCGTAAGGCGTGCCCGGGTAGGGTCCGGCCATGGCCGAACGAGTGGTTCCCGAGGACCGGCGGCAGCGCCGCCGCCCCACGAAGCAGGGCACCGTGCTCTCCGAGCGGGTGATCGTCGAGACGGCGCTGCGCCTGGTCGCGCAGCACGGCGCGGAGGCGCTGTCGGTGCGGCGGCTCGGCGCCGCCCTTGGCGCCGACCCCAGCGCGCTGTACCGCTACTTCCGCAACACCGACGACCTGCTGCTCGCGCTCGCCGACGAGATGGTCGGACGCGCGCAGGCGGGCTGGCGGGCGACCGGGGACTGGCGCGCCGACCTGCGCGAGATCGCCTCGCGCATCCACGCCGCCTATCTCGCCCACCCCCAGGTCGCCGCCCTCGCGGCGCACCGCACGACAGGCCGGACGCACGAGATGCGTGCCGTCGAGTCGATCCTCGGCGTGCTGCGCCGGGCCGGCTTCCCGGACGCCGAGGCGGTCCGCATCTACCACGCCTTCGTCGACCAGGCCCTCGCCTTCGCCGCCCTCGACGCCGCCGCCCTCGCCCTGCCCGAGCCGGCCCGCGAGGCCGACGAGCAGGTCTGGCACGCCGCCTACGGCAAGCTCCCGGCCGACACCCATCCCCATGTGGCGGCGACGTATCCGCTGCTCGCGGCGGACATGCGGGACAGCGGCCACCCGTTCGCCCTGGAACTGATGCTGGACGCGGTGGGGGCACGGCTGGCGGCGCACCGGCAGGGCTAGCACCGGCCTGGCCCTTGGCCGGGCTCCGGTGCGCGCGCTTATGTCAACACCATTGACGAAGATTCGCCCCGACCGGTCTCATGGCGGCACTTCGGAGGCCCGCGGCCTCCTGGCCCGCCTCCGCGATCCGAAGGAGCACCGCCCATGGACCCCGTACACGCGCTCCGGGACGCCTCGCCCACCCCCTTCTGGCTGGACGACGCCGACCACCGGCCGCCCGCCGCGCCCGCTCTCGTCGGCGCCGTCGACTGCGATCTGCTCGTGGTCGGCGGCGGCTACAGCGGGCTGTGGACCGCGCTGATCGCGAAGGAGCGGGACCCGTCCGCCGACGTGGTGCTGATCGAGGCGGGCGAGGTCGGGGGCGCCGCGTCCGGACGGAACGGCGGCTTCTGCGAGTCGAGCCTGACGCACGGGCTCGGCAACGGCATCGCCCGCTGGCCCGGCGAGATCGACCGGCTTGAGCGGCTCGGCCGGGAGAACCTCCAGGCCATCGAGGACACGCTGACCCGGCACGGCATCGACTGCGACTGGGAGCGCACCGGCTCGCTGGTCGTGGCGACGGAGCCGTACCAGCTCGACGGCCTGAAGGAGGAAGCCGAGGCCGCCGCGCGGTACGGCGCCGAGGTCGCGCTGCTCGACGAGGCCGCCGTGCGCGCCGAGATCGACTCACCCTCCTTCCTCGGCGGCGTGTGGAACAAGGACGGCGTCGCCATGGTCAACCCGGCCCGCCTCGCCTGGGGCCTCAAGCGGGCGTGCCAGGACCTCGACGTCCGGGTGTACGAGCACACGCCGGGCACCCGGCTCACCGAGGACGGCGCGCGGATCGCGGTGACCACGCCCTACGGCCGGGTGCGGGCCCGGCGGGTCGCGCTGGCCACCAACGCCTACCCCTCCCTGCTGCGCCGGCACCGCCCGTACACCGTCCCGGTCTACGACTAC
Source organism: Streptomyces sp. NPDC004327 (assembly GCF_042873935.1). Classification (NCBI taxonomy): domain Bacteria; kingdom Bacillati; phylum Actinomycetota; class Actinomycetes; order Kitasatosporales; family Streptomycetaceae; genus Streptomyces; species Streptomyces sp. NPDC004327. The sequence goes on along the minus strand of NZ_JBIAME010000004.1, from coordinate 246,295 downwards.
GCGCTGATGACCGAGCCCCTGACGGACGATCAGCTCGCCGCCGTGGGCTGGCGCAACCGGCAGGGCTTCGCCGACTGCGCCAACCGCTTCCACTACGTCCGGCTCTCCGCCGACAACCGGATCCTGTGGGGCGGCTTCGACGCCGTCTACCGCTACGGCGGCGGGGTGCGCGCCGAGCGGGACCAGCGCCACGAGACCTTCGCGACCCTGGCCCGGCACTTCGCCGAGACCTTCCCGCAGCTCGCCGGCGTCCGGTTCAGCCACGCGTGGGGCGGGGCCATCGACACCAGCACGCGCTTCTGCGTCTTCTTCGACACCAGCCACCGCGGCCGGGTGGCGTACGCGGCCGGCTACACCGGTCTCGGGGTGGGCGCCACCCGCTTCGGCGCCGAGGTCATGCTCGACCTGCTGGCCGGCGAGCGCACCGAGCGGACCTCTCTGGAAATGGTGCGCCGCAAGCCGCTACCGTTCCCGCCCGAGCCGGTGCGCTCGCTCGGCATCGGCATCACCCAGTGGTCCCTCGCCCGCGCCGACGCGCAGGAGGGCCGCCGCAATCTGTGGCTGCGCACCCTGGACCGGGCGGGCCTCGGCTTCGACAGCTGAGCCGCCGTTCGCCTCCTCTTCCACCGCCGACTCCCGTGCGTTGGCGCGGAGTTGACACGCACGCCGCTCGCGCGCGGTGCGGTGTCCGCATGCGTGGTGGCGGAGGTCGAGGGGCACGGCGGTGGTACGCGGCGGCGCTGGCCGCCCTGGCCGTGGGCGCGGTGGGCACAGGCGCGGTGACCGCGGGCGACGCGCGCGAGAACGCGGCCGAGCACGGGTGCGTGTCCTCGGTCCCGTACGTCTCGGGGAGCGGCGGCTACGCCGCGTACCGCATACCGGCCGTCGTCCGCACCCCCGCAGGCACCCTGCTCGCCTTCGCCGAGGGCCGGGTGCGCGGCGCCGGGGACGCGGGCGCCGTCGACATCGTGCTGCGGCGCTCGGCCGACGGCGGCTGCACCTGGGGGCCGCGGCGGACCGTGGCCGCCGGACGCGGGGACACCCGGGGCAATCCGGCGCCGGTCGTCGATCCGGCGAGCGGCGAGGTGGTGCTGCTGTCGACGGGCAACGCCGGCGCCGTGACGGAGTCGGCGATCCTGGCCGGCCGGGTGACGAAGGAGCGCGGGCGGCGGGTGTACGTGCAGCGCAGCGCCGACGACGGGCGGAGCTTCTCGGCGCCCCGGGAGATCACGCCCTCGGTGAGCAAGCCAGGCTGGCGCTGGTACGCGACCGGCCCCGGCCACGCCACGGCGCTGACCCACGGCCCGCACGCCGGCCGGCTCGTCGTGCCCGCCGACCACTCGGCCGCTCCCCCGCCGGGCTCCTCCGGCACCGGCCGCGAGCCGCGCTGGTACGGATCGCACGCGCTGCTGAGCGACGACGGCGGGCACAGCTGGCGGATCGGTCTCGCCGACGAGTCGTACGAGGGAACGGTCGACACCAACGAGTCGGCGGTGGCCGAACTCCCGGACGGGCGGCTCTACTTCACTGCCCGCGACCAGCTCGGCAGCGCCCCCGGCAACCGGGCCGACAGCACCTCGGACGACGGCGGCGCGAGCCTCGACCGGCCGTTCGCCCCCCAGCGCTCGCTCGACGCCGTACCGGTCGTGGAGGGCGGCCTGCTGGCCCTGGACTCCGGCCGGCTGCTGTTCTCCGCGCCCTCGGTGCCGACCGCCCGCCGCGCCCCGGCCCTGTGGACCAGCGCGGACGGCGGCCGCACCTTCGCCCCGGCGCTCACGCTCTCCGACCGCCCGGCCGGCTACTCGGACCTGGTCCGGGTGGACGCGCGGACGGTGGGGGTGCTGTACGAGACGGGTGAGCGCGGCCCGTACGAGACGATCGCCTTCCGGCGCGTGCCGCTCACGCGCTAGGGTCCGTCAGCCCGCACCGCCCGCGCCGCCGTTGCCCGGCGGGTCGAGGAGAGCGGGGGCCTCGCCGGCGTGCGTCTCGTAGGTCGAAGCCGGGTCGTGGAAGGTGTTTCGCTGCATGCCGTCGACCCACATCACGAATGCGCGGGCTTCTTGCAGCGCCTCGATGATGCTCGCGTAAAGGGTGGCGTAGCGTGTCTTGCTTTCGGCGAGCCACGCCTCGAACGCCGCCACTCGGCCTCCGACGCGCTCCGCCCTCACCCTGGCGCGCGCATCGTCGTCGAAGATCTTCGACGCCAGAAACGTCGTCCAGCCTCCGGCACCGGCGAGGTAGTCGGCGGGAATCGCCCAGGTGCCCGCGTTGTCCGCCCACTGGGGCTCCAACTCTCCGACCGTTTCGGCCAGTTCGACGAGACGCCTGCTGAAATCTCCGTAGATCAGGGAGTTGGCGTCGTCCGCCGGCCCGCCTGTGGTGGGAAGGGTCGCGATGAACGAATAGTGCGCCGCGGTGGTGTCCGACGGGTGGCCGAGCGCTTCGGCGGCCGTCGCCGCGGCACGGAGTCGACTCACCCGCGCCGCCACATTCCGCAACCTGTTCGACTTGTTCTGGAAAAGAGGTCCCGCGGGCCGGTGATCCGCCGTCCCGGGCTCTCCCTTCGCCGCCCTCGTGATCGTTTTGACTCCGCCGTCCACGTTCTCCAGAAAGGTCTTCATGGCGGCGTTGATCGCAGCCGCGACCCTTAGGCCCGTCGCGCCGAGGGCGTTGAAGACGTGGTCGCCCTGGCTGTGGCCACCGCCGGTGGCCCGCTGGATCGGCGCGGACCGGTCCGCGCCGCCCGTCTCGCGTGCCGTGTCGCCGGCCGTCGCCCGCTGGACGTCGGGAGCCTGGCCGCTCATGACGCGGACGGCGTTGGCCTCGGCCTCCCGCTCGAAGCGGTCGGAGGGGTCGGAGACCTTCAGTCCGGCGCCGTTGTCCGTGCCCGCCACCGGGCCCTGGCGCTGCTGGATGACGTGGGTGAGTTCGTGGGCGAGGGTGTGCCTGTCGTTGCCTCCGTCGCCGATGACGATGTGCTGCCCACTGGTGTAGGCGCGGGCGCCGACCTCGGTGGCGGAGGCGCGGGCGGCGCTGTCGTCGTGGATGCGGACGTCGGAGAAGTCGGCGCCGAGCCGGGCTTCCATCTCGTCACGGACCGGGGCGTCGAGCGGACGGCCGTTCCCCTTCAGCACGTCGTGGACGGCGGAACGCTGCACGGCGGGCCCGGCGTCCTGGGTGTGGCCGCAGCCGGCGCCGTGCCGGTGCTCTTCGCGGGTGGACGGCTGGGCGAAGGGGTATCCGCTGAGTTGCAGCATGTGCAGCACCGCGGCGTTGCCCGCGCTGCGCTGGAGTGCGAGGATGCCGGCCTGGTCCAGGGGGGCCTGGACGCGTGGTGCCGGGGACCGGGTGCTGGTGGTCTGGTCGGGGTGATGTTCGCGCTGGGACAAGGGAACTGCCTTTCAGGATGCGGCAGCCCCACTCGACCCGATGCCCCGTGGCGGCTGTCAGCCGCCACGGGGCAGAATTCGGGGCAGGGATCCCTGCCCCTTTGGTCCTCGGGTCCGGCCCTCGGCCCAGGCCCTCGGCGTCCGGGCTAGACGCCCGGGATCTGGCGGGCGTGGAAGGCCGCGCGGACCGCGTCCGCCGCCTTCTGGCCGTTCATCTTCTGCGCGGTGGCGATCGTCTGCTTGGCCGCGTCCTCGAACGACGTGTCCGGCTTGAAACCGAACTGGGCGTTCACGATGATCCGGTCGGCGGTACGGGCGCCGAGCGCGCCGCGGATGTCCCACAGGGCGCGGGACCAGATCTCGCCGTCGGCGTGCACCTCGCCGACCCGGTCGGCGTAGACCTTGGTGCCGTCGACGCGGCGCAGGCAGTGCGGGGCGTCGCTGTAGGTAACGGAGTCCCAGTCGCCGACGCAGGCGAGGTCCGTCTTCACGGGCCAGCCGTAGCGGGTGGCGGCGTCGCTGCCGACCTCGACGGCCAGGTAGTCGCCGAACGCCTCGCCGATCGCGCCGGCCTCGGGCGAGCTGCCGAAGCCGGGCACCTGGGCCTCGTGCACGGAGTGGCCGTACTCGTGGACGATGACCTCGGCGTCCTCGGCGTCGTCGACGCCGCCCTTGCCGAAGCGGATCTCGTCCTTCTTGTCGGTGAAGAAGGAGTTGTCCTTGCCCCACTGGCTGATCCGCACCGGCATCGGCCGGTCGTTGGCGCCGGGCAGCTCGCTGCCGAAGCCGAGGCCCTGGAGGTACTCCTGCGCCTGGTTGACCCAGAAGTACGCCATGACCTGCTCGAACTGGTCGTCGTGCCGGTTGTACGAGGCGGCGTCGGCGACCTTGGCGGGGGCGCCGGTCTCGGAGCGGACGTAGGCCCAGCGGCCGGAGAGGCCGCCGCTGCCGTCCAGGTTGCGCAGCGCGACGGTGGCGTACGCGGACGCGGGGACCGCGTCGGCGGCGTCCTTGTCGTCCGTGAGCGTCTGGTCGCCCGAGGACTGCACGGGGTTGACCATGAAGACGCGGGCCTGCGGGCCGGTGGCCGCGGGGGCGGCTCCGGTGGCGGAGGCGAGGCCGGCCGGGGCGATCAGGGCCACGGTGGCGGTGGCCGCGGCGATCAGGCCGCGGGATGTGCGGCGTGCCATCAACGTCCTCCCGTTTGTGGGATGTGAGGGTCGTGCGGGGGGTGGTGTGGTGCGGGCGTGATCATCGCTCAGGGACCGGCCCCGCGTCGAGGGTCCGGCCGTCCGGGGTTTCGGCGGGAGCCGTTCAGGGCAGCAGGGCGGGCTGGGCGTTGCGTGCCAGGGTGTGGGCGAGCTCCGGCCACCAGGCGCCGGCCGGCGGGTCGACGACGCCGTACTCGGGGTCGATGGTGCCGCCGGTGCCGCGGGTGCAGCTGCCGTCGGACTCGCCGACGATCTTGATGTACAGATAGGCGTCGGCGAGCGGCACCCCGGTGTCGGCGGTCGGGCGCGGGCCGAGACCGCGGCCGGGCGGGTTGCACCAGGTCTCCGCGTCGCCGGTGTACGCGCCCGGGGCCGGGGTCCAGGGGCCGAGGCCGTTGCGGCTGGTGTCGACCACGAAGTGGGCCAGCTCGCCGGCGGGAGGGTTCCCGGCGGCCTGGTCGTACCAGGCGTCGGTCCAGTGCCAGGTGCTCGGGTCCTCGGCGTCGACCGCGTTGCCGGGCCGGCCGTCGTTGGGCGCGGCGGCGGACCAGTACTGGGTGGCGCACCAGTCGGTGTGGCCGCGGCCCCAGGCGGGCCCGCGGGTGGCGAACCACACGCACTTGGCGACCCAGGTGCCGTAGCGGTCGAGGTTGCCGGTCGGCTGGAAGTTGGAGACGTCGAGCGAGAAGCCGTCGGCGCGGGCCACGCCGGCGTCGATCAGCCGCTGGGCCATGTCGCCGACGGCCCGCCACTTGCTGTTGCCGCCGTCGAGGTAGACGGCGGTGCCGGGGCCCGCTGCCTTGAGGGCCGTCACCGCGTAGTTCAGGTCGGCGAGGCGGGCGGCGGTGAGCGTGCCGCCCGGGTCGCCGGATCCGGCGCAGTCCTTGGGCAGCAGGGCGAGCCCGTCGGGCTCCACGACGACGAGCGCGGGGCCGGCGCCGATGCCCTGGGCGAGGCCGTCGATCCACTGCCGGTACGCGGCGGAGCTCGGCGCGCCGCCGCCGGAGTAGCTGCCGCAGTCGCGGCCGGGGATGTCGTAGGCGACGATGACGGGCACCTGGCCGGCGGCCCGGGCCTTGTCGAGCAGCGCCGCGGCGTCGGCGCGGACCTGCTCGGCGCTGCCCGCGGTGAACCATCTGGCCTGCGGCAGCGCGGCGAGCCGCGCCATGTTCGCCGCGTTGCCGGTGTCGCCCTGGAGCTCGTCGGCGGCGGCCTGCCGGGCGGCCCGGCTGTCGGGGTCGACGTAGAAGCGGGTCGCGGTGGTGAGGGGCCCGGCGGCGGCCGGTTCCTCGGCCCGGGCGCTCGGGCCCGTGAGCCAGGCGGCGCAGACGGCGAGCGCCGCCACCAGGGTGGCGGCGCGCCGCCCCCGCATCCGGTACGTCATCAAGGGCCTCCTCGGCGTGATCACGAGCAGCGTAAGCGGCGTTGATCACCGACGGGCCGGAACCGGTGGATCCGCCGGGACGGCGCGCCGGGCGCCCGGGCGCGTGCCCGGGCGCCCGGAGGCACGGCAGGGGCGGTCAGCCCTCCCTGCTGCTCTCGTCCCTGAGCCAGGTGTCGAAGTCACGCGCCCGGATCGCCCTGCGTGCCCCCCGGCGCGCCACGAGCGCCGCCGTGACGAAGACGAGCAGGGCGGGGAGCAGGGTGGGCTCGGCGCGCAGGAGCGCGCGCAGGTCGCCGAGGCCGGTACGGGCCGAGGGCGGCGCGCCCCGGCCCGCGGGAGCCGACTCGCGCTGCTGGTCCTCCAGTTGGGCGGTGGAGGTGGCGGCCCGGATCCGGCGGCGGATCAGGTCCGCCCAGGTGCGGGGCGGGCGGACCACGACCCGGGCGGCGGGCACGACGGCGCGCTCGGCAGGCCCGAAGGCGAGCGAGGCGGCCAGGTCGTCGGCCATCAGCGGCGGCAGTGCGGCGATCCGGGCGTGGCCCTCGCCGGACATGGCGATCACCCCGCGCCCGAACAGCCCCTCCCGTACGGCGGGAAGGCGCTGCCACACCTTGTAGTAGGCGCGCACGGGCCAGGAGCAGCCGGTCATCGGCAGCCGCCGCTCGGGCGCGGCGGCCAGGACCGGGTCCGGCCCGGCGAGGGCGGCGGCGAGGGCCCGTACGTCGGCGGCGCCGAGCTCCACGTCGGCGTCCACGTAGATCCTCGGGAAGCCGCGGGCGTGCTCGTCGCCGAGGCGCAGGGCCTGGTGTTTGGAGGGGAGGGGCGTCTCGACGACGCGCACGCGCGGGCCGTAGCCGGCGGCGACGGCCGCGGTGGCGTCCGTACAGCCGTTGCACACGACCAGGACGTCGAACTCGCCGTCCGCGGCGCCGTCCAGGAGGCCGTCGAGGAGCCGCGCGAGCGTGCGTTCCTCGTTGTGGGCGGGGATCACGATGCTGGGCACGGGCCCAGTATGACCAACCCGTCCGACTCTTACAGTTCCTTCAAGTATCGGTAGGAGTTTCACACAACTCCTGGATGACCTGCCCCAGTTGGTCTAGATTGAGCGTCGCCGGATCCGCTCGGTCGCGAACACATCGTGTCCCGGGCGGATTCTGCGTCCTGTGCGGACCCGGCCGTGGCTGGGGAGACTTGCGACTCGGTCCGCACCGTTCAGTCAGGCGGAAGAGCCGCGTACCCTCGCCGACCGTCGCCGCCCTTCCCCTGTCCGCTGCCCATGAGCCGTGCGCTCGCGGCCGCGTCGGGGGGTAGGTGCGTCGAGCGGCCGCGCCGGGGTGCGTGCGAAGCGCCCTTGGGGGGAATGGATGACCGTCCTGCCGGTCACGCATGAGCGGCATCGAGTCGAATCCACACACATCGACCACTCTGACCACATCGATCACACGGACCACGCGGACCATGCTGATCATTCGGAACTCTCCGGCCGTTCCGGTGTCCACCGCCCGTGGTGGCGGAGGAGACATCAGCTCGTCCTGCTGGCCGCGGACGTCACCGGGGCCGTGGCCGCGGCGCTGCTCGTGCTGCGGACGGGCGGCCACTGGCCGGTCGTCCTCGGGCTGCCGGCGGCGTGGGCCGTGGCGACGGCCGCGCACCGGGGCTACGCGCCGGCGTCGTTCGGCTCCGGGAGCGAGCTCTATCTGCGGGTGCTGCGCGCCGCCCTGGTGCTTCCGGCACTGGCCGCGGGGCTCGGCTGGGGGCTCGCGGGGGATCTGGACCTGCTGCACGAGATGATCCTGGCGGCGCCGCTCGCCGCCGCGCTGTCGCTCGCCGTCCGGTTCGCGCTGCGCCGCCGGCTGCGCACGCGCTGGGCGCGCGGCCAGGACCGGACCACCGCGGTCCTGGTCGGCCCGTCGGCCGGGGTCGCCGAGCTGCTCACCGCGCTCACCCGCGACAGCCGGCCGGGCGCGCCCGCGGCGGCCGTGCTCCAGGGCATGGAGCTGGCCGGGGTGTGCCTGACGGATCCGCTCGGGGCCGAGGACGCCGAGGAGGTGGCCCGGTTCGGGGTGCCGGTGCTCGGTGGCGTCGACGAAGTCCCGCGCGCCATAAGGGCCTTCGGCGGCGGCACCGCGGTCGTGGTGCTGCCGTCGCCGGAGATCGACGCCGGCATGCTGCGCCGGCTCGCCTGGAGCACGGCCGCCGCCGGGGGCGACTTCCTGATCGCGCCCTCGTTCGGCGACGTGGCGGCCGCCCGGCTCGACGTGCGGCCGGTCGGCGGCGTCCCCCTGATCCACGTCCGCGCGCCGCGGCTCTCCCGGATCTCGCGGCTGCCCAAGGAGCTGGCGGAACGGCTGATCGCGGCCGTGCTGCTCCTGCTGCTCTCCCCGCTGATGTGCGCCGTCGCGCTGACCGTGCGGCTCGGCAGCCGGGGACCGGCGCTCTTCCGGCAGGTGCGGGTCGGCCTGCACGGCAAGCACTTCACGATGCTGAAGTTCCGCACGATGCGGCCGGACGCGGAGGCCCGCCGGGCGGAACTCGCGCACGCCAATCACAACAGCGACGGCCTGCTGTTCAAGGTCCGCGACGATCCGCGCGTCACCCGGGTCGGGGCCACCCTGCGCCGCTACTCGCTCGACGAACTCCCGCAGCTCATCAACGTGCTGACGGGCCGTATGTCGCTGATCGGGCCGCGCCCGCCGCTGCCCGAGGAGGTCGCCGGCTACAGCCACGAGGTGCGCCGCCGGCTGCTCGTGAAGCCGGGCCTGACCGGCCTGTGGCAGGTCAGCGGCCGCTCCGACCTGCCGTGGGAGGAGGCCGTGCGCCTCGACCTGGCGTACGTGGACAACTGGTCGCTCGGCCTGGACACGGTGATCCTGCTGCGCACCGGCCCGGCCGTGCTGCGCGGGACGGGCGCCTACTGACATGGCCGGGCAGCGGCACACCTACAGGCAATTCACTTTGAGGGGGCACACGTTGAACGACGCCGACCGAGCCGACGAGCGGCTGGGAGTCGCCGTCATAGGCGCCGGCTACTGGGGTCCCAACCTCGTCCGCAACTTCCAGTCCAGTGACCGCTTCCGGCTGCGCTGGCTGTGCGACCTCGACGTCACGCGCGCCCAGCGGGTCCTCGGCGGCTACTCCACCGTGCAGGCCACCGACGACTACGCGGCCGTGCTCGCCGACCCCGGGGTGCACGCGGTCGCCGTCGCCACCCCGGCCGGCACCCACCTGGACGTGGCGCTCGCCGCGCTGCGCGCGGGAAAGCACGTGCTCGTCGAGAAGCCGCTCGCCACCACCTACGCGGACGGGGCGCGCCTGGTCGCCGAGGCGGAGGAGCGCGGTCTGACGCTGATGTGCGACCACACCTACTGCTACACGCCGGCCGTGGCGAAGATCCGCGAGCTGGTGCACGAGGGCGCGCTCGGGGACATCCACTACGTGGACTCGGTGCGGATCAACCTGGGTCTGGTCCAGAAGGACATCGACGTGCTGTGGGACCTCGCCCCGCACGACCTGTCGATCCTCGACTTCATCCTGCCCGAGCACGTCGAGCCGGTGGCGGTCGCCGCGCACGGCGCGGACCCGATCGGCGCGGGCCAGGACTGCATCACCTACCTCACGCTCCAGCTCAACACCGGCGCCATCGCGCACGTGCACGTCAACTGGCTGTCCCCGACGAAGGTCCGCACCACCATGGTCGGCGGCGCCAAGCGCACGCTGGTCTGGGACGACCTCAACCCGGCGCAGCGCGTGGCGCTGTTCGACCGCGGGGTGGACCTGGCGACGCCGCAGGACCTGGGCGCCGACGAGCGCCGCGAGGCCCTCATCTCGTACCGCAGCGGCGACATGGTCGCGCCGGCGATCAGCGAGAAGGAGGCGCTGCGCAGCATGGTCGACGAGTTCGCGGCGGCGATCAGCGAGCGGCGGGCGCCGCTGACGGACGGGCGGGCGGGCCTGCGGGTCCTGGACATTCTGGAGGCGGCGTCGCGGAGCCTGGAGTTCCGCGGTGCGGTCGTCGGCCTGCGGACCGGCGCCGACCGGTCCCTGAAGAACATGAACGAAACGGCGGGAGAACGGCGTTGAGCGACTTTCGGGGCAAGCGGATCCTGGTCACCGGCGGGGCCGGCACCATCGGTTCCCATGTGACGGACCTGCTCGTCGAGGGCGGTGCGGACGAGGTCGTCGTGCTCGACAACCTGGTCCGCGGCCGCCGGGCCAACCTGGCCCGGGCGATGGGCTCGGGGCGGGTCCGGCTCGTCGAGGGCGACATCCGTGACGCCGGCACCGTGCGCCGGGTGACCGAGGGCGCGGATCTGGTCTTCCACCTGGCGGCGATCCGCATCACCCAGTGCGCGGAGGAGCCGCGGCTCGCCAACGAGGTGATGGTCGACGGCACGTTCAACGTCCTGGAGGCCGCGGCGGCGGCCGGGGTCGGCAAGGTCATCGCCTCGTCGTCGGCCTCGGTGTACGGCCTCGCCGAGTCCTTCCCGACGGACGAGCGCCACCACCCGTACAACAACGACACGTTCTACGGCGCGGCCAAGGCCTTCAACGAGGGGATGCTGCGCAGCTTCCACGCCATGTACGGCCTGGACTACGTGGCGCTGCGCTACTTCAACGTGTACGGGCCGCGGATGGACATCCACGGCCTGTACACGGAGGTGCTGATCCGCTGGATGGAGCGGATCGAGGCGGGCGAGCCGCCGCTGATCCTCGGCGACGGCACGCAGACGATGGACTTCGTCGACGTCCGGGACATCGCCAGGGCCAACGTCCTGGCGGCCCGCGCGGACGTGACGGACGAGGTGTTCAACGTGGCCAGCGCCACCGAGACCTCGCTGCGCGAGCTCGCGGACGCGCTGCTCGACGTCATGGGCTCGGACCTGGAGCCGGTGCACGGCCCGGCGCGCGCGGTCAACGGCGTCACCCGGCGGCTCGCGGACACCGCGCGGGCGGAGGAGCGGCTCGGCTTCAAGTCGGAGATCGACCTGCGCACGGGCCTCAAGGACCTGGTCGACTGGTGGCGGGCCGAGAAGGGCGCCACCGCGACCGACGCCGACCGGGCCGCCGAGCGGGCCGCGGCGGAGCCGGCGCGGATCCCGGTGATGGTGCCGTGGCTGGGCGAGGAGGAGGCGACGGCCGCCGCCGACGCCGTCCGTTCCGGCTGGGTGGCCCAGGGCCCGCGGGTCGCCGCCTTCGAGCAGGCCTTCGCCGAGCGGGTCGGGGCCGCCCACGGCGTGGCCGTCAGCTCCTGCACCACCGCCCTGCACCTGGCGCTCGTCGCGCTGGGCGCCGGCCCGGGCGACGAGGTGATCGTCCCGTCCCTGTCGTTCATCGCCACCGCCAACGCCGTCCGGTACGTGGGCGCCGAACCGGTCTTCGCGGACGTCGACCTCGCCACCGGCAACCTCACCGCGGCCACCGTGGACGCGGTCCGCACCGACCGCACCAAGGCGGTGCTCGTCGTCCACCAGGCCGGCGTGCCGGCGGACGTGAGCGCGCTGCGGGCGGCCTGCGGGGAGTGGGGTCTGCCGCTGGTGGAGGACGCGGCCTGCGCGATCGGCTCGACCGTCGGCGGCGGGTCCGTCGGCCGGGGCGCGCTCCTCGCGGCCTGGTCGTTCCATCCGCGCAAGCTGCTCACCACCGGTGAGGGCGGCATGATCACCACCGACGACGCCGAGTGGGCGGCGCGGCTGCGCCGGCTGCGCGAGCACGGCATGAACGTGTCGGCGGCCGACCGCCACGCGAGCGGCAAGCCGGTCCTGGAGAGCTATCTGGAGACCGGGTTCAACTACCGGATGACCGACATCCAGGCCGCGGTCGGCCTCGCCCAGCTGGAGAAGCTGGACGCGCTGGTCGCCCGGCGCCGCGAACTGGCCGCCCGCTACACCGAGTCGCTCGCGGACGTGGCCGGCCTGAAGCCGGTGCGCGACCCGGCGTACGGCGAGGGCAACTTCCAGTCGTACTGGGTACTGCTCGGCGACGACTTCCCGGTGGGCCGCGACGAGCTGCTCGCGCTGCTCGCCGAGGCCGGGGTCTCGGCCCGCCGCGGCATCATGGCGAGCCACCTCGAACCGGCCTACGAGGGCCACCCGGCGGCCGCGCTGCCGGTGACCGAGCGGATCAGCCGCGACTCGCTGATCCTGCCGCTGTTCCACACCATGACCGAGGAGCAGCAGGACCGCGTGGTCGCCGTCCTGCGGGAAGCGGCGGCCCGTCGGTGACCGCACGGCTCGTGATCATCGGTGCGGGCGGCTTCGCGCGGGAGACCGCGCAGGCCGCCCGTGCCGCCGGGCTGCCGCTCGCCGGCCATCTCGACGACGACCCGGCGCTGCACGGCTGCACGGTCGACGGCGTGCCGGTGCTCGGCGGCACCGAGCGGATCCGCAAGCTGAAGGACGCCTCGTTCGTGGTGTGCGTGGGCAGCCCGCGCGACTACGCCTCGCGGGCCAGGATCGTGCGGCGCCTCGGCCTGCCCGAGCACCGCTACACCACCGTGGTGCACCCGACCGCCGCCGTCTCGGCGACCTCGGTGATCGGCCCCGGCACGGTGCTGCTCGCCCACACCGTGCTCACCGCGGCCGTGCGGGTCGGCCGGCACGTCGCGGTGATGCCGCAGACCGTGCTCACCCACGACGACGAGGTCGGCGACTTCGCCACCGTCGCCTCGGGCGTGCGCCTCGGCGGCGGCGTCCGGGTCGGCCGCGGCGCCTATCTCGGCGCGGGCGCGCTGGTCCGCGAGGGCACCGGGATCGGCCCCTGGTCGCTGGTCGGCATGGGCTCCGTGGTCCTCGCCGACGTACCGCCCGGCGAGGTGTGGGCCGGGTCCCCGGCCCGCCGGCTGCGCGCCGCCGCGCCCACCGCGCTCGACCAGCTCGCACACGACACCACCCACGGCACCACCGTCCAGGGGGACCGGCTGGTCCCGGCACGAGGAGCGAACGGCTGATGAACCAGATACCCCTGGTCGACCTGAAGGCGGCCCACGCGGAGGTCGAGGCGGAGATCCGCGCCGGCTTCGACCGGGTCCTCGCGAACACCGCCTTCATCGGCGGCGAGGAGGTCGCCGCCTTCGAGCGCGAGTACGCGCAGTTCGGCGGCGTCGCCCATGTCGTCGGCGTCGCCAACGGCACCGACGCCCTGGAACTGGCGCTGCGGGCGAGCGGCGTCGGCGCGGGCGACGAGGTGGTGCTGCCCGCGAACACCTTCATCGCCACCGCCGGTGCGGTGCACCGCACCGGGGCCCGCCCGGTCCTGGTCGACTGCGCGCCCGACACCCTGCTGATCGATCCCTCGGCCGCCGCGGCCGCGGTCGGCGGGAACACCCGGGCCGTGGTGCCGGTCCACCTGTACGGGCAGTGCGCCGACGTCGCCGCGCTCGCGGCCGCGCTGCCCGGGCACGTGACGATCGTGGAGGACGCCGCCCAGAGCCAGGGCGCGAGCCGGCACGGCCGTACCCCCGGCAGCGGCGGCATCGCCGCCACCAGCTTCTACCCGGGCAAGAACCTCGGCGCCTACGGCGACGCGGGCGCGGTCCTCACCGACGACCCGGAGGCCGCGGCCCTGGTGCGGGCGGTCGCCAACCACGGCGGAGTGGCCAAGTACCGGCACGACGTGCCCGGGTTCAACAGCCGGCTCGACGGACTGCAGGCCGTGGTGCTGCGGGCGAAGCTGCGCCGTCTCGCCGCCGGGAACGAGGCCCGGCGGCAGGCGGCCGCCCGCTACGACGAGCTGCTCGCGCCGCTCGCCGGGGCCGGCCGCGTGGTCCGCCCCACGACGGCCGACGGCAACACCCATGTGTGGCACCTGTACGTGGTGCGCGTCCCGGGCGCGGACCGCGACGCGGTGGTGGGCAAGCTGAACGCGAGCGGCATCGGGGCCGGGGTGCACTATCCGGACCCGGTCCATCTGACGCCCGCGTACCGCGGACTCGGCCACGCGCGCGGCGACTTCCCGCACGCCGAGCGCGCCGCCGCCGAGATCCTGTCCCTGCCGCTCTTTCCCCAGATCACCCACGACCAGCAGCGTCAGGTCGTGGCCGCGTTGGTGAACGCCCTCGGCTGAGCCGGGGGTTACCGCTCTCCCCGCCGAGGGCCCGCTCCCCCACCCCGACCCACGTGAGAACGCCGGTCCGGGACACCTGTACTGCCCGTGAAAGGTACAGCGATGCAAAAGCACTACCGTCGGGTCAGAGGCGCCGTGTTCGCCCTGGCCGCGGCGCTGACCGCGATCTTCCTGCCATCCGCCGGGGTGGCGAGCGCCCTCGCCGATCCGTGCGGCGCCGGCAGCAATCCGATCGTGTGCGAGAACTCCAAGCCGGGCACGCCCATGTCCGACTGGTTCTCCGGCAACAACTACGGTGACATCGCCGGGTTCGCGACGAAGATGAGCGTCCAGCCCGGCGAGACGATCCAGTTCAAGGTCCAGTCCCCGGCCGCGTACCACGTCCGGATCTTCCGGCTCGGCTGGTACGGCGGCGACGGCGCCCGGCAGGTCTCCACGGACGCCCAGTCCGCGCAGATCTACCCCGCCAACTACCTCACCAGGCGGATGGACTGCCTGAAGGACTCCGGCACCGGACTGCTCGACTGCGGCAACTGGCCCACCACGGCCTCCTGGTCGGTGCCGAGCGACGCCGTCTCAGGCCTGTACATCGCCAACTTCGACCAGGACAACGGCAACGGCGTCATGCCGTACCCCTTCGTCGTGCGCAACGACTCCAGCACGTCCGACATCCTCGTGCAGACCTCGGACCAGACCTGGCAGGCGTACAACAAGTGGGGCGGGGCCAACCTCTACGACGGTGACGGACCGGCGCCCGACGGGCGGGCGTACAAGGTCAGTTACAACCGTCCGATGGACATCAGCGGCGACAACGGCATCTACGGCTCCGAGTTCGAGATGATCGCGTGGCTGGAGCGCAACGGCTACGACCTGAGCTACGCCTCCGGCATCGACGTCGCCACCCGGGGCGCCACGATCCTGCCGAAGCACAAGATGTACATGTCGCAGGGGCACGACGAGTACTGGACGGGCGAGCAGTTCACCAACGTGCTCAACGCCCGCAGGGGCGGCCAGCACCAGACGTACTTCGCGGGCAACGAGATCTTCTGGAAGACCCGGCTCGAACCGAGCATGGACCTGAGCCACACCGCCGACCGCACGCTGGTCTGCTACAAGGAGACCAAGCTGAAGTTCCCGACGCCCAACGGCGTCCCGGACCCCAGCACCCAGTGGACCGGCACCTGGATGGACCCGGACAGCACCAAGGGCGGCGCGCCCTACCGGCCGATGAACATCCTGACCGGCTCCATGTTCCAGGTGAACGGCTACCGCAGTGACGCCATCACCGTCCCGGCCGCGTACGGGAAGATGCGGCTGTGGCGCAACACCTCGGTCGCGGGCCTGACCGGCAGCCAGGTCGCCACCTTCCCCAAGGGCACCCTCGGCTACGAGTGGGACTCCGACGTCGAGAACGCCTCCCGCCCCGAGGGCGCGATCCGGCTGTCGTCGACGTCGGTCGACATCCAGGACGGCAAGTACCTGCAGGACTGGGGCAACAACTACGGCAACGGCACCGCCACGCACAGCCTGGTCGCCTTCCGCGACCCGACCTCCAAGGCCCTGGTCTTCGGCACCGGCACCGTGCAGTGGTCCTGGGGCCTGACCAACGTGCCGACGGCCGACCCCGCCGGCGCCGTGGTCACCGAGGACAAGCGGATGCAGCAGGCGACCGTGAACGTCCTCGCCGACATGGGCCTGCAGCCGAAGACGCTGCAGACGGACCTCGTCCCGGCCACCGCCTCCACCGACACCACCGGCCCCGCCGTCACCGTCACCAGCCCGGCCCCGAACAGCTCGGTCCCGGCGCTCCAGCAGGTCACGGTCACCGGCACCGCCTCCGACAGCGGCGGCGGCGTGGTCGCCCGGGTGGAGGTGTCCACGGACGGCGGCACCACCTGGCACGCCGCCGACGGCACCGGCTCCTGGCGCTACACCTGGACGCCGATGGCCCAGGGCCCGGTCACGCTGAAGGTCCGCGCCGTCGACGACAGCGTCAACATCGGCGCGGCGACCACCGTGCCGCTCACCGTCGACGCGCAGAAGTGCCCGTGCACGGTGTGGCCCGCCTCGGCGGCGCCCGGCCTGGCCAACGGCGGCGACGGCAGCTCCGTCGAGCTCGGCGTGAAGATCCGGACCACGGCGCCCGGCACCATCACCGGCATCCGCTTCTACAAGTCGAGCGTCAACACCGGCACCCACAAGGGCAGCCTGTGGTCGTCCTCCGGCCAGCTGCTCGCCACCGGCACCTTCACCGGCGAGACCGCGTCGGGCTGGCAGCAGATGAAGTTCGCCAGCCCGGTGCCCGTGAAGGCCAACACCACGTACGTCGCCTCGTACTTCGCGCCGAACGGCGGCTACGCCTACGACGCGGACTACTTCGCCGCGAAGGACGCGGGGCTCGCCCCGCTCACCGCGCTCAAGTCCGGCACGGACGGCGGCAACGGCGTCTACAAGTACGGCAGCACCAGCGGCTTTCCGTCGCAGGCGTCGAGCGGCGCGAACTACTGGGTGGACGCCGTCCTGGAGACCGGCACGGCCAGCACCGCGCCGCCGGTCGTCACCGCCCGCACCCCCGCCGCGGGCGCCACGGGCGTCTCGCCCACCGCGCCGCTGTCGGCCACCTTCAGCGAGGCCCTGGACGGCGACAGCCTGGTCTTCACGGTGAAGGACCCGAACGGCACCGCCGTCCCCGGCCGGGCCACCCTGAGCGGCGACGGCAAGACCGCCGCGTTCACGCTCTCCTCGCAGCTCGCGCTCGGCACCGTCTACACGGCGTCCGTGCAGGCCGCCGACCTGTGGGGCAACGCGATGGGGGCGCCGGTGACCTGGACCTTCACCACCAGCACCACCCCGCCGCCGGCGACCTGCCCGTGCACCCTGTGGAGCGCCGACGCGGTGCCCGCCCGGGCCTCGGAGACCAGTGACACCAACTCCCTGGAGGTCGGCACCCGCTTCGAGTCGGCCCTGGCCGGCAAGGTCACCGGCGTCACCTTCTACAAGGGCGCGGGCAACACCGGCACCCACACCGGCAGCCTGTGGACCGACGGCGGCACCCTCCTCGCCACCGGCACCTTCACCGGCGAGACGGCCTCCGGCTGGCAGACGCTCACCTTCGCCACGCCGGTCTCCATCACGGCGGGCACCCGCTACGTGGTGTCGTACCACGCCCCCAACGGCAACTACGCCTCGGACGGCGGCTACTTCGCGAGCGCCCACCTCAACTACCCGCTGACGGCACCCGCCGACGGACCGGGAAGCGCCAACGGCGTCTACAGGTACGGCACTTCCGCCTCCTTCCCGAACAGCTCCTACAACGCCACCAACTACTGGGTCGGCCCGGTCTTCACGACCGGCTGACCCGACCGATCAGCGACAACCGACCGAATACGGGGAACGCAGCACATGAGTTCAGTCAGCGTCGTCATACCCTGCTACAAGTACGGCCACTTCCTGGCCGACTGCGTACGCAGCGTGCTCGACGAACAGCCCGGCCTCGACGTGCGGGTGCTGATCATCGACGACGCGTCCCCCGACGACTCGGCGGAGGTGGCCAGGAAACTGGCCGCCTCCGACCCGAGGATCGAGGTGCGGGTCCACGAGACCAACAAGGGCCACATCGCCACCTACAACGAGGGCCTGCTCGAATGGGCGGACGGCGACTACGTCGTGCTGCTCTCCGCCGACGACCGGCTGGTCCCCGGGGCGCTGGTGCGCGCCGCGGCCCTGCTCGACGCCCATCCGGACGCCGGCTTCTGCTACGGCCGGCCGCTGCGCTTCCGGCACGGCGGACCGCTCCCGGCGGCCCGTACCGAGAGCACCGGCTCCGTGGTCTACCCCGGCCACTGGTGGCTGGAGCGCCGCTTCCGCGAGGGCACCGGATGCATCACCTCTCCCGAGGTGGTCGTCCGCACCAGCCTGCAGCGGAAGGTCGGCGGCTACGACCCCGCGCTGCCGCACGCCGGCGACATCGAGATGTGGATGCGGCTCGCCGCGCACGCCGACGTCGGCTACGTCCAGGGCGCCGACCAGGCCTACTACCGCGTCCACGGCGACAACATGTCGACCACCGACTTCGGCGGCCAGCTCGACGACATCCGCCAGCGCCGGGCCGCCTTCAACGCCGTCCTCGACAAGTGCGCCGACCTGCTCCCGCAGGCCGAGCGCCTCGCCTCCCTCGTCGACACCCGGCTCGCCCGCCAGGCCCTGCGGCGCGCCTACCGGGCGTACGACCGGGGCCGCACCGGCGTGGTGCCGGTGGACGAACTGGTGGCCTTCGCGCGCGAGTGCCGCGCGGACGCCGAGACCCTGCCGGAGTACCGGGCGCTCCGGCTGCGCCGCCGGATCGGCGCCCGGACCATGCCGTACCTCCAGCCGCTGATCCTGTCGGCGGTGGCCGAGCGGGGCCGCGAGTGGCTGTGGTGGCGGTCCTGGAAGCGCCGCGGCATCTAGGGGGTGTCCGGCGGACCACGGCCGGGGCCCTCTTCCGACAGATTCCTCCTCTCCGAAAGGAACACCCGTGAACTACCGGGTCCAGCCCACCGCCCAGGTCGACGAGAAGGCCGTCGTCGGCGCCGGCAGCAGCGTGTGGGAGCTCGCCCAGATCCGCGAGGACGCCCGACTCGGCGAGAACTGCGTGGTGGGGCGGGGGGCGTACGTCGGTCCCGGCGTGACCATCGGCGACAACTGCAAGCTGCAGAACTACGCCCTGGTGTACGAGCCCGCGGTCCTCGGCGACGGCGTGTTCGTCGGCCCGTCGGTGGTCCTCACCAACGACCACAACCCGCGGGCCGTGGACCCGGACGGGAAGCTGAAGCGCGGCGGCGACTGGGAGCCGGTGGCCGTGCGGATCGGCGACGGCGCCGCCGTCGGCGCCCGTTCGGTGTGCGTCGCGCCGGTGACCATCGGCCGCTGGGCCCTGGTCGCGGCCGGCTCGGTGGTGACCGCCGACGTGCCCGACTTCGCCCTGGTGATGGGCGTGCCGGCCCGGCAGACCGGCTGGGTCGGGCGGGCGGGCGTGCGGCTCACCGCGCACCCGGAACGGTCCGGCGTGTGGGTCTGCCCGGAGACGGGCGCGCTGTACGAGGAGCGGGACGGGCGGCTCACGGAGTCCGGTGCGGCGCGCTGAGCCCGCCGGAAGCCACCCGCGATGTCAGTCCCGGTCCCGGCGGCGCCCGCGGGCCGTCGCGTACCGCTCGGTCCACAGCGCCGCCATCACGCCCGCGAGGGTGCCGAGCGCGCCCACTCCGGCGACGGCCCGGGTGCGGTTGGGCGGCAGCGCGACGGTGCCCGGCCGGTTCACCAGGTCGACGGTGAGCATGGTCGAGCCCGGCACGTGCTGCGCCGTCTGGAGGGCGGTCAGATGCCGGCTGTAGACGCCGATGATGGCCTGGACGACCCGGTCGGCGTCCTCGGGCGCGGTCTGCTCGGCCTCCACCTGGAGGGTGGGGATCGAGTAGTACGGGGTGGCGCTGGTGCCGCTGTTGCGGGGCGTGAGCCGGTAGGTGCCGTGCACTCCGGCCTCCTTCAGCTCCCGTCGTCCGGCGGGCGACTGCAGCTGCTGGACCACGGCGAAGGACACCATGGCCAGCGAGGGCTGGAGGTTGGTCAGCTGGTTGGGCTGGCTGTCGGTGCGCGGCGGCTTCACCACGAGCACGGCCGAGCTCTGGTAGCGCGGCGCGGGCCGCAGCGCCGGATAGCAGCCGGCCCCGGTGACGAGCGCGGCGAGCAGCAGGACGTACCAGCGGCGCAGCAGCACGCGGGCCAGTCCCTCGGGAGTGAGCACGTCTCTTTCCATCAGGACCGATACTGGCAGCACCGAGGGGAACCGGGGGAGGGTTCGTGAGCATCGCCGAGATCTTCCGCGTCCTGCGCGGGCGTTGGTACGTCATGGTGCCGCTGACCCTGCTCAGTCTGGTCGCGGGCGGATACCTCTACACGACCGTTCCCGTGACGTACGAGTCGCAGAGCCAGCTGGCCCTGCTGAACTCGGCGAAGGTCGCCAAGCCGGCGCCCAGCTTCGGCAACCCGCTGGCCTATGTGAGCGGTTCGCTGATCAGCACGGCCGACGTGCTGATCCGGGCGCTGCAGTCGCCCGAGACGGCCCAGGTTTTAGTCGGCAGGGGCATCACCGACGAGTACGCGGTCGACTTCGCCGCGCAGGCCGAGGGGCCGCTCCTGACGGTGACCGTCAAAGGCGAGGACCGGGTCAAGGTCCTGGACGAGACGCGGCAGATCACCGACTACGCGACCGAGCAGCTGCAGTTCCTGCAGCGGCAGGCGAAGGTGCCGGACGGCTACTACGTGCAGTCGGCGCGGATCGTGCCGCCGCAGCGGCCCGTGTCGGAGCCCAAGTCGCGCTACCAGAAGACGGCCGCCGTGGTGGTCTTCGGTCTCACCGGCGCGTTCCTGCTGTCGTTCGTGGTGGAGACCTGGGCGGCGGCCCGGCGGCGTACGAAGGGGCTGCCCGAGCCCGCTCCCCCGGCGCCGCGGCCGGGCGCGGGCCGGGTCCGCAGACTGCTGACCAGGCCGCTCGACGCCACCGCCGTCCTCACCGGCTATCTGGCCCTCGCGCTGTTCCTGCCGTCCAACCTGGCGCTGCCCGCGCTCGGCGGCGCGGGCACCCCGGCGAACGTGTTCGCGCTGCTGGGCCTGTTCTGGTACCTGGCGACCTGGTGCAGCGGACGCCTCGCGCCGGCGCCCGGCACCCGCACCATGCGCACGGTGATGTTCGTGGTCGCCGTGACGGTGCTCCTGTCCTACATCGCCAACCAGGACCGGATCAGCTCGCAGAAGGAGATCCTGGCGGCCGACCGCGGGCTGATCGTGCTCCTGGTGTGGGTGTCGCTGGTGGTGCTGACGACGGCCGGCATCCAGGACCGCGACCGGCTCGACGTGCTGCTGCGCCGGCTGGTCGTGATGGGGTCGATCGTGGCCGCGCTCGGCCTGTACGACTTCTTCACCGGCACCAACATCGCGGACTCGCTGCGCATCCCCGGCCTCAACTCCAGTACGGCGAGCGTCAACGTGATGGACCGCGGTTCCTTCACCCGGCCGCGCTCGCTCACCGCTCATCCGCTGGAGTTCAGCGGCATGCTGGCGATCCTGCTGCCGTTCGCGGTCTGGCACGCCTTCGACCCGGCCCGCCGGCACCTGGGCGGGTTCAAGCGCTGGGCGCCGGTGGCGCTGCTCGGCGGCGGGCTGCCGCTGACGGTGTCGCGGACGTCGATCATCGGCATCGCGATCGTGGCCCTGGTGATGGTGCCGCGGTGGAAGCCGGAGCGGCGCTGGACGACGATCGGCATCCTCTTCGGCTCGGTGGCGGTGTTCAAGGTGCTCGTGCCGGGGCTGATCGGCACGATCACCGGGCTGTTCTCGGGCAGCCTGAACAACGCCGACAGCAGCACCCAGGCGCGCACCATCAAGTACCCGAAGATCTACGAGTACTTCCTGCAGGATCCGGTGTTCGGCCGGGGCTTCGGCACCTTCACGCCGGAGCGCTACTTCTTCACCGACAACCAGTATCTGCTCACGCTCGCCGAGCTGGGCGCCGTCGGGGTGGCCTGTCTGCTGCTGCTCGGGCTGACCGGTGTGCACCAGGGCGGTTCGATCCGGCGGCTCGCCCGGACCGAGTCGGACCGCGAGCTGGGCCAGGCGTTCTTCGCCTCGGCGATGGTCGCCCTGGTGATCAGCGCCACCTTCGACACGCTCAGCTTCCCGATGTTCGCGGGCGTGTTCTTCCTGCTGCTCGGCGCGGGCGGCAGCTGCCTCGGCTTCGTGCGCCGGGAGGCGGCTCTCGCCGAGGCGCCCCTGCCGTCCGCTCGTACGCCCGACTCCCCTCGTCTCGTGGAGATCTGATGCACAGCCAGAAGGTCGCCGGCCCGGTCGCCGTCGTCGTCGTCACCTGGAACAGCGCCGAGGTGCTGCCCGGCTTCCTCGCCTCGCTCCCGGCGGGCATGGCGGGCCTGGAGTGGCGGCTGGTCGTCGCCGACAACGACTCCGCCGACGACACGGTCGCCGTGGTCCGCAAGCACGTGCCCGGGGCGACGATCGTGGAGACCGGCCGCAACGGCGGCTACGCCTTCGGCGTGAACGCGGCCCTGCGCGCGGCCGGCGCCTGGCCCGAGGGCCATGGCGCGGTGCTGATCTGCAACCCGGACATCCGGATGGCCGAGGGCTGCGCCGCGAGGCTGGTGGCCGCGCTCGGCAGCCCGCTGCCCGACGGCACCCGGGTCGGGATCTCCGTACCGCTGCTGTACGAGGAGGACGGCGAGCTGGTGCACTCGCTGCGCCGGGAGTCCAGCCTGACCCGGGCGCTCGGCGAGGCCGTCGCGGGCAACACCCGGGCCGGCCGTTTCCCGCGCTGGAGCGAGCTGGTCACCACGCCCGCCGCGTACGAGAAGCCGACGACGGCCGACTGGGCGACCGGGGCGCTGATGGCGCTGTCGCGGGAGTGCGTGGAGGAGTGCGGTCCGTGGGACGAGTCGTTCTTCCTGTACTCGGAGGAGACCGAGTACTGCCTGCGGGCCCGTGACCTCGGCCACCGCACCCGCCTGGAGCCCGGGGCCCGGGCCACGCACCTGGGCGGCGACTCGCGGGTCTCGCCGCGGCTGTGGTCGCTGCTCGTGTCGAACCGGGTCCGGCTCTACCGGCGCCGCCACGGCCTCGCCGCGACGGCGGCCTTCCGCGGCGCGGTGCTGCTGCGGGAGGCGTCCCGGGCCGCCCTGGGACGGCCGCCCGCGCGGGCGGCCGTGGGCGCGCTGCTCGGGCGGCCTCAGTCGCCCCACGAGGTGTAGAAGCTGCCCGGGTTCACCAGGTAGCGCACGGTGGGGCGGGCGAGGTGGGCGACCCGGTGGGTGCGGGCGTAGCGGCGGATGAGCTCCCAGTCCTCCCGGGGCAGCACCTCCGGGGTCCGCCGCAGCCGGCTGAAGTGCAGGGCCGGGGTGCGGCGGGCGACGAAGGCGTTGGTGTCGAGGAACGCCTGGTGGGCGGCCCGGCGCCGGTCGAAGGGCACGGACAGGACGTCCACGTCGGTGCCGTCGGGCCGGACCCGGCGCAGCGCCGTGTAGACGGCGTCGGGGCCGCCGGGCGCCTCCAGGGCGGTCAGGGCCTCCTCCAGGTGCTCGGGCTCCCACAGGTTGTCGTCGTCGAGGAAGGCGACGTACGCCGAGGAGGTAAGCCGGACGCCCACGTTGCGCACGACGCCCGCGACGCCGGTGTTGCGCGCCAGGGAGACGGCGAACAGCCGTGGGTCGGCCGGGAGTTCGGGCAGTCCGGCGCCGTCGTCGACGACCAGGACGACCTGGTCGCGCACGGACTGCTCCAGGGCCGAGCGGACGGCCCTCAGGAGGGCCTCCGGGCGCCGGTGGGTGGCGATGACGGTGGCGACCCGCGCCGCGGGCGGGCGGCCGAGGACCCTGGCGAGCCGGGCGGTCTCGGCGTCCTCGAAGCGGCGCAGCCGCCAGGCCGTCGGCGCGAGCAGGGCCTTGTTGCGCAGCTCGTACAGGACGAGCCAGCCGAAGCGCAGCTTGAGCAGTTCCCAGGGAGCCCGCAGGAGCCTGCGCATCAGGCGCGGTTGCGGACGGCCGTCAGGGACTTGGTGAGCCCGGCGACCCGCTCGCTGAGGATCACGGACCGGGGGAAGAGGTAGCTCATCTCGGCGCGGGTCAGCAGCTCGATGTTGATGACCGCGTCCATGCCCGCCTCGGGCGTGGCGGGCTTGCTGTGGGTGAGCGGCCAGTGCCGGACGAGCTTGGCCTGGGCGGCGAGCGGCAGGAACTGGAAGCCGGGGGCGAGGAAGTGCGGCTCGACCGGGAAGTAGCGGTAGGGGGTCTGCACCCAGTGCAGCGGGGCCAGTTGCTCGATGGCGCTGACGAAGCGTCGGCGCTGGCTGGGCCCGCCGACGTGCTCGATGGTGGAGTTGGAGACGACCAGGTCGAACTCGCCGAGCTTGGCGGGGATCCCGGGGTCGGTCACGTCGGCGATCTCGGCGGTGATCCACTCGGGCAGGCCGGGCGGGTGCTCCTCCAGGTTCACCAGGTGCACGTGCTTCGGCCGCAGCGGCGAGCGCTCCCAGTTGGAGGCCGTGCCGCCGAGGTCCACCACCCGCATGCCCTCGATGCCGGGGAAGCAGGAGCGGAACCGCTCCCAGCGGGCCGCGCGGAATCGTTCGCCGAGCGAGTCGGGAGCGTCGACGAATCGATTGCGGAGGGCACGGAGGCCGGACATCGCATACCACCTGTGGTCGGGAAGGCGGGTGGGGTCACGGCCAACCGTAGTCGTCTCAGGGGGATTTATCAGGTGATCTCACGACCTCGTGATCTATGGATGCGGACGGCTCACTGAGCCGTGGCCACGACGGGCGTCCCGTCCGCCATCCGGTTGCCGCGCCACACGTTTCCCTTGCCCGCGGCGTTCCAGTAGGCGACGGGCCCGTACCGGCCGGCCGTCGGGTAGTACTGGGGCGAGAAGACGTTGTCGGTCACCTCGACGCCGGTGGAGTCCTTGCCGCCGGCGTAGAGGCTGTAGGCCCCGCCCGCCAGCCAGTTGTCGTCGACGACCGTATGGGTGACGGGCGCGCTGTCGGCGAAGAGGCCGACGGCGGCGGAGGCGCCCTGCTCGACCGGGACCGGGTTGAGCAGCGTGTTGTGCCGGATGATCAGCTTGCCCTTGCCGCCGCCGTTGCTGATGACGGCGTTGGTGTGCTGCCACTGGCCGTCCAGGTTGTGGTACGCGGCGATGTCGTGGACGTAGTTGTCGTGCAGGTTGCCCTGGCCCATGGACAGGGCGTCGCCGAACCGGGAGACGTCGCAGAAGGCGACCTCGACCGAGCTGGTGCTCATGTTGGAGACGGCGTAGTCGGAGCCGCCGTTGTCGGGGCCCTTGCCGGGGACGGCGGTGATGGTGGAGTGCAGGACGCGCAGGCCGGAGAAGCCGGGGCGCAGGTTGATGCCCCACCAGTTGGTGGAGGTGATCCGGCTGTCGATCACGGTGACGTCGTTGGCGTAGATGTCGAGGGAGCCGGTGATGTCCCAGCCCTTGATCACGGTGCCGTCGGTGCGGATGGCCGCGTTGCCGGTGGACTGCGGGGTGAGGGTGGCGATCCGCGGGCCGGTGGTGGAGGCGTCGGGATAGCCGCAGGCGCCCGGGCTCGCGCAGCCCTTCCGGGTGCGCGGCTTGCCGTCCGTCGTGCCGCCGCCGGGGCCGGCGGGCGTGCTGCCGGTGCCGGGGGCGGTGATGGCGCGCGAGTCGCACAGGGCGGCGCCGCCGAGGCAGAGGGCCTTCTGGCCGATCCCGGTGAAGGTGAACAGGGAGAACAGCAGGACGGCGGCGAGCAGCGCCGCTCCGTACAGCTTGCGGCGGCGGCCGGTGCGGGCACCGGGACGCGTACCGCTTCGGTCCAGCGGGTCCAGGGGACTCACCTCATCGCTCGTGCGCCGCCGGGGCGGCCGGCTGTCTTGGTGCCGGTACGGAGACCGGCGCCTCGGGTCCCCGGCCGCGGCGGCGCCGGGTCAGGGCCACCAGTGTGCGGGCGGGCAGCGCGCAGAGCCCGTAACCCACGAGTCCGGCGAGGCTCGTGGCGCACAGCGCGACGAGCCCCTCCCCCAGGCGCTGGCGCAGCAGCACCAGGAGCGCTGCCATCACCAGGCCGCCGAGCACCGGCCGTACGCACACCCGGGCGAGCGCGCGGGCCGCGATGCCGCCGCGCCGCAGGGCGACCAGGAAGGCGGGCGCGACGACGGCCACGGCGACCAGGACGTGTCCGGCGGCGACGGTCGCGATGCCGCCGCCCCGGGCGGCGAGGATCAGCACCGGCACCAGGGTGACCAGCCACAGGCCCTGGATGAGCAGCAGCGAGCGGCGGCGGCCGACGGCGACCAGGCAGTCGTACGTGAGCTCGGCGGCGATCCGGGCCAGGCCGAGGGCCATCAGCCAGGGCAGCGCCTCGGCGGCCGGCCGCCACTTCGCCCCGTACACCAGCTCGACCAGCGGCCCGGCGAGCGCGCCGAGCAGCACGCAGGCCGGGACGGTGGCGGTCATCAGGGCGCCGAGCGCGCGGGCGAATCCGTCGGAGAGGGCCTTCGGGTCGCCGGCGAGCCGGGAGAAGCCGGCGAAGGAGACCCGGCGGGCGGTCTCGGAGATGACCCGGAC
Source organism: Streptomyces sp. NPDC004327 (assembly GCF_042873935.1). Classification (NCBI taxonomy): domain Bacteria; kingdom Bacillati; phylum Actinomycetota; class Actinomycetes; order Kitasatosporales; family Streptomycetaceae; genus Streptomyces; species Streptomyces sp. NPDC004327. The sequence continues at coordinate 220,103 of NZ_JBIAME010000004.1, read as the reverse complement.
GGGCCAGCCGGCCATGTTGAAGGCGAGCATGTAGTAGCCGAGGGCGACATGGCCGAGGACCGCGCCGACGATCATGGCGTCGGCGTTGACCACGGCGAGGGCGAGCAGGCTGGCCCCGGCGAGCGGCAGGCCGAAGCGGAGCAGTGCCCTCGCCTGGGCCGGGTCCCAGCCGAAGCGGAGCATGCCGGGCGCGGCGATCGCGCAGCCGGCGAGGGCCACCACGTTGCCGGCGACGGCGCCGCAGGCGAAGCTCATGGCGCCCCAGCCCTGGAGGGCGAGGACCAGCGTCACGGAGGTGCTGACGCCGAAGTTGAGCGCGTCGACGACCATCCGGCGGCCCTGCCGGAACTCACGGGTGAGCACGCCGGCCGGGACCTGGGAGAGCCCGTCGAGGACCAGGCACAGGCACATCACGCGCAGCACGGCGGTGGCCTCGGGCGCGCCCAGGAGCGCAGCGACGCCCGGTGCGGCGGCGAACAGGGCGAGGTAGAGCAGGCCGCTGGAGAGGGCGCTGAGGCTGAGGACGGTGGGCGCGAAGCGCCGTACGTCGCCCTCCCAGCGGACCACGGCGAGCGTGACGCCGAGTTCGTTGGCGGAGAGCAGCACCATCAGGACGGTCTGGGCGACGCCGTAGACGCCCCAGGCGGCCGGGTCGAGCACGTAGCGGACCAGGACGATGCCGGTGGCGAAGTTGCCGAGCCGCATCACCATGGTGTTGATCAGGCTCCAGCGGGTGGCGGAGCGGACCTTGGTTCCCAGGGACGCCTGGTCGGGGGCGCCGGATTCCACGTGGGGGACTCCTCGTCACTTCACCCAGGACGGGGGGCGTTTGGCCTGGCGCCGCTCGGCGACGGGCAGCACGGGCAGCTGGACGGTGGGCTGGTCGCGGGGCGGTTCGGGCTCGGCGCCGAACGACTCCTCGACGAGGTCGGCGGCGGTGGGCCGGGGCGTGTCGGCCGATTCGGGCCCGGCGGCCTCCCGGGGCCCGGGGGCCTGTCGGTTCTCCGGCTCCTGGCGGCCGTCCGGCTCCTGGCGGTGCTTGGGCTTCGCGCCGCGCCGGCGGGCCTCCGCGAAGAAGGTCGCCACGAGGCTGAGGACGACGCCGAGGCCGGCGGCCATCACCAGGTACTGGATCTTGTTCTTGAGCTGGGGCTCGGGGGTCTGCGGCGGGACGATCGTGGTGATCCGGATCATGGACTCCGGGTTGACCTTCTGGTCCGCCTGGAGCTCCTTGAGGCGCTGGGCGGTGAACGCCATCAGCGTCTTGTTGCCCTTCAGGACGGCGTCGCGGTCCTCACCGGTCACGGTGAGCCAGAGCAGCGGCCCCTGCGCGTTGTCGGCGATCTTGGCCTCGTACTTCAGGGTCAGCCCCTCGGCCTTCAGATCCGCCTTCGCCGCATCGGAGTTGACGTTGCGGGCGAGGCTGTCGGCCATGCCGGTGAGCGAGGGCTCCATGCTGAGGAAGGGATTGCCGTCGGCGGCCGCGCCCTTGCGGGAGTTGAGCATGGCGACGGTGCTCTGCGACTGGTACGAGACCGGCACCAGGAACCAGGCCCCCGCGGTCAGGCCGGCCGTGAGCAGCAGCCCGGGCACCAGCACGTACCAGCGCCGGCGCATGACCCGGAAGATCTCTGCGAGGTCCATGGCTCCCCCTTGCGCGCCCCCGTGCGGAGCGGCTGCTGCTCAACTGCCTTGCCGCAGATGAGGATAAGTGGGATCGCGAGCGGACGTGAGTCCTTCGCGATCACCACGTCGGCGGTCTGCGGTGTCGGTGAAACGGGTGACGCCGGGTCGGCGACGGCCGGCGCGGGCCGGCCGTCGCCGGTGACGTCAGCGGTGATCGGTGGGACGGGGGCGTTTCGCCGCCGTGCCGCCGTCCAGGAGCACCCGGGCGATCCGCTCGCCGGCCCGGCCGTCCCAGAGTTCGGGGCGGCGGGGCGGCGGCGGGTCGGCCAGGATCCGCAGGGCGGTGGCGACGATCCGGGCGGGGTCGCGGCCGGCCAGGACGTTGGTGCCCTGGTCGACGGTGATCGGGCGCTCGGTGTTGTCCCGCAGCGTCACGCACGGCACGCCGAGGGCGGTGGTCTCCTCCTGGACGCCGCCGGAGTCGGTGAGCACGATCCGCGCGCCGGCCTGGAGGGCGATGAAGTCGAGGTAGCCGGCGGGCGGTACGAGCCGGATGCCGTCGGGCACGCCGAGCGCGTTCAGCTTCTCGGCGGCCCGGGGGTGCACGGGCAGCACGAGCGGGCAGTGCGCGGCGACCTCGCCGAGGCCCTTCAGCAGCCCGGCGAGGACCTCCGGGTCGTCGACGTTGGCGGGCCGGTGGAGGGTGACGAGGCCGTACGCGCCGGTCTCGTACCCGAGCCGGCCGAGGACGTCCGACCGCTCGGCCCGCTCCAGGTTGGCGAAGAGGGTGTCGATCATGACGTTGCCCACGACGTGGATCTGGTCGTCGTGGTAGCCCTCGGCGCGCAGGTTGTCGGCGGCGTCGTGGGACGGGGCGAGCAGGTAGTCGCTGACCCGGTCGGTGGCGACGCGGTTGACCTCCTCGGGCATGGACCAGTCGCGGCTGCGCAGGCCCGCCTCGACGTGCGCGAGCAGCGGGTCGGCCTTGGCGGTGACCAGGGCGCAGGCGAGGGTGGAGTTGACGTCGCCGACCACCACGACGGCGTCCGGGGCCAGTTCGTCGACGAGCGGCTCGAAGGCGGTCATCACCCGCCCGGTCTGGGCCGCGTGGCTGCCGGAGCCGACGCCGAGGAAGCGGTCGGGCGGGCGCAGACCGAGGTCCTGGAAGAAGACGTCGTTCATCGCCGGGTCGTAGTGCTGCCCGGTGTGGACGAGGAACACCTCGGCGCCCTGGTTCTCCAGGGCGTCCATCACCGGTTTGATCTTCATGTAGTTGGGCCGTGCGCCCGCGACGCAGATGATGCGCATACGGTTTAGAGCACCTCGATCCTGGGACCGCTCAGCCGGCGCCGGCAGTCGAGTACGTAGTCGGCGTGGGCCTCGACGAGCGCGTAGTCGAAGGCGTCGTGGTCGGTGACGAGCACCACCGCGTCGGCGGCGGTCAGTTCCTCCTCGGTGAGCTCGACGCGTACGAGCCGGGTGTCGGTGTTGACGTTGTGGCCCTCGACGACGTGCGGGTCGGCGGCCCGGACCTCGGCGCCCATGTCGAGCAGGAGCTGGGAGATGGGCAGCGCGGGCGACTCGCGGGCGTCGCCGGTGTTCTTCTTGTAGGCGAGGCCGAGGAGGAGGATGCGCGAGCCGTTGACGGCGCGCTTGCGTGTGTTGAAGGCGTTGACCAGGCGCCGGGTGACGTAGTCGGGCATGTGGTTGTTGATGTCGTTGGCGAGCTCGACGAAGCGGAAGGACTGGCCGAGTTCGCGCTGCACCCGCCAGGACAGGTAGGACGGGTCGATGGGCAGGCAGTGGCCGCCGACGCCGGGTCCGGGCGTGAAGCGCATGAAGCCGAAGGGCTTGCTGGAGGCGGCGTCGATGGCCTGCCACACGTCGATGTCGAGGTGGCGGGCGAACATCGCTATCTCGTTGACGAGGGCGATGTTGACGTGCCGGAAGGTGTTCTCCAGGAGCTTCGCCAGCTCGGCCTCCTTGGGCGAGCCGACGGGCACGGTGGTGTCGACGAGGCCGTCGTAGAAGTCCTGGACGGCCTTGAGGGAGGCCGCGTCCACGCCGGAGACGATCTTCGGGGTCTGCTCGAAGCCCCAGACCGGGTTGCCGGGGTCGATCCGCTCGGGGCTGTAGCCGAGGTGGAAGTCGGATCCGGCGACGAGCCCGGAGCCCTCTTCGAGGAGCGGGCCGAAGAGCTCCTGGGTGGTGCCGGGATAGGTGGTCGACTCCAGGATCACGGTCGCGCCGGGCCGCAGGTAGCGGGCCAGGGAGCGGGCCGACTCCTCGATGTAGGTCAGGTCCGGGGTGCCCTCGTGCAGCGGGGTGGGCACGGTGACGACGGCGACGTCGAAGCCGCCGCAGTCCCGCACGGAGTCGGTGGCCCGGTAGGTGCCGGCGTCCAGGGCGGCGCGGATCCGCTCGGCGGACACGTCCTCGACGTACGACTCGCCCGCGGCGAGGCTCTTGACCCGCTCGGTGTCCACGTCGTAGCCGACGACCTCGTGGCCGGTCTCGGCCGCCCGGATGGCCAGCGGCAGTCCGACGTACCCCTGTCCCACGACGACGACGCGCATCACGATTCCCCCCTGCTTGCGGTGCTGATCGACGGTGAGGCGGTACGGCGGAGCAGCTCCCGCCCCGTCATGAGGGCGAAGGAGACGTTGGTGGTGAGGTAGCGGCGGCCGAGCCGGCGCGGTTCCTGCAGGGTCCGGTACAGCCATTCGAGGCCGAGCCGCTGCCAGCGCTCGGGGGCGCGGCGGGTGACCCCGGCGAGGATGTCGAAGGAGCCGCCGACGCCGTGCACGAGCGACACCTTGCTGCGCTCGCCGTAACCGGCGGTGAAGATCTCCTTCTTGGGCGAGGTCATCCCGAGGAACAGCATGTCGGCGCCGCTGGCCGCGATGGCGTCGGCGATGACGGGCTGCTCGCTGTCGTCGAAGTAGCCGTTGCGGCTGCCGGCGACGCGCAGGCCGGGGAAGCGGACCGCGATCCGCCGGAGCATCTGTTCCAGGACGTCCTGCTTGGCGCCGAGGAGGTAGACGGAGTGCCCGGCGGCCTCGGCCTCGGCGAGCAGCCGCATGAACAGGTCGATGCCGGCGACGCGTTCGGGCAGCGGGCGGCGGAGCAGCCGGGCGGCCCACACGACGGCCTGGCCGTCGGCGAGGACCAGGTCGCAGCCGGAGACGGCCCGGGCGAGGGCCGGGTCGCGGCGCATGTTGACCAGCTTGGCGGCGTTGACGACGCCGATCTCCAGGCGCTCGCCGGCGCGGACGGCGGCGAGGCAGCGCTCGACGGTCCCGTCCATGGTGAGGGCGTCGAGCGTGACGCCGAACAGGTTCTGACGCGTGCTCATCTCGCCCCGGCCTCCGTGTCGTTGGAGGCTCCGGTGGCGGCGAGGGAGCCGAGCCAGGCGTGCATCATCCAGCCGAACTCGTACGGGCGGCACTCGCGGTCCACGGCGGTGGGCCGGAAGACGGCGTCCAGCGCGCCGAGCCGCAGGCCCGGCACCAGTCGGGTGGCGACGCCGCGGGCGGCGCGCACGGCCTTCTTCGGGTCGCCGCGGTACACCTTGCGCCAGGTGACGCCGAAGTCGTCGAGGATCATCGGCTCGCGGCTCCCCGAGGCGGCGAGTTCGGGGACCTCGCTCATCCAGCGCAGGCCGCGCCGGACGGGCTCGCCGAAGTCGGTGCCGCCGGCCTCGGCGAGGTCGAGCAGCGCGGTGGGCGCCATGGCGTGCTGGTGGACGCTGTAGACGGGGTAGCCCTCGACGACGGTGCCGCGGCGGGCGTCGTAGTGCCACCACCACTGGCCGCCGGCGCCCTGGAGCGCGCAGATGCGGGTGGCGCAGGCGTCGGCGGCGGCGAGCGCCTCCGGGTCGTCGCCGCTCGCGTGGGCGCGGGCGAGGGCCTGGAGGGGGTAGGTCTGGTCGGCGAAGCAGCCGATGTGCTCGCGGTACCAGGGGTTCGGGCCGGGTCCGGTGGCGTGCGGGAAGAGCGGGCTGTCGCCGATGCGGGCGCGCAGCAGGCGGTCGCGGGCCGCGGTCAGCCGGTCCTCGACGTCGGCGGTGGCGCGGGCGGCGGTGTAGGCGGAGAGCACCCAGGCGGCCTCCACCGTGTACTGGGGCCGGCCGGGCGGGTCCAGGGCGGCGACCCGGTCGAGCGCGTCCGCGAGCTTGGGGTGGCCGGTCTCGGCGGCGGCCCAGGCGATGAGGGCGGCGTCGCCGAGGTTGCCCACCCCGGGCAGCCGCTCGACGAGCAGTCCGGTGAACTCCTCGGCGGTGCGGCCGCCGAGCACGGCGCGCTGCCGGTCCTCGGGCAGGAAGCGCACGCCGAGCGCGGTGATGGCGGCGTAGCGGAGGCTGGTGCCGCGCTGCTCCAGTGTGGTGGTGCCGGGCCGTGCGGCGCGGGTGAAGACGAAGCCGGTCCCCTCCGGCGTCAGCATCCGCGGCAGGCCGCGCTCGGCCACGGCGAGCAGCCGGACGGCGAGGTCGTGCAGCGGCCGGTCGGCCGCCGCCAATTCGGTCATCCGTGAACTGCGTGGCATGTCGGGTGTGTTGGCAGGACGAACGGACACACCCACCCCCCTCGGGTCGGTCCCGGACCAGAGCGGCTGGTCCGGATCGGCTGGCTGGTCAGATATGCGCGCAAGGCGGCATCGCGGCACGGCACCCCAGGTGCCGGGCCGCGCGGATCCCGGCGCGCCTAGCTGGTGATGAGAGAACTGATGAGAGAACCGATGAGACAGCAGTGACAGCTGTGGCAGCTGGGACTGCTGGACATGACGAGACGGGCAGTCGGCGTCGAAGCGTCGACGCTTCGGCCGCCTGCCGGTGAAACCCCCACGAACACCCCCTGCGCACAGCGCGAACGTTGTGCTCAACTCGCAGCGTACAACGGGAAGATAGGCGCACAACACGGTGACGATGACGCCTTTCGCGGAATTGGTGGCAAGCAGTCTCGAAGCCGCACCGATCGCGCCCTTCCGGCACGGTCCGCCGGTTACAGTGGCCCCGCGCTCACCCGCTCGACGAGGCTGGAGTCCCTCACCCGTGTATCTGGCCGACCGTTCCGCGCCCCGGGGCCCATCGGACCCGTCCGGCACGACCACGACGGCGCCGGGCCGCGGACCGCGCGCCGCGCTCCGCGCGGTCCCGCCGACCGTGCTGGCCCTCGGCACCGTCAGTCTGATCACCGATGTGTCCAGCGAGATGGTCAGCGCCGTGCTGCCGCTGTACCTGGTGATGGGCCTCGGGCTGAGCCCGCTGGGCTTCGGCATGCTCGACGGGCTGCAGAACGGGGTGTCCGCCCTGGTCCAGCTCACCGGCGGCCACCTCGCCGACCGGGTGCGCGACCACAAGCTGGTGGCCGCGATCGGGTACGGCCTGTCGGCGCTGGTGAAGCCGCTGCTCCTGGTCCACCACCTGGGCGCGCTGGGCGCCGCCCTGGCCCTGGACCGTACGGGCAAGGGCCTGCGCACCGCCCCGCGCGACGCGCTGATCTCGCTGTCGGCGCCGCCGGAGCGGCAGGGCCGGGCGTTCGGCCTGCACCGGGCGATGGACACCACGGGCGCGCTGCTCGGCCCGATGGCCGCGTTCCTCATCCTGGGCGTGGCCACCGGGGGTTACGACGCGGTGTTCGCGGTCAGCGGGTGCGTGGCGGCGCTCGGCGTGCTGGTGCTCCTGCTGTTCGTGCCGGGCGGCAGGCGGCCGGCGAAGCCGGATCCGTCCGGGCAGCCGAAGGTGGATCTGCGGGCGGCCTTCGGCCTGCTGCGGACCCGCCGCCTGCGGGTGCTGTTCGGCTGCGCGGTGCTGCTGGGGCTGACCACGGTCAGCGACGCGTTCCTCTACTTGCTGATGCAACGCCGTACCGGGCTCGACGAGCAGTTGTTCCCGCTGCTTCCGCTCGGCACCGCGACCGTGTTCCTGCTGCTCGCGCTGCCCGTCGGGCGGCTCGCGGACCGGGTGGGGCGCCGGAGCGTGTTCCTCGCGGGGCACGCCGGGCTGCTCGTGGCGTACGGGCTGCTGCTGTGGGCGCCGGCCACGCCCGCCCTGCCGTATCTGGTGCTCGCCCTGCACGGCGCCTTCTACGCGGCGACCGACGGCGTGCTGCCGGCGGCCGTGGCCGCCGTGGTGCCGGAGCGGCTGCGGGCCAGCGGCATCGCCCTGGTCGGCACCGGTCAGGCACTGGCCCGCTTCTGCTGTTCCCTGGCCTTCGGCGCCGTGTGGTCCACGTGGGGTGACGGCCCCGCGCTCGCCGCGGCGGCCGCCGGCCTCGCCTGCTGCGCGGCGGCCGCCGGCGTGGCCCTGCGCCCCTCGGGAGATCCGCGATGACCCTCACGCCGCTGCGCCGTCTGCTCGTCCTCGCCGCCGGGGTGCTGCTGCTCGCGGGCGTCGGGGCCTGGTCGGTGCTCTCGGCGGCCGACCGGGCGGCGGAGGAGAACAAGCCGCGCCCGGGCGGCCCCGCGTTCGCGGACGGGAAGGTGACCCTGGACGCGCCGGGCCGGATGGTCTTCCGCAACACGGCCGCGGGCCCGCGGCGCGACCGGCTGGTCTCCGTCCCGGTGGCCTCGCCCGCCGGCGCGGTCCGCACCGCCTCGGACGTCAGCTGCCTGCGCTTCCACTCGGCCGCCGGCACCGGTGTCTGCCTCCAGTCCACCACCGTGCTCGGCCGACCCGCCTACCGCGCGCAGATCCTCGACGCGCGACTGCGCACCGTGAGGTCGTATCCGCTGGCCGGCATCCCGAGCCGCGCCCGGGTCTCGCCGAGCGGGCACCTGGCCGCCTGGACGGTGTTCGTGAAGGGCGAGTCGTACGGCTCGGCGTTCTTCTCCACCCGCACCGCGATCCTCGACACCCGCGACGGGACGTTCGCGGCGAACCTGGAGGAGTTCCGGATCGTCCTGGACGGCCGGCCGTACCGGAACGCCGACGTCAACTTCTGGGGCGTCACCTTCGCCACCGACGACGACACCTTCTACGCCACGCTGAGCACCCAGGAGCAGACCTACCTCGTGCGCGGCTCGCTCTCCGCCCGTACGGTCACCACGGTCGCCCGGAACGTGGAGTGCCCGTCGCTGTCGCCGGACGGCACCCGGGTCGCGTACAAGAAGCGGGTGCTCGGCAAGAGTGCCCTGTGGCGCGAACACGTCCTCGACCTCAGGACGTTGAAGTCCACGCCGCTCGCCGAGAAGCGCAGCGTCGACGACCAGGCGGTCTGGCTCGACGACGCGACGATCGGCTACGCGATGCCCGCCGAGGACCGGGCCGACACCGACGACACGTGGACCGTACCGGCCGACGGCACGGGCACTCCGAAGGTCCTGTACGAGGACGGCTCGGCCCCGCCGCGGACCGTTGCAGCGGCCACGCATTAGCACCGCGGCAGCGGAACGTTAGTGCGAGGCGGAAGTCTGTCGTACACACCGTGGCCGACTCTTCGCCGCGGACCGACGACGGAAGGGCTGCGGCCGTCCGGCCCGGTACCCCGACCAGGTGCCCGGTGGGACGCGGACGGCCGCACAAGGGGGAAAGTGCAGGTGGCTGACGTGCTCACCATGCGGGTGTCGGTGACGGTCCACTCGTCCGATCCGCTCAGCAAGGCGGGACTGATCAGCCACTTGAGGCATCAGCCGGCCATCGACGTCCGCTCCGGGCCGGAGGAGCAGCCCGCGGACGCGCCGCACATCGCCGTGCTGATCGCGGACCGGATCGACGAGCCGACCACGGCCGAACTGCGGCGTCTGGGACGGGACATGGACCAGCGGGTCGTGCTCGTCGCCCGCGAGCTGCGCGAGCCCGACCTGCTGACGGTCGTCGAGTACGGGGTGCGCGCGATCATCTGGCGCCACCAGGCCACCGAGCAGCGGCTGCTGAGCGCGATCCACAGCGCGGCCAAGGGGGACGGGGAGCTGCCGCCGGACCTGGTGCGCCGGCTCCTCGACCAGGTCGGGCGGCTGCAGCGGGCCACGACGGCGGGCGCGGCCGTGAACGGAGCGGTGCCGCTGTTCGGGATGGCGCCGCGCGAGGTGCAGGTGCTGCGGCTGCTCGCCGAGGGCTTCGAGACCCGCCAGATCAGCGAGCAGCTCGCGTACTCCGAGCGCACCGTCAAGAACATCCTGCACGCGCTCATGACCCGGCTCCAGCTCACCAACAGGGCGCATGCCGTCGCGTACGCGCTCCGCGAGGGTTACATCTGATGTTCCACGAGATAGACGAGGCCCTGGGCCGGCTGCTCGGCACGGCGGTCGCGGGCGAGGTGGCGTTCGACGCGCCGACCCGCGACTGGGCGGCCCGGCGCAGCGCGCCGACGCTCAACGCGTACCTCTACGACATCCGCGAGGACGTAACACGCCGGGAGCGCGGAGCGCTCGCCGAGCGGGACGCGCACGGGGTCGTGACGCGCCGGATCCAGCCACCGCGCTGGTTCCGGCTGTCGTACCTGGTGACCGCCTGGACGGCGCAGCCGAAGGACGAGCACCTGCTGCTCGCCGGCGCGCTGGCGGCGCTGCTGCCGCACGAGGTGCTGTCCGGGGAGGCGGTGCCGGCGTCCGTGCGCTCGCTCGCCCCGACGCTGCCGCTGACGGTCGCGGCGCCGCCCGCCGAGTCGCGGTCGCTGGCGGAGATCTGGTCGGCGCTCGGCGGCGAGCTCAAGCCGTCGCTCGACGTCGTCATCAGCACGCCGTTCCCGGTCACTCCGGTGTACGACGTGGCGCCGCCGGTCACCGACGCGGAGATCACCGTCCGCGGGACGGGCGGAGCGGCGGGCGCGGACTCCCGGCCCCGCACGCTGCGCCGCCGCGCCGGCACGCGGGACGGGAGACTTCAGGACGGGAGCGAGACGTGAGCGACCTGCTCGAAGTGATCGATGCGCTGCGGGAGCGGGTCGCCGCCGTCGTGGAGGCCCGCAGCGCGGGCGACCCGACCGCGGCGGATCCGCTGCGCGGTCTGTACGTCACCGAGGAGACCGCGCGCCGGCTCGCGGCCGAGCCGGTCCGCGCGTCCGCGCCCGGTAGCGGTGAGCCGCTGCCGGGTGACGGCGGCGGGCCGCCGGCGGAGCGGCTCGCCGCGCTGACCCGGTCCTTCGGTCTGTCCGCGCTCGACGCGCACATCCTCGTCACGGCCCTCGCGCCGGACGTGGACCGGGGCTTCGAGGCGCTGTACGGGTATCTCAACGACGACGTCGGACGGCGCCGCGCCACGGTGCAGCTGGCGCTGGAGCTCGCCGGCACGGGCGCCTTCGACGCGGCCGCCCGCGACCGCTTCCATCCGGCGGCGCCGCTGCGCGCCGGGGCCCTGCTCGACGTCGAGGACGAGGAACGGCCGCTGCCCGGGCGGGCGTTGCGCGTACCGGAACGGGTGATCGCGCACCTGCTCGGTGACGACGGCCGGCTGGACGCCCATCTGCTCGGCGCGGGCGTCGCGTTGCTGCCGCCGGCGGAGTCCGCCGAGGCGGCCCCGTCCGCGCTCGCCGCGCGGGTCGCGGCCGCCGGTCCCGTCACCGTACATCTGCGCGAGCGGGTGCCCGGCGCCGCCGCCGACGCCGTGGTGGCCGCGCTGCGCGCGGCCGGGCGGCCCGTGCTGCGCTGCCGCCCGGCGTCGGCGGCCGCTCCGGACTCGGCGGAGGCGGCCCGCACGCTGCTCAGGGAGGCGCGGCTGCGCGGGGCGGCCGTGGTCGTCGAGCCGCTGCCGGCGGAGCCGGGTCCGCTGGTGCGGGCGCTGGCCGGGCACGGGGTGACGGTGGTCCTCGCCGGCACCGACGCGCCCGACCCGGGCTGGCTGCCGGACGGGGACCTGGTGGCCCTGGAGGCCCCGGGCGACACCGTGGCCGCCGCCGGTGCGCTGTGGCACCGCGAACTCGGCTTCACCGAAGGCGACTTCGACCTGGACGAGGCCACCGCCCCGTACCGGCTGAGCGGCGAGCAGATCCGCCGGGCGGCCCGTACGGCGCGGGCGCTCGCCGCGTTCGAGGGCACCGCGCTGACCCGCGCGCAGGTGCAGCGCGGGGCCCGGCTGGTCTCGGCGCCGCTGCTCGACAGCCGCGCACGCCGGGTCCGGCCGGCCGTCGGCTTCGCCGACATCGTCCTTCCCGAGGAGCCCCTCGGATTGCTGCACGAGCTGACGGGCCGGGCCCGCGACCGGGACCGGGTGCTCGGCGAGTGGCGGCTGCGCACGGGTGGCGGCCGCGGCCGCGGCGTCGTCGCGCTGTTCGCCGGGGAGTCGGGCACGGGCAAGACGCTCGGCGCCGAGGTCGTCGCGGGCGAACTGGGCCTGGACCTCTATGTGGTGGACCTGTCCTCGGTCGTCGACAAGTACGTCGGCGAGACCGAGAAGAACCTGGAGCGGATCTTCGTCGAGGTGGACCGCACCGACTGTGTGCTGCTCTTCGACGAGGCCGACGCCGTCTTCGGCAAGCGGTCGGAGGTGAAGAGCTCGCACGACCGCTACGCCAACCTGGAGAGCGCGTACCTGCTCCAGCGCCTGGAGGCGTTCGACGGGATCGCCGTCCTCACCACCAACCTCCGGGCGAACATCGACGAGGCGTTCACCCGGCGGCTCGACCTGGTCGTGGAGTTCCCGTTCCCGGACCCCGGGCAGCGGGTCGTGCTCTGGCACGCCTGCCTGGCCGGCACGCCGCGGGAGCCGGGGGTCGACGAGGAGATCGTGCGCTGCGCCAAGGAGTTCGAGCTGGCGGGCGGTGCGATCCGGTCGGCCGCGACGACGGCCGGCTATCTGGCGGCGGCCCGGGGCTCGGGGGTCACCGCCGAGGACGTACGGGCCGGGGCGCGGCGCGAGTACCGCAAGGCGGGCCGGCTCGCACCGGACGCGGGAGTGCCCTGGGCGCCGTGACGCCCGGCCGCGGACACGGAAGGAGGGGGCCACCCACCCGGGTGACCCCCTCCTTCGTACGGTCGTCCGCTTCCCGGCTAGCGCACGGAGCCGCCGAGCATCTTGCGCAGCACCGGCCAGTCGACGGTGCCGTTCGCGGGCAGTCCGACGGCCGACTGGTAGGTGCTGATGTGGTCGGAGACGTTGCTGTCGTAGGTGCTCGGGGTCTCGTTGCCGTTGCGGAAGTAGTCGACGCCCCGGGTGGCGTACGAGCGCATCCGCTTGAGGTCGGCGTCGCTGAAGTCGCGGTTGTACGCCCACCAGAACGCGGCCATCACCTGCGTCGTCTGCATGCTGCGCCCGCCCTTCTGCACCTGGTCGGGCCGCACGCCCTGCACCCAGAGCGAGGTGAGCGTGGCGCGTCCCAGGGTGCCCTCCTCGTCCGTGTCGAAGATCGCGGCCGAGTTCTTGCCCTGCTCGACGCCGGACTGGACGACCGCGCGCTGGTAGCAGATGAGCGAGGCGCGGGTCGGCGCGTCGATCACGCCGCGGGTCCAGCGCTGCGTGAGCCGGCACGGGTTGTCCTGGGCCATGGAGGCGAGCCGCTCCTGCGCGAACTCGACGACCACGTCGGGCTGGTTGCCGTAGCGCCACGGCGGGACGGGCTTCGCGGCGGGCGGCGCCGCCGGCTGCCCGCCGGTGTTGTCGCCCGGCGGGTTCCCGCCGCCCGACCCGCCGTCGCCACCGCCTCCGTCGGCGGGCGGCCGCGCTCCGCCGCCGGACGGCGGGGTCGGGCCGCCGCCGGGGTCGCCGGGCACGGGCGCGGTGGCACCGGGCGGGGGCGGCGGCGCCGTGGGCAGCTCGTCGCCGTCGCCCTGCGGCGCCGGCACGGGCGCGCCCGAGGCCCGCAGGTCCTTGGCGGCGCTGACGATCTTCGGGGAGAAGCCGAACCAGAGCACGGCGAAGGCGATCGCGGCGCTCATCAGGAGTCCGCCGACGACCATCAGCCAGGCGCCGACGACGGGGCGCTGGTCGAAGGTGGCGTCGAGGTCGAGCGAGGTGTCGTCGCCGGACCGCCGGACGGCCACGGTGAAGCGGTGCGACTCCTCGCCGCCGGTCCACCGCACCGCCTGCGGCCGCACCGCGAGTTCGGCGAAGGCGGCCCGGCCCGGCTCGACCCGCACGGCGTTCGGCCGCACGTCGAAGACGAGCCGGTTGGCGTCGTCCCGCGCCACGAGCGACGCGGTCAGCGGGGTGTTGCCGACGTTGTCCACGGCGATCCGGGCCCGGCCGCGGAACCGGCCGAAGAGCGCCGGCGGCAGCAGTTCGGCGCGCGCCTCGGTGAACGGCGTGACGGTCAGCTGCCCTTCCACGACGTCGCGGGCGGCCGGGTTCTCGCGCGGTTCGACGCGGACGCCGTACGGGATCGGCCCGGCGGCCACGTCCGGCGAACGGGGCGGGGCGAAGGAGATCTCGGCGGTCGCCTCGCTGCCCGGGTAGAGGCGGAGGACCTCCGGCTCCACCCGGGACCAGCCCGAGGGTTTGCCGACCAGCGAGAGGCGGTACTCCTCGACGGTGTCCCCGGTGTTGCGCACCCGCAGCCGGGCGGAGGTCCGGGCGCCCGGCTCGACGGTCGTATCGGCCGGGTCCAGAGAGGTCCACATGGTCATGGGCGGAGGCTAGGTCGCCGCCCGGGGCCAGCGGTTGCCCTTGCGTCCCTGGTCAGGGGCAGGATGCCGTGACCGCGCGGGTCGCCGGAGGGCCGCTTTCGGCTTCCCGCGGGATGGCGGTGCGGGCGGGTGCACGGCGCCCGGTCGTGCCCGCGCGGCCACGCGTCGTTGCCCGCGCGTTGCCCTTGTCCTCCTCGCCGCGCACCCGCGGCCCGGGCGAGAGTCGGTGGCGTCAGGACGCCGACGACGACCGCGGATGCCGCACGGCCCGCGCAGGCGCCCGCCGCCACCGTCCGATCCCGTGATCGAGTGATCCAGGAGAGCCACGCCCCATGCCCACCTACCTGTCCCCCGGCGTCTACATCGAGGAAGTCGCCCGCGGCTCCCGCCCCATCGAGGGCGTCGGCACATCTGTCGCCGCCTTCGTCGGACTCGCGCCCACCGGACCGCTGAACGAGCCGGTGCTCGTGACCAACTGGTCCCAGTACGTGGCCTCGTTCGGCGACTTCACGGACGGGTACTACCTCGCCCACTCCGTCTACGGCTTCTTCGACAACGGCGGCACCGCCGCCTACGTCGTCCGGGTCGGCGGCGGGGACGCGCAGGGGGCCACGCGGGCCGTCGCCGCGGTGACCGCGGGCCAGGCGCAGGCGCAGCCGCAGCTCGTGCCCGGGGACGCCGTCGCTCTCGGCACCTTCCGGGTCGCCGCCATCGCCGCGGGCACCGAGGCCGGCGGGGCGCTGACCGTCGAGGTGCAGGACGTGGAGGGCGAGCCGGAGCGCTTCAAGCTCGTCGTCAAGGACGGCGAGAAGGTCGTCGAGAGCTACGACGCCTCCGCCAAGAAGAGCGCCCGCAACTACGTGGTCACGCAGGTCAGGCAGCGTTCCGCGGTGATCGTCCTGGAGGAGGCGGCGGCCGGCGGCCAGCTCGCCCGGCCCGAGGCGCAGTCCGTGACGCTGGCCCCGCCCGCGCCCGCGCCCGCTTCCGCGCCGGCCGCGGTGGCGCCGGGTGCGGCCGAAGCGGCCCTGGAGTCGGCGCAGTTCATCGGCGATTCGGCCGACCGCACCGGCTTCGGCGGCCTGGAGGCGTACGACGAGATCAGCATGGTCGCCGTGCCCGACCTGATGGCCGCCTACCAGCAGGGCCTGATCGACGCGGAACAGGTCAAGGCCGTCCAGCTGGGCCTCATCGCCCACTGCGAGCTCATGGGCGACCGCATGGCCATCCTCGACCCGCCGCCCGCGCTCAACGCGCGCGACGTGCGCAAGTGGCGCCAGGAGTCGGCCGGTTACGACTCGCGGTACGCCGCCGTCTACTACCCGTGGATCAAGTCGTTCGACCCGTCCACCGGCCAGACCCGCACCGTTCCGCCGTCCGGCCACATGGCCGGCGTCTGGGCCCGCAACGACGCCGAGCGCGGCGTGCACAAGGCCCCCGCCAACGAGATCGTGCGCGGGGCCGTCGACCTCGAACTCCAGATCACCCGCGGCGAGCAGGACCTGCTCAACCCGATCGGCGTGAACTGCATCCGCGCCTTCCCCGGCCGGGGCATCCGCGTGTGGGGCGCCCGTACGCTCGCCTCCGACCCGGCCTGGCGCTACCTGAACGTCCGCCGCTACTTCAACTACCTCGAGGAGTCCATCCTCGTCGGCACCCAGTGGGTCGTCTTCGAGCCCAACGACGCCTCGCTGTGGGCCCGTATCCGCCGCAACGTCTCGTCCTTCCTGGTCAACGAGTGGCGCCAGGGCGCGCTGTTCGGCCAGCGGGCCGAGGACGCGTTCTACGTGAAGTGCGACGAGGAGACCAACCCGCCGGAGTCCGTGGACCTCGGCCGTGTGGTCTGCGAGATCGGCATCGCGCCGGTGAAGCCGGCCGAGTTCGTCGTGTTCCGGCTCGCGCAGTTCCAGGGCGGCGGCGGGGAGCTGGAGGAGTGACCCGCCCCGCTCCCCTCGCCATTCAGACCTCTCCCGCATCCCGGACCCACGCAACAGGAGTGTGACCCAGCATGTCCCTCGACACCGGTGACGCCCTCACCAGTCACAATTTCGGCCTCCAGATCGACGGGGTCATGGTCGAGACCCTGCAGGAGGTCAGCAGCCTCTCGATGGAGCAGGACGTCATCGAGTTCCAGCAGGTCACGGCCGACGGCAAGCCGATCATCAAGAAGCTGCCCGGCGTGAAGAAGGCCGGCGAGTGCACGGTGACGCGCGGCGCCACCCAGTCTCCCGCCTTCACCGAGTGGATCTCGGCCTCCATCGCCGGCGACATGGGCTCGGCCCGCAAGGACGCCTCGATCATCTTCATGGACTACCAGCAGCAGGAGGTGAAGCGGTACAACCTGCGCAACGCCTGGTGCACGAAGGTCGAGCTCAGCGCGACCAAGGCCGGTGACGCCTCCGCCCTCACCGAGCAGGTCACCATCACCTTCGAAGAACTCACGCTCGGCTGATGCGGCGCGAGGGATCGACGGCGGTGGCGCCGGGGCCGGGGCCGGCCGTGGGCACCGAACGCCGGCAGGAACCGCTGCGGACGGAGTTCGAGTTCGAGCTGCCCCGCGGCTTCGTGGACGAGTCGGGCACCGTGCACCGCACGGGCGCGATGCGCCTGGCCACCGCCCGGGACGAGCTGGTGCCGCTGCGGGACCTCCGGGTCCGGGAGAACCCCGCGTACCTCTCCGTGGTCCTGCTCGGCCGGGTCATCACCCGCCTGGGCACGCTCCCGTCGGTCCACGACGGGACCGTGGAGAACATGTTCGCCTCCGACCTGGCCTTCCTCCAGGACTTCTACCGGCAGATCAACGCCGAGGGCCACACCCGGGCCGCGGTCGCCTGCCCGCACTGCGAGGAGTCCTTCGAGGTCGAACTCGCCGGGAGCCGCCTGGGGGAATCGTGACGTACGCGGCCGACCGGATCGAGGAGGAGACCGCGTACCTCGCCTTCCACTTCCACTGGGGCGTGGACGACATCCTCGATCTGGAGCACGCCGACCGGCGCGGATTCGTGGCCCGGGCGGCGGCGCTGGTCGAGCGGGCGGCGCAGACGTAACAGCACTACGGGAAAGGAGGTCGGAGAAGGTGGGAATGTTCGAGAGGTGGGGGCGGCGCCGGAGGCAGCGCGACGCCGCGAATGACGCGGCGGACGCGGTGAGCACGGTGGACGCCGGTGTGACCGGGCCGACGGCGTCCGGCAGCGCGTGGCGGGCACTGCCGCCCGTCCAGCGCGTGCTGGACTCTCCGCGTCCCGTCGCCGAGCCGGCCTTCGCCGGCTACCTCGCGACCCACTGGAACCCCTCCTTCCACAGCGACCTCGGCCACGGCGCGGTCCCGGACGCGCCGGGCGGCGTGCTGCTGGACGCGGTGCGCGCGGTGGCTCCGGCGGAGCGGCCGACGGGCGCGGAGCTCCCGGGCCTGCGGCTGCCGGCCGTCGAGCCCGCCGCGGCTGCGGGCGAGGGCGCGGCGCGGGCTGTTCAGCGTGCCGCCGCTCACGCGAAGGGCGCGGCCCGACCGGCCTCGGCGTCGACGCGGAGCGGGGACACGGGAGCGGACGCGATGCGCTCCGCGACCGACGTGCCCACGCTCCGGAGCGACGGCGCGGCGCCGGCGCGGGCGGTTCAGCGCGCCGCCGCTCGCGAGGACGGCGCGGCCCGACCGGCCGCGACACCCACGCGCGGCGCGGCACCCGCCCCGTCCGTTCAGCGCACCGCCGGTCGCACGGACAGCACTGTCCGACCGGCCGCGACACCCGCACAGCCCGTTCAGCGCACCACAGCCCGCAAGGACAGCGCGGCCCGACCGGCCGCCGCACCCACGCGCGACGCGGCATCCGCGCCGTCCGTACAGCGCACCACCGGTCGCCCGGACAGCACCGTCCGACCGGCCGCCGCACCCACGCGGGACGCGGCACCCGCACAGCCCGTTCAGCGCGCCGCCGCTCGCAAGGCCAGCGCGGCCCGACCGGCCACCACGCCCACGCCGGACACGGCACCCGCACAGCCCGTTCAGCGCGCCGCCGCTCGCCCTGGCGGCGCGGTCCGGTCTGCCTCGGCGTCCACGCCGAACCCGGGCGCGGACATCTCTCGTACGGCTCCGCAGGCGCCTGCCGTCGTGGCCCAGCGCGCGACGGGAAAGCCCGACGGACAGGGTGCGTCGGCGTCTCGGCCGGTACGGGACGGTGCTGCCGCGCCCGCGGTCCGGCCCGCGGAGGCGAGCGCGACGCAGTCCGTCGCACGAGCGGCCGCGGCGGAGGGCACGGCGCCCGCCACGCGTACGGCTCCGCAGGCGTCCGGCACGGCGCGCCCGGTGCCCGTCCAGCCCGCGCCCGTACGACGCTCACCGCTGCTCACGGCCCGCCCCGCGCAGCCGCCGCGCCGGCTCGCTCCGGCGAGCGTGGCCCGGTCCGCCGGGCCGGCGGCGCCGGGAACGGCTCCGGTCCAGCGGGCAGCGGCTCCGGCGGCGGCCACGCCGACGACGCGGACGGCACCGGTCCCGCCGGCGGACGCGGTCGTCCCGGCCGATGCCGGCCCGGCCATGACGGCCGTGCAGCGGGCAGCGGCCTCCCCGGCCGCCCGCACGGACGCCCCCGTCGGCGCCGTCCGCCCCGGTGGGCCGGCGAACCCGGGCGCGACCACCCCGGTCGGCACCGTCCTGCCCGGTCGTACGTCCGCGCCGGGCGCGGCACCCGTCCAGCGCTCGACGGCGCCCGCGAGCTCCACGACCACCCGGCCCGCCGCACCGGCGCACCCGGGCCCGACGCCGATGACCGGCACCACCGGGCCCGGCGGCCCGGCGCCGCTCCAGCGCGCGACGACGCCCGGGCCCGCGCCCACGGCCGACACCACCCGCACCGCCGACGCCGGCCAGGCGCGCACGGCGGCCACGGCCGCCACCGCGCCCGTCCCACGCGCCGCCCCGCACACGCACGCACCCGCGAAGGGTCCGGCCGGCCGAGCCGACGCGGCCCGGCGCACGGCGGCCGTCCCGCCGCACGGCACGGCCGCGGCCGCACCCGGCGCCGCGCCCGTCCAGCGCACGCCCGCGTCTGCGGCTCCCGCGGCGCCCTCCTCCGTACCCCCCGTCACCGCGCCGGAGTCCTCCGCCTCCGGCCGGTCCCCGAGCTCCTCGGTCCCGGTGTCCCCCGCCGGGACCGAGGTCCCTCCCCTCCGGCAGCGTCCCGCCGTGCGCCGTTCGCGGCGCGCGCCGGGTGCCGGCTGGACCGCGACGGCGTCCGCGCCGCAGGTCCCGCCGGTCCGGCCGGGGCTCGGCGCGCCCGTGCAGCGTGCGGCGGCCGAGCCGTCCGCGCCGCGAGCGAACACCGTGCCCCGGCGGTCACCGGTCGGCGCGCCGATCACCCCGGCGCCGCCGGCCCCGGGCCCCGCCCCCGCAACCGCCGTGGCACCGGCTCCGGCACCGGCGACGCCCCCGCCCCCGCCTCCCGCGCCCGAGCCTCCGGCCCGGCGCGCACCCGAACGCCCGGTTCCGCTCCCCCTCGTGACGGTCACCGACGTTCCCCGGGCCACCGCGCCGGCCGTGCAGCGGCGGGCCACCCGCCCGCTCACCACGTCCCGTCCGCTCGCGCCCCGTCAGGCGCCCCCCGCGCCCGCACCGGTCACGCGCCCCGTTCCGCCGGGCCCCGCCCGGCCCGTGGTCCCGGTGGCGCCGCCCCCGGCCGCGGTCCAGCGCCGGAGCGCCCCGAGCAGCGGCCCCGCTGTCACCCCGACGCCCGCGCCGCCGGCTCCCCGAGCGGCGCAGCCCGCACCACCCGTCACCCGCACCACGTCCGTCCCGGCCCCCGTCCAGCGCACCGCCGCCCCGGCCCCGGCCCCGGCACCGGCTCCGGTCACCGCCTCCGCCCCGCCGGCCGACGCCTCCGCCGTATCACCCACCCACCTCGACGAGCTGGCCCGTCGCCTCGTCACTCCCCTCTCCCGTCTCCTGCGCGCCGAGCTCCGCGCCGACCGTGAGCGCGTCGGCCGCCTCCGCGACCACTCCAGCTGACCCCTCCGCCTATCCGAGAGACCCGCCACCATGCCCACCCCGCAGGACCCCGCCTCCACCGTCTTCTTCAAGCTGACCATCGACGGCCAGGACCTCGGCCTGTTCAACGGCTGTGACGGCCTGTCCTCCGAAGTGGAGGTCGAGCAGCGCCAGGAGGGCGGGAACAACGGCTTCGTCTGGCAGCTGCCGACGCGGGTGACCTTCTCCACGATCCGTCTGACGCGCCCGCTCACCCCGGACACGGCGAAGGTGGCGGCGTGGATCTCCTCGCTGGCGACCGGGATCACGCGTCCGACGGCGCAGATCGCGGCGCTGCGCGCGGACCGCTCGGTCGTGGCGCAGTGGGGGCTCGTCGAGGTGCTGCCGGTCCGCTGGACGGGGCCGACGCTCGACCCGGCCAGTCCGGCCGTGGCGACGGAGACGCTGGAGATCGCGCACCACGGGTTCACCGACGCCGGAGGGGCCTGAGATGGCCGCGCCGATCGGCGGGACGGCGGCGCGCGGGCTGTCGCGGGCGGCGCTGTCCATCCACCAGCCGCCGACGGATCTGGACGGGCCGCTCGGCGGGCGGCTGGGCGAGGTTCGGTTCCAGTTCAATCCGGACCAGCTGCGGCTGAGCCGGGCGGCGGACTGGCACACGGAGCCGGCCGTCGCGTACACGCGCGGCGCGCCGCCGAAGTTCACCGGCAGCCGGCCGGCCTCGATGGACGTGGAGGTGTTCCTCGACGCGTCGGGGACGCCGTCGTCGACGGTGGTGCAGCAGCAGGTCGAACTGCTGCTGTCCTGTTGCGAGGTGACGCAGCAGAGCGTGGAGTCGAAGGCGCCGTCGCCGCCGTGGGTGGAGTTCTCCTGGGGTTCGTTCTCGACGGTGCGGTTCGTCGCGTACGTGACGTCCGTGGCCGCGACGTACACCCTGTTCAGCCCGAGCGGCGTGCCCCTGCGCGCCACCTGTCAGCTGTCCCTCACCGAGATCGCGACGGCGACCAAGCGGCAGAACCCGACCTCGGGCGCGCTGTCGGCGCGGCGGACGCACCGGACGGTGTCCGGGGACTCGCTCGCGTCGCTGGCCTGGCGGGAGTACGGCGACGCGACGCGCTGGCGGCTGATCGCCGAGGCCAACGGGATCGACGACCCGATGCGGCTGCGCCCGGGCACGGAGCTGCTGCTGCCGTCGGCCACCGACGCGCAGGAGACCCACACACCTCAGAGCAAGGGCACCCGATGAGCGAGAAGACCTTCACCACCGTCCTGCACGTGCAGCTCGACGGCACGCTGCTGCCCGATCCACTGGCGGTGCGGCTCACCGAGGGCTGGGTGGACGCGAGCGTCAACGTCCCGTCGGCGTTCCAGCTGACGTTCAGCGACAAGGACGGCACCCTCACCGAGAAGTTCCCGTTCCTGAAGGTGGGCGCGATGGCGGTGCTCTCGCCGTTCACGGACGGCAGGCGCGGCGAGCCGATGCTCACCGGCGAGGTGACGGCCGTCGAGGTGGACGCGGCGCCGGGGCACGGGCGCTATCTGATCCTGCGCGGGTACGACCCGGGGCACCGGCTGCTGCGCAACCGGCGGATCGAGGGCTACCCGAACATGACGGCGTCCGACATCGCCCGCCGGCTGGCCGCCCGCTGCGGCATCCCGGTGGGCCGGATCGACGCGACGCCGACGGTGTACGAGCTGGCCACCCAGCCCAACATCACCGACTGGGACTTCCTCTCCCGGCTGGCCCGGGAGAACGACGTGCGGCTCTCCCTCGACCCGGCCGGCCGGCTGGTGTTCGCCGCGCTGCCGCCGGCCGCGACCGCGCCCGCCGACACCACTCCGGCGGCGCAGAGCCCGTACGTCCTGGACTTCGGGCACAACACCCTGCACAGCAGGGTGTCCGTCACCGCCGCCGGCCAGGTCCGCACGGTCGACGTGCGCGGCTGGGATCCCCGGACCAAGCAGGCGCTGTCCTCCCCGACGCCCGCCGTCGGCAGCGGCGACATCGAGTCCGACATCACCCCGGTGCAGCTCTCCGAGCCCTTCGGTCCGGCCGAACTGGCCTCGACGGCAACGCCGTTCACGACCCAGTCAGAGGTGACGCAGGCCGCCGCCGCGCTCGCGGACGACGTCGCCGGCTCGTACGCGGAGCTGGAGGTGGCGGTCACCGGCAACCCCGCGCTGAAGCCGGGGCAGCCGGTGGCCGTGCGCGGTGCGGGCTTCCCGTTCGAGGGCCGCTACACGGCGACCGGGGTGCGTCATGTCTTCGCGTCGGGGCGGCAGTTCACCACCTGGCTGACGGTGTCCGGCCGGCAGTTCCGTTCGCTGTACGGGACGGCGTCGGGCGGCACCGAGCCGGCGCCGGCGATGCCGGGCGTCGCGGTGGCACTGGTGACCAACACCAAGGACCCGCTGTCGCTCGGCCGGGTCAGACTGCGCTTCCCGTGGCTGTCGGCGACGTACGAGAGCTCCTGGTGCCGGGTGGCGCAGCTCGGCGGCACCGGGGGCGGCGGGCTGGTGCTCCCGGAGGTCGGCGACGAGGTGCTGTGCGCCTTCGACCGGGGTTCCCTGGAGCACCCGTACGTGCTTGCGGGGCTCTACAACGGCGTGGACCGGCACACCCCGGCCACCGACGGGGTGCCGCCGGTCGATCCGACGAGCGGGCGGGTGCAGTGGCGGGCGCTGACCTCGCGCAGCGGCCACACCGTCGAGCTGCGCGAGGCGGGCGGCCGGACCCGGGCCTCGCACGGCGTGCGGCTGCGCACCGGTCAGGGGAAGCTGAGCATCGAGCTGAACGAGGCCCGCACGACCCTGACCATCGACAGCGACGGCACGGTCACCATCTCGGGCGCCCGGGGGGTCACCGTCGAGTCGGGGGCGGATCTGACGCTGTCGGCGCAGGGGCGGATCAGCCTGGACGCGAAGCTCGGCGTGGACATCAAGGCGGGGACGAAGTTCAAGGTGTCGGCGCTGACCCAGGCCGTCCTCAACGCGCCCGCGATCGTCACCTCGACCGTCCCGATGCCCAATCCGGTCGCGGCGAACCTGCCGTTCTGAGCCCGGCTGCCCATCCGAAGGGGGACCTGTCATGAGTGAGCGCTTCGTCGGCGCGGGCTGGGCGTTTCCGCTGCGCACCGGCCCGAGCGGGGCGATCGCCCTGGTGCGGCGCGACCGCGAGATCGAGGAGTCGATGCGGCTCGTGCTCGCCACCGCGCCGGGCGAGCGGCCGATGCGGCCCGAATTCGGCTGCGCCGTCCACGAGTTGGTGTTCGCGCCGGTCAACGACGCGACGATGGGCCGGATCCGCTACGAGGTGATGTCCTCGCTCGACCGCTGGGAGCCGCGCATCGAGGTGGAGGAGGTCACCGTCGCTCCGGCGCCCGGCGAGCCGACGACCCTGCACATCGACGTCCGCTACCGGGTGCGCGGCGCCAACAACCCGCGCAATCTCGTCTTCCCCTTCTACGTCATCCCCTCCGAGGACTGAAAGCCCCGCCATGGCCCTGCCCGCACCCCATCTCGACGACCGGCGCTTCCAGCAGTTCGTCGACGACGCCAAGCGCTATGTCCAGCAGGCGTGTCCCGAGTGGACGGACCACAACGTCTCCGACCCCGGCGTGACCCTGATCGAGGCCGTCGCCCACATGGCCGACCAGCTCGTCTACCGGCTCAACCGGGTCCCGGAGAAGAACCATCTGGCCTTCCTGGACCTGCTGGGCGTGACGCTGTTCCCGCCCGCCGCCGCGCACGCCGAGGTCACCTTCCGGCTGTCCGCGCCGCAGCCCGAGCCGGTGCTGCTGCCCGCCGGCACGGAGGTCGCGACCGGGCGGACGGAGACGGAGGAGGCGGTCGTCTTCGCGACGGTCGCCGATCTGACCGTCGTGCCGTGCGCGTTGACGCGGCTGCTGCGCCAGGAGGCGGGCGGCGCGCCCGAGGACCGCACGCAGGACGTCCTCGGCGGCACGGACGTGTCCGTCTTCACGGCGTCACCGCGCGTCGGCGACGCGCTGCTGCTCGGCCTGTCGGCGGCGGTGCCGGACTGCGTCCTGGTGCTCGACCTGGACAGCCGGGTGGACGGCGTCGGCGTGGACCCGCGCCGGCCCCCGCTGGTGTGGGAGGCGTGGACGACCGCCGGCGGGTGGACCGTGTGCGAGATCGACGAGGACTCCACCGGCGGGCTCAACCGGCCGGGCGAGGTGGTCCTGCACATGCCGTCCGGGCACGCGCTGTCGCGCCTCGGCGGTCACGAGGCGGGCTGGGTGCGCTGCCGCGTGGTCGAGCCGGTCGCCGGTCTGCCGTCGTACAGCGAGTCGCCGACGGTACGGGCCGCGGGCGCCTTCACCATCGGCGGCACGGTGCGCGCGGCGCACGCGGAGACGGTCCGGGACGAGCAGCTGGGCGAGTCCGAGGGGGTGCCCGCGCAGCGCATCCGGCTCGCGCACGCGCCCGTCGTGGACCGGCCGCCGCTGCTGCTCCAGGTCGCCGAGCGCGCCCCGGGGGACGGCGGCGCGGACGACGGGGACCCGGACGCGGTCTGGGAGGACTGGACGGCCGTCCCCGACTTCGCCTCGTCCCGGCCCGGCGACCGGCACTTCACGCTGGACGCGGCCACCGGCGAGATCGCCTTCGGCCCCGCCGTACGCCAGCCGGACGGCACCGTGCGGCAGTTCGGCGCCGTCCCGCCGAAGGGCGCGGCGATCCGCGCGGTGCGGTACGGCACCGGCGGCGGCCGGGCGGGCAACGTGGCCCGGTCGACGATCAGCGTGCTGCGCAGCTCCATCCCCTACATCGCGCGGGTCGAGAACCGCGAGGCGGCGCGCGGCGGGGTGGACGGCGAGACCGTCGAGGAGGCCAAGGCCCGGGCGCCCATCACCCTGCGGGCCCAGGAGCGGGCCGTGACCGCCCGCGACTACGAGGAGCTGGCCCGGCGGGCGGCGCCGGAGGCCGCGCGGATCTCCTGCCTGGCGGCGGACGCGGCCGAGGCGGGCGAGAACGCCGTCCGGGTCCTGGTCGTGCCGCAGGCGGTGCACGACCGGGGCGGCCGGCTGCGCTTCGAACAGCTGGTGCCGGGCGAGGAGTTGCTGTCCCGGGTGAGCGGCTTCCTCGACGAGCGCCGCCCGCTGGGCACCCGGCTCGCCGTGGGGCCCCCGTACTACCAGGGCGTGACGGTGGTCGCGACGCTGCACTGCTTCCGGGCGGCCGGGGCGGAGCGGGTGCGTGCCGAGGCGCTCGACTCGCTGTACGCGTACCTGGACCCGCTGACCGGCGGCGCGCACGGCGAGGGCTGGCCGTTCGGACGGCCGCTGCGGGCCGGCGAGATCTTCGCCGCGCTGCAGCGGGTGCCGGGCGTGGAGCTGGTGGACGAGGTCCTGCTGCATCCGGCCGATCCGCTGACCGGGCGGCGCGGCGACGCGACGGACCGGATCGAACTGGCGCCGTCCGCGCTGCTCTTCCCGTTCGACCACCACGTCCGCGTGATCGAGGCGCGGTGACGGGCCCGGTGGGCGGCTCCGCGCGGGGTACGGTGCCGGGGCTCGCGACCGCGCACCCGCTGGGCGCGGCGCTGCCGGCGGTGTACGCGGAGGACGAGTTCGGGCAGCGGTTCGTGGCCGGCCTGGACGTGGTCCTCGCCCCGCTCTTCCACGTCCTCGACTCCCTGGAGGCGTACTTCTCGCCCGCTCTCGCGCCCGCCGACTTCGTCGACTACCTGGCCGGCTGGGTCGGCGCGGAGCTGACGGGCGCCGAGCCGCTCGCGCTGCGCCGGCAGGCGGTCGCCTCGGCCGTCGCCCTGCACCGGGTGCGCGGCACCCGCCAGGGGCTCGCCTTCGCGGTCCGGCTCGCCTTCGGCGTCATGCCGGAGATCACCGAGAGCGGCGGCGCGAGCTGGTCGGTCCGTCCGCTCGGCCCTTTCCCGGGCGCCCCCGAGCCCGGGGTGCACGTCACCCTCCGGGTCGCCGACCCCGCCGCCGTGGACCCGTACCGCCTGCGCGCGGTGGTGGCCGCGGCCCGGCCCGCGCACCTGCCGTTCACGGTCGCCGTGGCGGCCACGTCCCGAAGCTCCGAAGGAGACCGATCCCATGAGTGACGCGCCCGCGTCGACCCGCCCCTGCCCGGACTGCGCGAGCCCGGTGCGCACGACCGACCAGTCGTTCTGCGACAGCTGCGGGGCGTTCCTGCGCTGGAGCGGACGGTCGGACGAGGAGCCGGGCGCCGAATCGCGCGCGGCGGCGCGCACGGAAGCGCGCGTGGAACCGCGCGTGGAACCGGGTGCGGAGCCGCGCCAGGAGCGGCGGGAGGAGCAGCGTGAGGAACGGGGCGAGGAGCCCGCGCCGTCGCGGGAGCGGGCCACCGGTCCCGAGGACACCGTCGTGCGCTCCCTGCTGGTCCCGGTCCCGGAGCACGAGGAGGACGAGCCCCCGGCCGTCGCCGCGCCCGTGCTCCCCGCCCGCCCGGAGGCCGCCGCGCCCACCGTCCGCACCCCTGAGGCGGCCGCCCCGGCCCCCGGCGGACCGCCGTGCCCGGCCTGCGCCCGCCCCAACGCCCCGGGCCGCCGCTTCTGCCGCTTCTGCGCGACCCCGATGGACCCGGAGCACCCGGCCGCGGCCGACGGCCCGTACGCCGGCCAGCGCCCCGGCCTGCCCCGCGACCGGCGCCGCTGGATCGCCCGCGCGCTGGTCGCCGCCGGTGTCGTCACCGTGGTGGTGGGCGGAGTCGTCGGCGGGCCGCCGGCCGCCCGCGCGGTCCAGGACCACTTCGCCACCCGCGTCGCGGTCCTCCCCGTCGCCTGGACCGCCTCCCACTCGGCCCCGAAGCAGGCGCCCGTGCTGGCCGGCGACGGCTACTCCAACACCTGGTGGGGCACCGGCTACGCGGGCGACTCGGCCGGCCAGTACCTGGAGGCGCGCTTCGGCGAGCCGACCGACCTGCTCAACGTCCTGATCACTCCGGGCAGTTCGAAGACCACCACCCAGTCCGACGGCCAGGCCACGCCGCGCACCTTCGACCTCGTCGTCACCGACTCCTCCGACACCGCGCACGTCTCCCACCACACCATCAACGACGGCGGCGTCCAGCGTCTCGACGTCCGGGTCCGCGACGCGATGTCGGTGCGGCTGGTGCTGCGCTCGGCGTGGCGGGCCGACCCGCGCAAGCAGGTGGCCGTGGCGGAGCTGGAGTTCTTCGGCCGGTCGGTCTCCTGACCCGCTCCGGGGCCTCAGACCCGTACGGGCGTGACGGTGACGACGGCCGTCACGCCGTCGACGTCGAAGGCGGCGCTCTCGCCGCCGGAGAGCAGGACGGCGTCGAAGCGGCCGAGCGTGGTGCCCGCGGTGACGGCCGCCGTGCCCGCCAGCGCGATCACCAGGGTCACCGTCCCGTCCGCCGGGGCGGCGGAGAACCCTTCGCGCGTGACGCGCACGTCCGCCGTCGCGGCGGTGCGGCGGGTCATCACGTTGAAGTCGACGAGCGGGCCGCCGAGGAGCCGGCAGTCGGTGGCCGCGTCGCCGGAGAAGGCGAAGGGCCGGTACGGCTCGGCGACGGTGTGCGGGGTCCCGTCGACGGTCAGCTCCATGCCGGGGCCGTCGACGACCGTGATGATCCGGTCGACGCCGGGAAAGGCGGAGAAGGGGCCGCCGGCCGCGACGTCGGCGAGGCTCACCCGCCAGACGAAGTCGTCGAGGCCCGAATCGGCCGGGCCGGCGGCGACCTCGCGGGTCACGCCGCCGCCGTTGCGCCAGGGCGTCGCCGGCCGGTCGAGTGCCCTGAGCAGGCGTCCTGCGGTCATGTCGTCGTCAGCTCCTTCGGTGCGGTCTCCACACCGTGCTACAATTACGGGGTTGCAGTTGTGGTACCCATGAACCTATGCGCGCCTGACGGGATTGCTTCTCCATCAGGCGCAAATTTTGTTTTCCGGCATCTCCGGATGGGGCCTCTGCCTACAGAAGGAGAAGATCATGGCACAGGGAACCGTGAAGTGGTTCAACGCCGAAAAGGGTTTCGGCTTCATCGAGCAGGACGGCGGCGGCCCGGACGTCTTCGCCCACTACTCGAACATCGCCACCCAGGGCTACCGTGAGCTCCGCGAGGGCCAGCGGGTCAGCTTCGACGTGACGCAGGGCCAGAAGGGCCCGCAGGCGGAGAACATCGTTCCCGCCTGATCGCCGCACGCGTATCCGCTTGCCGGGGTCCGCACCGTCATGGTGCGGACCCCGGTTTGCGCTGTTTCCAGGAAGGCAGACAACTGCATGTCCCGTAGGTCCCAGAAGTCGAACCGGCGCCCCTCGTCGCCGTCCCCGGCGCCGTCGCAGCCGAAGGAGTTCCGGCTGCCGGAAAGCACGACCCCCGCGCTTCCCGCCGTCGAGGACTTCGCCGGTATGGACCTGCCCGCAGGGCTGCTGAAGACCCTCGCCGCACAGGGCGTCACCACCCCCTTCCCCATCCAGGCCGCGACGCTGCCCAACTCGCTGGCGGGCCGCGACCTGCTCGGCCGTGGCCGCACCGGCTCCGGGAAGACCCTCGCGTTCGGGCTCGCGCTCCTCGCCCGTACGGCAGGACTGCGGGCCGAGCCCAAGGCGCCGCTCGCGCTCGTGCTCGTCCCCACGCGTGAACTCGCCCAGCAGGTGACCGACGCGCTCACGCCGTACGCCACCGCGGTGAACCTCCGCATGACCACCGTGGTCGGCGGACTGTCCATCACCCGGCAGGCCGCCGCCCTGCGGCGCGGCGCCGAGGTGCTGGTGGCGAGCCCGGGCCGGCTCAACGACCTCGTGGAGCGCGGCGACTGCGTGCTCGACGACGTCCGCATAACCGTGCTCGACGAAGCCGACCAGATGACCGACATGGGCTTCCTGCCGCAGGTCACCAAGCTGATCCAGCAGGTGCGGCCCGACGGGCAGCGGATGCTCTTCTCGGCCACCCTGGACGCCAACATCGACCGGCTGGTGCAGCGCTTCCTGACCGACCCGGTCGTGCACTCCGTGGACCCGTCCGCGGGCGCGGTGACCACGATGGAGCACCATGTGCTCCACCTGCTGGACGAGACCGACAAGAAGGCCGTCACCACGCGCATCGCGGCCCGTGACGGCCGGGTCATCCTCTTCCTCGACACCAAGCGGTCCGCCGACCGGCTCGCCAAGCGGCTCCTGGCCGTCGGCGTCCGGGCCGCCGCCCTGCACGGCGGCCGCAGCCAGCCGCAGCGCACCCGCACCCTGGAGCAGTTCAAGAGCGGTCACGTCACCGCGCTGGTGGCGACGAACGTCGCGGCCCGCGGCATCCACGTCGACGACCTCGACCTCGTCGTGAACGTCGACCCGCCCACGGACCACAAGGACTACCTGCACCGGGGCGGCCGGACGGCCCGCGCCGGCGGCACCGGCAGCGTGGTCACCCTGGTCCTGCCCGACCAGAAGCGGGACGTCACCCGGCTGATGTCCGACGCGGGCATCCGCCCCCGTACGGCCCGGATCACGTCCGGCGACGCCGAACTGGCCACCCTCACCGGCGCCCGGGAGCCCTCCGGCGTCCCCGTCACCATCGAGGTCCCCCAGCCGGCGGCGGCGCCGGCGGCGCCCCGCCGCGAGCGGAAGACCGGCGGCGAGCCGGGCACCCGGTCCGGCGGCTCGCGCTCCGGCCGTCGTCGCAGGAGCGGCGGCGCGGCGACGACGACGGACGCTCCCACCACCGGCACGGGCGGCGGCCGCGGCACGGGCCGCCGGACGTCCGCCGGGGCGGCGGGCACCGAGCGGCCTTCGGCGGGCGCCGGACGCGGCTCGGCCCGTCGCACCGGGGCCGGCGCCGGTTCCGGGGCCGGCAAGGCCGCGGGCGGCGCCGGCGGCTCGGGCGGCCGCGGCGCCGAGCGCCGGGGAGGGGACGGGGCGGCCCGCGGCACCTCCGCCAAGGCCGGGCGCGGATCCGGCCGGCGGACGCCGGCCGGCGGCAGCGGCTCGGGCGCGGAGCGCGGCTCCGGACGCGGCGAGCGCCGCACGTCCGCTTCCTAGCGCGGAGCGGGCCGCCCGGCCCCGGGTCCCGGGGTCAGGCGGCCGCGACGCCGAGCGCCGCGTGGATGTTGTCCACGGCGGCCACGAAGGCCCCCGGCTCGCGCGGCTCCATCTCCAGGCAGATGCCCAGCGGGAGGTCCGTGCCGCGCAGGTCGACGACCTGGGCGAGGAGGCGGTACTCCTCGGCCGGGATGTCCGCGAGGTGCTGGTCGAGGTAGACGGTCCGGCCGGCGTACTCGGCCCGGACGTATCCGGCGAGATGGATCTCCGCGACGCGCTCCCACGGGAAGGAGCGGGGCAGGACCGGGGCCCGGCCGTGCACGTTGCGCTCGAACTGGAGCACGTGCGACAGGTCGAGGCAGATCTGCACGCCCTCGTGGTCCGACGCCTCGTCGAGGAAGGACCACAGGGACGGGGCGTCCGGCAGCCATTCCAGCGGCGGGTTCTCGACCCGGAACGGGACCCCGCACGCGGCCGCGATCGCGGCGGCGCTCTCGCGGCAGCGGGCCGCCGCCCGGTTCATGTCCGGCGGGCGGAACCAGGTGCCCCGGCGCGAGCCGTGGTACCAGAAGCCCGCGTCGCTGACGAGCGCCGAGACCTCGTGTGCGCGCACCAGGGCCGCCAGCGACTCCACCCACTCCCCGGTGCCCTGCTCCGGCCCCGCCATGTTCATGTCCAGGGGGTGGAGGGTGAGCCCGCAGCCCAGCGCGCTGCGGGTCTCGACCACCCAGTCCGGGATCCCGACGGCCGTGTGAACGCCGTACTCGACGAAGTCGGTGACCCAGCCGCCGGCGGTCCCGACGCGGGCGTACTGGTCGCACGCGGCCTCGACGGCGACGCCGATGCCGACGCCGCCGATCACCGTCCGCCGCCGGCGGGAACGTAGGACAGGGAGACTCCGTCGTCGTGCGGGTGGAAGACCACGAGGCCCGGACGCGGCTCGGGCGCGGGCGTCACGTCGAGCGGCGGCACCCGCAGCAGCCACATCAGCGGCGCGGTCCGCACGAAGGTCATGTCGCGGTATCCCGTGACGTGCTGGAGGGTCTCCAGGACGTCGTGCTCCACGATCACGAACTCCTTGCCGCCGCGCTCCCGGATGTCGAGCGCCTCCTTCACGGCCTTGCGCTCGACGTCGTCGAGCTGCCGCGCCAGGGGGCTGGACCACATCTCGCAGCGGGCCAGGTCCTTCAGCCACCCGGGGTGGTCCTGGGTGACGAAGTGGCGCACGAAGTTCACGGCGTGGGCGAGCGGTCCGGTGTACGCGTTCTCGTACGCGCCGGACTCGCAGTAGGGCCGCAGTCCTTCGAGGGAACGGAACTCCGACGCCACGGCCACCGCGAAGTTGGGCGCCCACCGGGAGAGGTCGTCGACGACCTGGGCCATGAGGCGGGCCCAGGCCAGGTACTCGGTCGTCGTCTCGTCGTGCGGGGGCCGGCGGACCAGCCTGCGGAAGCAGTCGGCCTCCGGCACGTCGTGAGCCGCATCCTCCGACATCGTCATGCCATTGCCCTCTCTATCGCGTCGAGACCGCGATGCTGTACCTGCGCCGGGGCCAGTTCGGCCTCGTACGTCACCCAGCCGAGCGACGGGGAGCGCTCCTTGACGGTCCGGAGCACATCGAGGCAGCCCCGCAGCGGCGGGACGTTGTGGTTGTCGAGCAGCAGCCGGCGGCCGCCGTACCGGACCTCGCTCAGTCCGGCGATGTGCGCCACCCGGACGGCCTCGAACGGCACCTGGTCCAGCTCCCGCCCGACGTCGAGGCCCTCGTTGACGCACCAGGCGTAGAAGTGCCCGATGTCGAAGCAGAGCGTCGCTCCGCGCTCGGCGAGCTCCTGCATGAACGCGCGGGGGCTCAGCTCGCCGGCGTGGGTGAGGCTGAACGGGTTCTCGGCGTGGACCGGGGCGCCGAGCCGAGCCGACAGGCCCCGGACGTTGCGGGCGACCCGGTCGGCGACCTCGTGGTCGAGCAGCGCGGGGCGGAACCACAGGTTGCGCTCGCCCCTGCCGCCCAGGCGCCAGAAGCCGAAGTCGGTGACCATGTAGCGCGGTTCGGTGCCCGCGTGGTTCTCCGCGATCAGCCCGGCCTCGTCGTCCAGGTCGAGGGCGTCGGGCAGTTCGACCGACACGAGGTGCCGGGTCAGGGTGCCGACGATGCCCTCGTCGAAGAGGTGCCGGATGCCGGGGTCGTTCGCCGGCGGATGGTGGCCGCCGTACTCGACGTAGTCGACCCGCCGGTACACGGCGTCGTCCAGGTGGCCCAGCGCGGGCACGTGGTCGGAGACGCTGATCCCGATCCTCGGCCCTTCCGCCGTCGCCTCCGCCCTCGCCTCAGCCGCCGCCTCTGCCGTCACTTCGTCCGTCGCTTCCGTCACTTCTTCCCCCCGTTCCACTCGTGCCGCAGCAGCCCGAAGATCAGCTCGTCGACCGGCTTCCCGTCGCGCCGGATGCTCTCCCGCATGACGCCCTCGCGCACGAAACCCACCCGCTCGAACATCCGGGCGGAACGCGGGTTGTCGGCGAAGACCTCCACCGTGATCCGTTCGAGGTCGAGCACGTCGAAGGCGTGGTCGACCGCCGCGGCGACCGCCAGCTGCCCGTAGCCGCGCCCCCACAGCTCCTTCTCGCCGATGACGATGCCCAGACGGCACCGCCGGTGGGCCCACTCGATGAGCGCCAGGTGGAGGAAGCCGATGGGCTCCGCGCGGCCCGCGAGCCCGATCGCCAGGTGGACGATGTCGTCACTGGGGCTCATCCAGCGCTCCAGCGTCGCGGTGACCTGCTCGCGGGTGTAGGTGCGGATTCCGTCGTCGCTGAGCCGCTGGATCTCGGCGTCGTTCTTCCACCGCAGCAGCGGTTCGAGGCTCGCCGGCGTATGGGGCCGCAACTCGACGGCGGCCTCGGTCGTCCGGTCCGCCGGCCTGTCGTTCATCGCGTCTTCCGCTCCTTGACCAGTTCGTGGATACAGCGCATCGCGATCTCGGCGGTCGCCTTGTGCGCGGGATCGGGCACGATTTCCGACACGTCGGCGCTCACGACGGTGCAATGGTCCGCGATCCAGGCCATCACGCGTCCGACCTGCTCCGGGGTGGCGCCGAACGGTTCCCTGCTCCCCGTGTTCGGCACGTACACCGGATCGAGTACGTCGACGTCCAGGCTGACGTGCACCTTCCGGCCGCTCAGGAAGGACAGGCCCCCGGGGTCGACGTCGCGGACGATCGTGACGGGGCCGCCGGGATCGTAGGCCTCGTCGTACGTCGTCCAGGCCCGCGCGCCGATGTTGACCACCTCGCGGAAGGCGCCGCCGGCGGCGAGCGCGGCCACGAAGTTGCCGTTGTGCACGTCGCCGGACGCGTCGAGGTGGAAGCCCAGGTCCAGATGGGCGTCCAGGTAGACGTAGGTCAGGTCCGAGTGCCGCGCGGCCGCGGTGACGGCCACCGGATAGCTGACCGTGTGGTCGCCGCCGACGACGACGGGCACGTACCCGGCCGCGAAGGCGGCCGAGCAGACCTCGGAGATGCCGCGGACCACGTCGCCCGCGTCACCGGCGTCGCCGGTGAGGACGCCCACGTCGACGGCCGAGGGCCGGTACCTGCGGGTCCAGGGCCGCATCCGGGCGGAGGAGTGCCGGACGAAGGCGGCGGCCCCGTCGGACTTCCCGCCGAACCTGCGCGACAGGTCCGGATCGACGCCGAGGAAGCAGGCCGCGCCGGACCCGCCGCTCGCCAGCCCGTCCAGGGGGACGACCGGCGCGCCGCCGAACCCGATCCGTACGGCGCCGTCCGGATCGTCGGGCGCCTCACCCATCCGCTCCGCCCTTCACGAAGTACGAGAAGGGCGCGGCCTCGCCCGGGATGCTGAGGCTCAGGTCCGGGGCGGCGTCCCTGACCGCCCGGCCGCCGTCCCAGCGGTAGGGAAGCCGCAGGACCTTGCGCCGGTCCGGTTCCCGGCGGCCGCCGGCGCGCGCGGTCTCCAGCTGGTAGGCGGCCGTCTCGACGGCCGTCCGCAGATCCGCGAGGCGGGTCTCCAGCTCGGCCGTCATGTCGGTCCGCACGAACCGGAGGTGGTGCTCGCCGTGGTCGTTGGTGGTCCGCTGGCCGTTGAGGATGACGAGGTTGGCGCTCTGCGGGGTGAACGCGAGCGGGGCGTGCGGGGTGAGCCCGAAGGAGTGCACGCCGAGCGACTCGACGTACTGGAGGATCTCGGGGAGCTTCTCCAGGGTCTCGTCGACGTGCCGCAGCTGCATCCTCGGGTGGTCGAAGATGAGGTTGGCCTTCACCTTGATGCCCTGCTCGCGGGCGAGCCGCATCGACCGCAGGATGTCGGTGTAGGTGTTGCCCTTCTGCATGCCGTCGAGGACCTCGTCCGCGAGCGACTCGACGCCGATCGTGACCAGGTCGACGCCGGCCGCGGCCATGGCCTCGAAGTGGTGGGCCTTCGCCTTCGGTTCGGCGCGGATCGAGCATTCGAGCCGGGCGCCGAGCTCCCGCAGCCGGTCCGCGCCGGCGTCGGCGAGCAGCCGGAAGTAGCCCATCGGCACGGCGTCCGAGATCAGGTCGATCCGCGACACCCCGTGCTTCTGGACGAGTTCGCCGATGTCGTGCACCACGTCGCCGGCCCGCCGGAAGAAGGCGGTGACCTTGAACGGGTCCTGCGAGGCGAGGAACGGGTAGTCGCAGAAGTCGCACTTCCCCCAGTAGCAGCCCTCCGAGAGCAGCACGGGATAGATCCGCTCGTCGAGGTACTCGGCGCCCTCGACCAGGCCGTACGAGAGCGCGCGGACCATCGAGCGGACGGTGCCGCCCTTCGCCTTCGCGTGGCGCAGTGCGCCCGTCTCGTCGAGGTAGGTCGCGTTCGCCACCCCGTCGGCCTCGCACTCGCCGCGCAGGAACGCCGCGAGCGTCGGGAACTCCCCGTACACGCTGAACTTGT
Organism: Streptomyces sp. NPDC004327; assembly: GCF_042873935.1. Classification (NCBI taxonomy): domain Bacteria; kingdom Bacillati; phylum Actinomycetota; class Actinomycetes; order Kitasatosporales; family Streptomycetaceae; genus Streptomyces; species Streptomyces sp. NPDC004327. The sequence goes on along the minus strand of NZ_JBIAME010000004.1, from coordinate 185,087 downwards.
ACGCGAGGTCGGCACCGCAGACGGTCATGAGCCGTTCCAGCGCCAGGTCGTCCGTCAGCTTGATCGCCGCTCCCCCGAGCACGATCCGCCCGGCGAACCCGGCGCCGCGCAGTCGCCCGCACAGCTCGGCCGCCGCCTCGGTCTGCGTGTGGAAGAGGGTGGAGAACGCGATGTGGTCCGGTTCGCGCCGCAGGATCTCCTGGCACAGCTCGTCCATGGCCCGGCCGAGCCACAGATCGCGGAACGCCGGGTCGGGCACCTCGGACCGGGGGTTGACGAGGAGTTCGTGGACGGCGTTCCACTCGATCCCCGCCCTGGCGCCGCTGATCTCCCCGCCACGGCAGTAGTCGCTCTCCAGGAACGACAGGTACCGGCCGATCCGGGTGAGGTCGCCCGGTTCGAGCGCGTCGTGCGACAGCTCCTCGGCGGTGAGCGCCTTGAGCTTGGCGGTGACGGCCGTGCGCACCTCGTCGCTCCGCAGCCGTTCGAAGAAGCTCAGGTTGGCGTCGAGGAACTCGACGTCCACGCCGTGCGGCGAGAGCGCGTAGTCGAGCAGGACCGGCGCGAGCGGCGGCCCGTTGAGCATGCTGACCGCCTGCGGCGGGACGACGACGAGGAGCGTGGGCATGGTCATGTGGTCTCCGCCGGCAGGAACATCGCCAACGCGTTCTTGATCAGGAAGTCGAGCAGGATCTCCACCTGCCGGGAGAGCCCCTCCCGCGCGTCGATCCGCAGCCACCGGCCGCCGTCGAACAGCGTGGCGAAGAGCTTCGCCCGAGCGCCGTCGAGGACGACGGCGCGCCCGGTGAGTCCGCTCAAGAGCGTGGTTCCCTGGTCATCGGTCTGCGCGTGGTAGAAGGGGATGACGTCGAACGACTCCCAGGTCCGCGCGTATCCCCACTGCGGGATCGGGAAGGGCGCCTTGGGCTGCCGCTCGAAGTACAGCAGGCTGTGCAGCGTGCAGGTGGCCCCGAGGAAGGGGTACGGGAAGCCCCGGACCAGGCGCAGCGCGTGGTCGAAGTCGTCCTCGGGATAGGCGTCGACGGGTTCGCGGTGGCTCCAGTCCAGCTCCCATGGGACGGCCGGGTCGCCGGAGGGGTCGTAGTGGACGTCGATCCCGTAGTGGTCGGGCCGCAGCGCGATGTCCGCGCCCGGGGTCAGGCCGAACTTCCCGAGGGCGACGGTCGCGGCCGATTCGAGCAGCGCCTCGGCGGTGTCCAGGGTCACCTGGGCCTGCTGGCGGGTCTCCCCGGGATGCCCGGTGAAGCCCATCAGCTGTACCGGGATGCCGGCGTCGGCGAACGAGCCGACCAGCGTCTCCAGGCGCTGGACCTCCGTGCCCTTGTTGATGATGTTCAGGACGTCCTGGTCGGTGCTCTCCATCCCGAAGGCCGCGCCGAGGCACCCGGCGCGGGCGAACACCTCGGTGTTCTCCGTCCGGTAGCTCTTCTCCAGCCGGAAGTCGGCCATCCACTTGATGTCCAGGCCGCTCTCGATGAGCGCCTCGGAGATCTTCAGGGCGTAGGCGGGCGACAGCACGTCGACGGCGAAGAAGAAGTGCTGCGAGTGCTTGGAGGCGAGCTGCAGGTCCTCGATGACACGGTCCGGGGTACGGGTGCGCCACGGCGAGGTGGGCGTGTTCATCGCGAGCCCGTAGTCGCAGAACGAGCACTTGTTCCAGTAGCAGCCACGGGTCGGCGAGTAGAGCGCGCCGGGCTTCGGCGAGGCGTACAGGCCGTAGTCCCACACGCCGTAGTTCGGGGACGGCAGGGCGCTGACGTTCTCGAAGAAGAAGCGCTTCAGCGGGCGCGGGTCGCGGACGTCGACGAGGTTGTCGACGTCGCCGAGTTCGGCGCCGCGCTGGCAGTGGTCCGCGAGCCGCTTGATGAGCGTCTCGCCCTCGCCGGTGACGAGGTAGTCGACGGCGAAGTCGAGCGCCTTCAGCGCGTCCACGTCGTCGAGGTACTTGTAGAACTTCGCGGCGATCGGTCCGCCGACGGCCACCGTGACACCGCGCCGCTTCAGGCGGGCCGCGAGGGCCATGGAGTGTTCAAGCTGGGAGATGAACGGGATCGTCAGACCCACCAGGCCGGGGCGCATCGCCGCGATCCGGTCGGCGTGGTGGTCGTAGAAGGCGTCCACGACGTCGATGCCGAAGCCTGCCTCGATCTCGCGGCGCAGGGTCACGAGGTTGATGCGGTCGTGCTCCATGCCCGGAGGCGAGGCGCTGCTGAAGGTGCGGTAGACCGCGGAGCGGGAGAGCAGCGTCAGGAGCCGGGGCAGCAGGCTGAGTTCGCGTACGGCGTCGAGATAGGCCGGGAGTTCGTAGAAGGCCTTCTCGTCGCGGAGGGTCGCGAACGCCCGCTGGAAGCGCCCGCTGTCCGCGAGCGTGTCGATGAAGAACGGCAGGAGCGCGTCCTCCTCGGCCCCGGACTCGGACCCGGACTCGGACCCGGCCCCGGATTCCGCCCGGGGTCCCGCTTCGAGCCGCCGGACGCAGGCGGCGCGGAGCTCTTCGACGACCGGCGGCGCCATGATGTAGTGCCAGAACTCGATGGCGAGGTCGCGCACCACGTAGGCGTGGCCCGAGTCGTCGAGCGCGCCGGCGAGGTAGGAGAGGCTGTGGTAGGGCTGCGTGATGTCGGTCGTCCCGCAGCTCGCGAGGTAGATGACCGACTCGACGCCGGAGGCGTGCGCCGAACGTGCTGTCCAGTCCCTGTCCTGCCGGACGAGGACTTCCCGGACGGCGCGAGGCAGGAGGTCCTCGATCCGGACAGTCATGATCAGCGGTCGTACTGCACTGCGGAGATGGAGCCGGGCGCGATCTCGAGGGCCTTCACGACACGGACGTTGTCCGCGTTCTCGAGGTCCGCGGACGCCAGCATCTCGTCGAGCTGCTGGACGGTGAAGGCGGACCGGCCGTCCTTCGCCTCGGTGCTCGCGGCCGCGGCCGAGGCACCCGTCGCCGTCACGGCTGCGGCGACAGCGGCGGTCGCCGCAGCCGCGGCGGCCGCCCGGAGGATCTTGTTCTTGCCCTTCTCAGGGGACGACTTCTGCTCGTCACTCATGGTGCGCGCTTCCCTTCATGTCGTCTTCCGTGTCGTTCTGTTGAGCGACACGGGGAGCTTGTATAGCAGCGCGCCGGAGGAGGCCTCAAGAGCACGATTGATCGTCAAGTCGCCTTCTGGTCAGGGGATTTGGGTAAACGGAGCCCCAAGCCCCGCTCCTTCCGGGGCGGTTTCGAGGAGGTTTGGCGAAGATCGGACACGCGGAAGCGGCGGACCGGGCACGCCGGGCGCACTTCTCCGCGCCCCGCGCGCCGGTGGGAACCGGCTCCCTGTCCAAAAACCGCCGCGGGCGGGTCCGGTCACCCGTCGGAGCCACCGGCTGCGGGAAGGTCGCGCAGGGTGAGGGCGCCCTGCCGGACGAGCTCCCGGGCGACGGGTTCGAGCGCGCTGCCCCGGATGACGGACCAGCGCACGTCGCTGACGGCCGTCGCCTGCCACAGCTTCCTCGTCAGGTCGCTGATGTCCATGTCGGCCACGTAGTCGTCCTCGGGCGCGACGAGCCGGTGGGTCTCGGCGCCGCCGGGCGGCGCCGAGGTCACGAGGCGGACGGCGGGGTTCGGCAGCAGCACGCCGTCGTCGTCGGGCCCGCCCTCCCGCTCGCGGTCGAGGAAGCGGAAGTGGTCGGTCACGTGGGTGCCCGCGGGCCGCCGCACCGGGCCGGCGGCGCTGACGGTCTCGACGGTGACGGGCCGGGCGGCCCCCCGGCCCGTGCCGCCGGGCCGCCTGCGGACCACGATGTACCCGGTGTGGACGGTGCGGATCCCGACCTCTTCGAGGGCGTCCACCATCCGCGCCGCGTACGCGGCCCGCTCCCGGGCCGTCGGGGCGTGCGACGCGTGGGTGTCCGCGTAGGCCCAGACCGGGAACCGGCGCTCGACGAGGACCAGGACGTCGAAGCCGTCCCGCACCCCGAGCCACTCGCCGATCCTGCGGGGCAGGTCGTCGAGGTTGAACAGGTCGGTCGTGATCGACATCAGCCCGCCGGGCTCCAGGATCCGCCCGGCCCCGGCCACGATCTCGGCGAGCAGCCGCTCCCCGTCCGGGCCGCCGTCCCGGTAGAGCAGCCGGGCGCCCTCGGGGACCTCCGGCACGAACGGGGGGTTGGAGACGACGCGGTCGAAGGCGCGGCCCGCGACGGGTTCGAGCAGGTCGCCGAGGACGAACGTGACGTTCTCGATGCCGTTGAGGGCGGCGTTGAAACGGGCGAAGCGGATGGCCCGGGGGTTGATGTCGACGCCCACGACCTCGTCGCTGTACCGGCTCGCGACCAGGGACTGGATGCCGCTGCCGGAGCAGAGGTCGAGCGTGCGCCGCGACCTGTCCCGGGGTGCGACGCTGGCGAGGCCGGCGCTGTCGTAGCCGATGTACATGACCCGGTCGCCGAGGTCGTCGGCGCCGGTCCACCAGTCGGAGTAGCGGCCGGTGTCGGTCGCGAGGAGCAGGTCGTGCGCGCAGGTGAGGTGGACCTGGGAGCGCAGGCCGCCGTCGGCCTCGCCCAGCACGTCGAGCGAGAACAGCACGTCCAGGGCGGGTTCGCCGAGCAGCGCCCGGACGTCCTTCTCGGCCACGACCCGGTCGAGCAGGAACAGCCGGATCGCGGTCGCGAGCGGGTCCGTGCCGAGGACGTGCCGGTCGAGGTGGTGGAACGCGGCGGGCTGGAGGTCGAGCACCGGCATGCCGAGGGCCGCCCGCACCCCGCCCTCGTCGTACCCCGCGGCACGGAGGTCGTCGCGCACGGCGCCGATCGCCGCCCGGTGTTCGGGGGTCATCGTCGCGAAGACGGCTCGGCCGTGGTGGCGGTCGCTGAAACTGTCGAGTGTCACGGTTCCGGTTCACCTCAACTCGTGGGCTGCCGCACGGCGTTCGTGACCGATGACCCGGCTGGCCCGGTCGGCGGCGCCGCTCATGGTCGTCTTTCCCCCGTGCCAGGTCAACCGGCCGCCGCCCGGCCACGGAGCTCCGTGGCCGGGCGGCGGCCGGTGATGGTCCCCCGCCTCGTACCTCCCCTGGGTCAGTCCTCGGACGGAGCGGGCCGCCCGGGCGGGTCGGGCGGGTCGGGCGTGCCCAGGCGGCGGGCCGCCCAGGGTTCGCGGGCGATGACGGCGCCGGCGGTGACGCACAGGGCCACGATCGCGCAGAGCGCGATCAGCCAGGACAGCAGCGTGAAGACCGCGCCCAGCGAGCCGTACTTGGCCAGGCTCCGCTCCAGGGCCCGGGGCATGTACAGCGACGCGGTCGAGGTGGCGACGCCGAGGGCGATTCCGGTCAGCAGCGCGCCCGGGAGCAGCGGCAGCCACGGCACGCGCGCGGACAGCAGCAGGTGCTGCGTCCACCACCACATGCCGACCTCAGCGAGGAGCAGCAGCGGCACGCCCAGCCACAGGCCCACGCCGAAACCGTCGTGCAGGCTCCCCTGCACCCCGATCATCAGCATCCAGGCCGCGAGCCAGGCGATCCAGCGCCAGGCGGCGACCCGCGCGCTCGCCCCGCGCAGGCTCCAGGCGCGCTCGCACAGGCGCTGCATGGCCCGGCTGCACGCGGTGGCCGAGATCAGCACCATCAGCCCGCTGACGACCCCGAAGGTCTGGCGCAGCTCGTCGGAGGGGTGTGCGGTGTTCTGCAGGGCCTTGTCCAGCTCGCTCGCCGAGTTCCCGGTCAGGCCGAAGACGGCCTGCACGGAGTCGACGAACTGGTCGCGCACCCCCTGCGGGGCGATCGAGGCGACCAGGAACAGCAGCGGGACCGCCGTGAGGAACGTCTGGGCGGCGAGCCGGGTCGCCGAGTCGAGCACGTTCACCGAGATCAGGTGCGACATGAGGTGCGTGATCAGCGGGAACCGCTCCTCGGCCCGGGCCCGCAGCCCTGTCGCCCGGGTCTTCAGCCGCGCCGCCCGGGTCCGCAGCGAGTCACCGGACCTCCGCCTCCGCTCGCGGCGCCGCTCCCGGCGTGACCCGCGGCCGGCGCCGCGCCCTCCGGGCCCTGTCGCTCGCTGCATGCTGCCAGCGTGCCGCCCGCAGGGCCGCCCGGCTCGCAGCGGCGGCACGACCCGGGCCCGAACGGGTGAACCATGCACGCGCAAGGCGGCACGGCGCGCGGCCCCCGCGCCCGCAGGCCCGGACCGGGCCCATCATGGGGGATTTGTGGGGTTCCGGTGGGACGATGAAGAGGAAGCCATGAGCGATTGCGGCCCGGCGACCGGGTCCGCGTGGCCGTGCGGGGGTCGCGATGCTGCCTGATCTGGTGCTCATCGGGCTGGGGATCGCCGTGTTCCCGTTGTCGGTGACGGCGTTCGTCCTGGTGCTCTCGGCGAAGCGCGGGACCTGGAAGGGCCTGGCCTTCATCCTCTCCTGGCTCGCCTGCTTCGTGGCCGTCCTCGTCGCCGTGCTGGTCGCCACGGGCGGCCAGCCCCCTCCGCCCAAGTCCCCTCCGTCCACCGCCACGTCCGCCGTCAAGCTGGCCATCGGCGTGGGCCTCGTCGGCTACGGCTGGTACCGGCACGCGCACCGGCACGCCGAGCGGCCGAAGGAGACCTCTGGCAGGACGGCGGCGCGGCTCGAGCGGATCTCCGGATGGACCGCCGCGGGACTCGGGCCGCTCCTCCAGCCGTGGGGACTCGTGGCGGCGGGCGCGGCGACCGTGGTGGGCGCCGACCTGTCCCGTACCTCCTCCTACGTGGCGCTCGTCGGCTACTGCGTCCTCGCCACCAGCAGTCTGCTCGCGATGGAGCTCTACGCGGTGTTCGCGCCCGACTCGGCGCGCGAGCGGCTCGGGAGGCTGCGTACGTGGTTCCAGACGCACCAGAACCAGGCGCTGGTGGCCGTGTCCCTGGTGGTGGGGCTGTTCCTGGTGGGCCGGAGCATCCTCCAGCTGACGTCCTGAGCCCGTCCCGGCCGGGCGCCGCCGCCCCGCCCGCCGTCAGCCGCCCGCGGTCGGGCAGCCGCGGTCAGGCGGCCGCGGTCGGCCCGGCCGGGGGCGGTCCGGCCGGGGCCGGCTTCTGCCGCTGCCGGCCGTCGGCGGCCAGCAGGGCGATCACCGCGAGCACCGCGAGCAGGATGAGGACGAGGAGCAGCACGGTGAGGACCGTGGGGTGGTTCCAGAGGGCGAACAGCAGGGCGACCAGCAGCAGGGCGCCGACGGTGAGCCACTTGCGGTGGGCCTCGGTCCAGGTGCCGACGGGTCCGGTGTTGACGCCGTGGCCGTTCCACCACCCGGCCGCCTCGTCGGCACCGCGCTCGGCGGCCGAGCGGGTCGCGCCGGCGAGCCGGCCGGGGCCGATGAAGTAGGCACCGAGCGCGATGACGACGCCGAGCACGATGGCGGTGCGCAGGGCGACCCGCAGGAAGTGCAGGAGGTGGTCGAAGATGGCCGCCGCGGCCGCCTCGGACTGCACCTGGGGTGGCAGGTGGTCCAGGTAGTAGTGGCGGGCGATGACGAGGCCGATGGCCACGACCAGGCAGGCGAAGGCCGCGCCCAGGGCCGTCTTGGCGAGGGCGCGGCGGCGCCGGTGGGCCAGGAACACGCCGCCGGCCGCGATCACGACGGTGAGGACGGGCAGCCAGTTGCCGAGGACGTCGAGGGCGTGCGCGGCGCTCTGGATCTTGTCGAGCTTGTCGGACTGGAAGAGCACCATCGTCTTGTTGACGTCGGGGATCTTCTCCGCAGGTGACAGGCCCGCGTCCACCAGGTCCTGCTTGACCTTGTCCACGGCCTCGCCGACGTCGAGGGTGACGGTGCCGTTAGAGACGCCGACCGCGCCGCGGCCCTTGCCGGTCAGGGCGTGGACGACGGCGGTGTGCGCGGCCCGGTTGGCGGTGACCCACACCTTCTCGAACCGGTCGCTCTGGACGAAGCGGGTGGCCACCTTGTCGGCGGCCGAGTTCACGGCGGCGTCCAGCTGCGGGGCGAGGCCCTTGACCGCCTTGGCCGCGCGCGGCGGCAGGCCCTGGGACTGGAGCCAGGCCGCGATCTCGGCGGTGACCTCCTTGCCGTCGACGCGCACGTCCACGGCGTGGACGATCCGGTTGTGCGCGGCGGCCTCGATCGCCGGGTCGGAGGCGAGCGGCTTCATCGTCGCGACGTAGCGGTCGGTGTTCAGCACGATGTCGTGCACCCACACCGTGAGGACGCTGACCGGGACCAGGATGCAGGCGAGGACGATCAGTACCGCCGACGAAACGCTCCGCAGCGCTCTTGTCATCCGTCCTCCATGGTCCCGTCACCGTCCGGGGCGGACAGGTGCCCGTGTCCATTCCCGTCGACGGGCGGACGTCCGGCATCCCGGGGTGGGCCGTTCGGGGGCACGGGGCGACGCGCCGAGCCCCCTGCGAACGGTCGCAGGGGGCTCGGGAGGGGCGTTGGGGGAGACGGGCCCGGAAGGGGGTTCAGGAACCGAGGATCCTGCTCTTCTGGGTCGCGAACTCCTCCTCGGTCAGCACGCCTTGCTCCTTCAGCTGGCCGAGCTCCTTGAGCTGGGCGATCTTGCTGCTCATGTCGTCTTCCGCCGCCTGCGGCGGCGCGGCGGCCGGTGGCGGCTCGTACTGCTGCGCGGGCGCGGCTTCCTGCTGCTGGGCGGCCCAGCGGCCCGCCTGGCGCCGCGAGACCCGGTTGGACACGGCGGTCGCCGTGCCGGCCACCACCGCGGTGCGCGCCACTCCTCGAAGAAGTCCTGGCATGTCACGTCCTCCTTGACCGCTGTCGGATCCTGCGGGCGGTGGTTCAGCCGCCCTCTCCCGCCTCCACGGCGTCGAGCGAGGCGAGGAGGGCCTGTACGGGGATGCGCCCGCCGGCCACGAGCTGCGCGCCCGAGCGCCGCAGGGCCCGCGCGATGGGAGCGGCCCAGAGGTTCTCGTAGACCAGGATCCCTGCCGCGTTGCCCGGCTGGAGAGCCGCGCCGGCCTCGTCGAGGTCGTCCTGGCCGAGGAGCCCGGACGAGGATCCCTCGAAGACGGACAGGTCGAAGTCGCCGTCGGCGTCCAGGTCCCTCAGTTCCAGCGCCACGACGCTGCCGTCCTCGTCCTTGCGGACGAACAGGAGGTCGAGAATGCGCACGATGCCTCTGTCGACCAGGTCGAGGAGCATCGGAAACGCCTCGCCCGTCATGCGGTTGCCGGGGAACTCGATGACCAGGTAGTCGACCGGTCCCATGTCCTCGAAATCGTCGCTCATCACCACTCCACGCACAGTTGGGAGGCCCCCCGCCCTCACCCCATTGCAGCATCGGGCGCAGCGCCCCGCACGTTCACGCGGGCTCGGCCGCGGAGGGACGACGGGCCTCCGGCGGCACCGGGGCCCTGCTGTCCGCCGTCCCCGGCGGGCGCCCGAGGGCCCTATGCCGCCCGGTCACGGACCGCTGGCGGGCATCGCGAGCAGGCCCAGGAGAGTGAATTCCTTCAGCCCGATCCCGTGGTCGCGGCGGTGGGCGGGACGCAGCCGCAGGAGGGTGGCCAGGGAGCCGGCGCGGGTAACGTCCGGACCGGCTCCCCGCCCCCGCCGCACGGCATCGCACCGCATCGCGGCAGGCGTGCGGCGAGTGGACCCGCCGTCCGGCGCCGGGGGTCGTGGCCGGCGCCGGGCCGTTCCGGTCGGGTTACAGGCCGCCGGTCTGCAGCAGGCGGTTCGGGGAGCCCTTGGAGACCTTCAGGACGTCCTTGACGGACTGGTCGAGCAGCCAGCCGCCGACGGTCAGGGAGGTGGCCGTGGGGTTCGCCGCCTTGTAGAGGGCGGCGACGCCCGCGACGTGCGGGGAGGCCATCGAGGTGCCGTCGAGGGCGACGCTGCCGCCGCCGAGCTTGGCGGAGACGATCGCCCTGCCGGGGGCGTAGACGTCGAGGCACGGCCCGAAGTTGGAGAAGTCCGTCTCCTCGTCGCGGTAGTCGCTGGCGCCGACGGTGAGGACCCGGTCGGCGCTGGCCGGCGAGACGCCGCAGGCGTCCTGGGCGCTGTTGCCGGCGGCGAGCACCGGCAGGACGTTCTTGTCCGACACGGCGGTGGCGGCCACGTTCACCGCGACGTTCTTAGGGCCGCCGAGCGAGCCGTTGAGGACCGCGGGCTGCTTGGCGTTCTGGGCGACCCAGTCGAAGCCGGCGATGATGCCGGACCAGGATCCCTTGCCCTGGCAGTTGAGGACGCGGACGCTGACCAGGTCGACCTCGCGGGCCACGCCGTGCACGGAGCCGCCGACGGTGCCGGCCACATGGGTGCCGTGGCCGTTGCAGTCCTGGCCGTTGTAGCCGTCGCCGATCGCGTCGAAGCCGGCCGTGGCGCGGCCGCCGAACTCCGCGTGGCCGAAGTCGATGCCGGTGTCGACGATGTAGGCCGTCACGCCCTTGCCGGTGCCGTTCGCGGTGAACTGGTTGTCCAGCGGCAGGTACGGCTGGTCGATGCGGTCCAGGCCCCAGCTGGCCGAGGGCAGCCCCGCCGCCCTGGTTCTCCCGGCGGCGGCCGGGGACGCGGTGACCGGGGCCGCGGTGACCTCCGCGTCCTCCTCCACCGCCGCCACGCCCGGCATCGTGCGGACGGCCTGCAGCTGGGCGGGGGTCAGCCGGGCGGCGAAGCCCGGGAAGACGCCCTTGTACGTGAACAGCGGCGTCACGCCCGGCACCTTCGTGGCCGACGCCTCGGCGTCGTACCCCGCCGACAGCATGACGATGTACTGCCCCTCGATCGCCTTCGCCGACTTCCGCAGCGGGGCCGGGGTGGCGGCGCCGTCCGACGGCGCGCCGGACGCGGCCGGCGCGGACAGCGCGGGCAGGGCGAGGACGAGCGCGGCGGAGGCGCCGAGCAGGGAAGGACGCATGCGGATGTGCTCCGATCAGTGGGGAAGCCCGGGCCTCGCGCCACGCGCGTGGCGGGACCGGGAGGATTTCCGGATCAGAGCACCACGCGCCCACCGCCCAGAAACGTTCCTGCCCGCCGGAACACGCCCGCGTCTCGACGGAAAGATCCCACTCCGCCCGCCAATCGGCCTACGGCACGCGCAGCGCCCCGAGCCCTTCCCGCAGCACCGCCCCGATTCCCTCCCGCAGCAGCGCGCCGAGGCCCGCGCGGTCCTGCACCAGGGTGAAGTGGCCGCCGGGCACCGTCCGTTGCTCGAAGGCGCCGCGGGTGTGCAGCGCCCACTGGCCGGCCTCCTCGGCCGTCACCAGCGGGTCGTCGTCTCCCACGACGGCCAGTACGGGGCAGGTCAGCCGGGCCGGGGACAGCGCGCGCCGGTAGGTCTCGACCGCTTGGTAGTCGCCGCGGACGGCGGGCAGGATCAGGCGCAGGAACCGTTCGTCCGCGAGCAGCCCGTCGTGGGTGCCGCCGAGCTCGCGCAGCGAGGCCACCAGGCCCTCGTCCGAGCGGGTGTGGACGCGGCCGGGCCGGTTCAGGTGCGGCGCGCGGCGGCCCGAGACGATGAGCCCGGCGAGCGGCACGCCGCGCGCGTGCAGCCGCTCCGCGGTCTCGAACGCGACGAGCGCGCCCATGCTGTGCCCGAACAGCACCAGCGGCCGCGGGTCGGCGGCGGCGAGCCCGTCGGCCGCGTGGTCCGCGAGGACGCCCAGGTCCGTGGCGACGGGTTCGGCCCGGCGGTCCTGCCGGCCCGGGTACTGCACGGCGACGAGCTCGGCGTCGGCGCTGCGCGCCAGATCCCGGGCGAGGCCCCGGAACAGCCCGGCCGCGCCGCCGGCGTGCGGAAAGCACGCCAGCCGGACGGGCGCGTCCGGCGCGGGATGGAAGGTCCGGAGCCAGTCCTGGCCGGCGGTCCGTGTCGCGGTCATGGTGCTGACATCCCTTTCGTGGTGCGGGGTGCGGAGTACGGAAGCGGACCGGGGCGGCGCAGCCACTCCCCCGGCCGCCCCCGTCGTACCCGAGGCCCCGCGCCGGACGCGGCACCGCCCGCCGGACGGACGCTCACGTCGTCACGAGCACGACCCGCCCCATCGTCCGCCGCTCCTCCAGGAGTTCATGGGCGCGGGCCGCCTCGGTCAGCGGCACGCGCGCGTGGATCACCGGGCGCACGGAGCCGTCCGTGACCATCCGGACGAGGTCGCGCACCGCCTGCTGGGCCTGGCGCGGGCGGTGTTCGAGGACGGCGGGCATGCTGAAGCCGGTCACGGTCCGCATGCCGAGGAGGTCGAGCACCGGAAGGTCGGGCTGGACGGTGTCGCCGCCGGAGCCGCCGTAGACGACGAGGCGGCCGTAGGGGGCGAGCAGCCGGACGTCCGTGAGGAGCTGCTTGCCGCCGACGCCGTCGAGGACGGCGTCGACGCCGCCGCCGGCGGCCTCGGTCACCTGCTCGGGCCAGTCGGCGGCCGTGTAGTCGACGACGTGGTCGGCGCCGAGGGAGCGCACGAACTCCCGCTTCTCCTCGGAGCCCGCGGTGGCGATCACCCGGGCCGCGCCGAGCTGCCGGGCGGCCTGCACGGCGATGTGTCCGACGGCGCCCGCGCCGGCGTGCACGAGCACGCTCTCGCCGGCCGACACCGCGGCGGTGCGCAGCAGGTTGAGCGCGACCCGGCCGGTGGAGCCGAGCAGGGTCGCCTCGGCGTCGTCGATGCCGTCGGGCAGCGGCAGCACCCGGGAGGCGGGCGCCGCGACGTAGTCGGCGTAGGCGGCCGGCGCCTTCCACACCAGGACGCGGGTGCCGGGGGCGAGCCCCTGCACGTCGCGGCCGACGGCCTCGACCACGCCCGTGACGTCGGTGGAGGGGCAGTGCGGGAGGGCGGGCGCGCCGAGCGGGAAGGTGCCGCGGCGGCGCTGGACGTCGGCGTGGTCGACGCCGATGGCCGTGGCCCGTACGAGGACGTCCTGCGGCCCGTACGCGGGCAGGTCGGTCTCCTCGGTCACCAGGACGTCGGGGGAACCGTGGGCGTGGTAGCGCACGATGCGCACGTGCTTTCCTTTCGGGATCTCGGGGCGGCGGCCCCGGGCCGGTCCGGTGGATCAGGAGTCCGGGGCGGTGCGGGCCCGCAGGCGCACGCACCAGTCCCACACGTCGGTGTGGAGGGTGTGCAGCGGGCACAGCACGAGCTCGGCGTCGCCGGCCGCCTCGTGCCGGAAGACCAGCCGCGGGCCGTCGTCCTGCAGGTCCACGGCCTGCGGCTGGAGCCACCACTGGTGCAGCGACAGCGCGATCTGGTGCAGCCGTACGGACTTGGCGGCCGCGGTGCGGTCGCCGGCGAGCCGGCGGGCGCCCTCGCAGCGCGCCCCGCCGCAGTCGGTGGTGCGGTCGGCCGGGTTCAGGGGCGTCCACCGGTCGAGGACGTCCATGTCGTCGCGGGAGAACCCGCGGGCTGGGGTGCAGTCCAGGAGGAGGCCGTCCTCCCGGGCCTGGTGCACGTCGGTCTCTTCCATGCCGACATGCGTGATCCGTCAGTCGCCCATGCCGATGCCACCGCTCACCGGGACCACGGCACCGGTGACGAAGGCGGCGGCGTCGGAGGCCAGGAAGCGGACCACGGCGGCGACCTCGTCGGGCGTGCCGGTGCGCTTGAGCGGGGTGTTGGCGATGAGTTCGGCGCGCCGCTTGTCGGTGACGTGCTGGATCATGTCGGTCTCGATCAGGCCGGGCGCGACCACGTTGGCGGTGACGTTGCGCGAGCCGAGTTCCCAGGCCAGCGAGCGGGCGAGGCCGACGAGGCCGCTCTTGGAGGCGGCGTAGTTGGTCTGGCCGGGCGAGCCGAGGGTGCCCATCACGGAGGACATGAAGACCAGCCGGCCCCAGCGCTTGCGCAGCATGCCGCCGGTGGCGTGCTTGGCCAGCCGGAACGCTCCCGTGACGTTGGTGTCCAGGACGTCGTGGAAGTCGGCCTCGCTCATCATCGGCATGAGGCCGTCGCGGGTGATGCCCGCGTTGGCCACCAGCACGTCGACCGTGCCGAACTGGGCCTCGACCTCGGCGACCGCCCGCTTGACGGAGGTCTCGTTGGTCACGTCACAGCGCACGCCGAAGAGACCGGCCGGCGCCTCGCCGCTGCGGTAGGTCACCGCCACCTTGTCGCCCGCGTCGCTGAACGCGCGGGCGACGGCGAGACCGATGCCCCGGTTTCCTCCACTGATCAGGACGGTACGGCTCATGACGGGATCCTTTCGGGGTCGGGCGTGCGGCCGGTTCCGTCCTGCGGCAGACCGCAGGCGGACCGGAGGGCCTCCACGGCCCGGTCGGTGTCGGTGAAGTGCAGTCCGTGCCAGCCGGCGCGGACCGCGCCCTCGCAGTTCTCCGCGAGGTCGTCGGCGAGCAGGTTCTGCTCGGCGGGCAGGCCCGAACGGCGTGCCGCCAGGTCGAAGATGTCGCGGTCGGGCTTGCGGCAGCCCACCTCGAAGGACATCACCAGGGCGTCGAAGTCCTCGGGCGGCACCATCAGGCGCCAGTACGGGTCCCAGCCCGGCGGCATGTTGGAGAGCAGGCCCACGAAGACGCCCGCGGCGCGCAGCCGGCGCAGCTCCGCGATCCAGGGCTCGTTGACCCGGCGGTCGGCGAACCAGCGTTCGGCGAAGCGGGACATGTCGGCGGTGACGCCGAAGTCGTCGCGCAGCACGCGTTCGACCTGCCGGCCCCACTCCTCCTCGGTGGCCAGCGGGGTGTCGAGGACCTCCATGGAGCCGGCGCCGTAGGACTCGCCGACCACGCGCATCGCCGCGTGCAGCGTGCGCGGCTGAAGGCCGGCCCGGTCGCAGAAGGACTCGACGGCGAAGGAGAGCGGCGGGGTGAGCACGCCGCGGAAGTCCGTCCAGACGGCGCGTACGGGGGCGGTCACGCGGCCGCGCCCGTCACGGCCCCGGCCCCGCTGCCGGCCGACGTGGCGGCCTCGGCCTCCTCGGCGAGTCGCACGGCGACGGTGGCGATGGTGCGGCCCGACTGCTCGAAGACGACCTCGAGGGTGTCGCGGTCGCGTTCCGGCATGGCGGCGGAGAGCGTGACCGGGGCGTCGAGCTCGGCGAAGCGGAGGAACGCGGCGTCCATGCCGAGGACGTGGGTACGGGTGAGCCGGCGGCCGCGCCAGAAGGCGGCCAGCAGGCTCAGCTGGCGGGCGCCCTCCAGGAGGGTCATGGCCGGGTAGTGGTCGTACTCGTGGTCGAAGAGGCTGCGGTTGGCGAAGTCCGGGGTGAGCCGGGCGGTCAGCCGGCCGTCGTCGAAGGCGGGCGAGGCGAGGACGACGTTGCCGCGGACGTTGCGGCCGACCTGCTCGGGGGCGAGGACGGCGGAGCGGTCGGGCGGCGGGACCTCGCGGGTGGAGGGGGCCACGCCGCCGCGCTGGAACTCGCGCAGGGCCCGGTACTCGGTCTTGGTGAGGGCGCTGACCTGCATCGTGGCGGTGCCGACGGGGCGGCCGTTGAAGGTGAGCTCCTGGGTGACGCCGACCTTGCGGGCCCGGTCGCCCTTCATCCGTACGGTGGGGTACTCGGTGAGCAGCTGGAGCTCGCCGGGGTCCCTGCCGGTGCGCAGCGCGTCGGTGTCCCGCAGCTGGACGGACACCTCGTTGACGAGGAAGGAGGTGTCCATGGGAATGTCGAGGAAGGTGTGGGCGGCGCAGACGGCGGCCTGCCGGGACGCCTCCAGGACGAGCAGGACGTCGGTGACGGCCGGGTCCTGCACGTGGTCGTTGTAGTAGCTGTGCGACAGCGGGGTCTGGGCGCCGGCGAGGTAGACGGAGTCGCCGACCTGGCGGGCGTCGGTGACGAACACCTCGGCGACCGCGGCACGGTGGACGAGGTGCCGGTCGACGGTGTGGGCGAAACGTATCTGCAGGGCGGGCTCGGCGGTCGTGGCCACCGCGGTCTCGGACATGTGGGTTCTACTCCGTGCTTCGTGTGAGGGAGGCCGGGACGTCGGGGCGCCGGGAGGGCACTGTCCGGCGGCGGTCGGCGGTGCTTCAGCCACGGGCGGCGCGGCTGCGGCCGGCGCCCAGGACGGCCACGGCCGCGACGGCCGCGGCCGCGAGCAGCGCGCCGCTCGCGCCGAGCGTGGCGGTGTCCGGGTGGACCAGCGACTGGCCGCGCAGCGCCTGCCAGGTGACGAGGGCGACGAGCCCGGCCCAGAAGGCGCCGAGGACCACGACGAGGCCGGTGGCGACCTTCTCGTCGGCGAGCAGGGAGCCGCGCCGCCGGCGGCCGGCCCGCATCAGGGCGAGGGCGACGAGCGGCAGGACCTGGAGGGCGTGGATGCCGACGAAGTGCGGGATGCGCAGATCGCCGCCGACGGTGCTCCAGTTGGTCAGCGGCATGCCGGGGCCGCCGTCGGCCACGCCCACGTTGTGGGCGCCGACGAGGGTCGGCAGGCCGGCGTCGAGCGCCTGCTGCTGCTCGGGAGTCGGCGGGTTCATCAGCATGCCGAGGGCCATGCCGATGACGGCGAGCCACAGACCGAGCCGGACGCCCCAGCGCAGCGTGACGGGCATCGACCGGTCCCTGAGCACGAGGACGCCGGCGAGGAAGTTGGACGACCACAGCACGATCACCGCGACGGTCATGCCGTTCATGAAGGCGGTGTTGACGTCCGTGGTCTTGTTGAAGTGGCTGAACGTCCCGCGCCCGGCCTGGATGCCGATGATCGCCATCTCGGCGAGCGAGCTCAGGGCGATGAGCGTCCCGGCCCACCAGGCGGTCCGCGGGAAGCGGGTGACGCGCGGCAGGAGCCAGGCGAGCGTCAGCCCGTAGACGGCCAGCGAGAAGGCGAAGTGCAGCGGCTTCAGCCAGATCGGCGCTCCGTTCAGGACCCGGTCGTCGACGGCCAGGCCCACCAGGGTGCCGAGCGTGACGACGGCCATGGCGGCGGAGAAGACGGCCAGTGGCCGGTGGAGCGCCGGGCCCGCGGTCGCGGGGGCCGCCGGGGCCGTCGCCGTGTCGCCTTCCCGGCTCGCACTGATCACTGAGGGCATCGGATCTCCCTTTCCACGCCACTTCCACGCCACGCCGTTCGGGGCGTCGTCGAGAACCGAGCATGGGTGCCGTCAGGGGCTGTCTCAACGCCGCTGCCTCCAAGGGACAGGGGCACTGCCTCGAAAGTGACATCGAGAGACATCACCCCTGGTCAAAGGGGTACCCCTGGTCGACACACGAGGGCTGCCACTTGCGGCGACGTGGTGCGCGCCTTGGTGGCAGATCCCTTCTTCGGCCCTCTCCGGCCTGGCAGATTCCTGTCCACCGGTCGGCGGAGGTCGTCGGCCGAGAGGGGAGAATTTCCGTGTCGAACAACTCTGTGGCGCTGTCGTCGGCCGAGATCGAGAACCGCATCCGGATCATCGTCGCCGAGGAGCTGGAACTGGAGGGCGAGCCGGCCGAGCTGGACGCCACGGCACAGTTCGTCGAGGACCTCGACGCGGACTCGCTGGCGCTCATCCAGATCCTGGCCCGCATCGAGAAGGAGCTGGGCATAGCCGTCCCGGTCGACCACGCCGAGAAGCTGACCGACCTGGCGACCCTGTCCGGCCACGTCGTCTCGCTCGCTTCGGGGGCCGAGCGTGCCTGAGTCCACCGCACGCCGTGTCGTGGTGACCGGACTGGGCGCGGTGAGCAGCCTCGGCATGAGTGCCGACGCGCTCGCCGCCTCGGTCCGGGAGGGCCGGAGCGGCATCTCGCCGATCCGCTCCTTCGACACCGCCGGCTTCCCGAGCGTGATGGCCGGCGAGGTGCACGACTTCGAGCCGCGTGACGCGCTGCGCCGGCTCGACACCGACCGGTGGGGGCGCTCCAGCCTCCTCGCCGCGGCCGCCGCCGTCCAGGCCGTCGAGGACGCCGGCCTGAGCCGTGCCGAACTGGCCGCGGCCCGCTCGGGTTCGGCGATGGGCACGACCAGTGGAGAGGCGCCCGCCGTCGACCGGCTCACCCAGGAGTGGGTGGCCGGTGGTCTGAAGAGCCTCTCCCCGCACCTGGTGGCGCAGGTGCCGGCGGGCCGCATCGCGGCCGCCGTCAACACCGAGCTGGGGCTGACGGGTGAGGCGCAGACGCTGCCCACGGCGTGCTCGGCGAGCAACTACGCGATCGGTTACGCGGCCGACCTCGTCGGCACCGGCGAGGCCGACTACATGATCGCCGGCGGCGCCGACTCGGTGAACCGCTACACCCACGCGGGCTTCCTGCGTCTGGGCGCCCTCTCCGAGGACGTCTGCCGGCCCTTCGACAAGGACCGGGCGGGCATCCTGACCGCCGAGGGCGGCGTGGCGCTGCTGCTCGAACCGCTCGACCGGGCGGTGGCCCGCGGTGCGCGGATCTACGCGGAGGTGCTCGGCTACGGGCTCAGCTGCGACGCCAAGCACATGGTGCACCCGGACTCCGGGTCCATCGCCGAGTGCATCCGGCGGGCCCACCGCAACGCGGGCATCACGCCGGACCAGGTCGACTACATCAGCGCCCACGGCACCGGCACGCCGACCAACGACATCACCGAAGTGACCGCGATCCGCGAGGCGTTCGGCACCAGCCTGCCGCCGGTCAGCTCGGTGAAGTCCATGCTCGGCCACACCATGGGCGCGGCCAGCGGCTTCGGCGCCCTGATCTGCTGCAAGGCGATCGAGCAGGGCTTCCTGCCGCCCACCGCGAACCTCCGCGAGACGGACCCGGCGCTCGGCCCGGGCCTGGACCCGGTGCCGAACAGGGCCCGGCCGGCCGAGGTCCGCATCGCGCAGAACCACGGCTTCGCCTTCGGCGGCAACAACGCCATCACGATCCTCGGGAAAGTGTCATGACGACAACGCTCGCTTCCACCCCCGGCGCCGCCCCGTCGGGCGCGCTGCCCCGGGTCCGTCCCCTGGCCGTCACCGCCCACGGTGTCGTCTCGCCGGCGGGTCTCGGGCTCGACGCCCTCGCCGAGGCGCTGCGCGGTGACCGCGCGGCCTGCGCCGACGCCGCACAGCTGCCGCTCGGCGAGGCTCAGGACGACGGCCTGCCGGGCGAGGTGCGGGTCGTGCCGGACTTCCGTATCGCGGACCACGTGGGCCGCAAGGGCACCCGCCACCTGGACCGGACGACGGCGCTCGGCCTGGCCGCGGTGGCGGTGCTCCGCGCCGGTTCGGCCGACCCGGTGGACACGGTCCCGGTGGACGCCGCCGCGAACGACCCGGAGTGGACGACGACCGGTGTGGTCGTCGGCAGCACCTCGGGCAGTGTGCGCAGCAGCAGCGAGTTCGCCCGCGACACCCACGTCCAGGAGCGTCCGTACCTGGTCAACGCGGCCGCGTTCCCGAACACGGTGATGAACTCGGTCACCGGTCAGATGGCCATCTGGCACGGTCTGCGCGGGATCAACGCCACGCTGTCCGGCGGCACCACCGCGTCGCTGAACGCCTTCCGCTACGCCCGCAACGCCCTCGCCCGCGGCCACGCCGAGCGGCTGGTGGTCGGCGGTGTCGAGGAGCTGTGCCCGCAGACGGCCTGGGGCTGGCACGCGACCGGCGGCCTGACCGCGGGCACCCCGGTCGGCGAGGGCTGCGCGGTGTTCGCCGTCCGGGACGCCGAGGCGGCCCGCGCGGCGGGCGCCCCGGTGCTCGCCGAACTCCTCGCCTGCGAGACGGCGTTCGTGCCCGAGGGCACCCGGCCCGGGCCGGCGGGCGCGCTCGCCGACTGCATCGGCCGGGCCCTGGAGCGCAGCGGCGTGGCCGCCGACGACGTCACGCTCGTCTCGCTCGGCGCCACCGGCCTCACCGCCCTGGAGGAGGTCGAGCAGCGCGCCGTGCGCAAGGCGCTGGGCGACCGCGACGTGCCGGCCGTGCGGGTCAAGGACGTCACCGGCGAGGCGTACAGCGCCGACGGCGCGCTGCAGCTGGCGGCCGTCCTCGCGCGCTGGCAGGACGAGCAGGCCCCTTCGGGCCGGATCGCCCTGGTCACCTCGGTCGGCCACGACGGCAACGTCGCCTGCCTGGTCGTCCGGGACGGAGCCGCCGGATGAGTACGCAGCGCAGCGGCGCCGGCGTCCTCGTCGTCGGCGCCGGCCCGGTCGGTCTGGCCGTGGCCACCGGTCTCCTGCAGCAGGGGATCGACGTCCGGCTGATCGACCAGGCCGAGCGGCCGAACCCGCACGCCAAGGCGATCACTTTGTGGCCGCGGGCCCTGGAGGCCCTCGACCGGCTGGGCGCCGCCGCGGAGATCCTGGACCGCGGGCTCGCCCTGCACGCGCAGAACTACCACTCGGGCGGCCGCCGGGTCGCCCGGCTCACCTTCGACAAGGTGCGCGACACCCGCTTCCCGTTCGCGGTGTCCCTGCCGCAGCAGGAGACCGAGGAGGCGCTGCGCCACCGCTTCGAGGCGCTGGGCGGAAAGACGGAGTTCGGCGTCCGGCTGACCTCGTTCGAGCAGGACGGCGACGGTGTGACGGCCGTGCTGACCGACGGCGAGGACCGGGCCTCCGAGGTGCGGGTGGACTGGCTGGTCGGCGCCGACGGCGCCCACAGCACGGTGCGCTCCGCGCTCGGCACGGGTTACGAGGGGGAGACGTATCCGCAGCAGTTCCTGCTGTCGGACGGCCCCTGCGACACCCCGCTCGCCGAGGACGAGGCCCACTACTTCATGACCGCCAAGGGCGTGCTCGTCGTGGTCGGCCTGCCGGGCGGCAACTTCCGGGTCTTCACCAGCCTCGCGCCGGACGCCGAGATCGCCGAGGACGTGCGCGCCGAGGTGCAGCGCGCGGCCTCCGAGCGCTGCCCGGTCCCGATCCGGCTGACCGGCGAGCACCGCACCGGGGTGTTCCGGGTCCACCGCCGGATCGCCGACCGCTTCCGCGACCGGCGGGTGCTGCTCGTCGGCGACGCGGCGCACATCCACAGCCCGGCCGGCGGCCAGGGGCTCAACACGGGCATCGAGGACGGCGCCACGCTGGCCTGGCGGCTCGGTTCGGTCCTCGCGGGCGGTTCGCCGGAGTCCTTCCTGGACCGCTGGGAGGCGGAGCGCCGCGCCGTCGCGCAGGGCGTGCTCGACGACACCGACCTGCAGACCCGGCTGTGGATGATGAAGGGCTGGCGGCGCAACGTGCGCGACACGGCCCTGCGGGTCGGCGAACGCACCGGTCTGCTCGACCGGTTCGTCATCCCCCGGCAGACCCAGCTGTCCCTGGTCCACCCCGGAGCGCGCCGCTCCTTCGGCCGGCTGCGCGAGGGCGCGCGGCTGCCCGACGTGGCGCTCTCCCCCGCTCTCCACGCGGGCGGCGACCGCGTGGAACGGCTGCACGACCTGCTCGACGGCGGCCGCCCGCTGCTGCTCGTCTTCGCCGCCGACCGGCGCCATCCGGCCCGTACCGCCGAGGCCTTCTCGGCCGCCGCCGCGATCGACCGCCCCGGTCACCGCACCCTCGTCGTCTCCGGCGCCCCGTCCCCCCGGGAGAGGAACGGCGTGCCCGTGCTCGCCGATCCCGCCGGAGCCCTGCACGCGGCACTGGGCCTGCGCGGCCCCGCCGTGTGCCTGGTGCGTCCCGACGCGGTGGTCTCCACGCTCGGCCGGCCCGGCGATCTGCGCCTGGTCCGCGACCTCGTGGAACTGCCCGCGGCCCCGCACCCGCACCCCGTACCGGAAACGCTCACATAAGGAGCCCGTCCCCTATGACCACCCCCGACACCCGGCCCGCCGGGACCCGCCCGGGGCTCACCCTGCTCGTGGTGTGTCTCGGCGTACTGATCGTGCCGCTCGGCGTCAGCGGCACCCCCGTCGCGCTCCCGGACATCGGCCGCGAGCTCGGCGGCGATCTGGCCTCTCTGCAGTGGGTGGTCAACGCCTACAACGTGATGGCCGCCAGTCTGATGATGGTGGCCGGGTCGCTCGCCGACCTGATCGGCCGCAAGAAGATGTTCGCGTTCGGCTCCGTCCTGTACGCGCTCTCGCTGGTCGCCACCGTCCTCGCCCCCAGCGTGCTCGTCGTCGACATCGCCCGCGGTCTCGCCGGTGTCGCCGCGGCCGCCCTGATGACCTCGGCGACCGCCATCGTCGCCACCAGCTTCGACGGCGCCGAGCGCGCCAAGGCGTTCGCCGTGGCCGGCATGACGCTCGGCGCGGGCCTGGCGCTCGGCCCGACGACCAGTGGTCTGCTGGCCGGCGCGTTCGGCTGGGAGTCGGTCTTCTACGCGCACCTCGGCCTCGTGGTGCTCTCCATGCTCGGCCTGCCGTTCCTGCCGGAGTCGCGCAACCCCGGCGCGGGGCGCATCGACTGGCCCGGCACCATCACCTTCAGCCTGGCGCTCGTGCTGTTCACCCTGGGCATCATCCAGGGCCCGCAGAGCGGCTGGGGCAGCGCGACGGTGCTCGGCCTCTTCGCCGGCTCGATCGTGCTGGTCGTGGTGTTCGCGGCGGTGGAACGGCGCCAGCAGGCACCGATGTTCGACCTGTCGCTGTTCAAGGAGCGCCGCTTCCTCGGCGTGAACCTGCTCAACATCGCCTTCTCGTTCGGCTTCATCGGCCTGCTCCTCGTGCTGCCGGCCTACCTCATCGGGGCCAACGGCGAGAGCGCCCAGGGTGCCGGCCTCATCATGCTGCTGCTCACCGGTCCGGTGCTGTTCTGTCCGCTCATCGCCGGCAAGCTGGTCGCGGGCGGCATGCAGATGCGTACGGTGCTCGGCCTCGGCCTGCTCCTGATCGCCGCGGGCTGTGCGCTGCTGACGATCGTCCACCCCGACATCACGGTGGCGGGCCTGGCGGCGCCGCTGCTCGTCTGCGGTGTCGGCGTCGGTCTGATCATGGGCGTGCTCGACGGCGCCGCGGTCAGCACCGTGCCGCCGGAGCGGGCCGGCATGGCCGCCGGCATGTTCAACACCATCCGGCTGGCCAGCGAGGCCATCGCCGCCGTGGTGATGGTCGCCGCCCTGGCCTCGCTGGTGCGCTCGCGGATCACCGACGGGCTCGGCACGTACCTCGGCGCCGGCGCCTCGGCCGGCCGCGCCTCCGACCAGGTCGCCAGCGGTGACACCGCGAGCGTGGTGGCCGACGCCCCGGCGCGGCTGCGGGACTCGTTCCTGGACTTCCTGTCGCAGGGGCACACGGACGCGCTGCGGGTGATCCTGTGGGCCTCCGCCGCGCTGTGCGCGGTGACCGCGGTGGTCGTGCACCTGATGCTCGCCGAGCGGTCCGCCGCGCCGGCGGCCGGCGACGAGTCCGCCGCGCCCCGTGAGCGGGCGCTCGTCGAGGACTGACGGACTCCCTTCCTCAGAGGGTGCCCGGCGTGACTCCCCCGCACGCCGGGCACCCTCTTCTCTCCTGAAAGGACGCGGCCATGCTGCACCCCGATATCGTCGACGTGTGGCTGATCTCACTCGACGCGGTGGCGCCCGGGGGCCACGACGACCGGGTGGACGAGCTCAGCCCGTACGAGCGGCACCGGCTGTGGCGGCTCGGCGAGCGCAGTCCGCGCGCCCGGCACCGCTACCTCGCCGCCCATCTGGCGGTACGTGAGATCGTCGCCGGCTACCTCGGCTGCCATCCGGCCGAGCTGACCCATGTGCGCAACGGCCCGCACGGCAAACCTGGATACAACCTCGGCTGGTGCCCGGGGCCGGCCGTGAACCTGTCGCGCTCCGACGGCCTGGCGCTGCTCGGGGTGCGGCCGCCCGGCGCGACCATCGGCGTCGACGTGGAGCGCATCCGGGCCGGCATCGACTGGCCGCGCGTCCTGGGCCGCCCCCGCGAGGTCGGCACGGTGCAGGGCTTCCGGGCCTGGACCCGGCTGGAGGCGGCGGTGAAGGCGTCCGGCCTGGGCCTGTCCGCCGCGGCGGGCCGGGACCTGTCGCCGTGGCCCGCCACCACCCTGACGCTGCCTCATCCGTTCGGCGACTACGCCGCCGCCGTGGCCACGGAACGGCGGCACCATCCGGTCGAAATAAGACTGCGCCACCATGTGGACACCATGGGGCGCCTGACGGAAGATCGCGCATCACTGCAGGTCGGGTGATGGTAAGAACGCGTTACAAGTTGAATTCCGGTCTTCTGTCGAAAGGATGTCTCGTTACACTCCTCAGTGCAACGCAAGGGGGAGCTGATCATGATGAAGACCGAACCGGTCGAGGACTCGAGGGCTGCGGCACGACGGCTGGAGAGCTGGCTGCTCGCCGGAAGAGACGAGATCGTCTGTTCCTTCCGCAACGCCCTGCTCGGCATCTCCAGTCCTTTGGTGACCACGGACGAACTCTGGGCGGAGGCGCGGGAGCACGCGCGGCTCGTCCTGGAGGAGTGCTGCGCCGCGCTGCGCGCGGACAACGACCGCAGGGAGGGCAACGTCGCCCTCAGCCTCTCGGTCGGCCTGAGCACCCGGGGCATCCTGCAGACGGTGCACCCGGCCGACACGCTCCGCTCGTCGGGGCTGCTGTTCCAGATCACCCTCCAGTACCTGGTCAGGGCGGTCGCCGACCTGCCGCCGGAGCAGGCCTCGCAGTGCCTGGGGCGTGCGGTGTCGGCGCTCAACGAGAGCCTGTCCACCTGCCTGCAGGTGTCGGCCGCGGGCTATGACGCGTATCTGCTGAACAAGGTGGAGGAGCGGGCCGGCGGCCACCGCAGGCAGCTCGGCCGGGATCTGCACGACCATCTCGGCAACACCCTGGCGCTGGCGCACCGCTACCTCGATCTGCACGAGCAGACCACCGGTCAGTCCCGGCCCGGAGAGGAAGGAACCCCATTCCTGGGCCGGGTGCGAGACGCCCTCGACGAGGCGTCCGATTTCACCCGTCAGCTCATCTCCGATCTGCGGATAACGAGCGGAACGCGCCAACTGGCCGATTCTCTGAGGGAATACGCGGAACAGCACCAGCCGTCCGGCACGGGCCTCCACATCGAGGTCAACGGAGACGAGTCCTGGCTGCCGCCGGAACACGCCGAGGAGTTGTTTCTCGTCCTGCGTGAATTCCTGCGGAACTCTCTCGCCCACGCGAGACCGAGAACCGTGGCGCTCAAGGTAGACGTGGCGCCCCACCGTGTGGACTGCTTCGCGCATGACGACGGCGACGGCTTCGACACCGAGCGCCCGCGCGGCCTCGGCACCGGCCTGCTGTCGATGCGGGAGCGGACGCAGGCGATGGGCGGATCATTCCATCTCACCAGCACCCCCGGTGTGGGCACCGGCATGCGGATGTCCGTGCCCCTGCCGCCCGGTCCGGAACAGACCGGAGGGCGACGCACTCCGTGACCGCCCACCGCATCGTCATCGCCGACGACCACACCCTGCTCCGCGACGCCCTCGCCGAACTCATCGCCGCCATGGGCGACTTCGAGGTCGTCGCCACCGCCGGTGACGCGCCGGGCATGGTGGCGGCCGTGGCCGAACACCGTCCCGCCGTGGTCCTCATGGACATCGAGATGCCCGGCAACGAGGACCCGGGCCGCACGGTCCAGGCCCTGCAGGCCGCCTCGCCCGAGACCAGGGTGATGGTGCTGACCATGCACGACGACCCCCGGCTGCTCCAGGCACTGCTGCCGCTCGGCATCCGCGGCTTCCTGCACAAGACCGCCACCCACCGGTCGCTGACCGCCGCCCTGCGCGACGCGTGCACCCAGGACGGCCTGACCGTCTCCCTGCCGCCGCGCTCCCGCGCGAGCCGCGCCCCCGCGCCGCAGCAGCCGCAGGAGAGCCTCAGCCCGCGCGAGGTCGAGGTGATCACCCTGGTCGCCGCCGGCCACAGCAACCGCCGCACGGCCACCGTCCTCGGCCTCACCGAGGGCACGGTCAAGCGCCACATGCGCAACATCTTCGCCAAGCTGGGCGCCACCTCGCGGGTCGACGCCGCGAACAAGGCGGTGGCGGCGGGCCTGATCACGCCGCCGGCCTCGGCACCGCCGAAGCCCTCGCCGCTCTGACGGACGCCGGCCGGACCTCGTGAGGGCGGCGGGTGGCTCATGTCCACCCGCCGCCCTCACGCCGGCGTTCCGCTCCCGCCTGGTCGGCCCTGCCGGCCCTTTTACGGCCTGGTCAGCCCTTGCGGCCCGTGAGGCGCCGGACGTCGAAGGACCAGATGCCGCGTCCGTGCGTGGCCGCGTACAGCCGGCCGTCGGGGCCGGTGCGGAGCTGCATCACGGCCGTGCTCGGCAGGCCGTGGCCGAGCACCTGCCACTGGGTGGCCCCGGCCGGCCGGTAGAAGGTCGCCAGGTCGGTGCCGAGG
Organism: Streptomyces sp. NPDC004327; assembly: GCF_042873935.1. Classification (NCBI taxonomy): domain Bacteria; kingdom Bacillati; phylum Actinomycetota; class Actinomycetes; order Kitasatosporales; family Streptomycetaceae; genus Streptomyces; species Streptomyces sp. NPDC004327. Next base: position 158,980 of record NZ_JBIAME010000004.1, on the reverse strand, counting down.
GCGAGGCCGCCGCCCGGGAGGAACTTCACCGTATCGGCGGGGACGTCGGGCAGGTTGGCCGAGACGTCGGTCCAGTCGGCACCGCCGTTGCGCGACTCGAAGACGTGGCCCACGCCGGCGCCGGGGCCCTCGGTCCACTTGCGCGAGAAGCCGTTGACCGCCACGAACACGTGCTGGGCGTCGGCCGGGTCGACGTCGAAGCCGGAGATGTAGCGGTTGGGGACGGTGCCGTCGACCGGCAGGTTCAGCTGGTGCCAGCCGGTGCCGTCGGCGTTGCCGACCGCGATGCCGCGGGTGAAGCCCTGGTTGTTGCAGGGGCCGCACCAGCCGGCGTACACCGTGCCGCCGGACGACGCCACGGCGGTGGCCACGTGGCCCTCACCGAGGTCGTACGCGTTGGTCCACTCCTCGCCGGAGCGGATCGCGTAGCCCTTGGTGTTCACCCACACGTGCCGGCCGCCGGCCACCCAGGTGGCCGGGTTCTTGGCGTCGGCCGCGATCGGCGCGATGAAGCGGGCACCCGCGCCGCCCAGGTCGCTGTCCGGCGGGGCGACCTCGTACTCGGTGGCCTTGGCCGGGTCCGTGGTCCAGGAGCCGTCGTTCACCCCGCAGTTCTGGGTGACCCAGATGGCGAGGTAGACGTACTCCTCCGCGGTGTTGCAGCCGTTCGCGGGGTCGGTGATGGTGTCGCCGCCGTCACCGCCGAAGTCCGAGCCCATCACCTTGTCGCGGCCGCGCAGGATCGACTGGCCGTTGTCCTGCAGGCCGCCGCTGACCGAGACGCCGCCGTAGGTCAGGTCCTTGCCGACGCCGACGGAGTAGTACTGGAGGGTGTCGATGGTCCCGTCGTTGAGGGACTGCCAGTCCTTGGCGTGGCCGCCGGAGTCGACGGCGCCCCGGAGCGGGCGGCGGTAGATGCCGCCGTCGTTGCCGACGTACGCCCAGCTCCTGCCCCGGTAGCTGCCGATCGCGACCGCGTGCTGGTCGGAGTGGGTGGTCGGGGAGCAGTCGCCGGTCCGCTTGGCCGGGTCGATGCTCCAGCAGGGGAAGGGGAAGTTCCAGTACGGGCCGGGGGTCGTCCAGGTCGCGCCGCCGTTCCTGGTCTCGAAGACCTCTTCCAGACCGAGGTAGACGTGGTCGGCGTCGGTCGGGTCGACCTGGAGGAACTGGTTGTACCAGGACTGGATGCCGGGCTGGTAGCCCGCGTCCTGGAGGGCGGATCCGGACGCCTTCAGCTTGGTGTAGTCCGCGACGAGCGTCCACGGGCCGAAGGGCGAGCCGTTCCTCGACACGTAGACGCCCTTCAGCCCGCTGTCCGGGTTGGTGGCCATCTGTGCCGGGGACTGGTCGACGGCGTACAGGCGCGAGCCGTCGGCCGCGGCCGCGAACGTCATGTTGCCGACGTCGTCACTGCCGGTGGGCAGGTCGCCGAGGCCGCTCGCCGGCTTCCAGCTGCCGTCGTCCTGCCGGGCGTACAGCCCGTTGTACGCGTCTCCGCCGCGCCAGCCGAGCGCGAGGAGGACCTTGTCCGGGTCCTTCGGGTCGACGGCGATGTCGTTGGCGATGTTCCGGTACGGGGCGCTCGGGTCGTCCGCCTTCGCACCGCCCGGCAGATAGTCGGGGTTGGGCGCGAACTCGTGCTTCCACGGACCGGACAGGGTGGTCGTGGAGTGCGACCACACGCCGGTGCCGGTCGCCGCCCACACCTTGGTGCCGGCGAAGCGCAGGGCGTGGATGACGGTGGACTCCAGCTCGGCGCCGCCCACGCGGTCGCCGGGCCGGAACTGACCGTGGCGCGGGTCCTTCAGGACGTAGACGCCGGTGCCGACGAAGGACGTCGCCCCGGTGTTGGACTCGCCGGTGGCGTACCAGAGCCGGTTGCCGCCGTCCAGGGCGAGGGTGCCCGTCGAGAGGGAGGGCAGCCGGTCGGAGATCGGCTTCCAGTGCCCACCGCCGGTCGTGGACCGGAAGACGCCGCCGTTGGCGCCGCCCGCGTACACGTAGCCCTGGTCGTCGGCGGCGATCCCGGTGATGCGTCCGGTCACCTGCCCCGATCCGCCGCTGGAGTTGGAGTTGACGTCCCGGTAGCGGGGGTCGTCCGAGTCGTACGCCTTCCTCGTGACGTGGTCCCAGTCGCCGGACGTGTGCCGCATCGACTGGAGCTGCTGCCAGGCCGCGCCGTACGCGCCGGGCGCGACGACTCCGGGTGCGGTGCGGGCCTCGGTGAACTGGGCGGTGGCCTCGGCCGAGTTCTCGGCCTCGTCGGCACCGTCCTCGTCGCCCTCCGCGGCGAAGGCGGACGCGGCGTCGCCGGCGTGCACCGCCTTGATGTGCTGGCGGCCGACGGCGGCCTGGTGGCTCGCCTGCCAGGGCCGGGGTCCGGTGCCGCTCGACCCCGCGAACGCCTGGGTGCTCACCAGTCCGAACGCGGCGGCCACGACGGTGCAGGTCATGATCCGTCGCTGGTGCCTTGGGGACAGCATGCCCTCTCCTCCCTGCGCCGGGACGCATGGGTGTGTCCCCGGCGCAGAAGGGATCTTGGCGCGGCAACCTGAGAACAGAAGAGTTCATGACAAGGAAATGGAGGGCTGTTTACCCGGCGCCCCCAGCCGAACCCGAACTCCCCGCTCTTCACGGCGAGTTGATGCCATGAACGGGAGCACCGCCCAGGCGCGGCGGCCGGTCGCCCACCAGGGCGAGCGGCGCCGGTTGACATCCGCGACCGCGGAGGCTTACCTTCCCTGCATTACTTCAGGACATGAATCATCCAACTGCTGAAACATCCTTCTGGACAGGTCACGACTTCCGCGGCACGCGGCGGCAGCCGCGCCGGCCGGCGGACGCTGGATGATCCCGTTCGGCAACAGAAGGACATCCACATGAACTCCGCCCAGCACGTCGCGGCCGTCTCGACCGAGACCGCCCGGCTCGTCGCCACGGTCAAGCCGGCCGACCTCACCCTCCCCGTGCCCACCTGCCCGGGCTGGACCCTGGCCGACCTCACCCGGCACACGGGCAGCGTGCACCGCTGGTTCACCGAGCTCCTCCGCCGGCGCATCCAGCAGCCCCCGACCAGCCGTGACGTGGAGCTGCACCTGCCGGAGGACCCCGACGGCTACCCGGACTGGCTCGCCGAGAGCGCCACGAAGGCCGCCGAGGTATTCGCCGCCACCGACCTGGACGCGCCCATGTGGGCCTGGGGAGTCGACCAGCACGCCCGGTTCTGGGTCCGCCGCATGCTCTTCGAGACCCTGGTCCACCGCGCGGACGCCGAACTCGCGCTCGGCCTCACCCCGCGCATCGACCCCGCCCTGGCCGTCGACGGCATCGACGAGTTCCTCACCAACCTCCCGTTCGCGTCCCCCTTCGCCCCGCTCACCGCCCAGCTCCGCGCCCCCGACCGGACTATCAGCTTCCGCTGCACCGACAGCGACGCCGCCTGGCTGATCGCCCTCCGCCCCGACGGCTTCGGCCTCCTGCCCACCCCCACCGACCCCACCACCGCCGACGCCACGGTCGAGGCGACGGCCTCGGACCTGCTCCTGCTGGTGTACGGCCGCCTGAGCCGCGAGAGCGACGGGGTCCAGCTGCGCGGCGACGAGGACCTGCTCGCGCACTGGTTCACGCACTCGGCGTTCTAGCCCGCTGAAGGTCGAGCGCATGCCATCGACTCCCTGAGTGACGCGGCCGGGGTGCGCATACCCTCGACGCCATGGGTGACGTCCTTCCGCTGCTGGCGATCTTTGGCGGTTTGGCCACAGTGCTCGCTGCCCTCGTGTGGCTGGCGCGCCACGTTCGGCGCCGGGGCACAGCGGGCGCGGCAGTCGGCGCGGCGTTGGCCTCGTGGGAGGAAGCCTGGCGTGTGACTGCTCACGAGTCCCACTGGGAGATCAAGGCTCAGGCCGAGCGCCAGGCCCCGGTGTTGTCGCCTGACGGCTACGGGCCGAACAGCCGGCACGAAGCGAGGCCGAGTGGGCGGAGCCGTGGACTTTCTGCATCTGGACCCCGCAGAGGAAGCATGGGGCTGCGCCGCCGGGTGCAGCGATGGCGGCATCGCGGCTGACCGGGTCCGACGTGGCTTGAAGGGATCAATGGGACAGGACCGCAGCGGTTTCGGCTGAGGGGTCTACCTCCCCTTCGGCGGTCCAGTCGCCGGAAGCTCGAACGGGCTGCTACCCGTCCCGCCAGGCACCCACGGTCCAGAAGACCGCGAAGCCCGTCCACACGATGGCGAACACCCAGACCACGGGGTGGCCGCCGAACAGTGCCATGGAGCCGAGCCAGCCGACCCCAACGGCCACGAACAGCAAGCCGAAGTTGGGGAAGGCGAAGAGGCCGGAGAGCCGCCCGCTCACCAATGCCCATGCACCGCCCGCCAGGATCAGGCAACCGAACGCGAGCCACGGGAGAACCGCCTGCTGCGAGGAGGGCGGGTAGGAGTCGATGTGGCCGCGGACCCTCAGCTCCACGACGTCCCCCCGCCACAGCCGGACTTCGGCGTGATCACCCTTCCTGGCGTCGTCGTACGTCTCCGGCGCCACGCCCAACCAGCTGGTCCTGCCCAGCCGTTGGACCTTCAGGTCGTAGTACGTCGTACAGGTCGTACCGCCGCCTCCGCCGCCGGCGGTGGTCACCCCGCCAGCCGTCACACCGCCGCCGATGGCGCCACCGGCGGTGTTCATGCCGCCTCCGGCCGTGATGCCTCCGGTGGTGATGCCTCCCGTGGTGCCGCCGCTCGTGCCGTTGGACGTGCAGCGCTCACCCGTCCGCCGGTCGAGCACCGTGCCCGCCTCGCGCCGCACGCACAGTTCCCCCTCATCCCCCTCATCCCCGCCTCCGCTCCGGCCCTCGCCCTGGCAGACCGGTGCGTCGCGGTACTCCATGGTCGCTCCGTAGCCTTCAGCGACCTGCTGACCGCAGAGCAGGACTCCCCACCCGGCCGCGAGGACGAGCAGCCCCCGTAACCAGCGGGGCAGCCGCCCGCGGTACCAAGCGTTGCCGTACCCCCTGCTCGTCACCCAGCTGTCATCCCCGTTCGTCGAGTTCTCATGCGTCGGCCCCGCCACGGAACGTCATGCAAGAGCCAGATGTTGAGACGATCGGTCAGGTCACGGAGTAGAAGCGGATGGCGACTTCGGAGTCGTCGCCGCGGGCGAGGCCGATGAAGACGGTGCGGGCGAGCCAGAGATGGGCGGGGGCGGCGGTGCGGAAGACGGGGGAGGTTCTGTAGTACACACCTGCCTCGGACACCTGCAGGGCGCCGTCGTACTGGGCGGGAGCCGTGGGGTCGTCCTCGTGGTAGTAACCGCGGTTGGTGATGTCGATGACCGTGCCGTCATCGGCTTGGAGGAGGTATCGCGCGTCGAGCTGGTAGACCCCGCCGCGCCTGTCGCACCAGTCACCGCCGCCGGCCAGGACGGTGCCGCACAGGCGGGGGCCATCGACAGTGCCGCCGGTGATGGGGACGTACTCGGTGACTTCGCCGGCGCCGTGCCCGATGCGCAGAGAGGGTGCGAGGAAGGCACGGACCTCGAAGGCGAAGTCGAGGGCGGGGGTGAAACCCGGCCCGACGACGGTCTGCGACTCTGGGGCGATCACGGCACTCCGTAGGGCTGCGGGGCTGGCGTGGCGGTATGGCAGATCGTAGGCAAGCCATGCCCAACCTGGTCAACGGTGTTGACATAGCACGGCTCTTCAACGTTGCGTCTCAGCGACCATCGACCGCACAGGCAGAAGCCTCAGACTTTTCCGCCTCGGGCCGGCACTCCGCACTCTCCGCACCGGAACGCGCCGCGTGCACGGCGGGCATGCCGGCGGCCTCCCCGCGGCACAGGTCCACGACCCGCCGGGTCCCGGCTGCGGCCGGCCCGGTGGGCGACGGCCGCGGGGAGTCCCTCCGCGCTCAGGCCGAACCGGCGCGGCTGCGCAGCTCCTCGAGACGGCGCAGCGCGGTCTGCCGCTCAGCCTGGAACCGGCCGACTCGGGCCTGGGTGAGGGCGGTCCAGTGGTCGACGGACTGCCGGGCGTGGTCGAGCGCTTCGGCAAGCCGGCCCTGGGCGGCCAGTTCGTCCCGGGCGCGGTCGGCGTCCTCGGCGTGCCGCAGCAGCGCCTGAATGGGGTCCTCGGAGGAGGCCGGGGTAGCTTCCGCGCGAGCGGCCTGGCGGCGGCGGCGCGCGGCGCCGGCGTATCCGGCCAGGGCGATCAGCCCACCGGCGAGGGCGGCGGAGACAAGCTTCATCAACAGATCATCCATGGTCGCAGTATGGTCCGGCGATCCATCATTGTGGAGATTATTTCTAGAAAAAGATTCTGGTTTCTCATGTGCCTATACTCACTCCATGGCAAAGCAGTCCCGTGGCGAGGCCACCGTCGAACGCCTCCTGACCGCGGCACTGGAGGTGTTCGCCGCGTCGGGGCAGGCCGGGTTCACCGTCAACGCGGTGACGAAGGCGAGCGGGGTCAGCCTGGGCAGCCTGTACCACCACTTCGGCAGCTTCGACGGCCTGGCGGCGGCGCTGTACGGGCACTGTCTGGGGCAGACGTACACGGCGGCGCTCGCCTCCGTCGACCGGTCCCGGACCGCCCGTACCGGCATCCGGGCGTTCGTGACGACGTACCTGCGCTTCATCCAGGAGAACCCGGCCGTGGCCCGCTACCTGCACGGCTCGGCGTACTCCAGCTATCTGGCCGTCGACGCCGACCGGGCCCGCGGTGTCGAACCGGACCACTTCCCCCGGGTCGTCGACCACCTGCGGCACTGGGTCGACTCGGGCGAGATCGCGCCCCTCCCCGGTCCGCTCTTGGAGGTCCTGGTCGTCGGCCCGGTCGCGGTGGCCGCCCACCGCTGGCTCGCCACCCCGGAGGACATCGACCTCAACCAGGCGGCCCGGATTCTGTCGGACCGCATCTGGGCGTCCATTCGGGCGGAGCAGGCCGTTTCGTAGGCGATCGCGCCAGGAGACACGTCAGCGGCCAGTGGCCTCCGGCCGGACGAGGGGGATGCGCTCGCCCGCGGCGCGGAAGGCAGGAGCGGAGCCGCCGACCGCGAAGCCCCAGGAACGCACAGCGCCCGTGCGGCGCGCGGGGGCCGGCGGGCGCAGTCGATCGTGGCCAGGTGTTGCCCACCATCCCGCCGGAGCAACGGCGCTGGTCCCGCGCGTGGGCCAGGTCGTCACCCCGGTACGCGCTGCGGCAGCGCAGACGGTGAGCGGCGCCGGGTCGGGGGCGGCGGCGGCCTTCCGGATCCCCGACCGTTCACGACCATCCACCCGGGACCGGATCACCGTCGTCGGCCCCGCCGGGCCCAAGGCCGCCGCCCGAACCATCCGCTTCTTCAGTTCCAGCAGGCCGCCGCGAACCCGCTGACCGGGGCGTCTCCGGGGCGTCCATCGGGTGGGGCTGTTCTGCGCCCCAGCTAGCTCAGCGTCTTCAGCGCGGCAGCGTCGTACGGCTTCAGTTCGTCAGTCCTCCCCGCGAGGACCTTCGACGCCCACTCGGGGTCCTGGAGCAGGGCGCGGCCGACGGCGACAAGGTCGAACTCGTCGCGCTCGAGGCGGTCGAGGAGGTTGTCGAGGTTGCCGAGTTCGGCGCCCTCGCCGGCGAAGGCGCGGATGAAGTCGCCGTCGAGGCCGACCGAGCCGACGGTGATGGTGGGCCTGCCCGTGAGCTTCTTGGTCCAGCCGGCCAGGTTCAGGTCGGAGTCGTCGAATTCCGGCAGCCAGTAGCGGCGGGTGGAGGCGTGGAAGGCGTCGACGCCTGCCGCGGCGAGCGGGGTCAGGATCGCCTCCAGCTCCTGAGGGGACTCGGCGAGCCGCGCGTCGTAGGCCTCCTGCTTCCACTGCGAGTAGCGGAAGATCACCGGGAAGTCGGGCGAGACGGCCGCGCGCACCGCGGCCACGATCTCGGCCGCGAACTTCGTACGGGCGACGGCGTCGCCGCCGTAGGCATCGGTACGGCGGTTCGTCCGCTCCCACAGGAACTGGTCGACGAGATAGCCGTGGGCACCGTGCAGTTCGACGCCGTCGAAGCCGATGCGCTCGGCGGCCGCGGCGGCCTCGGCAAAGGCGCCGATGACGTCGTCCAGGTCACTCTGGGTCATCGCCTTGCCGGTGCCCTCGGTGCCGTCGACGCGGATACCGGAGGGGCCCATGGCGGGGGCGTCGGCGTAAGGCGCCTGACCCTGCTCGCGCACCATGCCGATGTGCCACAGCTGCGGCACGATCGTGCCGCCCGCCGCGTGCACGGCCTCGGCGACCTTCGCCCACCCCGCCAGCTGCTCCTCACCGTGGAACCGCGGCACTCGGTCACTCTGCCCTGCCGACTCGTGGCCGACGTACGTACCCTCGGTGACGATCAGACCCACGCCGGCAGCGGCGCGGCGGGCGTAGTACGACAGCACGTCCTCACCCGGAACGCCGCCGGGCGAGAACATGCGCGTCATCGGTGCCATCACGATGCGGTTCGGGACGGTCAGGCCGTTCAGCGCGACGGGCCGGGACAGGATCTCGGCCACGCGGGAGGCGGGGGACGCGGTGACGGTCACAGAGATGCTCCTCACAGCTACTACTTGACAACCTTGATGCTTGAGAACTTCATGCAACAGAAAAGAAGGTAGAGGTAGATATTTAAGGTAGTCAAGCTTCTCGGGATAGGGTGGCTCCCATGACAGAAGCTCCTCACGCAGAAGCGCCCCGCGTCGACACGGCCCAGCTCATGGAGCTGCTCTCGGTGTCGCTCGGCGTCTACTACGGCGACTTCACGGTCGCGGCGGCGAGCGAGAACCTCACGGCGAGCCAGGGCAAGGCATTGACTGTGCTGCGCCGGGGACCCGCCGCGATGCGCGCCCTGGCCGAGACCATGACCTGCGACGCCTCCAACATGACCGGGATCATCGACCGGCTGGAGAAGCGCGGCCTCGTCCGCCGCGAAGCCGGCGCATCCGACCGGCGCGTCAAGAACGTCATCCTCACCGCCGAGGGCGAGCGTGTGACCGACGCGATCCGCGCGAAGATGCGCACCACGCAGGACGGCTTGGACAGGCTCAGCGACGAGGACCGGGACTCCCTGTACGCCCTGCTGGAACGGGTCTTCGTCTCCCGGCCCGCCGCCTGACCGGCGTGACCCGCGGGCGGTCAGTGACCCGTCACGCCGAGCGCTGCCATGGCCGCTCCTCAAGGGAAGGCACCTGGCTGCCCATCACGCAGGCGGCCGCTTCACACATCCGGCGACTACCTCTCCGGTGTGAGCGGAAAGCGCGGCGACAGTGCCGCAGTAACCGCTGCTAGCCGAGGAACGACAGCCGCACCTGGCGCTGCGGGTTGTCCTTGTTCGTGTCCACCAGGCAGATCGACTGCCACGTCCCGAGTTCCAGCCGGCCGCCGATCACCGGCACCGTCGCGTGGGGCGGGACCAGGGCCGGGAGGACGTGGTCGCGGCCGTGGCCCGGGGAGCCGTGGCGGTGTTGCCAGCGGTCGTCGGCGGGGAGGAGGAGGTGGAGGGCGGCGAGGAGGTCGTCGTCGCTGCCGGCGCCGGTTTCGAGGATGGCGAGGCCGGCGGTGGCGTGGGGGACGAAGAGGTTGAGGAGGCCGTCGCGGCCCCGGGCGGTGCGGGTGAGGAAGTCCTCGCAGTGCGCGGTGAGGTCGGTGACGGTCTCGGTGGAGCCGGTGGTGAGGGCGAGGATCGTGGTGTCGAAGGCCATGGGGTCATCCTGCCGTTCGCGGAGCGGGACCGCGCGTCCACGCTCCGAGACGTCATTGACCGGGTCCGGGGCGGCTGGCTACGTTCGCGGCATGCTGCGTCCAGCCCTGCTCACCACGCGCGGTCACATCGACCTGCTGCGGGTGGCCTCCGCCGCGTGTCGTCGCGGCCGCTGACGCCCTGGGACTTCCTCCCCTCTTTCTTTGCGACTTCCTCGTTTCCTTTCTTCCACGGCGTGCTGACGCCGCGCGCCGGAAAGGCCGGTTCCGCATGACCGTCCACCTGCACTGGTTCCTGCCCACCGGCGGCGACGGCCGTACCCTCGTCGACCGCCATGTCTACGGCGACGGCGGCATCGGCCGGTCGTCCGCCGCCCGCGGCGTGCGCGCCCCCGACATCGGATATCTGACCCAGATCGCCAAGGCGGCCGAGCAGTTGGGGTTCGAGGCGGTGCTCACCCCGACCGGGACGTGGTGCGAGGACGCGTGGCTGACGACGGTGGCGCTCGCGCAGCACACCGAGCGGCTGAAGTTCCTGGTGGCGTTCCGGCCGGGGGTGGTCTCGCCCGTGCTCGCGGCGCAGATGGCGGCGACGTACCAGCGGATCACCGGTGGCCGGCTGCTGCTGAACGTGGTGACGGGCGGGGACGCGGCCGAGCAGCGGCGGTACGGGGACTTCCTGGACCACGACCGGCGGTACGCGCGGACCGACGAGTTCCTGCGGGTGGTGCGCGGGGTGTGGGGCGGGCGGCCGTACGACTTCGAGGGCGAGTACGTGCGCGTGGCGGGCGGGCTGACGGCGCTGCCGCCCGATCCGGTGCCGCAGATCTTCTTCGGCGGGTCGTCGGCGGCGGCCGGGCCGGTCGCGGCCGCGCACGCGGACGTGTATCTGACCTGGGGCGAGCCGCCGTGGCAGGTGAAGGAGAAGATCGACTGGATCCGGCGGCTCGCGGCGGAGCGGGGCCGCACCGTCCGCTTCGGCATCCGGCTGCACACCATCTCGCGGGACTCGGCGCGCGAGGCGTGGGCGACGGCGGAGCGGCTGCTCGACGCGCTGGAACCGGAGGCGGTGGCGGCGGCGCAGGCCGCGCTCGGCCGCACCGAGTCCGTGGGTCAGCAGCGGATGCTGGCGCTGCACGGCGGCGGCACGCTGGACCGGGACCGGCTGGAGATCGCGCCGAACCTGTGGGCGGGGGTGGGTCTGGTACGGGGCGGGGCCGGCACCGCGCTGGTGGGCAGCCACCGGGATGTCGCCGACCGCATCGAGGAGTACCACGACCTGGGCGTCGAGCACTTCGTGCTCTCCGGCTATCCGCATCTGGAGGAGGCGTACTGGTTCGGGGAGGGCGTACGGCCGGAGCTCGCCGCCCGCGGGCTGCTGCCCGTGCCCTCCGTGGGCCCGGCCCGGGAAGATCTCCGCCCCCTCCACAGTTAGTGGAACCGTGAACGATTTCGGGGTACAGGACGCACGGGACATCGACGTCGTCGTCATCGGCGCCGGCCAGGCCGGTCTCTCCGCCGCCTACCACCTGCGGCGCACCGGGCTGGAGCCCGACCGCGACTTCGTGGTGCTCGACCACGCGCCCCGGCCCGGCGGCGCGTGGCAGTTCCGCTGGCCCTCGCTCACCTACGGCAAGGTGCACGGGATGCACGCGCTGCCCGGCAAGGAACTGACCGGCGCCGACCCCGTGCGGCCGTCGTCCGAGGTGATCGGCGACTACTTCGCCGACTACGAGGAGACCTTCGGCCTGCGGGTGCACCGGCCGGTGGACGTCACGGCCGTGCGGGAGGGCGAGGCCGGGCGACTGCTCGTCGAGACGTCGGAGGGGACGTACGCCACCCGGGCGCTGGTCAACGCGACCGGCACCTGGGACCGGCCGTTCTGGCCGCGCTACCCCGGGCAGGAGACCTTCCGCGGCCGGCAGCTGCACACCGCGCAGTACCCCGGGCCCGAGGCCTTCGCCGGGCAGCGGGTGATCGTGGTCGGCGGCGGGGCGTCCGGGACGCAGCACCTGATGGAGATCGCGGACCACGCCGCCGCGACGACCTGGGTCACCCGGCGCGAGCCGGTGTGGCGCGAGGGCCCGTTCGGCGAGGTCCAGGGGCGGGCCGCGGTGGCGCTGGTGGAGGAGCGGGTACGGCGGGGGCTGGCGCCGCAGAGCGTGGTGTCGGTCACCGGGCTGCCGCTCAACGACGCGATCCGCGCCGCCCGGGAGCGCGGCATCCTCGACCGGCAGCCGATGTTCGACCGGATCACGCCGACCGGGGTGGCCTGGGACGACGGGCGGACCGTGGACGCGGACGTGATCCTTTGGGCGACCGGCTTCCGGGCGGCGATCGGCCATCTGGCGCCGCTGCGGCTGCGCGAGCCGGGCGGCGGGATCCGGGTGGAGGGGACCAGGGCGGCACGGGACCCTCGTGTCCACCTCGTCGGCTACGGGCCGTCCGCCTCGACCATCGGCGCCAACCGGGCCGGGCGCGCTGCGGTCGCCGAGATCCGGGACCTGCTCAGGAGCTCCCCGCCGACCGCGCCGCACCCGCAGCCCGCCGCTGCTCGTTGAACTCGGCCACGTTCGCCTGGTGTTCGGCGTAGCTCGCGGTGAAGCGGGTGTCGCCGGGCCGGACCGTCACGAAGTAGAGCCAGTCGCCCTTCGCCGGGGCGACCGCCGCCGCCATGGCCTGGTCGCCCGGGTTCCCGATGGGTGACGGCGGCAGGCCCCGGCGTTCGTAGGTGTTGTACGGGCTGTCGACGCGGGTGTCCTGGTGGCTCGTGTCGACGGTGTCGCGGCCGAGGGCGTAGTTGATGGTGGAGTCCATCTGCAGCGGCATGCCCTGGGCGAGCCGGTTGTAGACGACGCGCGCCACCTTGCCCATGTCCTCGGCGGTGTCGGCCTCGGCCTGGACGATGCTGGCCACGATCACCGCCTCGTGGACGCTGATCCCGTGCTGCCGGGCGCCTTCCGCGATGCGGGCGGTGCCGAAGCGTTTCCCCGCCGTCTCGACCATGTAGCGCAGCAGGCCCTCGGCGGTGGTGGCCTTGCCGACCGGATAGGTGGCGGGGAAGAGATAGCCCTCGGGGTTGCCGGCCGCGGCGGCCGGAAGCGCGAGTCCGGTGGCCGGTGCCTGGGCGGCCTTGCGGGCGGTGCCGGCCGGCAGCCCGAGGCCGCGGTCGACGGCCGCGTACACCTCGCCGCCCCGCCAGCCCTCGGGAATCAGCAGCGTGCGCTGCTGCTCGGGCGCGGGCCGGTCCGACGGGCCGCCGAGCAGCAGCAGCAGGGGCACGGTGACCGCGGCGGCGAGACCGAGGACGGCCCCCACGAGGAGGACGAGCCTGCCGCGCCGGGTGAGCCGGGAACGGCGGCGGCGGGGTGCGGGCTGCCAGGTCCGGTACGTCATGGTTTGCACGCTAACCCGGCCGCGGACCGATTCCGGGGAGCCCGCACGGAGCACGGGCCGGGATCGCACGCCGGGATCGCACGCCTGGAGCCTGGATTCGACGCCTCGATTCCACGCCGGGATCGCGGGCTGGGATCGCTCGCGGGATCCCGCACTTGCGGCGACGCCGCCGGCCCCCGGGGACGGGGGGGCCGACGGCGTCGCTCTCCTGCTGTGACGAAGGCGTCCGGCAGGCGTCAGGCAGGCGTCAGATCAGCCAGCCCAGGAAGTGGAAGACGCCGGCGAGCAGGTTGGTGATGACGTTCATGGTGGTGCTTCTCCTCGTGCAGAGCTTTCTGTGGGACTGCGCAGTCGCGGTCTGCAGCCCGTCGCTTGCGCACCGTAATCATCAGCCGCCACACGGGAGTCGGGCAACGAAATCCGGGACGATCACACGTTCTGGGGAACAACCGCTCCCACGTTCGTGTGTTCGTCACGGCGTACCAGGGCGGCGTACCGGCCGTCGAGCGCGAGCAGTTCCTCGTGCGTGCCGCGCTCGGCGATGCGGCCGGCCTCCAGGACGACGATCTGGTCGGCGTCGCGGACGGTGGAGAGCCGGTGGGCGATGGTGATGGTGGTGCGGCCGGCGGAGAGCGCGTCGATGGCCTGCTGCACGGCGTGTTCGGTACGGGTGTCGAGCGCGCTGGTCGCCTCGTCGAGGATCAGCACGGGCGGGTCGCGCAGGATGGTCCGCGCTATCGCCAGGCGCTGCTTCTCGCCGCCCGAGAAGCGGTAGCCGCGCTCGCCGACGAGGGTGTCGTAGCCGTCGGGCAGCGAGGCGATGTGGTCGTGGATCTGTGCGGCCCGGGCGGCCGCCTCGATCTCGGCGTCGCTGGCGTCGGGCTTGGCGAAGCGCAGGTTGTCGGCGACGGAGGCGTGGAAGAGATAGGTCTCCTGGGAGACCACGCCGACGGCGCGGGCGAGGCTGTCGAAGTCCAGGTCGCGCACGTCGACCCCGTCGACGGTGACGCGGCCCTCGGTGACGTCGTAGAGCCGGGGCACCAGATAGCTGAGGGTGGACTTGCCGGAGCCGGTGGGGCCGACGACGGCGAGGCTGCCGCCGGCCGGGACCGTGAGGTCGATGCCGTCGAGGGTGGGGCGGCCCGCCTTCTCGGGGTCGTACCGGAAGCCGACCTTCTCGAAGGCGACCTCGCCGGCGACCTTCGGCAGGCGCACCGGCTCGGCGGGCTCGGTGATGTCGACGGGCAGGTCGAGGTATTCGAAGATGCGCTGGAAGAGGGCGAGCGAGCTCTGGATCTGCACGCCGGTCGACAGCAGGCTGACGGTGGGCCGGAAGAGGCCCTGCTGGAGCGAGACGAAGGCGACGAGCGTGCCGAGCGAGATCGCGGGGCCGCCGATGGCGTGGGAGAGGCCGGCCGCCCAGTAGAGCAGCGCGGGCATGGCGGCCATGACGATGCCGATCACGGACATCCGCCAGCGCCCGGCCATGGAGGAGCGCACTTCGAGGTCGACGAGGCGCTCGGACTCCTCGGCGAAGGAGGCCGTCAGGGAGTCGGCACGGCCCATGGTGCGGCCGAGCAGGATGCCGCTGACGGACAGGGACTCGGTGACGGTCGCCGCCATGGCGGCCATCTGCTTCTGCCGCCGGGTGGTGATCCGCTTGCGCTCGCGGCCGACCCGGCGGCTGATCCACGCGAAGACCGGCAGCAGGAGCAGCGAGACGAGGGTGAGCCGCCAGTCGAGGGCGAGCATGGCGACGACGGTGGCGACGACGGAGGTGAGGTTGGAGACCAGGGAGGTGGCGGTCGAGGTGACCGTCGCCTGCATGCCGCCGATGTCGTTGGCGATCCGGGACTGGACCTCGCCCGTGCGGGTGCGCGTGAAGAAGGCCAGCGGCATCCGCTGGAGCTGGGCGTAGACCCCGGTGCGCAGGTCGTGCATGACGCGCTGGCCGACGGTGGTGGAGATGAGGGTCTGGAGCACGCCGAAGACGCCGGAGACCACGGCGGTGACGATCATGCCGAGCGCGAGCAGGCTGAGCAGCCCCGTGCGGCCCTGCGGGATCGCGGTGTCCAGGATCTCGCGGAGCAGGAACGGGGAGGCGATCGAGACCAGCGACGAGGCGGCCACGAGCAGGCCGACGACGGCGAGCCGGCCCCGGTAGGGACGGAACAGCCGCAGGATGCGCCGCAGCTGGGCGGGCTCCTCGGGGCGGGTGGGGTCACGGTCGGGAGGTGTCCAGGTGGACTCGTCGTGCGGGCGCATGGGCTCCTACGTGGGTGCGGTCGGGTGGGGTGGGGTGGGGTGGGGTGGCCGCGCCGCCGCCGTCAGGGCGACGGCGGAGAGGCGTCCTCAGTATTTCGAGGCTTACGGAGCATAGTTCATTGTTACCTATGCTCACAATGCACGAGGTCCTGATATTGTTCCCGTATGAGCACCCCGGCCCGCCCCGACTCCCCCGACCCCGACGGTGTCCTCGCCGAGCAGCTGCTCCGCCTGACCCGTCGGCTGCACCGCTTCCACAAGCGGTATCTGGAGCCGGCCGGCATCACGCCCGCGCAGTTCCGGCTGCTGCGGGCGGTCGTGCACTACGAGGAGCCGCCCCGGATGGCCGATCTCGCGGCCCGGCTGGAGGTGGTCCCGCGCGCGGTGACCAGCCTGGTCGACGCCCTGGAGGCGAGCGGCCGGGTGCGGCGGGTGCCCGATCCGGTGAACCGCCGGGTGGTGCGGATCGAGCTCACCGACGCCGGCCGCGACACGCTGAGGGAGCTGCGCAGCGCGCGCCGCGCCGCCGCAGAGGACATCCTGGCCCCACTGACCGTCGAACAGCGCGAGGTGCTCGGAGGTCTGCTGTCCACCCTGGTCGACCAGGGCCCGGAGCGCGCCTGCTGAGACCCGGCCGGGTGCGCGGGACCGCCGGGCGCGCGGGACCGGCGGGCAGGCTCCCGGGCGCGGCTCGCGCCGGAGGGGAGCCGTGGCCATGCCCGTACTGGAACCGAACCCGCAGTCCCTGCGTGCCGGTACGAAGCGGCGGGCGGCGCCCGACCGGGTGCCCGATCTGCAGGCCCGGGGCACGCCGAAGCACCTGCGGGAGGAGCTGGTGGCGCTCCTCGGTCCCAAGAAGGTGCTGGGGCGGATCTCCGACCTGGTCCGGTACGCCTCGGACGCCAGCCCGTACCGCTTCGTGCCGCAGGTGGTGGTGGTCGCCGAGGACGTCGACGACGTGTCGGCGGTCCTCTCGTACGCGCACGGCAAGGGCCGCGAGGTCGTGTTCCGGGCCGCCGGGACGAGCCTCAACGGGCAGGCGCAGGGCGAGGACATCCTGGTCGACGTGCGGCGCCACTGGGCGGGCGTGGAGGTCCTGGACGGCGGCGCGCGGGCCCGGATCCGGCCCGGTACGACCGTGGTCCGGGCGAACGCGGCGCTCGCCCCGCACGGCCGGGTGCTCGGCCCCGACCCGGCGAGCGCCATCGCCTGCACGCTCGGCGGCGTGGTCGCCAACAACGCCTCGGGCATGACGGCCGGGACCACCCGCAACTCCTACCGGACCCTCGCCTCGCTCACCTTCGTGCTGCCGAGCGGGACGGTCGTCGACACCGCCGACCCGGCCGCCGACGAGGAGCTGGCGCGGGCGGATCCCCGGCTGTGCGCGGGGCTCCTGGGCATCAAGGCGGAGATCGAGGCGGACCCGGAGCTCACGGCCCGGATCCGCGCCAAGTACGCCATCAAGAACACCAACGGCTACCGGCTCGACGCCTTCCTCGACGGCGCCACCCCCGTCGAGATCCTGCGCGGTCTGATGGTGGGCTCGCAGGGCACCTTCGGCTTCCTCTCCGAGCTCGTCTTCGACACCCTCCCGCTGGACCGGAAGGCCGCCACGGCGCTGCTCTTCTTCCCGTCGCTGCCCGCCGCGGCGGCCGCCGTGCCCCGCTTCAACGACGCGGGCGCGCTCGCCGTCGAGCTGATGGACGGCAACACCCTGCGGGCCTCGGTGCGGGTGCCCGGGGTGCCCGCCGACTGGGCGGAGCTGCCGAAGGAGACGGCGGCGCTGCTCGTGGAGTTCCGGGCGCCGGACGAGACCGCGCTCGCGGCGTACGAGGAGGCCGCCGCGCGGGTCATGGCGGACCTGCAGCTGGTGGCGCCGGTCGCCTCCGTCGCCAACGCCTTCACGCGCGACGCGGGCACGATCGCCGGGTACTGGACGGCCCGCAGGGCGTTCGTGACGGCCGTCGGCGGCTCCCGCCCGAGCGGTACGACGCTGATCACCGAGGACTTCGCGGTGCCGCCGGCCCGGCTCGCCGAGGCCTGCGCGGAGCTGCTCGGACTCCAGGCCCGGCACGGTTTCGACGCCGCCGTCGCCGGTCACGCCGCCCACGGCAACCTGCACTTCCTGCTCGCCTTCGACGCCGGTGACCCGGCGGACGTGGAGCGGTACGCGGCCTTCATGGACGAGTTCTGCAAGCTGACGGTGGAGCGCTTCGACGGCTCCCTGAAGGCCGAGCACGCCACCGGCCGCAACATCGCGCCGTTCCTGGAGCTGGAGTGGGGGCCCAAGGCGACCGAGCTGATGTGGCGGACGAAGGAGGTCATCGACCCGGACGGCGTGCTCGCGCCCCGGGTCGTGCTCGACCGCGACCCGCAGGCGCATCTGCGCGGCCTGAAGACCATCCCCACCGTGGAGCCGGTCGCCGATCCGTGCATCGAGTGCGGCTTCTGCGAACCCACCTGCCCCAGCGGCGATCTGACGACGACCCCGCGCCAGCGGATCGTGCTGCGCCGGGAGATGATGCGGCAGGCCGACGGATCGCCGGTCGAGACCAGCCTGTTGGAGGCGTACGGCTACGACGCCGTCGACACCTGCGCCGGAGACTCCACGTGCCGGCTGGCCTGCCCGGTCGGCATCGACACCGGTGCGCTGATGAGGCGGTTCCGGCACGAGCGGCACTCGCCGCGCGAGGAGCGGACCGCCGCGCTCGCCGCCCGGCACTTCCGGGCCGTGGAGGCCGCCGCGCGGCTCGCGGTGGCGGCCGGGAAGAAGGCCGGCGACCGGTTCCCGGAGTCGGCGACGGGCCTCGCGCGCAAGGCCGTGCGGCCCGATCTCGTACCGGAATGGCTGCCCGAGCTCCCCGGCCCGGCCGCCCGCCGGCTCCCCCGCACCCATCGGCCGGCCGCCGTCGCCGTCTACTACCCGGCCTGCGTCAACCGGATCTTCGGCGATCCGGAGGGACACGTGGGCCCGTCGCTGCCGGAGGCGGTGGTGGCGCTGTCGGCCCGCGCCGGGCGGCCGGTGTGGATCCCGGACGACGTGGCCGGCACCTGCTGCGCGACGATCTGGCACTCCAAGGGCTACGAGCGCGGCGACGAGGTGATGGCGAACCGGGTCGTGGAGGCCGCCTGGGGCTGGACGGCCGGGGGCCGGCTGCCGCTGGTCGTCGACGCGTCCTCGTGCGCGCTCGGCCTCGCGCGCGAGGTGGTGCCGTATCTCAGCGACGACAACCGGGAGCTGCACGCCGAGCTGACGGTCGTCGACTCGCTGGTGTGGGCGGCGGACGAACTGCTGCCGCGGCTCGACGTGCGCCAACGGGTCCGCTCCGCCGTGCTCCATCCCACCTGCTCCATGCGGCACCTGGGCGACGAGGAGCAGCTGCGCCGGCTCGCCGAGGCGTGCGCCCAGGAGGTCGTGGTGCCGGTCGACGCCGGCTGCTGCGCCTTCGCGGGCGACCGGGGCATGCTGCATCCGGAGCTGACGGCCTCGGCCACCGCGCGCGAGGCGGCCGAGGTCACGGCCCGGCCCTTCGACGCGCATCTGTCGGCCAACCGGATGTGCGAGATCGGCATGGAACGGGCCACCGGCCGTACGTACCACTCGGTGCTCCAGGAACTGGAGCGCGCCACCCGCCCGTGAGCCGCCGGCCGGCAGGGGCGCGGTGTCCGGGCCCGGGGCGCTCCCGGGCCCGGACACCGGTGCTCAGCAGCGGCGCGCGTCCTCGATCAGGGTGCCCTGGGCGGTCTTCAGGGTCCGGTCGTAGCAGCCCTCTGAGCCGTACAGGCGGTAGCGCTCCTCGCTGGTGCCGACGGCGTGGCGCTGCTCGCGCGGGACGCCGAGGTTGAAGGCGGCGTCGCCGGTGTAGGTGTCGTCGAGCCGCGACCAGGACAGCCGCTTGCCGCCGCGCACGACGGCGACGTCGGCGCGGTCGCCGACGGTGAGGACGGTCCGCAGCCGGTTGGCGGCGTCCACGCTGATCTCGCCGTCCATGGTGAACGTGCGGTGGGTGCGGGTCGCGGTCCGGCCGACGGTCACGGTCTCGTCGTCGCTCCAGCGGGCGGCGAGCGCGTCCGGGTTCTCGTCGGCGCCCCAGCGGTGGGTGGAGCGGTGGTCGACGGTGCGGGTGACGGTGGTGTCGACGCGGCCGTGCGAGGTGTTCAGATGGCCGGCGACGGTGAGCGTGTGCCCTCCCGTGGTCTGCAGGACGTCGGGCGTGCCGGCCGAACCGGCCGTGTACACGGGCGCGTTGCGCAGGGTGCCGGCCTCGTGGCGGTCCAGGCCGCCGGTGACGACCGCACTGCCCTTGTCCTGCCACAGCAGCACGTTGGCGGGGACGCTCCAGCCGCTCTGTCCGGCCGGGACGCCGGCCACGGAGACCTCGACGCGGTGCGCGCGGCCGTCGTTGAGGACGGCGGCGAAGGGCGTGAGGTCGTAGACGACGGGCTGGACGTCGAAGGCGCGCGGCGCGGGGGTCACGTACCAGAGGAAGGGGTTGGACCAGCCGCCGGTCCACACGTGCGGGAACGGGGCGGCGATGCCGGCGAGCTGTCCGTCGACGCTGATCTGCACCTCGCGGTACGGGCCGTCGCTCGCCTTGCAGGAGTACGGGGCGGCGTCGGGCACGGTGAGGTACCAGAACTCCTCGCAGCCGCCGCCGGAGCCGGTGGCGTACACCTCGGCGAGGATCCGCTCGGTGTTGCGCGGGGTGGTGAGGCCGTCGCCGGTGAGCGGCAGCACCCGGTCGGGGGTGGCGGCCGGCTTCACCTTGCCCTGGGCGGTGTAGAAGGTGAGGGTGACCCGGACGTCCAGGACGCCGGTGTAGGTGTCGTTGACGACGTTGCCGATGAGCATCTCGACGGACTGCGGACGGCTGAGGGTGTCGCGGTAGCGGGTGACGTCCTTCTCCACCGACCAGGCGATGCCCTCGGGCGAGGGCTCGGGGGTGGAGGTACGGAGGATCTCGACGCCGCCGACGGTGAGGTAGCCGAGCCGGTCGTACTGCCGGCCCTTCACCTTCCCGTCGAGCCGGAGCACGACCTTGTTCCAGCGCGTGCCGCACTCCTTGGGCGGGGTGTAACTCCCCTTGTACGGCGTGAAGTCGCGGAACTGGTTCTCGGCCAGCGTCACTTCGCAGCTGCGGGTGCCCGGGGTGTCGATCGGCGGCGCCGCGGTGACCGGGTCGTGCCAGTCGGTGGTGAACTCGGCCGGCGGGGTCGCGGGGGCCTCGTCCGCACCGGCGGTGGCGGGGGCGGCGAGCAGCAGTCCGGCGGCCAGGGTGAGGCCGCCGATCATGCTCATGATCTTCCGTTGTCTCATGGGTCGTGAGTGAAGCGCGGGCCGGGTGACGCGGTCCAGAGGGCGTGGGCCCGGCTTGGCCTGATCTGTTCGCAGTTGCCAGAAAATCGATTGCCGGAGGGTGGCTCGCGGAGGAAACCTTGCAGGGTCCGGGGTGCTTGGGCCTGATCCGCCGGACAGGCCCTCGAGGCCCCCGTCGAAACGCTTGGGGCGTCATGCAGATCAAAGACCTTCCCTACGCCGACCCAGGAGTGCCGGACGTCCGCTCGGGACCGCGGTTCCTGCTCTGGCTCGGACGCAGCCAGCTCGGCGGGCAGTTGAAGTGCCTGCTGTGGGGGATGCTCCTGCAGCTCGGCATCGCCGGGCTGCCACTGGGCGTCGGCCTCGCCGTGCAGGCGGTCGTGGACCGTGACGGCGGCCGGCTCGCGCTCGGCACCGGGCTGCTCGTCGTGCTCGGCGTGGCCATCGCGACCGGCGACGCCATGGTCCACCGGGTGAGCGTGACCAACTGGATCACCGCCGCCGCCCGCGTCCAGCAGCTGCTCTCCCGCAAGACGGCCGAACTCGGCGCGGTCCTGACCCGGCGGGTCGCGGCGGGCGAGGTCGTGGCGGTGTCCACCGCCGACGTCGAGAAGATCGGCTGGTTCGTCGAGGCGGTGTCCCGCTTCGCTTCCGCCGCCCTCACCCTGGTCCTGGTCTGCGCCGGGCTGCTGCTCTACCAGCCGGACCTGGGACTGGTCGTCGCCCTCGGCGTGCCCGTGCTCGCGCTCGCCGCGCTGCCGCTGCTCCCGAGCGCCACCCGCCGGGCCGACGAACAGCGCGAGAAGGCGGGCCGGGCCACCGAACTGGCCTCCGACACCGTCGCCGGACTGCGGGTGCTGCGCGGCATCGGCGGCGAGGAGCTGTTCCTCGGCCGCTACCGGACCGCCTCCCAGGAAGTGCGCCGGGCCGCCGTGCGCAGCGCCCGGATGTGGGCGCTGATCGCGGCGATCCAGGTGCTGCTGCCGGGTCTGCTGCTCGCGGCCGTCGTCGTGTACGGGGCGCGGCTCGCGCTCGACGGGCGGATCACGGTCGGCGAACTGGTCACCGTGTACGGCGCGGTGGCGCTCACCCACCACCCGCTGCGCAACTTCGAGGAGATCGCCATGGCGTACTCCTTCTCACGGCCGTCCGCGAAGCGCGCGGCCCGGGTGCTGGCCCTGAGCCGGACGACCACCGCGACGGGCGGCGCCGGCGAGCTCCGCCCGGGCGGCGAGCTGTACGACCCGGTGACGGGGGTGCGCGCGCCGGCCGGGCTGTTCACGGCCGTGGTGTGCGGCGACCCGGACGAGGCCGGGCGGCTCGCGGACCGGCTCGGCGGCCATCCCGCGGAGCCGGCCGAGGACCACTCCTCGGTGCTGCTCGGCGGCACGGCCCTGGACGGGCTCTCGCTCGCCGCCGCCCGTGCCGCCGTCCTCGTCCAGGACAAGGACCCGGTGCTGCTGTCGGGCACGCTGCGCGAGCTGTTCGACGTGCCGGCGTCGGGCCGGGTCGCGGTGGCCGGGGCGCTGGCGGCGGCGCAGTGCGGGGACGTCCTCGACGCCCTCGCACAGGCGTCCGTGGACACGGACGGCGACCCGATGCGGACCCGGATCACCGAGCGCGGCCGGTCGCTCTCCGGCGGCCAGCGCCAGCGGCTCGCCCTGGCCCGGTCCCTGGTCACCGACCCCGAGGTGCTCGTCCTCGACGAACCGACCTCGGCGGTCGACTCGCACACCGAGGCCCGGGTCGCGGCCGGGATCCGCCGGCTGCGGGCCGGGCGGACGACGGTGGTGCTCGCCTCGTCGCCGCTGCTGCTCGACGTCGCCGACCGGGTCGTCCTGGTCGACGGAGGCACGGCGGTCGCCATGGGCACCCACCGCGGACTCCTCGCGGCCGAGCCCCGTTACCGGGCCGTCGTCACCCGCGAGACCGACGACGAGCTGACCCTCGACAAGGAACTGGGCCGCCTCGGCGAGCTGGAAGGAGAAACGGCATGATCGGCGTCGCGCCGCCGGAATACGACCCGGCGGCTCCCCGGTCCGCGACCACCCTGCCCGTGGGCTCGGCGGCGACGGTCCGGGCGTACGTACGGGATCTGCTGCGCCGTCACCGGGGCGCGTTCGCCGCCCTGGTCACGGTCAATGTGGTCGCGGTCATCGCCTCGATGGCGGGGCCCTGGCTCCTCGGCACGGTCGTCGAGGACCTGTCCGCCGGGATCCGGGAGCTCCATCCGGGGCGCACGGCCGCCCTGTTCGCGGTCGCCCTGCTGGTCCAGACCGTGTTCACACGGCTGGTCCGGCTGCGCGGGGCGATGCTCGGCGAGCGGATGCTGGCCGATCTGCGCGAGGACTTCCTGGTGCGCTCGGTCGCGCTGCCGCCGGGTGTCCTGGAGCGGGCCGGCACGGGCGATCTGCTGTCGCGGATCACCACCGACATCGACCGGCTGGCCAACGCGATGCGCGAGGCCGTGCCGCAGCTGGTCGTCGGCGTGGTGTGGGCGGCGCTGCTCGTCGGCGGCATCGCGGTCACGGCGCCGCCGCTCGCCCTCGCGCTGCTGGTCGCCGCGCCGCTGCTGATCGTGGGCTGCCGCTGGTACTTCCGGCGGGCGCCGGCCGCGTACCGCTCGGAGGCGGCCGGTTACGCGGCGGTGGCCGCCGCCCTCGCGGAGACCGTGGACGCGGGCCGTACGGTCGAGGCGCACCGCCTCGGCGCGCGCCGGATCGCGCTGTCGGACCGGCGGATCTCCGAGTGGACCCGATGGGAGCGGTACACGCTCTGGCTCCGCACGGTGCTGTTCCCGGTCGTCGACCTCACCCACACCCTCGTCATCACCTCCGTGCTGCTCGTCGGCGGCGTCCTCGTCTTCCAGGGCCGGCTCGACGTCGGCCAGCTGACCACGGGCGCGCTGCTCGCGCAGATGCTGGTCGACCCGATCGGGATCGTGCTGCGCTGGTACGACGAGCTCCAGGTCGCCCAGGTGTCGCTCGCCCGCCTGGTGGGCGTCCGGGAGATCGAGCCCGCCTCCGGCGACCAGCGGGTACGGCCCGAGGGGCGGGCCGTCCGGGCCGACGAGGTGCGCTTCGGCTACCGCGACGGCGTGGACGTGCTGCACCGGGTGTCGCTGGACGTCGCCCCGGGCACCCGGCTCGCCCTGGTCGGCCCGTCGGGCGCCGGGAAGTCCACCCTGGGCCGGCTGCTCGCGGGCATCTACGCCCCGCGGACGGGATCGGTCACGCTCGGCGCGGCCGAGCTGGCCCGGATGCCGGCCGAGCGGGTGCGCGAGCACGTGGCCCTGGTCAACCAGGAGCACCACGTCTTCGTCGGCTCGCTCCGCGACAACCTGCTGCTCGCCCGGGCGGGCGCCGCGGACGAGGAGCTGTGGGCGGCGCTCGCGGCGGTGGCCGCCGACGGCTGGGCCGGTGCCCTCGACGGCGGCCTGGGCACCGAGGTCGGCTCGGGCGGCCTGGCCCTCACCCCGGCCCAGGCCCAGCAGGTGGCGCTGGCCCGGCTCGTCCTGGCCGACCCGCACACCCTGGTCCTGGACGAGGCCACGTCGCTGCTGGACCCGCGCGCGGCCCGCCACCTGGAGCGCTCCCTCGCCAAGGTCCTGGACGGCCGCACGGTCGTTGCCATCGCGCACCGGCTGCACACCGCGCACGACGCCGATCTGATCGCGGTCGTCGAGGAGGGCCGGATCAGCGAGCTGGGAAGTCACGAGGAGCTGGTGGCGGCGGACGGGGCGTATGCGGCGCTGTGGCGGTCCTGGCACGGCTAGACCGGATCCGTCATCCGGGATCCCGGATATGGGATCCGGGATCCGGGATCCGCCATCCCGCATCCCGCATCCCGCATCCGTCATCCCGGATACGAAAAGGGCCGCCCCGGATCCCTCCGGTGCGGCCCTCCCACAGACGGCGAGCGCTACAGATAGCCGAGCGCCGACGCCCCGCCCACTCCGCCCAGCACCATGAACACCGGCATCAGGACCTTCAGCTCGACCCAGCTGCCCGCGCGGAAGCGCATGCCCTTCGGCGGGCCGAGCGGGTACCAGCGCTTGCGGCCGATCGGGATGGGCCACAGGATCGGGCAGCCGGAGACGGTCAGGGCGTCGCCGATGTCGTGGACGAGGGCACCGAGGACGATCGGCAGGCCCAGCCACAGGTACTGCTGGCCGGGCTCGGTGAAGAGCCAGTCGGCGCCGTTGCCCGGCTGGTCGAGGACGCCGGCGAGGATCCAGGCGCTGGTGGCGCCGAGCAGCCACACCAGGACGTCGCTGGACATCCGCGCGGCCCGCCACAGCAGGCCTTCGACCGCGAGCACGAGGTGCACGAAGAGGATCGCGAGGACCGCCCAGCGGCCGCCGGTGACCGCCGCGACCGAGCAGCCGCCGCCGACCAGGACCGCCCACAGCCAGGTGTGGGTGAGGGTGCGGTGGCCGCCGGAGCGGCGCGGGTCGTGGGAGGAGCGGGTGGCCTTGTAGACGGCGTAGGACAGCTTGTCGACGACCTCGCACAGGCCGCGGCTGACCGGGCCGAAGGCGCGCGAGATGGTCGCCGACTTGTGGTCGAGGTCGGGGGCGAGGGCGGCGCCCGCGCAGATGAGCGCGCCGACGACGAGAACCGGCCAGGGCATCGGGTGGTCGAAGGCCGCGGCCGCCGCTCCGACGCCCAGCCAGGCCGCCGCTCCGGACAGCGAGTGCGCCGGTCCCATCATGATCGTTCCCGCCCCGTCTCTCCGCCGCCGCACGGCGTGCGTCGCCGTTTCCTCGTGCCCCGGCGCGCAGTTGACGGCCGGTCGGCAGGCCGGCCGCGCGGCCGGCCGACGGGTCAGCCTATCGTCCGTGATCTTCGATCCGATGGCCGGTTCCCTCATCCGAACGGAATCCAGGCAAGATGGGGGCGTGACCCTTATCGATCAGCTGCCGCCGACCGCCGACCCCGACGCCCTCTTCGAGGCGTTCTCCACCTGGGCGGAGGACCGGGGCATCACGCTCTACCCGGCCCAGGAGGAGGCGCTGATCGAGGTGGTCTCCGGGGCCAACGTGATCCTCTCCACGCCCACCGGCTCGGGAAAGTCGCTGGTCGCGGCGGGTGCGCACTTCACGGCGCTGGCCAACGACCAGGTCACCTTCTACACGGCGCCGATCAAGGCGCTGGTGTCGGAGAAGTTCTTCGACCTGTGCAAGATCTTCGGCACGGAGAACGTCGGCATGCTGACCGGCGACGCCTCCGTGAACGCGGACGCGCCGGTGATCTGCTGCACCGCCGAGGTGCTCGCGTCGATCGCGCTGCGCGACGGCAAGGACGCGGACATCGGCCAGGTCGTGATGGACGAGTTCCACTTCTACGCGGAGCAGGACCGCGGCTGGGCCTGGCAGATCCCGCTGCTCGAACTCCCCCAGGCGCAGTTCGTCCTCATGTCGGCGACGCTCGGCGACGTGTCGATGTTCGAGAAGGACCTGACCCGGCGCACCGGGCGGCCGACCTCGGTGGTGCGCTCGGCGACCCGGCCGGTGCCCCTGTCGTACGAGTACCGGCTGACGCCGATCACGGACACGCTCACCGAGCTCCTGGAGACCAAGCAGGCGCCGGTGTACATCGTGCACTTCACCCAGGCGCAGGCGGTGGAGCGGGCGCAGTCGCTGATGAGCATCAACATGTGCTCGCGCGAGGAGAAGGACCGGATCGCCGAGATGATCGGCAACTTCCGGTTCACCACCAAGTTCGGCCAGAACCTCTCCCGCTACGTACGGCACGGCATCGGCGTGCACCACGCGGGCATGCTGCCGAAGTACCGGCGCCTGGTGGAGAAGCTGGCGCAGGCGGGTCTGCTGAAGGTCATCTGCGGTACGGACACCCTCGGCGTCGGCGTCAACGTGCCGATCCGCACCGTGCTGTTCACGGCCCTGACGAAGTACGACGGCAACCGGGTGCGCACGCTGCGCGCGCGTGAGTTCCACCAGATCGCGGGCCGGGCCGGCCGGGCCGGCTTCGACACCGCCGGTTTCGTCGTGGCGCAGGCGCCCGAGCACGTCATCGAGAACGAGAAGGCGCTGGCGAAGGCCGGCGACGACCCGAAGAAGCGCCGCAAGGTGGTCCGCAAGAAGGCCCCGGAGGGCTTCGTCGGCTGGACCGAGTCCAGCTTCGAGAAGCTGATCGCGGCCGAGCCGGAGCCGCTGACCTCCCGCTTCCGGGTCACCCACACCATGCTGCTCTCGGTGATCGCCCGCCCCGGCAACGCGTTCGAGGCGATGCGCAAGCTCCTGGAGGACAACCACGAGCCGCGCCGCAACCAGCTGAAGCACATCCGCCGGGCCATCGCGATCTACCGTTCGCTGCTCGACGGCGGTGTCGTGGAGCAGCTGGACACGCCGGACGCCGAGGGCCGCACGATCCGGCTGACCGTCGACCTCCAGCAGGACTTCGCGCTCAACCAGCCGCTGTCGACGTTCGCGCTCGCCGCCTTCGACCTGCTGGACCCGCAGTCGCCGTCGTACGCGCTCGACATGGTGTCGGTCGTCGAGTCGACGCTCGACGACCCGCGCCAGATCCTGCACGCCATGCAGAACAAGGCGCGCGGCGAGGCGGTCGGGCAGATGAAGGCCGACGGCGTCGAGTACGAGGAGCGGATGGAGCGGCTCCAGGACATCTCGTACCCGAAGCCGCTCGAAGAGCTGCTGTGGCACGCGTACAACGTCTACCGCAAGTCGCACCCGTGGGTCGGCGACCACCCGGTGTCGCCGAAGTCGGTCATCCGTGACATGTACGAACGGGCGATGACCTTCACGGAGTTCACCTCCTTCTACGAGCTGGCGCGCACCGAGGGCATCGTGCTCCGCTATCTCGCGAGCGCGTACAAGGCGCTCGACCACACCATCCCGGACGACCTGAAGACGGAGGACCTGGAGGACCTGATCGCCTGGCTGGGCGAGATGGTGCGGCAGGTCGACTCCTCGCTGCTCGACGAGTGGGAGCAGCTGGCCAACCCGGAGGTGGAGTCCGCGGAGGAGGCCCAGGAGAAGGCCGACCAGGTCAAGCCGGTCACGGCGAACGCCCGCGCGTTCCGGGTCCTGGTGCGCAACGCGATGTTCCGCCGGGTGGAGCTGGCGGCCCTCGACCACGTCGACGAGCTCGGCGAGATGGACGCGGAGTCCGGCTGGGACGCGGACGCCTGGGGCGAGGCGATGGACGCGTACTGGGACGAGTACGACGACCTCGGTACGGGTCCGGACGCGCGCGGCCCGAAGCTGCTGGCGATCGAGGAGGACCCGGCGCACGGCGTCTGGCGCGTCCGGCAGACCTTCGCCGACCCGAACGGCGACCATGACTGGGGCATCAGCGCGGAGGTGGACCTGGCGGCCTCGGACGAGGAGGGCCGGGCGATCGTCCGCGTGACGTCGGTCGGACAGCTGTAGGCACTCCCCCGTACCGGCACTCACGCATACAGGCACTCCCGGAAGACTGGAAGAGGAGCACGAGGTGACGAACCCCGCCGAGAGACTCGTGGATCTGCTCGATCTGGAGCGGATCGAGGTGAACATCTTCCGCGGCCGCAGCCCGCAGGAGTCGTTGCAGCGCGTCTTCGGCGGGCAGGTCGCCGGCCAGGCCCTGGTGGCGGCCGGGCGCACGGTGGACGACGAGCGCCCGGTGCACTCGCTGCACGCCTACTTCCTGCGGCCGGGCCGGCCGGGCGTGCCGATCGTCTACCAGGTGGAGCGGGTGCGCGACGGGCGCTCCTTCACCACCCGGCGGGTCACGGCGGTCCAGGAGGGCCGGACGATCTTCAATCTGACGGCCTCCTTCCACCTCCCGGAGGAGGGCGCCTTCGAGCACCAGCTGCCGCCGCGGCACCTCACCGACCCGGACAGCCTGCCGAACCTCGCGGACGAGATCCGCGACCACCTGGGCACGCTGCCGGAGGCCCTGGAGCGGATGGCCCGCCGGCAGCCCTTCGACATCCGCTACGTGGACCGGCTGCGCTGGTCGAAGGAAGAGGTGCACGGCGCGGATCCGCGCAGCGCGGTGTGGATGCGGGCGGTCGGGCCGCTGGGCGACGACCCGCTGGTGCACACCTGCGCGCTCACCTACGCCTCCGACATGACGCTGCTCGACGCGGTGCGGATCCCCATCGAGCCGCTGTGGGGTCCGCGCGGCTTCGACATGGCGTCGCTGGACCACGCGATGTGGTTCCACCGGCCGTTCCGGGCCGACGAGTGGTTCCTGTACGACCAGGAGTCGCCGATCGCGACCGGCGGGCGCGGCCTGGCCCGCGGCCGGATCTACGACCGCGAGGGCAGGCTGCTCGTATCGGTGGTCCAGGAGGGCCTCTTCCGCAAGCTCTAGCCCCCGAGATCTGATCCACGAGCCGAGGCCCCCCGCTCCGGTCCACGAGCCGTGGCCCACCCGCTCTGATCCACGAGCCGTGGCCCACCCCCTCCGGTCCACGGCTCGGGAGCGCGTCTACTCCTGCGTCGTCCAGGGGCGGAGCTTCTCCGGGTTGCGTACGGCCCAGATGCCGGCGATCCGGTCGTCGGCGATGTCGAAGGCGAACACGGCGACGACGGCGCCCTCGTGATGGACCGTCAGTCCCGGCTGGGCGTTGACCGTGCGCTCCTGGAAGGTCATTCCGGGGGCGAGGGCGATCAGGTCGACCAGGTAGTGGGCGATCCGCTCGTGGCCCTCGACCGGGTGCAGCGCGGCGGCGACGAGACCGCCGCCGTCGGCGACGACCGTGGCGTCCGGGGCGAGCAGGCCGACCAGGGCCTTGATGTCCTTGGCCTCCCAGGCCCGCTTGAAGTCCCGGACCAGTCCGGCGCGCCGGGCGTCGGGCGCGGCCGCGGCAGCCCCGGCGGCCGGGCGGGCCGTGTGGACGCGGCGGCGGGCCGAGGAGGCGAGCTGACGGCAGGCGGCCGGGGTGCGGCCGACGATCTCGGCGACCTCGGGGAAGGCGTAACCGAAGACGTCGTGCAGCACGAAGGCGACGCGCTCGGCCGGCGTCATCGCGTCGAGGACGACGAGGAAGGCCATGTTGACCGACTCGTCCAGCGTGACCCGGTCGGCCGGGTCGGCCGTGGCGTCGCCGGGCCGCTCGCCGATCCACTCCGGGCGCCCGGGCACCGGCTCGGGGATCCACTCGCCCACGTAGCTCTCGCGCCGGACCCGCGCCGAGCCGAGCACGTCGAGACAGATGCGACTGGCGACCCGGGTCAGCCAGGCCGCCGGGTTGGCGATGTCCGCGCGCTGCTCCGGCGCCATCGCGTACCAGCGGGCGTACGTGTCCTGGACGACGTCCTCGGCGTCGGCCAGCGAACCGAGCAGCCGGTAGGCGACCCCGATCAGCTGCCGCCGCTCGCTCATGACCGCCCCGAGCTCCTGGTCGGGTTCGGACGGGCTGTTCATGGTGCCACCGGCCTTCTCCTCGCGCGTACTCACACCCCTACGACGAGACAGCCCCGCGAAATGTGAGACGGCCGGCCTGACATTCCGGGGCGCCGTCTCGTCGTACGGGCGAACCCCACCACGTACGAGGAGCGACCACCATGTCCACCACGACCACCGCTCTCGCCGCACTGACCGGCGACTACGTTCTCGACACGGGCCGCACCCGCATCGGCTTCGTGGCCCGCCACGCCCTGTCCACCCGGGTACGGGGCCACTTCGACGACTTCGAGGGCCGGGCGCACCTGGACGGCGCCGTCCCGGCCCGGTCCCACGTGCGGCTCACCCTCCGCGCGGACAGCATCCGCACCGGCAACGCGCGGCGCGACGAGCACCTGTGCGCCGCCTTCCTGGGCACGGCCGGGTTCCCGGCCGTGGAGTTCGCCTCGACCGAGGTGCGGCGCACCGGCGACACCCGGTTCGCGGTGACCGGCGACCTCACCCTTCGGTCGGTGACCCGGCCGGTCACCCTCGATCTGGAGCTGACCGGCGGCGGCGACGGCCACCGGGTCGCGCTGCGCGGCGGCGCCGTGATCGACCGCTTCGCGTGGGGGGTGAACCAGAACGCGGCGACCCGCTTCATGGTGAGCCCGAAGGTGCGCCTCGAACTGGAGGTGGCGGTGCTGCGGCTGGGCTGACGCGTGTGCCGGCCGGGGTGTCACAGGACGGCCCGGTGCGGCGTCTCATGCGCGACGAGCGTCATCGCGCTCCTCAGCGACAACAGAAACGGACATCCCTCATGAGCAAGGTCTGGTTCGTCACCGGTTCCTCCCGCGGCCTCGGCCGCGCCTTCGTCGAGGCCGCGCTGTCGCGGGGCGACCGGGTGGCCGCGACCGCCCGGGACACCTCGCGCCTCGACGGCCTGGTCGCCGCGCACGGCGGGGTGGTGTTGCCGCTCGCGCTGGACGTCACCGACCGGGCCGCCGTGCACGAGGCCGTGCGGCGGGCCGCGGAGCACTTCGGCCGGCTCGACGTGGTCGTGAACAACGCGGGCTACGGGCTCTTCGGCGCCGTCGAGGAACTCGGCGAGCGGGAGCTGCGTGACCAGCTGGAGACCAATCTGTACGGCCCGCTGTGGGTCGTACAGGCCGCGCTGCCGCGGCTGCGGGCGCAGGGCGGCGGGCACATCGTGCAGATCTCCTCGGTCGGCGGCGTCACGGCGATGGCGCTGGGCGGCGGCTACCACGCCTCCAAGTGGGCGCTGGAGGCCCTGAGCGAGTCCCTCGCCCAGGAGGTCGCCCCGTTCGGGATCAGGGTGACCCTGGTCGAGCCCGGTTCCTTCGCGACGGATGCGATGACGAGCGTCGTCCACGCCGGGGCCGATCCGCTCTACCAGGGGCTGCGCGAGCAGTTCGCCGCGTTCGCGAAGGACCTCGACGCGGGCGATCCGGCCGCCGCGGGCCGGGCGCTGTTGAAGATCGTCGACGCGGAGAACCCGCCGCTGCGGGTCTTCTTCGGCGGGCAGGGCCACGAGTTGCTCACGCAGGTCTACGCGGACCGGCTGCGCACCTGGGAGGCCTGGCAGGACCTCGCGGTGGAGGCCCACGGGCACGTGCCGGGCGGCCCGGACGGGCGCTAGAGACCGGGCAGCGCGTCCTGCTCGACGTCGTGCCGCCGGGTCCGGATGTCCGGGCCCGGCGGGTGCAGCTTGGCGTCGCAGGCCGGGCCGAGGCCGCTGCGGCGGGACGCGGCGCCGGTCAGCGCGCGCCCGCACAGCCGGCACCACACCCGGCCGGCGGCGTCGGCGCCGGGCGTGGCACCGATGTCGATTGCCAGCGATTCGTCTTCCATGGTCAGATCAAACCCCATTGTGACGAGGAGCAGTCCCATGAGCTTGTACGAGATTCCGCTGACGACCCTCGCCGGCGACCCGCTCTCCCTCGCCGACTACCGCGACCGGGCCGTCCTGGTCGTGAACGTGGCGTCCCAGTGCGGTCTCACCCCGCAGTACGCCGGTCTGGAGCGGCTGCAGAAGGAGTACGGCGAGCGCGGCTTCACCGTGCTCGGCGTGCCGTGCAACCAGTTCGCGGGCCAGGAGCCGGGCAGCGCGGACGAGATCGGCACGTTCTGCTCGACGACGTACGGCGTGACCTTCCCGCTGCTCGCGAAGGCCGAGGTCAACGGGGCCGGCCGGCACCCGCTGTACGCGGAGCTGACGAAGGTCGCCGACGCCGCGGGCGAGGCCGGTGACGTGCAGTGGAACTTCGAGAAGTTCCTCGTCGGCCGGGACGGCGCCGTGACCCGCTTCCGGCCGCGCACCGAGCCGGAGGCCCCGGAGCTGCTCGCCGCGATCGAGGCCCAGCTTGCCTGACGTCGTGACGCGGCTGCGGGCCGCGGGCTGCGTGTTCGCCGAGGAGGAGGCGGACCTGCTGCGCTCGGCCGCGGCCGGGCCGGCCGAGCTGGACGCGATGGTGGAGCGGCGGGCCGCGGGCCTGCCGCTGGAGCACGTCGTGGGCTGGGCGGCGTTCGCCGGGCTGCGGATCGAGGTGGACGGCGGGGTGTTCGTGCCGCGCCGGCGCACCGAGTTCCTGGCCGGCCGGGCGGTGGCGCTCGCCCGGCCGGGCGCGCTCTGCGTCGATCTGTGCTGCGGCACGGGCGCGGCGGCCGCGGTGCTGCTCGCCTCGGTCGAGGGCGCCGAGGTGCACGCGGCCGACATCGAGCCGGCCGCCGTGCGCTGCGCCCGCCGCAACGTGGAGCCGCGCGGCGGGCGGGTGTACGAGGGCGACCTCTTCGACCCGCTGCCGGCCGAACTGCGGGGCCGGATCGAGGTGCTCGTCGCCAACGTCCCGTACGTGCCGAGCGGCGACGTCCCGCTGCTGCCGCCCGAGGCCCGTGACCACGAGCCCCTGGTGGCGCTCGACGGCGGCGCGGACGGCCTGGACGTGCTGCGCCGGGTCGCGCGGGGCGCGGCGGAGTGGCTGGCGCCGGGCGGGCATCTGCTGTTCGAGACCAGCGAGCGCCAGACGGACGCGGCCGTGGCGGCGGTCGCCGCGCACGGCCTTGCGGCCCGGGTCCTGGAGGACGAGGACCTCTACGCCACGATCGTCGTGGCGACCCGTACCGCTGCTCCCTAGGCCGTACGCGGCTTCAGGCGGCAGCGGGCCGGGCCCATGGCCTGGAGGGTGATCGCGGCGGACAGCGGGATCTCGGTGTCGATGGCCTCCAGCTCGTAGGACTGGAGGATCATCGAGAGCGCGATCACCGACTCCAGCATGGAGAAGTGCTGGCCGATGCAGGCGCGCGGGCCGCCGCCGAAGGGGAACCAGGCGTAGCGGGGGCGGGCGGCCTCGGCCTCGGGGGTGAAGCGGTCGGGGTCGAAGCGCTCCGGCTCGTCCCAGTAGCGGGGGTGCCGGTGGGTGACCCAGGGCGCGATGATGACGTCGGCGCCGGCCGGGATGGTGTACCCGCCGATCTCGGTGGCGGCGACGGCCCGGCGGCCGATGGCCGCGGCGGCCGGGAAGAGGCGCATGGCCTCCTTGAGCACCCGGGTGACGTACGGCAGCGCGTCGAGGTCGGCGGCGCCGGGCGTGCGGCCGGCCAGGACCCGGTCGACCTCCTCGTGGGCCCGCTTCTGCTCCTCGGGGTGCTTGGCGAGCAGGTGCAGCGCGAAGGCGAGCGAGGTGGCGGTGGTCTCGTGCCCGGCGAGCAGGAACACCAGGACCTGCTCGCGCAGTTCGGTGGCGTCGAAGCCGCCGTCCTCGTCGCTCTCGGCGGCCATCAGCAGGGTCAGCAGGTCCCGTCCCTCGTGGCTGGTGCCGGCCGCGCGCCGTTCGGCGATGATGCGGTCACAGACGGCGTACAGCTCCTCGTGCACGGCGGCGGCCTTGCGGTTGCCCGGGGTGGGCCACTGGCGCGGGATGTTGCGGGGCGAGTAGCCGCGGCGGGAGACGTAGGCGCCGACCGCCGGGAAGCAGCGCTCGACGATGTCGACTGCGGCGTCGACGTCGGTGCCGAAGAGGATGCGGGCGACGGCGCGCAGCGCGAGCGTGGTCATCTCGTGCATGACGTCGACGCTCTCGTGCCCGGCGTCGCGCCAGGTGCCGGTGAGCCGGTCGACCTCCTCGGCGACGGCGAAGGCGTAGGTGTCGACGCTGCGGCGCGTGAACAGGGGCTGGACGAGCCGTCGTTGGCGCAGGTAGTCCTCGTCCTGGCTGGTGAGCAGTCCGTTGCCGAAGGAGACCCGGAGCTCCTCGTAGAAGTTGTTCTCCTTGCGGAAGTTGGCGGCCTCGGTGGCCAGGACCTGCTGGGCGCCCTCGGCGGAGAGCACGAGGTGGATGGTGGCCCGCATTCCGGGGGGTCCGGCGGTGATGCGGACGACGTCGCCGTGGTCGCGGCGGGCCTTGAGGAAGGTGCCGAGCGAGTCGTTCTTCAGGTCGAGCATGGAGCCGAGCAGCGGGATTCCCGCGAGTTCGGGAATCTCCGGTGTGTTCTGCGTCTCCTGGCCGGTGATCGCCATCGTGCCGTCCCCCTCGTGAGCGTCGCTGCCGTCTTCGATTCTGCCGCACGGCGGTGCCCCCTGGCAGGCGGCCCTCGCGAGTGCTGCACTCCGTTGTCCCCATGGACATACCCGAGTTGAACGCACCCGGCCTCTGCGCCCCGCCGCTCACTCGCCGAGAAGCCGGGCCAGCGACCAGATGATGACGAGGTCCAGGACCATCACGGAGATCGCCCACGCCGGGTAGTACGGGATGAACATGAACTGGGTGACGAGGCTGATCGCGGCGAGAGCGATGCCCGCCCCGCGGGCCCAGCCCTTGGCGGCCAGCACCGCGACGCCCACGACCATCAGCACGACCCCGATCACCAGGTGGATCCAGCCCCAGGCGGTGATGTCGAAGCGGTACGCGTAGTTCCCCGACACGACGAAGAGCCTGTCCTGGGCGATGCCGGCGACGCCGAGGAGGAAACTCAGCACCCCGCTGATGAACAGCGCCACACCGGCGAACACCGCCGGCTTGCTCGGCTGTACCGCGCCTCCTCCGTAGCCGCCCGCGTCCTGTCGTGCGCCACTGGGCATGGCCGCCATGGCCGCCACCTCTCGTCCGGGGTGCGGTCACCGCGGGTCGCGCGGAGCGGCAGCGGAGACCGGTGGCGATCCCGCCACGGTCTCACCGTCGCGCCGGGCCGCCGGCGCGGCGACCGGGCCGGGCCGTCCGGGTGACCGGGGTCCCCGGCGCCGCCCCGGGCCCCGGTCCGCAGCCGGGCCGGCCCGGACCCCGGGTCAGCGGATCGGCATGCCGGAGAGGGTGCGGGCGATGACGAGGCGCTGGATCTCGCTCGTGCCCTCGAAGATCGTGTAGATCGCGGCGTCGCGGTGCATGCGCTCGACCGGGTACTCCCGGGTGTAGCCGTTGCCGCCGAGGATCTGAATGGCCTGCGCGGTGACCTTCTTGGCGACCTCGCTCGCGTACAGCTTGGACATGGAGCCCTCGGCGGAGGTGAAGGGCTTGCCGGCGGTGGCCATCCAGGAGGCGCGCCAGACGAGGAGGCGGGCCGCGTCGATCTGGGTGCGCATGTCGGCGAGCTGGAAGGCGACGCCCTGGTTGTCGATGATCGGGCGGCCGAACTGCTCGCGGGTCTTCGCGTAGTCGAGGGCGACCTCGTACGCGGCGCGGGCCGTGCCGACGGCCATGGCGCCGACGGCCGGGCGCGACGCCTCGAAGGTGGCCATGGCGGCGTTCTTGACCCGCTCGCCGTTGCCGGCCTGCCTGGCCCGCTCACGGGCCCGGGCGAGGCGCTCGTCGAGCTTCTCCTTGCCGCCGAGGAGGCAGTGGCCGGGGACGCGGACGTTCTCCAGGACGACCTCGGCGGTGTGCGAGGCGCGGATGCCGTGCTTCTGGAACTTCTGGCCCTGGGAGAGGCCGGGGGTGTTCGGCGGCACGATGAAGGAGGCGTGGCCCTTGGAGCCGAGCCCGGGGTCGACGACGGCGACGACCACGTGGACGTTGGCGATTCCGCCGTTGGTCGCCCAGGTCTTGGTGCCGTTGAGCACCCACTCGTCCTTGGCCTCGTCGTAGACGGCGCGGGTGCGCATGGAGGTCACGTCGGAGCCGGCGTCGGGCTCGGAGGAGCAGAAGGCGGCGACCTTGACGTCGGAGGCGTCGCCGTACATCTGCGGGACCCAGGTGCCGATCTGCTCCTCGGTGCCGTTGGCGAGCACGCCGACGGCGGCGAGGCCGGTGCCGACGATGGACAGCGCGATGCCGGCGTCGCCCCAGAACAGTTCCTCCATGGCCATCGGGATGCCGAGGCCGGTCGGGTCGAAGAACTGCTGCGCGTAGAAGTCGAGGGAGTAGATTCCGAGCTTGGCGGCTTCCTGGATGATCGGCCAGGGAGTCTCCTCGCGCTCGTCCCACTCGGCGGCCGCGGGGCGCATCACATCGGCGGCGAAGCCGTGGAGCCAGTCGCGCACCTGCTTCTGGTCGTCGTTGAGTTCGAGCGTGAACTCGGCCATGATCCCTCCCGGCAGCGTGTTACTTGCGGTAACAGCAGTGTGTTACCGACGGGTAGCCCCTGTCAACCAGCAGCGACGCGGTTCCTGCGGACGACGGCCCGGCGACGGCCGGACGGCACCGGGTGCCGCCGGAGTGTTACGTTGCGGACAGCCTCAGGAATTCGCACGGGCGGGGAGAGACGCTTATGGACACCACACACCGGACCACCACCGACCAGCAGAAGCCGGCCGAGCAGCGACGGCGGGAACTGCTGGAGGCGGCGGACCGCGTGGTGCTCCGCGACGGGCCGAAGGCGTCGATGAACGCGATCGCCGCCGAGGCCGGGATCACCAAGCCGATCCTCTACCGGCACTTCGGCGACAAGGGCGGCCTCTACCGGGCGCTCGCCACCCGCCACACCGACGCCCTGCTCTCCGCCCTGCGCGCCGCGCTCGACGCGCCCGCCGACCGGCGACAGCGCGTCGAGTCCACCCTCGACACGTACCTCGCGTCCATCGAGGCCATGCCGCAGGTCTACCGCTTCCTCATGCACCCGGCCGAGGAGTCCCACCAGGCCGAGCAGGGCTTCGACGTCGGCCGTCACTCCGCCCCGCTGCTGCGCCGCATGGGCGAGGAACTCGGCCAGGTCATCGCCGAGCGCGTCGACCTCGGCCCGGACAGCGAGGCCCAGGCCCGCATCTGGGGCCACGGCATCGTCGGCATGATGCACGCGGCGGGCGACTGGTGGCTGGGCGAACGCCCGTGCTCGCGCGCGGAGTTGGTACGCAGCCTGGCGGACCTGCTGTGGGGCCGGCTCGCGGCGGCGGGCGACCGCGCGGACGGCCCCGGGTTCTAGGAACCGGCCCTCCGGCGCCGTCCCCCCGAGCGAGCCGGGGCGCCGAAAAAGGGAGGCTCAGTCCTCCAGTACCGCCACGCCGCTCCCCCACGGCTCCTTCCTGATCGACTTCAGCAGCTTCCGCCTGCCCCACCCCGTCACGTGGTCCGCGTACACCCCGCCGTCCAGGTGGTCCGCCTCGTGCTGGAGGCAGCGCGCGAAGAAGCCGGTGCCCTCGACGCGGACCGGGGTGCCGTCCAGGCGGACGCCCTCGACGACCGCGCGGTCGAAGCGCGGGGTGGGGGCCTCCAGGCCCGGGAGGGAGAGACAGCCCTCGGGGCCGCGGAACACGTCGCCGTCGGCCTCGACGAGCCGCGGGTTCACCACATGGCCCAGGTGCCGCACGTCCTCGTCGTCCGGGCAGTCGTACACGAAGACCCGCAGCCCGACGCCCACCTGGTTCGCGGCCAGGCCGACGCCGTTCGCCGCGTACATCGTCGCGAACATGTCCTCCACCAGCCGGGCCAGTTCGGGGCCGAAGTCGGTGACGGGCTCGCAGGGGGTGTGCAGCACGGGAGCGCCGAGCAGGGTCATCGCTCGGACGCGGCCGGAACTGCCGGGGATCAACCGGTTTCGCATGGACGCAAGCGTACGTTCAGGGGGCCTCGGCCCCGCCCGGCGGTGCCGCGGTTCGGGCTCCTGGCCGGATCTCGATAGGCTGAGCCCGGACCGACGCAAGGAGGAACAGGGACGATGTCAGGACACGCCGGTAATCCGGAGCCGCTGTCGGCGCGCTCCAAGCTGGCCGTGACGGCCGGCAAGGCGGCCGCCGCCGTGTCGCGCGCGGCGGGACGCGGCAGCGGATCGGTGATCGGCGGGCGGGTCGCGCTCAAGCTCGACCCCGATCTGCTGGGAGCGCTCGCGCAGCACCTGGACGTCGTCCTCGTGTCGGCGACCAACGGCAAGACGACGACGACGCGACTGATCGCCGAGGCCCTGCGGGCCAGCGGCCCGGTCGTCTCGAACGCGCTCGGCGCGAACATGCCCGCGGGCATCACCTCCGCCCTGGCCGGCGGCGGCGACGCCAAGTACGGCGTGATCGAGGTCGACGAGAAGTACCTGGCCGGCGTCGCCCGCGACACCACGCCCAAGGCGATCGCGCTGCTCAACCTCTCGCGCGACCAGCTCGACCGCGCCGCCGAGACCCGGATGCTCGCCGAGAAGTGGCGCGAGGGCCTCAACGGCACCAAGGCCGTGGTCATCGCCAACGCCGACGACCCGCTGATCGTGTGGGCCGCCTCCTCCTCCCCGAACGTGGTGTGGGTGGCCGTCGGCCAGGAGTGGAAGGACGACGCCTGGTCGTGCCCCTCCTGCGGCGGTGTGCTCCAGCGCCCGGGCGAGGACTGGTTCTGCGGCGAGTGCGGCTTCCGCCGTCCCGCGCCGAGCTGGGCGCTCAACGGCGACCACGTGCTCGACCCGCACGGCTCGGCCTGGCCGATCCACCTCCAGCTGCCCGGCCGCGCCAACAAGGCCAACGCCGCCACCTCCGCCGCGGTCGCCGCGGTCTTCGGGGTGCCGCCGCAGGTCGCCCTGGAGCGGATGTACCAGGTGCAGGCCGTCGCCGGCCGCTACGACGTGATCAACTTCCAGGGCCGGGACATCCGGCTGCTGCTCGCGAAGAACCCGGCCGGCTGGCTCGAAACGTTTTCCCTGATCGACCAGCCGCCGGCCCCGGTGATCCTGTCCGTCAACGCCCGCGGCGCCGACGGCACCGACACCTCGTGGCTGTGGGACGTGGACTACGGCCGGCTGGCCGGCCACCCGATCATGGTGATCGGCGACCGCAAGCTGGACCTCGCGGTCCGCCTGGAGGTCGCGGGCGTGGACTTCCGCGTGTGCGACACGCTCGACGAGGCCGTCACGGTGGCCCCGCCCGGCCAGATCGAGCTGATCGCCAACTACACCGCCTTCCAGGACGTCCGCCGCCGCGTCGGCAACTGACCCCGGCACCGACCTCGCTAAAGGACTTGCAGCATGAGTGACAGCAGCCTGCGTCTGGTCTGGGTCTACCCCGACCTGCTCAGCACCTACGGCGACCAGGGCAACGTCCTGGTCGTGGAGCGCCGCGCCCAGCAGCGCGGACTCAGCGTCGAGCGCGTCGACGTGCGCAGCGACCAGCCGATCCCGACCTCCGGCGACATCTATCTGATCGGTGGCGGCGAGGACCGGCCGCAGCGGCTCGCGGCCGAGCGGCTGCGCCGCGACGGCGGCCTGAACCGGGCCGCCGCCAACGGCGCGATCATCTTCTCGGTGTGCGCCGGCTACCAGATCCTGGGCCACGAGTTCATCAACGACCTCGGCGAGCGCGAGCCGGGCCTCGGCCTGCTCGACGTGACGACGGTCCGCGGTGAGGGCGAGCGCTGCGTCGGTGACGTGCTCGCCGACATCGACCCGCACCTGGGCCTGCCCCAGCTCACCGGGTTCGAGAACCACCAGGGCGTCACCCACCTGGGCCCGACCGCCCGCCCGTTCGCCCGGACCGTGTTCGGCAACGGCAACGGCACCGGCGACGGCACCGAGGGCGCGTACAACGACACCGTGTTCGGCACGTACATGCACGGCCCCGTCATGGCGCGCAACCCGCAGATCGCGGACCTGCTCCTGAAGCTGGCCCTGGACGTGAACGCGCTGCCGCCGACGGACGACCGCTGGTACGACGCGCTGCGTTCCGAGCGCATCGCGTCGGCCTCGCAGACGTCCTGACGGACCGGCAGTCCCCTTCCGGGGACTGCACGTCTGAGCGCCCCTACGCACATTGGATTCGTAAGTAAATACGGTGTCCAATCTGCGGACATCCGGTTCGGCCCCGCCACTCTCCACCGATAGGGTGGCGGGGATCCAGCCGGACGACGTGGTCCGGGAGTCGGCCCACGTTGCAAAGGTTTTTGGGCTATGCGCATTGGTGTGCTCACCTCCGGCGGAGACTGCCCCGGTCTGAACGCCGTCATCCGGTCCGTCGTGCACCGCGCCGTCGTCGACCACGGCGACGAGGTCATCGGCTTCCACGACGGCTGGAAGGGCCTCCTGGAGTGCGACTACCGCAAGCTGGACCTCGACGCCGTGAACGGCATCCTGGCCCGCGGCGGCACCATCCTCGGCTCCTCCCGGGTCCAGCCCGCCCATCTCGTCGACGGCGTCGAGCGGGCCCGCGGCCATGTCGCCGAGCTCGGCCTCGACGCGATCATCCCGATCGGCGGCGAGGGCACCCTGAAGGCGGCGAACCTCCTCTCCGAGGCCGGGCTGCCGATCGTCGGCGTCCCGAAGACCATCGACAACGACATCGCGTCGACCGACGTCACCTTCGGCTTCGACACCGCCGTCACCGTGGCCACCGAGGCCCTTGACCGGCTGAAGACCACCGCCGAGTCCCACCAGCGCGTGCTGATCGTCGAGGTCATGGGCCGGCACACCGGCTGGATCGCGCTGCACTCCGGCATGGCGGCCGGCGCCCACGCCATCGTCGTGCCCGAGCGGCCCTTCGACATCGACGAGCTGACCGCCCGGGTCGGCGCCCGCTTCGAGGACGGCAAGCGCTTCGCGATCGTCGTGGTCGCCGAGGGCGCGAAGCCGCGCGAGGACGGCTCGATGGAGTTCCGCACGGCCGGCACCGACATCTACGGCCACGAGCGCTTCACCGGCGTGGCCAACCAGCTCTCCGTCGAGCTGGAGCGGCGCCTCGGCAAGGAGGCCCGCCCGGTGATCCTCGGTCACGTCCAGCGCGGCGGCACCCCGACCGCGTACGACCGCGTCCTCGCCACCCGCTTCGGCTGGCACGCGGTGGAGGCGGCGCACCGCGGCGAGTTCGGCATGCTGACGGCGCTGCGCGGCACGGAGATCGAGCTGGTGCCGCTGGCCAAGGCCGTGGAGACGCTGAAGACGGTCCCGGCGGACCGCTACGCCGAGGCGGAGTGCGTGCTCTGAGCCGTTCCCGCGCGCACCGCCCCGCGGGACACCCGTCCTGACAGCCGCCCCCGGTCGTGATCGCGACCGGGGGCGGTTCTACTCTGGTGCGGACAACAAGCGCGAATCGGGCTCCAGGAGTAGACACATGGATCACAGCGGGCACGGCGGACACGGCATGCCGATGGATCTGCCGCCGTTCACGCTGGGGCGGGCCGTGGAGTTCTCCCCCGACCTTTTCTTCCTCATCGGCTGTGCCGTGGGGCTGGCGCTC
Source organism: Streptomyces sp. NPDC004327 (assembly GCF_042873935.1). NCBI lineage: Bacteria > Bacillati > Actinomycetota > Actinomycetes > Kitasatosporales > Streptomycetaceae > Streptomyces > Streptomyces sp. NPDC004327. The sequence continues at coordinate 117,367 of NZ_JBIAME010000004.1, read as the reverse complement.
TACGGCTGGGGCGTGGCGCGGCTGCGCGGGCGCGGCGACACGTGGCCGGTGAGCCGGACGGTCTTCTTCGCCGTCGGCGTGCTGACCATCGCGTTCGTGATGTGCACCAAGCTCAACGACTACGGCATGGTCATGTTCAGCGTGCACATGGTGCAGCACATGGTGATCTCCATGCTGTCGCCGATCCTGCTGCTGCTCGGCGCGCCGGTGACGCTCGCGCTGCGGGCGCTGCCGGTGGCGGGCCGGGGCTCGACCGGCCCGCGCGAGCTGCTCCTGAAGCTGCTGCACAGCCGGTACATGCGGATCATCACGCACCCGGCGTTCACGATCCCGATGTTCATCGCGAGCCTGTACGCGCTGTACTTCTCGCCGCTGTTCGACTTCCTGATGCGCTCCCAGGTGGGCCACATCGGGATGATGGTGCACTTCCTGATGGTGGGCCTGGTCTTCTTCTGGCCGATCATGGGCGTGGACCCGGGCCCGCACCGGCCGGGCTACGTGATGCGGATGCTGGAGCTGTTCGCGGGCATGCCGTTCCACGCCTTCTTCGGCATCGCGCTGATGATGGCGACGTCGCCGATGGTCAAGGCGTACGAGAACCCGCCGGCCTCGCTCGGCATCGACGCGCTGGCCGACCAGAACGCGGCGGGCGGCATCGCCTGGGCGTTCAGCGAGATCCCGTCGGTGCTGGTGCTGATCGCGCTGGTCTACCAGTGGTACCACTCCGAGCAGCGGCAGGCGGTCCGCAAGGACCGGGCCGCGGACCGCGACGGGGACAAGGAGCTGGCGGCGTACAACGCGTACCTCGCCTCGCTGCGGACGCGCAGCGGGCAGTAGGGACGTACGACAGAGGGGCGTACGGCAGGGCGGATTCCGGCCACGGGGGCGTACGCCGGAGCGTCCCAGGGCTGGCGCACCTCCCTCCGCAGGGTCACGATGGCCTTGGTGGAGGAGGGCGGTGCCATATGTCCGGTGCGACGAAGGCGATGGGTGGGATCACGTTCGGCGCCCTGATCGTGATCACCACGTACACGGTGGCGCTCGGCAGCAGCGGCTGGCTGTGGTTCGGCTGGGTGCTGCTCGGCGTGGTCACCATCGGCATGGCGGCGGCGGACAGCGGCGAGACGCACGTCCGGCCGCCCCGGCGCGGCCGCCCGAAGCCCCAGCCGTGACGGCCGTGGCGCCTACCGCGTTCCGGTGAACAGGACCCACACCTGACCGGGCGCGAAGGCGAGCGGCGCGCCCGACGGCGTCGTGAACGACGTGCCCGCGTCGGCGGTCGGCCGGCTCCAGCGGGCCTCGTACACCCGCCCGTCGCGCAGCACCTGTGCCGTACCCGAGCCGGTGGTCACGGTGTACGGGGAGACGGCGCCGAGGAAGTCGTGGAAGCGCGAGGACCGCACGGTGACGTGCTGCACCACGACGGTGGCCGGCTTCAGCGGTCCGTCGGAGCGGCCGTCCATGGCGACGTTCCAGGCGTGCTCGGCGGGTGCCCAGGTGAAGGTGTAGCGGGCGGCGGGGAAGCGCACGGTGCGGCTGTTGACCGGGGTGCCGCCGCCCGTGGCCGGCCCGAAGCGGAAGCCGATGTCCTTGGCCCTGCTCGCGTCCGGGGCGGTGGCGAGGGCCCGGGCGGGCCGCAGATAGAGGTTGTGCGGGGCGCTGCGGGCGGGGTCGCGCAGGAAGGCGCCGGGGTTGCTTCCCTCGCTGACCAGGTGCAGCGGGGCGGCGCGCAGCAGCGGGGTGAGCGCCGACTGGGCGCCGGAGTAGGCGAGGACGGGCCGGCCGAACTGGCGCAGCAGCGCGAGGTCGGACTCGCGGGCGCTGCGGACCGGGCCGACGCGGTCGGGCAGGTGCGAGGAGTAGACGGCCATGAGCCGGGTCTGGCCGGATTCGACCTGCTCGACGTAGACGAGGTCGGCTGCGGTGAGTCCGGTGTGCGGACGGGCCGGCGGCACGTTGTCGATCTTGACCGCGAGGACCCGGCCGGGCGCGGCGGGCAGTCCGGTGAACGGGGAGAGCCCGGCGGGGGACGAGGTGGCGGGCGCGGGCGTGGGCGTCGGGTGCGGCATCGGCTCCGACGGGCCCGGGCCGGAGCAGCCGTACAGACCGGCGGCCGCCACGGCGCCCAGTACGGCGACGGTGGCGGCTGCGCCGGGACGCCTGTGCCCGCGCGCGCCTGTCATCGGTCCCTCCCCACCAGTGGACCACGGGGGCGGCCTTGGTTACAAAGGGCTTGCGGGACGCTTGCCGGACGTCGGACGGGGGTTGTCGGTGTTCTATTACGTCTTGAAGTACGTGTTTCTGGGGCCGCTGCTGAAGCTGCTGTTCCGGCCCCGGGTGGAGGGCCTGGAGCATGTGCCGGAGGAGGGCGCGGCGATCGTCGCGGGCAACCATCTGTCCTTCTCCGACCACTTCCTGATGCCGGTGGTGCTGAGCCGCCGGATCACCTTCCTGGCCAAGCAGGAGTACTTCACGGGTCCGGGGCTGCGCGGCCGGCTGACCGCCGCGTTCTTCCGCAGCGCGGGCCAGATCCCGGTGGACCGCTCCGGCAGGGAGGCCGGGCGGGCGGCGATCCGCGAGGGGCTCGGGGTGCTCGCGAAGGGCGAGCTGCTCGGCATCTATCCGGAGGGGACGCGCTCGCACGACGGGCGGCTCTACAAGGGCAAGGTGGGCGTCGCGGTGATGGCGCTGACGGCCGGGGTGAAGGTGGTGCCGTGCGCGATGGTCGGGACCTTCGAGATCCAGCCGCCGGGCCGGGTGGTGCCGAGGATCCGGCGGGTCACGATCCGCTTCGGCGAGCCGCTGGACTTCTCGCGGTACGCGGGGATGGCGGGCGAGAAGGCGGTGGTGCGGGCGGTCACCGACGAGATCATGTACCGGATCCTGGAGCTGTCCGGGCAGGAGTACGTGGACGAGTACGCGGCGAAGGTGAAGGCGGCCGAGAACCCGTCGGGGCCCGAGAAGTTCCCGGAGTCGGGACGCTGAGGGCGAATCCGCGCACGGCGAAAGCCGCTGGGCCGCCCGGCCGCCGGCCCGTAGCGTCCCTGCCATGACCAAGGGCAACGCATTCGTGCTGGGAGCGACGGGACAGATCGGGCGGGCGGCCGTACGGGCGCTCGTCGCGGACGGCTGGGAGGTGACCGCCGCCTCGCGGGGCGGGGGACGGGACGAGCGGTGGCCGGCGGAGGTCCGGTCGGTGGTGGTGGACCGCGACGAGGACGGCGCGCTGGCCGGGGCGCTCGGCGCGGGCACGGACGTCCTGGTGGACGTGGTCGCCTTCGACGCGGGGCACGGGCGGCAGCTGGCGGGGCTCGCGGACCGGATCGGCTCGGCGGTGGTGATCTCCAGCGGCGCGGTGTACGAGGACGACAAGGGCCGCAGCTTCGACACCCAGGACGAGCCGGACGGCTTCCCGCTCTACCCGCTGCCGATCCCGGAGTCGCAGCCGACGGTCGCGCCGGGCGAGGGCACGTACGGCACCCGCAAGGTGGCCCTGGAGCGCGAGCTGCTGGCGCTCGGGGAGCGGTTGCCGACGACGCTGCTGCGCGCGGGCGCGGTGCACGGCCCGTACTGCAAGGCGCCGCGCGAGCTGTGGTTCGTCAAGCGGGCGCTCGACGGGCGGCCGGTGCGGGTGCTCGCGTACGGCGGCTCCTCGCGCTTCCACCCGGTGCACGTGGACAACCTCGGCGAGCTGGTGCGGCTCGCGGCGGCGCGGCCCGGCAGCCGGGTGCTCAACGGCGGTGACCCCGAGGCGCCGACGGTGGCCGAGATCGGCGCGGCGGTCGACGCCGTGGTCGGCGTGGAGAGCGAGACGGTGATCGTCGACGGGCCGCCGCCGGTGGACGGGGTCGGGGAGACGCCGTGGGGCGTGGACCGGCCGGTCGTCTTCGACATGGGCGCGGCGGAACGGGAGTTGGGGTACCGGCCGGTGGTGTCGTACGTGGAGTCGCTGCCGGGGACGGTGGAGTACCTGTCGCGGCGGCTGGCGGGCCGGGACTGGCTGGACGCCTTCCCGAACCTGGCCAAGTACCAGCAGGACTGGTTCGACTACGCGGCGGAGGACGCCTGGCTGGCCTCGCGCGGCTGAGTCCGCGCACGGCGGAGGGGCGGCCGCCGTACGGCGACCGCCCCTCACTGTGTTTCAGGTGTTACGGCGCGGGCGTGGCGTGCGGCTCGCACGTCACGTCCTGGCTGTCCACCTTGCCGGTGAGCAGGTACGTCTCGACCTTCGGGTTGATGCAGGAGTTCACCAGGCCGGTGACACCGTGCGAACCCGCGTTCTTCTCGGTGATGAGACGCGAGCCCTGGAAGCGCTTGTGCAGCTCGACCGCACCGGCGTACGGCGTCGCCGCGTCACGCTCGGACTGGACGATGAGCACCGGCGGCAGGCCCTTGCCGGTCTTGACCTGGGTCGGCTTCTGCTGCGGCGCGGACCAGGTGGCGCACGGCAGGTTCATCCAGGCGTTCGACCAGGTCATGAACGGGTACTGCTTGTGGAGGGCCGAGTTGTCCCGGTTCCACTTGTTCCAGTTGGTCGGCCAGGCGGCGTCGGCGCACTCGACGGCGGTGTAGACGGCGTTGCCGTTCTCCGACGCGATGTTGCCGGCGGTGTCCGTGAGGTCGGCCGAGGCGCCGTCGATCAGCGGCTGCGGGTCACCCGCGGCGTACGCGCTCCACGCCTGGGCGACCGGCACCCACGAGGAGTCGTAGTACGGGGCGCTCTGGAAGAAGCCGATGAGCTCGGCCGGGCCGACCTTGCCGCCGAGGGGGCTCTTCTTGGCGGCGGCGCGCAGGGTCACCCACTGCTGCTGCACGTCGGCGAGGGTCTTGCCGAGGTGGAACTTGTCGTCGTGCTGGGCGACCCAGGTCATCCAGTCCTTGAGGCGGCCCTCGAAGGCGATGTCCTGCTCGAGGTTGGCCTTGTACCAGATGTTGCTCTTCGCCGGGTTGACGACGCTGTCGACGATCATGCGGCGCACGTGGCTCGGGTACAGCGTGCCGTAGACGGCCCCGAGGTAGGTGCCGTACGAGACGCCGATGAAGTTGAGCTTCTTCTGGCCGAGCGCGGCCCGGATGACGTCGAGGTCACGGGCGGTGTTGCGCGTCGTCATGTAGGGCAGCATGTCGCCGCTCTTCTCGGCGCAGCCCTTGGCGTAGTCGGCGGCCAGCTTGCGCTGGACGGCCTTGTCCGCCTCGCTGTCCGGGACCGGGTCGAGCTTCGGGCCCTTGACGAACTCGGTCGGGTCGACGCAGGAGATGGGCGCCGAGTGGCCGACACCGCGCGGGTCGAAGCCCACGAAGTCGTACGCCTTCGCGGTGTTCACCCAGAGCGGGTTCTTGGTGGTGACCCGCTTCGGGAAGCGCAGGCCGGAACCGCCGGGGCCGCCCGGGTTGTAGAGCAGCGCGCCCTGGTACTCACCGGCGGTGCCGGTGGCCTTGGCGCGGTCGACGGCAATCTTGATCTTCTTGCCGTGGGGCTTGGCGTAGTCGACCGGGACGGTGACCCAGCCGCACTGGATGGGCTGTGCGAAGCCCCAGTCGGCGGGGCAGTCCTGCCAGTCGATGCCGGCCTTGGCGGCCTCGGCGGCGGCGATGGTCGCGCCGCGCGCCTCGTCGTCACGGTCGTGGCCGGTGACGGCGCCGGCCGTCGGTGCCGCGAGCGCGGTCGCCATGAGCGTGCCCGCTATCAGAGTGCCGGCAGAGCCGAGCACTGCTGCTTTTCTCAAGTGGTCCCTCCCCCTCGAAAGGCGCCGCCCCCGTGGCAGCGCCGTGGTGGGCTGTCCGGGGGATCCTTTCGTCAATGGGGCCTCGGGTAAAAGAGCGAACACGTGTTTCTTTGCCGAACCAATAACCGGTGACCGGTGTACCGCTGAGCGGTGAACGTTTTGTTCCCGTCCTCAAAGGGGTGAGAGCAGGGCCAAAGCCTCATTCAGCACCCGGCGCAGGGCGAGGGCGTCGGGCGCGACCGCGGTGACGAGGGCGGCGGGACCGGCGAGCGGGGCGAGGACGCCATGCTCACCGAAGAGCCGGGTTTCGGCCGGTTTGTCAGTGAACGCCGGATCGACGACGAGGAGTTGACCGGTCGCGCGCCGGCCGTCGAGCACCGCGGGGCCGTCCCAGCCCGCCGGGGCGCCCGGGCCGTAGCCGAGCTCCTGGTCGAGCAGGAGCCGGCCGGCGTGGCGCACGGTGAGCCGGCTGAGGAGGGTGCCGGGCCCCTCGGCGTGCCGGCCGAGGACCTGCTCTTCCCGAAGGACGAGACGCGCTCCGCCGGCCAGCTCCACCATCGTGCGCATCCGCAGCGCCGACCCGGCCGCGGAGACCAGCTGTTCGGGCAGCCAGCGCAGTTCGGCGCCGGCACCGACGGTGAGCGCGATGTCGTAGGCGGCCGGCGCGCCGCTCCGGCCCGGCAGGGCGACGGTCGCGGCGGCCGAGTCGACCAGGAGCCGCGCCCCGTCCCGCACCTCGGCCTCCAGGCGGAGCCGGTCGCCGCCGAGCGGGGCGCTCATCGCGCCGACGACGGTGACCCGGGTGTACGGGCCCGGGGCGCGGGTGCGGCGCAGCGCCAGCGGGCCTTCGCCCTGGAGGACGGGCAGCGATCCGTCGGCCGCGGCGACGATGCGCGCCGTGGCGGCGAGGCTCATGCGGTCGGTGGTGCGGTCGGTCATGCGGTCCACGCGGCGAGCTGCTCCCGGACCCAGGCGGCGACGGGGGTGACGCCCTCCGTGGAGCGGAGCGAGGTGAAGGCGACGGGCAGCTCGCCGCGCTGCTCCTTGGCGTCGCGGGCCATCCGGTCCAGGTCGGAGCCGACGTACGGGGCGAGGTCGGTCTTGTTGACGACGAGCAGGTCGGCGGTGGTGACGCCGGGACCGCCCTTGCGCGGGATGTCGTCGCCGCCGGCGACGTCGATGACGAAGATCTGGGCATCGACGAGGCCCTTGGAGAAGGTGGCGGTGAGGTTGTCGCCGCCGGACTCGACCAGCACGAGGTCGAGCGGGCCCACCGAGTCCTCCAGGTCCTCGACGGCTTCGAGGTTGGCGGAGATGTCGTCGCGGATGGCGGTGTGCGGGCAGGCGCCGGTCTCGACGGCGGCGATCCGCTCGGGCGGCAGGACGGCCTCGCGGAGCAGGAACTCGGCGTCCTCGCGCGTGTAGATGTCGTTGGTGACGACGGCGAGGGAGAGGGTGTCGCGCAGGGCGTGGCAGAGCGCGGCGACGGTGGCGGTCTTGCCGGAGCCGACGGGTCCGCCGAGGCCGATGCGCAGCGCGCGGCGGCTGCCGTCGGGCCGGTGGGCGTCGGCGGAGACGGCGCCGAGGTGCTCGTGGGAGTGGTCGAGGTGCATGGGGGCTCCTAGCGGGCGGGAGGTGTCAGGAGGCGAAGAGGCGGACGGGCCAGGCCGCGTGCTGTTCGGCGGTGAGGTCGAGCAGCGGGGACGCGGCGGCGGGCAGCGCGTCGAGGCCCTCGCGAAGGGCGAGTTCGGCGGCCCGGGCGGCGCGGGCCGCGACCTCGTCCAGCTCGGGGGCGAGCCGGGCGAGGACGGCGGTGGCCTGGAAGGGGTCCAGGCCGAGTAGCCGCACGACGGCGGTCGCCGGGCCGCTGACCGTCTCGTAGGCGACGCAGTGGGCGGCGTCCTCGGGGCCGAGGCCGGCGGCCCGGGCGGCGGTGCCGAGCACCACGGGCTGGTGGGCGCCGCGCGGGAACGCGGCGGCGAGCTCGTCGAGTTCGGGGCCCGGCCAGGCGGCGCGGGCGGCCCGCATCATCTGTCTGCCGAGCCTGCGGGCGGCGGCGCGCAGCGCGGGCGAGGCGGTGCGGGCGTCGGCGGCCTCGTCGAGTGCGTACGGGTCGGCGCCGAGGGCCGCGGCGGCGGCGAGGGCGGCCGAGGTGAGGCCGGTGGTGTGCAGCCGGCCGCGGCAGAACGCCGCCAGGCCGGCGGCGTCGGTGAGCCGTCCGGCCTTGACGGCGGCCTCGGCGCCGCCGGAGTGGGCGTGCCCGCCGGCGGGGAAGCGCCCGTCGGCGAGCACGAGCAGCGCGGATCGTGACATGGCGTACCGGTCCGGGCTCAGAAGAGGAAGTAGCGCTGTGCCATGGGAAGTTCGGCGGCGGGCGCGGGTTCGACCGGTTCGCCGTCGATGGTCACCGAGAAGGTGTCCGCGTCGACCTCGACCCGGGGCAGGGCGTCGTTCTCGCGCATGTCGGCCTTGGTGATCCGCCGGGTGGAGCCGATGGCGGTGAACTCCTTGTGCAGACCGAGCTTGTGCGGCAGGTCGTCTTCGAGTGCCGCCTCGGCGACGAAGTTGACGGAGCCGGCCGCGGCGGCCCGGCCGAGCGCGCCGAACATCGGGCGCGGCAGCACCGGCTGCGGGGTGGGGATGGAGGCGTTGGCGTCGCCCATCTGCGCGTACGCGATCTGGCCGCCCTTGATGACGAGGAGCGGCTTGACGCCGAAGAAGGCGGGCTCCCAGAGCACCAGGTCGGCGAGCTTGCCGGGCTCGACGGAGCCGATGAGGTGGCCCATGCCCTGGGCGACGGCCGGGTTGATCGTGTACTTGGCGACATAGCGCCGGGCCCGGTGGTTGTCGGCGGCGCCGTCGCCGGGCAGCGCGCCGCGCCGCTTCTTCATCACGTGGGCGGTCTGCCAGGTCCGCATGATCACCTCGCCGATGCGGCCCATGGCCTGGGAGTCGGAGGAGATGATCGAGATGGCGCCGAGGTCGTGCAGGACGTCCTCGGCGGCGATCGTCGAGGGGCGGATCCGGGACTCGGCGAAGGCGAGGTCCTCGGGCACGGCCGGGTTGAGGTGGTGACAGACCATCAGCATGTCGAGGTGTTCCTCGATGGTGTTGACGGTGTGCGGCCGGGTGGGGTTGGTCGAGCTGGGCAGCACGTGCGGCTCGGAGACGACGGTGATGATGTCGGGCGCGTGTCCGCCGCCCGCGCCCTCGGTGTGGTACGCGTGGATGGTGCGGCCCGCGATGGCGGCGAGGGTGTCGCCGACGAACCCGGCCTCGTTCAGGGTGTCGGTGTGGATGGCGAGTTGGGCGCCGGTCTCCTCGCAGACGCTCAGACAGGCGTCGATGACGGCCGGGGTGGCGCCCCAGTCCTCGTGGATCTTGAATCCGAGGGCGCCGCCGCGCAGTTGGCTGTGCATGGCCTCCCGGGACATCGTGTTGCCCTTGCCGAGCAGGCCGATGTTGACCGGGAAGGTGTCCAGCGCCTCGAACATCCGGGCCATGTGCCAGGGGCCGGGCGTGATGGTGGTGGCCTTGGTGCCCTCGGCGGGTCCGGTGCCGCCGCCGACGAGGGTGGTGACGCCGGTGGCGAGTGCCTGCTCGACGACGGTCGGCGAGATGAAGTGCACGTGGGTGTCGACGGCGCCGGCGGTGACGATCCGGCCGTTGCCGACGATCACCTCGGTCTCCGGGCCGATGACGAGGCCGGGGTGGACGCCGTCCATCGTGTCGGGGTTGCCGGCCTTGCCGAGCGCGGTGATCCGGCCGTCGCGGATGCCGATGTCGGCCTTGACGACGCCCCAGTGGTCGATGACCACGGCACCGGTGATCACGGTGTCCGGGGCGCCTTCGGCGCGGGTGGTGCGGGACTGGCCCATGGACTCGCGGATGACCTTGCCGCCGCCGAAGACGGCCTCCTCGCCGGCCCGGCCGGGGCCGCCGGAGCGGTCCTCCTCGATCTCGACGAGCAGATCGGTGTCGGCGAGCCGGATGCGGTCGCCGGTGGTGGGGCCGAACAGGTCGGCGTAGACGGCGCGGTGCAGCTCAGGCACGCTCGCCCCCCTTGGTCTCGTCGTGGTCGAGGGGTCCCGCGGTCTCGCCGCGCAGGCCGGGCACGATCCGGCGGCCGGCGATCGGCACCAGCTCGACCTCGACCGGGATGCCGGGCTCGAAGCGGACGGCGGTGCCGGCGGCGATGTGCAGCCGCAGGCCGCGCGCGGCCGCGCGGTCGAAGTCGAGACCGGGGTTGGCCTCGGCGAAGTGGTAGTGGGAGCCGACCTGGACGGGCCGGTCGGCCGCGTTGAGGACGGTGAGGCGGGTGACGGGACGGCCCTCGTTCAGGGGCACGGGCCCGTCCGCGTAGAGGATCTCTCCGGGGATCATGGGTCGCGGCCGCCGTCAGACGATCGGGTCGTGGACGGTGACGAGCTTGGTGCCGTCGGGGAAGGTGGCCTCGACCTGGACGTCGTGGATCATCTCGGGGATGCCGTCCATGACCTCGTCGCGGGTGAGCACCTTGCGCCCGGTGTTCATCAGCTCGGCGACGGTGCGGCCGTCCCGGGCGCCTTCCAGGACGTGGGAGGTGATGAGGGCGACGGCTTCCGGGTGGTTGAGCTTCACTCCGCGCGCCCGGCGCTTCTCGGCCACGTCGGCCGCGACATGGATGAGCAGGCGTTCCTGCTCGTGGGGGCTGAGTTGCACGCTTCCACCTCACTGTCTCCACCGGGTTGCCCCGGACAGCGACGGACCCTACCGATCTTCAACAGGCTGTTGAACTGCGTCGACGGGCCGCCCGGTCAGAGATTGCACGTTAGGGCGGAAGTTTTTCCGGCTGGTTAACCGGTCCTTTGCGCGTACATGGCGAACGCCGGGATTCAGCCGTTCGGACGGCCGGGCTCCTGATGGTGGGCGGCGATGCCGAATCGGCGCTGTTCGCCCGGAGCGGACGGGGTGCCCCCGAGGGGGGTGACGGAGCTGATCACGGACTCCTCGGCCGGCTGCTCCGACTCTTCGAGTCGCGCCAGGTCGGCGGCGGAGACGAGGGCGACGAGCGGCTTCCCGTGGCGGGTCACCACGACCCTCTCGTTGCCGTAGACGACGCGGTTGATCAGATCCGCGAGCTCTGCGCGCGCTTGCGTCACCGGAATCTCATAGGCCATGCTCCTCATCTTACGGTCTGTACGTCCTGTACATTTTTTACAGGACGGGCGATACGAGGAGGAGCGCCATGCGACATGTCCTTCCGGAGTTCACGGAGCGCACCGGCTCCGGGACCCGCACCCTCGACCCCTACGCGAAGCTCCTGGAGGAGCGGATCGTCTTCCTGGGCACGCCGGTCGACGAGATCGCGGCGGGCGATGTGATCGCCCAGTTCCTGCATCTCGACTACGCGGCCCCGGAGCGGGTGATCAGCCTCTACATCAACTCCCCCGGCGGCTCCGTCAGCGCCATGACCTCGATCTACGACACGATCCGCACGGTCTCGTGCGAGGTGGAGACCATCTGCCTCGGCCAGGCCGTCGGGCCGGCCGCGGTGCTGCTCGCGGCGGGCTCTGCGGGGCGCCGGCTCACGCTGCCGGGTTCCCGGATCGTCCTTCAGCAGCCCTCCCTCGACGAGCCGTTGCAGGGGCAGCCCAGCGATCTGGACGTCCAGGCCCGCGAGCTGCTGCGGCAGCGGGAGCTGATCTCCCGGATGCTCGCCGAGCACACCGGACGGGAGCGGGCCCGGATCGACGCCGACATCGACCGGACCACCGTGTTCGACGCGCCGGGCGCGCTCGCGTACGGCCTGGTGGACCAGGTGGTCCGCAGCCGCCGGGAGTCCGCGGCCGACGGTCACGGGGAGCGGTGAGCCGTGGTCCCGGACCTGCCGCCGCTGCCCGCGCTCACCCGCGCCGAGGGTGAACTCGTCGACGCGTACCTCGAGGTCGTCGATCTGCTCGGGCGGATCAATCCCGCCAGGTCCTCGCACACCTATGGAGCGCTGCGGGCCGCGCAGGCCCTGGTCGGGCGGGCGGCGGCGCTGCGCGAGGCGCTGACGCTGATGCACGCGCGGGGCGAGAGCGAGGTGCACGCGGACACACTCGCCCGCGCGCTGCGGGTGTTGGACGGTGAGCGCCGCGCGGCCCGCGTCACCGTGCCCCGAAGCCCGGTGAGTTGACACGGGGGCGTGTCGTGTCGAGGTCCACTCGGGCCAGCGGGACCGCAGAATCGCTCCCCCGTTCGGCGTAGTCGACGTATCGACATAGAGCTCGGCTATGTTGCGCAACAGGTGTACGCATCTGGCGGAACAGGGCGTTCCACCCCTGGTGGAGGACTCGTCGCGGACATCTCGGACGATCACCAAACCTGACTGTCCACCCGAATGGATCAGTCGTGAGGAGCCTCACATATCGCCGTTTCCACTCGGATTTCGGCCAGGACGTGGGTCAAGATCCCTGTCGACGACAAGCCCCCGCCACCCGAGGCGGGGCGGTCCGGGCGGACGCCGAGTCCTGCCGCCGTCCCGGATGTCTGGTCGACAGGAGTGGATCGGCAGGAGTGGAGGACCCGAGCAGTACGGGACGTCCGGGCCAGTGGGACGTTCCTTGGGGTGAAGCCGCAGCCGCGGCCGGGCATCTTCGCCTGCCCGAACCCGACAGGTCATCCTTCACAGGCGGCTGACGAAGGGTTGCGCATGACTGCGCAGATTCATGTCCCGTCCCTGCTGTCCCGGGCCGGAGCCGTCTCGGCTCTCACTCTCGCCGCCGTCGGCGGCACGCTGCTCGCCCCAGGAGCGGCGCCGGAGGCCCAGGCCGCGAGCTCGTACGCCAACACGGCGCTGAGCATCGCCGCCTCCAAGAAGGGATCGCCCTACCGGTACGGCGCATCAGGCCCCAGCAGGTTCGACTGCTCGGGTCTCACGCTCTACTCGTACAAGAGGGCGGGCAAGACGCTGCCCCGCACCGCGCAGCAGCAGTACAACACCACGCGTCACATCTCGGCGGCGAGCCGCCAGAAGGGGGACCTGGTCTTCTTCCACTCCGGCGGAAGGGTGTACCACGTCGGGATCTACGCGGGTAACAACGCGATCTGGCACTCGCCGAAGACCGGATCGTGGGTGAAGCTGGAACGGATCTGGACCTCCAGAGTCCTCTACGGCCGGGTCCGCTGACCCGCCGGCCGGCCCCGTAGCGGGCCGTCGCAGCGAACCCGCCCCAGCGGGCCCGTTCAGCGGGCCCGTCTCAGCGGACGCGTCTCAGTAGGACCGTCTCAGCCGGGAACCGCCGCCGGCCAGGGCAGCTCGATCCACACGGTCTTGCCGCCCTCGGCCGTCGGCGTCACCGACAGCCGGCCGCCCGCCTCGGCGGCCAGCGAGCGGATGATCATCATGCCGCGCCCGTTGTCCTGCTGGACGGCGGCCGGCAGGCGCTTGGGCCAGCGGGGGTGGCTGTCCGTCACCCCGACGCGCAGCCGCTCGTCCCGGTCGAGCCGGACGTCGACCGTGAAGGTCGGCGACTGCCCGAAGGTGTGCTGGACGGCGTTGGTCGCCAGCTCGGACACGATGAGCCGGACCGCCTCGGCCGTCTCGCTGGCGTCCGCAGCGCCGCCGAGCCCCCAGGAGACGAGCACCTCGGCGACGTACCGCCGGGCGGCGGAGACCGATGCGGGGTCGCTCGGCAGCGTGACGGTTGCTTCCTGGTGGTCTGCCATGGCGACGCTGTCCCTTTCCCCTCCGGGCCGGGCCCGGATTGCGCTTCGCGCCAGAGTGCCACCGATCGTGCCGCCCTGGGCGGCGATCCACCAAGTTATACGGATATCTGTCGCCCGAAGCGGTGAACCGTGCGACGGGCGGCCCGACGGCCGCGTGGCGGTCGCTAGGCGCCCTGCGGAGCGGTCCGCACGATCGTCGTCACCGCGCGCTCGATCTCGGCGTCGGTGAGGTCCGCGCGCGCGGTCAGCCGCAGCCGGGAGATGCCGTCCGGGACCGACGGCGGGCGGAAGCAGCCGACGGCGAGCCCGAGTTCGCGGCAGTCGGCGGCCCAGCCGAGGGCCTCGTTGGGGCCGGGCGCGCGGACCGAGACGACGGCGGCGTCGGGGTGGGCGGCGGTGAGGCCGGCCTCGGTGAGCCGGCGGTGCAGGGTCGTCGCGACCGTACGGGCCCGGGCCGCGAGGCCCGGATCGGCGGCGATCAGCCGCAGGCTCGCCAGCGCGCCGCCCGTCGCCGCCGGGGCGAGGCCGGTGTCGAAGATGAAGGTGCGGGCCGCGTTGACCAGGTGCTCGATCACCCGGGCCGGGCCGAGGACCGCACCGCCCTGGCTGCCCAGCGACTTGGACAGCGTCAGCGTCGCCACCACGTCCGGCGCGCCCGCGAGCCCGGCCCCGTGCGGCGCCCCGCGCCCGCCGTCGCCGAGGACGCCGAAGCCGTGCGCGTCGTCCACGACCAGGCCCGCGCCGTGCTCCCGGCAGGCCGCCGCGAGTTCGGCGAGCGGTGCCCGGTCGCCGTCCACGGAGAAGACGGAGTCGCTGACCACGAGGGCCCGGCGGCCCGGGTGCGCGGCGAGCGTCTTCCCGACGGCCTCCGGGTCGGCGTGCGGCACCACCGCGGTCTCGGCGCGGGCGAGCCGGCAGCCGTCGACGATCGAGGCGTGGTTGGCGGCGTCGGAGACGATCAGCCCGTCGCGGTCGGACAGCGCGGTGAGCGCGGCCAGGTTGGCGGCGTAGCCGGAGGAGAAGACGAGCGCGGCCTCGAATCCGCAGAACTCGGCGAGTTCGCGCTCCAGCCGGGCGTGCAGCCGGGTCGAGCCGGTGACGAGCCGGGAGCCGGTGGCGCCCGCGCCCCAGCGGCGCGCCGCTTCCGCCGCCGCCTCGGTGACCTCCGGGCGGCGGGTGAGGCCCAGGTAGTCGTTGCTCGCGAGGTCGAGCAGCTCGGACTCGGCGGCCCGGGGCCTGAGCGTGCGTACGAGACCGGACTCGGCGCGCTGCCGCGCGGCGGCCCCGGTCCAGTCGAAGGCGGCCCGGCGCGGGTCCGGCGCCTCCCCGGAGGCGGACGGGTCCAGGGCGTACGACGGCATGGCAGATCCTTTTGTAGGCAGCGCACAGACCCTAACCGGCCGCGGCCGAGGTCAGGGTGTGGCCATACACACACCTCAAACGGGGTCGTTTGTTCAGTTCCTCCTTGGCCGCGGGGTGTGCGGTAGGCCAGGATCAGCCCTTATGGACCTGCTGAACACGCTGGTGGAGAAGGGGCTGCGGCGCGAGACGCCGACCCGCGAAGAAGCGCTCGCCGTGCTGGCGACCTCCGACGACGAACTGCTCGATGTGGTGGCCGCGGCCGGCAAGGTGCGCCGCCAGTGGTTCGGCCGCCGGGTGAAGCTCAACTACCTCGTCAACCTGAAGTCCGGGCTCTGCCCCGAGGACTGCTCCTACTGCTCGCAGCGGCTCGGCTCCAAGGCCGAGATCCTCAAGTACACCTGGCTGAAGCCCGAGGAGGCGTCCGAGGCCGCCGCGGCCGGTGTGGCCGGCGGCGCCAAGCGGGTCTGCCTGGTGGCGAGCGGCCGCGGTCCGACGGACCGCGACGTCGACCGGGTCGGCAAGACCATCGAGGCGATCAAGGAGCAGAACGAGGGCGTGGAGGTCTGCGCCTGCCTCGGTCTGCTCTCCGACGGCCAGGCGGAGCGGCTGAAGGAGGCCGGCGCCGACGCGTACAACCACAACCTGAACACGTCCGAGGCCACGTACGCGGGCATCACCAAGACCCACACGTACGCGGACCGGGTGGACACCGTGCAGAAGGCGCACGCCGCCGGTCTGTCGGCCTGCTCGGGTCTGATCGCGGGCATGGGCGAGAGCGACGAGGACCTGGTCGACGTCGTGTTCGCGCTGCGCGAGCTGGACTCCGACTCGGTGCCGGTCAACTTCCTGATCCCCTTCGAGGGCACCCCGCTCGCCAAGGAGTGGAACCTCTCCCCGCAGCGCTGCCTGCGGATCCTCGCGATGGTCCGGTTCGTCTGCCCCGACGTCGAGGTGCGGATCGCCGGCGGCCGTGAGGTGCACCTGCGCTCGATGCAGCCGCTGGCGCTGAACATCGCGAACTCGATCTTCCTCGGCGACTACCTGACCAGCGAGGGCCAGGCCGGCCAGGCCGACCTCGACATGATCGCGGACGCGGGCTTCGAGGTGGAGGGCGCGGGCACGACGACGCTGCCGAAGCACCGCGCGGACGCGCTCGCCGCGGCGGGCGGCGGCTGTGGTTCCCAGGCGTCGGCGGGCTGCGGCTCGCACGAGGCGGCGGAGGGCGCGGGCTGCGGCTCGCACGCCGAGGCCGGCGGCTGCGGTCCGTGCGGCGGTCACGCGCAGGCGGCCCCCTCGGCCGAGCCCGCCGCCGAGCCCGCGAGCGAGGTGCCGGGTGCGCGTCCCGACCTCGTGGCGGTGCGCCGCCGCGGTGCCGGGACGGAGCTCGCCCCGAATGCGTAACGACGAGCTGCTCGCCCTGGACCGGGCGCACGTGTGGCATCCGTACGGGCCCATGCCGGGACGTACGGAGCCGCTGGTCGTCGAGTCCGCGTCGGGTGTCCGGCTCCGCCTCGCCGAACCGGTGCACGGCCAGGCCGAGTTGATCGACGGCATGTCCTCGTGGTGGTCGGCGCTCCACGGCTACAACCACCCCGTCCTCAACGAGGCGGCGCACGGCCAGCTGGACCGGATGAGCCACGTCATGTTCGGCGGGCTCACCCACGAGCCGGCCGTGCGGCTCGCCACCCGCCTGGTCGAGATCACCCCGGAGCCCCTCCAGCACGTCTTCCTCAGCGACTCCGGCTCGGTCTCCGTCGAGGTCGCGGCCAAGATGTGCCTGCAGTACTGGCGCTCGGTGGGCCGGCCCGGCAAGCAGCTCCTGATGACCTGGCGCGGCGGCTACCACGGGGACACCTGGCAGCCGATGTCTCTGTGCGACCCCGAGGGCGGGATGCACGAGCTGTGGTCGGGCGTGCTCCAGCGCCAGGTCTTCGTCGACGCGCCGCCGGTCACGTACGAGGAGTCGTACGCCCGGATGCTGCGGGAGCAGATCGCTCTCCACGCGGACGAGGTCGCCGCGGTGATCGTGGAGCCGGTGGTGCAGAACGCGGGCGGGATGCGGTTCCACCCGCCCGAGTACCTGCGCGTCCTCCGCGAGGCGTGCGACGAGCACGGGGTCCTGCTGATCTTCGACGAGATCGCGACCGGCTTCGGCCGTACGGGCACGCTGTTCGGCGCCGACCAGGCCGGCGTCTCGCCCGATGTGATGTGCGTGGGCAAGGCGCTGACGGGCGGTTACCTGTCGATGGCGGCCACGCTCTGCACGACGGAGATCGCCGAGGGCATCTCGCGCGGCGAGGTTCCCGTCCTGGCGCACGGGCCGACCTTCATGGGCAATCCGCTGGCGTCTGCGGTGGCCTGCGCGTCGATCGACCTGCTGATGTCCCAGGACTGGGCACTGGAGGTCAAGCGCATCGAGACGGGACTCCGCGAGGGGCTCGCCCCCGCCGCGGAACTCCCCGGTGTGCGCGAGGTGCGGGTGCTCGGCGCCATCGGCGTCGTCCAGCTCGACCACGACGTCGACATGGCGGCGGCCACGGAGGCGGCGGTCCGGGCGGGCGTGTGGCTGCGCCCGTTCCGCGACCTGATCTACACGATGCCGCCGTACGTGACGGGCGACGAGGACCTGGCCCGCATCTGCGCGGCGGTCCGCGAGGCGGCGCGGGCGGGCTGAGAGGCCGCAAGGCTCCGGCCGTGCGGGGCTCTCGTCCCGCACGGCCCGGCCCGTCCACGCCCCCGCTCCCCCCTTACGGACAAAGGACAGACATCCCATGAGCATCATCGTCATCACCGGCACCAACACCGAGGTCGGCAAGACCGTCGTGACCGCCGCTCTCGCCGCCACCGCCACTGCCGCCGGGCGTTCCGTCGCCGTCCTCAAGCCCGCTCAGACCGGTGTCGCGCCCGGCGAGCCCGGCGACGCCGACGACGTCGCGCGTCTCTCCGGCGCCGTGACCATCGCTGAACTCGCTCGTTTCCCCGAGCCGTTGGCGCCAGGGACGGCGGCTCGGCGGGCCGGCATGGCGCCGGTGCGGCCGGCCGAGGTCGCCGACGCCGCACGCAAGCTGGCCGAGGAGCACGACCTGGTCCTCGTCGAGGGCGCGGGCGGGCTCCTGGTGCGGTTCGACGAGGAGGGCGGGACGCTCGCCGACGCGGCCGGGCTGCTCGGCGCGCCGGTGCTCGTCGTCGCACAGGCGGGGCTCGGGACGCTCAACATCGCCGAGCTGACGGCGGAGGCGCTGCGGGCGCGCGGGATCGAGCAGCTGGGCGTGGTCGTGGGCAGCTGGCCCGAGGAGCCGGGGCTCGCGGAGCGGTGCAATCTGACGGATCTGCCGGAGGTGGCGGGCGCACCGCTGCTCGGCGTGGTGCCGGCGGGCGTGGGCACGCTGTCCCCGGAGGCGTTCCGGGCGGCCGCGCCGACCTGGCTGGCGCCCGTGCTCGGCGGCACCCGGGAAGCCTGACCACTCCGGTACTCGTACGCTGGCGCCATGCGCGCTCGTGTTCAGGAGATCGTCTTCGACTGCGCCGCCCCGGCCGCCCTCGCGCGGTTCTGGGCCGCGCTTCTCGGCGGGACGCCGGTCGACCGGAGCCCGGAGTGGTCGTACGTGGACCCGCCCGGGTTCGTGCGGATCGCGTTCCAGCGGGTGCCGGAGGGCAAGGCCGTGAAGAACCGCCTTCACCTGGACGTGGAGGTGGCCGACCCGGACGCGGCGGCCACGGAGGTACTGCCGCTGGGCGCGCGGCGCTCGGGCGGGATCGTGACCGACGAGCAGGGATCGTTCCAGGTCATGCACGATCCGGAGGGCAACGAGTTCTGTTTCGTGACGGGGTGGTCCGGCGGGTAGTTTCCTGCGGCAGACATCTCCGACAGAGGGGTACCGCCGTGGTGTTACCGTTCCGATTCGCCGTCAACATGCTGGAGCAGAGCGCCACGGGAGGCGAGTGGCGTGCCCGCTGCGCCCGCGCCGAGGAGCTCGGCTACGACCTGATCCTGGTCGCCGACCACCTCGGCATGCCCGCCCCGTTCCCCTCCCTGGTGGCGGCCGCGCAGGCCACCACCCGCACCCGGGTGGGCACCTTCGTGCTCAACGCGGGTTTCTGGAACCCGGCGTTGCTGGCCCGCGAGGTGGCGACGACGGCCGCGCTGACCGACGGCCGGCTCGAACTCGGCCTCGGTACCGGCTATGTGCCGTCGGAGCACGAGCAGGCGGGCATCCCGTTCCTGCCGCCGCGTGAACGCGTCGACCATCTCACCCGTACCGTCGAGGAGTTGAAGGACGAGCCGTCCGGCGTGCCGCTCCTGATCGGCGGGAACGGCAACCGGGTGCTGCGGCTCGCCGCCCGGCACGCCGACGTGATGGCCTTCTCCGGCGGCCGTTTCGACGGCGACACGCCCACCGTGCTCACGGCCGAGGAGCTGGCGGCGCGCGTCGAGGCCTACGCGGGCTTCGAGAAGGAGGCCGGCCGGGAGATGCCCGCGGAGCGCAATCTGCTGATCCAGCGCGTCGTGGTGACCGAGGACCGGGCCGCGGCGGCCGCCGACTTCCTCCCGCACGTCCCGTACCTCACCCAGGAGCAGGTCCTCGACCTGCCGATCCTCGCGGCCGGCACGGTCCGGGAGATCGCCGACCGGCTGCGCGCGCTGCGCGAGCGGCTCGGCATCTCGTACTTCACGGTGCTGGACCACTCGATGGAGGCGTTCGGCCCGGTGATCGCGGAGCTGCGTTCCACGCACTGAAACGCGGTCGACAGGCCGGGGCGGCCGGTAGTGGGATGGCGGGCATGGACGATCTTCGGATTCGGGCCGCGGTCGCGGCCGACATCGACGCCGTGCTCGCCTTCTGGCGGTCCGCGGCCGAGGGCACGAGCATCAGCGACGACCGGGCCGGCGTGGCCCGGCTCGTCGAGCGCGACCCGGAGGCCCTGCTCCTCGCCGAGCGGGGCGGCGCGCTGGTCGGCACGGTGATCGCCGGGTTCGACGGCTGGCGCTGTCACCTCTACCGGCTCGCCGTCCATCCGGACCACCGCCGGCGCGGCATCGGCGGCGCGCTGCTCGCGGCGGCCGAGGAGCGTTTCGCAGGGCTCGGGGGCCGGCGGGCGGACGCGATGGTGCTCGACCGCAACGAGCTCGGGCAGCGCGCGTGGCGGGCGGCGGCGTACGGCCCCGAGGAGCAGTGGACGCGCTGGGTGAAGCCGCTGCCGGCCCGCTGACCACCGGGATCGCCGGTGATCACCGGGATCGCCGGCGATCACCGACGACACCGCGGGCCGCTTTGCTGATCCTTTACCATGGTGGACAGAACCGATCATTGATGATCATCACCCAATACCGAAAGGTGTGAGCGTCCGCCCATGGGCGAGCCTCCCAGTAGCCGTTCCCTGCCCCGTTCCCGGAGCCGACATCGCGCGGTCCTCCCTCCCCTGACTGATCATGGGATTCGTCGAGGGACGGAGGTGAAGAACCGATGACCGAGGTACTGCTGCTCGTCGTGGCGCTGCTCCTCGCCCTCGCCTGCGGCGCGTTCGTCGCGGCCGAGTTCTCCCTGACCACCGTCGAGCGCGGCGAGCTCGAGGCCGCCGCCGAGCGCGGTGAGCGGGGCGCCGCCGGCGCCCTGAAGGCCGTCAGGTCGCTCACCCTCCAGCTCTCCGGCGCCCAGCTCGGCATCACCGTCACCAATCTGGTCGTCGGCATGCTCTCCGAGCCCTCGATCTCCAAGCTGATCCAGGGCCCCGTCGAGGCCCTCGGCCTGTCCGCGTCGACCGCCTCCTCCGTGGCCCTGGTCATCGGCACCGCCCTGTCGACGATCGTCCTGATGGTCGTCGGCGAGCTCGTCCCCAAGAACTGGGCGATCTCCTCGCCGCTCGCCGTCGCCAAGGTGGTGGGCACCCCGCAGCGGATCTTCACGTCCGCGTTCAAGCCGCTGATCAGTCATCTCAACAACACGGCCAACCGGTCCGTGCGCCGGCTCGGCCTGGAGCCCGCCGAGGAGCTGGCCTCCGCCCGCTCCCCGCAGGAGCTGGTCGCCCTGGCCCGCCACTCCGCCAAGGAGGGCGCCCTGGAAGCCGACACCGCCGAGCTGTTCGTGCGCACCCTCAACCTGTCCGAGCTGACCGCGGAGAACGTGATGACCCCGCGCGTCCAGGTCACCGCCCTGGAGGTGCACGCCACCGCCGAGGACGTCGCCAACGCGACCCGGGCGACCGGCCTGAGCCGCTTCCCCGTCTACCGCGGCAACCTGGACACCGTCGTCGGCATCGCGCACATCAAGGACGTGCTCGCGATACCGGCCGAGGACCGTCCGCGCCGCCCGGTCGGCGAGGTGCTGCGCGAGCCGCTGCTCGTGCCCGAGAGCCTGACCGTGGACAAGCTGCTCGACCGGCTGTCCGGCCGGCAGACCATGGCCGTCGTCATCGACGAGTACGGCGGCACGGCCGGCGTCGCCACCCTGGAGGACATCGTCGAGGAGGTCGTCGGCGAGGTGCGCGACGAGCACGACCCGCACGAGACGCCGGACCTCGCGCCGGCGGGCGAGGACGCCGACGGCCGCACGCTGTGGTCGGCGGACGGCGCGGCCCGCACCGACCAGCTGGCGGCCATCGGCCTCAGGCTGCCGGAGGGCCCGTACGAGACCCTGGCGGGCGTGCTCGCCACCGCGCTCGGCCGGATCCCGGCCGTCGGCGACAGCGTGGAGCTGGCCGGCTGGCGGGTCGACGTGGTGGACGCCTCCGGGCGGCGGGCGGCCCGGCTGCTGCTGCACGCCCCGCTGCGCCGCTCCGGTGCGGCGGACCAGGACGGGGAGGCGGGCCGATGATCGCGATCCAGCTCCTCGTCGGTCTGCTGACCCTGGTCGTCAACGCCTTCTTCGTCGGCGCCGAGTTCGCCCTGATCTCCGTGCGCCGCAGCCAGATCGAGCCGCTCGCGGAGGCCGGGAACCGGCGGGCCCGCAGCGTCATCTGGGGCCTCGAACACGTCTCGGCGATGCTCGCGGCCGCCCAGCTCGGCATCACGCTGTGCACCCTGGTGCTCGGCATCGTGGCCGAGCCGGCCATCGCGCACCTGCTCGAACCGGTCTTCAACGCCCTCGGCGTGTCGGACAGCCTGGTCCATCCGGTCTCGTTCGTGATCGCCCTGACCGTCGCCACCTATCTGCACATGCTGCTCGGCGAGATGGTCCCGAAGAACATCGCGCTGGCCGAGCCGAGCAAGGCCGCGCTGGCGCTCGGCCCGCCGCTGGTGACGCTGGCGCGGGCGCTGCGCCCGGTGATCTTCGCGGTCAACGCCTTCGCCAACGCGATCCTGAGGCTGCTCCGGGTCGAGGTGAAGGACGAGGTCTCGGCCACCTTCTCGGACGACGAGCTGGCCCGGATGGTCACCGACGCCGGTGACGCCGGACTGCTCGACGACCGGGCCGCCGAGCGGCTGCACGACGCCCTGGAGCTGGGCCGCCGCCCGGTGCGGGACGTCGTGATGCCGGTGGAGAAGGTCGTGTACGCGCAGGCGGGCACGACCCCGGAGGAGCTGGAGGCGCTCTCGGCGCGCTCCGGATTCTCCCGCTTCCCGGTCGTCGACGAGGGCCGCCGGATCCTCGGCTATCTGCACGTGAAGGACGCCCTGGACGTCACCCCGCGCGACCAGCCGTTCCCGGTCGCCGCGATGCGGCCGATCGCCCGGGTGCGGGCGGCGACCCCGCTGGACGACGTCCTGACGGCGATGCGGCGCAGCCGGACCCATCTGGCCGCGGTGATGGACGAGGACGACAAGCCGGCCGGTCTGGTGACGATGGAGGACGTGCTGCGGGAGCTGGTGGGCCGGCCCTCCGCCCCGTAGGTCCGCGCGCGGTGCGCGCATGGTCCCGGTTCTCCGCTCGGCGCCGGGACCATACCGCGCGGTATGATCGCTCGGTCATGGAGATCAATGCCACCTACACCAGTCTCGTCGCCGTGGGCGACAGCTTCACCGAGGGCATGTCGGACCTGCGGCCCGACGGCTCCTACCGGGGCTGGGCCGATCTGCTCGCCGGCCGGCTCGCCGCCCGCGCGCCCGGCTTCCGGTACGCCAACCTCGCCGTGCGCGGCAAGCTGATCGGCCAGATCGTCGACGAGCAGGTGGACACGGCGGCGGCCATGAAGGCCGACGTCGTCACCCTCGTCGGCGGTCTCAACGACACCCTGCGCCCCAAGTGCGACATGGGCCGGGTGCGCGGGCTGCTCGGCGAGGCCGTCGAGCGGCTCGCCCCGTCCTGCGGGCAGCTGGTCCTGATGCGCAGCCCCGGCCGCAACGGCCCGGTCCTGGAGCGTTTCCGGCCGCGCATGGAGGAGCTGTTCGCGTACGTGGACGAGCTCGCCGCCCGGCACGGCGCCCTGGTGGTCGACCTGTACGGCGCCCCCGCCCTGGCCGACCCGCGGATGTGGGACGTGGACCGGCTCCATCTGACCGGTGAGGGCCACCGGCGGGTGGCCGAGGCCGTGTGGCAGACCCTCGGCCTGCCGGCCGAGGACGACTGGCGCTCCCCGCTCGGGCCGTCCGAGCGCCCCGGCTGGGCGACCCGCCGGCTGGCCGACGCCCGCTTCGCGAAGGAGCACCTGGGACCGTGGATCGGCCGCCGGCTGACCGGCCGCTCCTCGGGCGACGGCCGCCCGCCCAAGCGCCCGCAGCTGCTGCCGTACGAGGGCCCGGCGGCCTGACGGCCCTGGCGCCCCGCCCCGTGGCACCGGGCGGGGCGCGACGCGACGCCCGCCCGGTGGCACGGGGCGGCGCGTGACGTGACGCCCGTCTCGTAGCAAGCTCCAGCCCGGACCGCGGCGCTGGCCTGCAGAAATCGCCAGTAGAATCTGGACACGTGACTGCTGTGACTGCGAAGCCCCGTATCCCCAACGTCCTGGCCGGCCGCTACGCCTCCGCGGAGCTCGCCGTCCTCTGGTCCCCCGAGCAGAAGGTGAAGCTGGAGCGCCGGCTGTGGCTCGCCGTGCTGCGTGCCCAGAAGGACCTCGGGATCGAGGTGCCGGACACCGCCCTCGCCGACTACGAGCGCGTGGTCGACGACGTCGACCTGGCGTCGATCGCCGAGCGCGAGAAGGTCACCCGGCACGACGTGAAGGCCCGGATCGAGGAGTTCAACGCCCTCGCCGGCCACGAGCACGTCCACAAGGGCATGACCTCGCGCGACCTCACCGAGAACGTCGAGCAGCTCCAGATCCGGCTCTCCCTCGAGCTGATGCGGGACCGCACGGTCGCCGTCCTCGTCCGCCTCGGCAAGCTCTCCGCCGAGTACGGCGAGCTGGTCATGGCCGGCCGCTCGCACAACGTGGCCGCCCAGGCCACCACCCTCGGCAAGCGTTTCGCGACCGCCGCCGACGAGCTGCTCGTGGCGTACGCCCGCCTGGAGGAGCTGCTCGGCCGCTACCCGCTGCGCGGCATCAAGGGCCCGGTCGGCACCGCCCAGGACATGCTGGACCTGCTCGGCGGCGACGCCGGCAAGCTGGCCGACCTGGAGCAGCGGATCGCCGCCCACCTCGGCTTCGCGCACGCCTTCACCTCGGTCGGCCAGGTCTACCCGCGCTCGCTCGACTACGACGTGGTCACCTCCCTGGTGCAGCTGGCCGCCGCCCCGTCCTCGATCGCCAAGACGATCCGCCTGATGGCCGGCCACGAGCTGGTCACCGAGGGCTTCAAGCCCGGCCAGGTCGGCTCCTCCGCGATGCCGCACAAGATGAACACCCGCTCCTGCGAGCGCGTCAACGGCCTCATGGTCATCCTGCGCGGCTACGCGTCGATGACCGGCGAGCTGGCGGGCGACCAGTGGAACGAGGGCGACGTCTCCTGCTCCGTCGTGCGCCGGGTGGCCCTGCCGGACGCGTTCTTCGCGCTCGACGGTCTGCTGGAGACCTTCCTCACCGTGCTCGACGAGTTCGGCGCCTTCCCGGCCGTCGTCGCCCGTGAGCTGGACCGCTACCTGCCGTTCCTCGCCACGACCAAGGTCCTGATGGCGTCCGTGCGCGCCGGCGTGGGCCGCGAGGTCGCCCACGAGGCCATCAAGGAGAACGCCGTGGCCTCGGCCCTCGCCATGCGCGAGCAGGGCGTCGAGCGCAACGAGCTCCTCGACAAGCTGGCCGCCGACGAACGGATCCCGCTGGACCGCGCGCAGCTCGACGAGCTGATGGCCGACAAGCTCTCCTTCACGGGCGCCGCCGCCGACCAGGTCGCCGCCGTGGTCTCCCGGATCGAGGAGATCGTCAAGGCGAACCCGGAGGCCGCCGGCTACACCCCCGGGGCGATCCTCTGACCCGGACTCCCCGGTTCACCCAGGCGGAGCTGGAGGCCGCCCGCGACCGCGTCGTCCCCGACGTGGCCGCGGGCGGCCTTTCCGTGCTCCTGTGCGGGATCAACCCGGGCCTGATGACGGCGGCGACGGGCCACCACTTCGCCCGCCCCGGCAACCGGTTCTGGCCGGTGCTGCACCTGTCCGGCCTGACTCCGCGCCGGCTCGCGCCCGCGGAGCAGGAGGAGCTGCTCTCGTACGGCCTCGGCATCACCAACGTGGTGGCGCGGCCGACCGCGCGGGCCGACGAGCTGAGCGCCGAGGAGTACCGGGAGGGCGGCCGGATCCTCATCGAGAAGGTGCGGCGGCTCGCGCCGGGCTGGCTGGCGGTCGTCGGGGTGACGGCGTACCGCACGGCGTTCGGTGACAAGCGCGCGGCGATCGGGCCGCAGGAGCGGACGATCGACGGGCCGCTGGGCACGACGAGGATCTGGGTGCTGCCCAACCCGAGCGGGCTGAACGCGCACTGGACGGCCGAGACGATGGCCGAGGAGTTCGCGCGGCTGCGGGAGGCGGCGGGCCTGCCGGACCGTCGTACGCACCGCCCGGCCTGAGGGCCGTCCGCTCGCTTCAAGGCAGGACGGGGTCCGGGGGTCAGGGCGGGTCGACCGTGGTGACGGCGGCGAGGAGCTGGAAGGGCAGCTCCTTGTCCCACTGGGAGACCCCCAGCGCGACCCACCGCTCCCCCGCCCGCCACAGGTGCAGGTCGGGTATGTGGTTGCTCAGGTCGTCCCACGGCTCGGATATGTGCTCACCGGACATGCTCCGGCGGGCGACCGACCACAGGCTGAAGACCTGCGGCGGGCCCCAGCGCGCGCCGAGCAGCGCGGACAGTGCGTCCCGCTCCGCTTCGTACTGCTCCTCGACGGCCGGCCGGCGGGTGCCGTCGTCCTCCCAGAACTCCTCGCTGGTGGCGAGCGCGGCGAGGTGGTAGCCCGGGCCGCTGCTGAGGTGCCCGGAGCGCTCGGCCCGCGCCGGGAAGGCCCGGCCCACCAGCTCGTCGATCACCGCGAGGTGCTGTGCCCTGTCCATGGAGCCAGTAAAGCGCGCCCCACTGACAGTTGGCGGTCCGTCAGGCCGCCGTCCGGGGCCGGCCCCGTTCCGGACCCCGGGCGGCGCTCGCCGCCCCCTCGTCCATTGAGTAACATCCGGGCAAAGACGCGCACGAGCTGGGAGGACACACGGTGGGGCGGCTGACCGGCGGGGATCCATCGCTGCTGCGGCGGATCAACTCCGCGGTGGTACTCCATGCGCTGCGGGGCTCCGACGCGCTCACGCTCACGGATCTCACCCGGATCACGGGCCTGTCCCGGCCGACGGTCGAGGGCGTGACCGAGGGGCTGATCGAGGGCGGGCTGGTCGTCGAGGCGGCGCCCGAGGAGGGCGAGACCAGGCGTCAGGGCCGCCCGGCGCGGAGGTTCCGCTTCCGCGCGGAGGCCGGGCATCTGCTCGGCATCGAGATCGGCCCGCACCGGGTGGCCGCGCTGATCTCCGGCCTGGACGGCCGGATCGTCGGCGCCGGTTCGCGCGAGGTCGCGGACACGGCCCCGGAGGACGAGCGGCTCGACCGGGTCCGCGCGGTGGTCGCCGACGTGCTGCGCAGGACCGGGGTGCCCCGGTCGAACCTGCGCGCGGTCGGCGTCGGCACGCCCGGCATCGTGGAGGCCGACGGAACGATCCGCCTCGGCACGGCGCTGCCCGGCTGGACGGGTCTCGCGCTCGGCGAGCGGCTGCGCCGTTCCTTCCGCTGCCCGGTGATCGTGGAGAACGACGCCAACGCGGCGGCGGTCGCCGAGCACTGGAAGGGCGCGGCCACCGACTCCGACGACATCGTCTTCGTCCTCGCGGGGCTGAGCCCGGGCGCCGGTTCGCTGATAGGCGGCCGGCTGCACCGGGGTTACGGCGGGGCCGCCGGCGAGATCGGCGCGCTGCACCTGCTCGGCCGGGGCGTCACGCCGGAGCATCTGCTGTCGACGACGGACGAGCCGCTGCACCCGCTCGACGAGCAGGCGGTGGCCGAGGTCTTCGCGCTCGCCCGGCAGGGTGACGCGCGCGCCGGGGCGGCCGTGGAGCGGTTCATCCAGCGTCTCGTGCACGACGTCGCGGCGCTCGTCCTGGCGATCGATCCGGAGCTGGTGGTTATCGGCGGCTGGGCGGCCGGCCTGGACGGTGTGCTGCAGCCGCTGCGCGAGGAACTGGCCCGCTTCTGCCTGCGCCCGCCGCGCGTGGTCCTCTCGATGCTGGGCGAGGCGGCGGTGGCCACGGGCGCGCTGCGGCTCGCGCTCGACCACGTGGAGGAGCAGCTGTTCGCGGTGGACGGCACGGTGACGGCCCGCCGCTGACGGCCCGTGACGGTACGGGACCGGCCCCGGGCGCATCCGCCCGGGGCCGGTCCCGTACCGCTGGGTTTTGTGGCGTCAGGAGGCCATGGCCAGGTCGCCGGAGTCGCCGAAGGTCAGCTTGCAGGTGTCCGCGCGGTACGTGGCGACGGAGACGGCGGCGGTGCGGCCGCCGGACAGGTAGCGCGTCGTGACGACGAGGACCGGGGAGCCGGGCAGCCGGTCGAGTTCGCGGGCGTCGTCGGCGCGGGCGGAGCCGAGCTCGACGGAGCGGTCCTGGCCGTCGAGGCTGAGCCGCTGGAGCTCGCGCAGCACGGTACGGGCCTGGCCGGGGCCGCCGGGGGTGTCGGCCGCGGTGAGGCCGGGCACCGACTCGGCGGGCACGTAGAGGAGTTCGGCCGCGACCGGCTGGCCCTCGGTGACACGGAGCCGGCGCACGACGTGGACGCGCTCGCCGGACTCGATCTCCAGCAGGCGGGCGACGGCGGCGGGGGCCGTGTCGGCGCCGGCGTCCATGGACTGCCAGGTCTCCTCGCCGACACCGGGCCAGGCGTGCTGGGTGGTGGAGACGTCGACGCCGACGCGCGGCGGGGCGACGGTGGTGCCGACGCCGCGGCGGCGCTGGAGGCGGCCCTCCAGCTCCAGCTGCTCCAGGGCCTGCCGGAGGGTGGCGCGGGCGACGCCGAAACGGGCGGCCAGTTCGCGCTCGTTGGGCAGGATCTCGCCGACCGCGAAGTCCGAGTCGAGGGCTTCGCCGATCACGGTCTTGAGGTGCCAGTACTTCGGCTCCGGCACCGTCTCCAGCTGCGTGGTCCCCACCCTCATCCTCCGCACATTCGCCGTGTCCCGCGGCGTTTTCCGCGCCTTTGTTTATTAAAGGTTCCTGCACTAACTCTGCGACCATAGGGCGCCGCCCACCCTTGGTCAAGACCAATCCTCCGTCGGGAACTCCGGAATGTGACCGTCTGATCTTGATCGTTCACAGGACGTTCGCGTCTTTGTGCGCTCTGCGTAGCAAAACACCCCGCCCGGACCGTTTCGTACGGTTCCGGGCGGGGTGTTCGCGCGTGAGGCGGAGCTCACTGCCGGGCCCTCGGAGTGCTAGTCGAGGGCGAGACCACGGACCTTGTCGGGGTTGCGCAGGATGTAGACGCAGGCGACGAGACCGTCGCGGATGTCGATCTGGAAGACGGTGTCGACCGCGCCGCCGGCCAGGGTGACCAGCGCCGGGCCGCCGTTGACCTCCGCGAAGCGGAGGGTGGTGTCCTCGGGTGCGCCCTGGGTGACGGCGACCAGGAAGCGGCCGATCTTGTCGGCGCCCTCGATGATCCGCCGCGGGGTCTTGGCCTTGCCGCCGGCGTCGCCGACGAGCCGGACGTCCGGCGCGAGCAGGGCGAGCAGCCCCTCCAGGTCGCCGCCCGCCGCGGCGGTGAGGAAGCGTTCGGTGAGATCGCGCCGCTGGACGGGATCCACGTCGTAGC
Source organism: Streptomyces sp. NPDC004327 (assembly GCF_042873935.1). Lineage (NCBI taxonomy): Bacteria > Bacillati > Actinomycetota > Actinomycetes > Kitasatosporales > Streptomycetaceae > Streptomyces > Streptomyces sp. NPDC004327. Next base: position 88,448 of record NZ_JBIAME010000004.1, on the reverse strand, counting down.
GCGGCCGGCCCTCGTCGACGTGCTTGCGGGCCCGGCCGGCGAGCTGGCGCACGGCGGCCTCGCTGCGGTCGAGGGTGGTGGCGATCTCGGAGAAGGGGAAGCCGAAGGCCTCGCGCAGGACGAAGACGGCGCGTTCGAGCGGCGACAGCGCTTCGAGGACGACGAGGAGGGCGAGGGAGACGGAGTCGGCGAGCAGTGCCCGTTCGGCGGTGTCGGGCACGGCGGGGCCGAAGTCGGTGACGATCGGCTCGGGCAGCCAGGGGCCGACGTAGGACTCGCGGCGGGACTGGGCCTGGCGGAGCCGGTCGATGGCGAGCCGGGTGGTGATCCGGACGAGGAAGGCGCGGGGTTCGCGGACCTCGCCGCGGTCCTCGGCGGACCAGCGCAGCCACGCCTCCTGCACCACGTCCTCGGCGTCGGCGGCGCGGCCGAGCATGCGGTAGGCGACGCCGATGAGCATCGAACGGTGCGTCTCGAAGACGTCGGTCAGGTCGGTGATCATCTCGCTCGGCACTCCCCCATCCCACCGGACGCGTCCGCGCCTGTCCAGTTCGGGCCGGCGGGCGCCCGAGGTCTTGAACTCGACTCTACTCGCGGGTAATTGTTGCTGACAGGACGTCTCTCAAGACGGTGACGGTACGACAGGGAGCAGCCATGTCCGCACAGATCTCGTTCGCCGTGCAGTCCCCCGCGGGGCCGCGCACGGTCACCGTCTCCTACGAGCGGCGGGGCGCCGGCGAACCCCTGCTGCTGCTCCACGGGATCGGGCACCACTGGCAGGCCTGGGAGCCGGTGCTCGACATCCTGGCGACCGAGCGCGACGTCGTCGCCGTCGACCTGCCGGGCTTCGGCGCGTCCCCGGCGCTGCCCGAGCCGCTCGCGTACGACCTGGCCACGGTGGTGCCGCTGCTCGGCGCGTTCTGCGAGGCCCTCGGGATCGACCGGCCGCACGTGGCGGGCAACTCGCTCGGCGGGCTGCTCGCCCTGGCGCTCGGCCGCGACGAGCTGGTGCGCTCGGTGACCGCGCTCTCGCCGGGCGGCTTCTGGTCCGAGGGCGAGCGGCGCTACGCGTTCACGACGCTGCGCGCCATGCGGGGCGCCGCGCTCGCGCTGCCCGTCCCGCTGATCGAGCTGCTCTCCCGCAGCGCGGCCGGCCGCACCGCCCTCACCAGCACCATCTACGCACGCCCCGGCCGCCGTTCACCCGAGGCCGCGGTCGCCGAGACGCTGGCCCTGCGGCAGGCGAGCGGCTTCGAGCAGACCCTCTCCGCGGGCCGGAACGCGCTGTTCACCGACGACGTCCCCGCCGTGCCCGTGACCGTCGCCTGGGGCAGCCGGGACCGGCTGCTGCTGCGCCGTCAGGGCGTCCGCGCCAAGCAGACCGTCCCGGGCGCCCGGCTGGTCCGGCTGCCCGGCTGCGGCCACGTCCCCATGAACGACGACCCCGCCCTGGTGTCCCGGGTGATCCTCGACGGCAGCGCTGTCTGAGGTGCCGGCGGCCCTGGGACCGAACAGGCCGGTGCCCAGGGCCGCCCCGGCTCCCACCAGGAGGCTGCCGGCGGCCTGCGGCAGGCCGAAGGAACCGTGGGACACGGCGGCCGCGGTCAGCGCGGCGGCCACCGGGATCGCCCCCGTATAGAGCGTCGCCCTCTCCATGCCGATCCGCTGCACGCCCATGTAGAAGAGGACGAAGCCGACGACGGTCGCGAGCGCGGCCTGCCACACCAGCGCCCCGGTCTCCACGGGCGTCGGCACGCGCAGTGCCGCCGTCCCGTCGGCGAGGAACCCCAGCGCCATCGCCTCCACGGCCGCCACCGCGCACACCACCGCGGTCAGCAGCTTCGGCCCGAGCGGCCGCAGCACCGGCACCGCCAGCACCGTGAACCCGACCTCGCCCGCGAGCGCGGCCACCGACCAGCCGAGCCCCACCACGTCCGTACGCCCCCACCCCTGCACCACGAACGCTCCGGCGGCGACGAGGACCGCCCCGCACAGCACCGCCCGGGTCGGACTGCGCCCCTCGGTCAGCGGGACCAGGACGGCGACCACGACGGGCGCGCAGCCCACCAGGACGCCGGGCACGGCGGGTTCCGCGGTGCGCTCGGCGGCGAGGACCGTCAGATTGAAGCCGACCATGCCGACGGCCGCGAGCAGCGCGACACGCAGCCACTGACGGCCGGTCAGGGCGCGCAGCGGACCGAACCCGGCGCGGCCGATCAGGGGCAGCAGAAGCAGGCAGGCGGCGGCGTAGCGCAGCGCCTGGCCGCCGGCGTACGGATAGGAGCCGAGCAGGCTGTTGGCGGTGAAGGAGGCGCCGACGAGGGCGTAGGCGACGGTCACGAGGAGCGCGCCGCGCAGGGTGTTCGTGTGCATGGAACCGACGTTAGGAAGCGGCGCTCTCTGTCTTAAGGTCCACTTCCATGACGTCATCGGGGACCACTTCGGACGGTACGGGCCCGGGCGCCGGCGGCCCGCAGCCGGCCTGGGAGCTGCTCCTGCCCGCCGTGGCGGCGCCGGCGCGGCAGCGGGGCCGCTCGCTGCAGGGAGCGCTGCGGGAGGCGGTGCGTACGGGCCGCCTGACGCCCGGGACGCGGCTGCCGTCGAGCCGGGAACTCGCCGCCGACCTCGGGGTGTCGCGGGGGCTCGTGACCGAGGCGTACGAGCAGTTGACCGCCGAGGGCTACCTGCGCAGCGGCCGCGGGTCGGGCACCTGGGTCGGCGGGGCGGCGCGCGCGGCGGCGCCCGGCGTACGGGATCTGGCGCCGCGTGCTCCGGGCGCCGGCGTGCGCGTCGACTTCCGCCCCGGGACGCCGGACCTGTCGCTGTTCCCGCGCGCGGCGTGGGGCGCCGCCCAGCGGTCCGTCCTGGCCGAACTCGCGCACCGGCAGCTCGGCTATCCCGATCCGCGCGGCCTGCCGGAGCTGCGGGGCGCGCTCGCCGCGCTGCTCGCGCGCCGGCGCGGGGTGGTGGCCGATCCCGAGCGGCTCGTGGTGTGTTCGGGGGTGGCGCAGGCCACGACACTGCTCGGCTTCGCGCTGCGGGCGCGCGGGCACGGCACGGTGGGCATCGAGGACCCGGGCAGCCCCGAGCACGGCAGGCTGTTCGCGGCGACCGGCCTGGACACCGTGTGGCTGCCGGTGGACGACGAGGGTCTGGTGCCGGGACCGCTGGCCGCGTCCGGCGTGCGGGCGGTGGTGGTGACGCCCTCGCACCACTTCCCGTCCGGCATCGCCTACTCGGCGGAGCGCCGGGCCGCGCTGCTCGACTGGGCGCGGCGGGTGGACGGCTTCGTCCTGGAGGACGACTACGACGGGGAGTTCCGATACGACCGGGCCCCCGTGGGTGCGCTGCAGGGGCTCGATCCGGAGCGGGTCGCCTACGCCGGCTCGGTGAGCAAGTCGCTCGCGCCGGGCATGCGGCTCGGCTGGATGCTGGTGCCGGGCGCGCTGCTCGACGAGATCGCCGAGCGCAAACGGACGATGGACCTCGGCAATCCGGCCCTCGACCAGGCCGTCCTCGCCCGTTTCGTGTCCGGCGGCGGCTACGACCGGCAGCTGCGCCGCTGCCAGCGCGCCTACCGGGAACGGCGCGACGCCCTGGTCGCCGCGCTCGCGCGGCACTTCCCGGGCACGCGGGTGAGCGGCATCGCCGCGGGCCTGCACATCATCGCGCGCGTACCGCCGCGGTACGGCCCGACGGAGCGCTTCCTGGCGCTGGCCGACGCGGCGGGCGTCGCGCTGCGCCCCTTGGAGGAGTACGGCACGGAGCGTCCCGACGACGGCGCGGTGCGGCTGGTGCTCGGCTACGCGCATCTGCCGGAGACGGAGATCGCGCGCGGGGTGGCGCTGGTGGCGGGGGCGTACGAGGAGGAGCGAGGCTGAGCGCACGGGGGCGGGCGGGCCGAACCGGCGCCCGGCGACCGTGGCGACGGGACTGGCCGTGGCGACGGGACTGGCCGGGCCGGGCGGACCGAAGGTGGCGACCGGGCTGATGAGGGCGACCGGTCCGGCCCGGCCAGCAGAGGCGACCGCGACCGCGACCGCGACCGCAACCGAACGGGCCGACCGGGCCGGCTCGGGCCGTGTCAACCGGCGGCGCGCTCCGGGCCGTTGTTCACACGGGGTTCGGCTGGGCGCCGTTCCCGAGCGCTAGGCATGGGACGCGGCCCTCGGGGCCGTACACCTGCCCGCACGGCTGACCGCCCTGCGGGACAACGGTCCCGCTCCGTCCGCCCCTTGGAGGCGCTCGATGTCCCAGCCCGCATCCGGCCCGGCTCCCACCCGTCGTACGGTCCTGCGCGGATCGCTCGCCGCGTCGGCGGCCGCCCTGACCGCAGGCGGCGGCGCGTTCGCGAGCCCGGCGTTCGCCCTGTCCGGGCGGCCGTCGGCCGCGTGGGGCGTGCAGACCGGCGACGTGACCGCGCACTCGGGTCTGGTGTGGGTCCGCGCGGACCGGCCGGCCCGGATGGTCGTGGAGACCTCGGCCGGCGAATCGTTCCGCCGGGTGCGCCGCCACTACGGTCCGCTGCTCGGCCCCGGCACGGACTTCACCGGCACCACCGCGCTGCGCGACCTGCCGGCCGGGGAGCAGATCCACTACCGGGTCACCCTGGCCGACCCCGACGACCCGCGCCGTACCGGCGAACCGGTCCTCGGCACCTTCCGCACGGCGGGAGAGCGCCGCCGGGACGGGGTGCGGTTCCTGTGGTCGGGCGACATAGCCGGGCAGGGCTGGGGCATCAACCCGGACATCGGCGGCTTCCGCGCGTACGAGGAGATGCGCCGCCTCGACCCGGACTTCTTCCTGTGCAGCGGCGACACGATCTACGCGGACGGCGTCATCCAGCCCAGCGTGACGCTGCCCGACGGCCGGATCTGGCGGAACCTCACCACGCCCGAGAAGTCGAAGGTCGCCGAGACACTCGACGAGTACCGCGGCAACTTCCGCTACAACCTGCTCGACCACAACGTGCGCGCGTTCAACGCGCAGGTGCCGTCGATCGTGCAGTGGGACGACCACGAGGTCCGCAACAACTGGTATCCGGGCCAGATCCTGGACGACGTCCGCTACACCGAGAAGAACATCGACGTCCTCGCGGCCCGCGCGTCGCGCGCCTTCGCCGAGTACTTCCCGGTCTCCACGCTGCACGCGCGCGCGGGCGAGACCCGCTCCGAGGGCCGGGTGCACCGGGTGGTGCGGCGCGGGCCGCTGCTCGACGTGTTCGTCCTGGACATGCGCTCGTACCGCGACGCCAACTCGCCGGGCCGGCAGGCCGACGACACCGTCGGCATCCTGGGCGCCGAGCAGCTGGAGTGGCTGAAGCGGGAGCTGAGCCGGTCGCGCGCGGTATGGAAGGTGATCGCCGCGGACATGCCGCTGGGGCTCGTCGTCACCGACGGGGCCGTGAACTTCGAGGCGGTCGCCCAGGGCGACCCTGGCGCGCCGCTCGGCCGCGAGCTGCAGATCGCCGAGCTGCTGCGGTTCATCAAGCACCGGCGCATCACCGGCACGCTGTGGCTCACGGCGGACGTCCACTACACCTCGGCGCAGCACTACGCGCCGGAGCGCGCGGCGTTCCAGGACTTCGAGCCGTTCTGGGAGTTCGTGTCCGGACCGCTGGCGGCGGGCGGCTTCCCGGCGAACAAGCTGGACGACACCTTCGGCCCGGAGCGGGTCTTCGTGCGGGCGCCCGAGCGGGCCAACCTCTCGCCGATGGAGACCCCGCAGTACTTCGGCGAGGTCGACATCGACGGCGACAGCGGGGAACTGACGGTCCGGCTGCGCGCCGAGGGCGGCCTGGTGCTGTTCAGCAAGACGCTGCAGCCGGGCCGCGTGGGCCAGTAAGTCCCCGCGGATTCCTTCAGGTTCCGCCGGATTCCGGCGGCTTGCCTCGATGGCATCTACTTGCCATAGTGGAAAGTAATTGCCGTCGAGGACGAGGGGGAATCGTCATGTCCGAATTCAGTGACGCCGCCGCGGCGTTGGGCCGCAGCAGGCTGATGGAGAGCTCGGCCCGCCGCCGGGGCGGTGACTGGTATCTGCGCTATCTGCTGGCCTTCGGCGCCCTGCAGGTGGTCTTCGTGCCCGTCGTGCTGCTGTGGCACCAGCCGGTCGCGTTCGCGGTCTCCATGGGGTTGTACGTCGTGTCCGTCATCGCGCTGAGCCGGTACGCGGCCCGCCAGCGCGCCGTCCGCCGGCGCTTCGCGCTGCGGCACAGCCTCACGATGGCGGCGTGGGCCGCGGTGTACACGATCTCGATCGTGCTGGGCACCACGGTGCTGCGGGACAGCCTGCCGTTCGCCGCGGCCGCGACGGCCTGCTGCGTGGCCACGATCGCGGTCGCGGCGCTCCTCGAACGGCGTGCGCGGGCATGAGCGCGACGATCGACGGCGACGGCGGCGCCCGCCCGGGCTCCCACCCGCGGCACGACCTGGATCCGCTGCTGAACTCACCGGTGCGCCTCTCGGTCGTCGCGGCCCTCGCACCGCTGGACAAGGCCGAGTTCGGCTTCGTCCGCGATCTGGTGGAGGTCTCCGACTCGGTCCTGTCCAAGCAGGTCGCGGCCCTGGAGGAGGCCGGCCTCGTCTCCGTGGACAAGGGCCGGGTGGGCCGCCGGGCCCGGACCTGGCTGGCCCTGACGGAACAAGGGCGCGCGGTCTACCTGCGCCATCTCGCCGCGCTGCGGGCCATCGCCGGGGCGTGAGCGGAGACCCTGAGCGGCAAGGCGTGAGCGGAGGGGCGTGAGCGGAGGGGCCGGTCCGGGTGCGGACGGCCCCTCAAGTCTCTTCGCCATAGGACCGTTTCCGCAGGTCGGAACCCATGCCAGGGTCGATTGTCAGTGCCGGGTCCTACGGTCGTTTGCATGACCCGATCCGTACAGGCGCTCGCCTACGCACGCCCGTCCGCCCTGGAGCCCATGGGCTCCGGGCGGCTGCTCGGCCTGGAGACGGCCGGGGGTCTCACGCCGCGCGGCGCCGAGGCCCATCCGCGGTTCTTCTCCGGATTCCTCACCTCGCCGCAGCCGGCCGCGCGCGGTCTGCTGGCGGTCGCCGACGTGGCCGCCGCCCGCTACCACCAGCGGATACGGCCGGGTTCGCTGGATCCGGTGGTGACGGGCAACGGCGACCGGTTGCGGTTCGAGTCGTTCTCGGGCTGCGGCGGGGTGTACGCGCGCCTCGACGTGCTGAGCGCGGGCCTCGAAGGGGCGGAGACCGGGCACGGGACGACGAACGTGGACGTCAACAACCCGCTGCGGGAGGCGCTGTCGCGGCTCACCGGGGAGGATCCGCTGCATCTGCGGGTCGGACCCGAGGAATTGGCGGTGACCACGCTGGACGGTCCGGTGCTGGAGAAGAAGGTGCCGCTGCCGGACCGCTGGCTGCGCGGGTTCGCCGAGGCGCAGGTGGCGTCGGCCGGCTTCGATCTGCGGGCCGAGCTGTCTGGCGCGGAGGCGGTGCGGTTCCTGCGCTCGCTGCCGCGCTCGCAGGCCCGGGGCCGGGGGCCGCTGTGGGTGGTGGCGTCGGGGCGGACCCTGCGGCCGACGACCCGGCCGGTGGCGGGCGCGGTGTGCCTGGCGGGACCTGACCGGCTGGTCGCCCTGGAGCGCGTGCTGCGGTACGCGACGGCGCTCAGGGTGTACGGGCCGGTGCCTGATGGCCGGCCCGCGCCGAGCGCCTGGGAGGTGGCGCTGCCGGGCATGCGGCTCACGCTGACGCTCTCCCCGGACCCGGCTCGCGGTTTCTCCGGCGAGGGCGGCGTCCTGGAGGCGCTGGCCACCGAGGAGGCGGCGCGGGACGCGGAGCTGGTGTCGGTGCTGCTCGCCTGGGAGCCCCGGATCGACCTCGCCGACCTGGCGGCCCAGTCGGGTCTCACCGTCGACCGGGTGCGGGCGGCGCTGACGCGGCTCGGCACGGCGGGCCGGGTGGGGTACGACGTGGCGGACGCGGCCTACTTCCACCGCAAGCTGCCGTACGACGCGGACCGCGCCGAGCGGCACAATCCGCGTCTGCTCGCCGCGCGGTCGCTGCTCGCCGAGGGCGCGGTGGCCCTGGAGGGCGCGCTCGCGTCGGTGACCTCGGGGGAACGGCGCTACCAGGTGAGGGAGTCGGCGGACGGCCGGCTGAGCTGTACGTGCGCGTGGTGGGCGGACTACCGGGGCCGGCGCGGCCCGTGCAAGCACGCGCTCGCGGTGCGGATGGCGCACCGCGGGGCGAAGGCAGAGGCGGCCGCGGCGGCCGTGGGGGGTGTGCGATGACGGCGGAGACGACGGAAAAGGCGATGGAGACGACGGAGACGACGGCGACGGCGGTGGAGGCGGCGGCGACGGCGGAGCTGCTCGCCGCGGTGCGGGCGGGGCGGCACGCGCAGGTGCCGGGCCTGCTGGCGGGCCTGGACGCGGCGGCCCGCAAGGCGTTGCTGCCGCGGCTGAAGGAGCTGCGCAAGGAGGTGCGCGGCTGGGGCTGGGACCAGTGGTCCGCGCAGGTGGAGGCGCAGCGCGCGCTGCGGGTGGCCGGCGCCGGCTGCCAGACGGGCGCGGCCGCGGCGGCCGCCTGGATCGGTGCCCGGGATCTGACCGGCTGGGGCGAGCACACCGTGGACGGTCTCCTCGCGGTGCTCGCCGGCCGGGAGCCGGCATGGCTCGCGGACCTGGCGCAGCGGCTCGCCGAGCGGCCGGTGGTCGCCGAGGAGCAGTACCGTCTGGTGCACGCCCTCGTGGTCCGCTCGGGCTGTCCGGTGCCGACGAACGAGGGGTATCTGCTGGGCTGGACGCGGGCGATGACCGGCCCGCGGCTGGTCGAGGCGCTGCGCGCCGATCCGCAGACGCCGGTGCTCGTGCCGTACGTCCTGGAGCTCGCCGAGACGCCCGGCCAGCTGGCGATGTCGTACGGCGCCGAGTCGCCCGCGCACTGGCCGGCCGCGCTCAGGACGCTGGCCGACGAGGGCGTCCTGGACCGGGCCGGGCTGGTCGACGGCTGTCTGTCCCGGCTGCTGCGCGGCGGGCGGCCCCGCGATCTGCGTTTCCCGCTTGCCCTGCTCGAACTGCTCGGGACGACGCGGCAGGAGCGGAGCGGGCGGATTGCGGACTGGCTCGGCATGGTGGCGGACGCCCCGTCTCCGGTGGCCGCGTACGCGCAGAAGGTGCTCGCCGAGCAGGCTCTGGACGGCGGGCTCACGGTCGCGGAGCTGGCGGAGATGTCCGGCGCGGTGCTGTTCCGCACCGAGAAGAAGCTGGTGCGGGCGCAGTTGACGCTGCTCGGCAAGGTGCTGCGGCGTGACCCGGGCGCGGCGGCGGAGCTGCTGCCGGTCGTCATGGACGCGTTCGGGCACGAGGACACGGCGATCCAGGAGCGGGCGCTGGCCCTGGTGGGCCGGTATCTGGCGCGCGTCGACGGGCGGGTGCGCGAGGAACTGGCGGGCGCCGCCGCGCTGTTGAGCCCGGTGCACCGGGCGGCCGCGGTGGAGCTGTTCGGCGCGGCCGCGCTCGCCGACGACATGCCGTACGTGGAGGTGCTGCCGCCGGTTCCGGAGCCCCGGCGGCTGGCGCCGGCGGCGCCGACGGTCGCGGAGCTGGTGGAGGAGCTGGTGGCGCTGGAGCGCCGCCAGTACGGATCGGTGGAGGACTTCGAGCGGGCGCTCGACGGTGTCGTCCGGCATGCACACCGGGACCGGGAGGCGCTGAGGGCGGCGCTGCGGGAGGCGTTCGCGGAGGCGTACTGGCTGGAGCGCGCGGATCACACCTCGAACGGTTCGATGGGCATCCTCACCGTGCTGGCAGCGCTGCTCGGTGCGGTGCGGCCCGGGCAGCTGGATGCCGCCCGCAGGCGGCCGGTCGATGCGCCTTCCTGTGCCCACAAGGCCCTGACGCGGGCGATCGACGCCCGGATGTGGGAGGCGGGCTGGCTCATGGTCACGACGCCGGTTCCGTTCCTGCTCGCCACGCCGACCTGGAGCACCGGGGCGATCGATGCGCCCGTGCTGGTGGCGCGGCTGCGGGAGTACCGCGACGCCGGGCTTGAGCCGATGCCGGTGGACCTGGCGCAGGCGCTGCTGCGGGTGCGCAAGGGCGAGGCGTCGGCGGCCGGGGCGGCCGAGGAGGCGGCGGCGCTCGGGACGCGGGCGGGGGCGCGGCTGGCGGAGTGGCTGACGGCGGACGAGTCGCTCGCCCCCACCCTGCGGTGCCTGCCCCGGGGCGTGCGCCATCAGTCGGGGCCGTGGTGGCTCGCGGACCGGCTGGTCCTCGCGGTGCGGGAGCGCCCGGTGATCCGGGACGAGTTCCCGCCCGTGTTCGCGTGGCTGGGCGCGTCGCGGACGGAGACGGTGCGCGGCTGCAGCCGCTACCACTGGTCGGGCGTGCATCCGCTGTGGCCGGCGGTGCTGCCGGACGACCGGGAGACGCTAGCGGCCTGGCTGCTGCCGTCGCTGGCCGGTGGAGCCGAGGGCGAGGACCGGGGAGCGGCCTGGGCGCTGACCGCCGTCGCCGAATCCGAGGGACCGGTCGGTCCCGCCGTCCACCTCGGGCTCGCCCTGGGGCTGGGCTCCCGGCACGCGGAGGACCGGCTGACGGCCGTGGACGCGCTGCTCGTGCTCGCGTCCCGGGGCGAGCTGGATCCGGCGCTGCTCGGGGCGCGGCTCGCGGAGCTGGTGACCGAGGGGACGGTGAAGCCGAACCGGCTGGCCGACGCGGCGCGTACGGCGGCGGCCACCGGGGCGTACGCGACGGTGCGGGCGGTGCTCGTGGAGCTGCTGCCGGCGCTGCTCACCGCGCCGAAGCCGGTGCGCGGGGCCGGGGAGCTGGTGGCGGTGGCGGCGGAGTGCGCCGAGCGGTGCGGCGGGTACGGGCGGATCGCGGGGCTCGCGGAGACGGCGGCACGGCCGGGATCGACGCAGCTGGTGGTGCAGGCACGGCGGCTGCTGGCCGCCCTCGGAGAGAGGCTCGGACAGAAGCCCGAACAGAGGCCCGAACAAAGGGTCGATCAGGAGGCGACACAAGCGGCCGAAATCAGTCAGTAAGCCCCCAGATCGGCGCTTAACCCATCAGTCACAAAGCGTTCGTGATCACGCAACACCGCTGGGTCACAGTGACGTCATGACCGATCTGAAGACCGTGAAGACAGTGAAGAACGCCCGCGGCCGCCACCACTGGCGGCACGACGTGATCGAGCTCGCCGCGATGTTCACCGCCGTGGTGGTGGCCGACACGATCGCCAAGACCATCGCCAAGGGCCCCGACGGCCCCTACCTGCTGGTGTTCTCGGCGATCGCGCTGGTCGCCACCGCCGCCTTCCACACCTGGTGGGCGCGGCGGCACAGCCATGCGCCGCCCGCCGACGATCCCGGCGGCAGCGGGGAGGACTCCCCGCTGCCGCCGGCCGTCGCGTCCGGCCCGGACCCCACCCCCGTGGGGGACTCCGCCGGAACGGTCCTGTGGCGGATGCGGACCACCGTCCGCGACACCCCGGGCAGCCTGGCCGCGCTGTGCACGGTGCTCGCCCGGCACGGGGTCGACATCCTGACGCTGCAGACCCATCCGCTCGCCGACGGCACGGTCGACGAGTTCCTGCTCCGGGCGCCCGCCGCCCTGCAGACCGGCACGCTCACCCGTGCGGTCGCCGCGGCCGGCGGCGCCGACACCTGGACCGAGCGGGCCGACGCCCACGACCTCGTCGACACCCCGACCCGGGTGCTCGGCCTCGCCACCCGCACCGCGCTCGACGCCGCGGAACTGCCGCTCGCCCTGCGCCAGCTGCTCGGCCGGTGCACGATCCACTCGGTCCCGGCGGTGTCCCTCAGCGGCCGACCCACCGGGGAACAGGCCCCCGAGGAGGGCGTCCTGGAGGAGACGGTGATGCGGCTGCGCGACCCGCGCGGCGGCACGCTCGTCGTCGAGCGGCCCCATCTGCCCTTCACACCGACCGAGTTCGCCCGGGCCCGGGCCCTGGTCGAGCTCGACGCCCGGCTCGGCCCGCGCGTCCCGCACGGCCGGGACGTGCTCACGCTGCCCGAGGGCAACGAGATCACCGTCCGCCGCGCCGACCAGCGCGACCTGCGCGCCGCGCGCGCCATGCACGACCGCTGCTCCGCCCGCACGCTGAGCCTGCGCTACCACGGCCCCGTCGGCGACGCCGACCGCTACCTCGACCACCTGCTGAGCCCGCGCTTCGGCCGGACCCTCGCGGTGCAGACGGCCTCCGGCCGCGTCGTCGCCCTCGGCCATCTGCTCTGGGACGGCGACGAGACCGAGGTCGCCCTCCTGGTGGAGGACGACTGGCAGCGGCGCGGCATCGGCGCCGAGCTCCTCGGCCGGCTGGTGGCGATGGCGGACGAGGCCGGCTGCGAGAGCGTCTACGCGGTGACCCAGTCCTCCAACACCGGCATGGTGGCCGCCATGCGGGCGCTGCGGCTCCCGCTCGACTACCAGGTCGAGGAGGGCACCCTGGTCATCACCGCCCGTCTCACCGACCGCCCGGCCCACCGCCCGGCCGACCGCCCGGCCCCGGCGCAGACCCAGGCTCCGGCGGCGCTGCCGACGCCGGGCCACGGCCCCGGCCGGGGCTGACAGCTGAGGCCGACGGCCGGGGCCGAGGCCGGGCCGGGCCGACTGCCGGACTCAGGCCCGCGCGGCGGTTCCCACCAGCGCGGACCGCTCGGTCCCGGTCGTCGCGCCAAGCGCCTGCGTCAGGTCGGCCCACAGGTCCTCGACGTCCTCAAGCCCCACCGACATGCGCAGCAGCCGGTCGCTGATGCCGCCCGAGCGGCGGTCCGAGGCGTCGACGATGCGGTGGCTGATCGAGGCCGGGTGCTGGATCAGGGTGTCGACGCTGCCGAGGCTGACGGCCGGCGTGATGAGCCGGACGCCGGAGATGACGTCGTGCGGGTCCCCGTACACCTCGAAGGCGACCATCGCCCCGCCGATCCGCGGGTAGTGCACCCGCGCCACCCGCGGATCCGCGGAAAGGCGGCGGACCAGTTCGGCCGCCGTCGCCGAGGCCGCCCGGACCCGGACCGGGAGCGTGGACAGGCCGCGCAGCAGCAGATAGCCGGCGAGCGGGTGGAGCACGCCGCCGGTGGCGAAGCGCACCTGGCGCAGGCCGCGAGCGAACTCCTCGTCGCAGGCGACGACCCCGCCCATCACGTCGCCGTGGCCGCCGAGGTACTTGGTGGCGCTGTGCAGCACGATCCGCGCGCCCTGCTCGGCGGGGCGCTGGAGGACCGGGGTGGCGAAGGTGCTGTCGACGAGCAGCGGCACCGAGCCGCAGGCGTGGGCGACGGCGCGGATGTCGACCTCGGCGAGGGTCGGGTTGGCCGGCGACTCCACCATCACCAGGCCGGTGTCGGGACGCAGCGCGTCCGCGACGCCCGCCGGGTCGGTCCAGGTGACCTCCGTACCGAGCAGGCCGGCGTTCAGCATGTGGTCGCTGCACCCGTACAGCGGACGGACGGCGACGACGTGGCGCAGGCCCTGGCTCGCCCGGCTGAGCAGCACCGCGCTGAGCGCGGCCATGCCGCTGGCGAAGGCGACCGCCGACTCCGTGCCCTCCAGGCGGGCGAGTGCGGTCTCGAAACGGCCGGTGGTGGGGTTGTCGAGCCGGGCGTAGACCGGCGGCCCGTCCGGCCGGGCGCCGGTGGTAGCGAACTCGTCGATCCGGGCGGCTTCGGCCCGGGCGTCGTACGAGGGGTAGGTGGTGGACAGGTCGAGCGGCGGGGCGTGCAGACCGAGCTCCGCGAGGTCGTCGCGGCCGGCGTGCACTGCTTCGGTGGCCAGGGCCCGGGTGGGGGCGGCGGCCGGGACGGCGGAGACGAGGCCGCCCGCAGCGGCATCCGTTGAGGTGTCCATGCGCGGCACTGTGAACGGATACCGGCCCGTAGCGGGAAAACGCCGTGCTACGTTCGGCCGATGGCCGATTCTGTCGTACTGGACACGGTCGATCTGCACATTCTTCGCCTGTTGCAGAACGACGCCCGGAGCACCTACCGCGAGCTCGCCGCCGAGGTGGGCGTCGCCCCCTCGACCTGTCTGGACCGAGTGGCCCGGCTGCGCCGCACCGGCGTGATCCTCGGACACCGGCTACAGCTGAATCCGGCCAAACTCGGCCGCGGTCTGGAGGCCCTGCTGCTGGTCCAGGTCCGCCCCCACCGGCGCGAACTGATCGGCCCGTTCGTCGACCGGATCCGGGCGCTGCCCGAGTCCCGGGCACTCTTCCACCTCACCGGACCGGACGACTATCTGGTCCACGTGGCCGTCGCCGACCCGGCCGACCTGCAGCGACTCGTCCTGGACGAGTTCACCTCGCGGCGCGAGGTGGCCCGGGTGGAGACCCGGCTGATCTTCCAGCAGTGGGAGTGCGGCCCGCTGCTGCCGCCCGTCGCGGGTGCTCATTTGTCAGCCGACTGAGATCGGATGAGAGTGCCGGAGGGTGACGCGAGAACGACGCACCCGCGAGGATGACCCCCATGCCAGACACTTCCAGCCCCGCGCTCCCCCGCCAGGTCGCCGACGACCATGTCGACGCACTCATCGAACTCGACCCGATCACCGGTACGTTCCTGGGAGTCCAGGAGAGCGCGGGCCGGCTGCCCGACTTCTCTCCCGCCGGACAGGAAGCCGTCGCCGCCCTCGCCCGGCGCACCCTCGCCCGGCTCGACGAGGCCGAGCGGCAGCCCGGCGCGGCGGACGAGGCCGAGCGGCGCTGCGCGCGGCTGCTGCGGGAGCGGCTGACCGCCCAACTCCTCGTGCACGACGCGCAGGAGGGTCTGTGCTGCGTGAGCAATCTGCGCTCGCCCGCGCACAGCGTGCGCCTCTCCTTCACCATGCTGCCCACCGCGAGCGTCGAGGACTGGACGGCCATCGCGTCGCGGCTGCGCGCGGTCCCGGCGGCCCTGGCGGGCTACCGGGAGTCGCTGGGCCTCGGTCTTGAGCGGGGCCTGCGCGGCGGGCCGCGCGCCACCGCCACCTTCGTCACCCAGCTCACCGAGTGGGTCAGTGCCGCCGGACCGGACGGGACCGGCCGGGGCTGGTTCGCGGGCTTCGCGGCGGGCGCCGGCGACACCGTGCCCGAGGAGCTGCGCGGCGAGCTCGCGGCGGCCGGCGCGGGCGCGGACCTGGCGTGCACGGAGCTGCGGGACTGGATGCGCGACGTGTACGCCCCGGCGGTCGCCGACGCGCCCGACACGGTGGGCCGGGAGCGCTATCGCCGCTGGTCGCGCTTCTTCAACGGCACCGACCTGGACCTCGACCAGGCTTACGCGTACGGCTGGTCCGAGTACCACCGGCTGCTCGGCGAGATGCGCCAGGAGGCCGAGCGGATCCTGCCCGGCGCCGGTCCGTGGGAGGCGCTGGCCCACCTCGACGAGCACGGCGCGCACATCGAGGGCGTGGACGAGGTCAGGACCTGGCTGCAGCGCCTGATGAGCGAGGCGATCGACGCGCTCGACGGCACCCACTTCGAACTCGCCGAGCGGGTACGGCGGGTGGAGTCGCGGATCGCCCCGCCGGGCAGCGCCGCCGCCCCGTACTACACCGGACCGTCGGAGGACTTCTCCCGGCCGGGCCGCACCTGGCTGCCGGTCGACGGGGAGACGCGCTTCCCGGTGTACGACCTGGTGTCGACCTGGTACCACGAGGGCGTGCCGGGCCATCACCTCCAGCTGGCGCAGTGGGTGCACGTGGCCGACCGGCTCTCCCGCTACCAGGCGACGGTCGGCAAGGTCAGCGCCAACACCGAGGGCTGGGCGCTGTACGCGGAGCGGCTGATGGACGAACTGGGCTTCCTGAAGGACCCGGAGCGCCGCCTCGGCTACCTCGACGCGCAGATGATGCGGGCCTGCCGGGTGATCGTGGACATCGGCATGCACCTGGAGCTGGAGATCCCGGCGGACGCGCCGTTCCACCCGGGCGAGCGGTGGACGCCGGAGCTCGCGCAGGATTTCTTCCAGCGGCACAGCAGCCGGCCGCCGGCCTTCGTGGACAGCGAGATGACCCGCTATCTCTCGGTCCCCGCGCAGGCGATCGGCTACAAGCTGGGCGAGCGGGCCTGGCTGCTCGGCCGGGCCAACGCGCGGGCCGCGCACGGCGACGCGTTCGACGCGAAGGCGTGGCACATGGCGGCGCTGTCGCAGGGGCCGCTGGGTCTGGACGACCTGGTGGAGGAGATCTCCAAGCTGTGAGCCGCCGCGCTCGCACGGATGTGAGATACCCCGGGAGGACTTGAACTCCCGGGGTTTTCCCTGCAAGGTCACGCCCATGACCAGCGGATACACCCCGGACGCCACGGACTGGCGGATCCTCGCGGCCCTCCAGGAGCAGGGCCGGGCCAGCTTCGCCGAGCTCGCCCGGGCCGTGTCCATGTCCCCGTCGGCGGTGACCGAGCGGGTGCGGCGCCTTGAGGAGGCCGGGGTGATCGCCGGGTACACGGCGGTCGTCGACCAGGAGCGGCTGGGCCTGCCGATCCTCGCGTTCGTCCGGCTGCGCTACCCGAACGGCAACTACAAGCCCTTCCACGACCTCATCGCGAGCACGCCGGAGGTCCTGGAGGCGCACCATGTGACCGGCGACGACTGCTTCGTCCTGAAGGTCGCCGCCCGGTCGATGCGGCACCTGGAGGAGATCTCCGGGAAGGTGGGCACGCTGGGCTCGGTGACGACGAGCGTCGTCTACTCCTCGCCGCTGCCGCGGCGGGCCATCGGCCGCTGAAGCCGGTCGACCGCCCCTCCCCCTGTGCTCAGCCGCTGAGCGCTTCCCCTCCCGTACGGAGTCTGACGGCCGACCCGTGCCGGGCCTTGACGACCTCCAGCTGGGCCGGGATGCGGCGGCGCAGATCGCCGACGTGGCTGACGATGCCCACGCTGCGGTCCCGCTCCCGGAGGGAGTCCAGGACGTCCAGGACCTCGTCGAGGGTCTGGTCGTCGAGGCTGCCGAAGCCCTCGTCGATGAAGAGGGTGTCGAGCCGGACGCCGCCGGCCTCGTCGGTGACGACGTCGGCGAGGCCGAGGGCGAGCGCGAGCGAGGCGAAGAAGGTCTCGCCGCCGGAGAGCGTCGCGGTGTCCCGTTCGTTGCCCGTCCAGGCGTCGACGACGTGCAGCCCGAGGCCGGCGCGCCGGCCGCCGCTGCGGGCGTCGGAGTGGACCAGGGTGTAGCGGCCGGCGGACATCCGCTGGAGCCGGGCGGTGGCGGCGGCCGCGACCTGTTCGAGCCGGGCGGCGAGCACGTACGACTCCAGGCGCATCTTGCGCTCGTTCTCCGCCGAGGTGCCGGCGGTGAGCCCGGCGAGCCGGGCGACCCGCTCGTACTCCTCGCGCAGCGGCCCGAGCCGGCGCACCTCGGCGTCGGCCGCCCGGGAGAGCCGGGCCAGCGCGTCCGTCCGCTCCCGTACGGCGAAGAGCGCGGTGGTCGCCTCGCGCAGCGCCCGCTCGGCGGCAGCGTGTACGGCTTCGGCCGCGGCCGGGTCGGCCGGCGGCAGCGCGGCGGCGGCCGCGGTGGCCTCCTCCGCGAGGCGGTCGGCGACGGCCGCGGCCTCGGCCTGCCAGGCGTCGACGCGCTGCTGGAGCGTCCGGCGGGTGGTCTCGTCGAGCAGCGCGGCCGCGGCCTCGGCGGGCGTGTCGAACCCCGCCCGGAACGCGGCGTCGGCCAGCCGAGCGTCGGCCTCCTTGAGCCCGCGCGCGGTCACCTCCGCCGCCCGTACGGTCTCCGCCGCCTCGGTCAGCAGTGCGATCCGCCGCTCAAGGAGCGTGGCGTGCGCGGCCACGCTTCCCGACTCGCCGCGTCCCCGCGCCAGTTCGCCCGCCAGGGCGTCCTGCTCCGCCTCCAGCGCCTCCCGCCGCGACGTCCGCCCGGCCACCCGCCGCTCGGCCTCCCGCAGCGCGCTCCCCCGCTCCTCGTACTCCCGCTCGGCCCGCGCCAGCTCCTCGCGCGCGGCATGGGTCTGCGCGGCGAGCGCGTGGGCTTCGGCGTGCGCGCGGGTGAGCTCGTCGACCGCGTGGGCGAGCTCGGCGACGACGGGGTCGGCGGCCGAACCGGCGACCCGGCCGGCGCCGGCGGCACCGTCGGCCGGCAGGCCCGCGCCGTCGTCCGGCGCCTCCGCTCGTGCCTCCTGCCGGGCCGCCTCCCACGCCTCGGCCGTCGCCGCGACTCCGGTCTCCGCCGCCGTGCGGATCTCGTCCGCGCGCGTGTAGGCCGCGTAGGCGGCGTCCTCGGCCGCGCGGTCGACGTGGTCGGCGGTGGTGCGGGCGGGGGCGGGATGGGTGGCGGAGCCGCAGACCTGGCAGGGAGCGCCGGGGGCGAGGGCGGCGGCGAGTTCGGCGGCGATGCCGCGCAGGCGGCGGGACTTGACGTCGAGCCAGTGCTCGTGGGCCTCGTTGCGGCGCTCGCGGGCGGTGGTCAACCGCTCGCGGGCGGCGGCGAGTTCGGTGGCGAGCTCGTCGCGGCGGCGGGCGGCGGCGAGACGGCGGCGGGCCGGGGCGAGGCGGCCGGCGAGCTGTTCGGCGCGGGCGGTGGCGTCCTGGGCGGCCTCGACGCGCTGCCGGAGCGCGGCGCGGCGCGGCTCCCAGCCGGCCAGCCAGGCGGTGGCGTCCTGGAGGAAGTCCTCGTCGGCGCGGGCCTCGCGGTCGAGTCCGGCGCGCTCGGCGGCGATCTCGGCGTGCCGTCGTTCGGCGCGGCGGGCGGACTCCAGGCCGCCGAGCTCCTCGCGCAGCCGCCGCTCGACGGTGGAGAGCCGCTCGGCGCCGGCGTCGGCGAGCGCGGGCGGCAGCTCGGAACGGGCCCGGTCGCGGGCGGTGTTCGCGGCGCGGTGGGCCTGCTCGGCGTGCTCGCGCAGGCCGAGCGCGGGGGCGACCCGGTCGGCCTTGAGGGAGCGGTCGAGGGCGGCCTGCCAGTCGTCGCGGTGCGGGCGGCGGGCGGCCAGCTCCTCCTGGCGGCGGAGCGCGTCGGCGTGCCGGGCCTGGCGGTCGGCGAGCTCGCGGGCGGTGTCGAGCGCGGCGCGGGCGGCGGTCTGCCGCTGTTCGGCGGCGGCGAGGCGCAGGCCTGCGATGTCGAGGGCCTCACGGGCTTCGCTGCGGGCGAGGGCGGCGCGGATCTGGACGGCCTCGGCGAGGCCGGGTTCGCCCGGCCGCTCCGCCACGCCGGCACCCCCCGCGGTCCCGGCGGCCTCGGCCATCCGGTGGGCGAGGGCGAGCAGCCGCTCGTCCCCCTCGCGGACCTCCTGCTCGGCGGTGCGGCGCAGCTCGGCGAGGCGGTCCTCGACGGCGGCGAAGCGGCGGGTGTCGAAGAGCCGACCGAGGAGCTTGCCGCGGGCCTCGGCGTCGGCGCGCAGGAAGCGGGCGAAGTCGCCCTGGGGCAGCAGCACGACCTGGCAGAACTGGTCCCGGCTCATGCCGAGGAGCTGGGTGATCTCCTCGCCGATCTCCTGGTGGGAGCGGCTCAGCGCGCGCCACTCGCCGCCCTCGGTGTCGTACTCGCGCAGCCAGCTCTGCGCCTTCTCGGTGGTGAAGCCGCTGCCGCGCCGCTTGGGGCGCTGCTGGGCGGGCCGGCGGGTGATCTCCAGGCGCCGCTCGCCCACGGTGAGGTCGAGGGTGACCTCGGTGTACGTGCCGGCGGCGGCGTGGTCGCTGCGCAGGCCGGCGCCGGGGCTCTGGCGGGCGCCGGGCACGGCTCCGTACAGCGCGAAGCAGACGGCGTCGAGGACGGAGGTCTTGCCGGCGCCGGTGGGTCCGTGGAGGAGGAAGAGCCCGGCCGACGACAGGGCGTCGAAGTCGATCTCCTGTGCGGTGCCGAAGGGCCCGAAGGCGGTGACGGCGAGGCGGTGGAGTCTCACCGGCTCACCTCGCGCTCGGCCGCGTCCACCCGGACGTCGTCGAAGGCCCCGTACAGGACGGTCCGCTCGGCGCCGTCGGGTCCGGCGCCGCCGCGCACGTGGGCGACGAAGTCCTCGGCGATCTGCTGGTCGCTGCGGTCGCGCAGCCGGGTGGCGTAGGAGACGGGCGGGTCGTCGTCGCCGCGCTCGGGGTCGAAGACCAGGTGCAGGGTGTGCGGGAAGCGGGCGGCGAGCCGGGCCATGGGGTCGGCGGGACGCACGGGGTCGGTGAGGGTGGCCTCGACCCAGGCGTCCTCGTGTCGGGCGAGTGCGGGGTCGGCGAGCAGGTCGTCGAGGTGGCCGCGGATGCGGGCGAGCGGCCGGGGCACGGGGCAGTCGATCCGCTCGGCGAGCTCGACGGCGCCGTCCGCGCCGAGTTCGATCAGCCACATGGTCTTGCGGTGGTCGGCCTCGGAGAAGGAGTACGCGAGCGGGGAGCCGGAGTAACGGACGCGCGGGGTGAGGGCCTGGCTGCCGTGGAGGTGGCCGAGGGCCACGTAGTCGACGCCGTCGAAGACTCCGGCGGGGACGGCGGCGACGCCGCCGACGGTGATGTCGCGCTCGCTGTCGCTGGGTTCGCCGCCGGCGACGAAGGCGTGGGCGAGGACGACGGAGCGGGTGCCTTCGGGGCGGCCGGCGAGGTCGGCGCGGACCCGGTCCATGGCGGCGGCGAGCACGGCCTCGTGCCCGGCCTTCTCGGCGCCGAACTGCTCGCGGACCAGGGCCGGTTCGAGGTAGGGCAGGCCGTAGAGCGCGACGTCGCCGTGGGCGTCGGCAAGGACGACGGGGGTGCCGGCACCGGCCGGGTCGGTGCGCAGGTGGATGCCGGCGCGCCCGATCAGGCCGGCGCCGACGCCGAGGCGGCGGGCCGAGTCGTGGTTGCCGGAGATCATGACGGTGGGCACGCCGGCGTCTGCGAGCCGGTGCAGCGCGGTGTCGAAGAGCTCGACGGCGGCGAGCGGGGGCACGGCACGGTCGTAGACGTCACCGGCCACCAGGACGGCGTCCACCTCGCGCGCGCGCACCGTCGCCACCAGGTGGTCGAGGAACGCGGCCTGGGCGTCGAGCAGGGCGACCCGGTGGAACGACCGTCCCAGGTGCCAGTCCGACGTGTGCAGAAGCCTCATGAATGCTGAGCGTATCGGTGGGGTGTGACAACGCCGGCCGGTCCGGGGCCGGAGGCGGGCTCACGCATCGCCGTAGGCCTCGCCGCCGAGTTCGAAGGCGGCCTCGCCGGCGGTGGCGTCGGCGAGCCAGGCAGTGAAGTCCGTCACGTCGGCGTCGGGCAGCCCGATCTCGATCGTGACGGCCTCCCCGTAGGTCACCTCGCGCACGGACCGCCCGGTGGACCGCAGGTCGTTCTGGAGCTTGCCCGCGCGCTGGTGGTCGATGGTGACGGTGGCGAGCCGGTAGCGGCGCCGGGTGACCGTGCCGAGGGCGTCCAGGGCCTCGCCGACCACTCCGCCGTAGGCGCGGATGAGCCCGCCCGCGCCGAGCTTCACCCCGCCGTAGTAGCGGGTGACGACGGCGGCGACGTACCGCATCTCGCGCCGCAGCAGCATCTGGAGCATCGGCACGCCGGCGGTGCCGCCGGGCTCGCCGTCGTCGGACGCCTTCTGCACGGAGGCGTCGGCGCCGATGACGTACGCGAAGCAGTTGTGGGTCGCGGTGGGGTGCTCGCGCCTGATGCGGCCGACGAACGCCTGCGCCTCCTCCTCGGTGGCGACGGGCGCCAGCGCGCAGATGAAGCGCGATCGGTTGATCTCGGACTCGTGGACGCCCTCGGCGGCGAGCGTGCGGTACTGCTCCTGCATCCCGCCAGCCTATGCGCTCGCGAACTCGGGAATCTCCTCGTGATCGCGCTGGTTGCACGGTCCGGCAGACCATGTCACCGCGCCCACAGGAGGCAGAGCATGTACGGCAGCCCGGAGACCGTTCGCAGGATCCTCACCGAGAGCGGCGACACGTGGGCGATCGTGGGGCTGTCCGCCAACAGCGCCCGGGCGGCGTACGGGGTGGCGGCGACGCTCCAGCGCTTCGGGAAGCGGATCGTGCCGGTCCACCCGAAGGCGGAGACGGTGCACGGCGAGCAGGGGTACGCGTCGCTCGCGGACGTCCCGTTCCCGGTGGACGTGGTCGACGTGTTCGTGAACAGCGAGCTGGCGGGCGCGGTCGCGGACCAGGCGGCCGGGATCGGCGCCAAGGCGGTCTGGTTCCAGCTCGGCGTGGTCGACGTGGAGGCGTACGCGCGCACGCGGGAGGCGGGGCTGGAGATGGTCATGGACCGCTGCCCCGCCATCGAGATACCGAAGCTGGGCTGACGCGGCCGCCCGGGCCGGGGCCCGTCCGACCCTGATCCGCCGGACCGGCCCTAGCGCGCGGGCGGGATGGAGACGGCCATCGTGAGTTCCACGGGCTCGGTGCCGTCGTTGCGGTAGGCGTGCGGCACGTTGCTCTCGAAGACGGCGGAGGTGCCGGCCGGCATCGGGTGCTCCTCGCCGTCCACGACGAGGGTGAGCGTCCCGGCGGTGACGTGGAGGAGTTCGGTGGTGCCGTCGGGGTGCGGGTCGGAGGCGCTGCCGTCGCCCGGCATCAGGGTCCACTTCCACAGCTCCAGGGGGCCGCGGGCCTCGGCGCCGACGAGGAGCGTGGTGTGGCTGCCGGTGGAGGTGGACCACATCCGTACGGCCTGCTCCGGCGGCACGAGGCGGACGTGGGGGCCCTGCTCGTAGTCGAGGAGGGTGGTGATCGAGACGCCGAGCGCGTCGGCCAGCTTGACCGTGGTGCCGACGCTGGGATTCGTGCGGGCCTGCTCGATCTGGATGATCATGCCGCGGCTGACCCCGGCGCGGGCGGCGAGGGCGTCCAGCGTGAAGCCGCGTTCGTTGCGCCAGCGCTTCAGGTTGCGGGCGAGCGACTGGGTGAGCTGATCGAGGTCCGACACTTTCCGTCCAACCGTCCAATATCTTGAATGACAGAGTCCAACAGGCTGTACTACGGTGTGGTGCACCCGATTGTTCACTGCACTGTACTGCGAGGATCCCCTGATGACGGCACTGACGGCGGTCTTCGCCCTGGCCACCAGTCTGCTCTGGGGCCTCGCCGACTTCGGCGGCGGTCTCCTCACCCGCCGCTTCCCCGCGCTGACCGTCGTGGTGGTCTCGCAGACCGTCGCGGTCGTCGTCCTCGGCTCGGTCGTCCTCGCCACCGGCGCGCTCGACGAGGCCGGGCCCCGGCTCTGGTACGCGGTCGCCGCCGGCGCGGTCGGCCCCGCCGCGATGCTCGCCTTCTACAAGGCCCTCGCCCTGGGCCCGATGGGCGTGGTCTCCCCGCTCGGCTCGCTCGGCGTGGTCGTCCCCGTCGGCGTCGGCCTGCTCCTCGGCGACCGGCCGGGACTGCTCCAGTTCGCCGGCATCGCGGTCGCGGTCATCGGCGTCGTCCTGGCCGGCGGCCCGGAGCTGCGCGGCGCGCCCGTGCAGCGCCAGGCCGTGCTCCTCACCCTGGTCGCCGCCTTCGGCTTCGGCGCGGTGATGGCCCTGATCTCCGAGGCGTCCACCACCCTGACCGGTCTCTTCCTCGCGCTCTTCGTGCAGCGCGTGACCAACGTCGTCGTCGGCGGCGGAGCCCTGTGGCTCTCCGTCAGGCGCGGCGGCCGCGCCCTGCCGGAGGGCGGCGGCGGCCTCAAGGCCATCGCCCTGGCGCTCCCGGCGCTCGCCTTCGTCGGTCTCGCGGACGTCGCCGCGAACGGCACCTACTCGCTGGCCGCCCAGCGCGGCCCGGTCACCGTCGCCGCGGTGCTCGCCAGCCTCTACCCGGTGGTCACGGCCCTGGCCGCCCGCGGCGTGCTCAAGGAACGGCTCCGCGCGGTCCAGGCCGCGGGCGCGGGCCTGGCCCTGGTCGGCACGGTCCTGCTGGCCTCGGGCTGACGCGCGGTCACACCCTCACGCGGCCACGCTCAGCGTTCCAGCTCGGCCAGTTCGGCCAGCTGGTCGTCGTCGAGCCCGGCGAGCGCCGCCAGCTGCTCCGGCGTGATGCCGGCCGGGACGGGGCGCGGCGCCGGGGTGCGCAGCGGGGGCTGCCAGCCCTGCTCCGGGTCGTAGGACCGGACCACCTTCGCGGGCGCGCCCGCCACCACCGCGTGGTCGGGCACCTCGCCCCGTACGACCGCTCCGGCGGCCACCACCACGTTCCGGCCGAGCCGGGCGCCGGGCAGGATCACGGCACCGGTGCCGAGCCAGCAGCCGGGGCCGATGACGACCGGTTCGGAGCGGGGCCACTGGCGGCCGATGGGCACGTCGGGGTCGTCGTAGCTGTGGTTGGTCGAGGTGATGTAGACGTACGGGCCGCAGTACGTGTCGGAGCCGATGGTGATCGGCGCGTCGGCGATGACGTGGCTGCCCCGGCCGAGGACGACGCCGTCGCCGAGGGTGAGCACCGTGTCCGTGCCCAGGTCGAGGTCGGGCAGCATGCCCGCGGTCAGCGTGACCTGTTCGGCGATGATGCAGCAGGCGCCGATCTCGATCCACTCCTCACCGAAGACCGTGCCCTGTGGGAACGCGAGCCGGGTGCCCTCGCCGATCCGGCGGAACCGCAGCCGCCCCGGCTGCTCGGCCGTGACCGCGCCCGCCTGCTGGATCCAGCGCCAGCCGCCCTGCAGGGTGCGCGCGACGACACGGCGCCGCCAGGCGGTCAGCGATGAGAACGTGTTTCTGTTCCGGGGCATCCGGACACCGTAGTCGGCGGCGTCGCCGCTGATCAGACCGGTGCGCTGTGATGTCCGTCATGGGTGCGGACCAGGGCCTGTCCGGCGGACCAGGGTCGGACGGCCAGGCGTCGCGGCCCCGGCCATGACCCGCCGGACAG
This sequence comes from Streptomyces sp. NPDC004327, assembly GCF_042873935.1. NCBI lineage: Bacteria > Bacillati > Actinomycetota > Actinomycetes > Kitasatosporales > Streptomycetaceae > Streptomyces > Streptomyces sp. NPDC004327. Next base: position 63,741 of record NZ_JBIAME010000004.1, on the reverse strand, counting down.
GCCATAGGGTGCAGGCGAAGGCGCGACGGCCGTACCAGTGATGCAGGAGCGAACGATGTCAGAGATCTCAGGTGCGTTGATCAAGGGCGTGGGCGGCAAGGAGCCCCGGATCGATCCCACCGCCTTCACGGCGCCGACCTCGGTGGTCCTCGGCGAGGTGACGCTCGGGGCGCGTGCCAGCGTCTGGTACCACGCCGTGCTGCGCGCGGACTGCGGGCCGATCGAGCTCGGCGAGGACGCCAACGTTCAGGACAACTGCACCGTCCACGTCGACCCGGGCTTCCCGGTGTCGATCGGCGCGCGGGTGACCATCGGCCACAACGCGACGGTGCACGGCTGCACGATCGAGGACGACGTCCTCGTCGGCATGGGCGCGACCGTTCTCAACGGGGCCAGGATCGGCGCCGGTTCGCTGATCGCCGCGCAGGCGCTCGTACCGCAGGGCATGGAGGTGCCGCCGGGCTCCCTGGTGGCGGGAGTGCCGGCGAAGGTGCGCCGGCCGCTGACGGAGGAGGAGCGGGCCGGGATCCGGCTCAACGCCGAGATGTACCTGCACCTCGCGAAGGCCCACGCCGAGACCTTCGCCGACTGACGCCCGTCGCGGACCGGCACACGGAGACGGCCTATTCGGCGGCGGCCGGCTCCGTGGCGGCGGCCCGCTCGGCGGACTCCGCCGAGTGGGCGGCCGCGGCCTTCTTGGCCCGGTTCTTCAGGATCAGCATCGACACGAGGCCGATGAGGACCGCGAGCACGAGGCCCAGCCACGAGAAGCGCTTGAGCCACGCCTCGGCGACGATGCCCACCGTGTAGATGACGGCGGTGGTGCCGCCGGCCCACAGGACGCCGCCGAGGACGTTGGCGATGAGGAACTTCCAGTACGGCATGCGCAGCACGCCCGCGAGCGGGCCGGCGAAGATCCGCAGCAGGGCGACGAAGCGGCCGAAGAAGACCGCCCACATGCCCCACTTCTCGAAGGAACGTTCGGCCAGGCCGATGTTGGCCTCGCTGAAGTGCTTGGGGAACCTCTTCCCGAGCTTGGTGAGCAGCGGCCGGCCGCCCTTGCGGCCGATCGCGTAGCCGATGGAGTCGCCGACGATCGCGCCGACGGTGGCGCAGGCGCCGAGCACGTACGGGTTGATGTGGCCGTGCTGGGAGGCGAGCAGGGCCGAACTCACGAGAACGATCTCGCCGGGCAGCGGGACGCCGAGGCTCTCGATCCCGATCACCACCCCGACCAGTGCGTAGACGGCGATCGCGGGGATCGTCTCCAGCCATTCCTGGACGTGCACGCGGGTTCCTCTCCCGTGTCGGCGACGAGTGGAGTGACGAATCAAAGGACGAATCGAGTCCGGGGCAGCCTACCTTGGCTGCGGTAAGCGGGCTCTAAACGCCCGTCCCGGTCCCGGCCGCCCGGCCCTGCACCGGACGGACCTCGGCCCGGGCCGTCAGCCGCAGGTCGCGGGAGGACGCCCCGACCCACACCTGGCGCGGCCCGGTGCCGAGCACCCAGCGGTGCCGGGCGGCGTCCCAGGAGGACAGCGTCCGCGCGGCGACCGGGACGGTGACCCGGCGGCGCTCACGGGGGGCGAGCTGGAGCCGCCGGTAGCCGGCGAGGAGGCGTACCGGCTGGTCGATGCCGAGGGCGGCGAGGTCGGGCGAGGGGCCGAGGTAGACCTGTGCCACCTCGATGCCGGTGCGCGCTCCGGTGTTGACGACGGTGAAGCTGACGTGCAGCGCGTCGCCGACCGGCTCGGCACTCGGTTCGCCGTACCCGAAGGTGGTGTACGACAGGCCGTGGCCGAACGGGAAGAGCGGGGTGACGTCCTGGGCGTCGTACCAGCGGTGGCCGATGTGGATGCCCTCGTCGTACCGCTCGATCCCGCCCTGCCCGGGGTAGCGGCCGGGATCGCCGGCGGTGGGATGGGCGTCGGCGGAGCGCGGGAAGGTCTGGGTGAGCCGGCCGCCGGGGTCGGCGTCGCCGAAGAGCACGGCGGCGGTGGCGGGCCCGCCCTCCTGGCCCGGGTAGTACATCTGGAGCACGGCGGCGGTGGCGTCGAGCCAGGGCATGGTGACGGCGGACGAGGTGTTGAGAACGACGGTGGTGCGAGGGTTGGCGGCGGTCACGGCCCTGATCAGGGCCTCCTGGCGGCCGGGCAGCGCGAGGGAGGCGCGGTCGCGGCCCTCGGTGGCGTCCTCGTACGCGAAGAGCACGGCGCTCCGTGCGGCGCGCGCGGCCGTGACGGCCTCGGCGACGTCGGTGGCCCGGGTCGTGGTGTCGGCGGCGCGCAGCCGGACGAGCTGCCCGTCGGTGCCGCCGACCGCGGTGACGGTGAGGACGTGGGTGCCGGCGGCGAGGCGGCGGTCGGCGCGGCGCAGCTCCAGGCCGTCGGCGGCGCGGCCGCCGATGCCGGCGGTGAAGTACTCGGCGATGCCCGGCCGGACGGGGAAGAGCTCGGCGCCGTCGAGCAGCACGGTGGGGCGTCTGCCGCTGTAGTGGACGAAGAAGCTCCAGTCGTCGTCGGCGGTGGTGGTGAGGGTGCCCTCGTAGTGCCAGCTCTCGCCGGCGGCCACGTTCACGGCGTCGAGTGCGTCGAGGCCGTCGCGGGAGTGCGCGGGCGCGAGGTCGCCGCCGGTCCGCGGGAAGGGCTTGCCGTAGGGGTCCTCGCCGAGGGCGAACGTCACGGTGGCGCCGTCACCGGCGCGGTCGCGCAGGGCGTCGAGGGGGCTGGTGGCGGCGTCGGGGACGACATGGGCGCTGCCGCCGCCGCTGACGAACGGCACGGCGCCGGTGGGGCCGATGACGGCGAGGGAGCGGGCGGCCGGGCCGGTGAGCGGCAGCGCGTGGCCCTCGTTGCGCAGCAGGGTGGCACCGGCGAGCGCGACGCGCAGCGCGGTCCGCGCCCCGGCGGCGGAGTCCCGCGCGGGCCGGCCCGCGCCCCCCGTCCTGCCCGGCACCCCCTCCCCCATGGCCCCGTTCCCGGGCGTCCGCTCTCCCGTCGTCCCGTGTCCCGGTGTCTCCTGTCCCGTCGTCCCGCGCCCCGGCGTCTCCTGTCCCGTCGTCCCGCGCCCCGGCGCCTCCTCTCCGAGCAGGGCGAACCGTTCGCGCACGGTGAGGATCCGGCGTACGGCGGTGTCGACGGCGGACTGTGCGACGCGGCCGTCGCGCACGGCGCGGATGAGGGCGGCGCCGAAGTAGCGGCCGCCGGGCATCTCCATGTCGCAGCCGGAGGTGAGCGCGGCGGCGGTGGAGTGGACGGCTCCCCAGTCGCTCATCACCCAGCCGTCGAAGCCCCACCGGTCGCGCAGGATGTCGCCGAGCAGCGTGCGGCTCTCGGTGGCGTGGACACCGTCGACCTTGTTGTACGCGGCCATGACGGCACCCGCCCCGGCGGCGACGGCCGCTTCGAAGGCGCGCAGTTCGGTCTCGTGGAGGGTCTGCTCGCCGGCCCGGACGTCGACGGTCATCCGGTCGCGTTCCTGGTTGTTGAGGGCGAGGTGCTTGACGGTGGCGACGACGCCCTCGGCCTGGATGCCGCCGATCTCGGCGGCCACGAGGTCGGCGGAGAGCAGCGGATCCTCGGCGAAGGTCTCGAAGTTCCGGCCTGCGTACGGAGTGCGGATGAGGTTGACCATCGGCGAGAGCACCACGTCCTGGCCGAGGGCGCGGCCCTCGCTGCCGAGGACCTGCCCGTAGGAGCGGGCGAGGGCCGGGTCGAACGCGGCGGCGAGCATGACGGGCGCGGGAAGCGCGGTGGCGGGCGCGTGGACGCGGACGCCGGCCGGACCGTCGGCGAGCCGGAGGGCCGGGATGCCGAGCCGGGGCACGCCGGGCACGTAGCCGGCCTGGCCGAGGTTGTGGGGGTCGGCGGCGCCGTGCAGCAGCGCGGCCTTCTCGTCGAGGGTGAGCCGGGCGAGGAGCCGCTCGACCCGCTCGGAGCCGGGTGCGGCGCCGGAGGAGCCGCCGCGGCCGCGCGCCGTGGCCCGGACACCGCCGGGCAGGGCGGGGGCGGCGGTGAGGGCCGTCGCGCCGACGAGGGCGAGGAGCAGCCGGCGCCGGGAGGTCGGGCGAGGCGCGAAGGCGGAAGCGGGGGCCGTCGCGGGAGCCGCGGCACGAGCCCGTGCGGAAGCCGCGGCTGGTGCGTGCCGCTCGGTCATGTGCCGTGACGGCTCCGGCTGTTCGCGCTGTTCCTGCTGCTCCGGGGTGGGGGCGTGGGGCACGGCGACGCTCCTTCGGACCGGCACGATTCCGACGATCATGCATTGATCGCACTATGCGTGACGGTTCGTCCGATTCGGCGCCGCCGTGCCGGGCTCCGCTCAGGGAACCCGGCACCGGGCCCTGGTCAGTTGTTCGGGCGCAGGGTCCACACGACGGTCATCTCGCCGGTGACGGCGCCGTCCTCGCGGGTGATGTCGATGCGCACCGGGAACTCGGGGCGCTGGCCCGCGTCGAGTTCGGCGACGACCTCGGCCGCCGGACGGCCCAGGGTCGCGGTGGCGGTGACGACGCCCATGGCGAGCTTCTTGTAGCCGATCTCGGCCTTGACGGCGAGCGGCACGGCCCGGCCGAGCTGGTCGCCGAAGGCGGCCAGGACGATGGCGCCGCTGGCGGACTCGGCGAGGGTGAACATGGCGCCGGCGTGCGGGCCGCCCACGTGGTTGTGGTAGTCGGCCTGGTCCGGCAGGCGCACCACGGCGCGCTCGGGGGTGGTCTCCAGGAACTCGAGGTTGAGGGTCCTGGCCATGGGCACCGTGGCGGCGAGCATCTCACCGACGGACATCTGGTCTGCGCTCATGAGCCGTGATGTTACCCACGAGTAGCAGTCTTGGCCATCCCCGGACGGGGGCGGCCGTAGCCTGTCACCGCTCGCACCTCTATCGTTACGGCCCATGTGGCCAGGACAGCAGCCGCCCGGGGGCGAGCAGAACCCGCAGGACCAGAGTCAGAACCCGTACGCCCAGCCGGCACCGCAGCCCGGCTACGGCTACCCCAACCAGCAGCCGGGCGCGCAGCCCGGGCCGTACCAGCAGCCGACCCAGCCGGGCGGTTACGGCCAGCCCAACCCGTACCAGCAGCCCACCCAGCAGGCCGGTTACGGGCAGCAGGGCGGATACGGGCAGCCGAACCCGTACCAGCAGCCGACCGTGCCGCAGTACGCGATGCCGGGTCCGGCGCAGCCGGGCGGCGGTGACGGCGGCAAGAAGAAGCAGACCACCGTGGTGGCGATCGTCGCCGCCGTGGCCGTGCTCGCCGCGGCCGGTGTCGCCGGCTGGCTCGTCCTCGGCAAGGACGACGACAAGAAGAACCAGGCCGACGACCCCAAGACGAGCCAGTCGCCGAGCACGCCGCCCAGCACCTCGGCCTCCCCGTCGATCGACAACCCGCGCGCCGACGCGTCCCACCAGCCGACGATCCCCGGCTGGAAGGTCGTCTACAACCCCAAGTACGGGACGCTGTTCGACGTGCCACCGGAGTGGGAGCTGTCCAAGCCCGGCGTCGTCACCTTCTTCGAGGACGAGAAGAAGGGCGACGGCTCGCCCGTCGTCACGATGTCCGCGCCCGCGCACCTCAAGAGCAACTGGTGCAGCTACGACACCAACAAGGACGGCTCCCCGGAGACCTGGGGCCTGAGCAGCGCCGGCACCAAGGGCGGACAAGGCGCCAAGGACACCGCAGAGGCGGCCTACAACGAGGCCGGCAACTGGGTCTGGGCCGGCTACGCCCAGCACATGCCCAAGGGCACCATCAAGATCACCAAGGCCGTGCCGTACACCACCGCGTCCGGTCTCCAGGGCAGCATGGCCACGGCCGTCGCCCCGAACATCAAGAAGCGCAACAAGTGCGAGTCGGACGGCAAGTCCATCGCCTTCTCCTTCAAGAACGCCAAGGGCGACTTCTCCTCCTTCGTGCTGTACGCCGCCAAGGGCGTCAAGGAGGAGATCCCGGACGAGACCGTCAAGAAGATCGTCTCCACCGTGCGCCTGGCGCCCGAACCGCCGTCCCCGGAGTCGTGATCCGCGAGCGGATCCCGGGCTGGGCCGGACGGAACTACCTGCTCCTGACCGCCGCCGCGATCGTCACCAACCTGGGCACCCACGGTGCCCTGATCGCGGCGGCGTTCGCCGTCATCCAGTCCGGCGGCGACGGCGGCGACGTGGGCCTGGTGGCGATGGCCCGCACCCTGCCGCTGGTGCTCTTCCTGCTCATCGGCGGCGCGGTCGCCGACCGGGTGCCGCGGCACCGCGTGATGGTCGCCGCCAACGCCCTCAACTGCGTCTCTCAGGCCGTGTTCGCGGTCCTCGTGCTCACCGGCGAGGCCCGGCTGTGGCAGATGATGCTGCTGACCGCGCTGTGCGGGACCGGGCAGGCGTTCTTCAACCCGGCCGCCGAGGGCATGCTGATGTCCAGCGTCGACGGCGAACAGGTCAGCCGCGCCTTCGCGCTCTTCCGGATGGCGATGAACGGTGCCGCCATCGGCGGTGCCGCGCTCGGCGGCGCGCTGATCGCGGCCTTCGGCCCCGGCTGGGTGCTCGCGATCGACGCGGCCGCCTTCGCCGTGGCCGGCGCCCTCCGCGCCTTCCTCGACGTGGCGCACATCCCCGGGCGCGCGCCCGGCGGCGGGCTGCTCGCCGATCTGCGCGAGGGCTGGGACGAGTTCGTCAGCCGCCCCTGGCTCTGGTCGATCGTCGCCCAGTTCTCCGTCGTGGTCGCGCTGGTCGGGGCCGCCGAGTCGGTGTACGGCCCGCTGGTCGCCCGCGACCAGCTCGGCGGCGCCCGGCCCTGGGGCCTCGCCCTCGCCGCGTACGGCGTGGGCACGCTGTGCGGCGCGATCCTGATGGCCCGCTGGAAACCGCGCCGGATGCTCCTCGTGGGCACCCTGTGCGTCTTCCCGATCGCGCTGCCCTCGGCGGCGCTCGCCGTGCCGCTCGGCGTGGTGGGACTGTCCGTCGTGATGTTCGTCAGCGGCGTGGCGATCGAGGGGTTCGGCGTCTCCTGGATGACCGCGCTGCACCAGGAGATCCCCGAGGAGAAGCTCTCCCGCGTCTCCGCCTACGACTGGTTCGGCTCGACCGCCATGCTGCCGCTCTCCACGGCCCTCGCAGGGCCGGCGGAGAGCCTGCTCGGCCGCAGCACCGCGCTGTGGGGTTCGGCGGCGGTCATCGTGCTGGCCACGGCCCTGGTGCTGCTGGTGCCGGACGTACGGAACCTGACGCGGCGTACGAAGCCGGTGGCGGCCTCGGACGGCGGCCGCGACGCTGTCGACGGGGTCAAAGGCGTGAACAGGGTCGACGGCGTCGTAGGGAGCGAGGCGGCGGACCTGAGCTGACGCGTGCCGGGCGGCAGCGCGCCGCGTCAGCCGATCCCGAACGCGCCCTCCGGCGGCACCGGCGACGGCACCGCCTCCGCGTCGTGCACCGGCCGCGCGTCGCCCGTGAAGCGGGCGAGCGCCTCGCCCCACTCCACCCGCGCCGGGAAGGGGTCGGCCGCCGTGCGGCGGGCGAGTCCGGCCGTGTCGATCTCCTCGTCGGAGGCGACGAGGACCGCGTTGCCGAAACGGCGGCCGCGCAGCACCGCCGGCTCGGCGATGAGCGCGAGGTGCGGGAAGACGCCGGCGAAGGTGGCGAGCTGCGAGCGGAGGAAGGCGAAGGGAGCGCCGTCGGCGAGGTTGGCCGCGTAGGTGCCGCCGGGGCGCAGCACCCGGCGGGCCTCGCGGGCGTACTCGACGGAGGTGAGGTGGGCCGGCACGCGCGATCCGCCGAACACGTCACCGATCAGGAGGTCGGCGGAGGCGCCCGGCACGACCTCCAGCCATTCACGGGCGTCCGCCCCGTGCACCTCGATGCCGGCACCGGGCGGCAGCGGCAGGTGTTCGGCGACGAGCGCGAGCAGCCCCCGGTCGGCCTCGGCGACGTGCTGCCGGGAGCCGGGCCGGGTGGCGGCGACGTAGCGGGGCAGGGTGAGCGCCCCGCCGCCCAGGTGCAGGACGTCGAGCGGGGCGCCCTCCTCGGCGATCCGGTCGACGACGTGGGCGAGCCGCTGCACGTACTCGAACTCCAGGTGGGCCGGGTCGTCGAGGTCGACGTACGACTGGGGTGCGCCGTCGACCGTGAGCAGCCAGCCCCGCTCCGCGTCCACGTCGGGCATGAGCCGGGCCGTGCCCCAGTCGACGTCACGGACGACGGGAATCCGCTCGTCCGCATCGAGGGCCTCGTCGTGCTCGCCCGGCTCGTGGTGCTCGTCGTGCTCGTCCGGCTCCTGGTGCTCGTCCGGCTCGTGGTGCTCGTGGTGCTCGTTCACTCCCTCATTGTCCCCACAGAGCCGCGACGGCCCGCGCATGGGCCGCCGCCTGGGCCCGGCCGGCGCGGGCCGCGGGGGCGCGGCGGGTGGGGTCCAGCGGGTTGCGGCCGAAGGCCCGCTTGGACTCGGCGTCGGGCGTGATGACCTCGACCCGCGCACCGGCGGCGGCGAGCGCGGCGCCCTGCGCGGCCGGGGAGACGACGACCTTGCTGCCGGTGCCGCTGGGCGCGACGACCACGACCCGCTCGTAGCCGGCGGCCAGGTGGGCGTTGGCGGTGGAGTGGAGGCCGCCGTCGATGTAGCGGTGTCCGGCGAGTTCGGTGACCGGCCAGACGCCGGGGATGGCGCAGCTGGCGGTCACGGCGTCGACGAGGGAGACCTGCGCGTCGGCGCCGTCGAAGGTGGCGAGTTCGCCGCTGTCGGCGTCGACGGCGGTGATGACGAGCCGCCGTCCGGGCCACTCGGTGGCGGGGCCGAGCCGCCCGGCGATCACCTGGCGGCGGACGGCCGGGGTGACGGTGGTGGCGGCACCGGCGATCCGCCCGAGCCGCCGCCCGTACTCCTCGGGCGTACGGGAACGCAGCAGGGCCAGCGCGTACTTCACGATCTGCCCCGGCCCGAGCCGCGCGGCCAGCTCACCGACCGGGTCGCCGAGCTGGCTCTCGTACAGCGCGTCGAGCGGGAACTTCCCGGAGGCCACCTGGGCGCCGACAACCGCGCCCGCGGAGCTCCCGACGATCAGATCGGCGGTCGTCAGATCCGTACCCGCCTCGGCGAGCCCGTAAAGGACCCCGATCTCCCACCCCGCGCCGGTCAAACCGCCCGCGCCCAGTACCAGTGCCGTACGCCTCGCTGTCTCGGTCATGATCCGAGTCTGGCGGACGACCGAGGGCCCGATCCCCTCGGGGGGCGGAATGCGACCCTCCGGCCGGACCGCCGCGTTTACCGAGGACGCGGTCCGCACGGCAACGGGGCCGTACCGGGCCCAAGGCGGGGCCGGGCAAGGCCGGTTGAGCTCTGAACCGACCGGAGCCAGGGCCAGGCCGGGGCCAGGTCAGGGCGTGGCCGGGCCGGAGCCGGGGGCGGGGGCGGGGGCGGGGCCGAGGCCGGGCCGGGCGCCGGGCCGGGGCCCGAGCCGAGGCCATGCTGGGCAGGGCCGGACCGGAGCCGAGACCCGGACCCAGGCCCGGACCGGAGCCGGAGCCCGAACCGAAGTCAGGATCGGGCAAAGGCCCGAGCCGAGGCCCGGACCGAGGCCCTGCCCCAGGCCAGGGCAAGGGCCAAGGCCAGGGCCAACCCGAGCCCGGCCTGGCCGGCGCGGTCCTGGCTCGCGCCCGGGCCAAGGCCCTGGCCCCGGCCGCGGCCCCGGCTCACAGCACCTCGGTCACCGTGCCCGCGCCGACCGTCCGGCCGCCCTCGCGGATCGCGAAGCCGAGGCCGGGCTCCAGCGGGAGCTCGCGGCCGAGTTCGACGGTCATGGTGACCGTCTCGCCGGGCCGGGCCACGCCCTGGTCGCCGAGGTCGACGGCGCCGACGACGTCGGCCGTGCGGAGGTGGAACTGCGGCCGGTAGCCCGTCGAGACGGGCGTGCGGCGGCCGCCCTCGGCGGCGGAGAGCACGTGCACCCGGGCCGTGAAGCGGCGGCGCGGCTCGACGCTGCCCGGCCGGGCCACCACGTGGCCGCGGCGGACCGCGCCGCGTGGCACCCCGCGGAGCAGCAGCGCCACGTTGTCGCCGGCCTGCGCCGACTCCATCGGGCGTCCGAAGGTCTCGACGCCGGTGACGACGGTCTCGGTGTCCGGGTCGGTGCCGAGGACGGCGACCCGGTCGCCGACGCGGACGCTGCCGCGCTCGATGGCTCCGGTGACGACGGTCCCGCGGCCCGTGATGGTGAGCACGCTCTCCACCGGCAGCAGGAACGGCGCCTCCACATAGCGCACCGGCACGGGCACGTACGTGTCGACCGCGTCGAGCAGCGCCTCCACGGCCGCCGTCCAGCGCGGGTCACCTTCCAGGGCGCGCAGCCCGGACACCCGGACGACCGGCACGCCGTCGCCGCCGTACCCGTGCGCGGTGAGCAGCTCCCGTACCTCCAGCTCGACCAGGTCGGCGAGCTCGTCGTCGGCGCCGTCCGCCTTGTTGAGCGCCACCACGATGTGGTCGACGCCGACCTGACGGGCGAGCAGGACGTGCTCGGCGGTCTGCGGCATGATCCCGTCGAGCGCCGAGACGACGAGGATCGCCCCGTCGAGCTGGGCGGCGCCGGTGATCATGTTCTTGACGTAGTCGGCGTGGCCCGGCATGTCGACGTGCGCGTAGTGCCGGGTGTCCGTCTCGTACTCGACGTGCGCGGCGTTGATGGTGATGCCGCGGCGGGCCTCCTCGGGCGCCCGGTCGATCCGGTCGAACGGCACGTACGTGGTCGGGCCGCCGGTGCCGCGCTCGCTGAGGACCTTGGTGATGGCGGCGGTGAGGGTGGTCTTGCCGTGGTCGACGTGGCCCATGGTGCCGATGTTGAGGTGCGGCTTGGTGCGTGCGTACGCCTGCTTGGGCGTGTGGGACGTGGAGGACATGGCTGATCGCTCGTTTCGCGACTCGAAGCGTGTGCGGGGACCCCTGGGCCGGACCGACCCTCCCCCTGTGGGGTCCGCCGGACGATCCGGGGAGGGTCAGCTTCGGTCGCCGCCGGGCGTCGCGATCAGGGCGAGAACGGCGGGCACGTCCAGAACGGCAGCCTTCGGCGCGTCCGCGACTGCGGACGGCGCTGCGGGGAAGGCGTACCGGGACATGCCCACGATGATCCCGGCTCGCCCCGCCCCCGTCGACCGAATTTCCCCGCGGTCGGTGAGGGACCGTCAGAGGCGAACCCCAGAGGCGAACGCCAGGGGTGCCAGGGGCGCCACGGGTGCCAGGGGGCGGGGGCGCCAGGGTGTTTCAGAGGTTCTTGAGGGCCTCGCGGACCGAGAGCGGGGAGAGGCGCGAGGTGTTGTGGCCGACGAAGGCGCGGACCTCGTCGGGCGCGGTCTTGGCGTACTCGCGCAGGCTCCAGCCGATCGCCTTGCGGATGAAGAAGTCGGGGTGGGCGGAGCGCAGCAGGCAGTAGGAGAACAGCCGGTCGGCGTCGGTGGCGGTCTTGTAGCGGAGCTGGTGGAGCAGGGCGGTGCGGGCGATCCAGAGGTCGTCGTCGGCGATCCACTCGTCCATGCGGGAGACCAGCGCGGGGTCGGCGAGCACCAGACCGCCGACGACGTGCGCGGCGAGGTGGTCGACGGTGTCCCACCAGGAGACGGTGGTGACGAGGGTGCGCGCGACCGGCAGGAACGCGGAGGAACAGCGCCCGACGTGCCGGCGCAGGTAGTCCACGGCGAAGTAGTGGTACTCCCGCTCGGGCAATGCGAAGCAGCGCAGCGCGATCGCCGTGCAGTCGGCCTCGTCGGGTGCGGGCAGCCGGTCCAGGACCGTACGGGACAGGGCACGGCGCTCGGGCGTGCGCAGGCCGAGGAACGGCGCCACGCCCTTCATGTACGCGACCATCTCCTGCGCCCGGAAGGGGTCGCCCGCGGCGGGGTAGGCCTCGGTGAGCCGTGCGAGCACGGTGTCGGCGAGGGCACTGTCGGGGACGGCGGGAGGGACGGCCTCGGTCATGCGTTCACGATAGGCGCGCGGTCTGACAGTGACCGGAGTGAGAAGCGCGGGTCAGCCGCGCGAGGGCGCAGGGCACGAGGCCGGCCGGTTCCCTTGAAGGCCCTGCCCGCTGAAAGCCCTGGCCACTGAAAGCCCTGCCCGCTGAAAGCCTGGCCCCTGAAAGCCCTGCCCGCTGAAAGCCCTGCCCGCCGCGCTCGTTACGGCGATCACATCGTCGTGTCGGTTACGCTCCCCGGGTGCTTCTGTCGCCCAAGGCCCGGCTGACCTACCTGGCCGTGATCCTCCTCTCCGCGGGGGTCTCGGTGCTGCTGTTCGAGCCGCAGCGGCTGCTCTCGGCGGGCTGGCCGCCGCAGCTCGGCGGCGCCGGCGCGGTGGTCGTCTTCGGGCTCGCGTACGGGGTGTGCACGGCGGCCCTGGTGCCGCGGCCGATCCTGAACCTGGCGGCGGGCGCCCTCTTCGGCACGGCGGCCGGCTTCACGGCGGCGCTCGCCGGGACGGTCCTCGGCGCGGGCCTCTCCTTCGCGCTGGGCCGCGCGCTCGGGCAGGACGCGCTCCGTCCGTACGTGCGCGGCCGCTGGCTGAAGGCGGCGGACGGCCAGCTGAGCCGGCACGGTTTCCGTTCGATGCTGGCGATCCGGCTGTTCCCGGGGATGCCGTTCGCGGTGGCCAACTACGGGGCCGCGATCTCCCGGATGCGGTACCTCCCCTTCCTGCTGGCCACCGGCCTCGGCTCCGTGCCGAACACGATCGCGTACGTGGTCGCGGGCAGCGAGGCCACCTCCCCCACCTCGCCCGCGTTCCTGATCTCGACCGGCTTCATCGTGCTGTCGGCGGCGGCCGCGGCGGTGGTCGGCTGGCGCAAGCGGCACCACCTGCGCGGACCGGCCTCCGCGGAGGCGCAGGCGGCTCCGGAGCGCGAGCACGCGGCCGCATAGCGGCTGTATGACGGCCGGACGGCGGCCGTATAGTCGCCTCCGGTTCACACGCGGGGGAGGCGGCATGAGCGGGCTGGGCGACGCGGCGGGCGAGGGGCGGGACATCGAGGACACCTGGCGGCAGCCGTGGTGGATCGTGCTCGGCGCGGTCGTCACGCTCGGGATGGCGTGGGCGGTCGTGAACTTCTGGATCAACCCCTTCACCGTCGACTTCCCGGACGACTGCGTGCGCGGAGCGCGCGGCGGCTGCGTTTCCGAGTCCTTCGAGATCCGCTGGGCGCCCGGCATCACCTGCGTCGTCCTGCTGCTCCCGACGTTCGCGGTGACGGTCATGGGTCTGGTCGCCGACCGCTGGCCGCCTGCGCTCGGTCTGGCCGTGGGAACCGTGGGCGGCGGGATCTACACCCTCGCCCAGGGCCGGACGACGGCCCACCTCGTCTTCGCGCTGGTGCTCTTCGCCCTCGCGGCCGCCGCCCCGGCCCTGACCGGGCTGCGCAAGCTGCGCTCGGCGCACCGCCGGTCCCGCGAGGACTGGCTCCGCATGTGACCCCGGAACGATCTTGTCATCTCGGGACGGTACGCTGCGCACCGACCATATGACCGCACACGTACATTCGGGACGGCCCTGGCCCCATGAGTTGGTTCGAATCATTCATCCTCGGACTCGTCCAGGGGCTGACGGAGTTCCTTCCCATCTCCTCCAGCGCGCATCTGCGGCTCACCGCCGCGTTCGCCGGCTGGGAGGACCCCGGAGCCGCGTTCACGGCCATCACCCAGATAGGCACCGAGACCGCGGTTCTCATCTACTTCCGCAAGGACATCGCGCGGATCATCTCCACCTGGTTCCGTTCGCTCTTCGACAAGACGCTGCGCCACGACCACGACGCCCAGATGGGCTGGCTCGTCATCGTCGGCTCGATCCCGATCGGCGTCCTCGGCGTCACGCTCAAGGACCAGATCGAGGGCCCCTTCCGCGACCTGCGGCTCACCGCCACCACGCTGATCGTCATGGGCATCGTCCTCGGCATCGCCGACCGGCTCGCGGCCCGCGACGAAGTGGGCGGCCGGCACCGGGCCGCGCGCGAGCGCAAGTCGCTCCAGGACCTCGGCGTGCGGGACGGCCTGATCTTCGGCGTCTGCCAGGCAATGGCCCTGATCCCCGGCGTCTCCCGGTCCGGTGCCACCATCTCCGGCGGTCTGCTCATGGGCTACACCCGTGAGTCCGCCGCCCGCTACTCCTTCCTGCTCGCCATCCCGGCCGTGCTCGCCTCCGGCGGGATGGAGCTCAAGGACGCGGCCGAGGGCGGCGGCGTCTCCTGGGGCCCGACCATCTTCGCCACGGTCATCGCCTTCGGCGTCGGCTACGCGGTGATCGCCTGGTTCATGAAGTTCATCACCACGAAGTCCTTCATGCCTTTCGTGATCTACCGGATCGTCCTCGGTGTCCTGCTCTTCGTCCTGGTCGGCGCCGACGTCCTCAGCGCCACCGCGGGCGAGTCCGCCGGCTGACGCGCCGGCCCCCGGGGAATCGGCGGGAATCCCCCGCCGCACGGGCCTTGGCCCCGCGCGCGCCAGGCCCGACACTGAGCCGATGACGCAGCGCGTGGATCTCGCGACCGTGATGGACCGGCTCGCCGTCGACGACCTGGTCACCGGCTACGCGATGGCCGTGGACGACTCCGACTGGACCGCGTACCGGGCCCTCTTCACCCCGGACGGGCGGGCCGACTACCGCGGCTCGGGCGGGATCGAGGGCCCGGCCGCCGAGGTGGCCGACTGGCTCGCCGAGACGATGCGGCTCTTCCCCGTGCGCCAGCACCTCATCGTGAACCGCCGGGTCCGCATCGAGGACCTCGGCGGCTACCCGGGCGACACGGCCGCCGTGCGCGCCGACTACGTGAACCCGATGCGCTTCGAGTCGGGCGCGGACTTCGTGTGCGGCGGGCGGTACGCCTTCGCGCTGCGGCGCACGGACGCCGGCTGGAGGCTGCGCTCGGTGGTCGTCGAGGAGAAGTGGCGCCGGATGTGACCGGGCCGCCCGGACCCTCCCGGCCACCCGACCCGTCCGGCACGTACGACGCGTACGACGCGTACGACGCGTACGACGCGTACGACGCGTACGACTCTTCCGTCTCTCCCGAGGGCTCCGGCGCGTACGACTCTTCCCACCCGTCCGGCGCATACGACTCTTCCGACGCGTCGGGTCACACCGGTGCGTCCGGCCCATCCCGTGCGTACGTCCCTTCCAGCACGTCCGACTCCTCTGACGCGTCCAAAGCATCCCGTTTTGTCACGTCCCGCGGTTACGGCGCGTCCGGGTCTGCCCGCGCGCCCCTACGCGCGCACACTGGAGGCGACTCCTGGAGGCGGGGCATGGTCGTCGGCGCGCACACCGAAACCACGGCCGCGGCCGGTGAAAGCGGCGGCGGGCGGTGGTCCGGCGTGCGGCGCTCCGCGCTCGCGCTGGTGTGCGGCGCGCTGCCCGCGCTCGCCTTCCCCGCCCCGGCGCTGTGGTGGTTCGCGTACGTCGCCCTGGTCCCCTGGCTGCTCCTGGTCCGTACGGCTCCGAGCGCGCGCCGCGCCGGTCTGGACGGCTGGTCGGGCGGACTCGGCTTCATGCTCGCGGTGCACCACTGGCTGCTGCCGAGCCTGCACGTGTTCCTGCTCGTGATCGCCGCGCTCATGGCACTGCTGTGGCTGCCGTGGGGGCGGCTCGTGCGGGCGATGCTCGGCGGCCAGCCGTCCCCGGCACGGGCCGCCGCCGCGCTGCTCGTCGTCCCGTCCGGCTGGCTGATGATCGAGCTGGTCCGTTCCTGGCAGGGCCTCGGCGGGCCCTGGGGGCTGCTCGGGGCGAGCCAGTGGCAGGTGCCGGCCGCGCTGCGGCTCGCGTCGGTCGGCGGGGTGTGGCTGGTGAGCCTGCTGGTGGTGGCGGTGAACACGGCGGTCGCGCTGCTCTTCGTCGCGCCCGCGCCCGTACGCCGTACCGGCGTCGCCGGTGTCACCGGCTCCGCCCTGCTCCTGGGCCTGGTCTGGTGGGGCGTCCCGGCGCCGCGGACGTCCGGCACGGTGCGGATCGCGGTGGTCCAGCCGGGCGTGTACGACGCGGCCGGGGCCGGGGGCGCGGGCCTGCGGTTCGCCCGGGGCGAGGCGCTGACCCGGGCGCTCGCGGGGCGGCGGCTCGACCTGGTGGTGTGGGGCGAGAGCAGCGTCGGCGCGGATCTGCGGACCCGGCCGGACCTGTCGGCCCGGGTGACCGCGCTCTCCCGGCGGGTCGGCGCGCCGATCCTGGTCAACGTGGACGCGCGCCGCTCCGACCGGCCCGGGATCTACAAGAGCGCGATCCTGGTCGGGCCCGACGGGCCGACGGGCGAGCGCTACGACAAGATGCGCCTGGTGCCGTTCGGCGAGTACATCCCGATGCGGCCGCTGCTCGGCTGGGCGACCTCGGTCGGCAAGGCGGCGGCCGAGGACCGGCGGCGCGGCACGGCGCCGGTGGTGATGACGCTGCCGAGCGCCCCGGGCAGCACCGCGCCGGGCCTCGGGATCGGGCCGCTGATCTGCTTCGAGACGGCCTTCCCCGACATGAGCCGGCGGCTCGCCGACAACGGCGCGGCCGTGATCGTCGCGCAGTCCTCGACGTCGACCTTCCAGGACAGCTGGGCGCCGGCACAGCACGCCTCGCTCGGCGCGCTGCGGGCGGCGGAGACGGGCCGGCCGATGGTGCAGGCGACGCTGACCGGCGTCAGCGCCGCGTACGGCCCGGACGGCCGGCGCACCGGGCCGGTGCTCGGCACCCACGCGAGCGCGTCCGCCGTCTACGAGCTGCCGCTGTCGCACACCCGGACGCTGTACGACCGCTTCGGCGCGTGGCCGGTGTACGCGGCGGTCCTGGTGCTGATCGCCGCCGGCGCGGTGGAGTTCGGCCGGCGACGGCGCGGGGCGTAGGGGCTCCGGAGGGCGGGGCTCAGGAGGTCGGGCTCCGCAAGGCCGGGTCCCGCAGGGCCGGGCTCAGGAAGCCTGGGCGAGAGCCTCGGTGACCACGCGCTCGCACAGTTCGTGGGTCAGCAGGGCATCCCGCGCGTCGAGCCGCCGTCCCTCCCGTACGGCGTCGAGGAAGGCGAGCACCGCCTGCTCGATGCCGCGCTGGCGGGCCACCGGCACCCAGTCGCCGCGCCGCCGCACGGTCGGCTGGCCCTTGTGGTCGACGATCTCGGCGAGGTTGAGGACCTGGCGCTTGGAGTCCTGCCCGGAGACCTCCAGGATCTCCTCGGTGGAGCCGCTCATGTGGTTCATCGTGCCGATGGCGGTGAAGCCGTCGCCGGAGAGCTGGAGCACGACGTGGTGCATCAGGCCGTCACGGATCCGGGCCCGTACGTCGATGTGGTCGGCCTCGCCGGGGAGCAGGAAGCGCAGGGTGTCGACGACGTGGATGAAGTCGTCGAGGACGAAGGTGCGCGGGTCCTCGGGCAGTCCGACGCGGTTCTTCTGCATCAGGATCAGCTCGCGCGGATGGTCGGCGCACTGGGCGTAGCCGGGCGCGAGGCGGCGGTTGAAGCCGACGGCGAGGCCCACGGCCCGCTTCTCGGCGAGTTCCACGAGCAGTTCGGACTCGGCGTAGTGGTAGGCGAGCGGCTTGTCGACGTAGGTGGGCACGCCGGCCTCCAGGAGCCGGGTGACGATCCCGGGGTGCGCGGAGGTGGGGGCGTGCACGAAGGCCGCGTCGAGCCCGGCGGCGAGCAGTCCGTCGAGGTCGCGGTGGCGGCGCCCGGCGGGGACGTGGAAGGTGTCGCCGACCCGGTCGAGGGTGGCGGGGGTGCGGGTCTGGAGGTGGAGCTCGACCCCGGGAAGGGTGGTCAGGACGGGCAGGTACGCCTTCTGGGCGATGTCGCCGAGTCCGATGCAGCCGACCTTCACGGGGTGTCTCCTTCTCGTTCCTGCTCGTTCGTACTCGCTGGGCGCGTACTCGTGGGCCGCGCTCGCGTTCGTCGCGTTCGCGTTCGCGTTCGCGTTCGTCCGCGGTGCGCGCCGTGTTCCGGTCCGCGGTACGGGCGTTCGCGCCGGTCAGCTTACGCGCGCGGGCGCGTCGCCGGCCGGGGGGCGCCAGTCGGCGATGCCGTCGAAGCCGCGCAGGACGAGGCCGGGGCCGAAGCGGGAGACGGCGGCGGCGAGGGAGTCGCGCAGGGCTACGGCGGGCACGGACGCGAGCATGGTGGCGCGGCCGGTGCGGGCGGCCCGGCGGACGATCGCCGTGGTACGGGGCAGCCGCTCGGCGGTGTAGGCGGCGAGCGCGCGGTCGACGGCCGCGCCGGGCCGGGCGTGGTGGGCGAGCACGATCGCGTCCTCGACGGCCTGGTTGCCGCCCTGCCCGAGGCTCGGGGTCATGGCGTGGGCGGCGTCGCCGAGGAGGGCGGTGCGGCCGTGGTGGAAGGCGGGCAGCGGGTCGATGAGGTGGTGGACGTCGTGGCGCAGCACGCCGGCCGGGTCGGCGGCGGCCAGGATCTCGGGCACGGGGTGGTGCCAGTCGCCGAACAGGCGCAGCAGCTCGGCGCGTTCGTCGTCGGGGGCGTGCGCGCCGGCGGGCGCGGTGGCCGCGGCGTACGCGTAGACGCGGCCGTCGCCCAGCGGCTGCGTGCCCCAGATCCGGCCGCGGCCCCAGGTCTCGTGCGGGGCGAAGGGCGTGGCGGGGGCGGGGATGACCGTCCGCCAGGTGGTGAAGCCGGCGTAGCGGGGGCCGGGGTGGGCCGGGAAGAGGGCGCGGCGCACGGCGGAGTGGATGCCGTCGGCGCCGACGACGAGCTCGGCCGCGAGATCGCCGTCGGGAGTGGTGAGGCGGGCGGGGCGGTGGGCGTCGCCGGGGTCGGCGAGGGCGGCGGCGGTCGCGGTGCGGATCACGCCCTCGGGGAGTCCGGCGCGCAGCAGGTCGACGAGGGTGGCGCGGTGGAGGGTCACGAGCGGGCCGCCGAAGCGTGCGGCGGCGGCCTCGGCGTCGGTGCGGACGAGCCAGCGGCCGTCGGGGCGGCGCATGCCTCCGTCGCCCTGCCAGGCGGCGAGCGCGCGGACCCGGTCGCCGAGGCCGAGGACGTCGAGGGCGCGCAGCGCGTTGGGGGCGAGGGCGATGCCGGCGCCGACGGGGGTGAGGGCGGCGGCGCGTTCGAGGACGGTGACCTGCCAGCCGCGGGCACGCAGGGCGAGGGCGGCGGTGAGGCCGCCGATGCCGGCTCCGACGACGACGGCACGGTGCTGTTCCATGACTCCCCCTCGGGGACGACGGGCGGGACGACACGTGGCACCGCGGACGGGACCACAGGTCGGACTACAGCTGTAGTGACTCCTTGAAGTTACTACAGCTGTAGTCGGCGGGCCAGACCGGGGGCCGGGCTCGGTAGGTTGTCCCCATGACCGCAGCACCGGCCCCCGACGCACCGCCGAACCCGCCCCTCGGCGCCCCGCTCACCCGCGCCGAGCGCATCGGCGACGCCGCCCTCGGTTTGCTGGTGGAGCGCGGGATGCGCGGGCTCACCCATCGCGCCGTCGACGAGCGGGCCGGACTCCCCCAGGGCTCCACCTCCAACCAGGCCCGCACCCGCCAGGCCCTCCTGGAGACCGCCGTACGCCGCCAGGTGCAGCTGGAGGCCGCCGTGCTCGCCCCGCACGAGCTGCCCTCCGTGCCCTCCGCCGGCGCCCCGCCCCGGGCCCTGGTGGACGCCCTCGCGCTCGCGCTGCACCGCTATCTGACGGACCACCGGGCGCTGCTCGTCTCCCGCTACGAGCTCGCCCTGGAGGCCACCCGCCGCCCCGAACTGCGCGCCTTCTTCGACACGGCGGGCAGCGTCTTCCACACGCCGCTGGTCGCGATGCTGCGCGCGGCGGGCTCCCCGGCGCCCGAGCGGCACGCGCTCTCGCTCATCGCCTGGTGCGAGGGGCTGATGTTCTCCTGTGCCGCCGGGTCCTTCACGGCGGCCGTGCCGAGCCTGGCGGAGCTGCGCACCGGCTTCGACGAGCTCCTGCGCGGCATGCTCGGCGGCGACAGCGACGACAACGGCGGCAACGACAGCGAAAGCCGGACCGGCGACGGCCGGAGCAGCGGCGGCCGGAGCGGCGACGACGGCGTCCACGGCCGCGTTCACGGCGGCTGAGCGGCCGTCAATTCACTGGCCGCGGACGGGATCGTCGGTCAGGATGCGGAGCATGACTGCCGAACGCATCGAATCCGTCCCCCGCGTCGACCCCGGCACCCTCACCGGTGAGCGCGAGGCCCTGGAACAGTGGCTCGACTTCCACCGGGCGACCCTGGAGCAGAAGTGCGCGGGCCTCGACGAGGCCCAGCTGCGCACCGCCTCCGCCCCGCCCTCGGATATCACCCTGCTCGGCCTGGTCCGGCACATGGCCGAGGTCGAGCGCGGCTGGTTCCGGAAGGTCCTGGCGGGCGAGGAGGCCGGCTGGATCTTCTCGACCGTGGAGGACCACGACCGGGACTTCCACGTCACCGACGAGGACACCTGGGAGGAGGCGTACGCCGCCTGGCAGGGCGAGATCGCCAAGGCCCGGGCCAACGCGGCCGAGCGCGGGCTCGACGACCTCGGCGTGGGGAAGCACCGCTCCGGTGAGAGCTTCAACCTGCGCTGGATCTACCTGCACATGATCGAGGAGTACGCCCGCCACAACGGCCACGCGGACCTCGTCCGCGAGCGCATCGACGGCGCCACCGGCGACTGACGGAGACCCGCCCCCGGACACCACCGGACGCCACCAGCCGGCCCCGGGCGCGGTCAGCCCGCGCCCGGGTGATCACTCATGCGGGGCATTCCCCGCCAGTAGGGGTTCGCGCGGCCCGCGCCGGCCAGCAGAGTTGCGCGGGTGCATGGAACCAGAACGACAGTGACGCTGCTCGCCGGCGTGGCCGGGTTGGCGATGGCCGCCCTCTCCGGCTGTGTGGCGGTCGAGCCGTCCCCCGCGGCCCCCGCGCCCGCCCCCGCTCCCGCCGCCTCGCCCGGCCCCGCCGGTCAGGACGTCGCGCCCCAGATCGTCCAGGGCCCCGCCCGGGAGGCCCTGGAGGCGGCGATGCCCGATCCCCCGGCGCCCGAGGCCCGCTCGTCCGCCGCCCGGCAGCCGCCCGGCGCCGCCCCCGGGCACCGGCACGAGGCCACCAGGCCGCGCACCGACCACGTACCGGACCAGCACCGCCGCCGGCCGGCCGCCGGGCTGCCCGATCTGCCCCAGGTGCCGCGCTCCGGGGCCGACGTCTGCGCCATCGGCCAGGCGTACGGCGGCTGGAGCCCGGACAGCGCACAGGCCAGGACCTGCCGGAACACCTACGGACGCTGAAGGCCCCCTCGGGTTCACCGCCCCCGCAACCGCAGCTCAAGGCGCTCGATCGCGGCCCGCACCCCGTTCCCGTATCCGTCGTCGTCCAGGTACGCGGAGGCGGCGCGGGCCCGGTCCAGGTGCACGCGGGCCGCGTCGGGCCGGGCCAGCTTCACGTAGTCGGCGGCGAGGTTGAGGTGGAGCGAGGGGTAGAGGGCGCGCAGCGCGGCCGCCGAGTCGTGCCGGGCGAGCCGGTCCTCGTCGAGGCCCTCGGCGGCGGTCAGCGCCCGCAGGTCCCAGGCGAGCTCGGTGTCCGGGTCGTCCTGGGCGTCGGCCATGTAGTGGGCGAGCGTGCAGCGGTGCAGCGGGTCGCCGTCCGGCCCGAGCTGCTGCCAGATCGCGCCGAAGCGGTTGCGGGCCTCCTCCCGGTCGCCGCCGTGGAGCAGCATCATCGCCTGCCCGATCCTGGTCATGACGGCGTCGTCCGACACCTGCTGCCCGGTCACTACGGCCTCCGCGACGCTCGTACGAGACTGCCGGATCCGACGCTAACCGCCGCCGCGCCGGATCCGGGCGAGGCTCAGCCGAGGTCGGGGATGCGCCAGTCGATCGGCTCGTGTCCCTGGGCCGCGACGGCCTCGTCGATCTGGGTGAACGGCTTGGAGCCGAAGAACTTCTTCGCCGACAGCGGCGAGGGGTGGGCGCCCTTCACCACGACGTGCCGCGACTCGTCGATGAGCGGCAGCTTCTTCTGCGCGTAGTTGCCCCACAGGACGAAGACGGCCGGGTCGGGGCGGGACGCGACGGCCGTGATGACGGCGTCGGTGAACTTCTCCCAGCCCTTGCCCTTGTGCGAGTTGGCCTCGCCGGCGCGGACCGTGAGCACCGCGTTGAGCAGCAGCACGCCCTGCTCGGCCCACGGCATCAGATAGCCGTTGTCGGGGACGGGGTGGCCGAGCTCGTCCTGCATCTCCTTGTAGATGTTGCGCAGCGAGGGCGGGGTCTTCACGCCCGGGCGGACGGAGAAGCACAGGCCGTGGCCCTGGCCCTCGCCGTGGTAGGGGTCCTGGCCGAGGATCAGGACCTTCACCTTGTCGAACGGCGTGGCGGCGAGGGCGGCGAAGACCTCCTCGCGCGGCGGGTAGACCGGCCCCTTGGCCCGCTCCTCCTCGACGAACTCGGTGAGCTGCTTGAAGTAGGGCTTCTCCAGCTCCTCGCCGAGGACGCCGCGCCAGGACTCGGGCAGCATGTCGGTGTCGGTCACGTCAACAACCTCCGGTGGGCGTTCTTGTTACTCCGAACGAGAACCTACCGGCACCCACTGACAACGCCGCCCGCTCCCTCCCCGCCGCGGGGCTCCGCCGGTCGCTCTACCAGCTGGTGCGGCGGCTGAGCTCCCACATCTGCATGACGGTCTGCGGGTCGAGCGCCCGCTCGCCGCCGCCGATGTCCTCGCTCGCGGCGATGTAGAGCTTGCCCTGCCACAGGGGCAGCAGCCGGACGTCCTGGACCATGACCTCCTGGGCCTGGTTGAACTCGTCCGTGACGGCCCCGCGGTCGCTGACGCGGCGCGACTTGGGCAGCAGGTCGTCGGTGATCTCCGGGCTGATGTACGGGGTGCCGAGGACGTTCTCCTTGCCCACGAACGGGGCGATGAAGTTGTCCGGGTCCGGGAAGTCGGGGAACCAGCCGCGGCCGAAGACCGGGTACTGGCCGTGCTGGTAGCCAGCCTGGAACTCCTTCCACGGCTTGCCGTGCAGGGTGATCTTGAACAGGCCGGACTCCTCCAGCTGCCGCTTCAGCTCGGCGAACTCGCCGGCGGTCGCGGAGCCGTACCGGTCCGTGGTGTACCAGAAGTCCAGCTCGACGGGCTCGGTGATGCCGGCGCCGCGCAGGATGGCCTTGGCCTTGGAGACGCTGGGCGAGCCGAAGCGGTCGAAGAACTTGGTGGTGTGCCCGGCGATGCCCTTGGGGACCATCGAGTACAGCGGCTCGGCGGTGCCCTGGTAGACCTTGCTGACCAGTTCGTCGCGGTCGACGAGCTGGGCGATGGCCTTGCGCACGGGCAGCTTGGCGACCGCACCGTCCTTGGCGTTGAAGACCAGGTAGCGGATGTCGGCGCCGGTGGACTCGACGAGCTGGAGGCCCTTGTTCTCCGGCTTGTCGGCCTGGAGCTCGACCACCTCGGGGGCGGTCAGACCGCGGTAGGTGGCGTCGATCTCCTTCTTCTTCAGCGCGGCGACCATCGACTCGGACTCCTTGAAGTACCGGATGGTCACGCCGCCGTTCTTGCGGTCGGCGAAGCCCTTGTAGCTCGGGTTGTTGGTGAGCTTGGCCTCCGCGCCCTCCTCGTAGGAGTCGAGGACGTACGGGCCGGAGCCGGTGAGCTTGCCGTCCTCGCGGAGCTTGTCCGCGGGGTACTCGGCCGGGTCGACGATCGACATGGCCGGGGTGGCGAGGATGAAGGGGAAGGTCGCGTCGGGCTTGTTCAGGCGGAAGACCACCGTGCTCGGGTCCGGGACGTCGATCTTGTCGAGCGAGCCGAGCATGCCGTTCGGGCCGCCCTCGACCTTGATGGTGCGGATCCGCTCGATCGAGTACTTGACCGCGTTGGCGTCCAGCTTGTGACCGTTGGAGAAGGTCAGCCCGTCATGGATCGAGCACTCGAAGACCCGGCTGTTGGAGTCGGGCTTGAACTGACAGTCGGCGGCGTCCGGCTTGGGCGCCGCGCTGCCGGTGGGAAATGCCACGAGCGTCTGGAAGACATTCCGGAAAAGCTCCCAGGAATTGTCCCAGGCGGCAGCCGGGTCGAGCGTGGTGGGAGAACTCGTCGTCCCCACGACGATTCTCTGCTCCGCCGTGGATTCAGCGTCCGAAAACACACTGCATCCGGACAGGACGGATATGGACGCAAGGGCTGCAGTTGCCTGCAGACTGGTCCGGTTGAACACGTGCACGCTCCTCGTTCAGCCTGGGATCGGCAGACGATACCGCAGCGCCCCACCAGGTCAATGACCGACCCTGGCGGGGCACTTGAGGCATTCTGCGTATAACCGGGGCCAAACCGGTCAGGAATTCAGGAAAGTGTCCGGATACCGGTCACTCGACACCGGCGTTCAGGAAAAGTCCGCCGTCCACGACCAGCGTCTGGCCGGTGATCCACTCCGCCTGGGGCGAGGTGAGGAAGGCGGCGGCGCCGCCGATGTCCTTCGGCTCGCCGAGCCGGCCCAGCGCGTAGCGGGAGGCGGCCTCGGCCTCCCGGCCCTCGTAGAGCGCCGCGGCGAACTTCGTCTTCACGACGGCCGGGGCGATCGAGTTGACCCGGACCAGTGGCGCGAATTCGTGCGCCAGCTGGAGGGTCAGGTTGATCATCGCCGCCTTGCTCATTCCGTACGCGCCGATGAACGGCGACGCGGAGACGCCGGCGATCGAGGCGATGTTGACGATCGCCCCGCCGTGCTCCTTCTGCCAGGCCCGGTAGGTCTGCTGGGCGAAACCGAGCGCCGAGACCACATTCGTCTCGAAGACCTTGCGGGCGACGTTCAGGTCGAGCTCGGCGATCGGCCCGAAGACCGGGTTCGTGCCGGCGTTGTTGACCAGGAAGTCGACCCGGCCGAAGGCCTCCATGGTGGCCTCAACGGCGGCGGCCTGGTGGGCCTCGTCGTGGGCCTTGCCGGGCACCGCGACGACCCGGTCGGCGCCGAGCCGCTCCACGGCCTCCTTGAGGGCCTCCTCGCCGCGTCCGGTGATGCAGACCCGGTCACCGCGGGCGACCAGGGCCTCGGCGATGCCGTAGCCGATGCCCCGGCTGGCGCCGGTGACGAGGGCGACCTTGCCCGAGAGCTCGGGCAGCTGCTTCTCGCTCATGTCCTTGACTCCTCCCGCGCCGCGCGTCAGTTGAGCGGGCCGCCGGCCACGTACATGACCTGGCCGGAAACGAACCCGGCGGCGTCGCCCGTGAAGAAGGCGATGGCGTTCGCGACGTCCTCGGGGCGGCCGACCCGCTGCACCGGGATCATGGAGGCGGCGGCCTCCTGGAACTCCTCGAAGCCCATGCCGACCCGCTCGGCGGTCTGCGCGGTCATCTCGGTGACGATGAAGCCGGGGGCGACGGCGTTGGCGGTGACGCCGAACTTGCCGAGCTCCTTGGCGAGGGTCTTGGTGAAGCCCTGCAGGCCGGCCTTGACGGCGGAGTAGTTGGCCTGGCCGCGGTTGCCGAGCGCCGAGGAGGAGGACAGCGAGACGATCCGGCCGAAGCCGGCGTCCACCATGTGCTTCTGGCAGGCCTTGGCCATCAGGAACGCGCCCTTGAGGTGCACGTTCATGACGAGGTCCCAGTCCGACTCGGACATCTTGAAGAGCAGGTTGTCGCGGAGCACGCCCGCGTTGTTGACGAGGATCGTCGGCGCGCCGAGCTCGGCGGCGACCCGCGCGACCGCGGCCTCCACCTGGGCGCCGTCGGAGACGTCGCAGCCGACGGCGAGCGCCCGGCCGCCCGCGGCGGTGATCTTCTCGACGGTGTCCTTGCAGGCCGCCTCGTCGAGGTCGAGCACGGCGACAGCGCGGCCCTCGGCCGCGAGCCGGATCGCGGTGGCGGCGCCGATGCCCCGCGCCGCACCGGTGACGACGGCTACCCGCTGCTCGGTGGTGGACATGCTTGTTCTCCTCGCCCTTGGATCGTCCCTTGATGCGGTCCGCACCCGGCGGCCGGCTCACTCTCCCGTGAATGAGCAACCGCTTAGTAGGTCCGCAGGACGAGACGCTAGAAGCCCTGGCACCCGGTGTCAACGGCCCACCGGGTGCACCGGGTCACGCTCGGGCGCCCGTCGCCGCTCAGCGCACCAGCACGTCGAGCAGGCGTTCCACCTCGGCCTCGGGATCGGCGGTCAGACCGGTGTGCACGGGGCCGGGCTGGACCACCGTCGAGCGGGGCGCGATCAGCCAGCGGAAGCGCCGTCCGGCGTCGTCGCGGGCGGCCTGGCCGGCGGCGTCCCCGCCCAGGCAGACGCCCTCGACGGCGTGCAGCGCGGCCCGTACGCCGGTGACGTCGGCGTTCGGGTCGAGCGCGGCGAGCTTGGCCTCGTCCAGGTGGGTGCGGGCGGCCACGAAGGACTTGGCCCTGCAGTAGACGACCACGCCGGCGTTGAAGCACTCGCCGCGCTCGACGCGGGGCACGACGCGCAGCAGCGCGTACTCGAAGACATCGCGGTCGGTCACGTGGTGCTGTCCTTCTGGGTGGGGCGCGGGGCGAGGCGGTCGGCGAGCCAGCCGGGCGGCTGCTGGGCCTTGCGCTCGGTGCGGGGGCCGAGGGTGATCCGTTCGTGGATGGTCGCGGCGCGCGGCAGCAGCGCCTCCACGTAGGCCGCCCGCAGCTCGTCGGTGCTCGTGAAGCCGGGCTCGTCGACCAGCCACTCGTCGGGCACGTCGGCGGCCACCTCGGTGAGCAGCTCGCGGGTGACGAGCGGCGCCAGCTCGGCCGCCGCGGCCGCGACGTCCGGCCCGAAGGGGGCGAGCGCGTGGTCGGAGGCGTCGTAGGGCTTGGCGGCGGACGCCTGGGCGCCGGGCCAGTTGTGGTGCCAGATCATGGTGGCGCCGTGGTCGATGAGCCACAGGTCGCCGTGCCAGACGAGCATGTTGGGGTTGCGCCAGGACCGGTCGACGTTGTTGATCACGGCGTCGAACCAGACGACCTTGCCGGCCTCCTTCGGGTCGACCTCGTAGGCGAGCGGGTCGAAGCCGAGCGAGCCGGGCAGGAAATCCATCCCGAGGTTCAGTCCGCCGCTGGCCTTCAGCAGCTCCTGCACCTCCTGGTCGGGCTCCGAGAGCCCGATCACCGGGTCCAGCTGGATCGTCACCAGCTCCGGCACCCGCAGCCCGAGCCGTCGGGCCAGCTGCCCGCAGACGACCTCGGCGACGAGGGTCTTGCGCCCCTGGCCGGCGCCGGTGAACTTCATGACGTACGTGCCGTAATCGTCGGCCTCGACGATCCCGGGGAGCGAGCCGCCCTCGCGCAGGGGCGTGACGTAGCGGGTCGCTGTCACTTCGGTAAGCATCCGCCCAGGGTATCGAGTCGGGCGTGCCGCCAGGACGGCCCGCGCCCCCGCGTCAGGACGGCGTGCGGCCCGGCAGCAGGCCCTGGTCGAGGGCCACGACCACCGCGCGGGTGCGGTCGCTGACGTCGAGTTTGGCGAAGACGCGCAGGAGGTGGGTCTTGACCGTGGCCTCCGCGATGACCAGGCGCCTGCCGATCTCGGCGTTGGACAGACCGTCCGCCACCGCGGCCAGCACGTCCTGTTCGCGTGCGGTGAGGGCGACCGGGGCGGGGCGGCGCATGCGGGCGACCAGGCGTTCGGCGACCCGGGGCGCGAGGACGGTCTCGCCGCGGGCGGCGGCGCGGACGGCCTCGGCGAGCTGCTCGGCGGTGGTGTCCTTCAGCAGGTAGCCGATCGCGCCGGCCTCGACCGCCCGCTCGATCTCCACGTCGGTGTCGTACGTGGTGAGGATGAGGACCCGGGTCGGCGCGGGGCCGGCGAGGATCGCCGCCGTGGCGGCGACTCCGTCCATGACCGGCATCCGCAGGTCGACGAGGGCGACGTCGGGGGCGAGCCGCTCGACGAGTGCCACGGCCTCACGGCCGTCACCCGCCTCGCCGACGACGGCGACGTCCGGGACGGGGGCGAGGAGGGCGATCACGCCCGCGCGCATCACCGTGTGGTCGTCGACGACCACGACCCGGAGGACTTCCGGTGCTTCAGGCGCTTCCAGCGCTTCAGGGGCTTTGCGTGCTTCGGGCATGTCAGGGCCGTCCGTTCGTGGGAAGGGCGGCGAGGACGCGGGTGCCGTCGCCGACCGAGCTGGTCACCTTCAGCTCTCCGCCGAGTTCGGCGAGGCGCCTGCGCATGCCGTCGAGGCCGAATCCGCGGGACTCCTCGACGACGAAGCCGCGCCCGTCGTCGGTGATCTCCAGCTCGACGGCGTCCGCGTGCGCGGTGAGCACCACGCCGACGGTGCTCGCGTCGGCGTGTTTGCGTATGTTCGCCAGGGACTCCTGGGCGCAGCGCAGCAGCGCGATCCGGGTCTGCTGATCGCCGTGGACGTCCTCGGGCAGGTCCGCGTCCACCGTGATGCCGGTGTCCTGGGCGAAGCGTTCCAGGGTGCGGCGCAGGGTCGGCACCACCGAGCCCGGAGTGAGTCCGCCGTGCGGGGCGGAGCCCACCAGGACCCGGGCCTCGGCGAAGTTCTCGCGGGCGGTCTGCTCGATGGAGTGCAGCTGCCGGGCCGTGCGCGCGGAGTCCTCGCCCAGTCCGGCGCGGGCTGCCTCGGCCAGGACGATGATGGAGGCGAATCCCTGGGCGAGGGTGTCGTGGATCTCGCGGGCCATCCGCTCCCGCTCGCCGGCCGCGCCCTCGCGGCGGTGGGCTTGTGCCAACTGCTCCTGGGCGAGGGACAGTTCGGCGGACAGGGCGGTGGCCCGGGCGTCGCCGTCCGCAACGAGGCGGTGGACGAGGAGCCCGGTCAGGACGGACAGGACGTATCCGGTCAGCGCCGCGGCCGCGTTGCCCGGCGAGTCGGCGACGAGGCTCCCCGCCACGGTGGCGGCGGTGGCGCAGCCACTGGTCAGGACGGCTGTCACGCGTCCGCGCGCCTGGAACCAGAACTGCGGGAGCGCGGCGACGAGCAGGGCCGCACCGCCGCCCGGCAGCGCCGCCATCACGCCGAGTCCGGCGGCCAGGGCCGCGAGGTAGCCGGGCCCGTGGTCGCGGGCGCGGTGGACGGCCGCGTACGCGAGGGCCGCGCCCACGAGGGCCAGGGACGCCCACCGCGGGGGACCCGGGTCGTTTCCGACGGCGATGACCGAGGGTGTCAGTCCCAGGAGCATCCAGACGGCGGTGTACCAGCGGCGCAGCGCGGCGAGCGGCCGCCCGGCCGTCTCGCCGGTCATGCTGTCGGTCGTCCCGTCGGTCATGCGATCAGCCTACGGACGCCGGCTGACGGTCCGTCCGCGCGGCCCGCCCCGCTGCGCGGATGGCGCGCGCGGGCCACCAGTTGGCCTCGCCGAGCAGCAGCATCAGGGAGGGCAGGACGAAGACCCGGATCACGAAGGCGTCGAGCAGGACGGCGACCGCCAGGCTGAAGCCGATCTGCTTCATCTCGATCAGGTGCAGGGCGGCGAAGCCGGCGAACACCGTCACCATCACCACCGCCGCGCTGGTGACGACCCCGGCGGAGGAGGACAGGCCCGTGAGGACGGCCTGCCGGGTGGGCGTGCCGCCGAGGCGGGCTTCGCGGATCCTGCTGATCACGAACACCTGGTAGTCCATGGAGAGTCCGAAGAGGATCACGAACAGGAACAGCGGGACGCGGGATCCGATCGAGCCCGTCGAGGTGAAGCCGAGGAGTCCCTCGGCCCATCGGTTCTGGAACACCAGGACCAGCAGGCCCAGGGAGGCGAACGCGGAGAGCAGGTTGAGGACGACGCCGACCACCCCGAGCACCACGGACCGGAACGCCCACACGGTCATCGCGAAGGTGACGAGCAGCAGCGCGCCCACGACGAGCGGCAGCTTCCGCTTCTGGTGGTCGGGGTAGTCGGCATAGCGGGCGACCTCGCCGGTGACGGCCACCTCGGTGCCGGGCAGGGCACCGACGGTCGCGGGCACGAACTCGGTACGGAGCCGGGCGAGCGATTCCCGCGCCCCGGGGCTGTTCACGGAGCGGGAGACGGCGAGTTCGAGGACGGTGACGCGGCGGTCCGCCGAGGTGCGCAGGACGGGCGTGCCGCCGATCGCCGGATCCTCGGCCGCGGCCCGGCCGGCGAGTCGGCGCAGGGCGCCGGCGACGTCCTCGGCGCGCCCGGCGTCGGCCCGTACGACGACCTGGTGCATGGCCCTGAGCTCGGGGTAGGCGGCCATCAGCCGGTCGTAGGTCCGCATGGCGGGAATGGCGCGCGAGTGCGTCTCGCGGCTCATCTCCGTGATGTTGATGTCGAGGACGGGCAGGGCGAGGGCGACGAGGGCGAGTCCCGACACGGCGAGCGTCACGGCGGGATGCCGCTCGACGGGGCGCAGGACGGCGGCGGTGATCCGTCCGGAGCCGGTACGGGGCGCCTTGCGGGTCGCCCCGCGGGCGGCCCTGCGGCGCTCGGCGCGCTCACCGAGCTTGGCGAGCAGCGCGGGCAGGACGGTCAGCGAGCTGAGGACGGCGACCAGGGTGACGGCGACGGCTCCGGTGGCGATGGAGGAGAAGATGACGTCGTCCGCCAGGTAGAGCGTGGCGCTGGAGACGGCCACGGCCAGTCCGGAGACGACCACGGCCCGCCCCGAGGTCGCCGCGGCGAGTTCCACGACGGCCTGGCCGGTCAGCCGTCCGTCGGCGTTCCGCGCGCGCTCCTCGCGCTCCCGCTTGAGGTAGAAGAGGGCGTAGTCGACGCCGACGGCCAGGCCGATCAGGAGGATGACGTTGGTGCCGACGCCGGCGTCGGGGAAGACGTGCGAGGCGAGCATCGACAGCCCTACGGCGGCCACGATCGAGGACAGCGCGAGAAGCAGCGGTACGACGGCCATGACCACGGAGCCGAAGACGAGCAGCAGGGTGATCAGGGTGACGGGCAGCGCGATCATCTCGGTGCGCGCGAGGTCGTCACCGCGGAGCGTGTCGACCCCCTTGCCGATCGAGGGGCCGCCGACCTCCGCGACGACCAGCCCCGGGTGCGCCGCCTGGACCTCGGACGTCTGCGCGAGCAGCGCGTCGACGTGCTTCTTCCCGTCGAGCTCGGCGCCCTTCATGGTGACGTCGACGCGCAGCGCGGTCCCTTCCGCGTCGGGGAAGGGGCCGGCGACGGACAGCACTTCGGGCAGCTTCCGCATCCGGGCGACGATCTCGGCGGCGCCGGCCGCGAGCTGTGTCGGGTCCGGGCGGCCGGTGCCCGGCGCGGCCTGGACGAGGACCCGCTCCAGGGGCTTTGGCTGGAGTCCGCCTTCGGCGGCCAGGGCTTCGGCCCTGCCCGCCTCGCCGATGCGGTAGTCCTCGGTGGTGGCCGGACGGGTGCCGACGGCGATGCCCGCGCCCAGGCAGAGGGCGACGAAGAGCAGCCAGCCGACGATCGCGCGCCAGGGGTGGCGGGCGCTGTGGCGGGCCATGCGTACGGTGGGATTCGTCATGGTCCAAGACTTGTCGGCGGGTGCGTCGCGCCGACAGCAGCGCCCGGTTGAACCTGGTGTCCACCGGTCGGTGGACACGGGAGGCGAGCGCGGGGCTCGTTTCCCGGGGGCCGCGTCGGGCACGATGGCCCGCGTACATCCGGGACGTGTGTCCCGGGCCCTGATCGGAAGGGATGCGGTATGAGCGGTGTGGCGCGCAGGACGGTCGTCGCGGCGGCGGGCACGGCGGGGCTGGCGGCGGCGCTGGCCGCGTGTGGCGGCGGTGACGGCGGGGGCAAGCAGGTCGTCGAGGAGAACGCGCCGCTCGCGAAGACCGGCGACATCCCGGTGGGCGGCGGGAAGGTGCTCGCCGACCAGGGCGTGGTGATCACCCAGCCCAAGGCCGGCGAGTTCCTGGCGTTCTCCGCGCACTGCACCCACCAGGGCTGCACGGTCGGCGGTGTGACGGACGGGGTCATCGTCTGCCCGTGCCACCAGAGCAAGTTCTCCGCCTCGGACGGCAGCGTCAAGCAGGGCCCGGCGACCCGGCCGCTGGAGCCGACGCCGATCGAGGTGTCCGGCGACACGATCAGGCTCGGCTGACCGCCCCGGCCTCCCGTCAGGGCGTCTTCCAGGCGCCCAGGATCTCGTCGGTGGTCGCGATGGCGGCCACCAGCGCGAGGGTGTGGCGGATCATCGCGGGTGTGTAGTCGGCCGGCACGCCCGCGACGGCGTCGCCGGGCACGACGACCGTGTAGCCGAGGTTGACGGCGTCGAAGACGGCGTTCGGGACGGCGACGTTGGCGGAGACGCCGGAGACGACGAGGGTCCGGCAGCCGAGGTTGCGCAGGAGCGCGTCGACGTCGGTGCCGGCGAGCGGCGAGAGGCCGTGCAGCCGCCGCACCACGAGGTCCTCCTCGGCGACCTCGATGGGTTCGGCGATCCGTACGGCGGGGCTCCCGGTGTGCTGCTGTACGGCCAGCCGGGCGGCGGCGCGGAAGAGCCGGGCGTTGCGGCTGGCGCCGCGGCCGTCCGGGCGGCGCTCGGCGACGGCGTGCAGGACCTGCACGCCGGCCGCGTGCGCGCCGGCGACGAGCCGGGCGACATTGGCCAGGGCGCCCGACTCCCGCGCCACGGCGGCGAGTTCGGGCAGGGCGCTGCCGGGTCCGACGACGCCCTGCTGGCATTCGACGGTGAGCAGCACGGTGCCGTCCGGGCCGAGTTGCTCCCTGAGCCGTTCCCGCTCTCCCATGGCGTCCTCCTCCTTGCACCCGGGTGCCCGCGCCCCCCACTATTTCTGACACTCCATCAGAAATCCAGAAGGGTGCGGACGATGACCGTCGCGCAGCGCCACGGACGCCGGATCATGATGACCCCGGCCGAACTCGACACCTTCCTCACCGAGCAGCGCACCTGCCGGGTGGCGACCGTCTCGGCCGACGGCCGCCCGCACCTCAGCGCGCTCTGGTTCGCCTGGGACGGCACCTCGCTCTGGCTCTATTCCCTGAACCGCAGCCGCCGCTGGGCCGAGCTGGCCGCCCGGCCGCAGGTGTCGGTGCTGGTCGACGACGGCGTGGCGTACGGGGAGCTGCGCGGCGCGGAGCTCTCCGGGACCGTGGAGTTCGTGGGCGAGGCGCCGCGCACGGGCGAGCCCTGCCCCGAACTCGACGTGCCGGAGCGGCTGTTCGCCGCGAAGAACTTCGGCCTCGACGTGATGCCGCACGACGGCCGGCACGCCTGGATGCGGCTCACCCCGACGGCCGTCGCCTCCTGGGACTTCCGCAAACTCGCCGGGCTCTGAGCCCGGTCCGTACCCCCGCTCAGCCGGCGAGCGGCTCCCCGGCCGCCCGCAGCGCGTCCACGACCGCGCGGATGGACGGCCGGCGGCCGGCCGCGCTGCGCCAGGTCGCGTAGATGTGGCGGCACACCGACTGCCGTACGGGCACGAAGGCGACGCCGTCCATGGTCACGGGCCGGCCGAGCCGGGGCGCGACGCAGATGCCGAGCCCGGCGGCGACGAGCGCGAGCTGGGTGTGGTGGTCGCCGGCGACATGGGCGATCCGGGGCTCGATGCCCTTGCCGCGCAGCGTGAACATCAGCCAGTCGTGGCAGAACTCGCCGGCCGGCCAGGAGACCCACTCCTCGCCGCCGAAGTCCTCCAGGTCCACCGCCTCCCGCCCGGCCAGCGGATGGTCGGCGGGCAGCGCCACGTCGGCGGAGTCGTCGAGCAGATGGGCGCGTTCGAGCCCGGCCGGGAGGGGCGCCCGCTTGTTGTTCCAGTCCAGGACGACGGCGAGGTCGCTGTCGCCGCGCAGCACCTCGCGCACGCCGAGGTCCGGTTCCAGCTCCGCGGTGTGCACGCGCAGATCGGGGTGGGCGGCGCGCAGCGCGCGGATCGCGGTGGGGAAGAGCCCGCGCATCGCCGTCGGGAAGGCCGCGATCCGCACCTCGCCGACGACCTGGCCGCGCTGCGCCTCGATGTCCGCCTGGGCGAGGGCGACCTGGGACAGGATCCGGCCCGCGTGCTCGGCGAGCAGCAGGCCGGCGTCGGTGAGCCGCACGCCGCGCCCGTTCTTGGCGAGGAGCCGCTGGCCGATCTCGCGCTCCAGCTTGGCCAGCTGCTGCGAGACGGCGGAGGTGGTGACGTGCAGTCCTTCGGCGGCGCCGCTCACCGAGCCGTGCCGTGCGACGGCGTCCAGGGTCCGCAGGCGCTCCAGGTTCAACATGTAAGCGATGCTAAGACATCGCCTCCAGAAATTCTCGCTTGTACTACGAGGTGTGGGTCCCCCAACCTGAACGGCATGAGCAGCCCCTCCCCCTCGGTCCCCTCCGCCGCAGCGCCCGTCCGCGCCCGCACCGTCGACTGGCGCGTCCGCTTCGGTGTCCTCGCCCTGATCTGGGGCTTCAGCTTCCTCTTCATCAAGGTCGGCACAGAGGGCTTCGCCCCGTTCCAGGTCACCTTCGGCCGGCTCCTGTTCGGTACGGCGGTGCTCGCCGTCGCGCTCCTCGTCAAGCGCGAGCGCCTGCCGCGCTCCGCCCGCACCTGGGGGCATCTGGCGGTGGCGGCGTTCCTGCTCAACGCGCTGCCGTTCTCGCTCTTCGCCTACGCCGAGCTGACGATCCCGTCCACGCTCGCCGGCATCTGCAACGCCACGACCCCGCTGTGGGGCATGGTCCTGTCGCTGGTCGCGCTCTCCGAGGACCGCCCGACCCGGGTGCGGGCGGCGGGCCTCGGCATCGGCTTCATCGGCGTCCTGACCGTGCTCGGCGCCTGGCAGGGCTTCTCGGGCCTGGACTTCACTGGCACGGCACTGGCCCTGCTCGCCTCGTTCAGCTACGCGGTCGGCTGGATCTACGTCCGCCGCACCCTGGCCGGCACGGGCTCCTCCAACCTCTCCCTCGCCTGCTCCCAGGTCGGTCTCGCCACGCTCCAACTGGCCTTCGTCACGCCGCTGTTCACCACCTGGCCGAGCCGCATCGAGCTGCTTCCGCTGCTCTCGGTGATCGCGCTCGGCGCGCTGGGCACCGGCTACGCGATGCTGCTCCAGTACGGCGTGGTCGCGGAGGTCGGCCCGACGACGGCGGCCATGGTCACGTACTTCATCCCGGTCATCGCCACGGCCGCCGGTGTCGCCGTCCTGGGCGAGCAGCTCACCTGGAACACCCCGGTCGGCGCGCTCGTGGTCCTCGCGGGCGCCGCCCTCACCCAGACCCGTGGCCCGCGCCGTACGTCCGGCACGCCGGCTCCCGAGCCGGTGGCCGCCGGGAGCGGCGAACCGGCCCGGGAACTGGCGGCCGAGAGCAGGTCGCCCCGGGCCGCGGCCAGATAGCCCGACAGCCCGGCAACCCGGCATCCCGGCCGTCCGACAGCCCGACTGCCGGGATGCCCGGCTGCCCGGCCACCCGACGGCCCGACAGCCCGGCCACGTGGAAGCCCAGCCGCCCGGCCGCCCGGCCACCCGGCCACCCGGCCGTCCGACAGCCCGACTCCCCGGCAGCGCGCGCCTCAGTAGCGCAGGGCGCCCGCGATGTGCCCCGCGGCCGCCAGCGTGCCGTCGGGCACGAAGCGGACCTCGGTGCCGCTGTCCAGCGCCCGCTCCACGATCTCGTCGATCATGTCGTCCCGGGCGTCCGGGTCGCCGGCCGCCGCCGGCTCCAGGTGGTCGCCCTGCTCGCGCACGACGGTCCGGAAGTCGTCCTCCACGGCGAGCAGCCGCACCCGCCCCTGCTGCACGGCCTGCCACACCTCGTCGATGCCGCCCGCGTACTCGCGCCGGCCGCGCGCGGTGTCCAGCTCCGCCACGACGGTGTTCGTCGCCGCCGACTCGCGCGCCGTGCGGGACGGCTCGACGGCCTCCCACACGGCGGCGGCCGGCCCCTCGGCGAGTCCGCCGTGCCGGATCGTCACGGCGCCGGGGCCGAGCGGGCCCATTTCCTCCAGGAGGGCGAGCGCGGCGTCCGAGCCGAGCACGTAGAGCGGGCGGGGCTCGGACGCGAGGACGGCCCGCAGCTTCTCGTGCGCCTCGCGCAGGAACTGACGGGTGGCCTCGTCCTGGAAGGTGCTCGGCAGGTCACCGATGCGCTCCTTCCGCTCCGCGTCCGGGTCCTCCAGGCTGCGGGTGAGCGGGAAGCCGCCGGTCGTCGCCTCGGTGGCCCGCTCGGGGTCGCCGCTCCACAGCGAGACCCGGTCGGCGGCCACCGCCAGCGCCCAGTAGGGCTGCTCGGCGGCCTGGGCGGCGACCAGGTTCCGGGTGAGGAACGTGTCGGACAGCACCACCCGTTCGGGCACGGCGCGGGCCACCGACCACACGTGGTGCTCGCCCTGCGCCGCGTAGATCACGAGCCCGTCCTCCGCGTGCGCGAGGTCGACCTCGGCCACCGCCCGCCGCAGCTGGTCGAGCACGTCGAGCCGCCGGTCGCGCGGCACGTCCGGATCCTCCTGCAGGGCCTTCTCCGCCTGGGCGAGGAGGTTGCGCAGCCGCACCGGGTCCTGGGCGTCGTCCGGTTCGCGCCGATGGGTCGGCATCACGATCGAGACGGCGGGGTACGGCCGGGTCTGGCGCAGCTTGGTGAGCGTGTCGGTGGTGAGCACGGGATCCATGGCCGGAGCCTCCTGCATGCTGGTTCGGGCGATTTCCTGCCTCGGGCGGCGCCGTACGGCGCCCGCCCTGCCGGCCCCGGGGGCCGCCTGCGGGTCCCCGCCCCGACCGGCCCCCGCACCGTGCCATCCTGACCCGATCCGTCACCACCCGCGACTCGGCGGGCGCGGACGGTGGGCGCCGCGCCCTCGTCCGAAGCGCCGGCCGAGGCGCCCTCTCCGCGGGTGCGCCGGCGCGCGCCGGCCGAGCTTCGCTCCTAGCGGGTGCGCCGGCGCGCTCCCGCTGCGGCTCAGCCGTAACTGCGCGCCGGCGCCGGCCCCGCCGCGTACGCCACCGCGTCGGCCAGCGGCTCGATGTCCGCGCGGGTGAGGCCGGAGACGGTGAGGCGGATCGCCGGGCCGGCCTGCATGCGGAAGCGGGCACCGGGCGCGACGGCCCAGCCGCGGGCGAGGAGCCGGGCGACGGCGCCGGTCTCGTCGGTCACCGGGACCCAGACGTTCATGCCGCTGCGGCCGTGGGCGGTGACGCCACGCCGGGCGAGGGCCCGGACGAGGCCGTCGCGCCGGGCGCCGTACGACGCGGAGACGGCCCCGGGGTCGATGGCGCCGGTGCGCCACAGGTGGACGACGGCGCGCTGGAGCAGCCGGCTGACCCAGCCAGGGCCGAGGCGCTGCCGGCCGAGGACGCGGTCGACGGTCTCGGCGTCGCCGGTGAAGGCGGCGAGCCGCAGGTCGGGGCCCCACGCCTTGGCGACGGACCGCACGAAGACCCAGCTGCCCCGCCCGGTGGCGAGCGGGTGCAGCGGCTGGGCGACGATGCCGTGCCCGTGGTCGTCCTCGACGAGCAGCACGTCCGGGTGGTCGTCGAGCACGGCCCGCAGCGCGGCGGCGCGCTCGGCGGTGACGCAGGCGCCGGTCGGGTTCTGGGCCCGGTCGGTGACGATCACGGCCCGCGCCCCGGCCCGCAGCGCCCGCGCCACGGACTCCGGCAGCGGGCCCTCGTCGTCGACGGCGACGGGCACGGGCCGCAGCCCGAGCGCCGGTACGAGGTCGAGGAGGCTGCCCCAGCCCGGGTCCTCGACGGCGACCGCGTCGCCGGGCCGCAGATGCACGGCGAGCACCCGCTCCACGGCGTCGAGCGAGCCGGACGCCACCCCGACCGGCCCGGCCGGCACCCCGCCCGCGTCGAACGCGGCCCGCGCGAGCGCCGCGAGCTCCTCGTCGACCGGCGCCTCCCCGTACATCGGCGGCCGCTCGGCGTACTCCCGCGCGACGGCCGCGAAGACGGGGCCGAGCGGCGGGAGCAGCGCCGGGTCGGGGCTGCCGTTGCTGACGTCCCGGACGCCCTCGGGGGCCTCGACGCGGATCGAGCCGCGGGCGGTGGTGGCGGGCGCGGGGCGCACCCGGCTGCCTCGGCGCCCGTCGGTCTCGATCACCCCGCGCTCGCGCAGCGTGCGGTACGCGGCGGCGACGGTATTCGGATTCACCCCGAGCGACTGCGCCAACTCCCGCATGGGTGGCAGCAGTTGCCCGGGTTCGAGCTCTCCGGAGCCCACTGCGCGTTCGACGCTGGCGGCGATCTCCGATGCGCGACGGCCTTCGATCCGATACTCTCCTAGCACAAAGCCAAGTATGCACTAGTGCAATGGAGTACGCAATGTCGGCGACGGACGCGATGACGGCCCCCAGCAGCTACGAGCCCACCGAGCGGACCGTCCCCACCCGCTCCCGCCAGCGGGCCTCGTACGACCGCGAGCTGGTCCACGCGATACTCGACGAGACCTACCTCTGCCACCTCGGCTTCGTCCGCGACGGCGCGCCCGTCGTGCTCCCGACCCTCTACGGCCGGGTCGGCGAGCGCCTCTACGTGCACGGCTCGACCGGCTCCCGGCCGCTGCGCATGGCCGGCCAGGCGGACGGCCCGGGCGAGGAGGCGCCGGGCCTGCCGGTCTGCCTCACCGTGACCCACGTGGACGGCCTGGTCCTCGCCAAGTCCGCCTTCCACCACTCGATCAACTACCGCTCGGTCGTCGTGCACGGCACCGCCCGCCAGGTCACCGACCCCGAGGAGCTGCGCACCGCCCTCGACGCCCTCGTCGACCACGTGGTGCCCGGCCGGGCGGCCGACTCCCGGCCCGGCAACGCCAAGGAGCTCGCCGCCACCGCCGTGCTCCGCATCGACCTCGCCGAGGTCTCCGCGAAGGTCCGCGCCGGCGGCCCCAACGACGAGCCCGAGGACGCCGCGCTCCCCCACTGGGCCGGCGTGATCCCGGTCCAGAAGACCTACGGCACGCCCGAACCGGCCGCCGACCTCGACCCGGCCGTCGCCCTGCCCGGCTACCTCGCCGCGCTCCGGGAAGGAGCGACGGCATGCTGATCCACCCCTGGGACGCCGCCCACGACGAGGGCGAGTGGCGCGACTGGCTCGCCGCCCACGACTTCGGCCAGCTCGCGGTCAACGGCGCGGCCGGCGAGCCGCCGTGGGTGCAGCCGATGCACTTCCGCTACGAGCCCGGGCCCGGCCCGTACGGACAGGCGATCGCCCACCTCGCCCGCCCCAACCCGCTCTGGCACGACCTGGAGCGCGAGCCCACCGTGCTGCTCAGCGTGGTCGACGACTACGTGTACGTGCCGGGCCACTGGACCGCGCCGGACGGCGCGCCCGCCGAGCACGGCACGCCCACCTCGTACTACGCGGCCGTGCAGCTGCGCTGCACCGCGCACATCGTCGAGGACCCGGAGGAGAAGGCGGCCCTGCTCGACCGGCAGGTCGCCCACTTCCAGCCGGAGGGCGGCACCGCCCCGGTGCGCCCGGGCGAGGCCCCGTTCGGCCGGATGCTGTCGGGCATCCGCGTCCTGCGGCTCGAAGTGACCGGCGTACGCGCGAAGTTCAAGTACGCCGGCAACAAGCCGGTGGAGGTGCAGGAGCGGGTCTCCGAGCGCCTCGCCGAGCGCGCCGGCCCCGGCGACGCGGCGGCCCGGGCCCATCAGCTCCGCCGCCGCGCCACCGGTCACTCCGCGGCGGACGCCCCGGAGTGACCGCCGCCACGAGGTGACCGCCGCTGCGAAGTGACCGCCACCGCCCCGTCCTTGCGGCGGCCCGCCGCCGACCGGGCCTCCGCGACGGCGAGGCCGGTGACGGCGGTGAGCAGCAGCAGGGTGCCGGCCACGGTCGCGGCGGTGAGGCGTTCGCCGAGCAGCGTGACCGCGATGGCCGCCGCGCTCACCGGCTCCAGGAGCATGATCACGGAGACGGTCGCGGCGCGGACCACGGCCGCCCCGGCGAAGTAGAGGGCGTAGGCGAGGGCCGTCGGCACGGCCGCCACGTACACCAGGAGTCCCAGCACCTGCGCCGGTGCGTCGGTGTGCGGGACGAGTCCCTCGACGGCGGCCATGGGCAGCAGCCCGACGGCGCCGACGGCGAACGCCCAGGTGGTGGTGGCGAGCGCGTCCGCGCCGCCGCCGGTGCGCCCGAGCCGGCGGGTGAGCAGGGTGATCGCCGCGTATCCGGCGGCGGAGACGACGGCGAGCAGGACGCCGAGCGGCCGGACCTCGGCCCCGCCGTCCCCGAGCCCGCCGAGGACGAGCACGCCGAGCCCGCCGAGCGCCCCGGCGACGGCGGCCGCGCCGCCCGCGCCGATCCGCTCTCCCATCAGCAGCCGCGCGCCGACCGCGATGAGCACGGGCCCGGCGCCGAGGGTCACGACGGTGCCGACCGCGAGCCCGGTGGCCTGCACGGCGGCGAAGTAGGCGCTCTGGAAGACGGTCAGGCCGATGCCCGTGCCGAGGATGCGGACGAGCCGCCGGAGCCGTGGCTCGGGCGCGGCCGGGGCCTTGCGGCCCCGGCGCAGCGCGAGCGCCCCGAGCAGCAGGACGAGCCCGCCGACGCAGCGCCAGAAGGAGAGGGCGAGGGGGCCAAGGTCACTGCTCCGGAAGACCAGGGAGGCCGCGGCGCCGGCCGTGCCCCAGGCGATTCCGGCGACGATCAGATAGACGAGGCTCCGCCCGGCGGACGGCCCGGTGCTCGGGCCCGTGGACGGGCCGGCGGACAGGCCGGTGGGCAGGGTGGACGCGGACGTGTTCGACACGTGCGTTCTTCTCCGTGTGAAGACGGGGTCGGGTGGTCGCTCGGCTGGGCGCGCGGGCAGCGACGAACCGCTCGGGGGCCGTGTGCGGCACGCCCGAGCCCGGTCTTCGTCAGAAGGCCTTCGACAGAAGGCCGTGTGGAGGAGGCCGCCCGCGCTACGCGGCGGGAGGCGGAAGAACGGTCGCATGCATGGGCGGCACCTTACGGGGCGGTCCGCCCGGCCGCCACCTCGACGTCCTCGGTGACGGATGCGGCCGACCCGGCCACCGGCTCGGCCGGCGCCGCCCTGGGCGTCGAGGACTGCGCGATGAACGCGCCGACGAGGACCACCGCGCCGCCGAGGATCTGCGGCGCCGCCAGGTGCTCGCCGAGCAGCACCCAGGCGAGCACGGTCGCGATCACCGCCTCCAGGCAGGCCACCACGCCGGCGACCTGCGGGGAGAGCTTGCGCACGGAGATGACGCCGGTGACGTACGCGAGGACGGTGGCGATCAGCACGATGTAGCCGATCAGCAGCCCGGCCGGGACCTCGGTGCCGTTCATCTCGGCGGTGCCGCCGAGGACGGACCAGTCCATGCCCCACGGGCGGGCGACGAGGGTGAGGACGAGGGCGCCGCCGAGCAGGCCGTACGCGATGACACCGAGCGGGTCGGCGGGTTCGGCCCCGTCGCTGCCGGCGTCGGACAGGACGAAGTAGCCGACCTGGCAGCAGGCGGCGGCGAGCGCGAGCAGCAGGCCGAGCAGGTCGAAGCTGAGCCCGGACCAGACCTGCACGACACAGGCGAGCCCGGCGGCGGCGAGGACGACGCCGACGGCCGCGGCGCGGGTGACGGGGCGGCGCTGGACGAAGCGGACCCAGCCGAGGACCAGCGCCGGGGCGAGGTACTCGATGAGCAGGGCGACGCCGACCGGGATCCGGGAGATGGCGGCGAAGTAGCACGCCTGGACGCCCGCGACGGCGAGCAGTCCGAAGCCGGCGAGCAGGGCCGGCCTGCGGCGCACCAGGTCGCGGTGGCGCCAGGCCACCGGCAGCATGACGAGGGCGGCGCCGGCCACCCGCAGCCACACCACGTGGAGCGGGTCGAGGCCCGCCTCGATGAGCGGCTTGGCCGCCACTCCTGAACCACCGAATGCGAAGGCCGAGGCCAGGGCGAGTCCCAGGCCGGCGCTTCTCCCCTGAGACGCGTGCATCGGGCCATGATGACAGGACGCGGTCAGGTGCGTAACCCCCGTTACACCTGTTGAGACAGCTCCTCGATCCGTGCGGCCAGCGCGGCCCGGTCGACCCCCGCCGCGCGCAGCACCTCGGCGGCCCGGTTGCCCGGATCGGCGGCGAGCACGGCGAGCAGATCGATCCCGCGGACGCGCCGGTCGCCGCGCAGTGCGGCCCGTTCACAGGCGCCCGCGAACGCGGCGGCGGCCGCCGGCGACCAGCCGGAGGCGGCGGTCTCGGCGCCCCGGACGGCGGGCAGCGCGGAGCCGGCGTCCTCGACGGAGCGCTGCCAGCGCAGCCCGTAGCCGATCGACCGCTGGACGAGATAGCCGAGCACCCGGGCGCGCTGCCGGCCGCCGCCGGCCGACGGGTCGGTCTCGAAGGCGGCGGCGGCCTCGGGGTCGGTCTCGACGAGGGAGTGCAGCAGGTGGGCGGTGTCGATCTGCCGGTCGCCGTCCCGCAATGCGCGCCGCCGGGCGCCGGTCACGACCGTCAGGAGCTCCGCGGTCATGACGTCCGCAGGCTCGGCGAGACGCGCGGCGGGCAGCGGCCGGGGCGCCTGCGGCACGGGGAGCTGCGTCTCGGGCGCCCGGGGCGCGGCGGCCTGCCGCCGGGCGGCGGGGACGCGGGGCGTCGGCGACGGCTGAGGGACGGAACGGTGCACGGTCCCACCTCATCAAACCCACCCGGCCCGGACATCCCCGGCAAGGAGCATCTGCGCATCCAACCGGAGTCGTGCACGGGCGGGCGGTTCGTCCTCCTCGCGGATGAGATCGCGCCGGATCCCCGGCAACGGCGCGCGCCGCCTTGCCTCGCACCCCGGACGCAACCACGGGCCCGCCCCGTATCGTCCTTCAGACATGTTCTGGATGGTGGCTCTGCTCGCGCTCGACGGGCGGCAGTACGTCTACCGGGTGTACGCACCGCGGGAGGCGCTGCCGGCCGATCTGTTCTGGGCCGCCTTCCACTGCCATGACGAGAGCGGCGGACCGCGCGCCTCGGACTGGTTCGACTCGGCGCAGATCTGGTGGATCGACGGCGTCGACGACGAGCCCGCAGAACTGACGGTTCATCAGTATTGAATGTTCGCGCCGCTCCGGCTACGTTCCGCGACACCGAAAGCCCGCAGGCCCGACTGGTACGCGTGTTACGCGTGAAGGGGTGGTTCCCATGGCCGAAGTCAGCGCGGAGGCACGGATCGAGGCACCGGCCGAGAAGGTGTGGGCGAAGCTCACCGACTTCGGTTCGTACGGGGAGTGGAACGCCACCCACACGAACTTCCCGGACGGCGGCCCGGCCGCCCTGGAGGCCGGTGCGACCTTCACGGAGAACATGAAGCTGATGGGCTTCCCCGCCGAGGTGCTCTGGACGGTGGAGGAGCTGGAGCCCGGCCGGGTGTTCGCGATCCGCGGCAAGGGCCCGATGGGCGTGGTCGTCGGCACGCGCTACGCGCTCACCGCGGACGGCGAGGCCACCTCCGTGCGGATCGACGGGGAGTTCACGGGTGCGGCCGTCTCCCTGATGGCGGGCAAGCTCAAGGACTCGGCGACGGCGGCGCTGACCGAGTCGCTGCGCAAGCTCGCGGGCCTGGTCGGCTGACCGGCGGCCCGTTCCGTACGACGCGGAGGGGCCCCGTGGCGGATGTCGCCACGGGGCCCCTCGTCCTCCGCCTCACCGATCCGTACGCCTCGGCCCGGCGGCCGCCGGCTCGGTGGCCGCGGGCCCGGTGCTCGTCGGCTCAGTGCTCGTCGGCCAGGATCAGGTACAGCTTCTTCCGGGCCTCGTTGATCACGTCGACGGCCTTCTGCCGCTGCTCGGCGCTGCCGGTCTTCCAGACCTGACCGAACGCCTCCATCAGGCCGAAGCCGGCCTGCCGGATCTCGTTCACGGCGTCCCAGTCGACACCGCGGCCGGCCTCCTCCCACGGGGCCTCCGGCCCCGACTGGGCCTCTTCGCGGCCGCTGTCGGTGAGCGTGAACAGCTTCTTGCCGCCCTCGCTCTCGCTGGCGATCAGCCCCTCGTCCTCCAGCATCTGGAGGGTCGGGTAGACCGAACCGGGGCTGGGCTTCCACGCCCCGCCGCTGCGCTCGACGATCTCCTGGATCATCTCGTAGCCGTGCATCGGGCGGTCCTTGAGCAGCGCCAGGATCGAGGCGCGGACATCGCCGCGCCGCGCCCTGCCGCGCCCGCCGGGGCCACCGCGGCCCCGGCCGCCGAAGCCGCCGCCGCCCCAGGGGCCGCCGCTCCACGGGCCGGGCCCGAAGTTGCCGAAGGCCGCGCGCCGCCCCTCGAAGTCACCGCGAGGTCCGGGCCCGCAGTACCCACGACCGGGGCCGCCCTGTCCGTGCATGTGCTCGTGTCCATGTGTACGCATCGCAACGCTCCTTCCATCGGGATTCATCGTTGAACTGTCGCGATGCCTCAACGATATATCGGAACAGTTCGTTCGGCAACACCCGAACGACAACGGCCCCGACCGCCGATCGGTCCAGCCGTCCCGAATTGGCCTTGGCCTGCGGTTTTCCGCGTCCGGTACGTTCCGGCTCATGCGGATTCGAATCGTCGACGCCTTCACCGACCGTCCCTTCTCCGGCAACCCCGCCGGAGTCCTGCTCCTCGACTCCTTCCCGGAGGACGCCTGGCTCCAGCGGGTGGCCGCCGAGGTCAACCTCTCGGAGACCGCCTTCGCCCATCCGCTGCCGCCGGGCGGCGAGGCGGACTGGGCGCTGCGCTGGTTCACCCCGGCCACCGAGGTCGACATGTGCGGCCACGCCACCCTGGCCACCGCGCACGTGCTGCACCGCGCCGGCCTGGCGACCGGCACCGTCCGCTTCACCGCGCGCTGCGGGATCCTGCTCGC
The DNA here is from genome assembly GCF_042873935.1 of Streptomyces sp. NPDC004327. Taxonomy (NCBI): domain Bacteria; kingdom Bacillati; phylum Actinomycetota; class Actinomycetes; order Kitasatosporales; family Streptomycetaceae; genus Streptomyces; species Streptomyces sp. NPDC004327. Next base: position 19,161 of record NZ_JBIAME010000004.1, on the reverse strand, counting down.
GACGGCCGAGCCGGACGGCACGGTCACCCTGGACTTCCCCACCTCGTCGCTGACCCCGGTGGCGGCACCCGAGGGCCTGGCGGCGGCGCTCGGCGCCGAGCCGGTCGCCGTGCTCGACACCGCCGCCCACATCGGCGACCTGGTCGTCGAGCTGGCGGACGAGGCGACCGTGCGCGGTCTCGCCCCGGACCTCGCCGCCCTGAGCACCCTGTCGGACCGCGGCATCATCGCCACGGCCGTCGCGGACGAGCCGGAGGGCGGCTACCAGTTCGTCTCGCGCGGCTTCTTCCCGGCCGTCGGCATCGACGAGGACCCGGTCACGGGCAGCGCCCACACCGCCCTCGCCCCCTACTGGTCGCCGCGCTTCGGCCGCGACGACCTCACCGGCTTGCAGGGCGGTGCCCGCACGGGCCTCGTCCGCACCCGGCTGCGCGGCGAGCGCACGCTCCTGAACGGCCACGCCGTCACGGTCATCGACGGCGAGCTGCACGCCTGACCCGGAGGACCCGGAAACGCGGAGAACCCGGAAACGCGGGAGAGGGGCGTACGGCCGATGCCGTACGCCCCTCTCCCGTGCCGTCTCCTCGCGCGTTCGGACGGTGGGCGCTCAGACGGTGGGTGCTCAGACGGTGGGCAGCCAGCCCACCTTCCCCGCCAGCAGCCCGTAACCGACGAAGGCCACGATGTCGAGCAGCGCGTGCGCGACGACCAGCGACCCGACCCGGCCCCAGCGCCGGTACAGCCAGACGAAGACCAGGCCCATGACCATGTTGCCGACGAAGCCGCCGATGCCCTGGTAGAGGTGGTACGAGCCGCGCAGCACCGAACTCGCGGCGAGCGAGGCACGCGGGCTCCAGCCCAACTGGTCGAGCCTGCGCAGCAGATAGCCGACGACGATCACCTCCTCCACGACGGAGTTCTGGATCGCCGAGAGGATCAGCACCGGGTACTTCCACCACACGTCCGGCAGCGACTCCGGCACCACGGTGAGGTTGAACCCGGCCGCCCGCGCCACCAGGTAGAAGGCGAGCCCGGCGCTGCCGATGCCGGCCGCCACCACCGCCCCGCGGCCCAGGTCCGGCCACGGCCGGGTGCGGTCGAAGCCGACGACCCTGAGCCCGCGCCCGCTCTCCCTCAGCAGCAGATGGGCGACGAGCGCGACCGGCACGAGCGCGGTGGCGATGCCGAAGAGCTGCCAGGCGAGGTCGAGCCACGGCCTACCGGGCGCGTAGGAGCCGTTGAGCGTGGCCGCCTGCTGCTTGAGCGCGCCGGGCCTGGTCAGCGCGCCGATGAAGCTGATGAGCGCGGAGACCGCGCTCGCGCCGAGCGACAGCGCGAGCACGAGCAGGGTCTCGTCGCGCAGCATCCGGCGCGGCAGGCCGCCGGGAGGCAGGGAAGCGTCCACCACTCGTTGCTCCGACACCACACCTGTCTCCCATTCCCCTCGCTTACCGGGTACGGGAACCCTACCTACCGTGTCTGTGTGCCGCCGCCCCCGATCCCGGCCGGCCAGGTGTGCACCGGCTCGCCGGTCAGCATCAGCTCCCGGTAGCGCCGGGTGGTCGCGGCGAGCGCGGCCGGCCGGTCGAGCCCGGATTCCAGGTAGCGGTGGAAGGTGTCGGCCTGCCAGGAGGCGCCGTTGACCCGCCGCCGGCAGCGCTCCTCGATCACGCCCAGGTAGAAGTCCCGGTCGCGCGGCTCGATGTGCCAGGCGTCGAGCCCGGCGGCGGCCATCGGCAGCAGTTCGTCGAGCACCAGCCGTACCGCCGGCACGGTCGCCGTGCCGCCGGAGCGGCCGGAGCGCGGCCAGCGCAGCTCGGCGTCGATGCCATGGCGGCACGCGGTGTCGAAATTGTGCTCGGCGTCCGCGAAGGCCAGCCGCTTCCACACGGGCCGGGACTCGTCGGCGAGCGTGCGCACCAGGCCGTAGTAGAAAGCGGCGTTGGCGACGACGTCGGTGACGGTCGGCCCGGCCGGCAGGACCCGGTTCTCCACCCTCAGGTGCGGGACGCCGTCGACCCAGCCGTACACGGGCCGGTTCCAGCGGTAGACCGTGCCGTTGTGCAGCACGAGTTCGGCGAGCCTGGGCACCCCGCCCTCGTCGAGGACGCGCAGCGGGTCCTCGTCGTCGCACAGCGGCAGCAGCGCCGGGTAGTAGCGCAGGTTCTCCTCGAAGAGGTCGTACGCCGAGTCCACCCAGCGCTCCCCGAACCAGGTGCGCGGCCGCACCCCCTGGGCCTGGAGCTCGGGCGGCCGGGTGTCGGTGGCCTGGGTGAACAGCGGCGGCCGGGACTCGCGCCACAGCTCGTGGCCGAAGACGAAGGGAGCGTTGGCGCCGACGGCGATCTGCACGCCGGCGATGGCCTGCGCCGCGTTCCACACGGAGGCGAAGCGCGGCGGGGTGACCTGGAGGTGCAGCTGCACCGATGTGCAGGCCGCCTCGGGCGTGATCGACGCCGGCGTGCAGCGCAGGTGCTCGACGCCCTGGATGTCGAGGATGAGGTCCTCGCCGCGGACGGCGAGGATCGTGTCGTTGAGCAGGGTGTAGCGGTCGGCCGCCGAGAGGTTGGCGGCGACCGCGTCGTCCTCGGTGAGGGTCGGCAGTATGCCGATCATCACGACTCCCGCGCCGGCCTCCCGGGCCTTGCGGTCGGCGTATCCGAGTCCGGTGCGCAGTTCCTCCGCGAGCCGGTCGAATACATGGCCGTCGAGCCGGTGCGGGGCGATGTTGACTTCCAGGTTGAACATGCCGAGTTCGGTCTGGAAATCGGAACTGGCGATGCGGTCGAGCACCGGCCCGTTGAGCATCCTGGGCAGCCCGTCCTCACCCGCCAGATTGAGTTCGATCTCCAGCCCGATGAGATTGCGCGGACGGTCGAACCGTTTCTCCGCGAGCAGCCGCGCGAGGGCGGCGAGGCATTGCTGGAGCTTTCGGCGGTAGCGCTGTCGGTCGGACGGACCGAACACCTCGGCCACGACCTTCTCACCCATCGAAGCGTCCCTCCCCGAGTGGGCAGCCGCCACGCGGCCGCGAGCGTCTCGGACCATGATGCCCAGCCGACTGATCGACAACGCCTGCGGGGACGAGGTGTGAACGGATAGTCTGGAGCGGATTTCTCCAGGGGCAGTCCCCGAGGGCAACGGGCAATGGTCATATACCAAAGGCATATTGCCTGGTGAGGTCGGGTCGGAGTCGAACAGAGGACCGTCCGGATTCGGCCGACCCGATCCGGAGGCGAAACTGCAGGAAGACGTTCCGCCGGACGCATGCATTCCAACGAATCGCCGCGGGAATAAGACCGAATGACGCCTTGTCAGGAATATCGGCGCCGTCTAGCGGAAACACTGCGTGAACACGTGTCGTATAAACTCCGCGCACGAGGCAGAGTGTTGGCGCACGGCCATGTCCTCATGGCCCCCCTCTCTGGCCCCGTCGCTGACAGCGCCGTCAAACCTGCCCACGCTGCACCGTGTCTCCTGAGTGAGAGGCGACCCATCATGCTCCGACCCTCCCCGGCCCCCGCGCCGGCCCTCCGCAGTGTCCTCGCGGCCCTCGGCTCGCCCTCGGCCGTCCGCGAACCGCGCACACCGGCCCTGCGGGCCGCACAGGGACCGCTGAGCCCCGAACTCCCGCTGCCGGTGCACGTGCTGGGCGTGCCGGACATCGCGGGTCCGGCCGGACCGCCGTCCCACACCCGGCTGGCGGGCTGGCGCTTCCTGATCCGCAACGGGGAGCGGGCGATCGCCGCCGCGGACACCACGCTCACCCCGGACGGCTGGACCTTCTCCCACTTCTTCGAGGGTCCCTATGTCGCGGCCACCGAGCGGGCGCTGATCCAGGCCGAGGCGCTCGGCACCCCGTACCAGCCCCGGCTGCTCTCCGTACCGGGGCTGTACATGCTGACGCTGTGGCTGCACGCCGACACCGACGCCGACGGCGCCACCACCGTCCCCGGCCCGGCCGACCTGCTGGTTCCGCTGGCCCCCGCACCCCCCGGGATCGCCGCGAACCGCCCGTACCGGGTGACCGACCTGCTGCCCGTGATCGGCCTGCGGCTCACCCCGCCGCCGCTGCTCGGCTCGGCCGCCACGGCCTGAGCCGGCGCGCTCGTCCCCGCTGCGCTCCGGAGCCGACCGGCTCCGGAGCGCACTGCTGTCCGAGGCCGCTCCCGTTCGGACTAGCCCGCTCGGACCACCCCGAACCCCCCGAAGTAATGGTGCAGTTGGCGTGAACCGCCCCTGCGGGTGATGCGTCCTCAACGAAGAGGACGAGCTGCCGCGAAATACCTGCGGAACGCCGTCCGTGCGGCAAGACTGGGCTCCGGAACCGAACCGACCGACGGGGGCGGCCATGACTGTGAAGAGCCGCAGGACATCCACCACGACGCAGCGAAAGAACCCACCCATGTGCCAGCACCAGCCTGCCTGTCCCAGCGCCGACTCCGCCGACCGGGAGGCCGCCCGCCCTGTGGCGCACCACCCGGAGCAGGGCTGGAGCCTGCTGTGCAACGGCGTCCTGCTCTTCGAGGACACCGGTGAGCTGCTGCCGGACGGGCGGGTCGTCGCCCCGCACCGCCCGCTGACGGCGGCCGGCGTGACGACGGCGGCCTGACCGCCGCGGCCGCACACCGTACGAGGGAAAAGCCGAGGGCCGGCCCGGAGAGATCTCCGAACCGGCCCTCTTGTCATGCGCCAAGGCTCATGCGCCTCGGGTCGTGCGCCGCGGCTCGTGCGCCACGGCTCGTTCACCGAGGGCCGTGCGCCGTGGGTCGTACGGCGCGGGCTCAGCCCTCGTACTCGTCCAGCGGCGGGCAGGAGCAGACCAGGTTGCGGTCGCCGAAGGCACCGTCGATGCGGCGCACCGGCGGCCAGTACTTGTCCGCGGCCGAGACGCCGGCCGGGAAGACCGCCTCCTCGCGGGTGTACGCGTGGTCCCACTCGCCGCCGAGCGCCGCCGCGGTGTGCGGGGCGTTGTGCAGCGGGTTGTCCTCGGCCGGCCACTCGCCGGAGCCGACCTTCTCGATCTCGGCGCGGATCGCGATCATCGTGTCGCAGAAGCGGTCGAGCTCGGCCAGGTCCTCGGACTCGGTGGGCTCGATCATCAGCGTGCCGGCGACCGGGAACGACATCGTCGGGGCGTGGAAGCCGTAGTCGATCAGGCGCTTGGCGATGTCGTCGACGGTGACGCCGGTCTCCTTGGAGAGCGGGCGCAGGTCGACGATGCACTCGTGGGCGACCAGACCGGCCGGGCCGGTGTAGAGCACCGGGTAGTGCGGCTCCAGGCGCTTGGCGATGTAGTTCGCCGCGAGGACGGCGACCTGGGTGGCGCGCTTGAGGCCCTCGCCGCCCATGAGGCGCACGTACGACCAGGAGATCGGCAGGATGCCCGCGGAGCCCCACGGGGCGGCCGAGATCGGGCCGACGCCGGTCTCCGGGCCCGCGGTGGGCTGGAGCGGATGGTTCGGCAGGTACGGGGCGAGGTGCGCGCGGACGCCGACCGGGCCGACGCCCGGGCCGCCGCCGCCGTGCGGGATGCAGAAGGTCTTGTGCAGGTTGAGGTGCGAGACGTCGCCGCCGAAGTGGCCCGGCTTGGCGAGGCCGACCAGGGCGTTGAGGTTGGCGCCGTCGACGTACACCTGGCCACCGGCGTCGTGCACGGCCGCGCAGATGTCGGCGACGTGCTCCTCGAACACACCGTGCGTGGACGGGTAAGTGATCATCAGCACGGCGAGCTCGTCGCGGTGCTGCTCGATCTTGGCGCGCAGGTCCTCGACGTCGACCTCGCCGTCGTCGGCGGTCTTGACGACGACGACCTTCATGCCGGCCATGACCGCGGAGGCGGCGTTGGTGCCGTGCGCGGAGGACGGGATGAGGCAGACGGTGCGCTGGGCGTCGCCGTTGGCGCGGTGGTAGGCGCGGACGGCGAGGAGGCCGGCCAGCTCGCCCTGGGAGCCGGCGTTCGGCTGGATCGACACCTTGTCGTAGCCGGTGACCTCGGCGAGGCGCTCCTCCAGCTCGGTGATGAGCGTGGCGTAGCCCTGGGCCTGCTCGATCGGCGCGAAGGGGTGGATCTGGCCGAACTCGGGCCAGGTCACCGGCTCCATCTCGGTGGTCGCGTTCAGCTTCATGGTGCAGGAGCCGAGCGGGATCATGCCGCGGTCGAGCGCGTAGTCGCGGTCGGAGAGCTTGCGCAGGTAGCGCAGCATCGCGGTCTCGGAGCGGTGCGCGTGGAAGACCGGGTGGGTCAGGTACGCGTCGGTGCGCAGCGCGTCGACCGGCAGCGCGTCCTCGGTGGCGGCGTCCAGCGCCTCGATGTCGGCGTCGACGCCGAAGGCGGCCCACACGGCGGCCAGGTTGGCGCGCGTGGTGGTCTCGTCACAGGAGACGGAGACGGTGTCGGCGTCGGCGCGGTACAGGTTGACGCCGGCCTCGCGGGCGGCGGCGACGACCTGGTCGGCCTTGCCCGGGACGCGGGCGGTGATCGTGTCGAAGAAGGCGCCCTGGGTGAGCTCGACGCCCCCGGCGCGCAGACCGGCGGCGAGGATCGCGGCGTAGCGGTGCGTGCGCTGCGCGATGCCCTTGAGGCCGGCGGGGCCGTGGTAGACGGCGTACATGCCCGCCATGACGGCGAGCAGCACCTGCGCGGTGCAGATGTTGCTGGTGGCCTTCTCGCGGCGGATGTGCTGCTCGCGGGTCTGCAGGGCCAGGCGGTACGCCTTGTTGCCGTCGGCGTCGACGGAGACGCCGACCAGGCGGCCGGGCAGCGAGCGGGCGTGCTTGTCCTGGACGGCCATGTAGCCGGCGTGCGGGCCGCCGAAGCCGAGCGGGACGCCGAAGCGCTGGGTGGTGCCGACGGCGATGTCGGCGCCGAGGGAGCCCGGCGAGGCGAGCAGGGTGAGCGCGAGCAGGTCGGCGGCGACGGTGACGATCGCGCCGAGCTCGTGGGCCTGGTCGATGACCGGCTTGATGTCGCGGATGGCACCGGAGGCGCCCGGGTACTGCAGGAGCACACCGAAGACGCCGCGCTCGGCGATCTCGGCCGGGATGCCGGCGGACAGGTCGGCGACGACGACCTCGACGCCGGTGGGCTCGGCGCGGGTCTCGATGACGGCGACGGTCTGCGGCAGGGCGTCGGCGTCGACCAGGTAGACGCCGTTCTTGACCTTGCCGACGCGGCGGGAGAGCGACATGGCCTCGGCGGCCGCGGTGCCCTCGTCGAGCAGCGAGGCGCCGGAGGTGGGCAGACCGGTGAGGTCGGCGACCATGGTCTGGAAGTTGAGCAGCGCCTCCAGGCGGCCCTGCGAGATCTCCGGCTGGTACGGCGTGTAGGCCGTGTACCAGGCCGGGTTCTCCATGACGTTGCGCAGGATCACCGGCGGCGTGAAGGTGCCGTAGTAGCCCAGGCCGATCATCGGGGCGAGGACCTGGTTGCGGTCGGCGAGCTCGCGCAGCTCGGCCAGGACCTCGGCCTCGGTGCGGGCGGCCGGCAGCGCCAGCGCCTCGGCGTTCTTGATGACGTCCGGCACCGCGGCCGCCGTCAGTTCGTCCAGGGAGCCGTAACCGACCTGGGCGAGCATCTTGGCCCGCGCCTCGGCGTCGGGTCCGATGTGCCGCTGCTCGAAGGGAATGCCCTGCTCGAGCTCGGTGAGCGGAATGCGGTTGGCGGTCATGATGCGGGGGCCTCCTGGTCGTCACGACCTGCGAGGGGCACCACGGCGCGGGTGCCCGGACGGCCTCCCCCTCTGTCATCAAAACCTGAGAGCTTCACCGGCACGCCTCGCGGAGGGCCGGCTTTCACCGTCGGTGAGAGCGGATGCCGTCCGACGCCCGCCCTGCTTTCCAGAGTGACCTCGTCCGCGCGGTACAGGGGCCTGAGAGATTCCGGGGAGGATTTGCTCCTTCGGCGCCTCCGAAAGGTTTCTTCGGAGGACTCTCCCGCGCGGGGTCGACAGCCACAGCCAGCCTACCAGCGCGGATCCTTCTCCCATCGCTCAAGTGGCCGACATCCCAGATGTGCACTTTCGTAGTGCTTGTAGAGCAGTTGCGACCAGTTGGAGGGACCGTGCAGACCGACATCGATCCGCGCAGCCTGATCGGCCGCAAGGCGTTCGACCGGAACGGCCACAAGATCGGAACCGTGGACGAGGTGTACCTGGACGACGCGACCGGAATCCCCGAATGGGCCGCCGTCCGCACCGGCCTGTTCAGCCGGGACGCCTTCGTCCCCCTGGAGCCGAGCGAACTCTCCGCCGACGGCCTCCACGTCCCCTACGAGCGCTCCCTCATCAAGGACGCCCCCGACTTCGGCGTGGGCCGCCACCTCTCCCCCGCCCAGGAGCTCCAGCTCTACCGCCACTACAGCATGGCGCTGCCGCCGCCTCCGACGCAGAGCGAGGACCGCGACTTCGGAAGGGTGGCGGGCCAGGAGGAGAGGCAGGAGAGGTAGGCAGAGCGGCGGCGATTCCGCCCGACGCCCGACGGGAGAATCCGCACCTCCGTGCGCTCAGCGGCACGGAGGTGGGGGTCGGTACCTCGTGCGGCCGAAGGCCGGGCTGGAGGCGGGGCCCGGCGCGGCCGAAGACGGGCCCGGAGCACCCACGCGGCTGACGGCCGGGGCCGGAGCACCGACGCGGCCGAAGGCGGGCCCGGAGTCCCAAGCGGCCGAAGGCCGGGCCTGAGCACCGGCGCGGCCCGCACCGGCGCTACGCCGCCGCGCCCGCCCCGCCCTCCACCAGCGGCAGCGGATCCGACGCCGCCAGCTCCGGATCGTCCACCGCGAACGTCCGCACCCGCCCGGGCGCCGACCCCGGCTCCTCGAAGCGGACGGTGACCCGGCCCACCCCGCTGCCCTGCACCCACCCCGGCCCGTACACCGCGTGCCGCACGTCGTGCCCGGGCGCCCACCGGCGCTCGGCGGTCTCGGTGGCGGACGCCGGCGCGGCCGGCGCCTCGACGACGGCGTCCGCCCCCGCGGCCTCCACCGCTCCCGGCTCCGCCGCGCTCTCGTGCTCCGCCTGCGCGAACAGGTCCTCCTGCGTGTAGTCCGCGAGCCCGCTCACCCCCACCCCGAGCAACCGCACCCCGCCCGTCGTGTCCACGAGGTCGAGCAGCCGCGTCGCCGCCTCCCGCACCACCACCGGGTCGTCCGTCGGCCCGCGCAGCGTCTCGGACCTGGTCAGCGTCGAGAAGTCGTAGCGCCGCACCTTGAGCACGATCGTCCGTCCCGAGTGCCCCGAGCCCCGCAGCCGCGCCACGCACCGCTCGGCGAGCCGCTCCACCTCCAGGCGGATCCGCAGCCGGTCGTGCAGGTCCACGTCGAAGGTGTCCTCGACGGACACCGACTTGGCGTCCCGCTCGGCCACCACGGGCCGGTCGTCGTGCCCGAGGGCCATCCGGTGCAGTCCGGCGCCGTGCGCCCGCCCCAGGAGCCGTACGAGCTCGTCCTCGCCCGCCTCCACGATGTCCGCCACCGTGGTGATCCCGGCCCGCCGCAGGTGCTCGCCGGTGGCCGGGCCGACACCGGGGATGATCCGCACCGAGCGCGGCCCGAGCAGCTCCCGCTCCGTGCCGGGCTCGATGAGGACGAGCCCGTCGGGCTTGGCCTCCTCGGAGGCGATCTTCGCGAGCATCTTGGTGCCGGCCAGCCCGACCGATCCGGTCAGTCCGGTGACGGCCAGGATGTCCCGCCGCAGCCGCTCCCCCGCCGCCCGCGCGCTCGCGCTGTCGTCGGCGACGCCCCCCGCCTCCAGGTCGACGAAGGCCTCGTCCAGGCTGAGCGGCTCCACGAGCGGCGAGAGCCGCCCGAGCAACTCCATGACCTGCCCGCTGATCGCCCGGTAGAAGCCGAAGCGCGGCACCAGGTACGCCGCGTTCGGCGCGAGCCGCCTCGCCTGCCCCATGGGCATCGCGGAGTGCACGCCGAAGCGCCGCGCCTCGTACGACGCGGTGGCGACCACTCCGCGCGGTCCGAGCCCGCCCACGACCACGGGCTTTCCGCGCAGGCTCGGCTTCGACGCCTGCTCGGCGGCGGCGAAGAAGGCATCCATGTCGAGATGCAGGATCGTGGGCGCGGCTCTCACGGTTCTGATGCTGCCCTACGCCACTGACAATCGGCCCGCACATCCGTACGAGCCCTGGAAGTCGACCGGTCCGGCCGGACTCAGACGGCCCTGTCGCGGCGCCGGCGCGCCAGCTCGTCGGCCGGGTTGTGCCCGATCAGCGTCTCGCCGGTGTCGACGCGCTCGCCGTGCAGCTGTGAGAGCGCCGCCTCGACGTCCCGCCACACCACGCCCACGGCGATGCCGAAGACGCCCTGCCCGCCCTGGAGCAGGGAGACGACCTCGTCGGGCGACGAGCACTCGTAGACGGTCGCGCCGTCGCTCATCAGCGTCATGCGCTCCAGATCGCGGAAGCCGCGGGCCCGCAGGTGCTGCACCGCCGCCCGGATGTTCTGGAGCGAGACCCCGGTGTCCAGGAAACGCTTGACGATCTTGAGGACGACGACGTCGCGGAAGCTGTAGAGCCGCTGTGTCCCGGAGCCGTACGCCGGCCGCACGCTCGGCTCGACGAGCCCGGTGCGCGCCCAGTAGTCCAGTTGCCGGTAGGTGATGCCGGCCGCCGCGCACGCGGTGGGACCGCGGTAGCCGACGGAGTCCGGGCCGGCCGGCGCGTCCGCGCCCGCGTCCGTACCGGAGCCGACCGCACTGCCGTGAAGCGGATACGGGCCCGCCTCCCCGGGCGCACGCCCCAGGAAGCCCCCTGCCGTACCGTCGCCGCTGCTCATCACGCCGACCCTCCGTCCTTGACCTGCCCACACGAAGGTAGGCAGTCACTCGGGGTGCGTCAACGATCGCCACACTCGGCACGCCGAGTGATAATCACCCTGAGAGTGGTTTCCCGTGCCCCACTCCGTGGAAGGGCTACTCGAATGCTCCGGGGGCGCCCGGCGCCCCGGCCCCGTCGGCCCCCGCCTACTGGTTGCCGGTCCCGAAGTCCTCCGGCGAGATCTGGTCGAGGAACTCGCGGAACTTCTCCACCTCGTCCTCCTGCTCGTCCGGAATCGCGATCCCCGCGTCGTCGAGCACCCCGTCACTGCCGAAGATCGGCGTGCCGGTGCGCAGCGCGAGCGCTATCGCGTCGGAGGGGCGGGCACTGACCTCGACGCCGCTGGCGAAGACCAGCTCGGCGTAGAAGACCCCGTCCCGCAGGTCCGTGATGCGGACTTCGGTGAGCTCCTGCCCCAGCGCCTCCAGCACGTCCTTGAACAGGTCGTGCGTCAGCGGCCTGGCCGGGGCCATGCCCTGCTGGGCGAAGGCGATCGCGGTCGCCTCCCCCGGTCCGATCCAGATGGGGAGGTACCGGTCGCCTCCCACTTCACGCAGGAGCACGATCGGCTGGTTGGAGGGCATTTCCACCCGGACACCCACAACGTCGAGCTCGTTCACACAGCAACCCTAGGACGTGCCCGACCGGTTTGGGTAGTCGGGCCGCCTCCGGCTCACCGCAGCCGGACCCCGAGGGCGGTCTGGACCAGTGCCGCGTGCAGCCGTACGGCGAGCCCGGCGAGCTCCTGGGCGGTGGCCTCGGCATGGGCCCTGGTCTGGGGGTTACGGTGCCGGCGCAGCGGTGCGACCATCTGTTCGACCAGTCCGGCCTCGCGGTCGGCGGCGGCCTTCACCGCGCGCAGATGGCGGGGTTCCAGACCGAATCTCCCCAGATCCGCCACGAGTCTGGCGACGGTCACGGTCTCGGCGTCGTACCCGCCGCCGGCGAGCTCGGCGATCAGCCCGTACGACTCCCACTCGGCGAGCTCGGACTCCGTCACCTCCGCGGCGGCGAGCAGCTCGGCGCGGCCGATGCGGGCCGCCGTGGGGCGCTCGCCGTCCGCGTCCCCGGCCCCGGCCTCGTCGAGCAGGTCGGGGTGCTGGCCGGGTGCGGGCAGCCTGATCTGCTCGCCGCGCTCCAGCGCGTCCAGGTGCTCGCGGATCACCTTCAGCGGGAGGTAGTGGTCCCGCTGCATCCGCAGGATGCGAGCGAGCCGCTCCACGTCCCGCGGGCTGAACTTCCGGTACCCGGAGGCCGTGCGCTGGGGCTCGACGAGCCCCTCGGCCTCCAGGAACCGGATCTTGGAGACGGTCACTTCGGGAAATTCGTCACGCAGCCGGCTCAGCACCGTGCCGATGCTGACCAGCCCTTCGCCCGCGGAGGCGGTACCGAGGCCGGCACCGCCCGTCGCTGTACGCACCATGGACCTTCCCTGAAGGTTCTCCGGGGCGTCACACGCCCCGCTGGCTCGCGAAGAACACGAGCCGGTACTTGCCGATCTGCACCTCGTCACCGTTGGAGAGCACGACCGATTCGATCGGCTCGCGGTTGACATAGGTGCCGTTGAGGCTGCCGACGTCCGACGCCGTGAAGGTGCCGTCCGGCTGGCGCCGGAACTCGACGTGGCGGCGGGAGACCGTCACGTCGTCGAGGAAGATGTCGCTCTGCGGGTGGCGGCCGGCCGTGGTCAGCTCGCCGTCCAGGAGGAAGCGGCTGCCCGAGTTCGGACCGCGGCGGACGATGAGCAGCGCCGCACCGGTCGGCAGCGCCTCGACGGCCGCCAGGGCCTCGGGCGACAGCGCCGGAATCTGGCCGGTGACCTCGGCGTCGTAGGCCTCGAGCCCCGAGATGGAGATCGTCGAGGTCGTCTCGGAGGGACGCTCCGGAGCGACCCCGCCGCGCAGCGGCGTGCCGCAGTGGGAGCAGAAACGGCTGTCCGCCGTGTTGCGGTGACCGCACCTCGTACACACCGGCATGGACGCGCCTTCCTGCCGCGGCTGCCCCGCGGAGGCCTGGGTCGCGTACGGGTCGGGGGTGAACCCTCCGCCCGCACCTGAGGTTGATGCTTCCCCGAAACCTATGCGCGCGGCACCGGCAGGGTCAACAGAAGACGCGCCCGGTGTGCCCGGAATGTCGCCACCCTGGCCGCCGACCTCGTCGCGGAAGAGCGGGCGCTCTGCGCCCTGTTCCTCGCTCTGGGCGTTCCGCGGCGCGCGATGCCTGGCGTTGCCGCCGTCCTCGCGTCCGCTCTTGCCGAACAACTTCGCAAACAACTTCACGGGCGATTCCCCTTGACCGAAACAGACCCGCCCGTGGGGCAGGACGAACCCTGACTGAACACACCTGCCGACCCGGACATCTTCACAACGTCCGTGGCCACTCGACAGTTTCCACCACGCACCACCGATGTGGTGCGGCGACCCCCCGCAAGGTCATGCCCTTGCCGTGCGACCGTCATCACACCCCGCCTCACTGCGAGGACGACCGAGCGTAGTCAGGCCGCTTCGCAGGCCGCAAGGCGTCGACGACGATCTTCCCGGAACGCTCCACCGTGACCGTGGCCTGCTCCTTCTCCAGTGTCTGAACGATGCCGCCGGGGATGTTGAGCGCGGGCTCGAGATCCTCCGGCTTGCCGATGACCTTGAAGACGTACGGAGCGGCCACCTGCGTTCCATCGATCTTCATGTCGCGTCCACTGCCCGAGAAATAGCTGTCGGCGACCACGCGCACGTCGTTGACCTGGATCGCCTCGGCGCCCGCCGCGCGCAGCTCCTGGATCGCGTCGAGCAGCATGTCCGACTCGATGGCACCGGAGGGGTCCGTGATCGTCATCGTGATCCCCGGGCCCTCGGCGGCGACCGTGCCGGCCAGGATGCCGAGCTGCCGCTCCTTCTCCTGGGTCTGCTTGCGCGCCTCCTCGGCCTGGTCCGAGCTGGACTCCAGCTCGGAGCGCTGCTTCTCCAGGCGGGTCTTCTCGTCCTCCAGGCGCTGGGTGCGGTCGTCGAGCTCGTCGAGGATCCGCACCAGGTCCTCCTGGCGGGCACCGCGCAGCGCGCTGTTGTCGCTGGTCGACCGCACCTGGATCGCCAGGCCGAGGCCGAGCACGAACAGCAGCAGGGCGACGACGAGTTGGGCCCGGCTCACCTTCGGCGGCCACAACGCGGAGGCGAGTCGCTGGCGGCCGGTGACAGCGGGCTGGGGCTCGGGCTGAGGCTGGGGCTGGGGCTGGGGCTGGGGCGCGGCCTGAGGCTGCGGCTGCGGCTGCGGCTGGGGTACCGGAGCCTGCCGGGGCTGGGGCTGCGGCTGCCGCTGGGGGGTCGGAGGCTGCTGGGGGGCCGGAGGCTGCTGGGGCTGCACAGGCTCCGGCTTCGGCGGCCGGGGCTGCTCGGCCGCGTCGTTCCGCTTGGCGTCGCCGACGTTGCCGTTGGCATTGCCGTTGGCATTGCTTCCGTCGTTCTTGTTGTTGTCGTTCTTGCCATCGTGCTCGTGGTTGTCGCGCTGCTCGCTCATCGGCCTCACGCCCGGAACACATGCCGCCGGATGGCGGCCGCGTTGGAGAAGATCCGGATGCCGAGCACGACGACCACACCGGTCGACAACTGCGCGCCCACGCCCAGCTTGTCGCCGAGGAAGACGATCAGCGCCGCCACCACCACATTCGACAGGAACGACACCACGAAGACCTTGTCGACGAAGATCCCGTCGAGCATGGCGCGCAGGCCGCCGAAGACCGCGTCGAGGGCGGCGACCACGGCGATCGGAAGATAGGGCTCGACCACCGCCGGAACCTCGGGCCGGACCAACAGTCCGACCACGACTCCCACGATGAGGCCCAGTACGGCGATCAAGATGTGCCCTTCCCTGTGTCGGCCGTGGCCTGCCCGGTGGCCTTAGCCGCCCCGGCTCCCCTCGGCTCTGCTGTACGTACGATCAGGCTCGGCGCGGCCGGCAGGCGTACGTCGCCCTCCGCCGAGATGCTGGTGCGGATCCCGAAGTTCTCCTGCAGCGCGTGCAGATACTGCCCGTCGGCGCTGTCCTGGAACGTGGTGCTCAGCCGCTTCCCGTCGCCGACGGCGAGGATGGTGTACGGCGGCACCAGTGGCTTGTTGTCGACCAGTACGGCATCACCCGCGGCCCGGATCGCCGACAGTGCCGTCAGCCGCTGACCGTTGATCGCGACCGCCTCGGCGCCCGACTCCCACAGGCCGTTGACGACCCGCTGCATGTCCCGGTCGCGCACCCGGCCCGTGTCGGAGAAGCCGCTGCTCTCGCGCGGGCCGCCACCGCCGGTGTCACTGCCCTTGGCATCGTCCACGACCAGCTTCACGCCGGGCCCGTGCACCGGGGTCGCGCCCGAGAGCAGCGCCACCAGCTCCGCCTGGTCACCGCCGTGCTGCTCGAGCGCCTTGCGCTGGCGCTCACCGACCTCGGTCCGCAGTTGCTCGACGTCCTTCTGCAGCCGGTCCGCCGCCGAGGTCTCCGAGTCGATCCGGTTGATCAGGTCCTGCCGCTCCTTCGCGGCGACCGGCGCGGACACCCGCGCCTCGGCCGCGCCGAGCGTCACCACGGCCGCCGCCAGCACCAGGCCGGCCGCCAGGCCGAGCTTCGCCCGTACGGTACGGGGCAGGCCGCCGCCCTCCGCCGCGCGCCGCGCCGACGCCTCCGCGTAGCCGTCGTCCACGGCGTGGTCGATCACGTTGTTCAGCAGCGACATGGACGCGTCCGGACGCGGAGGTGGCGATCCTGTGCTCCGAACGGGGGGCTGCTGCGACATGCCGCACATCGTCGCACGTCGCACGCCCTACCGCCGAATGGCCCTGTGGACGGGCCGGGCGGAACCTCTGGGTACCGCCCGGCCCACCGGCCTCGTCCGGCCCGCGTACGGTCAGTGACCTGCGCTGTCCACCACGGCCGACCACTCGTCGAGCAGCGCCTGGGCCGAGGCGTCGTCGGGGCCCTCGGCCCACAGATGGGTGACGGCCTCCGCCGGGTCCGGCAGCACCATCACCCACCGGCCGTCGGTCTCCACCACCCGCACGCCGTCGGTCGTGTCGACGAACCGGTCGCCGGCCGCCTCCACCACCCGGCGCATCACGAGCCCCTTAACCGCCCACGGTGTGGCGATGTCCCGCCGCAGTACGTGCGCGCGCGGGATTCGCGCGTCGATCTGGCTCAGCGTGAGCTGGGTCCGGGCGACCAGTCCGATCAGCCGCACGAAGGCCGCCGCCCCGTCGAAGACGCTGCTGAACTCGGGCACGATGAACCCGCCGCGCCCGTCGCCGCCGAAGATCGTCGACTCCTCCCGGCCGACCCTCGTGAGGTCGTCCGGCGAGGTGGTCGTCCACTCCACCTGGGTGCCGTGGTACGCCGCCACCTGCTCGGCGATCCGCGTGGTCGTCACCGGCAGCGCGACCCGCCCGGAGCGCCGTTCGGCCGCCACCAGGTCGAGCAGCACGAGCAGCGCACGGTCGTCCTCGATGATCCGGCCCCGCTCGTCGACCAGCGAGAGCCGCTCGCCGACCGGGTCGAAGCGCACGCCGAACGCGGCCCGCGCCGACGCCACGATCTCCCCGAGCCGGACGAGCCCGGCCCGCCGGCTCTCCGCCGACTCGGTGGGCCGCGCCTCGTCGAGACCCGGGTTGATGGTCAGCGAATCGACCTGGAGGCGCCCGAGCAGGCTGGGCAGTACGAGCCCGGCGCTGCCGTTGGACGCGTCCACGACCACCTTCAGGGCGGCCTCCGCGATCCCGGAGGTGTCCACGTTCCGCAGCAGCGATCCGGTGTACGAGTCGAAGACGCTCGCCGGGAAGGACAGGTCGCCGATCTCGCCCGGGAACGCCCGCCGGTACTCCTGACGTGCGAAGACCCGGTCCAGCTTGCGCTGCCCGGCCTGCGACAGGTCCGCGCCGCGCTCGTCGAAGAACATGATGTCGACCGAGTCCGGTATTCCGGGCGAGGTCCGCACCATGATCCCTCCGGCGCTGCCCCGCGCGGTCTGCTGCCGGGCCACCGGCAGCGGCACGTTCTCCAGATCTCGTACGTCGATGGCGCTGGCCTGCAGCGCCGAGATCACCGCCCGCTTCAGCGCCCGCGCGCCGCGGGAGTGGTCGCGGGCGGTGGTGACGGTGGCGCCCTTCTTCAGCGTGGTGGCGTACGCGCCGGCGAGCCGGACCGCCAGCTCGGGCGTGATCTCCACGTTGAGGATGCCGGACACACCGCGCGCCCCGAAGAGGTGGGCCTGTCCGCGGGACTCCCAGATGACGGACGTGTTGACGAAGGCGCCGGCCTCGATCGTCTTGAACGGGTAGACCCGAACGTTGCCCTGCACGATCGATTCCTCACCGATCAGGCACTCGTCACCGATGACGGCCCCGTCCTCGATCCGGGCCGCCCGCATCACATCGGTGTTCTTCCCGATGACGCAGCCGCGCAGATTGCTCTGCTGCCCGATGTAGACGTTGTCGTGGACGACGGCCTTGTGCAGGAAGGCGCCGCTCTTCACGACCACGTTGGAACCGATGACGGAGTGTTCGCGGATCTCCGCGCCGGCCTCCACCTTGGCGTAGTCGCCGACGTAGAGCGGCCCGCGCAGGACGGCGTCGGGGTGGACCTCGGCTCCTTCGGCGACCCACACGCCCGGGGAGATCTCGAAGCCGTCGATGTCGACCTGGACCTTGCCTTCCAGGACGTCGGCCTGGGCCTTGACATAGCTCTCGTGGGTGCCGACGTCCTCCCAGTAGCCCTCGGCGACATAGCCGTAGATCGGCTTGCCGTCCTTCATCAGGCGGGGAAAGACATCACCCGACCAGTCGACCGGAACGTCCGCTTCGACATAGTCGAAGACTTCGGGCTCCATCACATAGATGCCCGTGTTCACCGTGTCGGAGAAGACCTGTCCCCAGGTCGGCTTCTCCAGGAATCGTTCGACCTTTCCTTCCTCGTCGACGATCGTGATGCCGAACTCCAGCGGATTGGGCACCCGGGTCAGACAGACCGTGACGAGGGCGCCCTTCTGCTTGTGGAAGGCGATCAGATCGGTGAGGTCGAAGTCGGTGAGCGCGTCCCCGGAAATGACGAGAAAGGCGTCGTCCTTCAACGCCTCCTCGGCATTCTTCACACTCCCCGCGGTGCCGAGCGGCTTCTCCTCGTTCGCATAGGTGAGCTCCATTCCGAGCTCTTCCCCGTCCCCGAAGTAATTCCGGACGAGGGAGGCGAGGAACTGCACGGTGACGACGGTCTCGTTGAGACCGTGCCTCTTGAGCAGTCGCAGGACATGCTCCATGATCGGCCGGTTCACCACCGGCAGCAGAGGCTTGGGCATGCTCGAAGTCATGGGGCGAAGGCGGGTACCTTCGCCACCGGCCATCACGACGGCCTTCATGTCGGAAGCGTCCTCCTTGAAGAGACGACGGTCCTGCCGACTTCACCTGTCCACTCAATGGCCCTCGGGCGTCCTCGAACCTGCCGGCGTCGCTGCTCGGCACGGGACGGACGGGCTCAATCGGCCGCGGTATCCGCCTTCACGAGTCGACGGACCTGGACCACGTAGAGGATCCCTGCCCACCAATACAGAGTTGTACCCCATCCGGCGAAGGCCCACCCGAAAACTTCGGCGAGTGACGCCAGCCATCCGTTTCCGTCACTGAGCAGCAGCAGCGGGAACGCGTACATCAAGTTGAAAGTGGCAGCTTTCCCGAGGAAGTTCACCTGCGGCGGCGGATAGCCGTGCCGGCGGAGGATTCCCACGGCGACCAGGAGCATCAGCTCGCGGGCCAAAAGGATGCCGGTCAGCCAGAGCGGCAGGATCTCCCGCCAGGTGAGCCCGACGAGCGTGGAAAGGATGTAGAGCCGGTCCGCGGCCGGATCGAGCAGCCGGCCGAGGTTGCTGATCTGGTTCCAGCGCCGGGCGAGCTTCCCGTCGAGATAGTCGCTGACACCACTGAGGGCCAGCACGAGCAGAGCCCAGCCGTCACTGTGTCCACCGAACACGGGTCGGAGGATCAGCCACAGGAAGAGCGGCACGCCGACGAGACGAGCCATGCTGAGGATGTTGGGGATGGTGAGGACCCGGTCCGTCTGAACGCGAGTCTCCTGGACCTCCACCCGGGGGCCTCCTGTGGGAAACGAGCCAACGATGCCCCATGACCTTACCCTCAGCCACCAGGACAAGGTGAACAGGGGTCACCGGAACGCAAAAATGCCTCAACCCCCGGACAGAGTCCAGGGGTTGAGGCTAAAAGGAGTTCGGCGGCGTCCTACTCTCCCACAGGGTCCCCCCTGCAGTACCATCGGCGCTGAAAGGCTTAGCTTCCGGGTTCGGAATGTAACCGGGCGTTT